>JAWKOD010000001.1:0-1620 GCA_041391385.1 Bdellovibrionota bacterium
AAGCACAAAAAGAACGTCATGTTGAGCGGAGCGAAACATCTTTTGAGATTCTTCGCCTTCGGCTCAGACGGGAAATTAAGCACAAAAAGAACGTCATGTTGAGCGGAGCGAAACATCTTTTGAGATTCTTCGCCTTCGGCTCAGACGGAAAATTAAGCACAAGAAGAACGTCATGTTGAGCGGAGCGAAACATCTCAAACTTAATTTGACATGATTAAGAAGCTTGAGATTAGAACCACAGCAAATTTGAATCGCCATAACTAAAAAAACGGTATCTTTCTCGTATGGCAGTTTGATAATGCTCATGGCACGCATCAAAACCAATCAGCCCTGCTATAAGCATAAAGAGTGTTGATTCAGGCTGATGAAAATTGGTAATCAGCCCACTAAATAAAGAACTTTTATAGCGATCAGAATCATAAACAGGGCGCACAAATAAGTCAGTTTCATGCCAGTTACCAGCAAGTTCCATCAAGTCACAACCATTCTGCTCGGCCTTAGATAAGGCCGATTCTACACAACGAAATGAAGTCGTTCCAACCCCGACTATAACCTTGCCTTCACGCTTTGCAGCGATCAACTTCTCACACGACTGCCTTGAAATAAAATATAGCTCCTTATGCATTTTATGTTTTGAGACATCATCCTCCTTTACCGGAAGAAAGGTTCCAGCACCAACATGCAATGTTATTGGGACAATTTGAATGTTTCTTTCTTGCAAGCGCTCTAGTAGCTCAGGAGTAAAATGCAATCCTGCTGTAGGCGCTGCCACCGAACCCTGTTCATTTGCATAAACGGTCTGGTAAGTGCTTTTATCGGGAGAATTTCGAGCCACTTCGGCGCTGCCTCTATGAATATAAGGAGGCAGTGGTATATAGCCGTTTTGATCCATCCAATCCATTAGAGCAATAGCACTCAAATTAAACTGCATCGTCAATGAAGGTGAGCACTCATCAAAATTTTTATCTATCACACTTCCAATAACACCATTTGAAAAATGGAGCTCAGTACCCGGCCTCAGCTTTCGCATTGGCTTTGCTAACGCCTCGACCTGGCATGTTTCAGACAAAAACGCAGACGGACTGTTTGAATTTTCATCACAGCAAGAACTCTCTTTAGGCTTTTCCAGCAAGAAAACCTCGACCTTCCCCCCAGTTTTCAAACGGCCGATCAATCTACTAGCGAATACCCGGGAATCGTTTACAATCAAGATAGAATGAGATGGTAAATGGTCTGCAAGCTGAAAAAAATGCATATGCTGAGAACGACCATCTTGATGTCGAATGAATAAACGAGACTGATCTCTCTTAGCCAATGGTTGCTGAGCGATCAATTCAGACGGTAAGGTATAGTCAAAATCGCTTAAGGAAAGAATTCTTGTACCCACTTCTCTTTACTGAAACCTCAAAATATAAGAATTACAAACTTAAGATACTGTCTAAAGCGACTGACTTTCTCTCGACTTCAGAAAAAAAATACCTTCATTATATCTATATAATTTCCGCTTTTTTTTCCTTTTTGCCTCGAAATTCCAGACCTAAGATAACAGCTCGTATCAGGCTCACTCTCTTATCACAACTTTATGTTTTTCCGCAAAATTTACTCAAATTTATTCTCTTG
>JAWKOD010000002.1:0-722156 GCA_041391385.1 Bdellovibrionota bacterium
CGAGATTTAAGAAAAAAAATTACCATGCTCAGAGAAGCAGAGCTTGGCCCTGTCGCCAACAAATAAACATTGCGCAGCGCCATGTTCCAGAGGTTAAAGCTTCTTTCATTCTAACCCTTTGTTTTGTTTTTCGTGTCCTATGACCCGAGGAGAGAAAATGAAAAAAGGATTTTTACTGTTAGGATTATTTACGCTTATGGCTCATGCAATCCAAATTGACTTAGGTGATGGAGATATTGTTGAAATTAATCCCAATCGCGTAACAACGGTTACTTGTAGCGCTGAGGGTGGAGGTGGAAACGCAGACCCCGTTTCTTGCACTGAAGAATGCGAAAAATGGTATTCGCTCAACGAATATATTAACTACCAGTGGCAAGTCATCTCTCACTGCGCAAGCCGAAGCAAATGTGAAACTGAAGGCCGTTGCATTAAAAAGACAACGTGCGAACGCTTCCAAACAACAAACGAGTATCTTTATAATCAGTGGCAAGATGTTGCTAAATGCGTAGGCACTAAATCATCACTTACGTGTAACTAAAGTATAAGAGCGGGCTTAAAGTATCGACTTAAGCTCGCTCACAGCGTCTGTTTTTTCCCAGCTAAGGCCAGCATCACTACGACCAAAGTGTCCATAGTTTGTGCTTCTCTTATAAATTGGAGTTCTGAGGTTCAAACGCTTAATAATATCCACGGGTCTCATTGGGAAGATTTCACGAACAGCTTTGTTAATTTTATCCGGATCAACTTTCTCAGTTCCCTGGCAATCGACCATTAAACTCACGGGCTCTGCCACACCAATGGCATACGCTAATTGAATAAGCGCGCGATCTGCTAAACCAGCAGCAACAATGTTCTTGGCCACATAACGAGCCATATAAGCAGCAGAACGATCGACTTTTGTAGGATCTTTTCCACTAAAAGCACCACCGCCATGAGGAGCATAGCCACCATAAGTATCAACAATAATTTTTCTTCCGGTTAAACCAGCATCTCCGTGAGGCCCACCAATCACAAAAATTCCTGTTGGATTAATATGATATTTTATTTCACCCTTTATAAGCTCTTGTGGAAGATGCGGCTCCACAATTTCTTTTTTAACTCTTTCAAAAATCTCCGAGTGTGTAACGTCAGGAAGATGTTGTGTAGAAACAACAACCGTATCAATACGGTATGGCTTGCCGTCTTTGTACTCAACGGTGACTTGCGTTTTACCATCTGGCCTTAGCCATGGAATTTCTTTTGATTTTCTCTTTTGAGAAAGCCCATAAGAAATCTTGTGGGCCAAAGAAATACAAACAGGCATAAGGTCGGGAGTCTCGGTACAGGCATATCCAAACATCAAGCCCTGATCGCCAGCTCCGATTTCTTCTCCACGGTCAACCCCAACTGCAATATCTGCACTTTGTTCATGAAGGTGATTCAAAATTTTACAAGAATCGGCAGTAAAGCCTTCCTCGGCTCGATCATAGCCAATATGACGAATAGCACTTCGAACAAGTTCTTCGACGTTGATCTCTTTTTTGCTTTGTGTAGAAATTTCGCCCGCGACTACGGCAAGACCCGTTGTCACAAGAGTTTCACATGCCACTCGTGACGACGGGTCCTGTTCTATATAAGCATCTAAAATAGTATCGCTGATTAGATCAGCGACTTTGTCGGGATGCCCTTCTGTTACGGATTCTGAAGTAAAAAGAAAGTCACTCGTCGACTTCCTCAAGTTCGAATTGAATTCTGTTTTTGTCATCTTTTTTATGATCGGTTACTTTATCTTTATGCTTTCGACTCTGGTGTAGCGCTTTGTCTGTCACCTCATCAATTGCTGCAAAAAATGTTTCTCCACGAGCCTCGGCCTTTGCTTCAAAGTCGCCTGCGACGATATGGAGCTGAGCAACGCTCTCCTTTCTCTCATTCATAAAAGTAAAATGACAGTTTGTCATTTCATGTAAGTGTTTTGATACCTTAGTAACTCTTTTTGCAGCGTAGTCCTTTACGGAATCACTTGAATCAATCCCCTTAAACACAACTGTCACATGCAAATTTGATGGTTTATCCATTGCGGTCCTCCTCATAACAGCCTAGCAGAGACGCTTGGCGTTAATTGTGAGTTTTTTTAGACGCTTTGCTAAATGCCGTGCGGGGCGTGAAACAAAAGTTACTTAAAATTCAGATAATTAGCAGGAAATTAACAATTCCCGGCCTTAAAAGTCGCTTATTACAAATGCGCGAAGTTCACGAATGACGTCATTCAATGTTGGGGGCACCTTGTAAACAGTAGCTACAACAATCCTAAAACAATTGTGTTTGATCCTTAAAAATCGCTACCAAAAAACTCGTGCGCCTGGATACATATCCCAGCAGCCAAAAGCAAAGCACCACCAAAAATACCTACCGTACTCCATTTTTTTAAGCGATTTAATAGATAAGGCTCATGTGTGTCCGCAACGATTAAGGGATGTTCTTCTGTAGAATGAAGCTCCCCAAAAAGATCTAAAACTTCTTGCTGCGTTTCTTGCACAGAAAGTTTACGTGCTGTCGCCTGGGCAGAATAAACATGCCCCATACGATGCTCTTCCTCACTTAACACCCCATTATTATCTATATCCATCATAGAAAGCATATAGGCTGTATTTCTTTTAAGTTTTTTATATTTCTCCCTATATGCTAAAAATCCCCTCAGAACTCCTCTCTGTTGACGCAATTCTCGTGACTGAAAATTTCCTTGCGCCAAAATCGGTGCGCCCAAAAGTATCTCCCGAACGCCAACTCTGTATCTTGAAGAAAAAAAGCCCCCGCTCGAAGATAGATCACTTGGGGCCATCCCTTTGGCCCAACCCAAAAATGTTGCTTTTGCGACATCACTCGCGTTTCTCCACTCAACAAACTTGAGCTGGCAATCCAACTCATACTTAAACATATTCACCCAAACAGCACCTGTTTCATCAATTAAATGAAATCCCGCCGACGTTTGTCCCTCACAAACAATTTCCCAAGTAGAGCTCTTACCCCTTTTAACGAGCTTTTCTAAATACCAATGAACAAAAACTGCAGGTTTAGCATCAAGATTTATGTTTACTTTTTCTCCCCATGCAAAACCACTTAGCTCTACATAGCCCTGGGGGGCTGAGGAAACAGGTATCTGTTGATGGTCTTCAAAACGACGCGCTCTTCGTTTTTTGTTTATAGAGTTCAGTAGCCAGCCTCCGCCAAAAATGACTAGAAAGACTCCTGTTTTTATTCCCGAATCATCCGCCAAGCTTAAGACCTCTAAATTTTAACTTTAAGGGAGGGCATCGACTTATCTGATTCACTCACCTTAAACAATTCCATGGAATGATAATTTAAAAGTCCTGCAAAAAACATATCTGGGAACTGCGCAATTCGCGTGTTGTACGTTGTAACGGTATCGTTAAAGTGTTCTCTTCTATCTGCAAGTTGCTCTTCGAGCCCTGTAAGTCGCCCCTGTAATTGCAAAAAATGGTTACTTGATTTGAGTTCAGGATAGGCTTCGCCAATAGCAAGAACTCCACCTAATGCCCGAGTCATCTCGTTGCTGGCTTTTACTTTTTCATCTGTATTTTTGGCATTCATGTAATGTGTTCGAGCTTCTGTAACTTTATCTAAAATATTTTTTTCATGCGTTACATACTGCTGAACAATTTCTACAAGCTGCGGCACTTCGTCATGTCGCTGCTTTAAAATAACATCGATGTTTGACCATGATCGATCAACCTGCTTACTCAAGGCGACGAGACTGTTATAAATTCCCACACCCATAAATAAAGCCACAACAACGAGTATCCCCAAAAACGCAAATACAAACAAAAAAGCCATTTTTAAAATCTCCCCTAATTTTAAAACTTAAAAATATTTTTTTCTCTTACTCGAAGGTAAGATTCCCAAGGCCTCTCTGTATTTAGCAACTGTACGGCGTGCGATTTCTATTTTGTCCGCCTTAAGCATTTCAACGATTTCCTGATCACTTAAAGGACGCTTTAAGTCTTCTCTAGAAACGATATCTTTAATTTTCTGCTTCACAGATTCACTCGCCAAATCAGCGCCGCCATCAGAACGCTTAATGGCTGAATTAAAGAAATACTTCAGCTCATAAATGCCGTGTGGCGTATGCACATATTTGTTTGTTGTTACTCGTGAAATGGTTGATTCATGAAGATCAAGCTCTTCAGCCACATCTTTTAAAATCATTGGAGTTAAGTGCTCGGGGCCCTTATCAAAAAAATCTCGCTGGCGAGTAAGAATAGACTCCGACACGCGATAAATGGTTCTCTGTCTTTGATAAATTGATTTAAGAAGCCATGTGGCGCCTCGTAGCTTTTCGCGAACAAATGTTTTTGATTCTTCCTTAAGCATTCCTGTTTCAAGCTGCTCTTTGTACTCAGTCGAAACTTTTAAACGTGGCAAGCCGTCCTCATTGAGAACAACCATATAATCACCACCCACTTTTACAATATAAACATCGGGAACAAAATACTGTGCTTCACTTACATTGTATCCCCGACCAGGCTTAGGCTCCATTCCGTGAATCACCTTACAAAGCTCAACAACCCTATGTAGGGGTAGATTCATTTTTTTACTAATTGAAGCGTAATTTTTTGTTTCTAACTCCGGGAGATATCCTTCGATTATTTGTTCAACTTCTTCGTCTTCACCTAAAATCTCGGCTTGTATAAGAAGGCACTCTTGTAAATTACTCGCTGCCACTCCGGGTGGATCAAAGCGTTGTATCTTATACAAAACAGCATTCACTTCGCTCACATCAACTTTAAGCTCTTCTGCAATTTCTTCTACCTTCATAAGAAGGTACCCATCTTCATTCAAGTTGCCCATTATTTCTTCGGCAATTGCATCTTCCTGTGGAGTTGAAGTTGCCAAGCGCCATTGCCAAACTAAATGATCAAAAAGTGTTTGGGCTCTGGAGAGAACTTGTTCATAACTGGGGATTTCATCAAGGCTAGTATTCCGTGTTGACCTGTAAAAACGATCTTCGGAACTTAAATTACCAAAGTCATAATCCGCAGAGCCATCAGACGAGGCAGCCCTTTGATCAAACTCGTTAGAATCTTCGAGGGTATTGCTAGCAGCAGCTTCTTGAATCCCATCGGAAGTATCGTCTCCCGTTGTTTCTTCCAAACAAGGGTTCTCAATAAGTGCATTTCCAATTTCTTGTTGAAGTTCTATTACAGACATCTGCAAAATCTTAATTGCCTGTTGGAGCTGGGGAGTCATTGTCATCCCCATGGCCTGTTTCATTTGCTGCTTAAGTGCCATTTACACCTTCCCTCTAAACTAGTTTACAACCGAAATCCTTCGCCTAAATAAATTTCTCGCGCTTCACTACTTTCTGTAATGGCCTGCGGCGAACCACTCAGGAAAACACGGCCTTGATTCATTAAATAAGCGTAATCACACGATCCTAAAGTTTCTCGAACGTTATGATCCGTGATTAAAATTCCGATATTTTTTTGACGTAATTCAAGTATTATTTTTTGAATTTCTAAAACCGCCTTCGGATCAATCCCTGCAAAAGGCTCGTCCAACAAAATAAAGTCTGGATTAATGGCCAAACAGCGTGCGATTTCGCAACGCCTTCTTTCTCCACCTGAGAGTGCAGCTGCAGAACTATGTTGAACCTTTTCTAAACCGAAAGTAGCAATCAATTCATCTGCTCTGTTTTTAAGAGCATCCTCTTTAAGTTTTTGTGCTTCGAGTGCCATAGCTATGTTCTGGTAGACACTCAATTTTCTAAAGAGACTTGGTTCCTGAGGTAAATACCCCACCCCTAGGCGCGCGCGTTCAAAAAGATGCTTAGAGGTAATTTCCTCCTCGCCCAAATAAATTTTTCCCTCACTGGGAAAAACAAGTCCGACAATCATATAAAAGACTGTTGTTTTACCTGCGCCATTTGGGCCAAGAAGCCCAACAACTTGGCCTTTTTTTACTTCGATTGAAACTCCATCAACTACATTTCTTTTGTTGTAGGTCTTAACTAAGGATTCAGCTTTTAGAGTATTTAATTCTGTCATTTTTTAGATCCCGATCCTGATCCCGATTCCGACCCTCGTCCCTCTTTGCCCTTCTGGCCCAAGTCTTTAGAGTTTATGTCGTCATCATTAAACGACTCTGGTTTATCACAAGATATTCCCTTGAGATACACGGGTGCCAAGCTTACTCCTGCATCGTTGGTAGGAAAAAGAACAACGGTCGATTTTCCAGTTTGCCCCGGTATAAACTCTACACGACTCCCATCTTTATGCATCATCGAAATTGCTGTGCGATTAATAAGAGGCTTCATATTTTGTTTATCCACCAAACGACGCCTTCCCTTACGAACTTCCATAATTCGCTCAGTAACGGCTCCCTTTGCTGCAATAAATTCTTCTTTTCCGTCTTTTCTTATCCGCTGAAAAATAAAAGAAACTTCTCCATCTGGGGCAAGAACCTGATAAAGCTCCCAGACACTAAAAATTTTCTCTCTATCTAGCCGTAATTCATCTCGAAAAATTCGTCGTGTGCGCTTTCCTGCTGTTTTTGGAACCCAAGGAATGCGGTCTAATGTCGAACAACTATTAATTTGAGAAACTCTTAATTCTCCAGAGGTTGGATCAACAGCACCAGAAGTTGCCAAAGATGAACTCGAGCTACTCTCTGTAGATTTAGTCTTCGCTTCTGCAGCTGAAAACACACCAATGAATGTAATTGTTAAGAAAAACTGCGTGGCTCCGCTTTTTCTTAAGGCTGAATTAACCCTCATGTCTCCATTATGCCATAAATTGCGCCTAAAACTCTTTTTCTCGCCATATGTCTTTGTTTCGCCTTGTAGTCTCTATGGCTACTTCGGCCTCGTAAATTTTCCACATATGATTCCCTGTCAGTAATCTGGATTTCAAAGGGGTAGTAAAAAGTCTTCTTTTCTCTTAACACAATTGGAAAAGATCTTAAGAATCGCTTCCCTGCTTCGCTCTTGCCAAGTTGTCCTCTAATCCTGTCTAACATTGGCAGAGTTGAATCTTGAACATGTATAAGATGTCGACAGGTAAACTGAAGCGCCCTGTAGTACTGAGAACTAAATTGATTTTTAGGAGATCCTGCCGTTTCAGGAGCAGGAAGGTCTAACGTTCTAAACAACTCTTCTGCTTGCGAGGTGGAAATTTCATTATTCTCAACCCGCGTTTTTAACACGTCCAGCTCACGGTGCAGCTGATCCGTATCTACTAAATTATTAAAGGAGCGCCGGGGTTGAATATTTGCATAAGAAATTGCCCCTAAATCAAAAAACTTTTCTACAAGTCGAATCGCATCTATTCTTTTCTCAACAACAAAGCGAAGTCCTAAGCTATCGTATATCAGCTCAACATCATTTTGCGCCTTAGAGATCAGCTTTAAGATCATTGAGTTGCGTTCTTTTCTAACCTTTTTTTGATAACGAACTAAGGAAATAGAATCGTCGAGGTCTTTACCAAAAACCCATTTGCGAGGTGCTACCTCTTTCACAAAAGGATCAAACTGAGAAAATATTTTTTCGCGGGCAGTGTGAAAGTTTTCTAATCTTAAATCGTTATCTAAGTGTGAGATGGTGTGCATCACTCTTAAAATTGCGCAGGCCCAAGCCGAGCGTTCACGATCAGGTTGCGAAGCCTCTGTAAGTAATTTTAAAATATCATTTTGATTGTTGCGTTCAAAAAAACTGGTGGGGATGGCCTCATCTTCAATTAATAAAACATTTCGAATAAAATGAAGTGCTTCAAAATATATGCGCCAAATCTCCTCACGAACAATGGGGTCATCAGAGTTATATCCGTATGCGCTTACAAAAGTTTTAGCATCATTGCTGTTCTGAACATCCAGACGAGGAAAGTCCACGATAGACTCTCCAGAAATTGCTAAATTAAGCGGTTGCCAATCGTGACGCCAAAGGCTGGAAGCCATTCAGTTACCAATCACGGTCATCGTCGTCGTTATCGGAGCTAGATTTTTTATCGTCATCAGCCCACTCGTCGTCTTCGGTCCACTCATCTGAATCATCGAAATCTGCGCCTTCACCATCTTCATCGTCAGCGCCTTCAATAGCGGCGGGGTCATCCTTCCACCATTCAGGGGGACCTTCTACGTCTTCCTCTACTTCGTCGAAGTCTTCGCGTGCTTTTTCATCTTCTTCAAAGTCGTCTACTTCACTATCGGCGAGTTCATAAGAAGCTGCTAGTTCTTCTTTCGGAAGAATTTTAGAAAGCGCTACAATAGGAGCGGCCTTCGTAAGAGTCCTTGCTCCTTTTCGAAGAGCTGGATCAAGCTTCAGTCCCTCAGTTGCAGGTTCCTTTTGAGGCTCTTTTGTCGTCTTTTTAGCCTTTTGGGGCTTCTTAACTACCTTTGCCTTTTTAGCAGCAGGCTTTGCCTTTTTCTCGGGAGCTGCCTTTTTAGAGGCCTTAGCCTTAGGCTTAGCCGCTATTTTAGATTTCGAAGTTGGTTTTTTAGTTTTACTCGCCATAACCTACAAAAACCTTTACAAAGGGGTATAGGGACTCGTGTCAAGAACTGAATTTAAAATCCTTAAAGAGGGCGATTTTTGGGCAGCTGTGTTTAAGCCTCCGGGCGTTCACAGTGACGAAATTGCGCTTGGACGCGGCGAGTCAAGCCCCCTGCTCCCCGTTCATCGCCTTGATAAAGAAACTCAGGGCATTCTCTTACTGGCAACTTCAGATAAGTGGCAGGAATACCATTCTCTCTTCAAAGACGGGGCATCAAGCGCAAACAAGACTCAAAAGCTATACATTGCCTACTCCACCAAAGAAGTGCCCACAGGACACTACAGTGGCTTTATTGGCTCACGCTATCGCTCATCAAAAAAAACACGCTACGAAGAAGAACGCGAAGTCTTTAAAGGTTACCACTCTGTCCTCAGCGCAGAACACATTATTGAAAAAAGCTCTGTGCTGAATGCACCTCATTTTGTAGACGGATTCTGTTATGAGATTCAACTGTTCACTGGAAGAAGACACCAAATTCGTGCTTTTTTTGCGAGTTATGAAGCCCCACTTGTTGGAGATCTTCTCTATGGCGCCCCAGAAACAAACTCCAAATTAGCACTTTTCTCGTGGAAGCTCCGCTTTGAAGATCCCGTTTCAAACTCCCTTGAAGAAATTTGCCTTGATCCCTCTCTTTTACAGATAGTTTAAGAATCGCTTTTTCTTTGCTTCCAAAAATAAAACCATGTTAAACACAGCTTTTCTTTTGGAGGAACAGACAAGAATTGGTGCGAGGAATTCTTCTTTTTTTACTAGCAGCTTTTATTTCTCTGCCTTGTTATTCCCTCGATCCTCCCGCCAATAATCCAAGCGCTGAAGAGTTTCGCCAAGACCTTGAGTTTGGATCTCGTCGCCCACACATCGCTGAAGACTGGGACGGTGGTGACGGTCACTTAAGAGTAACCCTCATTGAAACTACAAAAGCCGCCTCAAAAGGATCTATTCAAAAATTGTTACAAGAATTTGGCCCCAGAGAACGTCTTCTTTATCTCAACCTCGATCACAAACCTGAATCTCCGAGTGAATTAGAAGAAATGATCCTAGAAGACGAAAGAATTCAAAAGCTTCCCTCCGAAATGGCCACCGATCTCAAAGCGGAATTAACTCGTTATAAGAATGAGCGTACTGGGATGATAAAACGCTTTAGCCAACATATTGCTGCTGTTCACTTTGCATCAACACTAGGAGCATTCACTGTTATTAGTTACTTGGGAGAAGACATTCCCCACCTTGCTCATTGGCTAGTCGGATTTGCGCTCGCCTGGGAATGTTGGCTGGGACAACGCTATATCTTGCAAATCAACCGCTTCCTCTACAACGTTGCCGATAACTTTTTTAAAGGGAGTGAAACTCTTTTTCAAAAGCTCGGCATAAAAAACAACATTTCCCAGCTCGCTATAAACCTAGAAAATACTCTAAGCGATGAACTCCCAGCGCATAAAGCCTTTCCTAAAAAACTTATGGTTAGTTTTATTACATTTTTATTGTATACAGCCGAATGGGGGATCTACCAGTTTCAGTATCATTGGATTACTGAGTTTTTTATTGGCAAAGACCTTAACAACGATGCTTTTTTTCATGCCCTTGGAGAGGCCGCCAACTGGTCGTTCTGGGGCTTCGCTCTCAAAGCATCTTTACTTGATCTCTTTTCAGAGGGCATTCCCCACTGGGCTATAAACAACTTTTCTAAAACCTCTAAGCTCGACTTCGCAAAACAAGCAAAATTCATTTACGCCTGGAGCTCAGCAGTTTCTCTACTCATTGCCTTTACAACGATGGGGGCACTCGCAACGAATATTGCTTTTTTTAAATGGGTATCTTTCCCCGTTGCTGCAGCGGGCTTTGGCTATTTTCTTTTTGATGGTGTCCTTAGACATACCCTAAGAGAACGTAGAAGAAGGATCCAAAAAACAAGCCCCTCTACTTCGAGACTCAAAAAATACAGCTGCTTTCTCAGACTTTCTTCTAATGGCCCCTAAAGGCCTTTTCAGCGAAATCACTTCTCTTTTCTTTCATTATTATTACTCGAAAAAAGCTATTCCTATGGCTAGAATGAGCTTCCACCTAACAGTTATACAAAATGACACACGAAAATGAAAAATCACAGAATAGTAGTCATCAAAAGCTCATGGCGGTCTGCCTTGCATCTCTCGGCATTGTCTACGGAGACATTGGAACAAGTCCTCTTTATGCTTTTAGAGAGTGCTTTATTGAAGAACACGGCCTTGTTCTCAACGAAGCAAGTGTACTAGGAATTTTATCCCTTATTTTTTGGGCCCTTATCGCAATCGTAAGCATAAAATACATGATGTTTGTTTTAAATGCAGACAACCATGGAGAAGGCGGGGTCCTTGCTCTTGGTGAGTTATGTCAGGCTCAAGTCGATAAAAAGAGAAGGTTTAAAAAAGGAATTTTAGTTTGTAGCCTTTTTGGTTCCGCACTTCTCTATGGAGATGGAGTCATCACACCCGCAATATCTGTCCTAAGTGCAATTGAAGGTCTCAACATTGCAACTCCAATATTTGAACACTATGTAGTCCCGATCACTATCTTGATATTGCTTGCTCTGTTTTCAGCTCAGAGTAAAGGCACTGCCATCATTGGAAAAGTCCTTGGCCCTATCATGCTTGTTTGGTTTTCTTTTCTCGCAATACTCGGCATTAAAGGAATTCTTGCCTACCCTGAAGTTTTAAAGGCTGTATCTCCCTACTATGCTTTTCATTATTTTTTTGAATTTAAAAAAGCTGCCTTTGTCTCCATGGGCGCTGTTTTCCTTGTTGTAACGGGTGGCGAAGCCCTATATGCAGACATGGGTCATTTCGGAAAAAAACCAATTCGATTGACCTGGTTTTATCTAACGCTTCCCGCTCTGTTGTTAAATTATTTTGGACAAGGCGCCCTTCTTATTCGGAGTCCAGAAAGTATCGTTAACCCCTTTTTTGAACTTGTTCCACGCTTTCTTCTTTATCCTTCAATCATTCTTGCAACCTGCGCTACCGTCATTGCCTCACAGGCAGTCATTTCGGGTGTTTTTTCTCTCACGACGCAAGCCGTACAGCTTGGCTACTCTCCACGATTTAAAATCGTGCACACATCTACGCATGAAATTGGCCAGGTGTATTTGCCGCAAATTAATCGCGCCATGTGTGTTGCCACAATCTTACTTGTTCTAATGTTCAAAAGCTCTTCATCTCTTGCCGCTGCCTATGGGATAGCGGTATCTCTCACAATGATTATTACAACTCTGTTAGTTTTATATCTCGCAGTAAAAAAATGGAAATGGCCTCTATGGGGAACTGTTTTATTTGCGGTCTTCTTTGTAAGCGTTGACATTATATTTTTCTCTGCAAACGCCCTTAAGTTTATGAATGGTGGCTGGTTTCCAATCGTTGTCGCAACTTCAATTTTCATTATGATGACCACTTGGAGAAAGGGACGCCGCCTCCTCGCTATTTTGATCAAAAAAAACCTTGTTCATATAGACAAGCTCGAAGCCCTCATAAAAGAAAACAATGCTGTAACGGTACCGGGAACGGCCGTTTTCATGACTGGTAACTCTGATATTTTACCCCCGGCCCTCATGCACAACTTAAAAAACAACCGAGTTATTCATAGCAAAAATATTTTCTTAACGGTATCCAGCACAATCAGTGCATTTGTCCCGTACCACGAACAAATTACGATCATTAAAGAAAACAAATATTTTGACCGTGTCCTTGTAAAAATAGGTTTTAGGCAAGAACCAAATATTCCCTCAATTTTAGATCGAATTAAAGATGATTTAACAATTGGCGATCTTGACCGAGTCACTTATTTTATAGGAAGAGAAACTCTCATCCCCACAAAAGACTTTGGATTGATTTTTTGGAGAGCGTATCTCTTTGCACTCATGGCAAGAAACGCTCAATCCGCCACTCAGTATTTCGAAATTCCTCCGGACCAAGTGATGGAAATTGGAATGCAAATTAAAATCTAAATAGAAATTTTATAGGCTTGTCTCTGCAGAGCGCATCGGTCCACTCCATAAAAGTTCCTTAAGCTGAGAAATGTTCTTTATTCTTTTAATAGTGTTTTTACCCTGAACACTGGAACTTACTCTTGCTTGCTCAGATATCACAAAGTTTTTAAAGCCCATTCTCGCTGCTTCTTGAATACGAATATCTACGTGCTGGGCAGATCGAACACCACCCGTTAAGCTTAATTCTCCAATTAAAAGAATATCATTCGGCAGGCTTCTATCTAAACGAGCAGAGGCTAAAGCTGCAGCTATAGCCAAGTCAGCAGCTGCTTCATCTATTCGCGCACCTGCTGCAACCTTCACATAGACATCATAATTAGAAAAATCGATTCCATATTTTTCGAGGACTGCCATCAACAAAGCCACTCTGTTTTGATCAATACCCTGAAAGGTTCTTCTGGGAAATCCATGGAAACATTTTTGCACGAGAGCCTGAACTTCAACTAAGAAGCAACGAGTACCGTCCACCAAGGCAGCAACCGAAGTTCCAGATGCATTACTTTGCCTTTCTGCTAAAAATTGTGCCGATGGATTAAGAACTTCAACGAGCCCCTCTTGATTCATTTCAAATACAGCAGATTCATTTGCTGATCCAAATCTATTTTTTTGAGTTCGAAGTATCCTAAGTGCCCCTTCATTTAAATTTTCAAAATAGAAAACCGCATCTACCATATGCTCTAAGAGTTTGGGCCCCGCTAAAGAGCCTTCCTTGGTAACATGCCCAACTAAAACAACGACTGAATTATTAGATTTTGCATACTCCATAAGCCGTTGCGTAACTTCTCTAATTTGACTTACTGTTCCCGCACTTGACTCAAGTGAAGAACTCGCAAGGGTTTGAACGCTATCAATAATAATAAACTCAGGCTTATCGTTCTGAAGTTGTTGCAGAGTTAAGTCTAGATCGTTCGTAGAAAGAAATTCTATTTTTTCTAAACCAAGACCGAGTCGTTTAGCTCTCTCAGCAACTTGAACTCCCGACTCCTCTCCACTGACAATTAAACATTTTTTTGATCCTGCGAGTTTTCCAGCAATTTGTAACAACAACGTGGACTTACCAATCCCAGGAATGCCACCTAAAAGTAAAATAGAATTCTGTAAGAATCCCCCACCTAAAACTCGATCGACTTCTGAAAAACCAGAACTTGTTCTATTTTGTTGTTCTTTGTTGGCAAAAAGATCCAGTGTTTTAACGCCAACGACAGATGTACCCACTGCAACACTTCTTTTGGAAGCTCCAGGCAACTTTGCTTCTTTAAACTCAACTAAGCTATTCCATGCCCCACATTCAAAACATTTTCCACTCCACTGCGCCGTATTCGCACCACAATCCTGACAAACAAAATGTGTTTTAACTTTCGCCATATACTTAAATCCCACCCTAGCCCAGCTCAGGTCACATTTGTACCTGCGAAATGAATGCCAAAAAACAACGCTATGGGCCTATTTCTTATCACGCTATAATGAGGGTAGGCGCTCATGAAAACTTCCAAGGTTTACATTCTTCAGCATTCAAGTATTGTGCGTCCATACGCCCTCTTTGAGCATTTTGAAAAACTAAAAATTGAGGTGGAACTCTGCACATTTGTTCCGGCATTGCATGCGCTAGGCTGGAAAGAGCCATCAGGAGTGGGCCCTGTTTTATTGTTGGGGGGGCCACAAAGCGTTTATGAATCTGAGGAAAATCCCTGGCTTGAAAATGAAATCGCATACGTAAGAAAGTGCATTCAAGCTGGAGAGCGAAGTTTTGGTATTTGTCTTGGCGGACAAGTACTTTCTCACATTCTGGGAGCTAAAATCTATAAATCACCAGAACCTGAAGTCGGCTGGTATCCTGTTCAAATAAACAAAGCTGCCTCTCTCCTGGGTCTTAAAAATGAAACGCTTAGTTTTTTTCAATGGCACTTTGATGCCTTTGAGTTTCCACAAGAGAGCATTCCTCTTTTCGTTGGAGCGGAACCTAATTCAGCTCAAGGTTATCTTTGGAAAGACCAGGTGCTGGCCATACAGTTTCATCCAGAGATGACTCATGAAGGCTCTCTTTTACTTTGCAATAAATTTAATGTCCCCATGGGAACTCAACTCACAACCTCTGCCTGCAGAGAAACAGACTTTAAAGTTCACTCTAAAACCTCGCATGAAGTCCTTAAAAAAATCCTAGAATGGTTTCTACATTAATTTTTTAGAATGCGCTTCTTAAAACAAGAAAGCTACACTTAAGTCAAACCAAAGGGTGTGCCACTTATCGCCGTCTGGATTTTCGTTTGTGCCACTTTTGAATTTATCCACGAGTCCGTATTTCGGCTGAAAATCTACAGACAATGCCCATTTTTCGAACAAAAACTCATACCCAAAGTGTGCAATCAAATAGACATCTAATTGCTTTAATCCTGCATCAGAAAAAGAAACACTGCTACTTGTATCAACATCAGGATTCGTAGAATTATCTTCTTCATAGGCATATTTTACTTTGCCAAAGCCCATGTCTAACCCTAAGCCGCCACCAAATTTAAAGAAGCCATGTTCTCTTCTTAATTTGTAATAAACGGTAACAGGAATTTCGACTGAACTATAACCAATCGCTGTCGTATTTGTATCTTTAACAGTGTCTCCATCGTTGTCTTCTTTAAAAGAAAATCCGAAAATGCTGTAGCGGTAATTAAGTCCTAAATCTATTCCAACGGCTCCAAAATCAAACTGAGAAAGAACACCAATCGGAAAACCAACTGCAACCTTAGCATCTGTGCCTGAAATTCCAGTAGGTGCACCTATTCCAATACCAACTTTTGGTCCAATTCTAAAATCAAAAGCGTTTGCTTGGGCCGAAACGAAGACAAAAAGAACAAAAATACTTTTTAGCAATTTTTTCATATTCAGATCCTTTACTTTTTTAGTTCAACTTAGACGCTGTGAGGCGGCTAATGGCTCGCTTTAACTTAAGCTCATGCTTTTTATAGTCTTCATCCGACATTCCACCTTCGGTAACTTTTTGAAAAGCAATAGTTTCTGCTTTTTTAGCGCGAGCTTCGTCAATATGAGAAGCAAGCTCACCAACATCAGCAAGAATCGAAATTTTATTGTCCAAAACTTCTAACCAGCCGTAGGAAATAGCCGCCACTCCCCAGGAACCAGCTTCGTCTTTCCAACGAACAACTCCTGTTTCAAGCTCGGTAAGAAAGCTTGCATGATCTGGAAGAATTTCAATCTCTCCCTCAACACCTGGAACAAAAACCTCACTGCTTTCAACTTCAGTAACAAGTTTTTTGCTTGGAGTAAGTATAGAAAGTTTCATATTACTCTCACTATCCCGCTAATTTCTTAGCTTTCTCGACAGCTTCTTCAATCGTTCCAACATAAAGGAAGGCTTGTTCAGGAAGCGCATCATGTTTACCGTCTAGGATTTCTTTAAATCCTTTTACGGTGTCTTCAATCTGAACATATTTTCCACCCATACCCGTAAACTGTTCTGCTACGAAGAAAGGTTGAGACATAAATCTTTGAACCTTACGAGCCCTTGATACAGTTAATTTATCTTCATCAGACAATTCATCCATACCCAAGATCGCAATAATATCTTGAAGTTCTTTGTAACGTTGAAGAATTTTCTGAACAGCACGAGCCGTGTTGTAATGTTCTTCTCCAACAACCTCTGGAGTTAACAAACGAGAAGTAGAGGCCAAGGGATCTACCGCAGGATAAATACCTAATTCCGCAATCGGACGAGACAAGTTAGTAGTCGCGTCCAAGTGAGCAAAAGTTGTTGCAGGAGCTGGATCGGTGTAGTCATCCGCAGGCACGTAAACAGCTTGAACGGATGTAATAGATCCTTTGTTTGTTGAAGTAATACGCTCTTGCATCGCGCCCATTTCAGTTGCGAGTGTTGGTTGGTATCCTACCGCAGAAGGAATACGTCCCAAAAGGGCAGATACTTCTGAACCCGCTTGTGTGAAACGGAAAATATTATCCACGAAGAAAAGTACGTCTTGGTTTTTTTCATCGCGGAAATATTCAGCAACACTCAATCCAGATAGAGCAACACGTGCTCGGGCTCCAGGGGGCTCGTTCATCTGACCGAATACAAGCGCAGTTTTTTTGATAACGCCTGACTCTTCCATTTCTCTCCAAAGGTCGTTACCTTCCCTTGTTCTTTCACCCACACCTGCAAACACAGAATAACCACCGTGCTCAGTTGCAATGTTACGAATCAATTCTTGAATCAAAACTGTTTTACCTACGCCGGCTCCACCAAAGAGACCAATTTTTCCACCTTTTGCATAAGGAGCAAGCAAGTCGACAACTTTAATTCCTGTCCAAAGAGCTTCAACTGTTGTGCTTTGATCTTTAAACGCTGGAGGGTCGCGGTGAATAGAATAGTGTGTTTTAGCGGGAATCGGACCTTTTTCGTCTACAGGATCGCCTGTTACGTTAATGATTCGACCCAAAACCTCTTCCCCAACAGGAACCTGAATAGGGTTACGTGTATTTAAAACATCCTGTCCTCTTACGAGACCATCTGTTGAATCCATCGCAATACAACGAACTCGGCCTTCTCCTAAGTGTTGAGCAACTTCTAAAACCAAATTGTTTTCTTGGTTATCAATTGCTTTGTTTGAAGTTTTTAGAGCTGTGTAAATAGGAGGAAGGTCAAAACCTTCAAACTCTACGTCTACTACAGGTCCTAGAACCTGTGACACTCTTCCTTTGTCTTGATTAGTAACGACTGTTGCCATACCTTTTGCTCCTTTAACCTTTAAGGGCTTCTGCTCCGCCCACAATTTCCATAAGTTCTGTTGTAATTGATGCCTGACGCACTCTGTTTGCGAGTAGGGTCAAGTCGCCAATCATTTCTGATGCATTTTTTGTAGCGTTATCCATAGATGTCATTCGAGCTCCAAATTCAGAAGCAAGGGCATCTGCAAAACAACGATACATTTGAAGAACAACTTGTTTAGGTAAAAGACCCGCCAAGAGCTCTTCGCGACTGGGTTTAAATACATAATCCTTTGAAGCACTTTCTGCTTCTTCGCTTGCAGCTTCAACTGACACTTCAAGAGGAAGTATCGTTCGATCACGAGCAATCAAAGAAATGGCGGATTTAAACTCTGTATAAACAAAGTCAATCTTATCCACTTTTCCTGTAACAAAATCCTCAATCCAAGTTTTTGTAATACTCGCTACTCTTGTCTGAGTAAGTGGTTCTGACCAAAAACTTGGCACTAATTCAGCATGAATTCCACGCTTTCTCATAGCCTCGGAAACTTTTCGACCCACACAAATAACTTTTACATCGTGAGTTTCTTTAAGTGTGGCAACATGACGAAACGCCATCTTGATGACGTTCGTATTATAAGCTCCACAAAGTCCTTTGTCAGAACTAATTGCAACAACGTAAGCTCGAGGCTTTTCAGTTTCTTCTACGGCAGGCTTTTGACGAAGAAGCGGATGAATTAATTTTGATTCGCTTGTTTGATTTTTTTGTAGCTCTGACAAAATTCTGGAACTGAGCTCTTCTACTTTATCAGCAAAAGGTCGCGCTCCTGTTATCAGCTCTTGCGCTCGACGAAGCTTTGCAGCTGAAACCATTTTCATGGCTTTCGTAATTTGCTGCGTATTTTTAACGCTGCCAATTCTCCGTCTAATGTCTTTTAATGATGCCACATGTTCTCCTTAAGTAGTCTCCTTATATATAGACACTAATTAACTGCAAATTGTTTGCTGAAATCCTCGAGTACTTTTTTTACAAGCGGCTCAGTTTTGTCGTCAATGGCTTGGCTTCCCTTAAGAGCTTCCATCAATTCACTTCCACGACTATCAACATATGCAAGAAGTTGTTCTTCAAAGTCTTTAACTTTGTTCACGGGAATTGCATCCAAGTAACCTTTCGTTACGGCGTAAATCACAATGACTTCTTTTTCTACATCCATAGGAACGTATTGACCTTGCTTTAAAACTTCTTGAAGTCTTAATCCACGGTTCAATTGCTTTTGTGTTGCAGGATCCAAGTCAGAGCCGAAAGCAGCAAAGGCCGCCAATTCTCTGAACTGCGCTAACTCAAGTCGAAGCGGACCAGCTACTTTTTTCATCGCTTTAATTTGAGCGTTACCACCCACACGAGAAACTGAAAGTCCCGCATTCACCGCTGGACGTATACCCGCGTAAAACAAATCACTTTCTAGGAAAATTTGTCCATCCGTAATCGAAATTACGTTTGTAGGAATATATGCAGAAACGTCGCCCGCTTGTGTTTCAATAATCGGAAGTGCGGTCAAAGAACCGCCGCCCATTTCTTTACTCATTTTCGCAGCTCGCTCTAACAAACGAGAGTGAATGTAGAACACGTCTCCCGGATAAGCTTCGCGACCTGGAGGACGACGAAGAAGAAGTGAAAGCTGACGATAAGCTTGAGCTTGTTTCGTTAAGTCATCATAAATAATGAGAGCATGTTTGCCGTTATCTCGGTACCACTCGCCAATTGTTACTCCGGTGTAAGGAGCAATAAATTGTAGAGGAGCAGTTTCTGACGCTCCCGCCATAACGATAGTTGTATATTCCATGGCGCCGTTAGCTCGTAACTTTTCCATTACCTGCGCAACGGTTGATTGTTTCTGTCCAATCGCTACATAAATACAATTAACGCCTTTGCCTTTTTGGTTAATAATCGTATCGATAGCAACAGCAGTTTTACCTGTTTGTCGGTCGCCAATGATCAACTCACGTTGACCGCGACCAATCGGAATAAGAGAGTCAATAATTTTGAGGCCTGTTTGAAGAGGTTCAGTCACTGGCTGTCTTTTGACAATGCCCGGTGCTTTTGTTTCTACAATTCGAGTCTCTGTAGAATTAATCGGACCTTTTCCATCTACAGGAATTCCGAGAGCATTCACTACGCGTCCTGCGAGTTCGGCTCCAACTGGAACTTGTAAAATTTTTCCAGTTCTTTTAACAGTGTCGCCTTCTTTGACGCCTGTGTCTCTTCCGAAGATAGCAACACCCACGTTTCCTTCCTCTAAGTTAAGAGCAAGTCCGTAGAGTCCGCCTGGCATTTCGATCATTTCACCCGCCATACATCTGTCGAGTCCATGAACGCGAGCAACTCCGTCACCGATAGATATAACGGTTCCGGTTTCGTTTACTTCAAGTTTTGTATCGAAGTCCTTGATTTGTTTTTTAATAATCGAACTGATTTCTTCAGCACGTAATTGTTCCATTTGTTAAGCCTCTCCTTTTGAAGTCAGGTATTTTGCACCTGCTTGCTCTGCCAAAAATTTATGTTTCATTTGAAACAGCACGCCCGCCAACGTTGCGTCTATGCTTTGTCCCATAAAATGCAATCGAATACCTGCTCCCAAATCGGGAACAATATCCACTGATGCTACGAACTTAGAAGAAAACTCTTTCTCTAAACTTGAAAGAATTTTTGTCTGTTGTGTTTCTGTAAGCGGTAAGGCCGTTTCTATTTTGACGGAACTAATTCCATCACGGCTCATGATTTTTCCTTTGAAAGCTTCGCAGATAGAACCCAATATAGAAATTCTTCCGCTCTCTAAAAGAAGCAATAAAAAGTTTTGAAGGTGTTTTGAGAATCCAGATTTTGACGCCAACTCTGTCAAAACTTTTTTCTTATCATCAAACGCAAAAGCGGGATTTGAAAAAAGCTTTTGAAGATCGTCACTTGAAAGATAAAGTGCAACAAACTTTTCAAAAGAAGCTAGCTCTTCTGTTGCGCGCTCGGGACCCACTGCTTCCCACAAAGCATTGGCATATCTCTTTACTGCAATATCAGCATTGCTCATTACGCGTTCCCTCCTTGAGGATGGCCCAGATTATTTACTTGAGTTTCTTTTGATAAAGCCGCTGATTGATTAATGAATCCTTCAATAAGTCTTTCGTGGAGTTTTTGCTGGGGGTTTTCTGACTCAAACTCATTTCGTGTCTGTGAAATGATTGCATCGAGCAACTCTGCTCTTAACTTTTCAAACATTTCTGCAAACTCTGCAGATACTGCTCGGTCTGAGTCTTCTTTAATTCTATCCGCGCTTAACTTTGCTTCATCAACAAGTCGCGCTGCCAAAAGCTTGCCTTCTTCTTCTACTTTTTGAATGAGTGCTTTTTTTTCGCTTTCAATGTCAGCTAAATATTTTCTAGATAATTCGATCTCTTGAGTGATTTTCTTCAACTCTTCTCTCGTCTCAACAAGATCACTGCGAAGCTTTTGACTTCGTGATTTAAAAGTTTCAGCAATGCCCTTACGTGCAAAAAGCAAAACTGCCAAAACAACAACGCCTACGTTCATCAAAGAAAAAAATTCTTGAATGCCCGGAGCTGTAACAATGTGTTCAATCGGTCCAGACATTTTTAAACTTCCTTCCTTGTTGCGCGATCTTTGACACTACTTTCGCCTAAAAGTTTTGCAACTAAGTCGTCTTTCAATTCAGAGCTTGCTCGATCAAGTTTTTGTCTTTCGCCTTGAACTCGTTTTTCAACATTGTCGCGAGCCTGCTTTACTTTTTCTGCAAACACTTCGCGCGCATCCGAAAGAATTTTTCTTTGTTCGTTTACAGCGCTGTTACGCAACTCTGCAAACTTTTGACTGGCCTCTACTTGTGCTTGTCTTCGTTCAGCCGACAACTTTTCAGTTATTTCTGTAAGCTCGACTCTTATTTTAGAAATCTCTTCTTGCCGACCGGCCGTTCTTTTCTCTCTTTCAACAAGGAGATTGGAAAGCGGTCGAGTAAGAAGTGCGGAAGCACTAAAATAAGTCAGCCCGAAGAAGGCAAACATGATGAAAAAAGTGTCATTAACCCCTAGTTGGGTCAGTAGGGAGGTAATTTGTCCCATATGTGCTTCTTTTGAAGTCAAATGAGCGACGTTTGTCGAGAGTAAAAACAACTGCTTGCAATTTAGGCAAAGCAAAAGCCCCCAAGAGTCAAAAGTCTGGGCTTTATACTAGGTGCTTCTGGCAGTTCGCAACTGATGTACAAGACGATGAAGTGAGTCTTCATTTGAGTAATAAAGCTCAATAACCCCACCCTTGGTGTTGCCTCGAAGTACCGCCTTTGTTCCAAAAATACCGCGCAGATCTTCTTCCATCGCCAACATTTCAGCACTTTTTGCTGGTTGAGCTTCCTTTGTGGTCCCATCTCCGCTTTGAACAGGAGCTGAGGCGTTCGCTTGGGGCTGTGAAACAGCTGGCCCCTGAGTTTTAATGCGAACTCTGCTCTCTACTTCACGAACAGTAAGCCCTTCTGCCACGATTTGCTGAGCAAAAAGGGTTATTTCCTCTTCTTTTTCTAAGGCAAGAAGTGCTCGTCCATGACCCTCTGTAATTTTTGACTGAACAATAAGGTCTTTTACTTCGCGTGGGAGCTTTTGAAGCCTGAGAGTATTTGCTACAGACACTCGAGAGACACCTAACTTTTTAGCGAGCTCATCTTGTGTAAAATTGTAGTTTTTGAGTATTTTGGAATAGGCCTCAGACAATTCCACGGGATTTAGCTCAACTCTTTGAATATTCTCGATCACGCTCGCTAAATCAGCCTTGGCAGAATTGTCAGCTTTCTCAAATTCCTCTCGGATAATCACCGGTATTTCGGTCATTCCGAGCATTTTGCAAGCTCTCCATCTACGCTCTCCAGCCACAATTTGATAACTTTGATCAGGTAGGGTGCGAACAATGATTGGTTGAATAAGCCCCTGTTCGCATATACTTTCTGCAAGCTCCTGAATTTTAGCATCTACAAAATGCTGCCTTGGCTGGTCCTCATTTGCTGATACCTTTTCAATATCGACATTCAGTATTTGGTACCCAGGTACAGCTGTATTTTGCTCTATTTTTTTCTCTACCGGCGCTGACTCAGTAACAACAGATTTTGCCTCTGGAGGAATCGCAACCGAAGCAACACTTTTGACGCTTTGAGTTGGCTGAGATGCTGAAACAAATGGTGACTCATCATCGCCGCCCAAAAGTGCAGCCAAACCTCGACCAAGTCCTTTTTTAGGTTCCGTTTTTGGAGCTGTAGCAGCTGGAGTTTTTGGAGTGTTAGAATTGTTATCCATTAGTTTGCGCCTTCATTTTGTTTTGTTTGAGTTAGGGGTTGAATAGGGGGAAGTTCAATGGGCTTTTGAACCTTTGCAAAGCGATCCATTGGATCTGGTGGCAAGAACGGTTGCTCTGGTTCTAATTCCATCTCTTCTCCGGTGTGATTAAAGATCACCTCTCTTGCGACATTCATATAGGCACGTGACCCCAAACAAGTAGGATCATAAACTACACCCGGTATTCCATGAGATGTACTCTCTGAAAGACGAATTCTGCGAGGAACAAGTGTTTTAAAGAGTTTTTCTCCGACAAATTCTTTTACTTCGTTCATAACCTGCTTTGAAAGGTTAGATCTTGAGTCAAACATCGTTAAAAGAATGCCCTCTAGGTCGAGATTAGCGTTTAGGTGCTTTTTAACAATATTTGCCGTCTTCATGATGCTCGTAAGTCCCTGCATAGAGAAAAACTCAGCCTGCATAGGAATTAGATAGGAATTACTTGCGGAAAGAGCGTTTACAGTAAGAAGCCCAAGTGAAGGTGGGCAATCTATAAGGACATAATCATAATCTTCTAGGCCACTAGAAATTGACTCCTTGAGTCGAAACTCCCTGCCAACCACACTCACGAGCTCTACCTCAGCTCCAGCCAGGTTAGAATCAGCCCCAACGGCCATTAACTTCTCCAATGTAGTGGGGATAGCATTATCAATAAGTCGCCCCTCTTCAGCTAGGGAGAAATAGGTGCTTTTTTGCTTAAGCAAATCCCTAGGCAAATTAAGCCCAGCTGTCATATTCCCCTGGGGGTCTAGGTCAACTATCAAGGTCTTCTTATTCAAAAGAGCCAAAGACGCGCCCAAATTAATCACTGTTGTTGTTTTACCGACTCCACCCTTTTGATTTATTACTGATATGACCTTCATAGATTTACTATAGAACAGTTTTAAAATTGCGAAATACTCTAACGATTATTTATATCTTTTTTTTTCTAAATTATTCTTTACTACGCCCGCGCTTCGCCTCGTTAGCTTATTTGCCTCAGCGAGTAGGCATCCCGCGTCTTTTCAATCTCTCCTTCTTGGTATTTCACAGATTCTTTTTCGAAGACAAAGAGAGGAATCTTTAAACCTGAAGCTTCATAGCACTCCTCGAGTGTCTTGTTAGAACTAAACGCCCTACTCCCAAGGCATATTGCGGATACGTTTGGCTCTATCAACAGCAACTCCTCTAATTTTAAATCCTCTAAGCGCTTGTGAATAACCTTGGCTCTTTGGTGAGTAGAAAAATAGAGCCTAAGAAAGCCCGTCGCCTTTTTATCTGGCTCAAGAAGAACCAGTTTTCTATTTGCTGCGCTCCTTAACCATGCATAGCCAAAGACTCCCGCCCCCGCACCTACATCAACCATAAGGGTAAAGGGCTGAAGACTCTCTCTTGTGGCCTTAATTGCCTTAAGTGATTCAGAGACAAGTGTTTCACATGAAACATTTCCAATGAGGCGATGTGTTTTATTGTATTCCTTTAGTGCTGCACAAAAAGAGTCTACATCTGTGTCCGAGTTATTGTTACTTTGTTTCATGTGAAACATCTCTAGTTAGGCCCTGTATACCACGCGACCTAGCCGCTGCCTTTGCGATTAGCAAAACGGCCGTGGGGGGCATTCCGCTAATCTCAGAAAGCTCATGCACGGTGGCTGGCTTGGCAAGTTTGTACTTTTCTACAACCTCCCTGGAGAGGGAGGGAACAAGGTCTATGTTAAAGTTGGGATCTAAAGAAGAGGCCTTGAGTTTTGCCAGAGCGCTAAGCTCCAACTCCTGCCTACCAAGATAACCCTCATACTTAGCCTCAACCTCAAGTATCTCAACAGCCCTATCCGACACAGAAATATTCTGCCCCAGACTCTCCCAAGTAACCTCAGGCCGCTTGAGATATTCCATCATGCTAATGACCTTGTCTTTATTAACTCGAATACGATGCGACTCTAGGTGCTTTCTTCCCTTGTCTATCTCAGAACATAGCTCTTCGTAATGTTTCACGTGAAACTCGCTCACTACGCCCAAAGATACGCCAAGGCCGATAAGCCTCTCCATGGCATTGTCTTCCCTCAAAAGAAGGCGGTATTCCGAGCGGCTAGTAAACATCCTATAAGGTTCGGCCGTACCCTTAGCCGTCAAATCATCAACAAGAGTTTCCATATAACTTCTAGAACGATCCGGCTTAAGCATGGGCTTATCCTTAAGAAAGAGAGAAACGTTAAGCCCCGCCCACAACCCCTGAGAGGCTGCCTCTTCATAGCCGGAAGTTCTATTGACTTGCCCCGCGAAGAAAAGCCCTTGAGCGTTCTTTGACATAAACGAAGGCATTAAATCAGTGGGATCAATGGTGTCGTACTCTACGGCATAGCCCGGTCGCAGCAGCTCAACAGCTTCAAGCCCGGCTATTGTTCTAAAGAATTCTAGCTGTGTATCTGGCGGCAAACTTGTACTCATCCCATTGGGATAAATCGAAATCGTATCTAGTCCCTCTGGCTCAAGAAATATCTGATGCCTTGACCTGTCAGCAAAACGTTTAACCTTATCCTCTATGCTCGGACAATAGCGTGGCCCTAGGCCAACGATGTCGCCCGAGAAAAGAGGACTCTTGTGAAAGTTCGCGCGAATCACGTCGTGAGTTCGCTCATTTGTATAGGTCATATAACAAGAGAGCTGCGGAAGTTTCTCCCTTGGCTCTCTCCAAGAAAAACGCCTAAGCTCAGGATCGCCCCACTGTTTTTCTAAATTTTCAAAATTAATAGTTTTTGCATTTAGCCGTGCGGGAGTTCCAGTCTTAAGACGTGTCAACTTATGGCCAATGTCCATTATCGACTGGCTCAGCTGTTTTGACGCAGCGTCACCGACACGCCCCCCTTCTTTTCTGTCATCACCACAAAACATTAGGCCTCGCATAAAGGTTCCGGTTGTAACGACAATTGCACGACACTCAATTTCTTCTGCCGTTGCCGTGCGAAGAATCCACTTTGTGCGAACATTTTTCATGGACTGAACTTCAGCCTGGAGAATAGTGAGCCCCTGAACCGAGCGAACCTCATCTGCCATTGTGCGAACATATCTGTCCTTGTCGCATTGAATCCTTGTGGAGCGTACTGCGGGTCCTCTGTTCATATTAAGTCGTCTAGACTGGATTCCAGCGCTATCTGCAACAAAACCCATGAGTCCACCAAGGGCGTCGACTTCGGCAACTAAATGACTCTTTGCCACTCCGCCAATTGCTGGGTTACAAGACATTGCCCCCAATTTTTTGACATCCATACTGACGAGTGCCACCGAATGACCCGACGCAGCAATTGCGCGTGCGGCCTCGATACCGGCATGGCCTCCGCCAATAACTACAGCGTCAAAAGTTTGTGACATTCATAGGTTCTCTCAAATTTGAGAGAATATGACAATTAAACAATTTTTACTAAAATAGTGGTCTTAGTGTTTTTGAAGTGAAAGTCCCTTGAGTTCGCTCAAGCGTTCGCTCAAATCAAGCTCCACGTCGTTTGCAGTTTCTAAATTTGACTTAACGTCAAGAATCAGTCGAACTGCTTCTTCTTGCAGCATTTCGCCCTTGGCCATTAATTGACAAATCATGCCTTCTATTTTGTCTGTTTTTATATACACGCTACTGTGCTGGGGCCAAAGATTTGACTCCTCATTACTACCTCCGGCACAAAGAGGAATTAAATGATCGATCTTAAAATTGTAGCGACCGTAACGGCGAATTTCATAACCGAGTGCTTCGTAGCGATCTATGATGTCCCATTTTTTTGATGAGCTCACACTGCGGCTGCAATATTCTATCTTCTCTTCATATCTGAGCGAACTGCCATGTTCGCACAATGTTCCAATTGTGAGCCTAGAATCAGGCCCCGTCGGAAAAGTAGCACTCTGTCCTTGCGACAGAAAAAGCGTCAAAAATGTTAGTGTCCCAAAAATTTTAAAAAAATTCCTCATACCCTTAAGTAAAGCTTATATTTTAGCAAAGAAAAACTAGTCGAGCCTTGCTGACAGAAAAATGGCAAAAGTGTCAGCTTCATGGCCCGGCGGGGCGTTATAAAACTTTTGACGTTGTTATTTTACTGACGTTATTTGCCGAGACAAAACTGACTAAATATTTCTGAAATATAGTCGTTCGACAATTCTTTGCCGCAACATTTTTTTAGCGCTTTATCCGCTAACTTGAGATCTTCCGCAACAAGCTCATAAGGGCGATCTTTTGACAGAGCCTCGTTCGCTCTTTGAACAAATTCTTGAACTTCACAAAGGAGGGAATACTGACGCTCGCTGAGAAAAAATTCTACTTCTCGATCTTGTCTATATATATGTAGTTTTTTTAGAAGAGTGTTTTCTAAAAAGCTTCTCAGTTTTTTTTCTTCACTTCTTAAATCAAACGCCGTCAAAGAGTTAACTGTATCTCCGTAACTTGAAAGTTCAACAACAAGGGGATGCTTCGAAAGAAGTTTTTTAATATGTACATTTTCTTTTTGATTTACGGGTTTCACCCAAAGAACCGCATGGGCTTCATTCAAAAATTGTAGCGCTCTGTCGATTCCTCTTTTTTCTAAGGCGTCAATTTTTTCGCCCTCAAGACCACGAATGCCCGCGGTGTCTACGAAAATAAAGTTTTGATTTTGGAGTTTAACTCTCGCCTCTATATAATCTCGAGTCGTTCCAGGAGTGTCAGAAACCAAACTTCTTTCAGAACCAAGTAACAAATTTAAAAGCGAACTTTTTCCTGAATTTGGTTCGCCCACAATTAGCACCTTGGGCTCACGAATAGTAAGGCTAAAGTTTTGATAGGCCGTCAAAAAACGATCAAGCCGCTGATTAAGATAGAGGAGTTTTTCCTGACAGGACTCTACGTCACCTGCTTGCTCTTCAGAAGCTTCAGAAAAATCAATTGCGCTTTCTAAGCGACCACGTGCTGCTGTCAATGAATTGGCAAGTTCTGACAATATAGTGTCAGTTTCTTTTTGAGCTGACTCTGACAAGTTTACAAGTTTTGAAGATAACGGAGTTGCCGAGGCGAGACTAAGAGCTACATGCAAAGACTCAGCTTCTGCGAGCGTCATTTTATCGTTAGCTAAGGCCCTAAATGTAAACTCACCGGGTAAAGCTTCAATGACATTTCTTTTTTTTAGTTCCGACATAAGAGATTCGCATATGCGATCACTTCCGTGAACATGAAACTCAATAACATTTTCTCCGGTAAAAGATTTTGGTGCTTTAAAAAACACAACGAGGCCTTGATCAATTCCAAAAATGTTTTGATGCTTAGCTAATCTGTCGTCAGCAGAAGAGAGTCCCAACTCTTCAGTAAGAGCGTCAAGATTCTTACCACTCACTCTATAAACAACAAGCGGCCCGCCTTGCGCGGTTGCTGCCGCTGCAATAGGAATTTCGAGCCGCTTAAAATAATCCATTTAAGTAGAAACGAAAAATTTATTTGTTACCAATGTTGTCGTCGATATCATCTTCAACAACATCTGGAACGGCACGGTTTCCGTTGATCTCTTCGTCAGATCTATACTCATCAGCAAAACGAGCTCTTCTCACTTCGCCTGGAGCTGCATTCGGATTTGCGCGAGGTCCACGATTTTGACCACCAGGTCCTCTGTTTGGACCGCGATTATTATTTCCTCTAGGACCCGCACCTTTTCTAAAGTCCCCACGAGGACCATTATTATTGCGGCGCTGAGGACGATCGCCATTTTCACGCGGTGGGCGAGAAGTGTCTGTAATGAGTTTAATGCGAATACGCTTAAAGGTTCCGTTTCCAATACTTTCGCTTGTCACTTCACCTAATGTTGCAAGGTGAGTGTGAATAATACGGCGTTCAGCAGGACTAAGTGCAGGAATATAAGTAGGACGTCCGTTATTTTCGAGAACTTTTTTACGTGCGTCTTCCGCTACTTTTTTAAGTCCTTCATAATGACGATCTCTAAATCCTTCAGCATCTACCGTAACTCGGTATTTACTTAAATCCGTCCCTTCCTCAACAGCCTTGTTAGCAAGACCTTCTTGTTTACGTAATACGCGCATAGAAATGTGCGCAATAGCATCAAGAATCTGAGTGTTTTCTCCAATCAAAGACAGGATGTCCCCACCCGTTACTTCAATGTGATGACTTCCATCATCTTTTTGATGTCTTTCAAAGTGAATGTCGTAACCCAACAATGGGGGCAGACCCGTTAGAAACTCATCAAGATTCACAGCAGTTGCCGCGCCTCTTTCGTCGTCCTTTGATATTCCAAATAAATTAAGAGCAGATTTAACAATGTTCATTCTTATCTTTCCTTCCCTAAAAGAATGTTTTGGCTTGCCACCTGGTTCTTTTTCTTGAAAAGCCACTGCTGCCACATGCCAGCCAAATTACTTACAAGAAAATAGATGTTTAGTCCGGATGGAAAATCTTTAGATACAAATCCAAAGACCACAAACATAACGCGAGAAATCCACTTCATATCAGGCATCCCAGGCTGAGATGCGGTCGGTTGTGGATTCAACTCTACCGACGCAATTAAACTAAGAGTCCAAACAACTGGCAAAATATACAAGGGGTCTTTATACGAAAGGTCTGTAATCCAACCAAAGAATGGCGCTTGATAGAGGTTAACAGAATTTGAGAGCGCACTATTAAGGCCAAAAAAGATCGGTATTTGTAATACCACGGGCAAACAAGATCCAAGTGGATTTACACCTGACTTTGAATAAAGCTGACGAATTTCATTATTCATCTGCATCATTTGATCTTTATTCCCTTCGTATTTTTTCTTAATCGCCTCCATTTGAGGCTGTATTTCTTTCATTTTACGGCCAGATTCGAACATTTTTTTGTTCACAGGCCAGAGAAGCATTCGAATAGCTAAAGATAAAATTATAATGGCTACTCCGTAATTATGGAAAATTTTATAAAGCGCTTCAAGCATCCAAAGCATGAAGCGGGCTATCGAGCCAAAAAAACCAAAATCTATGGTGTCCGCTAAATCTTCACGAACAGAAGTAACTTCTTTAAGTTCTTTCAATGAAAAATAAACATCTAAGTCATAAGATATTTTTTTCTCTTCTGGACTCCATCGAATTGGATAAGACAATCCCCAGTGAACGCGTTGCTCAGACAGTCCTTCCTTATAAAATAGACTTGGATTAAATCTCCCCTTTGGAAGAAGGGTTGTTGCAAAATACTTATCTCCCCAAGAAATAAAATCAAAGGGCCCCGTACTTTTCACAGGTTCTTCCCACAACGCTTTTTCCTTAATGTGAGATACTTTTTCATCTTTTTTCTTTAGCGTTAAATGTTTGTGATCAAATTGCGGGCCTTCACCTAACCCATCTTCAGTCTCAAAAAAGACCTCTCCATTAATTTCTGAATTACTTTCAATACCTAAAGTTGCTGCTAACAATAATTTTTCAGACTGATATGTGAGTGAACATTTTACGCCTTCTGCTTCGCCAACAAAATTAAGTTTGCTTAGTTGCTTAAAGGAACTGAAGCAGGCCTGAACCTTTGGATTATTTGAAGTCCAATGAAGCCCCTTATCCGCTATACGAATAGGTTCTTTGAGCGCGGTTCCTCTTTTAAAATACTTTGTAAAAACGGCATCGCCAATTGCGCCAGTCTCATAGACAGAAAAATATCGCGTATCGTTGATCTCAATTTTTTCAGCCGTTCCTTTGTTTGGCGCGCTGAGGCCCAGTGACTTTTCGGCCTGGGCTGGAATTGCACCAGGAGTTACAGACATAGTTGCTTCTGAAGAAGCGCTTGAGGTTGTTTCGAGTGTTTTTTCTACTTTTGGCTTTGGGGCATATTTTTTATTATATGGGCCTAAAACAAAAACCTCATATGAGACAATCAATACAAGAATGGTGCTAATTAAAATCCAATTACGTTTCATATTCTATTCTTTAGGAGGTAATCATGCGCTGGGGGGTCAAACGTAAGTTTAGGAGTTACCCACCCATTACATCTAGAAATACGCCCGGCTATTAGAAGAAAATGTTTGGGGCTCCAGCTTTTTTCCATTAAATGCTCAGCATATTGCGAACAACTAGGTACAAAACGACACCCACAAAAGCCAAATGCATGCAAAATAGGCTTTAAAATGACTCTATATATAGAGAAAAGCACCTTCGTTACTGTAATTTGGCCTTGAGCCTTAAGGCTTCGGACGTGAACTGAGGAGCCCAATCCTTGTAAAGTAAGGGTTTTTTGAGAGTTTTTGTACGGTTGAATCGAATCCATATATTTTGCCCTGGAATGTTTTGCTGGCCTTCGGAATAAAACCACTCTTTTACAAGACGTTTCCAGCGATTTCTTAAAACAGAAGATCCGCTGGTACGCGAGACGCTAATAAGTAGCGGCTCGGGGTTTTGCTTCCACTCAATAAGAGTTGCCATGAATAGAGAAGAACTTGGGGAGACCCTGCTAACAATGCGAAACCGTTCGGGTCTCTTTTTTGCATTTGCCTTCTTTAAAGGAGTCTTCGGACTCGCCGTCGTTTCTCTTTTCATCAGTTAATAAATCTAAGTCGTCATTTGAAAACTAAATAACTTCATTGCACCTAGAGTTGCTTGTGAACTTCACTTTGCGGGATTCGGACTTGGTAGTTGTCTTTGACTCAGCTACCAGATCAACGAATCAAATTACTTCTTTTTTCCCGCTTTAGTGCTCACAGAGACCGCAATTTTTTTGCGCCCTTTGCTACGTCTTTTGCTTAGGACCTTTCGACCGCCTGGCGTAGCCATGCGCTCCAAAAATCCATGAACTTTTTTTCTTTTTCTCTTGCTCGGTTGATATGTACGCTTCATAGAGCTAAGCCTTTAAATCACAACTTTGAGAAGTACACAATGCTCAAAGATATTGAGATGGACATACAACAAGAGATTTTTCCTTTTGATAGCCTCGAAAAGCAGCCCCAGGGGTCGCAAGAAGCTCAGGACGCCTCAAATGCCTCGCCAGACGAAATAAATCGTTATTCTGGCAAGGTTGTTACTACTCAATTCGGCGAAGCCCTTACTCCAAAGTATTCTTTTGATACCTTTGTTGTCGGAAAAAGTAACCAATTTGCACATGCATCGGCCGTTGCAACTGCCAACCGCCCAGGAATTTACAATCCTCTCTTTATTGTAGGGAAAACCGGCTTAGGCAAAACTCACCTTTTAAAAGCTATCGGCTATAGAATTTTGAGCGAAGTAAACCCTACTGCGCGAATTTGCTATCGTTCTACTCAAAAGTTTATTGAAGAAGTTATTCAATCTATTCGTCACGATACTCGACATGAACTTCATGAGCGTTATCAACTTAATTGCGACGTACTTTTAATGGACGACATTCAGTTTTTATCTCGTTCCGTTTCGACTCAAGACGAATTTTTTAGAATTTTTAATTCCCTTTTTGATGGGGGGAAGCAAATTGTAATTACTTCCGACCGTATGCCTAAGGAAATTCAAGACGTAAATGATCGTATTATTTCTCGTTTTGAAATGGGCATGGTTGCGGATATTGATGCTCCTGAGCTTGAAACACGCGTTGCTATTCTAAAAGCCCGTGCTGAAGCAGATAAAATTACGCTTGCAGACGAAGTCGCACATTTAATTGCAACTTATGTAAAAGCAAATATTCGAGAGCTTGAAGGCTGTCTTACAAAGCTTGCAGCACATGCGGCTATATATAATGAAGAAATTTCGGCTTCATTGGTTAAAAAAATTCTCAAGGGTTACGCTGGCGAACGCCAAAAGGTAATTACACTGGATGAGATTATTTCCGTCGTTTCACACTATTTTTCAGTTAAGTCTGCTGAAATCAGGGGGCCTTCAAGAAAAGCTCCAGTAGCAAAAGCCCGTCAAATAGTAATGTATATGGGTCGCGGTCTTGCAAAATTAAGTTGTACGTCTATTGCTGAAGATCTTGGCAATCGTCACCATACAACTGTTCTTCATGGTCAAGATTATGTTGAAAAGGCCATTTTAACAGATCCTGTTTTAAAAGCTCAGCTTCAACAAATTGAAGAAACTCTTACTAAAACCATCTAATTTCTGTTTTACTCATTGTAGAAGTATGGAAAAAGAACAAACAACTCTTATAGATTTTTTAATTATTCCTATTATTTCTTTTTTAGCAGTTTGTGTCGTTTTGTATAAATCTTGTTACGAATATGCCGTTGTTGATTTAGATTCCCCTAATCTCTTACTCGCTATCTTTTCTTGTTTTCCATATTTACTTCTTTTTGCTTTTTCATTTTTTGCAAAGAACCGCGCGCATCGACTTTCATTTTATGCCGTACTTGGCTTACTCGCTTTTATGACCGGCTTTGAATGGTTGGGTCCTAAAACAGTAGAAATGAAAAATATTTATTCCGTCGTTTGGTTTTTCCAAAGTGTCTTCATTATCCCTTTTCTTTTGTATGCAATAAAAGACCAGCCGAAAATTCCCTCAGCGGAAACTAAGAAATAATCGACTAGATCGCTTGTGCGGCTTGTTATTTGTGCTTTTTGAGATGGGATAACCTGTGGATAACTACGGGAAAACTCTGTGTATAAGTCATGGAAAACAATTGAATTACACATTATCCAATTGTTTTCCCTATGTTATCCACAGAGTTATCCACCTACTTTTTCAATTAAATTCAATAACTTAACTGAGTTACGTCATACAATTCATAGATACATAGATATTTCACTACAACTTTATTAATTAGAAATAGAAGAAGGAAGGGAAAACTTAGACTATTCATTGTAAAAGAATGCAATTAAGGTGGGGTAGAAAATGGAATTCTCAATAGACAGAAGTCTCTTTTTAGAAGGTCTCGAAAAAACTTTAAGTGTTGTGGAAAAACGAAACACAATGCCTTCTTTGAATCATGCTCTTATTGATATCAAAGAAGATCAGTTACATATAAGCGCTACTGATTTAGAAATTTTTGTAAGTGCATCTGTGCCTTGTAAGGTTACAGAATCAGGACGTATAGCACTTCCAGCAAGAAGCCTTTATGACATTGTAAAAGAATCTCAATCTGATGAGATTAAAATTAGAGGTCTCGAAAACAATCGAGCAGAAATAAAAAGCGGTAAAAGTCTTTTTAAATTAATGGGTCTTTCGGCGGATGATTTCCCACACTTTAAAACTTCACCTAAGGGACAACTTTCAACTGGAAGATTAAAAGTTCAAGAATTTTTAAAACTCATACAAAAAACTGAACATTGCATATGTCATGAAGAATATCGTTATGCCTTAACGGGTATACATATTGAAACAATTGCAGATGATGTGAATAACCCAGGGAAAACTTTTTTAAGAGCAGTAGCAACAGATGGACACCGTTTAGCTCTTATGGAAACTCCTGTGGAAAAATTAGGAAACGTAAAACTTACGAAAGGAATGATTATTCCTCGTAAGGGAGCTATCGAATTAAGAAAGCTTCTAGAATCGACTAATGAAGAAGAATTTGAACTTACATGCGATGAAAACTTAATCCGAGTGAACCTAGGAAGATTTAAAATTTGGATTCGCCCATTAGATGCTGAATATCCTGATTACAGAAGAGTTCTTCCTGGAGAACTTCCGAATAAATTTTTCTGTAGAAAAAGTGATTTAAGCTCTGCGCTTAAAAGAATGTCACTCTTAGTATCTGATCGTTCCCGAGTTGTAGCGTTTGGTTTTCAAAAAGAACGTTTAGAATTATCCACTCAGAACCCTGAGTTGGGTGAAGCAACAGATGAAATATCAGGCGATTTTACAGGAAACTCTGTAAAGGCTGGCTTTAACGTAAGATTCTTTTCTGAAGCATTGAACAACTTTTCTGATGAAAAGCTCATTGTTCATACAGGAGAAGCCCTTCAGCCCGCTCTTTTGAAAGCTCCAGGCGACGAAGGTCTTACAATTGTAATTATGCCTATGCGTTTATAAACAGAGTTGTGAATAACTTAGGGAAAACTATTCAATTCCATGAAGATTGAAGAAGTTTTTATAAGTGATTTTCGAAACCTAAAAGATATCCCTTATTTATCCACATCTAAAATAAATGCCTTTATTGGAGATAACGCTCAAGGAAAGACTAATTTTCTAGAAAGTCTCTATGCAACACTCAGGGGAGAGTCTTTTAGATATTACTCCTCAAAAAAGGATTGGCGTTCTTCGAGCGCTAATGCCCTTGGAGTGCGAATTCGGGTGCAATCTAACCTAGGAAATCAACATCAAGTAGAAATGAAGCTAGAGAGCCAAACAGTGCGTTTCTTACTGAATGAAAAACGAATTCCAGCATCTCAGCTTAAAATTAAGCATCCAATTGTTGTTTTTTCACCTGATGACCACCAATTAGTAAGAGGGGAGCCCGAAGAAAGACGGCGATATGTTGAGGATGTGCTTTCTGATGGGGTTCCTGGTTATTCAGAGCTTCTTTATTCGTATCAAAAAGCCCTTAAAAACCGCAATATATTACTCAAAGTAGCGAGGGAAAAAGGGCTCCAAAAAGAGATTAAAAATCAAATACAACATTGGGATGCCCTTTTAGCTCGAGAGGGAGTTGCTTTACTTCAGTTGCGTGAAGAAAGTTGGCCTGAGTATAAAAAGGTTTTTGAGCAAGTTATCCACGAGATATTCCACACGACTCGTGTGGATATGAAATGGAAAGTTTTCCAAAAGATACCCACAGAAAGCGAATATGTGGACAACCTTGGGATAAGTTTCGAAAAAGACTTTTATACGGCAAGAACCAATTACGGCCCCCATCGAGAAGATTTTGAACTCCTAATAGGAGACGTTTCAGCTAGGAGTTCTGCCTCTCAAGGCCAAGCTCGTGTCTTGGCCATGGGCTTGCGTTGGAGTCATGCGCAATGGATTAGAGAGAGAAATATGGAAGACCCCTTGTTCTTTGTGGATGATTTTTCGAGCGAACTCGATGAGCACCACCGTAAAGCCCTCCTGGAGAGACTTTTCTCCTCTGAGGGACAAGTTTTTTTAACAGGCACAAAAGAGGCTTTTTTAGAGTCAAATGGAAGCTCAAATCACTCTACCAAAATGTTTGCCAAGATACCCAAATCCTATATAGTAAACGGAAAGATTTTGGATCGAGATTTCATAGGATGACGCAAGACGAAAACCCCATAAAAAAAGATGAATATAATGCCTCGAAAATTAAAGTTCTCGAGGGACTTGATGCTGTAAGAAAGCGTCCAGGAATGTACATAGGTGATACAGGCTCTCGAGGCCTTCACCATCTTGTGCAGGAGGTAGTAGATAACTCGGTCGACGAAGCGTTAGCCGGTTATTGCGATACCGTAAGCATTACGATCCATGTCGATAACTCAATTACCGTTGAAGATAACGGGCGAGGAATCCCCGTAGATATTCACCCAGAGATGGGAGTTTCTGCCGCAGAAGTTGTTTTAACAAAGCTTCATGCCGGCGGTAAGTTTGAAGGACAAGCCTATAAAATATCAGGCGGTCTTCACGGCGTTGGTGTAAGTTGTGTAAACGCACTTTCAGAATGGCTAAAAGTTAAAATTAAAAAAGATGGCCACGTATATGCCATTGCCTTTGATCGAGGAGTTACTCGTCACCCTCTTCAACAAGAAGGTGAAATTGAAGGACACGGAACAACCGTTAGCTTTAAGCCCGATGTCGAAATTTTTGAAACGACTGAATACAGTTTTGAAACTCTTTCTTCACGATTAAGAGAACTCGCTTTTCTAAATCCTAAATTACGAATCAAACTTAAAGATGAACGATCAGATAAAACTTCTGAATTCTATTATGAAGAGGGCATTAAAAGTTTTGTAGAATATCTCAATAAAACTAGACAAAAACTTCACGATACAATTTATTTTGAAGAGAAAACTCCCGATGCAGAAATTGAAGTAGCTCTTCAATGGAATGATTCTTACAAAGAAAACATTTTTACTTTTGCAAATAACATTAACACTATTGAAGGTGGAACCCACCTCATGGGCTTTAAGACAGCACTCACGCGAGTCATAAATAAATTTGGTGAGCATTATAAACTTATCAAAGATAATGATGCTTCCATTGAAGGAGATGATTGTCGCGAGGGTTTAAGCTGTGTCATTAGCGTAAAAGTGAGAGAGCCACAGTTTGAAGGACAAACTAAAACTAAATTAGGTAATTCAGAAATCAAAAGTCTTGCCGAAAAAGGCACCTTCGAAAAGTTATCTGTTTATTTCGAGTTAAATCCTGCAAATGCAAAACGAATTATAACAAAAGCTATTGAGGGCGCACGAGCGCGAATGGCTGCTAAAAAAGCACGCGAATTAACACGCAGAAAAAGTGCATTAGAATTTTCTGGTCTTCCAGGGAAGATGGCAGATTGCCAAGAAAAAGATCCTGCTCAATGTGAAATTTACTTAGTAGAAGGAGATTCTGCGGGTGGATCTGCTAAGCAAGGACGCAATAGAAAGACTCAAGCGATTCTTCCTCTAAGAGGTAAAATATTAAACGTTGAAAAATCGCGCCTTGATAAAATGTTAGGTCACGAAGAGATTCGGGCCCTCATTACAGCACTTGGTACAGGTTTAGAAGAATCAGGCGCAGGCTTTGATGTTTCTAAGCTTCGATATCACAAAATTGTTATCATGACGGATGCTGACGTCGATGGCGCGCATATTCGAACGCTTTTATTAACCTTCTTTTACAGAAAAATGCCTGAACTTATCGAGAGAGGACACCTCTACATTGCTCAACCTCCTTTGTATAAAATTAAAAAAGGAAAACACGAACAGTACGTAAAAGACGATAAGGAATTACAATCTATCTTGTTAGAGGAAAGCTTAGAGCTAAGCCATTTGGTAAATCAAAAGGGTCTAGCTTTATCTGCAATTGATTCCAAGCGACTTTTATTGCAAATGCAAAAATTTGATAACGTTTTCAAAGTTATTAGCCGTAAGGGAGACGCCAAAGCACTGTCTGTTCTTTTGTTAGACGGACATGTTCAAGATGAAAATTTAAAATCAGAAGCAGCTCTAAAGCTAATTGCTGAGGAAGTTAAAAAAGAAGCTAGCGATTGTGAATATGTCATTGAAAAAGATAAAACACATGAAGGCTATTTTGTTTTAAAGATAGAAACGCGTCACCAAGGCGCGCGCTTTAAAACAGAAATTTCTAAAGATTTCTTAGAAAGCCCTGATACTCAAGAAGCGATAAGGCTTACGAGTTTTGTAAAAGAACTCGGTGGACGTCCCTTTAGTTTGGCTGATTCAACAGATCCAACAAAAACAGAGCTATTTAAGTCCCCCACCCAGCTTTTAGAAACTGTTCTTGGCAAGAGCCGAGAGAAGTTTTCGATTCAACGTTACAAAGGCTTGGGTGAGATGAACCCCGAACAACTATGGGAAACGACCATGGATCCCACAAAACGCACTTTTTTAAAAGTAACTGTAGATGATGCAGCAGCAGCAGATAACATTTTTTCAGTTCTTATGGGTGACGATGTAGAATCGCGCAGAAATTTTATTGAAGAGAATGCACTTCGAGTAAGAAATCTCGACGTGTAAGTGGATAAGAGTGACAAAAGATATTGAAACATTCCGAAAGGAATTTTATTTAGATAATCCCACACATGTTCCATTGAACAATGCGGGCTTATGTCTTTTGCCAAAATGTGTTGTTAGAAAAGTGGAAGAGATTAGTCTCTTAGTAGCAAAAGATGGTGCGAATTGTCTGGGTGAAGTATTTAAGTCTTGGGATGACTCAAAAAGATTACTCTCTAATTTATTAGGCGCTTTGGAAAATCAAATAGCCTGGACTCCAAATTGTTCCTCTTCTCTATCCTTTATTGCGAATGGATATGAATATCAAAAAGGGGAAGAGATTGTTATTTTTGAGAATGACTATCCTGCTAATTTTTACCCGTGGGTAGCTCGTTCTAAAAAATTAGGCAGCACGTTAACAGTTGTTAAGGCCGAAAAGGACCTAACGAGGCCTTTAGATAATGTCATAGAAGCAATTACTGCCAAAACGCGCATTGTCGCACTATCTCACATTCAAAGTGATTGTGGATATCTCATGGATATCTCTGCGGTTGCAGAAGCTGCTCATAAAGTGGGAGCGATTGTTGTCGTAGATGTGATTCAATCTGCAGGAATTTATCCTATAAATTTTCAGAAAATGAAGGTGGATGTCATGTGTGGGGGCCTTCATAAGTGGCTCTGTAGTCCTACAGGTGCTGGTTTTTTAGTTATCAAAGAAGAAATAGCTGCACGCGTGGCTCCAGTATTGCACGGAGCTCTAAATTACGGTTCCTTTGAGGATGCCCCTGATGTGGATAAAGCTCCATTAGAAGGCGTTAGAAGATTTGAACAAGGAACACCTTCTTTCTATAGCGTATTAGGGGCAATTCCAGCACTTGAACTGATAGCGGAATATTCTGTGGATAAATTATGGAAAAAAGCGCAAGAGTTAAGAGCACTCCTAAAAAACGAAACTCAAGAATTAGGATTTGTTATTTATGGCGGCTCTCTTACTGGCCCACATTTATCTATTACACATTCTAAACAAGCATTAGAAAAAATCTCTGAAGCTTTAAACAATGAAAAAATATCGCATGCTCTCAGGCCAGCACCTTTGCCAGGAGGCAAGGTGTTGAGACTTTCGCCACATGCTTACAATACTGAAGAAGAAATTAAAAAAGCAATTGCTACTTTAAAGGGAGCATTAGCGTAGTGAGAAAAACAGTAAGAATAATTAGGTAAAACTATGACGACAGAACCAATAAAAGAATCCATCGAAAATATTAAAATCGAAGAGGAAATGCAGGGCGCCTACTTAGAGTATGCCATGTCTGTTATCGCAGGAAGAGCGCTTCCAGATGTTAGAGACGGGCTTAAGCCAGTGCATAGAAGAATTCTTTATGCGATGTACGGACTCGGAAATACTTTCGATAAAAAGTATTTAAAATCTGCACGTATCGTCGGTGATGTTATTGGTAAGTATCACCCGCACGGAGATTCAGCCGTTTACAATGCCTTGGTTCGGATGGCTCAAGACTTTTCTCAACGTTACACACTTGTTGATGGTCAAGGAAACTTTGGTTCAATTGACGGAGATAGTCCTGCTGCTATGAGGTACACGGAATCGAGAATGACTCGTTTCTCAAGTGATCTATTAGCCGATCTTGAAAAAGAAACTGTTGAGTTTGGCCCTAACTACGATGGCTCTATGACAGAGCCCAAAGTTCTTCCTACAAGACTACCTAACCTTTTGGTAAACGGGAGTAGTGGGATTGCAGTGGGAATGTCTACGAATATTCCTCCTCATAACGTCACTGAAATTTTAAAAGGGGCTTTAGCAATTGCTGATAATCCGGATCTTGATTTTGAAGAACTTTTTAAAATCATTCCCGGACCTGATCTTCCAACGGCAGGTATTATTTCGAATATCTCTGGAATTCGCGCGGCTTATAAATACGGCAAAGGTTCGTTTACTATGAAGGGCCGCGCACATATTGAAACAATTGGTAAAGACAAAGAAGCCCTTGTGATTACGGAGCTTCCTTACCAAGTGAATAAAGCCACTTGGATCGAAAACATTGCGGACTTAGTGCGCAATAAAGTTATCGAGGGGATTACTGATTTAAGAGACGAAAGTAACCGCGAAGGTATGCGAGTAGTTATAGAACTTCGTCGTGGTGAATCTTCTCAAGTTATTTTGAATAATCTCTACGCGAAGACACAACTTAAAACAAACTTTGGTGTTATCATGCTTGCTATTGATAACGGACGTCCTCGCTTGTTCCCTTTAAAAGATGCACTGGTCGCTTTTTTGGATCACAGAAAAGACGTCATAACAAAAAGAACGGTTTATGATTTAAGAAAAGCTCGGGAGCGCGAACATATTTTAGATGGTTTGAAAATCGCGCTAGACAATATCGACGCAGTTGTTGAGTTTCTTAAAAAAGCAAAAGATGCAAAAGCAGCCAAAGAAGGGCTGCAAACACAATTCAGCCTCAGCGAAAGACAAGCGCAAGCGGTATTGGACATGAGACTCCAACGCCTCACCGCTCTTGAAACTCAAAAGCTCATAGCTGAAATTATAGAAATTAAGAAAAACATTGAAGGGCTTAACTTAATTTTAAGTGCAGACTCTGAACTTTTAAAAGTTATTAAAGCAGAACTCAATGAAATGCTTGAACAGTATGGAGACAAGAGAAAATCTGAAATTTCTCTTGAAGATGATAAAGGGTTTAATGTCGAAGATTTTGTTCAAGACGAACAAGTAGTCGTGACGATTACTAACTCAGGTTACTGTAAGAGAAGTTCTACAGAATCTTACCGAGCTCAAGGGCGTGGCGGTAAAGGAATCAAAGGTGCTGATACTGGAAAAGACGATGATTTTATCAAGGATATTTTTGTAGCGAGCACTCTGAGTTACCTTCTTTGCTTTACAAACAAAGGTCGCTTGCATTGGTTGAAAGTGCATCAGATTCCTGAAATGAGTCGTACTGCTCGTGGAAGGCCACTCGTTCAATTACTTCAACTTGTAAGCGGAGAGGAAATTCTTTCTATCCTTCCGGTTAGAAAATTCGAAGAAGGTCGCTATATCGTTATGGCTACTCAACAAGGTGTTATTAAGAAAACCGATCTAATGGCTTTCTCTAACGTAAGAACCTCGGGAATTATCGCGATAGCTTTTGACGAAGGAGACGCTTTGGTTAAAGCAACTTTATCAGATGGCCAGCAAGATGTTGTTCTAGCGACCAAACTTGGACAAAGTATTCGCTTTAATGAAAGTGACGTTCGTGACATGGGCAGAAATGCTCGTGGTGTAAGAGGTATTAAACTAGGGGATAAAGATGAAGTTGTTGGAATGGAAATTATTCCGACGGAAGCAAACGACAAGGGAGATCTTTCTCTTCTGAGCATCAGCACCAAGGGCTACGGAAAACGTACTCCACTTAATGAATACAGAACTCAAGGTAGAGGTGGATCCGGAATTATTAACATTAAAGTGACAGATAAAATCGGAGAACTTGTGGCTGTGAAACTTGTTCACGATGGAAATGACGCCATTATTATTAGCAACGTTGGTCAATTGATTCGCACACCCGTTTCTGAAATTCGAGAAATAGGCCGCAACACTCAAGGCGTAAAAGTAATCAACATGGATGAAGCAGAAACTGTAATGGCTTTTGCGATTACACGTGAAGTTGCTGATGAAGAAGTAGTAGCAGAAGGCGTACTGAATTAATGTCAGAAATAAGTAAGGATGATTGGAGCCGTCTCGCTGAAAAGGTATTTGTTGGTGGAGTGAACTCTCCAGTACGCAGCTTTAAACGTGTTGGAGGGAACCCCATTCTTGCGAAATCTGCCAAAGGCGCCTTCATAGAAGATGTGGAAGGTAAAAAATATGTAGATCTCGTAATGAGTTACGGCCCGCATTTATTTGGTCACCATTATGAGCCAATAATTTCTTCTTTAAAGGAAAATCTTGAAAAGGGTCTTTGTTTCGGAATGACTGGAGAGCAGGAAATTTTATGGGGAGAAAAAATTCTTTCCTTTCTACCTGCAAAATGGAAAGTTCGAGCACTTAACTCTGGAACAGAAGCTTGTATGACGGCTGTTCGTTTGGCCAGAGGACACACCGGACGAGAAGTTGTAGTAAAATGCTCGGGCCATTATCATGGCCATGTTGATTCTCTTTTGTTTGATGCTGGAAGCGGTTTAGCAACTCTAAGCGATGAGACAGAACCAGACTCTGCAGGACTCCCTAAGGCGTTAGCTGAGTGTCTTAAGGTAATTCCCTTTAACGACATAGAAGCACTTCAAAAGGTTTTTGCTCAGTTTAGTGATCAAATAGCGGGAATTATTTTTGAACCCGTCATGGGAAACATGGGAGTCGTTCTTCCTGATCAAGCTTTTTTGAATGAAGCACGTCTTCTTACAAAAAAACACGGAGCACTTTTAATATTTGATGAAGTCATGACAGGCTTTCGAGTCGCTAAAAACTCTTCTTTTGGGCGTTTTGACGTTACGCCGGATTTAATTTGTTTTGGAAAAATAGTTGGAGGTGGACTCCCCTTGGCAGCTTTGGCTGGTCCACAAGAAGTTTTAGAAACACTTGCGCCAGTGGGGAAGGTCTATCAAGCAGGAACCCTGTCTGGAAATCCTTTAGGGATGAGCGCAGGCCTAGCGATGTTAAAAGAAATAGAGAAGCTTAACCCCTATCCTCAACTTGAAGCTTTAGGCGCAGACATTGAATCTCTCACAAAAGAGACGTTGTCGAAAAAAGGAATTCCCGCTTCGGTTCTTCGCTGTGGCTCTATGATGAGCCTTCATTTTCGTAAAGAAGCACCTAAAAATGCGTCAGATACTCGTGACGTCGATCACAACTTGTTTTCTCGATATTTTTGGAAAGCTATTGAGAATGGACTAATGCTTCCACCTTCTCCATTTGAGGCTTACTTCCTTTCTATGGCGCACCTGCCCGTAAAAGGGGAGCTCATGGAAAAAATAGAAAAGACCCTAAACGGACTCTAAGCCTGTATGAGTAAGTTTGATTTTTTAGCTCTCCTTATTGGATTTGGAACAGGATTATTTTTAATATTTGGCGGCGCTTACGTGCTAAAACGAACCTTTCGACTCATGGACGCTCCTGAGCAAGCAAAAGAAGGCTCAAAGAGCCTTAATTGGAGCTTTAGCCAAGCAATCGGCCTTGCTTCGCTATGGACGAGTAAAATTATAATTGCATGCGCTATTTTGTATTTTAGCCAAAAAGAGGGCTTTTCTACTCAGTGGCTTGGCTTAGGGGTTCCTCTGGGCATTCTTATTGGGGCACTAACGCTTCGAAAAAAAGTAGATACGAATTAACACAAAATAACTCTAACTTTAGAATTTACAGGTAGCTCGGGGGCAGATATAGATTTTGGGTAATGTCAGCTGGTTTTAAAGTCTGGAATTTACTCCATAATGACTTTTTGTCACACAACCCCCATATTGCGGGTGCTTGTGTAACGGCAGGAATCTTCATTGTAGGTGGGATTGCTTATCGTCTTACAACATCAAACTCACAGCTAACTAAAGCGGGAATTGCTTCTGCTGTTGAAGAAGAGCTTGTTCCGAGTGAAAATTTTTCATTCAGAAACACGGTCGAAAGCCTGGGAGAATACATTCGAGATAGAGCAAAGGATATTATTGGAGATCATTACGCTCAGTTTTTGCCTCTTCTAAGTTTTATTTTCCTTTGGATTCTTTTGAACAACCTTATTGGAATTATCCCTGGTTTCGGTTCTCCAACAGATGACATCAACACAACTCTCTCAATGGGAATTTTTGTCTTTCTCTATTACAACATTATGGGATTTGTTCATAATGGAGCGCATTACTTTGAGCATTTTACGGGGCACTTAAAGGGAGTCCTGCTATACACCATTGGAATTCTAATGATCCCACTAGAGCTCATTTCACACTCTATTCGCCCGCTAACCTTGGGAATGCGCTTAAGAACGAATATTTATGCTGACCACTCGGTTTATCATACGATAGCGGGATTGAGTCACGATTTTGCTGCGTTTTTAGGAGTAAAGCTCGGAGTCATAGGCGAGTTTATGGGGTACATTTTTACGGCTTTAGCTCCGGTACCCATCGTTATTTTAGGAATCTTGGTTTGTGTTATTCAAGCCTTGGTATTTACGCTGTTGACCAGTGTTTACATTAGTATTGCAACAGCCCACGAAGAACATTAATAAGGAGAAATCATGAAAAGAAATAAATTAGTTGCCCTTTCTACTTTCGCTCTACCCCTTCTAGCTGTTGCTGAAGAAGCTACTGCAACAACTGTTGCAACTGCTAACTCAGGAGTAGGTCTTGGTTATCTTGCTGCCGGTCTTGGAATCGGTATTGCTTGTGCTGTTGTAGGATACTCTCAATCACGTGCAGCTTCTGCTGCTCTTGACGGTATCGCTCGTAACCCTGCTAGTGCGAAACCTATCTTCGTACCTTTGCTCCTAAGTCTTGCACTTATGGAAGCCTTAGTGCTTTTCGCTTTCTTGATTACGTCAACACTCGCTTCTAAGTAAGAATTGAGTTTTAAGCACTTTAGAGTGCTTTGATATTTAAATAAAAAGGAAGCTCCTTTAATGGGGCTTCCTTTTTTTGTTTAAGGAGTTACAGAAGGAGTTTTAGTTTGAAAACAATTCCTGTGTACGATCTCAGTGCCCAGCAGATGGTAGAAGAAAAAGTTTATGGCGGCGAGATGTTGGATTTTGCCTATAGGTTTCCTCCTCTGAGAGCACTAATTGGGCAAGTGTGGGTTCAAAAATTTGTTAGCAATTACGTAGGCGATAAGAAAAAAAGCCCTCAAAGTAGAGAAGACATAGAGCCTTTTTTGAAGTCTTTTAATATGTCGCTCGATGAATATGTTGTTCCAGAGGGTGGATTTAAAACGTTTAATGATTTTTTTATTCGGGAAAAAAAAGAAGTTCTATTTCCTCAAGACCCTTCAGTTTTTGCTTCGCCCTGTGACGCTCGACTTAGCGTGAGTCGAATAGAAAATGGAGTTCCCGCTCTTAAGATAAAAGGAAAAGATGTTTTGCTTCCTGATCTATTGGGTTCTTTTAAAGAGAAGTGTCCTCAAAAAGGTTGGGCGTTTACTTTTCGACTCTGCCCCTTGGATTATCATCGCTTTCATTTTGTTGATGAAGGAGTAGTGAGCGTAGCCCATAAGCTGGGTACACAGCTTCATTCTGTAAACCCATGGGCGCTTCAGCAGCTTCCAAAAATATTTGAATGGAATGAGCGGCAGCTCGCATTTCAGGCTTCAAAGAACTTTGGAGAATTGTTGTACCTTGAGGTGGGAGCTATGTGCGTGGGACGAATTCATCAAAGTTATACTCAAAATACGACTGTGTTGAGAGGGCAAGAAAAAGGCTATTTCGACTTTGGCGCCTCTACACAGGTACTTATTGTGGGCGAAGAGAACAACAAAACACTTAAGTTGAATCCTGAGATCCTCAAGAAAAACGAAGAGGGCATAGAGGTTTTAGTGCGTTTGGGCGAAGAGCTGGGGCAATATAGCTAGTTGCTCAAGTATTTGAAAATTATCTTTAAATCCCCTTGAAGCCCTTGCTGCTTTGCGTTATAAGGGGTCTTCAAATGACTGTTCTTGGGTGCAAAAAACAAAAGAAATGGGGCCTTGTTATTTTAAGCAGTGTTTTTTCGATCCTGCTTTATGCCCAAAATGATATCCGAAGAGCCGTTCCCTTTTATGAAACGGATTATCGTTTTGATAATTCAGTTGTTGGCCCGAATCTTTATCCCGCTGAGAATTTAGAGGCCATTCCTTATTACGGACAATACGAAGATAATTTCGGAATAAATCATGGAAATACAGCAGAGTATTTTAAGGTTCCCGAAAAAGTCCGAGCAGAGAGAGATCTTGCACGCAAGGAATCCTTAAAGAAAGCGCAGCTTGCTCTCTACAGAGGATTAAGCGAGCAAAGAAAAAGTCTTTTTAATAATGATCATGCCTACTGGTTGAGTGTCATTCAAAGCGAAGCAGAATTTTTAGTTGAGCTGTTTTTTATAAAAGAATCAAAAAAACAAATGAGTCTTCTTGAAGAAAAGTACTCAACAAGTCCAAAGCTAAAAGAAGCCCTAAGTTACTTTGGCCTTTTTAGATTACATGGAATTCATGGTCAGGTAACAGAGGAATTAAAAGCAGCTCAGGCTATTGAGTTTGGCTATCACCACTTAGAAACAGATTCTTATTCTTATAAAATGCTTGTGAGTAGGTTCTCAGTTAATAAAGAGAGCCTTGTTTTTAGTGCAGAGCAAACTCAGTACGTGGACTCCTCTGTGCGAAGAATAGGCTTAGATCTTATTTGGGATTTAAGAGAAGAGATTTTACCCGCACAAGCTCCAGAGATGAACGCAAGGATTAATGATTTAATCGCGCAATACGCTCCTTACGATAGAATCTATATCGATGTCTTTAAACAAAATGCAATGGGGAATGGAAGCCCAGAATTTTTAGTAATCTGGAGATCGAAAGATTCAAACAAAATTTATAGAAGAGAGCTCATTGGATTAGGTCTTATTACTACGGGAAGTAGAGAAACTCCTACGTGGTATCCTTATGGGCCCAAAGGAGCACCTGGAAACACTCCCGATGGAGTGTGGCGTATTTTTGGTTTTAGTAAATATTACATAAGTACCTCAGGTGACGATATGAGGGGATTGTTAGAGTTAAGCTATGGAAACAGAAGAGGCTTCTCGGGAAGAGGCTTTCACCTTGTGTTTTTTCGAAGCCCTTGGGGAACAAATGCAAGCCATGGATGCTTTAGGACTTATACTGACAAAGATAGACAAATGGGGTTAGCCAACGTTATTTGGGCAACGGTTAATCCCATGCAGCTAGACAAGGTAAAGTATCTTGATTTCGGTAACGATGGCGAGCAAGATGGTAATGTTACAACTCAGTCTACGCGTGAAATTGTAAAATACATGCGTGATAATGTGTGGATTTCTAACTTTAGTGAATACAAGGATGGGTATTCTTTTACCAGCGCTGATATTTACAGCATTCAAATAAGGCGAGAATATCAAAGCTTTTATGAACATTCGGGAATAAACGTTTTGAATTCAGCTAAAAAACTTTTAAAGCAAAGCCAAACAATTCAAGGGCCTGAATATTCCAGTAAAGGGCAGTATTGGGTTTACGATCAAGAGATTCGCGAAAAAACTTTTGATATAAACTTTAGACGCTAAAAAATTATAACCAAGATCTTCGTTCAAAATAAGCTTTTAGTGGTTTTGCCGTGGCAGACTTTTTGTCTTTAATAAGACCTTTAGGTGGCCCTTGGTAAACAATATCGCCGCCGTCATTGCCGGGCCCAGGGCCCATGTCTACTAACCAATCAGCAGCAGCAATCACGTCGAGGTTGTGTTCAATAACAACTACGGTGTTTCCTTGCTCCACTAAGCGCTGAAGAAGCTCCAGGAGCTTTTTGACGTCGTGAAAGTGAAGTCCTGTTGTTGGTTCATCTAAAAAATAAATGGTTTTTCCGGTAGAGCGTTTAGATAATTCTTTTGCGAGTTTAATCCTTTGAGCTTCACCACCAGAGAGCGTTGTGCTCGATTGCCCTAAACGCAGATAACCCAGACCAACATCTAGAAGAGTTTTGAGTTTAGGTTCAAGTACCGGCTGGTTTTTAAAGTGTTCATAAGCCTCTTCAACAGACATTTTTAAAACTTCAGAAATATTTTTCCCTTTAAAGAGGATTTCTAAAATTTCTCTGCGATATCGGGCTCCTGCGCAACTTTCGCATTCAACAAATACATCGGGTAAAAAGTGCATTTCTATTCTTCGTTGCCCGGCTCCTTCGCAGGTTTCACATCTACCGCCTTTTGTGTTGAAGGAAAAAGTTCCAGGCGTATAGCCACGTATCTGAGAATCAGGTAGCTGTGAGAAAAGAGTTCTTAAGTGACTAAAAAGCCCCGTGTAAGTTGCAGGGTTGCTACGAGGCGTTCGTCCAATAGCACGCTGATCGACTCGAATGGATTTTAGTAGTTGCTCTGCGCCCTCTAGTTTTTTATAGGGTAACGGTTGTTTGATAAAGGCACCGTTAAGTTCCTTCGCAAGAGCGACTTCAAGGGTGTCTCGAGCAAGACTAGACTTTCCAGATCCGCTTACTCCCGTAAAAACAATAAAAAGTCCTAGGGGGAGTTCGCAGTCTACATTTTTTAAATTATGGCCCGAGCAAGAGGTGATTTTGAGTTTCTTTTTACCCGGCTCACGGGGCGTTCTTTTTTCAAAGACAAGCTCCTTACCAGTTAGATAGGCCGCAGTAGGGGCATTCGAATTTTTAATGTCTTTGGGATCGCCCATCCACATTAATTCACCACCAAAGCGTCCAGCTCCTGGGCCAATGTCTACAAGGAGATCTGAGGAGAGCATGGTTTCTTCGTCGTGCTCTACAATAACAACCGTGTTTCCCATATCTCTTAGTCCACGTAAGCTTTTTAAGAGACGATCGTTATCCGCTGGGTGCAGACCAATACTTGGTTCATCAAGAATATAAAGGACACCGCTGAGCTCAGATCCGAGCTGAGTTGCAAGTCTGAGGCGTTGGGCTTCTCCTCCAGAAATAGTACTTACTCTTCTGTCGAGAGCAAGGTAGGAAACCCCAACGTTTTTCATAAAGTCGAGTCGAGGTAAAATTTCTTCTAAAATCCTACGACTAATGGGACTTTTTTCTGTTTCATAAAGTTTAGAAAGAGCATCCTTGAGGTCGGACGTCGGAAGACATGCCCATTCAGAAATGCTTTTGCCCTTGAAGAGAACCCAGTTAGCTTCTTGTCTGAGTCGAGTTCCTTTACAGGAGGGACACACGTTAGAGACTTCTTCTTCGTTTACTTCGTCGATATCATCATCACGAAGAATTTTCTTTTTTTCTTCAATGATAAGGCCAACCCCGCGGCACTTTTCACACATCCCATAAGGAGAGTTAAAAGAAAAAAGACGGGGTTCCAGGTCAGGAAAAGTTTTTTCGGACGAAGACGACGCAATTTTTCTAGAAAATAAACGCTCCGACTTGTCTGCTAAGGAATAAAGTTTGAGCCAACCTTCAGCAATTCGGTCTACATGTTTAAATGCGGCCGTTAGTCTGTCGTGGCACTCGGGAGCACCGACTACGAGGGTATCAACCATAAGGTCTATGTCGTGACTTTGGTATTTAGATAGCAGAATAGGATCAAAGAGATCTTTCATGCCACCATCAATACGGACTTTAGAAAATCCCGTGCGACGCCAGCCTTCAAACTCTCTTAAAAACTCTCCCTTTCGTCCCCTGACAACACTTGCAAAAACTTGGACTTTTGTTCCATGGGCTAAAGAATCGAGATGCAAAAAAATGTCATCGTCTGTATGTGGCTTGAGAGTTTCACCCGTATCAGGATCTTTGACTTCACCAACGCGGGCAAAAAGAAGACGGAAAAAATCATAAATACCCGTTACGGTTCCTACCGTTGAGCGGGGATGAGCGGAAATTGTTTTTTGATCAATAGAGATGCAGGGAGCAAGGCCATCAATCAGATCAACATCGGGGCGACTTAACTGATCAAGAAATTGTCGTGCGTAAGGGGAAAGAGACTCCAAAAAACGACGTTGTCCTTCGGCAAAAAGAGTATCAAAGGCAAGGCTAGATTTTCCGGAGCCAGAAGGACCTGTAATACAAATCATTTTCCCATGCGGAAGATTTAGAGAAATATTTTTAAGGTTATGCTCTCTTGCGCCACGAATAATAATTTCGGCGTTAGTGTTTTGGGGTTCAGACTTAGGCACCCGACGATTTTACCCGATGGGTGCCAATATACAAAGGACTATTCAGGAACCTTAACGCTGGTCGAAATTGTAGCGAGCAAGGCCGCAATGCTGCTTTTCACTTGTGCAAGGGCCTCAGCAGTTACTCCCTCAAAACGCATTACAATGACAGGCTGGGTATTTGATGCGCGTAAAAGGCCCCAACCAAGACCCGGGAATTTAATGCGAGCTCCGTCGATATCGAGGACATTCTCAGAGCCATATTCTTTTTTTGCTAGAGCTACGAATTTTTCGACAACAGCAAACTTTTCTTCATCGGGACAGTCGCTACGGATTTCGGGCGTATTGTAAACCTTTGGAAGCTTTTCCATAAAGGCATCAACACTTTCGCTATCTAAGCTGAGCGCTTCGATAAAGCGAAGGCCAGCATAAAGGGCATCATCATAACCAAAAAATCGATTTTGAAAGAAAATGTGACCAGACATTTCGCCCGCAAGTTCTGCCCCAGTTTCTTTGAGTTTTGCCTTAATGAGACTGTGCCCCGTTTTCCAAATAATTGGCTTAGCCCCCAAGCGAGCGAGTTCATCATAGAGGAGTTGGCTGCTTTTAACTTCGGAGATAATTTTAGCTCCTGGCACTTCTTTTAATAAAGCACGAGAAAGATACAAGAGGATTTGATCACCATAGAGAATTTTTCCTTCTGCGCTTACAACACCAATGCGGTCGCCATCGCCGTCATAGGCTATGCCAAGCTGTGCCTTCTCGTTAGCAACTTTTTCTTGAAGTGCGACAAGGTTTTTAGGAACAGTTGGATCGGGATGGTGATTCGGAAAACTCCCATCAAAATCACAGAAAAGTGGAACGACCTGAAGGCCCAAACGTGTATATGCTTTTACGGCAAGTGGTCCTGCAGCTCCATTTCCAGCATCGAGGACAACTTTAATTTCGGAGGGGTTTTTAATTTTTAAATTCCCTTTGAGGAAATGAATGTAGTCTTCCTCTCTGTCTACCTTTTTGGCTGTGGATGTTGGGCTTGTTGGGACTTGTTGAAGATATTTTTGCACGGGAGCTAGGAGTGCCTGGATGCTCTCTCCATAAATAGCCTTGCCTTTTATAACCATTTTAAAGCCATTGAACTCTGCGGGATTGTGGCTTCCTGTAATCATCACACCGCTTTGAGTTTTAAAATCAGCGGTGCTTTCATGGGCGGCAAAATACAAAATTGGAGTTGGGCCTGGGTTGAGGCGCTGAACCTTTATTCCTCCAGCCTCAAGGCCCGAGGCGAGATTCTCGGCAAGTCGAGGGCTTGAGAGGCGTACGTCTTCGCAAATATAGCAATTTTTTTCGTCCTCTGAGCTCAGTAAGTCAGCAAGGGCTCTACCTAGGGACCAAGCAAAGGGGCTTGTGAGCTCGGTATCAGCAATGCCACGAATATCATATTCTCGAAAAAGTTTAGAAATCATGAACCTAGACTATAGGGAATTCACGCTAACTTCGAGCTGGTTCTTTTGTTTTTCAAACCAAATCTCAAACTTTTTTTCAGTCTCAAGGTCATCGATGGAGTTTCTGAAACTTTCTTTAACTTTTTCAAACTGTTCGTCAGAGCCGCGCTGCATATTCTCAACAAGCAGTAATTGATATTTCCCATCTTTTTTTATGGGACCAACGACAGTGCCTTTTTTTGCTTTTTCGAGGCCTTTCTTAAAGTGTGGCGCGACTTCATTAAGCATCATCCATCCGAGATCAACATATCCAGGGTGTTCTTGAAGTTTTTCAGGGGTTATTTTTCCTGCTTTAAATTGAGATGAAATTTCTTGGAGAAGCTTTTTATTTTTAGTACTTGCAGAATCTACAAGAATTGAAAGCTTATAAGCAAACGGGGCCTTCGTACGATAAACGGCTTTTAGTTCGTCGTCTGTAAGTGCAGCACCATTGCTGGATATTTCTCTGTTGTAGATCACACGACGTTCTATTTGGCTCTTTAGGGCTTCAAAATAATTATCAAAGTCGACACCTTGTTTTTTTAAAATGCCTTTAAGTTGTGAAACGCTGAGTTTGTTTTTTTTGCAAATTTCTTCGATTTCACGATTAACAGTGTCGCCGGAGATTTCAGTCCCAAGTTCTTTTAAGCGAGCGCGCACGATTTGATCTTCAACGAGGCGATCTAAAATAGCCTTATCAGTAATACCACCGTCAATTTTGTAAAATCCTTGTAATAAGTTGCTACTTTTAATTTGACCACGGAGGCTTTGAACATCCGAAAGCAAGATGGCCTTTCCTTGAACAACGGCGACAACTTTATCGAGAGTTTTGGCATGAAGGAGGCTCGAGCTCATGTTAATGTTTAGACTAAGTGTTAAAAGTGCGAGAACGAGGAGTCTCATCCTTAATAGGCTAAGCGATGTCAGAGCAGAGATCAAAACGAATATCGAAGTCCCCCTGGCGGTCTTTTCTGAGGGCTTTGGCCTGGATTGGGTCGTTTTTTCTTTGGTTTGTTACCCCGACAGGGGCGGCAGAGTTGTGGGAAAAATGGATGCGAGAAAAGGAAGAGAATGACTCAGAAGATAAGCCCTGAAGAAATTATTCAAAAGTTTTCGCTTGAAAAGCTCCTTCCCGAGGGGGGCTATTTTAGGCAAAGCTATAAGTCTCCACAAAAAATAAAATCTTATGGGAGCGAATCAGAGCGAAGCTTAGCGACGTGTATTTATTATCTTTTAACAGAGAAAAATCAGTTTCATACCGTAAAGAGTGACGAAATTTTTCATTTTTACAATGGAGCGCCGGCCGAGCTTTTTTTAATTGATGAGCAAGGAAACTGTTCAATTCAGATTTTAAGCAACCAGCACCTTGAAGGACATCTTCCACAAGTTTTAGTTCCTAAAAACACATACCAGGCGATGCGACTTCTGAGCTCAGACCCCGAAGCGTATGCTTTTATGGGGACAACGGTTTTTCCCGGCTTTGAATATGAAGATTTTAAAGTTTATTCAACGGATGAACTTCTTAAAAAGTTTCCTCATCTAAGCAAACAGTTGGCTAATTTTTAAAGAAAGCCAATTTTAAATTGAATTCGTATCAGTTTTAACAGCGTATTTTTTTCTAAGATCTGAGAAGTAAGCTTCGTAGATCTCTCGGCCTTTGAAGTCCTTAACGGTACGGGTAATAAAGTTTTTATAGTCCGGGTTAAGGGCAGCAACTCCAGGAAATGCTTTAATTTCTTCAAGCTGAATAATGTGCATCCCGTAGGGGCTTTGAACAATATTTGAGTGCTGTCCGGGCTTAAGTGCAAGGGCTGCCTCGTAGTACTCGGGAACAAGTTTGTTTCTTGCTGCGAAATCTACAAGACCTCCGAATTTTGCGTCAGGCCCTTCAGAGAACTCAGCCACAAGTTCTGTGAATTTTTTCTTTCCAGAACTAAGAAGGCCATAAACCATCTCTGCGCGCGCTTTAACTTTTGCAATATCAGAACTGGTCATTTCAGGTGTGACAAGAAATACAATCTGACGTGTTTTAACAAGAGGGTTACGATTATAGTACTCACGCATTTCTGCTTCGGAGATACGTTGAGAGTCGATTTTTGTTTTTAATTGTTTTTGAACGAGAGTTTTATAAAGAAGAATTTCAAACTGATCTTTAAGCATAGGATCTTTATCCATGCCAAGGGCTTTTGCTTCTTGAATAGCAAGTTCAAAGTTTACGATGTTGTTTAAAACTTCTTCTTTGGAAGGAGTTTGTCCTGGAACTGCAAGTTGTTTGTTTTGCTCATAGCGAGCATTGAATTCTTCCTTGCTAATTTTTTTACCGCCGACGACTGCAACGTTTGCAGCAAAAAGCGAAAATGAGGTCAAAGATATGGCACTCAGAAAGAATCTCTTCATATCTTCTAATACTAATCCCCGTATAGGCAGCCGCAAGTCACTCTTTTGGCACTGCTTCACAAGTCTTCTCTAAGGGGGGCTCGTTGAGGGCTTTAAGGACTAAAGAGATAGAAAAGCCTTTCCTTAAAAGAGATTGCACGAGTTTTTGCTTAAATTGACGCGGGTTTAGGCCCCTGTTGGCGTAGCGTTTTGAGTGTTTTTCAATCAAATGTCGAAGCTGAGCCTCCTGGCTGATGTCGAGATCGAGATAGCTCGCGTCTAGTTCTTCATTTGTGGGGACAACCCGGTCTCGACTCATTTTGGCTTTAATAAGGGAAGGCCCATAGCCTTGGCGAATTAACTGCCGGGTTCTGAGTTTTTTAAAAATATCTTCTCGGTAGAGCCCATCCTCGGAGAGGGCATCAAGGAGCGTTTTAATTTCGGAGGACGAAAGTTCCTTTTTTTTAAGTTTTTCTTCGAGTGTGCGACGGGGATAGTCTCTTCTGGCAAGAAGCCAAAGAACGTAGGAGCGCGCTCTTTTTAAATCTGCTTTGCCACCTTCGTTTTCCATTAAGTTCCACTCAATGATTCAAGTTGGCCGAGAGTTGAATCAACACGACGTAAGAGTTCTTCTTCGCTAGGCGTGTCTTTGGCGGGATTTTTAATGAGGAGTTTTCCTTCGGGGAGCATTTGAAAGTGAAGTGGATACTTTACAACGAGTTCAACAAGTTTTTCTCTTGGCAGAGTAGATGAAGGATCGAGAATAACAGTTGTTCCTGTTTTGCCGGTGCTGAGACTTCTAATTCGAAGACGACGGAGCACGCAGATTATTTTCATAACTCGAACGAGGGTGCGAATGCTGGGAGGTAATGGCCCAAATCGATCAATCATTTCAGCTTTAATTTCTTCAACAGCGTCTTCGTTTGCTGCAGAGGAGAATCTTCTATAAAAGCTTAAACGATTTGAGGCTTCCTTCATGTAGGTTTCAGGAATACTGCTGTTTACGGTGAGTTGAATTTCAGGTTCAAAATCTCTATCCAGAGCTTCACCTTTTAGTTCGGCGATGCCCTCTTCTAGGAGTTCAAAATAAGTTTCACTTCCAACAAGTGTCATGTGTCCACTTTGAGCATCGCCTAGAATTTCTCCAGCGCCCCTCAAGTCGAGGTCGTGACTTGCAATAGTGAAGCCCGACCCTAAGTCTTGATAGAGCTCTAGAATACCAAGGCGCTCTTCAGCGACGGCTGTAACTTTTCCACTTTCGGGGAGAAGAAGATAGGCATAGGCTCGACGATCACTTCGCCCTACCCGTCCTCGGATTTGGTAAAGCTGTGAAAGTCCAAAGTTCCCAGCGTTTTCTACAATCAGGGTGTTGGCGTTTGAAACATCGAGACCTGCTTCAATGATTGTTGTTGTTACTAGTACTTGGGTTTCTCCGCGGTAAAACTTGAGCATTTTTTCTTCAAGCTTTTCTTCGTCGAGCTGTCCGTGAGCAAAATCAATTCGGGTTCCAGGAAGAAGTTTTGCAAGATCTTCAAAGGTTTTTTCTATCCCCTTCACTCGGTTGAAAAGATAAAAGACCTGGCCATTTCTTTTGAGTTCAAATTCAATGGCTTCTTTAATTACTTGCGGATTTTTTCTTACAACATGAGTTTTGACGCTCAATCTGTCTTGAGGCGGTGTTGTCATAACTGAAAACTGTCGAATGCCCGCCATCGCCATACTGAGAGTTCGAGGTATGGGAGTTGCGGTCATTGAAAGGACGTGAACATTTGTTCGTAGTTTTTTGAGTTTTTCTTTGTGAAGCACTCCAAAGCGCTGCTCTTCATCAACAACAATAAGTCCAAGGTTTTTAAATGAGACGTCAGCACTCAAAAGACGATGGGTTCCAACTACAACGTTAAGATCTCCCGTTTTAAGTTGGCCTAAAATTCTTGAGGCCTCTTTGTCTGTATTAAAGCGAGAAAGTCCGGCAACTTTAAGTCCAAATTCGCCTAAACGAGTTTTGAAGAGGCGTTCGTGCTGAGCGGTGAGTAGCGTTGTTGGGCTGAGTACAGCTACTTGGTAGCCTGCGGAAGCGACTGCATGAGCCGCACGTAGAGCAACTTCAGTTTTTCCATAGCCAACATCTCCGCAGAGAAGGCGGTCCATGGGTTGGCCTGACTTGAGGTCTTCAATAATAGCTTTGATGGCCTTGTCTTGGTCTGGGGTTTCGTCGTGTGGAAAACTTGCTGCAAATTCTTGAATTTTCTCTTCAGAGGTATCAATTATGAGTCCAGTTGCGAGAGTTCTTTGTGCATAAAGTGTAATGAGCTCGCCCGCAAAAGCTAAAATTTCTTTTTTAACTTTCTCTTTTTTGTTTTTCCACGTGGTGCCGCCGAGCTTGTCGAGTGAAGCATCGCTCAGCTCTTCGCCGCCAAAGCGGTGAAGAAGGCGCAACTGTTGCACGGGCACATAAACTTTTCCGTCTTTATAAAGAAGTTCGATAAGGTCTGTACTGTTGCCTTGAATGCTCAGATTTTTAAGCCCTAGGTACTGCCCTACACCGTGAGTTGCATGAACAACTAGGTCACCTTCACGAATGTCTCTAAAGAAAATTTCTTTTGCGCCTTTGCTTGGTTTTTTTCGAGCTTTACTTTTGGGAGACCCTAAAACATCGCTTTCGGTAATCACACTTAAGTTGCGCGAAGGAACCTTAAACGAGTGTCCAATAGAGCCGACGAAACAATGAAAACCTATCTCATAATTAATGGAAGATGTTTTTTTATCAAAGCTAAGTCCGTAGGGTGAAAGTAAAAACTCAAGTCTCTCAAGTTGTGAGAGGCTTTGAAAAACAAAAACAAGTGAGGACGCTTTTGATTCAGCCAAGAGGCGCTCGGCAAATTCTTTAAGATTATGGCCCTTCCAATCACTTTTAAGCGCAGAAACATCTACAGAGCGGCATAGAGACGGAGTTGTGTTGTTATGTTCAGCATTCAGCTGCTCTTTGTGAAAAGAAAAGAACGAGAGTGTTTTGAGGTAAGACCAACCTTCTAAGGTTGTATCTGAGTTCTGGAGATAGTCCTTTGGCTTGGGTGCAAGATCCTCAACGGAGCTTGCAAGGGATAATTTTTTTTCAATTTGTTGTTCTAAAAGGCGCCACTTCTGAAAAAATGAATGGGGTTCAATAAGCGCAGCCGGCAGAATGTGAGTTTTATCTTTAAGAAAGGCACTTAAAGAGGTGTTTTCGGCCAAAAGAAAGGACCATAACTCAAAGCCATTGGGAATGTGATCGTCGCTGAGCAGGGAAAGGGCGCTATCTCGCATATCGAGCGGATATTCATGCTGAACGAGGTAACTTTTCAGCTTTGCCTTAAGCTCTTTGGCCTTCAATTTTCCGAGCTCTCTTGCTGGACTTAGATGAAAACTTTCAAGGCGCTGTTCTCGAATTTGGGTTTGCGGGTCAAAAAGGAAAATGGAATCGACCTTGTCTTCGTTGAAGTCAATTCGATAGGGGGCTTCTTCAATAAAGGAGTAAAAATCTACAATGCTGCCTCGGCTCGCAAATTGTCCGGGGATTTCTACAATTTCGGCTTCTTCGTAACCATGTTCTCTGAGGTCTTCAAGAAAGCTTTCTCTTTTGTATTCTTTGTTGAGCGGGATTTCTATTTTTTTCCAAGAATTAAAGATTAGAGGCAGAGAGCGCTCTAAAAGGGGAGTAGAGGTCCATATATAGTAAGCTTCTTGCTCCTCGTTCAGTGCATTGATAAATCTCAGACGTTCTTTTCGTTCGTAAATAGCGGGGCGACGCTGCGTCTGCGTGTCAATATCGTGAGCGGGCAAGATGTAAATGGGTTTATTCGTAAATGGGGCCAGTTCTTCTCTGAGCTCTTCTGCAAAATCTTGAGCGAGGCAAAAGAATTGGGCACCTTTTGGAAAGCTTTCAACGAGCTCCCACGCAAGGGCGCTCATATTTGGGACGCTCGATACGCTCACGATTCTATTCATATCACTTTACGGAGCCAAAGCTTATGATAAAACCCATTTGATGCCCCAAAACTTAATGATGCAAGAACTCGGAAATGCCTTTGCGTTTATTGCTTTGGCGGCGGCCCTTCCTCCTCTTATTTTGTTCATTTCGAAGTTTTTTAGACCGAGCTTTCCCTATTCTGGAAAATTAGAAAGTTATGAGTGCGGTGAGCTTCCTGTTGGAAGCGCTTATGTCATGTTTAACAACCGATTTTATTTGGTTGCCATTATCTTTTTAGTTTTCGATGTTGAAGTTGCAATGATGTTCCCCTTGTTGAAGCTATTTCGCGGCGCAGTAGAGACGGATGGGCCCTTGGCCTGGAAAATCTTCGCTCTTGCGATGCTTTTTGTGGGCATTCTTCTTTTGGGACTGATTTATGCACTCAAAAAAGGAGATATTGACTGGGTTAAAGACGGCGTCGAAAGGGCAGAAGCCTTTAAGGAAACAGAATTCTTTCAACAGCGAATTAACAATACTCCAAGTGTAGGGACCAAGGGATGAGCTTAGCAGAACTTCTCAGTGACGCTTTTACAAATGTAAGCGGCTATCAGATGCCGTTTATCGTATTTTCAATTTTGGCAGCGGTCGTTGTCATTCTACTCTTTGCAATGCCTGTAGGCGGCATATGCACTTATTTAGAGCGTAAGATTTCGGCTGACTTTCAGGAGCGTATTGGTCCCAACAGAGTAGGTCCCATTGGGCTTCTTCAGTTTTTTGCTGATGGAATCAAGATGTTCCTTAAAGAGGACATTGCGAACAAGAACGCCGACCTTATTATCTATAATATAGCGCCTGCTTTGGTTATGGCGGGAAGTTTAGGTGCCTTTGCAGCAGTTCCCTTTGCAAAATACGTTATTGGAGCCAATTTAGATATCGGTGTTTTCTATGTTATGGCAGTTGGATCGCTTGTTTCTTTGGGAATTCTTCTTGGTGCCTGGTCTTCGGACAACAAGTGGTCTCTCATGGGCGGTGTTCGTGCTGCGGCTCAAATTGTCTCTTATGAAATTCCTCTGGGAATAGCGGTTCTTTCGGTTGTTTTAGTTTCGGGATCTATGAACTTGGTCGACATCGTTGACATGCAAGCATGGCCTTCGGGAGAAGCAGGGCATTTTTGGTTCATTTTTCACAATCCCTTCTTAACGATTAACTTTTTTATCTACTTTATTGCCTCTTTGGCTGAGTGTAACCGAACGCCATTCGACTTAGCAGAGGCTGAGTCCGAACTTGTTTCTGGATTTAATACAGAATTTAGCGGGATGCGTTTCGGTCTCTATGCTTTGGCTGAGTTTATAGATGTTATTATGTTTTGTTGTGTTGCCGTTGCTCTATTCTTCGGCGGTTGGAATATACCGTTTATCAATCTTACAGATATACAAACGGGCTGGAGAATTTTCGGTGGAAGCGCGGATATTCTCATCCAAACGCTTTTTATGATTGGAGTTTTTCTTTCAAAAGTTGCGGTTCTTATCTTTATTGTGATGTGGATTCGTTGGACGCTACCGCGTTTGCGAGTCGATCAGCTCATGGCCCTGTGTTGGAAGTATTTGATTCCAATTGGGCTTTTTAATCTTGTAGGAGCTGCTATCTGGATGTTGTTATTCCATGGCCGCGGACTCATTGAAATTATCGGTATTGCTGGAGGCCATCACTAATGTCCCTAATAGATATTTTCGCACTTCTTTCGGGTATTGCCGCAGTTTTAACGGCGTCTTTGGTCGCTTTTCATCCTAACATTTTATATGCGGCCGTAGCGCTAACCTTTTCGTTAATGTCTGTTGCGGGGCTTTACGCCGTTCTTGGCGCAGACTTTGTAGCAGCTGCTCAACTTATTATCTATGTTGGCGGCATTATTGTTGTGATTTTGTTTGCCATTATGATGTCAGAAAATATTTACAGAACCCGTTTCTTAGATAATGCTCGCAAAATACTTCTTCCTCTTGGAATTGGAAGTGTTTTGTTTGTTCTTTTGGTTAAGCTTATAGCCAAAGCGGCAGTAAGTATCCCTGTTGTAAAAGATCCCATTCGAGTGCCCGTTTCGGGGCCGATAGGTGAGGCGTTTATTCATCAATATGCACTTCCTTTCGAATATGTTTCTTTGGTGCTTTTGATTGGTCTTATCGGAGCTGTTGTTATCGCACGCCCTAACTATCACGAGAAACCTGAAAGAGGAGGCGAGTAGGCGTATGAATATCGCGAATAATCTTTCTTTTTATCTCATAGTGAGCGCGGTTCTTTTTGTCTTAGGTGTCATTGCGGCGCTTTCACGAAGAAACACAATCGGCATATTTATGGGCGTTGAATTGATTCTCAATGCAGCTGCATTGAACTTTGTGGCTGTACGCCTTTTGAATCAAAAAGCAGCTCAGAGCCCTGTTCAAGACGGCAGTCTTTTCGCTCTTTTTATTATTGTACTTGCGGCTATCGAAGCAGCTGTTGCTTTAGCAATTGTTCTTCGGGTCTTTGCAATGAAGCGATCAATAGATCCAGACAAAATGGCAAGGTTGAAAGGGTAAGGGGATAATTGAAATGACAAGTAATGTGTATCTCGCTCTTTGGATTCCCCTCTTTCCGTTAATTGCTTATTTTGTTCAGGTGTCAGTTGGGAAAAAACTCCCACGTATGGGCGACTGGGTGAGCACGGGCGCAATCTTTGTTTCTTTTTTGCTCGCCACTAAAATATTTTTCTCGATGTTTTCTAACTTCAGTCCCGATTGGGTTGAGGCGTGGAGCTTTACCTGGATTGATCTAGGAAGTGTAACGTCTCCCTTTAAAATTGATCTCGGTGTTCGCATTGATAACATTTCCGCAATCATGTTGTTCATGGTTACGGGTTGCTCAACCCTCATTCACCTTTTCTCTACAGGTTACATGAGAGACCATGACGGCAAGGAGTCTGATGGTTACCGCTACGCAAGTTTCTTTGCGTATCTTTCGCTTTTCACAGCAGCAATGTTGGGGCTCATTATCTCTGACAATCTCTTCTCGCTCTTTATGTGTTGGGAAGTTATGGGGCTTTGCTCTTACCTTTTAATTGGTTTTTATAGAAACAAAGTTTCTGCAGCGAATGCCAGCATTAAAGCCTTTATGACCACGCGAGTGGGCGATACGGGCCTCTTTATTGCCATGCTGATGCTATTTACTTTGCCCTTGGCAGACGGTCAGGCGCTTGGATCCTTCCGCTTTGAAGACATCTATAATGCGATAGCAGCGGGTCGTTTTAACTTTAATATTGGTGCCTTTTCAGCCGCAACAGTAATGGGTCTCTTGGTCTTTTGCGGCACGGTTGGTAAGTCTGCTCAATTTCCTCTTCAAGTCTGGTTGCCTGATGCGATGGAAGGACCCACTCCAGTTTCAGCACTTATTCACGCAGCAACGATGGTTGCAGCAGGTGTGTATCTTATTTTAAGAATGTTCCCTCTATTGGAAGCAGGGAATGTTCTAATTGTAGTGGCATACGTTGGATCCTTTACCGCTCTTTTTGCCGCCATTCTTGCCATTAAACAAAACGATATAAAAAAAGTTTTGGCTTATTCTACCCTTTCTCAGTTGGGGTATATGGTCATGGCCATTGGTCTTGGTGCCTATCAAGCTTCTTTCATGCATTTAATTACACATGCTCTTTTCAAAGCGTGTCTGTTTATGAGCTCTGGAGCTGTGATCTATGCCATGCACCACGAGCAAGACATGCGACACATGGGTGGACTTAAGAAAAAACTGCCTATTACTTTTGCCTGCATGTTCGTTGCAACTCTCGCAATCTCAGGAGTTCCTTTCTTTAGTGGTTTTGTCTCTAAAGATAAAATTCTTGCAGCCTCCTATGCGTTTGGTGTTTTAGATCACCCTGTGCACTTCTTTCTTCCCTTTGCAGGCTTCTTAACAGCGGGACTCACTTCTTTTTATATGTTCCGTCTTATTTTTATGACTTTCTTTGGTAAGCCTCATGATGAACATCATTATGATCATGCCCATGAAGTTCCCCCCAACATGTTTATTCCTTTGATTGCCTTGGCCTCTTTGTCTTTGGCCGTTTTATTTTCTGGAAGTTTAACGGGCGGGCTTTTGGGTCATGCGGACTTTATTCTGGGTGGAGCAAACAACTGGTTTGAAGGGCTTGTAACAAATTCAGGCTTTGTTCATGGCCATGGCGCTGAATGGGAAGAGCACCTTCACCACGCGCATATTCCGGCAATGATACTTTCGTTAATTGTGGCAGGGCTGGGTATTCTTTCTAGTTACTTGGTTTTTGGGTCTAAAAAGATTTCTGCAGAAAAGCTTTCTACTATGTGGCCAAGCTTTGTTCATAAGGCAATCGACAATCTTTATTTCTTTGATTGGTTCTACATAAAAGTTCTCATTCAAAAAGGGTTTCTTCCCTTTTCTGCTGCAAACGCCAAGTTCGATGACAGTGTTATCGATCAAGGGGCAGTAGACGGAATTAAAAATATAACTATGGTTACGAAGGATGTGGCGGGTGCGGTTATCGATGATGCAATCATTGATGGCTTTCTTGTGGATAAAGGCGCTGGGGGAGTTACGGCTCTTCTCGGAGGCCAATTGCAGGTGCTGCAAAACGGGCGCATTCAAAGATATTTATTGGTTGCAGTTGGAGTGTTGTCACTCGTTCTAATTTGGAGAGGTCTATGAGTCATATATTAACTTGGATTACGTTTTTTCCTTTACTCGGTATTTTAGCAATTCTTTTTGTTCCTAAAGGGAAAGAACAGCTCATAAAAATTATAGCGGCAGTGGTAACCTTTGTTCCCTTTGCTTTAGCTGTTAACTTACTGGGGTCTTTTGATCGTAGCCTTCAAGGCTTTCAGTTTATTGAACATGCTCCTTGGATAACCTCTTTAAATGTAAATTATCACATGGGTCTAGATGGTCTGAGCTTCTTATTGGTTCTCCTCTCAACCATGCTTTCTTTCCTTTGTATTTTCGCTAGCTGGAATGTAACGAAATATGTGAAGGGATACTTTGCAATGTTCTTACTGCTCCATGTGGGCATGCTTGGAGTTTTCTGTGCCCTCGACTTCTTCCTTTTCTACGTTTTCTGGGAAGTTATGCTTCTGCCTATGTATTTCCTTGTGGGTATTTGGGGTGGTGAGAGAAAAGAATACGCGGCGATTAAGTTTTTTCTTTATACCCTCATGGGCTCCGTTCTTATGCTCGTGGGTATGTTGGCCCTTTATTTCTACAGCACAGGTCCCGACGGGCTTTCACCTGCAACGTTTAACCTCGTTGAACTTTCTAAGATCGACTGGTCTCAGTACACTTTGAATATTTTTGGAATGACATTTCCCTTTGATAAAGCTGTTTGGTGGCTCTTGTTTATGGGCTTTGCTGTTAAGGTTCCTGTGGTTCCTTTTCATACGTGGTTACCCTGGGCTCACGTGCAAGCGCCAACGGCTGTGTCTGTTATTCTTGCTGGTGTTCTTTTGAAAATGGGAACCTATGGGTTTTTAAGAATTAACTTCTTCTTGCTTCCTCATGCGACGCAAGCGTTTGCTATGACTTTGGCTGTGTTGGGCGTGATTAACATTATATATGGTGCGCTCTGTGCAATGGCGCAAAAAGACCTGAAAAAGCTCGTTGCTTATTCCTCAGTCAGCCACATGGGTTACTGCCTCTTGGGCATGGCTGTGTTTACTGTCTCTGGAATGCAAGGTGCAATTTTGCAAATGTTTAACCACGGTTTGTCTGCTGCCATGATGTTTATGTTGGTAGGCGTTCTTTATGATCGTCTTCACCATAGATATATTGTGACTCCAAATGGAGCTTTGGGTTTTGGTGGTATCGCACAAAAAGCGCCTATTATTACAGCGGCCTGGATGGTTGCAGTCTTTTCAAGCTTGGGTCTCCCTGGTCTGAACGGATTTATTTCTGAAGCGATGGTTTTCTTGGGAGCCTTTCCTGTTTACAAAGCGCTTACTGCGGTTGCAGCTATTGGTATTGTTCTTACAGCAGCGTATTTGTTGTGGATGGTTCAACGTGTTTTCTTGGGACCTTATACAACTCAACACAAGGATGCTGATGGACAACTTCATCCGGCAGAATCCATTGCTCCTCTAAAATGGAACGAGTGGGTTGTTATCGTTCCCCTAGCCGTACTTTGTTTTTGGATTGGAGTTATGCCACAGCCAATTCTTAATCTGTTTCAAACGTCAGCGAATATGTTGACCGAGGCACTGAGATAATATGGTTTCAGGACTAGTAGAGAGTTTAAAATACTTCGCACCGAATTTGATTTTATGTGTGGGAAGCCTTTTTGTTTTAATGGCCGGACTTTTTACGAATGCGCCACGCTTTTTAACGCTTTTGGCAGCATTGGTACTGGCCGCCTCTACTCTATCTGTACTTCCTATTACTGAGCTTGCACCCACTCAATATTTCGGCGGAATGCTTTTTCATGATGGGTTTAGTTTGTTCTTTATGCTCTTTATGCCCCTTGTTGTTTTGTTTGCGGTTGTTATGGGGCACTACTCTAAGGAACTTCCTAAGGATAGAAAGTCCGAATACATCTGCTTGTTGTTGGGTCTGGCGACAGGACTTTATCTTATGGTCTCAGCAAATCATTTTATAATGATTTATTTGGGCATAGAGATGGTTTCGTTGTTGAGCTATTCGCTCGCAGGGTTTCATCGAGAAAAGCAGAATTCTATTGAAGCATCTATGAAGTATGTCGTTTACGGCGCACTTGCTTCTGGGATTATGGTTTTTGGAATGAGCCTCCTTTATGCGGTTTCAGGGGAGCTCAGTATTACCGGACTTCGCGCTTTTCTTTCAGCTACAGGTAACGAAGGAATCCCGTATCTTTTTTGGACGGGCGTTATTTTTACTTTTGCAGGATTTGGTTACAAGGTCAGTGCTGCCCCTATGCACATGTGGACCCCAGACGTTTACGAAGGAGCGCCAACGCCAGTTGCTGCTCTTTTTTCAGTAGCTCCAAAGGCCGCAGGCTTTGGTCTCTTGATTCGTTTCTTTGTTGTGGGATTGAGCTTTTCTATTTCTGATCCCGATTCGATTTTAACACTTACAAATAATGCCACTCAGCTTGCATATGCTGCTGGTGGTGCCATTCCTTGGACAAAGCTTTTAATCCTTTCGGCCATTTTTACAATGACCATGGGCAATTTAGCTGCCTTGGGACAAACATCCGTTAAACGCATCCTGGCGTATTCAAGTATTGCACACGCTGGATACATGTTGATGGGTTTAACAACTCAGAACCAAGAGGGCTTGGCCGCTATTCTGTTTTATCTCTTTATTTATTGCACTATGAACTTAGGGGCTTTCTGGGTGGCTTCACTCATAGAAGACGAAATGGGCGGAGATTCCCTCAGGCACTTTAGAGGCCTGGGAAGAAAAGCGCCTTTGCCTGCTATCTTGATGGCCGTTTTCTTGTTCTCTCTTGTGGGCCTCCCGCCTTTTGCGGGATTTATCGGCAAACTTTATTTGTTCATGGCTATCTTGGGCCAGCAAATGTACGGATTGGCTGTTATTGCCGCACTTAACTCCGTCGTTTCTCTCTATTTTTATGCAAAAATTCTCAAGACGATGTTCTTGGACACGACAGACGAAAAGCTACCGCTTCCAGGATTTAAAGTGCCCATTCCTGCAACAATCTTGTTTTTCTTGCTTTTGTTGGCCATTCCCAATGTTGTTTTCGGACTCTACTGGGAGCCCGTCATGCACTGGGCGTCTACTTCGTTACAGTTCGCGCGTTAATTTACCGGATAGAAAAAGCGCCTCGATTAAGACATATAGTACCCTTTTGTATTAATAGCGCTCTTTCGTAAAGTTGTTTGCTTCGGATAGTCCACCAAGCTATGAATTTTAAGGTGGGCTTTGATACTAACCTCTTAGGAATACTGGCAATGTTCTTATTTGCCTGCGTTGTGGTAGGCGGTGCTTTTTTTGCAGGGCGCTTTCTAGGACCGCGTAAACTTTACGGACCTAAAATTATGACTTACGAATGCGGCATAACACCTACGGGTGAAGCGCGTGATCGTTTGAGCGTGAAGTATTATCTTGTTGCTATTTTATTTTTACTTTTTGATCTTGAAGCGGCTTTTCTATTACCGATTGCATTGGCCTGGCCGGAGTTAAAACTTATTGGCGTGGCAGGGCTTATAGCCACACTATTTTTTCTAGGCTTTTTAGTCCTTAGCGTTTGGTATGAATTCAAAGTCGGTGCAATTGAATGGGAGAAAACCTAAATGACAGAGCTCAACATGACTCTCGCAAGCTGGGCGCAAGAAGTTGCTGCCGAGTTTAAAACAAGTTTAAGAGAATCTGCTCCAGGAGAACCTGAATTCACAGTGGACTGTCAGGGTGATTTGCAAGCAGCACACGCTTTACTCGGTGAACTGCAAAACAGAGGCTATGTTCATTTGGCAGACCTTACTGGCTATGATGAATTTCCAAAGAGTCCGCGATATCACGTTCTCTATGAGTTAATTTCTCTCAAAGAAAAAAAACGTTGCGCAGTTGTTGCAATTGTAAGTGATGAAAAACCTCGCATTCAAACAGTTGTTGATTTGTGGAAGGGGGCCAATTGGCTCGAGAGAGAAACTTACGACATGTTAGGCATTTGCTTTGAGGGCCACCCTGATCATAGAAGAATTTTATTGCCCCCCTCTTTTATAGGTTATCCACTTAGAAAAGATTTCGTTGTTGATTATCGACAGGATTTTGAGAAATCAAATCTTGAAGAAGCCTTTGATCCTTTTGGATCTACAATTGTTAGACCCACAATAAAAGAAACTCCAGGAGAGCACACATGAGCGAAGCGTATAGTTTTTCGCCCGATCTAGAGAAAAAATTTCAATGGCTATTGTCGCGCTATCCCGCAAAAGACGCAGTTCTTCTTCCGTTGCTTCATCTCGTTCAAGATGATGCCGGCTGGTTAACCCCTGCCTCAATTGAGTATGTAGCGAGTCGCTTGGAGTTAAGTCCAGCGCGCATTCGAGAAGTTGCTAGTTTTTATTCTTTGTTTCGTCTCAACAAAAAAGGCCAGTATGTTTTACAGGTTTGTCACAACATCAGTTGTTACTTGGCCGGAAGCGATAAGCTTATTGAGCACATTAAAAACAAGCTTGGCATTTCTGAAAATCAAACAACGCCTGATGGAAAGTTTACATTAGAGCGCGTTGAGTGTTTGGCTTCCTGTGGAACCGCTCCCGTGTTGCAAGTTAATGGCTGGGATTACCACGAAGAACTTACCATTGAAAAAGTAGACCAAATTATTGATTCTCTGAAACTAGATAAATTTGCGTATGACGAATACGAGCAGAGAATTTCTGAAGGAGGTGTAGCGTGAGTCAAAAAATTCTACCGCAACATCCACTTGAGAAAAGAGTGTTGATTGCAGGCTACGGCGAAGATGGAAGCTGGACTCTTGATCACTATGAAAAAAACTATCGCGGCTATGAAGGAGCTAAGAAGGCTCTTTCCATGACTGCGGATGATATTATTAAAACAGTTAAAGACTCGGGCCTTCGGGGCTTAGGCGGCGCAGGCTTTCCTACTGGAATGAAGTGGAGCTTTATTCCTAAGAATCCCACACGACCCGTTTACCTTGTTTGTAATGCAGACGAGGGGGAGCCCGGAACCTTTAAAGATCGTCAAATCATGGAGCATTGTCCTCATCGTTTGATTGATGGAATGATTGCGGCGGCTGTCGCTATCGGAGCGAAGTCTGGATACATCTACATTCGAGGTGAGTTACGTCTTGCTTTTGAGAGACTCGCAATTGCCATTAAAGAAGCCTACTCAAAGGGTTATCTTGGCGAGAATATTTTCGGGTCTGGAAAAACTTTTCACCTGACTGTTCACCCTGGAGCAGGCGCTTATATTTGTGGAGAAGAAACAGGATTAATTGAAAGTCTTGAGGGTGATCGCGGTCAGCCTCGTTTGAAGCCACCCTTTCCTGCAATTAGCGGAGTCTTTGGTGGACCTACAATTGTGAACAACGTGGCAACCTTGGCGCATGTGCCAGGAATTTTATTAGATGGGGCTGAGCAGTTTATTAAAATGGGGAACGGAACAGCTCGAGGAGCAGGCACAGCTGTTTGGGGGGTCTCTGGAGATGTACAGCGCCCTGGTTTTTTTGAAGTTCCCATTGGAACGAATTTGAATGTGATGTTGAACGAAATTTGCGGAGGTCCCAAGCCAGGACGCAAATTTAAAGCCTGTTATCCCGGAGGCTCATCTTCTCCGTTGCTTAAGGCAGATGAATTCGATGTTCCTATGGATTTTGATAGTCTTGCAGCGAAAGGAACCATGATGGGTAGCTGCGCGATTATTGTAATTGATGATAGTCGTAGTATTCCCGAACTATGTATGAGAACGGCACGTTTTTATTCGCACGAAAGTTGCGGTCAGTGTGTTCCTTGTCGCGAAGGAACAAAGTGGACTTACAAAATGCTCAAGCGAGTCGTTAGCGGTGAAGGTACAAAGAGTGACTTAGAAACAATTTTAAGTGCCTGCAATAATATGGCAGGAAAAACGATTTGTGTTCTGAGTGATGCGTGTGCCATGCCCGTTACGAGTATGTTAAAAAAGTTTCCAGAAGAATTTGAATCACTTCTTATTCCTGAGTCTGAATTTAAACCCGAGTTACCTAAGGTATCTGGGCAGCTTGGAATGTTAATTGATAGCATTCGCGAAAGGCAGAAGTCGTGAGCTTGGACCTTATTCAGCAAACACTTTTAAGTAACCTTAATATTTTATGGCCGATTCTTATGGCGCTCATTGTTGGTGCGGGTGTTTTAACAGGCGTGCCAATTATGGTTATGGTTGAACGCTGGGGATCTGCTTGGATGCAGCGACGAAGTGGTCCTAACCGAGTTGGGCCAAAGGGAATTTTACAACCCATAGCGGATGCTATTAAATTTGCGTTTAAAGAAGAAAACCTGCCCGCAAAAGCACACAAGTGGCTTTTTACTTTGGCCCCCGCTTTAGCGGTTCTTCCTCCTTTGGTTGCCTTCTCTGTTATCCCCGTAGCGGGTTCTGTGAACATCTCCGGAGTTGAGTATCCCGTTCAGGTGGCAGACATCAAAGTAAGCCTTTTGTTTTTATTGGCCATCACATCGCTTCACGTGTTTTCTGTTTTGTGTGCAGGCTGGTCTTCAAATAACAAGTTTTCTCTTTTTGGTGCTTTGCGCTCTAGCTCTCAAATGATCAGTTACGAAATTGCTATTGGTATTTGCATTGTTTCATTGGTTATCACTTACGGAACACTAGACCTGAGAGAAATAGTTCGCTTACAAGAAGCTGGTTCTGATTTCCCCGCATGGGGACTCTTCATGCAGCCTTTAGCCTTTTTTATTTTGTGGGTTTGTTCATTTGCAGAAACAAACCGCTTGCCCTTTGACTTACCAGAGGGCGAGTCAGAACTTGTGGCTGGTTATCATACCGAGTATTCAGGATTTAAGTTTGCTTTGTTTTTTATGGGCGAATACGCAGCGATGTTTACAGCGGCTGCCTTTTTGGCAACGCTTTTTTTAGGCGGGTACAATATTCCCTTTGTGTCTGAGTCTGCTCTGCGAGAGTTTTTTCTAGGACATGGTTTAGAGTTAACGGCCGCTTCAATTGCAACATGCTTGCTTCAGGCACTTAGCTTTGTCGTAAAAGTTTTCTTCTTTATGTGGGTCTTTGTTTGGGTCCGGTGGACCTTGCCCCGTTTTCGCTACGATCAACTTATGCAGTTGGGATGGAAGACTTTACTCCCCTTGGGAATCTTAAATGTGTTTGTTAGTTTCTTACTAAGTTTTTGGAGAGGGTTATGAATTTAGTTTTTACCGAAGCTCCGGGCCTCCTTGTGTGGCTTGCTAGTTTTTGCGCCGTTCTCTTGTCTTTGGTTGTGCTTTTGAGTGCTAACCCTGTGGTAAGTGCCATAGCGCTGATGGGTACTTTGTTTAGTACGGCAGGACTTTACTTTTTAATCGGCAACTATTTTATGGGGTCGATCCAAATTCTTGTTTATGCCGGCGCCATAGCCGTTCTTTTTGTATTCATTGTTATGCTTTTAGATTTGCGCCCAAGTTTATTGCGATTTATCCCAGGTCGAAAAATATATGTAGCTAGCACTGGCTTTGCAGGAGGCGTTCTGGCTCTTTTTTTACTTCGAGTGATTTGGCAGCAAACAACATATGCAAATAGCGCTGCGATCAACCCTGACTTTCAAATGACTGCGCAGCAGATTTCAGAGCATTTTGTGTCGAAATATCAGTTTGCCTTTCAGGCCGCTGGACTTTTGATTTTTGGAGCCATTTTGGGAGCAATCGTTCTTGCTCGTAGTCATCTTAAGGGAGAAAAGCAGTGATTTCTCAAGCGCATTTAATACTTCTAGTGGCTGTTATTTTGTTTTCAGTGGGAACGGTTACTTTTCTTACTAAGAGAAATGCAGTTGTTGCTCTTATGGGCATCGAGCTTATGTTAAATGGGATAAATCTCGTTTTATTACAAGCAGGACAGTTGCATGGCAATGCTGAGGGAAGCAGCCTTATGCTTTTTGTGGTTCTAGTGGCAGCGGCTGAAGCCGCGTTGGCACTTTCTATTTTTGTTATTCTTTTTAGAAAGAATGGCATGCTTATTCTTGAAAACTATAGGTCGATGAAGGGATAGTTATGAATATCGTCGAAGCCTCTCTTGTATGGATTATCCTCATTCCACTTTTTGGAAGTATTGTGAATGGTCTTTTCCGGTTAAAGTCCCCATTTAATGGATTGATTGCAACAGCAGCATGTTTTGCTTCTTTTGTTCTGTCTCTCTTAGCTTTTTTGAAACTTAGCCCCGGAACTCTTTTAGTTGATCCAGGATATTTGTGGTTTCAAGCGGGACACGTACAGGTCAACATGTCTTTTGAATTGAGTTCTTTTATGGGCACGATGCTGCTTGTAATTACAGGTGTTGGAACTTTAATTCATCTCTACGCGACTTCTTATATGAGTCACGACAAGAGTCCGTGGCGCTTTTTCTCATACCTTAACTTGTTTGTTACCGCGATGTTGGTCTTGGCTCTCTCACGGGATTTAGTGGGAGTGTTTTTAGGCTGGGAAGGTGTAGGTGTTTGTTCCTATCTACTTATCGGCTATTGGTTTGAAGAAGATGCGAATACAAAAGCCGGGATGAAGGCTTTCATAACAAATCGTATTGGAGATTTGGGCTTTTTGTTTGCGCTGTTTTTGGCGCTTGCTTTTTTTGGCACGAGTCAGGTTTCAGAAATACTTACTTGGATTGCAGATCCTTCAAAGTTGGCAGAAATTCCAACTTGGGTGATGCCAGCTTTTGCTTTGGGTATTTTTTGGGCGGCAACAGGAAAGTCCGCACAGCTACCGCTTTATGTTTGGCTACCTGATGCAATGGCGGGACCCACTCCCGTTTCAGCTCTTATCCACGCAGCGACAATGGTGACCTCTGGAATTTTAGTTTTTGTGAGATTGTGGCCTTTGTTCTCTACTCAGGCACAAGTTTTGGATTTAGTATTCTGGGTTGCTATCGCGACTGCTCTTTTGGCTGCGCTCATTGCGATTACTCAGCGAGATCTAAAAAAGGTTTTAGCCTACTCTACTGTCTCTCAACTTGGATTTATGTTTGCGGCTCTCGGCGCAGGCGCCCCTGTTGCAGCTTTTTTTCACGTTGTAACACACGCTTGCTTTAAGGCTTTACTGTTTTTAACGGCGGGTTCAGTCATTCATGGAATGCATGATCACAAAGATATTTTTGAAATGGGTGGCCTTAGAAAGAAAATGCCATGGTCGCACATTGCTTATCTCGTGGGATGTGTGGCGATTGCGGGCTTTCCTTTTACAGCAGGCTTCTTTTCTAAAGATATAATTCTTGCGAAGGTTTTTGAAAGCAAGGGACTGCTTGGCTACTCTATGCTTCTGATCGCAGCGTTGTTGACCTCATTTTATATGTTTAGGTCATATGCCCTTACTTTCTTGGGCAACCCCAGAACAGAGCATGCGGAGCATGCACATGAAAGTGCGCCTATGATCTTAGTGCCCCTTATGGTATTAAGCGCACTTTCTCTACTTGTTGGCTTTTTAGAGGTTCCGCATATTTGGTGGCACGTGCAAAATTTTTCAACGTGGGTTGAGGGTTCTTGGAGCTTTGAACTAGTTGAAGGGCATTTGAGCGTAGCAACAGAGTGGATGCTTATGAGTATAGCAACTGTGGGCTCATTGGCAGCCGCGTTTTTTGCAATTAAAAAATATTCTGCTGGCCCCGTTGCCACAAACGAGAACACCGCTTGGAAGTTGTCTTTCAATAAGTTTTATGTTGATGAAGTGTATTCGCGCTTTATCGTTCAACCGTTTAGAAGATTGGGCGTTGCTTTGAGTACGTGCGTAGACGAAAAAGGGATCAACGGAGGCTTACACGGGAGCTTCGGACTCTATAGAATTTCTGGGCAGCTTCTTTCTGTCTTTCAAACAGGCTCAGTACAAAGTTATGCACTCTTTATGGTCTTTGGGCTCTTGTTAATATGGGGACTTCTTCAATTATGTTAAAAGTATTACTTTGGCCGCTCATTGTTGCGTTTGTTTTGAGTTTGTTTCCTAAGTCGAAGAAGAGCTGGGCACAGTGGACGAATTTATTACTGCACTTGCCATGGATTCTTTTTTTATTGGCTCTTGTAAAAGTTACTCCGCTTCAAGGGGCTCCTTTTGGTCTTTTTGAGTCATATGCAACCTTACCTGTCTTTAAAAGTCTCATCGCTTTGGGCGCGGATACTTTAAACGTTTCATTGGTTGCTTTGACCTTGTTTTTAAGTTTTTCGTTAAGTCTTTATTTTATTGGACACGAAAAAATATCTGTTTCTTTTTTGGTGTTTTTTCATCTCTTAAACTTTGGAACTGTCGGTTCTTTGTTAGCTGCAGACGCTTTTCTGTTTTACGTTTTTTGGGAGTTTATGCTTATCCCCTTATTCTTTTTGATTGGCATATGGGGATCAGAGAATAGAGTTTATGCAGCGTTAAAGTTTTTTGCTATGACTCTTGCGGGATCTCTTGCACTGTTAGCAGCTATCTTTTTTATCAGCTCTATGCCAGAGGTGGCTTCTTTAGAGTGGACGCAAATTCGAGCACAATCTGGATTGATCTCCCAACATCCATGGATCATTTGGGCCTTTTTGGTTGCTTTTTTGGTGAAAGTTCCCGTATGGCCCCTTCATACCTGGCTGCCCGATGCTCACACGGAAGCACCCACAGCTATATCTGTCATGTTGGCAGGAGTTCTTTTGAAACTGGGCGTGTATGGAATGCTTCGTTGGTGTTTACAGTTGTTTCCAGAAATGTATTGGAGCACAAGTGACATTCTTTTTGTCGCAGGCCTCGTTGGAATTATTTTAGGAAGTTACGGTGCCCTTAGACAGACGGACATTAAGCGAATGATTGCTTATTCTTCAGTTGCTCACTTGGGCTTTATTGTAATTGGTATTACCTCTACAAGTGCAGCTGCTCAGTCGGGTGCTTTCTTTCAAAACTTTGCACATGGCTTAAGCACGGGACTTCTCTTCTTGTGCTTTGGGATGATTTACGACCGTACGCACTCTAGAAAGCTTGCAGATTACGGCGGGCTCGCAACTTCGAATCGTTTCTTAGCTTTCACTTTTGTTTTTGCAGCTATGGCAAGTGTTGGACTTCCTGGGCTTCCCGGCTTTATTGGGGAGTTTTTAATTCTATCAGGTACTTTTTATCAAAGAGGCCTATGGGTTTTGATTCCGCTCATGGGAGTTCTTTTAGGCGCACTTTATACCCTTCCGTTAGTTAAGGGGCTTGTTTTTGGAAAGGTCTCTCCTCTGGTAGAGAGCCACCCTCTTAAATTAAAATGGAATGAAGTACTTGCTTTGCTTCCTTATCTCGTAGGGCTTGTTGTTTTAGGCCTACTTCCGCAGATTTTATTAAACTGGACCCAAGGGTCCATACCGGTGAGGTAAGAAATGTTTTTTCAGGGCCAACTTTTATCACTTAATTTTTTTCAATTTTTAGAACTTATGCCTTTTTTGATCTTAGCACTTTCTTTTGGATTGGCTGTTTTGGGCGCGGGATTAAAGTTAGAACCACGTTTTTTTAAACTCATGGGTCTTGTGGGTTTTGGTCTAGCAGCATTTTTTTGGACACTGATTTTGCTCAACGGCAAAGTGGGTTTTCTTGGTGTTGAGAGTTCTCCACTGAGTCGTAGTGTTGGAGCTATGGTTTGTCTATTTGGAGTTTTAAGCTTTTCTGTTTTCGATATGGCAGATCGCTATTTTGCAAAGCCCGAATGGCTAGCGCTTAGTTTTTTGAGCGCACTTGGACTTTGTCTTTTGCCTATAAGTAAGGATTGGGTGAGCTTTTTTGTGTTCTTAGAAACCTTTTCCATTCCCGCTTACGTGCTTGTCGCATATGATTACCATCGAGAAAGAAGCCTGGAATCATCTTTAAAGTATCTTTTGTCTGGAGCCTTTGCCTCGGCTCTTCTACTTATGGGCGTTGCTCTTTTGTATTTAGCAAGTGGATCCATAGATTACGTTGGCTTGTCTTCTAACTTGAGCAATACGACGTTAAGTAGTTTTGGAATATTACTTATACTTGCAGGCATTTTGTTTAAGTTAACGGCCGTTCCTTTTCATTTTTGGGCGCCTGATGTTTATCAAGGGGCACCAACGGGCGTTGCTGCTTTTCTGGCATCAGCAACAAAGTTGAGTGTGTTTTGTGCAGGAGCAATTGCATTTAAGGAAAGCGGCTTTTCAGCGCGTGCAGATGTTTTGCAGGTTGCAGTTTTAGCGGCAGGGGCGAGTGCTTTAGTGGGAAGTTTTTTAGCATATACCCAACGTTCATTTAGAAGAATGATGGCGTACTCCGGAACAGTAAATGCGGGGATACTTCTTCCACTTATGGTTTCAGGACAAAGTAGTCTTTCTTCAGGATTTTTCTTTTTATGTGTTTATGGAGTAACGATTGTTATTGTTCTCAGTAGTTTTGCTTCACTTATGAAATCAAGGGGCGTCGATGAAAATGAGGATTTAAACATAGACTCATTCTCTGCTCTTGATGGACAAAAGTCCTCAACGGCAACTCTTGTTCTTGCCGCGTGTATGATTTCAATGGCAGGCATCCCCCCGTTCCCAGGTTTTATAGCTAAATATTGGGCGTACTCTGATTTATGGCAAGCAGGCCATAAGGGTCTCGTTACTATAGCACTTGTAGCGACGCTCATGGGAGTTGCTTATTATATTCGCATCGCAGGTAAATTCTTTTTTTCTGAGAGTAAAAAAGCTGTAACGCATTAGGGATTACGTCAGCTTCCTTAACACAAATGTTTGATTTTGCTGTTATCCTGTAGGGGTAGCGTATTTCATATGAAGACTCGATTTCTTGAACGTATTCGTATTCGCGATCGCAGCGGTCTTATTAAGGGCCCCTTTCAAAGAAGCGAAGTTATTGAACATATCAGAAACAGAAAAGTTGATGGCGAAGAAGAGATTTTTCTAGAGAGTGAAGGCAAGTGGAAGCCTATAGCGGCAGACACACAGTTTTTTGATCTTATACAAGAGGTTCTTTTTGGGATTAAAGCAGAAACTCAATCAGGGGCTTCTACAAAAGGCGTTTGGACGAGTTCGTTTGAAGAAGAAAAGAACAGGGAAGTAGATAAAACGGAGCGTTTGGGCACGGCACAAAAGTCTCAGATGACGACTCCTACTGAGATTAGGACAACAAAAAGCGCTCCTTTGAGTGAGTCGCAAACAGAAGAGCTCTTAGCCGTAGCAGAGCAAAAAAAAATCAAGGAAGCTTCTCAGATCAAAGGACATGAAAAAAAGGCGTCACTTTCACCAAAGATCGAAACGAAAAGCCCCTCTCCAAGTTCAGGCGAGCCGGTTAAAGAAATTACGGGTTTTGAGCAGCTAGTAGATAAAAAGAAGAATAAAAAAAACTTCAAAGGCGCCCCCGTTTTCTTACTTCTAGGTGCGATAGCTTTACTCGGAATATATTTTTTACCAGACGAGAAAGGCTCGAATGTTAATCTTGCAAATGTAAGCTTCGAGTTTAAATTCCAAAAGGGGTACTTTAGACCCCTGCTATTGAGATTACGTCTTTTAAACGGGCTCGAGTTGCCACCTAAAAAACTTAATAACGACATAAGTACAATTAAGGTTTTGCCTATTAACTTACATGATTTAATGCTCAAAGAAGAAGAGTTTTCTCGTAATCTAAACCTGCGTGATAATGCGAGTACATGGATCTACAAAAGCTGGACCTACCGCCTGTTGGGCGATGTTGTTTCTGCTGCTGATCTTAAAAAAGGAAAAGAGTTTAGAGACGTATCTGATACAATTCTTTTTCAATTAGAATCGCAAGGGCTATTGAACTCTGAACTCAAAAGCCTTTTTACCTCATTGGATTATTTGATAGATGGAGAGGTGGGCAAGGCTTTTGATGTTCTTAAGACGATCAAGGAACCAAGCCTCGTCGCAGAAATTTACATACGAGAACTCAGTTACTGGGCAACCTTAGGAGGAGCGGACGCTTCTAGCGCGCCTCTTTCATATGATGAATTGAGTGAGCTTTCCTTAAAATATCAATTTGAAGAGGAGCTACGACAAAAGGTTACTAAAAATGATTTTGGATCTGGCTTTTTAACCGCTGCAGAGAATGCTCTTGCACAAGACTCTCACTCATTGCTCAGCTGGTTTTTGATTTCTAGGTATTATGCAGAAAAATATCAAGGTGGGCCTGCGGTACCTAATCGCTATTTTTTTACAGGACTCTGTCAGCTATCGCTTTGGCCAAGATCATTACAGGCAATGTACTGGCGAGTTTATGCACAATTCTTAGAGAAAACGGGCTCTAAAGATGCCTCAAGACTTAGCACAAGCGCAGACCTTATTGAGGTAGGTGCTTACGATAAGAATGAGGTATCTGTAGATATCGATGATCCACTCTTTGGGTACGCGTCATTGCTCGCGAATTATAGAAAAGCTTTTCAAGAGAACGAAATGAATCCCATAGAGTTAGCCTCTTTTGAAGTTCTTTCTGAAGCTTCTCCTGATGCTAAGGAAAACTTGGTTGCCGTGCTTATCTCTCCACTTCTAGATAAAAACTGGAGCCTTGCTGATCGTCGTTTAAGGATGATCGAGAAGACTTTTCCTTTTGATTCAAATGTAAAGACACTTCGGCTTTGGTTAGAGGCAGAACGCTTTAGATTTGAAAGAGCTCAGGACCTTTTACAAAACTCTTTTGGAAGTGCAAATGGAAATGACTATTTAAGAGCGGAAGGAATTCTGTATATTTTGGCTCGAGACTATGAGGGAGGGAGTGAGATTCTTAAAAAATACTTAGAAACAAATCAGCAAGATGCAATTTCTTACTTCTTTCTTTCTCGTGCGGCACTCGAAAATGAAAAATACACTGACTGTGTAAAGTATTCAAAGTTTTCAATGTTAAATAGTACCGGCCCTTTGCGTTTGCGAAGTCAAACAATGAATTATCGCTGTAGAGTCCTTGCTCAGCTAGGAGTTGATGATGCCCTTAGAGATTTTTCACAGTTTGTAAGTCAGTTCCCCTATAATTCTATTTCTAGAGAAGAGTACATTCGCGCTCTGATGGACGCTGGCAGGAGCCAAGAGGCTGTAAAAATTTCTGAGAAAAATGTGAGAGAACACCCTGAGAGTGCAAGTTTAAAAATTTTGCTAGGCGAAGTCTATGAAGCTAGAGGGGAGTTAAACGAAGCTCTCGCTTTATACAATGAAGCTAGGAGAATAGATTCTAAAAATGTTAAAGCAGCCATTCATATTGCAGATTTGTTTTTTAAGGATCGCAGATATAAAGAAGCTGCGCAGAATTATGTTGCAGCCGGTGCGCAAGACCTCGAGTTGCCTGAGCTATTTTTGAAAGCCGCTAGAGCCTATCGAAAAGCAGGAAATTACAACGAAGCTCAAAAGATGTATTTTAAGGAAATTGACTTAAGGCCCGCAGTTCTAGATACTTTTTTGGAAGCAGCGGAGTTTATGCTTGAGAGCAATCGTCCATCGGGTGTCCCCGATCTCTTTGCTCATTTTAGTGAAAATTTTAGAAGCGACTCGCGAGTGTTAACTCGTTTGGCTCAGGCATACTTTGCTATGGGTGATAAAAAGAATGCAAGATTGAATGCTGAGTTGGCCGCTAGACAGGGCCCAACAGAAGCTGAGCCCTATCGTATTTTGGGATCAATATTTGAAGCTGATGGTCAGTACCCCTTGGCAAAAGCTAACTATGAAAAGTACCTTGTATTACTTCCCCAGGCTCCTGAAGCAGCCGCCCTAAAGCAAAAATTATCTCAACCCCCCTTTGCTTACTAAAAAGTAACTAGGTACCTTTTGGGAAATACGCTAAGCTAGCGGGGTCATGATTGATTGGAAACGAGTTATTGCTGAGCCCGAGGCCTTTAAAAACGCATTAAAATCAAGGGGATATGCGCCCGCAGATTCAGACAAAGCGCTCTCGCAAATTCAAAAGATATCAGAAGAGCGCGCTAAATGGCAGAAGCAACTAAACACAGCTCAGGAGCATAGAAATAAGACCTCTGAGCAAGTCGGGCTTCTTATGCGTGAAGGAAAAAAATCAGAGGCCGAGGCGCTTAAAATTAAAGCTAAGGAAATCGGCGATGAGATGGCCACTTATAACAAAGAATTTGAAAAACTCGATGATGAGTTTAGAAATGTTCTCGATTACATCGCTAACTGGCCTCATGAGAGTGTTCCTGTGGGCACGAGTGCAGCAGATAACAAAATAGTTCGAGATTGGGGAGAAAAGCGAAATTTTGATTTTCAACCAAAGGCGCATGATGAAATTGGCGAAAAGTTGGGACTCTTAGATTTTGGTCGCGCTGTTAAAGTGAGTGGTGCGCGATTTGCTTTTTTACGTTCTGGTCTTGCTCAGCTTGAGCGAGCCTTGGCTAACTTTATGCTCGATACCCATCGAGCTAAAGGATACGAAGAAATTGTTCCACCCTATATTGTTACATCACAAACTTTCTATGGAATTGGACAGTTTCCAAAATTTAAAGAAGATGTTTTTAAACTTGAGAACGAAGACAAGTATCTTATTCCAACTTCTGAAGTTCCCATCACAAGTTTTTTTGCAGATGAGATTCTATCTGAAGACATCTTACCCAAAAAGTTTGTAGCCTTTTCTCCGTGTTTTAGAAGCGAGGCGGGTAGCTATGGAAAAGACACGAAGGGACTTATCAGGCAGCATCAGTTTCACAAAGTTGAAATGGTAAAATTTACAAAGCCCGAAGATAGCTTGAACGAGCTTGAAGCAATGACTCAAGATGCGGAGTCTATTTTACAAGCCCTAAAAATACCTTATCGAGTAATGCTTTTATGTACTGGCGATATGGGAAACAATGCTCAAAAAACATATGATATAGAAGTTTGGTTGCCGGGTTCTGTTCACGAAGCAGACGAGAGAGGCTGTTATAGGGAAATTTCCTCCTGCTCTGATTGCAGTGATTATCAAGCGCGAAGAAGTAAGATTCGTTTTAAAGGAAAAGATAAAGGGACTCGCCTTGTTCATACTCTCAATGGTTCTGGTTTGGCAGTGGGAAGAACTCTCGTCGCAGTCTTAGAAAACTATCAACAAAAAGACGGGAGTGTTCTCGTTCCCGAGGTACTTCTTCCCTATATGGGCGGCTTGAAGGTTATTAAATAAACCATGAAGCCAAAGTGGAGCCCCGAAAGAGATTGGCTTCCGTATATGAAGCGTGCTTTGGAGCTTGCTCGGGAAGCCGAGAGCCAAGGAGATGTCCCTGTGGGGGCACTTCTTTTAAATGTAGACGGAAAAATTGTATCTGAAGCTTTTAATCAAAGAGAGTTTTTAAAAGACCCCACTGCACATGCAGAGGTTCTTGCTCTTAAGGCGGCATCTCAAAAAGAGGCTTCGTGGAGGCTTAAGGGTTATACTCTTATCGTTACTCTTGAGCCTTGTGTGATGTGCGCCGGTGCACTTTCACTCTCTCGACTTGATCGTGTTGTGTATGGATGTCGCGATCCGAGGGCTGGAGCGATGGGTTCTCGTTATAATATTCATCAAGATGCGTGGTTAAATCACGAAATCAGTCTTGTCGAAAATATTATGGAAGAAGAGTGCCGTAGCACTCTCCAGAACTTTTTTAGAGCTAAAAGAACTTAGCTTTATCCCCATTGCGCATTTTGTATGACAACTCGATACCCATCAGGGTCCTCGTATGTTTTTCCATTTAAATCCCAGTAGGGATTAAGAGAGGTCACGGGCCTGTGGCCGAGACGCTCAATTTTTTGGGTAAGCTGTTCCCACTCTTCTTTTTCGGGGACATAAAAAACAATGAGGTCTTCTTGCGTCGGTGTGGGTAGAATTGCGTGAGTTGCGTGTTTGGTGAATTCAAAATGATAGGGCCAGTCTTTTTTTCCAAGCATAATACCACTAAAGGCATCGTGGTGTTCAAAGTGACTGATTTGATCCAGGCCAAGGGCATTGCTGTAGAAGGCTAAAGTTTTTTGTAAGTCTTTTGAGGGCCTGGCAACTCTTAGTTTATAAAAAGGTGTCATAGCCTATGTTTAAGTTCTTTCAAAGCGCTTGTCACGTTAGTCATTTTCGAGGTCTATGTCTGGAATATTGGTAAAAGAAATTCGCAAGGGAGCTGCTCTTCTTGCTTTTTGAGTACCTGCAAAATAAATGGCTTCTTTGCCAAAGCGTTGCTGAATTGAGTCGAGAGTCTTGGAAAGTGTGAGTGATTTTTTGTCTTCAAAAAAACTTTCGGTATGTTGTTTATCTGGAACGAGATCGGACATCCAAAGAGAAATTTTCATAGGTATTTTATGATGAGGGGGCACCCAAAGTGATTGAAGGGCGGCAATGAGACTAAGATCGTCTTGGCATTCAATCATTTTTGTTTCGTTGAACCATTTTGATCCATCAACATAACGAACAGAGACGTAGAGATAACGGCACCAGTAATTGAGTTTTCTAAGACGAACACTTGCTTTGTGTAGAAGCCTTTGAGCAACCGCATAGGCGCCTTCGCTTGATCTTAGCTCTGGAGGAAGCACATGAGAGTGACTAAATGATTTTCGCTCTGTTTCTCTGCGAGATACATTTTCTCCGCGAAGAGCCTTGTAGAAAAACTCTCCCATGATTCCGCCCCAAACTTTTTTTAGTTTTGTAGAGTCAGCGGCACAGAGTTGCTGGCTTGTGTAGATTCCTGCTCTCACAAGGCGATCTTCCATTGCAGCGCCAATGCCAGGAAAATCTCTCAGTTTAAGGGAGTACAGCTTAGTGGGAAGTTCTTCTTGTCGAATAAAAGTGAGTCCATCTGGTTTTTGCATGTTAGATGCAATTTTTGCTAAAAACTTATTAGGCGCAATTCCGATGGAGGATTTCAAGTAGGCCCCCACCCGTTCTGAGATTGTGCTCTTAAGAAGCAGAGCAATTTTTCTTGAGTTTTCTTCTAAGGTTTCGCGACCAATGAGTTTACAGGCCACTTCGTCTATGGACATGACTTCCTCGATAGGAACACAGAGATCAATGGCAGTAAGTATTTTATGATGATACTCAATATAGTTTTTGTGATCGCCTACAACTAAAATAAGTTCAGGGCACAGGGATTTCGCCTCGCGGACCATTGTCCCTGTTTTAATTCCAAAAGCTTTAGCTTCATAACTTGCAGCAATACACGAGGTCGTGTCGGCGAGCGAGGGTACAACGGCAACCGGCTTTCCTCTAAGCTTGGGGTTGAGTTGTTGTTCGACAGATGCAAAATAAGAGTTTAGGTCTAAGACCAAATACACACATTAAAATTAACCTATGGAGAGTAGCTTGTCCTTATTTTTTATAGGCCTCAAAGAAGTAGTCGTGAAAGGTGTCGTCAAAATATTTTTTGCAAACCCATTCCCCGTCCTCACGCCAAAAAGATTCTTCTTCTTGCCATTCGCTATGGGGAGGGAGTTCGCGCCATAGCTTCTCTGCGCTATCTCCAAGTACAATTCCTTCTTCTTCAAGGGCTAAGCCAGAAAAAGTAAGAAAAAAGGGGGCTAATATTTTGGATTGGCTCATATAAGTATTTTTAATGACGCCTCTTAAAAAATCCAATTTGAAATAATTGATACGTTAGTAAGAATTTTATTTGAAAGTATTTCGCTTTTGACGAAGTTCCCACCACTCGTCAAAAGAATTGGTTTTTAAAAAAGGATTCCACCAAAGCTCCATTTCAAGAGAGGTGCTTTTGTCTAGGTCTCCTAAATTTAGAGAGGCATAAAACTTGGGTTTTATCTCATTACAAAAGCGAAGGTTTGCTTGACGATAATCATGACCAACAAAAATCTCACTTGAGATGGGAAATTCTTTTAGTTCTTGCAGGGATTCAAAAAGTATATCGGGAGTGCAATCAAAGACCCTTCCACACCCAAGATGAAACAAGATATCGCCGACAAAAAGTAAGTTCTTTGTTTTCTCCTGGTATAGGCAATGGCTTTTAGAGTGTCCGGGTAGAAAGAAACTTTCTATTTGAAACTCGTCTATCGTAACAGGACCGTCTAAGACTTTTTGTGTAACAAAAGAAGGGGCTTCAAAGGTATTGGGGCCGATCACTGGGACGGAGTATTTTTTGAGTATTCCCTCTACTCCCTCAATGTGGTCGGGATGGTAGTGTGTGCAAAGAATTCCAGCCAAGCGTAGGTTTTTTTCTTCTAGGAATTTTAAGTAAACACTTTCATCTAGAGGGTCTATGGCAAGAGCAGCGCCATTTTTTTTATAAAGAATATGGGCCCAGTTGTCTGTGCCCTGTTTTAGAATTTCAACGGGCATAAAAATTATTGAGTTCGGATACAGCGTTGTGTGAGAGCGGCACTCCAGCCAAGCTCTAACTGTTCTGATCCTTCGGGAAAACTAAAAAAACCGCTGTATTCTGTACCGTGTCGTTTGTTGAGTTGGAGGGTATCTCTTTGCCAAGTAAAGCCAAGGATGCCACTTTCAATTGTAATTTGTCTGTAGCGAGAGCTGAGATAAGTCGAGTAGGTTTCGCTAAGTTCAAATCCGTTCAAGATTCCTGCGCTATAAGGGACTGTGCTTGCGGCTTCATTGTAGTTAGCAAATGAAACTTCGCTTTTAGCGTCTCTCGTTTCAGCATCAAAAATTGTTATGTTGAAGGTGCGATAAGGCTCTTCTCTTTCTCGTTTAGGCTTACAGGTAAAGTGTAGTGTTTCGGCCATTAAAAGAGTTGGCATGGATAGTAGTAAAAGAGCACGAATAAAATTTTTCATCTTCCCTCCAAAAACACTCTTATCTTGATGAGAAAATATACTGCTGACAAGAAACATTGTTGCATATGGCGCAGCGAGTGCTGACGCCCCGCTCTTAAGGTTTGAGTACGGGCTCAGTCGCTATGGCAGCAATAAGCGCTTCTCGTAAGCGAAAGGAGTCCAGGCTTCTTCCCTTTTTATAAGTAATGGAGAGTGTATCTTCTCGGCTGATAAAGTAGCTTGATTTTTCTTCACGACACGATGCCCTTTTGAATTCATCAATAACGAGAGAAACTTTTTTGAGGTCCATCTGGTGGCCACATAGTGCGCGGGCGTCTTCTTGGCAATTTTCGTCGTCTAGTTCGGGTAAAAGGCTGAGGCAATCGGGGCGGGTATCTAGAAAACGAGTGTTTTCATGAATGTTTATGGAAAAAGAAAAGTCTACGGAAGGAATTTTTTCAGGCAGAAAAAAGAAACCGAGTAAGATTTCGAGTTGATTTTTGGGAAGAGAAATCTCAATTTTGTCTTTTGGGTAACGTATATGAAGATTTTTATAATCCCAACTCGGTATCTCTAAGTTGAATTCAGCATTGCGACGAATAAAACTTGTGATGAGTTTATGGTGAAGCTCTGGCCACTGGGAGCGAAGCTTTTTTAGGACTTCTTTATCTTCTTTGTAGAGTGCTTCCTTGATTTCTTTAAGGGTGACTCGTTTAAAGGGAGTTAATAAAGCTTTTTCCAGGAGAGACATAAAAGAAAGATATTCTTCAATTTTTTGTGAAGAGAGAGCGCTTGATTTGAGGTCTTCTGCATCCGAGGAAGCTTCGTTCTTTTGTTGCTCGTTAAGAGCGGAGAGTTCAGTAAAAAGCGAGGCCTCTTTTTGCAAAAAAAGGCGACTCTCTTGGCTAACTCTTTCACTATCAAGTTTGCATGCGCTAAGGGTTAGGAGGGAGCCAAGCATGACTGCGGTTTTGTATGAGAATAGCTTCGACACAACTGCGTTTTACGCGACGCATTAGGCCTTGTCAAACAGCCCTACTAGTACACGCATCTTCCCGATATTAGGTTATTTTTTGAGTTCTTCGCGAATGATTTCCTTGAGAACTGCGGGGTTGGTTCCAGAGCGTAGAAATTTTCCGTTAATAAAGAGAGACGGAGTTCCTTCAATGCCAAGGCTTTTTCCAAGGTCAATTTCTTCTTTAATTTCTTGGTGCACCTCAGAGCTTTCTACGCAATCGGCATAATCGCTTTTGCTTAAACCAAGAGAAGTTGCTTCTGCTTCGATACTTTCTTTGTCGAATGATTCAAAATTTGCAAAAAGGTATTCCTGCATTTCCGTAAATGATTTATAGCCCATTTTTTTGGATACACACCTAGCGGCTCTAGCAGCTAAGCAAGCGTTTCGATGCGATCCACCCGAGTTACAGGCAGTATCCAGAGGAAAGTTTTTGTAGATAACCTGTATTTTTTCTTTAAAAGGATAGAGGGCTGGGGGCATGTTTTTATGGTTTTGAGCACAGTGTGGGCATTTGAAGTCGCTAAATTCAACAATCTTTACGGGGGCGTCGTCAGGTCCAAAGGAGGGGCTCATTTGTTTCGGAATCTCATAGCTGCTTTGAGTTGAAAAATCACGCATGACTTGGTCAAGGAATTCTTGAGGTAGCTTTTCCTCACTTGAAACACTTGAGCTCGCGGCAAAATCACTTAATGGTTGAAGGGCAAATTGCGCAACAATAAATGCAGCAACAACAAACAAGTAACCCGAGCTCAATGTGTCTTTAAAAAAGGGAGCAAAAGCGTGTAGCTGTTTTATTTTCCAAACAAAATAAAAAAGAGAAGCACATAGAGCATAAACAAGAACACAAACTAAACAAAGGGAGCCGATTTGAGTAAGGCTTATAAGGCCAAGACCAAGGCTTGTTAGTATGCCAACCCATGCTGTGAGTAAGAGTAACTTATGAGTCAATTCACCCACGCCTGAATGACGCGCTTGTCGAAGGGCGCGAAATGCCAAGAGGCTGACGATAGTAAAAAAGATGAGGCCGTATGTAGGAACTGAAATTCCTAAGATTTTTGAATAGCTTGAAAGAGCTACATTATCGCAATTAATGCTTTCGCTAAGGTTGCAGAAAGACTGGCCAATATCGAGCCCTGCAAGGACCTTTGTTCGGTGCCAGAGGGTATACAGAGAAGTGATCCATCCCACAATTCCTGTAAGTAAAAGGTTCTTGAGGTTCAGGTTCAGGCGCTTTTGCTCGGACATAGAGAAAACTTAGCTTAAGTCTAGAATGTAGCAAAGTCTTAGCTAGGGTATTTATGTGGCAAGGGACTTCAGTGTAAACTTAATTCTATGAAACCAAAAAAAGTCTGGGTTCTTTATGGGGGCGAGTCTGCCGAGCACGACGTGAGTGTTAAGACGGGGGCAAATATCGTCGCCGCTTTAAAGGCGAAGGGCTTTGAAGTTACGGCCCTACCCTTTAAGTCGAGAGATCAGATCCCTTCTTTTTTTGCGCAAACAAAACCAGATATTGTTTTTTTAGGACTCCATGGAACTTTTGGAGAAGATGGCGTTATTCAGGGTTTTTTAGAGACCATTAAGGTTCCTTATGTGGGAAGTGGAGTGCTTTCGAGTGCCCTTTGTTTTAACAAACTAACAACGCAGAAAATATTAAAGCATCATAAAATACCCGTTGCTTCTTTTCTTGAATTGCAGCGAAACACTTTTTCAGTGCAAGACTTAGTAAAGGCAGAGCCTAGGTTTTTAGAGAAAAAATATTTTATCAAAGCCGCCTCTCAGGGAAGTACTCTAGGCGTGTATAGGTACAATCCTGCAGATTACGTTGAAGCAGAAAAAAAAGAAGCCTTTGAAGACCTATGCGCTAAGGCTTTTCAATTTGATTCAGAACTTATAGTTGAAGACTGGATAGAGGGACGTGAACTTACGGTGCCAGTAGTTTTTTCCCAGGCCTTTCCTGTTATAGAGATTCGACCGAATTCGAAGTTCTATGACTATCAAAGTAAATACACAGCAGGTGAAACGGAATACTTGTGCCCTGCGCCCATTGAAAAAGAGATTACTCAGAAGGTTCAGTCCTGTAGTGAAGAAGTTTCTAAGGTTTTAAAGTGCCAGGATTATGTGCGAGTGGATTTTATTCTTAAGGATTCGGGCGACTTTGTTGTTTTAGAGGCAAACACATTACCAGGAATGACTGCGACATCGTTAGTTCCAAAATCGGCAAAAGCAAAAGGCATAGATTTTGAGAGCTTTATTGAAATGTTGGTTCTTAAATCATATGAGCGACAGACACAATGAAACTAAAAAAGAGCACGCGGGTTTTTATAGTTGTTTTTGTTTTGGCTTCTACGTTGGGATTTTTTATTCGCAGCTCTTTTTTTAATATAGAAAAAATTAAAGTGGACGCTGGCTCTATCGAAATTAAAAAGCTTGTAGAAAAGGAGCTCTCATCTCTTCAGGGGGTGAACATGTGGGAAATGGAAGCGGGCAATGTTTCAGCTAAGCTTAGAGCTAAGTCGCGCAGTATCGAGTCCGTCTCAATACAGCGGCATTGGCCGTCAACTTTAAGAGTTCAAGTTGAGGAGCGAAAGGCAATTGCACAAACGTTTATTGATGGTGAAATGTGGATCATTGATGGAAAAGGCGTGACGTTCAGAAAAAAATTAGCCGCACTTCCTCTTTATTGGCCAATTCCGAGTCTAAGAAAAAATTATAATGAGAGTTTAGAGTGGCTGGCTGCTGATAGTCCTCGTGGAGTCAATGGATTGACATGGGATAAGGAGCTTGGACTTATTCTTCTCTATGAAAAAGGCACAAAAATAATCATGGGCAGAGAGAATTTTTCAGAGAATTGGAGAAAGGCTAGAGAGGTACTTGAGTTCCTTAAGTCAAAGAATCTCCAAGCCCAGAGAATTGACGCAACATACAATAATCGGGCAGTCGTCAGTCTTTAGACACTGTCAACGATTGCACTCAAGTGAAAGTCATTGAAAAATAAAAGATAACAGGTAATTAGTGCGGTGCACGGATGGGGGGGCCGTATGAAAAATGACGATATAGTCGTTGCTCTAGATTTTGGATCTACCAAAATCACGACAGTGGTAGCATCTCAATCTTCTGACGGAGAAGAGGGTGAAGGTTATAAGGTTTTGGGCGTGGGGATTTCTCGCACCTCGGGTCTTAAAAAAGGTTTTGTTTCTAACATAGAAGAAACTGTAACGGCGCTTTCTGAGGCAATAGATGAAGCAGAGATTAGCAGCGGTGTAAAAATTACTTCGGCTGTTATAGGTATTGCGGGCCCACACATTCAAGGAATTAATTCTTCAGGTGTTGCGGGTATTAAGGGTCGTGAGGTTAATGCCGCTGATGTGAAAAGAGTTATCGATACAGCAAGTGCTTTGGCAATACCGAATGATCGGATGCCTTTACATGTGATTCCACAAGAATATCGAATTGACAGCCAAGACGAAATTCGTGATCCGCTTGGAATGGTGGGGACACGCTTAGAAGCAAAGGTTCATATTGTTACCGCTTCTAGAAGTGCGATTCAAAACTTGGTTCGTTGTTGTCATCGAGCAGGAGTTCATGCTTCTGAAATTGTTTTGCAAAGCTTAGCAACTTCGGAGTTGTTGCTGACTCAAGATGAAAAAGAATTGGGAGTTGCTGTTGTTGATATCGGTGGTGGAACAAGCGATTTTGCAATTTTTTCAGCAGGGTCTTTGGTTCATACAGGTGGAATTGCTCTCGGAGGAATTCACCTTACACACGACTTGGCTATTGGATTAAGAACTCCACAGAGTGAAGCTGAAAAGTTAAAGTTAGAGAGAGGCTGCGGAATTAAGCAGTTTATAGACGAAGGGTCATCTCTTGAGATTAACCCAGTGGGCGGAGGCTCGCCTCGAATCATTCAACAAAAGATTTTAGGTGAAATATTAGAGCCGCGATTAGAAGAAATACTTGGATTTTTAAAGAAAGAAATTCTTCATAGCGGGTATCTTGATAAACTAGGAGCTGGAATTGTTTTCACGGGTGGAACCACTTTGCTTCCTGGCGCCATCGAACTCGCTGAGCGCGTTTTTGATTTACCAGTGAAGAGAGCTCAGCCGTCTAAGGTAGAAGGACTAAGTGCGGATTATTTACATCCCTCTTTTTCTTCAGTCTTAGGGTTGGTCGAGTGGACCTACGCCCAAAGAAAAATGGGAAGAAGTAAACGTAAGAGTGCAGTTATGGAACCAATGATTAAAGCGGGTAAACAGCTAAAATCATGGTTTCAAGAGCTTGTTTAGGGGGGGATTATGGGATTTGAGCCAATAGACGAAGAGATTGAAGTAAAAGAAGAGACCAGCGAGGAATTTGAAATCGAAGTTCAAGATATGAGCGGCGAAATTGAAGTTCTTGGTGCACAAATTAAAGTTGTTGGAGTTGGTGGCGGTGGTTGCAACGCTGTAAATGCAATGGTTCGGGCGGGCCTCTCAGGCGTTGAGTTTATTTGTGGAAATACAGATAGACAGGCCCTTGCTAAAAGCCTCGCAACAAAAAGAATTCAACTTGGCATGGGCCTTACAAAAGGTTTAGGTGCTGGTGCAAATCCCGAAATTGGCAGACAAGCAGCAGAAGAGAGTCAGGCTGAAATCAGAAAAGCTCTTGAAGGAGCTGATATGGTTTTTATCACCGCCGGAATGGGAGGCGGTACCGGCACTGGAGCTGCTCCTGTAATTGCTAGAATTGCAAAAGATATTGGAGCCCTTACAATTGCGGTTGTTACAAAACCGTTTATTTTTGAAGCACCCAAGAGAATGCGCGTTGCTGAAAAGGGTCTACAGAACTTAAACGAAAGTGTTGATACTTTGATCCAGATCCCAAATCAAAGATTGCTCTCGATTGTTGATAAGAAGACAAGTGTTCTTGAGGCCTTTGGTCGAGCGGACGAAGTTCTTCTCAATGCCGTTCAAGGTATCAGTGATTTAATTAATATTTCTGGTCATATCAACTTAGACTTTGCAGACGTTAAAACGGTTATGCAGAATCGCGGTCTTGCATTAATGGGTACAGGTGTTGCTGAAGGCGAAAATCGAGCAGTTACAGCAGCTCACTTGGCAATTTCAAGTCCTTTGCTTGAAGATATTTCAATTCGGGGAGCAACTGGAATTATTATTAACATCACGGGCCCAGAAAACCTCACACTTCATGAAATTAACGAAGCTGTAACACTTGTTACTGAGGAAGCTGATCGCGATGCAGAAGTCATTTTTGGTAGCGTATTTAATAGTAAAATTGGGGACGCTGTAAAGGTAACTGTTGTTGCTACTGGTTTTAATCAAAAAGAACGAGAAGCATCTATGAGTGTTCCAAGTCCTGCTGTTGTTTCAGCTACTCATTCTACAGTAGCTGTTTCTAAGCCTACAGTTGCTGCTACAACGGCTACAACTGTTAGTGCAACCGTGACAGCTACCTCTTCAACAGTGAAGACTTCTGAAACAGGCCCAGAGATGTATTTTACGAGAGACTATTCTCAGGCAAGTCAGCATCACTTTGACATTAAAGAAGAGGCTTCAGTTGTTACACCAGCTGTAACTGAAAAAGAAGAACCCATTGGCGCTACTTTTGATCCAGCAGGATTTGAGGAGACAAGTCATCAAGCAGCAGCGCTTGAAGAATTATCGGCAGAAGAAACTGCAAACGCATTAGAGTCGACAGAAACTACACCCGTTGTTGAGCATAAACATGAATCAACAACAGATTCGCGTAATGCAAAGTCAATGGACATTTTGCAGCAGGCAAGAAAAATAGCACAGGACTTGGGTCTTCATACAAACAACAATGAAGATTTAGAAATCCCTGCTTTTTTAAGAAGAAGCTTGTCTGAGAAAAACGGCAACTAGTAATTGCTAAAGCCTTAACGAAGGCCCCCACCCCTTTTTTAAGGTGTGGGGGCTTTTTGTATTTCAAAGTACTCTGCAATTGCGGAACGAAAATTTTTTTCTGGGACGTATCCGAGGTCCCGTTTTATTTTATCAACGTTTAGGGTCATGTCTTGGGTCATAACAGCGACTTCGAGAGGGTGTAGCCAGAAGTTTTGAGGTGCTACGCCCAACGCATGAAGGCCTTCAAATACTTTTGCAGCAAATAAAGCGATGGTTTTGGGAATTTTTATTGTTTTTACTGGGGCTCCGCAGTGAAGCTTAATCTCTTCGATTAGCTCTAAGAGGGTAATCGGTTCGCCATTTGAAACATTGTAAACCTCTCCACTCAAAGTAGAGTTTACTAAAAGTGCTTTTTCTACTGCCTGGCAAAGATTAGTAATATTTGTTACATCAATTTTTTGAAGACCAGTACCTATGAGTGGGTAATAGCCTTTTTTCATATAGCGAAGAATGCGAGGAAGTATTTGTTGATCGCCTCGACCAAGTACAAAACGCGGACGAAGGATTGTGGTGTTTAAGTTTTTTTGTGAAAGCAAGTAAAGGTCTGCGGCTAGTTTTGATTCCGCATAGTGAGAGGACAAAGTTTTTGGAAGAAAGTCTTCGGAAATGTTCTTTTGATTTTTGAATTCAAAGTAAATACTTGGCGTTGAAATCTGAATCCACTTTTTAATCTTTGCTTCTTGCGCAGCCTGAGATAGACGCTTAGTTAACTCGAGGTTAGATTTTTCATAAAAAGATTTACTGCCCCAGGTTCCAGCGCTCCCTGCACAGTGAATTATTGCGTCGTGACTCACGAGAGTTTTTTGTAAAAAGACGGAGTCTTCAAATGACCCGACATACGTTCTAATTGGTAATTTTTCCAAGCCGTTCTTTGGGGTGCTGCGAAGCAGGCAGCTTACGTAGTGTTTCTGAGAAAGAGCTTCTGCAAGTCTAGTGCCGATAAACCCGCTTGCACCCGTAAGCAGAATTTTCATGGCTTAGCGTTACTCATAAAAGAGCCTTGGGACAAGCCCTTTAGCTTTATACGTGCCTACCCCGCTAGGCTTTGCTATTCTTTTTTAAGATGAAAGAGCTTTTGGCTGAGTTTGTTTCAATCTCTTCTGAAACAAAAGATTTGGAGGGTGTGTTTCAGGTTCAAAAGAAGCTACACGCTTTATTGCATGCCCTAGGTGCGGAGCTAAGGTGGCTCGATCCCGAGGTAGAGGGTTATGCTCCAGGTCTTTTGGCGAAGTGGCCTGCTTCTGCAAGAAATACCAAATTAGAGCCTGGAGTTTGTTTGGTAGCTCATGCCGACACGGTTTATCCAAAAGAGCTTTTAAAAGAATCTTCGTTCAATGAAGAAAGTGGGATGCTTCTAGGAAGTGGAGTGGCAGACAATAAAGGCGGACTTGTTATTGCTTATGCTGCGTTAAAAAAATTGTTCGATGAAGGAAAGTTAAAAAACACAAAACGCCCCCTTTATCTTTTCTGCTCGTCTTGCGAAGAGCTAGGCTCTCCTGCGTTCCAGACTTTTATCAAAGAATTTTCTTTAAACTTAGATTTTGTTTTGGGAATGGAGCCCGCTCTCCCTGACGGGGCCTTAATTAAGAAACGTCGAGGAAATCGTTATTATAGAATTGAAGTTTTTGGAAACTCTGTCCACACGGGAAGAGATTTAAAAGAAGCTGCAAATCCTATGCGGGGAGTCGCTTTGCTTGTTGATTTGATTGAAGACTTAAAAGAAAAGCATCCTAAGATAAGTGCCAGCTTAAACGGCATTAAGGGCTATCCTTTTAAATTTAATATGAGTTCTGAGAAAATTGAAATGAATCTTGATACTCGTTTTGATTTATCGGAGGACATTCATGCGTTTCATGAAGAGCTTTCCAGAGAAATTGCTTCGCTTAGCTTTAAGTCTCCAGATAAAAAACACTCAGGTCGTTTTTCTGTTGAAATCGTGGACGACTGTCCTGCTTTTGATTCGGGAATGCCTGGAGCAGAGCTTCTTGAAGTAGCAAATAGTTTTTCAAAAGTAGAAGGTAAAAAAGTTAGCTTTGGCGACGGATTAGGGTCTTCTGACTGCTGCTATTTTTACCGCGAAGGTTTAAAAATATTGGATGGCCTAGGACCAAGAGGCGGAAAAATTCATTCTCCTGAAGAATTTATAGAACCAGAGAGTTTAGAGAATAGGGCAAGTGCTCTGGCCATGTCTCTATTGGAGCTATAGCTTTTATTTTTTGTTAACTACCCCGTGGCGTATTCTTTTTTCTCGATGTTAGGCAGGCTTCGGTCTGAGTGAGAAAATGCGGGATGAATGTGTCTTGAAATTGAAATGTATTTTTTAGTAAGTTCGAGATAGTTCGTAAGTTCAGCTTCACTTAGCTCGCTCGATGCACCCACAAGTCTTCTGGAAAGAATATCGACCTCTAAACTAAGTCTGAAAAATTCCCTGCGCATTGTTGTTGATTTAACATCTATAATGGCAGCCCAGAGAGAAGTTTCAAAAAAACTTGGCTGTAATGAAGGGGGTCGGTGAGTGAGGACGACAAGAGAGTTGTATATCTTTGTGCTTTCTTCTCGGCTCATTTGGCCAAAAAGAGATCCAAGTTGTGTCGGGTGTTTTATAAGTGAGCTAAAGTAAGAGAGGGCTTCTTCATGTTCCATTGAAGCGACTTGATGCCAGTAGTCCTCAGCTCTTTTAGAAAGAGTCCAAAGGTAACTCATGCAATCAAGTAAAAGGTCTCTTCTTTTTTCGTTCATTCAGAGGAGTCCTTTGATTTTTTATGGTTTAGTGCCCAAGCGGGTTCACGTATGGCCTTGATCCATTCGCAGAAATGTTCACGAAACCTTCGGTTATAAAGAAGGGTTTTTTCAAAGCTTTCTTTCTCGGCAGGTGAAATTCCTTGAGTAAGCCACTTGTGGAGAACCGCATCCATTTCGTGATCTTCAAAGTCCATATGAAGTGTTTTTGTGTCTTTTTTCATGCACTCTCCCGAAGTTTGCTATATCCACTGCTCAGGTGATGTTTTGCGTCGAGAATGAGCACGTCGATCTCATCGCTGCTCTTCCCTAAAAGGATAGAAATCTCATTATTCAAGAGTCCTTCTAGGTGAAGCTGGTAGGGAAGTTGAAGTGGCTCAGGGAGTGAAAAGGTCACAAAAGAGAAGGCTTCCAATAGTGGTCCTGCGAGTGCTTTGTCTAAAGTAGCCTCCATACTGAGTAGGCTTTTTTGTCCCGAATAGCTGACTTCGCCCTGAACGCCACGTGGAAACTCAGAACGTCTAAATCTGTAGTAGGAGCGAAAGATTTGGAAAGGTAGTGACCATGGGCCCCTACTCTTTTTGCTCCATTTTTGATGAATTCGATCCCATTCTCCACGCGTTCGCATCCATTCTAAAAACTGAATGGCAAGTGGACGCATTTTTTCTACAGATATAGCCACACCCCACCTATTAGATCTAGAGAAGTGCAGTGCTCTGAGAGCTGCAAATACAACACCTGGAATACGCTCAAGAGTTTTGTGAGAGGACCAGCCAGTGGAAGAAAGTTCTTTAAGGAGCACGCGATCATCTCGACTCAAAAAAGCACTCCATGGATGGTCTTTGGCACGAACGGTCATACTCACCTATCGGCTTTTTATCTCCTTATTTGAAGAAGAAAAGTCATTCTTTATCTCTTAATCTAAACTTAACAATTGTGATTCTTCCTTGTGATTTTTGCTTAAGCGGACTTGAATATGTCCGATGAGTGCATTTTTCGTTCCATTCTTATTTGGGCTTATTTTAGGAGCTGGCGTAGCTTATTTTCTAAGCGTTTTATCTTCTTCAAAAAAATTAGAGCTCCTTAAACTAACTAAAGAAAATGAGATTGCTCTTCTTGAGCAAAAGATTTCTGTAGCGACCAATGAGCAGGTGCTCAAAGAAAAGCTACAAGCAGAGGTTTTTGAAAACTTTGCAAATGAGTTTCTAAAAAAGGGGAGCCAAACATTACAAGAGTCTTCAAGCAAAAGTTTTGAGCAAATCGTAAAGCCACTTAAAGAAAAAATTCAAGATTTTGAAAATAAAGTAGAAAAAGTTTACGAAATTGAAGCTAGAGAGCGGTTTAATTTAAAAAAAGAAATTGAGAAGATGGCTTTTGCAAGCGAGAGCTTAAGTAAAACACTTCGCGGAGACTTTAAGACTCAGGGCTTGTGGGGAGAGATAGTTCTAGAGCGAGTTTTAGAAGTGTCTGGCTTAAGAGAAGGAATTGAGTACACTTCGCAGGGTCGCGATATGGGACTTAAAAACGAATCAGGAAATCAGGCAAAACCTGATGTGATTATTCATTTACCCGAGGGCCGTCACTTAATTATTGATAGCAAGGTAAGTCTGGGTGCTTTTGAAAAATGGATCCAGCAAAACGATAAAGAAAAAGAAATCGCTGGAAGAGCTTTTACTTCTGCCGTTAAACAACACATTGTTGATTTAAGTGAAAAGCACTACCAAAATCTAGCAGGAATTCAGTCTCCCGATTTTGTGTTTTTGTTTTTCCCCATCGATACCGCTATTGTTGCTTTACACGAAATAGATAATTCCCTCTTTTTGGGAGCCTGGAAGAGACGAGTTGTTTTAGTAGGCCCCAGCACCTTGCTTCCAACTCTTAAAACAGTTGAGTCTATTTGGAAGAATGAAGTTCAAAACCAAAACGCACTTGAGATCGCACGTCTTGGTGGATTGCTTTATGATAAGTTTGTTTCTTTTTGCGAAGACCTTTTAGGGGTGGGAAAAGCAATTTCTTCAGCACAAAACAACTACGACGAAGCACTTAAAAAGTTAAGTGCAGGTAAAGGGAATCTTTTAAGGCAAACTGAGCGGCTTCGAGATTTGGGTGTTCGAGCGCAAAAGAAACTTCCGCGTGAAATGACAAATGAACTTCAGCGAGAAGAAGGGCTTTCTCTAGAAAGCCACAGTTCAGATGAGCTTAGTGAATAAGCGTCACTGCATCTATTGGAAGTAGGCGACTAACTTTTTTTCTATGTTGTACTTTGAGTCCCGTTTTGAGGCAAAGCTCATTGAGGTTAAGTCTTAAACTAAAGCCCATTTTTTTAGCGACAGGTTCAAAAAAATGCATCGTTTCGGTTCGCTGAAAATTGTTTACGAGCAAGATTCGTCCCGTTTTTTTTGTCACACGTTTCATTTCAGAGAGAGCGAGAACGGGATTGGAAGTGGCGCTTAAAAAATGTGCTGAGATTACTAGATCAAAGCTTTCGTCGGGAAAGCTAAGGTTGCTCGCGTCCATTTTTAAAAGTGTATAATCTTTATTTTGCTCTTTTGCGCGCTTCTGGGCTTGTGCAAGCATTTTTTCGGAAAGGTCAATTCCCGTGAATGTTACGCCATCAGGTAAGTGTCGAAATGTGAGGCCCGTGCCCACCCCAATCTCAAGGACTGTATCGTTGCTGTTTACGGCAGCCATTTTGAGGGCCTTTTTGCGAGCGCCCTCTAAAGAGAGCCCAAACACCCAGTAATAAACAGGAGCCATCCAATCGTAAACTTGGGCTAAGGTATCTGCCATTTTTTATAAGCTATATTAGAAAATACATTTTTGCTGCATGAGCAATTTTTTTCGTCTATATCTTCGTGAGAGTTCTTTTAAGTGCATCCATAGCTCAATTGGATAGAGTGTCAGACTACGAATCTGAAGGTTGTTGGTTCGATCCCAGCTGGATGCGCCATTCTAAGTTAGTTTTCAATAATTCTAATTTTTTTCAAAGAAATGTTTGTGAAGTGTGCTTAAAAGGGTCTTTTCTTGCTCTGGAGCTGCTTTGAGGACGATTGAGAGGAATAAGGGGTTTGATTCTTGCTCTTCAGCGTTTATGCCAAGGGTGGCTAAAAGAGAGAGCATTTCTTCTAAAAGACTCTTTTGGGTTTGAAGTCCTGTTCCAACTAAGGTGAGGGCCCAGTATTCTTGAAAATTTTTTTTAAAAGCCTCTTGATGTCCTGAAATCTTCTCATCAGAATAGACGGATATTTCAAGGGGCATATTTTCCATTAGTTCTGTATTTTGAATCGTTTTTTGAGCTAAAAAAGAGCTCTTTAATTCTGTGAGGTATTTGTTATCAATACCCCCCTTGTTTTTTGTGGTTAACTTTTGGAGCCCCTTTTTCAAGTTAAGCGTAAATAATTGGAATTTATCACTTTTATCGTTAACGCCCCCCCTCAAAAGCCCCCTTTTGCCCGGTGGATTAAATGTGGATAACAATTGAACTTCTAGGTGACTTGTTGCAGCGATTTGGGCTGCTCTGTAATGGAGGACTTTGGCTCCATAGTAAGAGGAGAGAAAGCCAAGTTCCCAAGGTATTTCATCATGCCGCAGCGCAGCTGGCACGAGCTTCGGGTCGGCTGAGTAATAAGCGTCTACGTCTGAGTAGATGCAGGCATTTTTTGCTTTTAAAAAAACGGCCAAAGCGAGTGCCGTTGTGTCGCTTCCCCCTCTTCCTAAGGTTGTAATTTCTTTTGAAGGACTAACGCCTTGAAAGCCAGCGACAATAACAACTTTGGATTCGTCGAGCGCTTGGGTAATTCGAGTTCCTTTAATCTCTAGAATCTCCGCTTCTCCATGAGAGTCAGTAGTTATAATGCCACTTTGAGATCCTGTGAGCGAAATTGATTCAATGCCGCGATCTCGGATCGCCATGGAAAGAAGAGACATGGCGATGCGCTCTCCTACGCTTAACATCATGTCGAGTTCTCTTCGGTGAAGAGTTTTTGAATTGGGGCTCACTTCTTCGGCCAAGGACAGAAGTTGATCGGTGCTTTTTCCCATCGCACTGACAACAACGACGACTTTTTTGCAGGCTTTATAATGCTCTTCTACAATAGCTGCGACTTGGTGTAGTTTTTGAGGATCCGCAACGGAGGATCCTCCAAATTTAAGTACACGAACATCGCTCATCTTCTCTTTATACATAAAGCTTGAATCGTTTGCTGCTTTTTTTCCATGCTTCCTCCTTGGGCTTAAGGAAACCTTCGAGGTCACTTACTTTTGCAGCTGGGTCGTCAACCCATTCGCGTAATTTTGCAGTTCCGCAAATAAGGTCGATGGGCATTTTTTCAAGTTCATATTCATAGGGTGGTTTTTTCCAGAGATCGTAATCCGGGTAGAGACTTCGAATTGCTTTAAGCGTAAGAGCAACCGTTCGAAATGCTGAAAAGTTGTTTGCATTGTATCCCTTATAGTCGACGTGAACATGGATGCCTGAATTGAGAACTTTGGCATGCTTGTGAAAGGTTGGTTCAAAGTAGCAGGGACGAAGGATGCAACCGCCAGACCATTTTTTAGAAAGCGAGTACATTTTTTTGATTACTGCAGTGGCGTCAATGTCGGGCGCTCCGATGAGTTCGAGGGGGCGAGTTGTACCCCTGCCCTCAGAGAGCGTTGTGCCTTCAATGAGGACGGTGCCTGCAAAAGTATGGCAAGAGGCGAGTGTGGGAATGTTTGGACTTGGGTTAACCCAAGCATATTCATTTGTTGGCCATCCCCACCCGGGTGTTTTGTTTGCCTGGTATCCCTGCATTTTTATAACTTTGTATTCAAGGTCGAATTTTTTTTCAGCGAGAAAATAATTTCCAAGTTCTCCTAGTGTAAGTCCGTGTCGATGAATGAGTCCGGGGTGACATCCCACAAAAGATGTAAAATAATTTTCGAGTATGGGACCTTCTACTTTTCTACCTGCGGGGTTGGGACGATCGAGAACCCAAAGTTCTTTGCCACTTCCGCTAAGAGCTTCCATCATATAATAGAGTGTTGTTACGTAAGTATAGAGACGTGTACCAATGTCCTGAAGGTCGACAAGAAGGACGTCTAAGTTGTCGAGGCTTTCTTGGGTTGGACGACGATGCTTTCCATAAAGACTGTAAATGGGAATTTGCAGTTTGGGATCTTGAAAGTCATCGCTTTCAATCATGTTATCTTGTTTGTCACCTCTCATGCCGTGTTGAGGTCCAAAGGCACAGGTGAATCGATCCTTTAACTTTTTCTGAAGGATGTCAGCAATGTGTTCGAGAGCTTTGTTGACACTTGCGGGGTGAGCGAGGAGTCCCACCCTTTTCTTTCCAATTTTTTGGTAGTGTTTTTTTTCAATGAAGATTTCGCTTCCAAGTTTCATTCATACAAAGCTTAATTTTGAGTAAGCAAATAAACAATATGAATGATCATGAATTATCTTGATTGGTCAAAACTGTATACTTTATGGAGGGTCTGCGTTGAAGATGTTTTGGTCACGTTGTTTGACTATTAACAGTAGGTGAAGTTGAAAAACTTTTTCTCATTAACAGAAAACAAATTGGAAAATTGTCGCCGTAGTTTTTTGACTTTTCTCCTATGAAAAATAAAAAAAACGTCGCTTTGTTTTTTTTGACGTAAAAAATAATTTTTATCGCTTTAGGCTAAAGTTACACCGCGGTTAAGACGAAAGGCGGTGGGAGATGGGAATTGCTTTGATGAAAAGTTTTTTTACAAGAATGAATTCGAAGGGAATTGTTGCTTCACTTGCACTCGGCCTAGCAATGACGGCTTGTTCGTCTAAGCAAGGGTTGAGCGACTCAAGTGAGTTGAGCAGTGACGTTCAGTCAGAAGAGAGCATGATGCTCGGTGAAGATTATTCTGGAGCAGACTCTTACGAGAACTATGACTTTAATGCTGTAGGCGATTCTGATCTTGGTACTCCGACTGCGGAAATTATCTCTGGAGGCTCTTCCGACTCTTATTCTGACGCTCCTGTTTGGAGGGGAAGTCTTAAATCTGTATATACTCCTGGCATGAGCCAGTGGACTGTTAGCCGCGGCGAGTCGCTCTCTTTGATCGCTCAGGCAGTTTATGGTTCTGCAAATTCTTACAAAAAACTTCAGGCTTTAAATCCTGAGATTACTGATCCAAACGCATTAAGTGTCGGTCAAAAAATTAGACTGCCTTCAGGTGCGGGAACTGCGCAAGTTGAGCAATATGAGGAGCCTGTGGCTAACACACCTGTCGCAGAAGTTCCCCAATCGCCAGCTGTTCCAGAATCCCCTGCACCAGAAGTTACAGCTAATACAGACTCCACGAATGCTGCTGGACAATTAGAAGTAGAGGCCCCTGCTGAAGTTGATGCTGCTGCAGGAACTATGGCCGAAGCGCCAGTCCCCGAGGAAGGTGCTATGGATGTGGCTGATGCTGCGCCTGCCGATGCACCTGTTGCTCCACCTGTTGAGACAAGCATGGGCTCAATGGTGAAGAAGGTGGATATGGGGAGGCAACAAGCTCAAATTGCGCAACATACTCTTGGGTGTTGCTGGCTTCTTCTTGGTCCTTTCTGGAGTGATCTTTGTGCTTAGTCGCAAAAAGGCTAAGGTTGGATAGGCTACTTTGAGTAGCCAAATTGGTCAGCAGTCTGCTTGATCAACCGTTAAGATCGCATATGCGAACTATCAATTAGAAGTATCACCGAGAATGATCTTCGATAAGACTTCAACAAAATCTAAAGGCTGATCAGAGTGGACCCAGTGACCTGCTTTGGCAATTGGATAGGCCTTCATGTCTGGGCGCAGTGCCTTCATCTTGTTAATAACCTCAGCGGGAAAGCTATCGCTCTGTTCTCCATAGATAAGGCTTAGCTTTGAGGGAAGCGTTTTCCATAAGTCCCAAAGGTCGCGCCTAATGGCTTCGTTGAGAAGGGCTTCTAAAAAGTTTTTGTCAAAGCGCCAGTTAGCCAGGCCGTCTTCTTGTGTTCGAATATTGCTAAAAAAGAAACGTGAGAGGGCACTTTGTGCTCCGTATTTGTTGTCAAAGTAGATCTTTGCTTCTTCGCGCGTGCGAAAGGGAACGGGGGCATTAATTACACTCATTAAAAAGGCATGCGCCTGAGGGCTTAGCTCTGGGGACGAGTCTTCAACAATAAGGTGGGGTATGAGCTCAGGGTTTGTGTCGGCAAGGTCTAGGGCTGGTCTTAATCCAAAGGAATGTGCCACGACATGCGTAGGTTTTATAGCGCTAAGTTGGGATTTGAGGTCTTTGCAGAGTTCTGCATGTGCTTGGCCTGGAGCAGCCACGCTTTTGGGATGGTTGAGCGCATGGCCTAAGAGATCTATAGCAAAGCTTTTAAGGCCAGGGACTTTCTCTTCTAAGAGTCCTCGAACCCTGCCCCAGTTAAGGGCGGAGCCCATAAAGCCATGAATAAATACAATACGCGTATCTTGTTTCATATCTACTATTTAAAAAGGAGCCTAGCATCGTTCGGCCAGTTCATACGAGAATTGGACAAAGAAAGGTCTTCTTCAGAGTGGGTTACGTAAATAAGGATTCCATTGTGGTCGGCGAGAAGTTTTTCAAGCCATGCTTTATAGAGAGTGCGGTTTTCAGCATCTAAATCTGAAAAAGGTTCGTCTAAAACTAATAAAGGAGCTTCAAAAATAATGGATCGAAGGAGAGATATTCTCTTTTTCTCCCCACCGCTTAGATCATGGGGGTATCTATCCGCCAATTCAGTTAGTTGCGCTTTTTTTAGGAAGAGGTGGACTTTTTCTTCCTGCAACGAGGGGGCGAAGTTTTTAAAGTTACTGAGAGTTTTGAAGGGGAGTTGTAGGTTTTCTTTAACTGTTAAGTGAGCGAAGAGGGCGGAGTTCTGAAATGAAAAACCAAGGAGGCCTTGGTTTAAGAGCGCCTTATTCAACTCTTGTCCTTTCCACTCAATAAATCCCGACTCAATAGGAGAGAGTCCGCAGAGGGTTTTGAGGAAAGTGCTTTTTCCGCAACCGGAGGGGCCGAGAATTGCAAGGCGAAGACCTTCATTAAATGTTCCAGTTGCTGAGTGAAGGCTTTTTCCTGGAACCTGAAAGGTGAAATCAAAGCGCAGCATTTCTCCTACCTTTCCATAAAAGAGGTGTCACAACAATGACACTTAAAGCAAGGGTAATGGAGAGTGCAAGTGAAGCCTCATCAAACTGGTATCGCCTCAGTTTTTCTTCGATAAAAAGTGCCAGCGTTGAGTTTCTTTCTAAAAGTGCTTTGGAAAATGTGTACTCGCCAAGCGACCAAAGAGAAAAGAGAAGAGAGAGCAAAAGAATGGACGGGCCTATTTCCGGCCAAAGATAAAATCGGAAATAAGAAAAGTTACGGAGCCCTAAGCTAAGACATAGGTTTTTATTCTCTGCGGGAAGAGCGTCCGCGAAGGATCTAACTCGCCTATGCGCCCAGGGGACTAGGGCTAGGTATGAACCAAGGGCAATAAGAAAATATTTTGAAAATGGACTTTGAGTTTCAAAAGAGAAGAAACCGAGAAGAACCATGGGCGCAGATATAAAGTTACAAAAACTAATAGCTTTAAGTTCCTTTGAGCAAAGAAGTGAAAGAACTCCAAAGAGTGTGGAAAGAAGGAATGTGAATGCAAATACAATGAGTGTAGGGACAAGAGAATATAGCAATTCAGATCCAAGGAGAGAAGCTTTTCCATGAGAGGGGCTAAATAGAGGAGAAAAAAGGCTGTAGAGAAAGGGCAGGAGCAAAAGAAGAGACGTTATAAAAAGAATCAGAGTGGCAGGAGTCTCTGGATGTCCTTCTCGAGGAGCAGCGAAGTTTTCGGTTGAGGTTACAGAGCTTTTGGCTGAAGCAAAGCGCGTGAGTAAAAAAGAAAGCGTGGCAGTAAGTATGAAAATAAGAATGAGACGAGTTCCGCTCGGGTCATTGAGCAAAGAGTAATAAAGTAAAAGTTCAGGTGTGTTTTGCCAAGGGCCAGCAGAGAGCAAGACAATAGGGGCAAAGCTCATAAAACACCATAGAAAGACCTGTGGGAACCAGCTCTTAAGGTCGTTTTTAAAGAGGGGCCAAAGAAGGTCTCTTTTAAGACTCAAATAACCAGCACCAAGACTCTGGAGATAAAGGTGTAAATCTTTTCCTTCATTTGCAAAGAAGCGCGTAGCTCGAGCGTAGAATTGAGAGGAGAAATATGCGGCGTTCATTAAGAAGTGGCATAAAACAATGGCCCATAATCCGGAGGGGCTTTGGCCCGTAAAGCGAGTTAAAGTAAAAATGAGTGAAAGAGTAACAAGGGTGGGACTTAGGGAAAAACCGAGGAAGCCGCTTGCTGCAAAAAACTTAGAGGCAAGGGGCGATAACTTTTTTTGTGCGAGATAGGCGACAAGAAAAAAAGAAAAAACAGCTACACTGAGAACACTCATCGTGGCTTGCAAGAGGGCAAAAAAAACAGATTTAATAAGAACCCATAAAAACAGCGGGCTTAAAAGACTGAAATCAAAGTCTAAAAGATATCGCTGAAGAGTGAGTCCAAGTGGAATGAGAACAAAAGAAGCATAGAAAATAAGGAGGAGTCTCTCACAGCTTTTCTGAAGTTTTGGGCTTAGAGGCTCCATTGATCAAGTCGATTGAGAAGCTCTTTCGAACTAAGGGCCTCTACTTCCTTTGCATCACGAGGAAACCAAACTTTTGAATAACAAGGAGGTGCAGAGCTTGGTGTTAGCGAAAAAAGCGCAGGGAACATCCAGTTTTTTTGCCAAATTTCGCTTTGAACTTCTTTAGAGAGGATTAATTTGAAAAAAACTTGAGACTCTTTAGTGGGAGCTAGGCCCTTGTCGACATATGCAATGAAGTTTTTATCTTTAGGATACTCGGGAAGCGGGATGTTTGCGTATTTTTTAGCCTTAGGATCGTTTGAGCATTCGAAGTAGGCCGCGCTTGTGGAATAGGTCCAAATCACAGGAGCAAGGCCAGTTTCGAAGGCTTCAAAGGAACTCGACCAGTTTGGAAATATTTTCTTAGGAAGTTTTTTGAGATCCTCTAGTTTTAAGTTTTTGTTGAGAAGCCACGTAAGTCCCACTTCGCTGGTTCTGGGATCTTGAACAAGAATTTTGTTTTTAAGTACTTTTTTAACGTCCAGCCATGTCTTGGGCCATGATTTTTCAGGTAGGAGTTCTTTGTTTGCTAAAAAGCTAAATGAAGCTTCTTCGTAAACACTTCCTTCTTTTAAAAGTTGTTCAGAGAGAGCGGCTTTATAATGAGCTTCATTAATTCCTAAAACAAGATCCAGGGAGTTGAGCTTATCCTCTCGTTTAAGTTTCCGAAGCGTTCCAAGGATGCCCGCAAAATCTTTGCTGGTCGTAAAATGCACAGTCATTTTTTTCTTTGAGGCTTCTTTAAGAATGACTTCTCCAAGTCCACCTTTATCCAAAAGTGAGGAGTAAGTTAAAACGTTAAGAGTGCTTGCGGCATGAGCATTTAGAAAAAAAAGAGAGCCAAGAAGAAGAGATGGCCTCGGGAGTAATTTTTTCATAAAGAGGGTACTTTTCTTTTTTTTGATCGGATGTAAAGCGTGAGGGCAACGATGATGAAGACTACAAACATTCCAGAGGCAAAGTAAGCTTTAACGGTTTTGAGATAAACTTGAAGCTCTCCAATGTTTTCATTAAAGGTTTGTCCGGCCCAATAACCAATCCACACAAAAAGTGGGGCAGAGATAAGAGCAGCGAGTCCGTCCATGAGAAAAAATTTATAAAAAGGGTATTTTAGAGTGCCGCCCGTGAAGAAAATCGCAGTTCTTACTCCGGGTAAAAAACGTCCGAAAAAATTAACCCATATTCCATATTTATGAAAAGCTTCTCTGGATTTCTCGAGACGCTCCGGGGAGAGAATTTTTTGAGCAAGTTTTGAGCGGAGAATTTTGTGTCCAACACTTTTACCTACAAAAAAAATAAAAGAGTCGCCGAGAAGGATTCCCGTATAAGTAACTAATATAGGCGGGAGTATAGGGTGGCCGTTTTGGCCCGCAAGAAATCCGGCAACAACAAGAATAATATCTTCAGGGATCGGTAATCCCATTCCGCACATTAAAAGTCCGAAAAAGGGTCCCCAGAGAGCAAACGCAGGGGTGTTGAGGATTGTAGTGAGAGACTCAAAGGGATTTGCAATAATTTCGCGTAATGTCTCTAACACCGAATCAATTTATAACGCATTTTTCTTGCGAATTGTACCAAGAAAAAGAGCGCTGTGAAGAGGCCCATGGAATTGCCTCCAAATGGATTGCCGCCACCAGGTCCTGGGTTCATGATGCTACCGCAACCAGCAGCTGCACCAGAATCGCTATTTGAGCTGTAAGTGGAGTAACTTGCGTTTGTTGCTGCGGGTAAGAGGCCTGATCCCGAAGCGCCGTCAGCAGCTTGAAAAGAGTTGATCGCGTGAGCGTAACCTTCTGCTCGGTTTTTGTTTCCGAGGATTTTAGTACTTCCATTCATAGGAACAACAGCATTCTGAAGAATAAGTTCTTTTACATCAAATGCATTGAGGTCTTCGTTCACAGCTCTTACAACAGCAGCTATTCCAGCTACGATTGGAGAGGCCATTGAGGTACCGCTTTTAGGTACGAATTTATTACTTGAAGAACCTGCCACATGATAAGCGTTTGCACTGAGCATTCCGCCAAAGAGGAACCATGTAGACCCAACGGCTGCAACGTCTACGCCTTGTGTGCCGTAGTTTGAGAAGTAAGAAAGTGCGATTTCATCAAGACTTCCGTTTGAGTAATGGTAAGTCGTAATGGAGTTAACCGAGATAAGTCCAGGGATAGCGGAATTGAGTGCTGCTGGAAAAAACGGAGTGCTATCAATGTTTGAAGATTCGTTTCCTGCAGCCGCAACTAAAACGATGTCGTGGTTATAGAGATCAACAAGTGTTTCATAAAGAGCTTGTGAGTAAGATTCAGCACCTTCAGAACCCCAGCTCATGTTAACCACTTGAGCGCCTCTAGACATTGCATAGTTGAGCGCTTGAATGGCTCCTGAAGTTGTTCCGCAAAGGCCACTTCCGCAGTTATAAAAAAAGCGAATAGGAAGGACTTGGATATTCTTCGCTTCGTTGTAGCCCATTGCAATTGCTTGATCGCGAACGATCTTAATAAGACCAGCTACGTGTGAGCCGTGATCGTAAACATCTTGTACGTCACCGTTTAATATTCCTTGTGCGGTGCTGGCACCGTAGTAATCGTCAATGAATCCATTTCCATCGTTATCAATACCATCGTTAGGGGTCTCTCCACTGTTAGTAGAAAGAAAAGGCATTAGGTAGGGGTGGTCGAGGTCAATCCCTGTGTCGATAACAGCGACTAGAAGAGGAGTTCCAGTAGCAGTGTCTGTATAAGCGGGGTTTGAAGCTGTAAGTCCAAGAGTATTTAAATAAGGAGAGTTTGCAGGTTTTGCACCGTAGTTGTCTGACTCTGCAATTTTAATTTCTTTATCTTCTTCTATATAAGCAACTGTGTTGTTGTCAGCTACAGCAGCTTCTACTTCTTCTTTAGTTCCTTCTGCGATCATCACGTTAACGTTTTCTAGTGCAGTCGCTTTAACGTTTGTCTCGTTATTTACTTTGTCGGCAAGATTTGTGAGGTTTTGTTGTTTCGCAAAGGCTCTTAAAAAGGGGTGGAGGTTGTTTTGGGGTTTAAAACGAACAATAAATTTGTTGTTTTGGGCAAAAGCTGTTGAAGCTGTTAGCGCGAGGAAGAGCACGATGAAGTTAGCACGACACAAGATACGTTCCACATAAGAGTAGATGCAAAGTTGGGGCCGAGTCATGCTAATATAAATGTCGGATTTTTAAGGATATTTGCCTGTTATTTCTGTGTTAAGATTGGCGTTTTATGTCAAAAAGACGATCAATTTTATTCAAAATTGATCCAAGATATTGATATTATTTAAGCGTCAGCAAATTGATCATGTAAAAATCCTTGCCGAAATTAACTTGTTTTGAACAATTAAGGAAGTTTATGATCGGCACCCATGACGGATAACAAAAACATTGAAAAACCCAAGTCACCAGCTGCTTCACATATGCTTTGGTTTTTCCTTTTACCGGCATTTGGTTTTTTAGGTTGGGCTACTTATCAATTAGTTAATGGCATGGCTAACAAGAAGCCCGAGAGTTCACTTGTCGAAAAAGCACGAGCCATAGAAAAAGGACGCTCTGATGGAGATAGATGGAAAGCTGCTTATGCCCTTGCTGAAGAATTGTTAAAAAAATCTAAAGAAGGAACTTATCAGCAATTACCTCAAAAAGAGAAAAGTGAAATCCTTTCTGCATTAACGAGTCTTATAAAACAACACAAAGACGATATTCGTTTAAAGAAGTATCTTATCTTAACTACCGGTAGACTAGGAGATAAAGAGGCTCTTCCCTTATTAAGAACAGGCTTAACAGATGCTGATGCAGATTTACGCTTTTATAGCGGATGGGGATATTTGGAAACTCTTTCTGCAAACCCAGAGAGTATTCAAGACAAAGATAAATTTGAGATTAGATCATGGCTTGATCGAGAGGATAATGCCTTGAAGAAAATCGCTACCTCATTCTTGGTTCAGCACGACCCTGAGGCATTGCCTAAGGTAGTAAGTCTTTTGAAAGATAAAGATAAAGAAGTGCAATGGAACACGGCCGTTGCGCTGTCGAGTGTTGGAAAAAGTGAAGGAAAAGAAAAACTAAAAGAAATTTTTGTTCTTCAAAACCTACGTGATTTTGGGTTTCGTTCGGCTAAAGACATGGAACAACTCTTAAAGGCTGCCAAGGTTGCCGCTCTTAAATTAGACGATAAAGATGTTCTAGCTAAGATGGAAACATTAAAGAAAAGTGCGAACCTTGAAACTCCCGAAGGCAAGGCAATTAAGAACGCGCTTTAATCGTTTGGATTAATGAGGCTTTGAGCTGGCGCTACTTTGTGCACCACCTTGAGCACCTTGGCTAGAGGAACTACTTTCAGGACTTCCAGCGAGCTCAAAAATACAATCGAGCAACCAATCGCGAGCAGGCTTATTGCCCTCTTTCGCCTTACAGCTGCCAAGATATTTCGCATCCCCACCGCTTTGATGTAAAGATAGGCCCGCTTTATCTACGACAACTGTTCTGCAGTTTAAATCGTAGTTGTCCGGATCTTTCACTACTTCTGTATGAGTGCAAGTAGTTTTTCCCTCTTTATAACTTTTAACAACAGTATCAATTTTTGTTTGAATGTCAGTGGGGCAGCTTTTTTCTTGGAATTCACTAATGAACTTACAAAACACATTACGCGTGAAAACCGCAAGGTCATTATCCGTTAAGGTGCCAAGACGGACCGTAACTGTGTTTTTAAGGGATTCACCTTGTAAATAGGTAATGAAGAGAGAAAATGTTAAGAAAATTCCTAAAACACGAAAGGGCATATATTTAGGATAACAGAAATTCCTTTAAAAAAACTTTTTGCTTAAGTGCCGAATTTAGAGCCCTTTTTAAATATAAGAGATTGCTTTGCGTCTTCCAGACCATCTAAAACCCACTCTTCTTCGCTAGAGGCGAGATTTTTCTTAAGCACAGCGGTGCCACGTGTTTCTCGTTGAATGAATTCTCCATCCGAAAAGGTCTCGTTATATTTAAGAACATATTTTATTTTTAGAATGTTGGGGGCTTCTGTAATTTTGAGAATTTTTAAATCAGGCTTAGTGGCCGCTTTGTTTTGCTTGAGTTCTTTGTCGGCTAAAGCGTAAAAGGCTTTTTCAAAAGACTGAAAACGTGTGCTTTTAGTTTTGATTTCTTGAGTTGCCTGTTGGTGACTGCAGGCAGTGCACCAGAGGAGAAAAAGTAGGGGTTTAAGCCTTTTCACAAAGCTTAAGGTGCAAAATCTATGCGCAATCAGCAAATATCAATTCTTTATATTAAGTTTTATATGCAGGTTTAGTGCCACAACGGGCGCTATTTTGCTAAAATCGTCTATTCTTTGGACGAGCTTTTTTTATAATAGTGGCCCATGGGGAGGCCCTTTTCTCCAGGGGCCATTTGATAGCGGTCGTCTACATTGTCCCCGTCTTTATCAATAAAGTTACGAATGGCAATGGACCCTGGGGGCATAAAGAGAAAGTCTCCGTAGCCCTTTGCTTGAATGGGTTGAGGTTTGTCTGAGTGTGCGCAAGAAGCAGCAAGGAGAGTAGTGAGAAGTAAAAAGAAATATTTTTTCATAAATTATTTTAAACGGGGATAACTCCATGTTTACGTGGGTAGTAGTTTAAATTCTTGCTGGAATAAAAATCAAAACGTTTTGATAAAACATCCCTTAAATCTTTTGAGTCAACAACGTCATCTACAATAAGTTCACTGGCGAGTTTTCTTAGATTGATATCTTTGTCGTACTCAGCCTTTTTCTCTTCGATGAATTTTTTTCGCTCTTCGCCTTCAAGTTCTTTGATTTTGTTGTAGTAAACTGCGTTCACAGCGGGGTCAGCTCCCATAACTGCGATTTGTCCACTTGCTAGCGCAAGAGTGCAGTCGGGGTCAAAGCCTGGGCCGCACATTGCATAGAGACCAGCACCAAAAGCTTTTCTCACAACAACGCAAATCTTAGGAACGGTTGCTTCGCTCATGGCGTAAACCATTTTAGCTCCGTGTCGGATGATCCCCGCTTTCTCGACCTGCGATCCAATCATAAAGCCTGGAACGTCAGCCAAGAAGAGAAGGGGAATTGAAAACGCATCACAAAGAAAAATAAATCGCGCCGCTTTGTCGGCAGAGTCTACGAATATGACTCCACCTTTTGTTTTGGGCTGGTTGGCGATGATGCCCACAGATTTTCCGTTAATTCTGGCAAAGCCTGTGATGATTTCTTTGGCAAAAAGCCGTTTCATTTCAAAAAATGAATTGGCATCGACGAGCGATTCAATAATCTTTTGCATATCATAAGCTTGAACGGGGTTAGCGGGAAGAATCTTTTCAAGCAGAAGCTCTTGTGCAGGTTTTTCACTTTTTAATTGGGGAAGCGGTGACTTAAAATTTTGTGGAAAATAACTTATGTATTTTTTAGCAAGCTCTAGGGCCTCGTCTTCGTTTGCCGCTAAAACATCCCCGACTCCACTTGTTGAGCAATGCATTCTAGCGCCACCCATTTCTTCTAGAGTCACTTTTTCTCCAATGACAGATTCTGCCATACGCGGACTTCCAAGATACATAGAGGCGTTTTTTTCTACCATGATCACAACATCACAAAAGGCTGGAACATAAGCGCCGCCAGCGGCACTTGGTCCAAAGAGCACACAGATTTGTGGAACGTGTCCGGAGAGTCGGCACTGCATATTGAATATTTTTCCTGCACCTCTGCGACCTGGAAACATTAAAACTTGATCTGTAATTCGTGCGCCCGCAGAATCAATAAGGTAGTAAATCGGAATACTGAGTTTGCCAGCTTGTTCTTGTAGGCGAATCATTTTTTCAACTGTGTGAACTCCCCAAGAACCAGCTTTGACCGTAGAGTCGTTTGCGACAATTCCCACAGAGACTCCGCCAACTTTTGCAAAGCCTGTGATAACTCCATCGGCAGGCAGTCCTGAAGCTTCGCAATTTGCGAAAATGCCTTCTTCAATCCAAGAGTCTTTGTCGATGAGCTTTTCAATACGTTCACGGGCAAAGTATTTGCCAGCAGCTTTGTTTTTCTCATGATATTTTACTTCTCCACCCGCGAGGATTTGCGTGCGTTCTTTTGACCAGTTTTCTTCGATTGACATGTCATCAGGTGTAAAACCGCCTCGTCTTAGAGGCAAGCTTTAAGTCTTTTGCTTAGGGTTTACTCGTCGCGCAAGAAATCAGAAACTGTCTTACTCATGGGAGCCTCTAGGGGAGTGGGGAAGAATCCTTCAATCTCGGCGAGGCTGCTTTGGAGATCGGCGTAAGCATCAAAGCTTCTTAAGAGTCGTCGTCTGATCTCTTGAGACGTTCTGATAAAAGCTCCCCGTTCTGTTGTTAAACTTTTTTCGAGCATCGCAATGTAGATATGTATTTTCTTTTTTTCGTACATGAGTGCATCAAGGAGATATTCTTCAAGTCGAGCTTCACGTGCTTCTTTGGAGGAACGCATAAACTTGTCTCTACTGCGGCTGTTTTTTTCGGCTATATCCACAAGCTCTTGGTATTCAGGATAAAGATAAAGAGCGTTTTTGCACTTCGAGGCTTCGGCTTTGGATGTGAAAATGAAAAGAAAAAGAAAAATGCCCAAGAGCATGTTTAAGAAAAGAGAACGCCTCACACTCATTTGATCCTGCACCCTGCTTATGAGTTTTAGAGGCTGCGGCTAGAGGATAAAACCTAATAGATCTTAAATGCTCTTAGAGCGCATTTTAATGGCCTTTGTACGCGGGGCTGCGCTTTTCTATAAAAGCTTTAAGGCCTTCGATTCTGTCTTCACTGCTTAGAAGTCGCATATAGCATGCACGTTCAACATCTATGGCTTCTTCTATAGAAAGAGATCGTCCGCTTGAAATAGCTTCTTTAGCAAAGCGTAGAGCAAGAGGCCCTTTTAGAACGAGTTCACCTGCCCAATGAAGTGCTTTTTTCCATGGATCGGGGCTAGTTGTATGAACGAGCCCTTCTTTGTGCGCGTCCTGGCTATTTAATTTTTCTGCGAGAAAAATCATTCTTTTAGATTTAGCTTCTCCTACGATTCGGGTTAAGCGTTGTGTTCCGCCAGCTCCCGGAATGATGGCAAGATTAACTTCAGTGAGTCCCATGGAGGCTGCGACATGAGCAACTCTTAAGTCACAGGCAAGTGCCAATTCGAGGCCGCCACCAAAGGCAATACCTTCCATAACGGCAATGGTTGGTGTGGGAAAATCATCCAGGATGCCCATTAAGAGTTTTAATTTATCGAGAGTTTGCACGACTTTTTCTTCAGTCATCGCCATACGTTCTTTTAAGTCAGCGCCTGCGCAGAAAGCTTTGTGGTTTGACGAGCCTAAGAGCAAGCATCGGATTTTTCCTTCTGTTGCCTCTTTAGCGAGTTCTTTAAGTGTTAGGGTAAGCTCATCAATAAGATCCCAACTCAGAGCATTTAGTTTTTCTGGTCGATTGAGTTTAAGAGAGCAAATGTGGTTGTCGCGTTCAATAATGAGTTGGGTCATCGCGTCCTCAGTGTTTGTAGAATTTTAGAAGGAAGTTTTTTATTAAGATTTTTCTCAAGTTCGAGAGAGGCTTGGGCAATTTTACGAAGCGAAATGTTTGTTAGTTTAGACTGACTTTGTAAAAGATATAAAAGATCTTCAGTGGCTAGATTGCCTGTTGCGCCAGGAGCATAGGGGCAGCCGCCTGCGCCCCCTAAGCTAGAGTCAAATTGAGTAAAGCCGTGTTCCATTGCGAAATAAGTATTTAAAAGCGCAGTGCCGCGCGTGTCGTGATAATGAAGAGAAAAGTTATCGGGAGAATAATTTTTAGTAAGTTCTCGGAAGATTTTCTTTAAGTTGCTGGGGTGGGCATGGCCCGTTGTATCGCTTAATGAAATATCTTTAATGCCAATATCTAAAAGATAGTCTACCCAGCGAAAAACTTGTGATGGAGAAATTTTACCCTCAAAGGGACAATAGACAAGTGTGGAAAGATACGCCCTACTTCGAGCCTTTCTGGGCACGCCTAAAGACATGGCTTTTAGGTGTTTTTTAAGTTCTTTGTGGGAACGGTTCACGTTTTTACGTGCAAATGTTTCGCTCGTAGCTGCAAAAAAAGAGAATCCTTCTACGCCCGAAGCGAGTGCGTTTTCGAGGCCGATTTCATTGGGAACAAAAGCCCAAAGACGTGCCTTCGGCCAACGTTTCTTTTTAAGAGGAAGGATTTTTTTAACAAGCTCAGCGGTTCCCGCCAGTTGAGGAATGGCGGTTTTTTTTACAAAGGAGCCCACTTCAACGTCAGTGAGTCCAGCATCTAAAAGTGAAATTACAAGTTTGAATTTTTGCTCAAGCTTTAAAATTTTCTTCTCGTTCTGAAGCCCATCTCTTGGGCCAACCTCAAAAATCTTCATTCAAGAATGATAAGAACTTGCCCTTCTTGAATGAAGTCTTCGGGATTAACTTTAATCTCTTTAACCGTGCCCGAAAAATCGGAACTAATCGACATTTCCATTTTCATGCTTTCAATTGAAAGAACGTCTTGTCCTTCGCTAACGACATCTCCATTTTTAACAAGGAGAGAGAGAACAGTTCCTGTCATGTTTGCTTTAATTTCTTTCATTACCAATCATCCCCACCTTTAACATCAAAACGAAATCCGACAGTCATAAAGACTGACCAGAGGTCATTGTTTTTTCCACCAAAAACGCTGTGGTAGCGGGTTTGTAGTCCAATGGGCATATTGGGAATAAAAGAGACTTCCCCAAAGGCACCACCTGATAAACCAAAACGCCAGGGATCGTCTCCCAATTTATAAAAGCCAGGACCGGCAATGAGTCCAAAGCGAAGTTCGTCATATTTGATCGCATTCCACATTAAGTTTGGAGAAATCCCCGAAACATTCTCACTGTTAACTTTAGATCCAAGATAATCTACTTGGAGTGCGAGTATTTCGAGTGCAGTCGCCTGAAAAAAAGCACCATAGCCAAGGCCTGTGTCGTTGGGTCCTTCTGCAAGGCCCAGTGCACCTACTTGACCACCTACAGTAAACTCAGATGCTGTAGCCTGAGAAAGGCAGTTAAGGGATAAGAAGAGGGTTAAGAGAAGCGATTGAATCTTCATTCTTTTCATGAGAATAGGTTTAATCCCCTAGGGGCTGTTTTGTCGACGCTTCTGCGCCCTTGCTAGGTTCTAATGGGAGCACTAATGTCGAAGCCAGTGTTTGCTCGTATTTCTGAGCTCCTCGCCAGTAAGCTTTATAGAAGCTTTGAGTCGAGTGAAGCCTTTTTGGATGAAGTTGCTGAGATTAGAAAGCAACATGTTGGAAAAAAATTCATTTTTTTGATTTTTGATGCCGGCCTATTAGAGCTTTTGGCCCTGCGTTATTTTTTTAAAAAACGCTGGGGTGATCATTTTAAAATAAGAAGAGCGCTCGGATATTGGGGCATTTGGGGCACTCCCTTTCCCGAAACTGTAAAAAGATTTTTTTCGTGGTTCGGACTCTACAGAACGCAAACCTCAAAAGCGCGCTTGGCTAAGAGAGAGCTTCAAGAAAAACACCCTCTTGTTTTTAAGTTACATTTAGGGTTTCGGGCAGGACGTGTTTCTTCCACGGAAAAGCTTCTTGAGTATTTGATGCAAACTGAGAAGGACTTGGTCGTTATTCCAGTTGTTTTCATTTGGCGAAGAGTTGGACGTAAAATTGAAGTTAAAGACGTTAACTTGAGTTCCCGTTTATTGAGAACGATTCGAACGCCACTTTTATTACCCTGGTATTTGCTGCTTGGTGATCCTACAAAGCCATTAGGGCTAAGAAAGCTCTTCATGATGTTAAGGGGATATTCCAGAAGTATTGTGGGTGTGGCTTCTGTTATCCCGGTGACGTCAGAAACAACTCTTCAGGGGCTACGTAGAGAGTCCATTCGAGCTATTCAAAAAGAAAAGAAAGTCGTTTTGGGCCCGGTCTACAAACCTTCAAGAGGTATTTGGGAGCAAATTTTACGTGACCCAAGCTTTCTAACTTTTATCAAGCAACATGCAATTGAAGAAGGTGTGTCGGAGACTAAGATCCTAAAAAGAGCAGAAAGTAATTTGAAAGAGATTGCTGCGGATTATTCACATGCCACGACCGAAGTTATGGGTTGGGGCTTGGAGAAAGTTTTTCATACTATTTATCAGGGCTTTACTTTTGATAAAGAACAGTTCAAAAAAATTCGTGATAAATCCAAGGAAGGTGTTTTAGTTTTTATTCCTAACCACAGAAGTTATTTAGACTTCTTGGTGCTTTCCTATTTTCTGTTTCGTGAGCAAATGGTGACTCCTCACGTAGCGGCGGGGATTAATTTAAACTTTTGGCCCATTGGTCATGCCTTTAAGGCGGGCGGCGCCTTTTTTATTCGACGAAGCTTCCGAGGAGATAAACTCTATTCGGAAATGTTAAGGCGATACGTTATTGTGCTGATGAACAACCACATTAATATTGAGTTTTTCATTGAAGGGATGCGTTCACGCATCGGCAAGATGACGCCCCCTAAATATGGAATCCTTAAAGTTGTTATTGATGCTTTTTTACAGAAAAAAGTTACAGAGAAAATATTTCTTGTTCCAGTATCGATTACTTATGATCGAGTTACAGAGGATAAGATGCACAAGCGTGAGCTTGAAGGCGGTACCAAGGTTCAAGAGAATGCACTGAATGCCGTACAGGGGTCTGTAAAAGTTTTATTAAATCGTTATGGGAGAGTGCATTTGCGTTTTGCCGAACCCCAACCAATTGAAGAGGCTATTTCAAAACATATGCCTGATTCAGAAGTTCCCGATTTATCGAGATGGCTCGTGCCGCGAGTAGCTTTTGATGTATGCCATAAAATTAATCTACAAACACCCGTTACACCCGCAGGTCTTGTCTCTACTGTCTTAATTGCGCGACCAGGAGCTGCGATGTCTCAGTTGGAGCTTGAGCGTTGCTTGCTCATGTTAGAAAAGGACGTTCCTAGGTTAGGCTTTACCAAAGAACCCGAGTTAGAAATGAACTTCCTTTCTGCGTGTATGCGCGCTCTTTCTCGACTTATTAAGGACGGAATCGTTCAGGAATATAAACTTCAAGATGGCGGCACGGGTGTGCGCATTGCGGATGATGAGCGTATTACAGCAATGTACTACAGAAACGCTGCACTTCACGCTTTTTTACTTCCTGCCATTTGGGGAATGAGTCGTAGAGACGAGCAGAAAGCTCTAGAGCTTAGAAACTTACTTCGTTTTGAGTTTTTCTTTCCAGGACGCGAAGAGTTTTTAGAGTCTTTGAGAAGTATTCCTCAGGATATGGCCGTAGAGTTTTATGCTTATTTACTAGAAGATGTTCTTGAGAATATTCATGCTTGCTTGTCATGCTTGCTCCAAAGTACAGATATGAAGTTAGATGATCGGCAGTGGTCCTCGAGGTTATTGAAGTATGGACACGAGCGTTTGATCGAAGGCGAGATAAGAAGACGAGAGAGTGTGAATACGCACTCCATTAAAGCCTTCGTTGAGATGGCAAAAAATGACGAATGGCTATCTTCTGACGGCGGACGCGATTTAAGTGTGAATATTAAGCCTGAACTTGGGGTCTATAGGACTCAAATAAAAGACTTTTTAGCCGGACTTCAAAATTGGGAAGATATAAAATCCAAATGGATGGAGCAAAAATAAAAAGAGAGCTCGAATCGCTCTATAAAAAGTACCATCGCCCTGAGCTTTTGGGAGAGGACCCATTAGGGCATGTCTCTAATTCACTTTCTCCTGAAGACTTTGAACTTGTTTCTTACGTAAGCGCGTCACTTTCATACGGTCGGGTAGAGCAAATTAAAAAGAGCCTGAGTTCTCTGTGGATAAGGATTGAAAAAGTTTCATCTGATCGGAAGCCAAAGAGTTTACATGCTTTATTTGTGGATAACTCGTGGAAAGTTTTGGAAAATGACTTTCGTCTCTCCCTAAAGGGGTGGGTTCATCGCTTTAATGACGAAAAAGATATTCTCATTCTTTTAAAAACATTGCATAGGGTTGTTCATTCAGGATTAAGTCTTGGAGAACTTTATGCGCAGGAGCTTAGCTCTGATCCGACACAAAAGCTTGAGTCGTTTGTACAAAGACTAAGGGCTCACGCTGAGAAAAAAGATCAGAAGCTTTTAAGATGGTTTGCGTGTGCTCCCAGTGAGGGAAGTACCTGTAAACGTTTGGTCATGTGGTTAAGGTGGATGCTTCGCTCAGATGAGATTGATCCGGGAATATGGGTTAAGAGTTCAAAATTAAAAAATAAAGGGATTGGAGCTCATTTGGCCTTTATCCCGATGGATACTCATATTCACAGATGGGCAACAGAGAGAAGATTGTTATCTACAAAAGCCCCTTCGTGGAAAGCGGTCGAGGAGCTCACTTCTTTTTTAAGAAAAGTAGACCCTCTTGACCCAGCCCGTTTTGATTTTTGTATTTGCCATCACGGCATGAGCGAATTTAGAAAAAAGAATCCCGCTAAGCAAAAGAAACTAAATGTCGCCACCCGTAGCTTGTAGGGGAGTTGGATTTTCTCCACTTGTCACCCAGAGAGCTATGCTTTTGCGAGCGGATTCATTTTTTAAAGGGCGGGGAATTGTACCTGTAGCTTTAAATATATTCTTTTCTTCCTTGAGTGGGTAAGTAATTTTTTCGAGAACGACGAAGTCATGAGTGAGAGTTTTTCCGGAGTTTTCGCCGCTACTAATCTTGTGGCTAATATTATTGCCAAGCAGGGCAACGTGAACGATGAGATTGTGAGGGTTTTCTTCAGGCTTAAAGGTAATCTCTAAATTTTCGTTGTCATCAGAGGAGACAGAAAGAACGCCCACTCTTTTTTCTGATTTTTTAGGTACATAGTTAAATCGCCAGCTTCGCAACTCTTTACCATCTAAAAGAACTCCAGGAGTGTAAACAGAGCTAATGTTGCCGACGTCTTGATATACTCTCTGCCTCTTTGAAAATTCTTTTTTAGAAAGAGAGTCCGTCCAACCCAGGTAATTCCAGTAATCGACTTGAAACTTTAGAGGGACAAATGTTTTCCATAGGTTTTTACTGCTTCTTAGCGAGCTTAGCCATTTGTCTGCAGGAGGTGTGCTGCTGCATCCTTCTGAGCTGTAAAGTTCAATTACTTTTACCTGTTCTGGAGTACTTTTAAATTCAAAGGAGTGTCCCTTGTGAGTTAGAAAAAAAAAGAGCGTTAGAAAATAGAATTTTTTTTTCATTTTAAGAGATAGCCTCTTTAATGATATTCGTAGACCCTTTGAGTTTGGTTACAGGTGAGGAGAGTTTTTAGTCCAAAGCTCTTTGTAAGCGACAGGAGTTTTCTTGTCCTTGGGCACTTTAACTTGAATGCAGCGAAACTCTCCTTTTTTAAAGAGAGGCCCCTTAAGGCCAAGGAGCAAGTAGAGGTCTGATAGTTCAGGTTCGTGACCAATGAGAACGGTGTGATTTTTGAGCTTTCTTAACAAAGTTAAGAGGTGGCGTACGTTAGACCCGTGCGCTAATCGAGAAAGGGGTTTGGATTTTATGTTGAACTCTTTTTCCAGTAAGTGAGCTGTTTGTTTACAACGCAAAAAGGGAGAGTGATAGGAATGCTTAATTTTTACTTTTTTCTTTTTAATCTTTTTGAGCGTTGATTCAAATTTTTTAACTCCGCCAGAGGTAAGTGGTCGAAGAGAGTCGTCTGGTCCTTTGAACTTTAAGCGGTTTATGGCTTTAGCGTGCCGTAGAAGATAAAGAGTTTTCTTCATGTTTTTTCGTTTATCATCTTTTGTTGAATATCAAAAGAATTGGGACCCTGTATGCGAGAGTAAACGCCATCCCTGCCCATTTCCCAGCGCAGGCAATTTGTGTCTATTAACAGAGAAAGATACTCCCAAACTTCCTTACGTGTATGTGGAGCCATGAGTGGAACTAAAAGTTCAACTCGCTCCTGAAAACTTCTTCGCATTAAATCTGAGGATCCTATAAAGATTTTTCCGCTGAGGGGATCTTTTTTTCCATCACTAAAATAATAAATACGTGAATGCTCGAGAAGACGACCCAGCACGGAAATCACGCGGATGTTTTCGCTTAAGCCAGGAACCCCTGGAACGAGCGTAGAGAAGCCGCGTACTATGAGAGTAATTTCTACGCCTGCTTGTGAGGCTTTATAGAGTGCTTTTACAATGTCGACATCATCAAAATTGTTACATTTTAAAATTATGCGAGCTGGTTTTCCACCTTGAGCATAGAGGCATTCTTTTTCTATATGTTCTAAGAATTGTTGTTTAAGCGTTGTTGGGCTTACAAGTATTTGTTTAAAGTCTGCTCGGCCCGCCATTCCTGTAAGATAGTTAAATCCTTTGATGAGTTCTTTTGCGAGTTTGTCGTTTGAAGTAAAAAGACCAAGATCCGTATAGAGTTTGGCCGTTTGAGCATTGTAGTTTCCGGTGCCAACATGAGCGTATGTTCGAAGTTTATCTCCTTCTTTGCGGACAACAACACAAATTTTGGCATGTGTTTTTAGATCGAGCACGCCATAGATGACATGGACTTCTGCCGCTTCAAGTTTTTTGGCCCATTGAATGTTTCTTTCTTCGTCAAGGCGCGCTTTAAGTTCTACAAGACAAATTACACTTTTCCCGCTTCGTGCTGCGCGAGAAAGGGCTTCGATTATGGGACTCTTGGTGCCTGCTCGATAAAGAGTCATTTTTATAGAGAGGACTTGTGGGTCATCGGCAGCTTCTCGAATAAAAGCTTCGACGGAATCAGAAAAAGAATCAAAGGGATGGTGAACAAGAATGTCTGCTTTGTTGATAGTTTTAAAAAAAGACTCTCCCTGTTTGATGGCTTTGGGAATACGCGAGTTGAAGGGTTTGTAGCGAAGCTTTGGAAGCCTGAGTTGAGTGGGAGCGTCTATTTTTTTAAAGGCTAGGGGAAGTTGGATTTGAGCAAAGTCTTCAGGCCTAACCTCTAGTTCTCTTTGTAGGAATTGCCTCGCCCAAGGATGAAGCATTCCCGAATGCTCAATGCGCACAATCTCAGAGTATTTTCTGAGACGAATTTCTTCTGCCATCAACTCTAGCAAGTCTTCGGCTTCTTCGGGTCCGGAGCGACTTTGATTCTCCAAGCTTCTTATAACTCGAAAAGAGAAAGTGGATTCTACTTCTACGCGAGGAAGTATTTCGTCTTGGTACATGAGAATAAGGTCGCGTAAGTTAATAAATTGATATTTTTTAGGAGTCCGAGTAGGGATTTGAATCCACATAGGAAGTACTGGAGGGATTTTTACACGAACAAAGTTAGGCTGAGATTTTCCTGCACGTCTAACGACAAAACCCAGCGAAAGATTGAGGTTTGAAATAAGTGGGAAGGGGTGCCCGTGATCTACGACCATGGGAGTGAGCAGCGGGAAGACTCGAGAATCGAAGAGTTCCCGAAGATCTTTTTTCTCTTGATAACTGAGTTGGTCGGGTGTGGTTAAAATAATTCCATTGCTCTCTAAGCGAGGCAGCAGATCTTGAGAAAGGTTTTCGAAACTTCTTCCTACGAGTTCATTTACTTTTTCGTTGAGTGATTGAACATAGATTTTAGTCACCTTAGAGCGGAAGGGGTCTTTACTTTCTATGCGCTTCATTTGAGCGCGAAGCTTTCCAACTCGCTTCATGAAAAATTCGTCTAAGTTTGAGTGAAAAATATTATGAAAGTTGAGACGCTCAAGTTCGGGAACATCACTTGATTCTGAAAGATTTAAAACGCGTTCATTGAAGAGGAGCCAGCCGAGCTCTTTGTCGAAGAATTTTGCTGGGAGCTTGCGTTCTTTCATTCCGTGTATATCCTAGTCCTTTATGACAAAAGGTAGCAGCACTCGGCCATGGAAGCTATTTACGTGGCCAAGAGTTGGGGTTGTAGATGTGGGCTCTAATGCAATTCGTCTCACAATTGCAGAAGTAAGCACAACTGAGATCAGAGAAATAGGCAGCCAGAGGTTTTCTCTTAGACTTGGAAATGACGTATTTAATAATGGTCGCACCTTGAGCTCCAGAACGCAGTCTAATTTGGTTGATATCTTTGTCGAAATCAAGAAAATCTTCTTGGAACATAAAGTGAGTATGTATCGGTGCGTGGCGACTTCAGCACTCAGAAGTGCCCGTAATCGTTGGAGAGTTTTAAAGAGAATTGAGCGCGAGAGCGGTCTTCAGATAGAGCTTATTAGTCCCCTAGAGGAAGGTCGCTTGATTGGAGCCTCTCTTCCGCGGAAGCATTTTGCCAACAAGGAGCTTCTGATGGATTTAGGCGGAGGAAGTCTTGAACTCGCTTATTTTGAAAATAAGGAGACTGTGAGCATAACGAGCCTTCCTTTGGGCGCTGTTCGACTCTTAAGCCGTAGACACATTTTTGATCCGAATTTGCTTTGCAATCACATAGCGACGCTTTGTGAGAAAGACCCCTTCTTAAAAAAAATGCTTAGAAGAAAGAAGGCTCCACTTTATCTAGTTGGGAGTGGCGGCAACATTCGGGCTCTTTACCGAATGAGAAAAAGGATTTTACACAAAGCCTTTGCGGCTAATCCCGTTATGACTCTTTCTGACATTAGAGCGATTATTCAAAAAATAGAAATGATGAGCACTCGTCAGAGAGAAACGGAGCTGAAGCTTGCAAAAGACAGGGCCGATGTTATTTTGCCAGCAGCCTATGTTTTTGCAGAGGTTATGACTTATTTAGGTGAAGAAAAGATTCACGTGCCCATGACCGTCAGTCTTAGACAAGGTGTTCTGGCAGACTTACAACAAAAACTTTTTGTCGTATGACCACAATTTTCTAATGGTAATTAGTAATAGGATTTAGAAAGTGGCGCCTAGTCCAAAGGTGTGAACATTAAAGGAATCTCCCTTTGTAGCCGTGCCGAATGCGTAATTTACGTGAAATCCTTTATCGACATAGCCAACACCTGCAAACATAAGTTGAGAGTCCCACGGGCCAGCTTCTCTGAACGAACCCCTCACGCTCACTCCACTTGGGTGTGAATACTGTCCACCGAGTGACCAAGAGATTTTATCTTCATCAGGTACTCCGTATTTAGGGGTATCAGAGGGGTTTGTGTATTTTTCAATAGAGCCTACAGCGATGAGGCCAGGAACAATTTCAACATGTGCGCCACCACCAATCACGCCAATCTCGATATCTTTGCTGTCACCGAAAAGGTTTTTGTAAGAAGCTCCAATGCCAATTTTGTCATTCACGCGAAAAGTTGCACTGACATCGCCATTCCATGATTTCCCGTTTGCGTCTGCAGCTCCGGTAGCGTCTCTCATGGAGTAACGTCCCGTTACACCAACAGCAAAGGACTCATGAAGTTTTCCAAAAAGGGAAAGTCCAAAGCTCTGATACGTTTGATTCAAGTTACCGGCTTTGAGGGGCTCTTTTGCATCACCGCTACCGACTTCTCTTCGAAGATAAGTTAGACCACCACCATAGGTTGTTGATTTTGTATCAAAGACGCTGAGGCCTATGGTTTTTGCTGCTGTAGAGAAGCTACCTTCTGCTGCATATTCAGTTCCGAAAGATCCCGCTGAGGGGTTAACGAGTAAGTTATCGTGTAAGGATTTATGAGAATAAACAGAGCCCCCAAGAGACTGCCCGATAGGACCGAGGAAAAAGACAGGGTCTCCAGAGAAGTTTGTGGGTGGAGTCGCCTGTAAAAGGAGCGGCAGAAGCACGGATACAAGGGCAATCCTTTGAAATAAAATGGATTTTTGGAATGAGGGGTGTGTGAAAATATTATTCATAGCTGTCTAAAGTTTGAGCATAGCACAGGTTCTTTATTTGCTATCAAGGCCCTAAAAGCCATCTTTAGAGTGGAGCGGCATGGCCCGCTCCTTGCAGCTATAGGGGTACTATGAGGGGATTTCATCTATTACTAATGTGGATTATGGCCTTGGCTATAACAAATGCACACGCCAAGAAGGTTTCTGCGCCTTCGGTAACAGTGCAGGATGAAGATCTTCGAGTTGAAACTAAAAAAGAAGATAAAAAAGTATCAAGTCCTCCAGTCCATGTTGAAGACGAGGATTTAGATGTTGAAGATGATGTGCCTGCTGAAGAAGAAGTCGTTTATGACGAGGAAGAAGAGACAATAGTTGCAGAAGAGCCTGCTCCACTTCAAGAAAACAGACATTTTAGTTTAGAAATCAATGGAAGCTTTGGACGCAGTCTCGGCTGTATTATTCCTAATTGTGGTTCTTTTGTTCCGATGCAAAGAATGTGCGGTGGTGTTTATGTTCAAGGCTATGCGAATCAATGTCAGCCGCCTCAATACAGACAAGTTGTTTATCAAGATGTTTATGTAAATGAGCAATCGAGCAATTATCAAATGCGAGGTTACTGCCCTTGCCAAGGTCAAATGGGCTGTGGATGCGGTGCGCGGACTCCTGTTCTTTTTGTAAACAATGTTCAGCCGATGCCAACACCAACTCCAACATGGCGACCACTTGTAACAAGAACAGCACCTGTATGGGGCCCTACGCCTCAAGCCGTATTCGAAGTACCTACGCAGCAACAGCATAGTTTGAATCCTCGCAACACCGGATTCATCCCCCGCGAAGGCTTCCCTTACAACGCCGGCTCCTATTAGGCGTCAGAGACCTTTTGGGCATACCCCCGCGACCTTTTCGACATAGCTAAAGTTAGATTTTCTTGCACCTACACAACTTGAGTGAGTAAACTAGTTGGTGCATGTCTGAAAAAGTACGAAAAGTAGTTATTCCAGTCGCTGGAATGGGAACAAGGTTTTTACCTGCAACGAAAGTCCTTCCTAAGGAATTACTGCCCATTGTAGATCGCCCCATTATTCAGCTTATCGTTGAAGAGTGCGTGTCAGCGGGAATGGAGACAATAGTTTTTGTAACTTCAAGGCCCAAGGTAACGCTTGAAGATCACTTTGACCCAGCAGACTTAGCCAGCTGGAAATTAGCCGCAGCTGGTAAAGCGCATCTTATCGAGAGCGTACTCGAGCTCGCAAAAAAAATTCAGATTATTAGTATTCGGCAACATGTCCCGCGTGGGTTAGGCGACGCCGTTTTAACGTCAGAGGCCGTTATTGGAAATTCTCCTTTTGCGGTTGTTTTGGGCGATGACATTGTCATCAACAACGGGGGCCCTTCTGCCATTGGGCAGTGCTTGAAAAAGTTTGATGAAAACGACAAGGCTTCAGTCATTGGGGTGCTTGAAGTCCCCCAAGAAGAAACAAGTAAATATGGAATTGTTGGATTTGAAAACGAAAAAACAGGTAAGGTTGCTTCGTTTGTAGAAAAACCGAGTCCAGAAAAAGCACCTTCAAACTGGGCTCTTCCTGGGCGCTATGTTTTTCAACCAAGTATTTTTGATGCTATTCGAGCAACGAGCAAAGGTGTAGGAAATGAAATTCAACTGACAGATGCAATGGCCCATTTGCTTAAAAGCGAGAGCTTTTTTGCAGAGAAAATACAGGGAACTCGTTTTGATACAGGAGACAAGCTTGGATACATAATGGCCAATGTTCACTTTGCTCTTCAAGACGAGAAATATAAAGAGACTCTCGGAAATTGGCTTAAAAAAACGGTAGCTGAACTATGAAGAAGTATTTAGTATTTGGATTTTTAATTTTCAGTAATGCACATGCGTTTTTGCCTGATTTAGGTCACATGATTAGACATCAGCCTATGATGCTTAAGGCAAACCCACGAGACTTTACGGTTGAGGGGAATATTGAAATTCAAGGAGACAAGGCACCCTTTAAATTAAGTTGGGTGGGCGTTAAAGAAGGTTATGTGGTGGAGTTTAAAAAAATTCCCTCAAGTTGGACCACCTCAAACATCTCAGATCTTACTCTTTTTCGTGATGGTGCTGCCTGTATGCTTATCATTAATAAAACAGCAAATCCGTGCTCGTCTCTTCGTTTTTGGGGGGATTTTGAGTTCAATAGTAATGGCGATAGAGCTGCACAAACAATATCAGCGGTGGGTATCGCAAGTAGTTCTGAGACTGCGTATAAGCCGATAAACTCAAAAGAAATTGCCGAATCAAAGAAGCCCTCCAAGGTGAAGGCTGTGCTTAAGGAAATTCAAGGGACTTTCTTGTCTGTTTTGGAATATGCCAACGGAAAGGGTGCTTTTATAGATTTTGATTCTGTTAATTATTCCCCTCTCTGGGCACGCTTCTCAGTGGACGGAATGTTTTGGGATTTTGTTGCGAGCCCCGAGCTTTATCTTGAAAAAGAAGAGCGGAAAAATAATTTAGTCATTTCGCAACGAATTGAGGTTCGCGAAGGTGCGAGACTTGTGGCTATTGTAAAAAGAGAGCCTCTTAAGAGAGCGGCTCGTTTAAGCTTGCCTAAGATGCCTTCCTCAAAAGCAACTGTTTCAGAAGTCCCCTATGACCGTTTTTCTGATAGAGGTAGAGAGTTTTTAAAGGTACTGTTTTTGACTCATTGATATGAGTTTTGCAGAAGTAGCGGTTTCGGTTCCGCTCTACCCGAACAAAAGGTTTTTTGATTATAAAATTCCCGAATCCTTATTGGGCAAAGTAACTCCGGGACAACTTATAGTGGTGCCCTTTGGTCGTAGAAAAACATGGGGTGTTGTTTGGCGCCTGAAAGATAAGACTGATTTTGAAGGCGACGCTTCAAAAATAAAGGAATTGGATTCTTTTGTTTTTGAGAAGACTGTTTTTTCCAAAGCACAACTTGAGTTCGCTGAATGGATGTGTGAGCGGTATTTTTATCCTATTGGAGAGGTATGTGAGGCTATGTTGCCGGCAGCTATTCGAAAAGCTTCGCAAAAGCTGCTCAATGCCACTCCTAAAGTGAAAGAAAAATTATCACATACTCTTAGAGTTTTGAACGAAGAACAAGAGCGGGTTATGGCCGAAGTTGCGAGTAGCCCTTTGGCTGAGCATCTTATCTGGGGCGTGACGGGTTCTGGTAAGACGGAAGTTTACTTACATCTAATTCAAAAAATGATTCAAGAAGACAAAACAAGTATTGTTCTTGTTCCTGAAATAGCGCTGACTCCGCAACTTTTTTCACGCTTTGAAAATGCTTTTCCTGGAGAAGTAGCGGTTTTTCATAGCGCACAAACTGAAAAAGAACAGCGCACTTCTTGGCTTGATATCTTTTATGGTAGAAAAAAAATTGCTCTAGGCCCTCGCTCTGCACTTTTTGCTCCTGTTTCTAGTTTGGGACTTATTGTCATGGACGAAGAGCATGAGGGTTCTTATAAGCAAGAGGAGCGTTTACGTTACCATGCTCGAGTGGCAGCTCAAAAACTTGCGGAGCTAAGTGGCGCAAAACTTATATTAGGTAGCGCAACACCAAGTGCAGAGACATTGTTTCGTGCTTTATCTCAAAAAACAGGTCTTTCAAAGTTAAGTGCCCGCGCTGTAAAAACGGCTACACGACCTACAGTTGAAGTAGTAGATTTAAAAAAGAAACTCGCACAAAAAACATTTCAACCCTCTCCTTATAAAGAGGATGCAGGAGAAAGTTTTCCCTTAGAGCCCGAATCTTTGTTTTTTTCTGAAGAGCTTGTTTATGAGCTTGGACAAGTTTTAGAAAGAAAAGAACAAGCGATATTGTTTTTGAATAGAAGGGGCTTGGGACGTGCTCGTGTCTGCAAAAAATGTGGCTATCAACCCTCTTGTTTACAGTGTGCTGTGACGCTTATACCGCATAAAAATAAAATGCTTTGTCATTATTGCGGTTTTGAAACCTTTGTTCCAGAGAAATGTGAGAAATGCTCTGGAGAGATGAAAGAAGTTGGCTTTGGGACTCAAGCGCTCGAGGAGATGCTCCAAAAGTTTTTTCCAAAAATTCGTTCTCTTCGACTAGATAGAGATGTCGTTCAGGATAGAAAAAAATTAGTTGAGACTCTTAAGTCGTTTTCTGATCGTGAGGCCGATGTACTGATTGGCACTCAAATGGTGGCAAAGGGACATGATTTCCCTCAGGTAAGTTTAGTGGGAGTTATTCTGGCGGACATTGGATTTTCAATGCCTGATTTTCGGAACGAAGAGAAGGCGTTTCAGTTGTTAACACAGGTGGCAGGTCGAGCAGGCCGGGCTGAAATTCCGGGTAAGGTTGTTATTCAAAGTTTTCGACCTGAGGAAAAGATTTTCCAGCTCCTTAAAGAAGGCGAAGATCTTGGAGTCTACGAGCAGTTTTTGAGTGAGGTCATTGAAACGCGGAAATATCTCAATTATCCGCCTTTCTCCTCCCTTGCTATGATTCAGTTTCAGGGGCTCGATGCGGCAGAGGTTGAAGCGGCCGCCGTTATGGTAAATAAAGCTTTGGATAAAGTGAAGGCAGAAAACTTTTGGGTATTAGGAGCTGTTCCTTCTCCTATTGTTAAAGTGCGCAATAAGTATCGTTATCAAATACTCTTAAAGTCTGAATCTTTTGAAGTTCTAAAAAAATCGCTCACATGGGTTCAAGACAAGTGGGTTGGAGCGGGCTTAGAAAAAAAGTTTCAAAACACACGGCTTATCATAGACGTAGATCCTGTTGGTATGATGTGAGCCTCTTTGAGTTTAGGTGTCATTTTTTGATTTAGAGTTCTTCCCCACGAGGTGGGCGTTTTTGCCCAGAGCTTTTTGACGTTTGATCTGAAATTTGTTTTTAACTGCCTTTAAAGCCGAAACTTGGCTGGCACTCTATTTGCTATTTTCTAAGTAGAGAATAAGGAGCTTTGTGATGAAAACAAATAATCAGTCAAGCACTAAAGAAATTCGAAAAAATACGAGAGCGTGGGCAAGGAGCCTCGTTTCAATGTATTCTCGAAAAGCTATCAGTTCCGCTCCTGTTTTATATACGGATGACGGGATGGATAATTTGATCGAGGATATTTTATCCGTGAGAGAAGACGCGCCTCTTTCAAATATAGAGAGGGTTTATTTAAGGTCTTCTGAACTTAGGTTGTCGGGCGAGCTTTATTAAACATAAAAACCTCTTCTTGTGCTCTCACAGGCTTTGAGCTATAACAAAGCTATGAACTCACAACAAAGAGGCGGCCCCCCAGACATCGATCAGCTTAAAAAAGATGTATTTCGGCCGTCTCGCGCCATTATTACCGGCGGTATGCCCTACGCTAACGGGCCCATTCATTTGGGGCACTTAGCGGGAGCTTTAATTCCACCTGACATACATGCGCGCTATATGAGGATGCTCATTGGCGCAGAAAAAGTGCTTTTTGTATGTGGAAACGACGACCATGGATCAACAAGTGAATTGGCTGCGCTTAAAGCAGGTGTGCCCGTTCGAGAGTTTATTGATAAAATTCACGACGAGCAAGTTCAGACGCTTTCTAATTATACTATAAACTTTGATGAATTCTCGGGAACTTCAAGAGAAGATTGCTATCCAATTCACTCGGAGCTTTGTCAGGACTTTGTTCGTAAGCTTCACAAAAACGGCATGCTTGAAAAGAAAACTTCAAAGCAGTGGTACGATCCTAAATTAAATCGTTTTTTGCAGGACCGTTTTGTAAGTGGGAAATGTCCTAATCCGAAATGCGACAACGAAGTTGCCTACAGTGATCAGTGCGATAAGTGTGGAGCAACATACGATCCAACCGAGCTTATAAATCCTCAAAGTACCTTAAGTGACGCCACTCCCGAATTGAGAGATACCGTTCACTGGTGGTTGGATTTATGGAAAGTTTCTGAGCCCCTTCGTGAATGGATACAAACTAAAGAAAAAACTTGGCGTTCAGCAGTTTATGCAGAAGTCTTGGGGACTGTTCTTCCAGCGCTTGCTTTTTCAAATACCTTTGAGGAAAAATATAAAGAGTTAAAGGCAACGCTTCCAAAGCATAAAAGTAAGTATGCTGCGGGTAAAAAAGTTCAACTTCAGTTTGAAAATAAAAAAGATTTAAATGCAGCTAAAGAACTTTTAGATAAAAATGCAATTGAATCCTCATGGGTTGATGGATGGGCGCATCGCTCAATTTCAAGAGATGTAAGTTGGGGCATTCCAATGCCAGTGGATCTTGATCCTGATATGGCTGGGAAGACTCTTTATGTTTGGCCAGATTCTCTTATTGCCCCTCTTTCTTTTACAAAGTTAGCTCTCAAAAAGAAAGGTGTTGCTGCTGAAGATTTTGATAAGTTTTGGAGAGATCCCGATGCGCGTATTTATCAGTTCTTGGGGCAAGACAACATATACTTTTATGTCCTTATGCAAGGAGCGATGTGGATTGGCTCTCAAGAAGATATATCTCGCCTTCCTCTAGGGGGAGATTTTCAGCTCACGGATATTTATGCTTCTTATCATTTGTGGGTATCGGGACAAAAAATGAGTAAGTCTACGGGGAACTTTCATACGGGCGATGAGCTATTAAATGAAAAAGGTTATAGCGCGGATCAAGTTCGCTACTTCTTAGCGACCTTAAGTTTGTCTGATAAAAATTCAAATTTTGATTTCTCTACGCTAAATGAAAGAAATAAATTTTTGGCAGGTCCCTTAAATGCAGCTTTAGAAAAACCGATAGCTGCTTGTCATTCTAAGTTTGGTGGAAAAGTTCCCGAGGGAACACTGAATGAAAAGGTTTTGCTCGAGACAACGAAAATTATTCAAAAGTATTTGCGTTCGATGGGAAGAGCTGACTATCCAGTGCTCCTAGGTCTGGTCGAAAACTATGCACGTAATATTAATAGTCTTTTTACTCAGTTTAAACCGCACGATGACAGACATCCCCTAGAGGAAAGACAAAACGCACTCTTTTCTAGTTTTTATATTCTTAAAAATATTATGATCATGCTTTATCCATTCGTGCCTACAACAATGGAAAAGTTAAGAGAAACACTTCGCCTCCCAGCTTCAGTTTTTGATGTGAATGAGTTGGGGACAGGTTTGCCAGCTGGTCATGAGCTTGCCGAGCAACAAAGCTATTTTCCAGCAGTTGCGGAATAAGCTACTTACTCTGAAACAGCAAATGCATGTTCGGCTTCAATAACGCTTTTCATCGCTTCTGGTCCAGCGCAAAGAGAGTTTGCTTTTCCGTGAAGGCTTAAGATCCATTCTTTAAGTTGAACCTTGAGAGGTTCTTCTCTATGAACCCCAAATTCAATTTTATCCATATTGCGATAGTGTTCTTGAAGGTCGTTGTAATCGAATTTGTCCGTTTGAGGCGCGTTTAAGAGATCGCCTCCATGTAGGGTACAGGTTTGAAGCATGTAATCTACAAAAACAACGCCTTTGGTTCCTGTTACTCGGAAGGAGCGAATTTTTGTAGGTGTAATCCAGTTCACGTGAATATTGGCAGAAACCTTTCCGTGACCCTTGAGAAGAATTTCGGCCGTGTCTGCAATGCCCGGATTAATAGAGGAGTGAATGATGCTCGATTTAACTTCAAAGTCTCCAAAGAGATATTGAAACACGTCGAGATCGTGAACAGCAAGATCAAGTAATACGTTATTACCGGTTTTTACGTTGCTCGGGTAGCCGCCTACGCGAGTAAAGCTACAGTGTATGGGTTGCCCGACCCAGCCTTTTGAGATGATTTCTTTTGCTCTGCGAACGGCAGGGTTTGATCTTTCAACGTGTCCAACATAGAGATCAATTCCAGCCTTGCTCGCAAGGGCAAGTAGTTCTTTGGCCTGTGCGGGTGAGCTCGCAAGGGGTTTTTCTACGAGTAGGTTTTTTTTAAGTTCAATAAGTTCTTTTGCAACATCAAAGTGAGTTTCAGTGGGGGTCGCTATGACGGCGGCGTCGTAGCTGTTAGCGGGAACATCACTAATTTTATCAAAGACTTTTACGTGATCTGGGATGTCGCCTTTTGATCTGGGTTCAACAACGCCTACGAGTGAGATGTTTTTTTCGAGAAGAAGTACGCGCAAATGGTTTGATCCCATTTTTCCTGCACCAATTAAAAGAATACGGGGTTTAGGGTTTTGTTTAATTTCTGCCATAGTCATCGCTGTAACGAATAATATCGTCCTCTCCAAAATAAGTTCCAAGTTGAACTTCTATAAAACTAAGTGTTTCTTTTCCTGTGTTTGAGATTCTGTGTTTAGCGCCAAGGGGAATAAAGAGATGGTCCCCCGCTTTTACAGGTGTGATTTTATCGTCGAGAGTGAACTCTCCACTTCCTTCAATCAAAATCCAGTGTTCCATGCGGTGCTTGTGACTTTGGTAGGAAAGCCTCTGCCCAGCCCACACGGAGATGATCTTAGATTTAAAGAAGCTAGTGTCTCTTAGTATTTCAAAGCGACCCCAAGGGCGTTCTTCAAAGACGTGGTCTTCTGTAATTTTAGTATTGTTAGATTTTAACTGATCAACAAGCGCTTTTACGTCTTGTCCGTGACCTTTTTCAAGGATGAGCAAAGCATCGGGAGTGTCTACGGCAATAATGTTTTTAGTTCCTATGAAAGAAACTGTTTTAGGTGAATCTTTTGAAGTTGTATAAAAATTTCCCTCAGCTTTTATCTCCGTAATGGGGTAGGGGTTAGGAGAGCGCGAAGCGACTTCTTCCCATGATCCTAAATCTGACCACTCAAAGGAAGCTTTGATACATGCAATGTGAGAGAGCTTCTCCATAACAGCGTAGTCGATACTTATAGAGGGTTGTTGCTTGTAGACTTCATCAACATTGCTCAAGTCGCTATTGAGACACTCAAGAGGCTTTGCGATTTCGGGAGCAAGCTTAGTTAGGATTTTTTTAAATTCTGCAGCTTTAAATATAAAAGTTCCAGAGTTCCAAAGTGCCCCTTCTTGAATAAGAGCTTTTGCTTTTTCCTCTGTTGGTTTTTCTGCAAAAGACTCAACTTCATAAGCAGAACCTTCTTCTTTGACTTTTAAGTAACCATAGGCCGTAGAGGGATGGGTTGGTTTAATACCAAAGGTCACTACGCGACCTTTTTCGGCAAGCGCAATAGCAGCGTTGAGGTTTTCTCTAAAAGCAGCAGCTGTGTTTACAAAGCTGTCGGCTGGAAAGATGCAGATAATTGCGTTGGGGTTTTTTCTTAAGCAAATCTCATTAAAGAGGGCTATTACGGGTGCGGTGTTTTGGGGTGATGGCTCAGCAAGAATTTCAGCTTTTATATTATGACGTGTAAGAAGACCCCTAGAGGGAGATTCTAAATTTTTTGTTGTGAGAATGTGCAAAGATCCCATGTTCTCTACGCGTTTAAGCGTTTCGATCAACAATGGATCTTTACTAGCAAGGCTATAGAACTGTTTGGGGTAGCTTTTTCGGCTAACGGGCCAGAGCCGAGTCCCTGCTCCGCCTGAGAGGATTCCTAAATAAACATCCTTACTGCTCATAGGGATTAGCCTGCCGAATCTTATCCCTATAATCAAACTCAAAGAAGATTTGAGCTAAGATTCTAAGGTTTTAAGTGCTTATTTGGATACATTTTTGGGTCGGACGGTCGTTAAGACCTCTTTGTTTTTTTGGCTGAGATACTTTTTGGCAACTTCTGAGATCTCTTTGTGTGTGAGGTCTTTCATTCTCGATTCAAACTGGAGGCTTTCTTCAAAGCCGAGGCCGTAAAGCTCAGTGAGTGAGAGCTCAAGCGCCTGTGGGCTGAGTCTTTGATCATCGATTTTTTTACTACCTAAGATAAAGCGACGAGCTCGTTCCCATTCGTCTTTTGTAACGCCGTTGTTGATAACCTTGTCAATTTCTCGATGAAAGGCTTCGAGAGCTTTCTCCTCTTTTTCGGGGCTTGTTCCAATATAAAATGCAAAAAACCCACCATCAATGCCCTCAAAATGAGAGCAGCCAACGCTGTAGCAAAGGGAAAGCTTGTCTCTAAGCTCGATAAAAAGCCTTCCGCCTTGTCCGGAGAGTAGTCCCGATAATCCAGAGAGTGCCCAACGATCTTCGTGTCTGATGTCAAAGGTTGGGAATCCAAGCTGAATATGTGATTGCTCTTTGTCGAGAGTTTTCACTTCAGCTTTGGGTTTTGTTGTGTGAGTGGTTTTTTTCTTTTTTAAAAGCTCTGAAGATAATTTTTGCTTTTTATTTTCAAGATGCTTTTCGAAATATAGAAAAACACTTTCTGGATCGACATCACCTACTACGGAGATGACTTGTTTTTGTGAGAAAATTTTCTTATGCAGCTTTTCAAGATTTAGTGGCGTTAATTTGGCTATCTTTTTTGCTTCTGCAAAGCGATCTCTTCCGTAAGAGTGCTTAGGAAACATTTTTGTATAAAACATGTTTGAAAGAACAGCTCCGGGTGATTCGAGAGCAGAGCGAATATCTGTGAGAATTCTTTTTTTCTCGGCCTCTATAATGTTTTTTTCAAAGAGAGGTTCCTCAACCATTGCGGTTGCAAGGTTAGCGAGGGTTTCAAAGTCTTTAGAAAGACAATCAAAACTGATGCCGCTGCTTCCTTTGCCATGAGAAGAGCTTACTGAGGCGCCAAGCCAATCAATGAGAGCATTGATTTCTTTTTGCTTCCAAGTCTTACCAGCGCTGTCTATTGCACCTTCTGTAAGGACTCGGGTCCAGAGGCTACCCGTGCCTGCTTCTGTATCGCTTTCAATTCTGCAACCCGCTAGTGCATTCCATCTTAGGCTGACGATTGGAGCATGAGAAACTTTTTTAGCGAGAATGGTGTAATCGCCAATCTCACATTTGTTAACACCGCCCGCCCAAGTGCGCGGGGCTGTTTTAACAAATGTTTTCTTAGGTGGAATATAAAGGGGTAGTTTTTCGCCTTTTGGGAGAATTCCAGTTGCGATTACTTTATCCCAATTTAAAAATTCTTTTTTTGCATTTTCTAGATCTTCAGTTGAAAGTTCATTGATGCGTTTTGTGTATTCGAAATCAAAGTTTGCGTCGTCAGACATGGCTTGCGCATAGCCAAAACGTTCTGCAAGACCATCAACGGTCTCTCTAGAGTAAGCGTTTTGTACGATCATGTTGGCTTTTACTTTCTCAAGTTCTCGAGTTGTTACAGGTAGAGCAAGCACAGAGTTGATATTGTCTAGTATTTTGTTGTAATTTTTTGTCGATCCTGGAGGTGCTTTGACATGAATTTCAAAAGCACCTGTGTCGCGAGGAGACCAGGAGTAAGATCCCACAGAGCGTACAAGTTGTTTATCGAGGACAAGCTTGTCGTAGAGACGCGAGCTTTCGCCTTGGCCAAGTATAAGAGCAAGGGCGTCGAGTGCGGGTGTCATGGGATGAGTCATTTGTGGAACGCGCCACGCGAAACTAAGGTGAGCGTCAGGGGTGTTGTGATGGCGATATTCTGAAGCACTTGCTCGGCCGCCTATAGGAGCACGGGCACTCCCGCCCGGGCCACTTTGAAGTTTAGAAAATAACTTCTCTAGAGTTTTTGTAGTTTCAGGAATATCAAAATCACCCGCTAAAGTGAGATAAAGATTATTTGCGTTGTAATAGGTCTTGTATATTTTCATGACTTCATCGCGTGAAATTTTTTCAATAACACTGCTGTAGCCAATAACGGGACGTGAGTAGGGGTGTGATCCAAAGAGATGAGATCGTAAAAGGTCGCTCGCTGCTGCGCCTGGATTGTCGTTTCTTCGTTTAATTTCTTCGAGAATAACTTCTCGTTCGCGCTCAAATTCTTCAGCGTCTACAATTGAGTTTTGAAGAGAGTCGGCAAGAATCTCAAGTCCCGCATCAGCGGATTCTTTTCCGAGCGTGAGGTGCATCACTGTGCAATCGTAAGTTGTAAATGCGTTAACGTCGCCACCTAGGTTTTCGATGTCGTTGGCAATTTGTCCAACCCCACGAGTTTCAGTGCCCTTAAAGAGAAGGTGTTCAAAGAGGTGAGCTATGCCTGCCGCCTCTATGGGTTCATCGGCAGAGCCAAAGCGAATCCATCCCTGAAGGGCGACTACGTCCATTCCGGGAGTGGGAACAAAAATTACTTCAAGGCCATTGCTGAGTCGTCGTTTTTCAATAGAGAACATGCTTCTCAAATGCTATCAGAGGACGGTGTCTACGGCACCCTCTGATCCTTCTTCTTTTCCCACTTCTCCCAAGGCGTTGGGTCTTTATATTCATTTTCCGTTTTGTGCGTATAAGTGTGGGTATTGTGACTTCAATTCGTGGGTAGAAAGGGATATTGGGCCACAGCGTCAGTGGCTTGAGGGGATTAAAAAAGAGCTTTTGTTTTGGTTGGGTCTTAATCATAACGCCCTAAAAAAAATGAGCATAGATACGCTTTTTATGGGGGGTGGCACACCCTCTCTTTTAAAAGAAGATCTTTGGACGGAGCTCTGTCAATTCTTGAAGAAAGAACTTCCTCTAAGTTCAGATATAGAGTGGACGGTTGAGGCAAATCCCGAAACGGTAAATCAGCGTCTTTTATCTCATCTAGATTCTTTGGGTGTGAATCGGCTTTCTTTGGGAATTCAAAGTTTTAAGGAAAAGTATTTAAAGCGTCTCGAAAGAGGAGCGACTCCTGAATCAAATAGAAAAGCCCTCGAAAAGATTGCTAAACATTGGAATGGGAGGTGGTCTCTTGATCTCATGTTTGGGTTGCCACAGCAAACTCTTGTGGAATGGCAAGAGGATTTAGCTGAGGCGCTGAGCTTTAGGCCACAACATTTATCTGCGTATCAGTTAACGCTTACAACTCAAAAAGCAAAAACTTGGCAACAGGGAAGCGATTCAGAGCTCTTAGATTTTTTAGACGAACACGTGAAACACTTTCTCAAGGAGGAATCCTTCCTTATGAAATTTCTAATTTTTCTACTCCTGGAATGGAGTCTCAGCACAATTTAAAATATTGGAAGGCCGAAGCCTTTTTAGGATTAGGACCAGGGGCCTATTCTTTGCTTCCGGTAGAATTTTTAGAGAGTGCTCCTTATGGCGCACATTTTAAAACACCGTCGCGTTTTGATGACTGGTTAAAGTGGACAGAGCAGCCCCACTTAAAACATGTTGAAACACGCTCAGAGAAGAATCATGTTTTGGAATTGTTTATGCTGGGTCTTCGTTTAGAAGGGGGAATTGAAAAAGTACGATTCCCCGAACTTTTTAATTGGGACATCTTAAAAGATTTTTCTCATTTAATTGAGCATGACGCTGAATTAGTTAAAGCAACACCACGCGGAAGAGAAATTCTCGACACAACTCTTTTAGAGCTTTCTCAAAAAATAATTTAAAGCTTTTCAGGTTTCTTTTGATCTAGATTGGCGAGAGTGCTGCTATTGCACCATTATCAGTGGATATGTAGAGTCGCCCATCGGGACCTTCTTGGACATCTCGAATACGCCAACGAAAATTATTCAGAAGAACTTCTTGTTTTAGCACTTTGTAGTTTTTATCAAAGACGACACGTCTTAAATGTTGTCCGCTTAAATTTGCCAAAAAGAGATTTTCTTTCCACGTGGGAAAAAGTTTTCCACTGTAAAAGGCGATGTTTGAGGGACTTATTGAAGGGACCCAGTAGACGAGTGGTTGTTCCATTCCAGGTTTGTGCGTGTCTCCAATTTTTGGACCCCAGTATTCTCGACCATAGGTAATCGCGGGCCATCCATAATTGTGTCCTTTTTTAATAAGATTTACTTCGTCGCCGCCCTTGGGGCCAAATTCAGCTTCAATGAGGTTATTCTTTGGGTCCAGGGTGAGTCCTTGTGGATTTCTGTGCCCGTAGCTCCAAATTTCTGGGAGAGCACCTTTTTTGTTTTCAAAGGGATTTCCCTTGGCGGCTTTTCCTTCAAGCGTGAGGCGCAGGATTTTTCCGTTATGGGTGTTTAACTTTTGGGCCAAGTCTCTTTCGTTTCTTTCTCCAATGCTTAAGTAAAAAACCTTTGGGCTTTCCCAAGCAATTCTTGAGCCAAAGTGAATCTTGTTTTTACTCCAAGCGTTTGCAGTGAAGATGCGAGTTAGATTCTTTAGCTGAGATTTTTCAATGTTAGCCTTGCCAACGGCAGTTGTATTTTTTCCATTGCTTTCAAGAGAATAAGTGAAAAGAATTTGCTTGCCTTTACTAAGAGGCACGACGCTTACATCTAGCATTCCCCCTTGTCCTTGATTGAAAACTTTGGGGACTCCGCTCAGCTCAGTACTTGTTTGGGTTTTAAGGTTAAAGATAGAAATGCCACCATTGCGTTCTGTGTAAATAATTTCATGCGCAGATAAAAAATCAAAGCCCCAGATAACATTGCTCCGTTGTAATAGAATTTCGACCTTGCCTTTTTGTTTTTCTGATTCAAAAATGTTTTTATCAACTGCGTTTTGAGCAAAGAGTTGCGAAGAAGCTAGAAAGATAAGCGCGAAGCTAAAATAAAGATGCATACGCTCAAGCTTAGCAGTTTAACGGCGAATGTAATGACAGGTGTAGCCACCTGGATTCTTTTTTAGGTAGTCCTGGTGATATTCCTCAGCAGAGTAAAAAGGTGTTGCTGCTATGATTTCAGTCACAAGGGGCTTGGCCCATTTTCCAGAGGCATTTACTTTTTCTTTTATGCTTAGTGCGATTTCCCTTTGTTTTTCAGAGTGAAAAAAAATAGCTGAGCGGTATTGTGATCCCACATCGTTGCCTTGGCGGTTGAGAGTTGTTGGATCATGAATTGTAAAAAAGAATTCTAAAATTTCTTCAAAAGTAGTTTTGTTGGGATCAAACTCGATTTGAATAGACTCAGCATGCCCGGTACGGCCCGTTTTTACGGTTTCATAGGTGGGGTGCTCTGTGATTCCACCCGTGTATCCAACCTCGGTGTTGATAACCCCAGGAAGTTGGCGGATGAGATCTTCCATTCCCCAAAAACAGCCGCCAGCTAAAGTTGCGAGTTCTGTGCTCATTTTTCTTTTTTATCACGAAACAAATCGCTAGACTCTTTTAAAATGATTGAACGAGTAGTGGGTGTAGATGCTTTTTGTGGTGGGGGAACTCAGGGGAATTTAGCGGGAGTTTTCATTTCTAAGGAACCATTAAGTGACAATGAGATGCAGCATATAGCTAAAGAGTATGGGGCGTCTGAGACTGCTTTTGTCTCGGGTGAAACAGCACCTTTTCCTTTGCGATGGTTTACTCCCACAACCGAAGTTGCGTTGTGTGGTCACGGAACTTTGGCAGCGGCATTTCTCATGTGGCAGAGGAGCTTGGTGGATAAATCAAAGGAAATATCTTTTTCTACAAAGAGCGGAATTTTAACAACTTTGCTTCTTCCAGATGACAAAATCTCTATGTGTTTTCCAGCCCTTTCTTTTGAGCCCACACACGCTGCGGTGAATACAATGCGGGCACTTGGGATATCCAAGCCACTTTATGTGGGAGTTTCAAAAAATTACCTTCTCGTTGAGGTAGAGAGTGAAGAGCTACTTGTGGGGCTCAATCCAAATTTTGTTGATTTAAAAAAAGATGCACAAAGAGGTTTTCTAATAACAACTCAAAGTCGAAGAGCGCCCTATGACTTTATTTCTCGATGTTTTTTTCCAAAGGAAGGTATTCCTGAAGACCCCGTCACGGGCTCCGCCCATTGTGTACTGGGTCCTTATTGGAAACGAAAGCTCGCTAAGGATTCTCTTTTGGCTTATCAAGCCTCTAAAGCGGGTGGGGAACTTGGTATTCATTTCGAGAGCACGAGTGTGATTTTGGCTGGAGAAGCAAGGTTTTCCATAAGGCGTTAATTCTCTATTCAAGGGCTCCGCGACAGCTGCTATCATGCCGAGAATCGTGGGGCCTCAATTTTAGGACTGATGCTTGCGCTCTCGGTAGGCTGTTGGGATTAATCGTTATAGCGAGAGCCGTTATTTTTGCAGCTAAAACATTTTCACGTGTAAGCGGGATTCCAAACAAATGTGAAAAATTATGTGTAATTTTATGAAGTAATTGTTCGGAGTCGGGCGTTGATTGTGACCAGCTTTTTATAGTGCCCGCTAACCAGTCATTATGAAAAAATAAATCTTTTTCTTCCTTCAAACTAGGAAGCTCATTGTGAGTTTTATAATATTCAATAATTCTTCTGAGGGAGTCTTTGCGTTCTGTGATTTCTTTTTCTTTGCCACGTAAAGCATCTGCTAATCGCTCCGAATATTCTTGGAGCTTATCGAGATTTTTGATTTTAAGTTTCTCCATTTCTTGATTAAACTGACTTTCTGCATTTTCATAGGTGTTATCATCTCTAAGAAAGTTTGGATTTCTTAATTGTCTTCCATAGGCAGCTGAGTCATAACTGTCTTTTCTCGTTCTATCTGCGGGACTGACAGCGATATCTGATAAGTAAAACCCTCCGGTAGGGGAATGCTCTTTTAAGCTTTTCATTAGCAAATCGCCCTCTTTGCTATTTACATGGGCAATTCCATTAACATCTTTCATGAGAGAAGCACGGGCCGTTATGCGGGGAGGGCCACTACGAGGCAAAGTTCCTTTGCTAGCTAGATAGAGGTTTGATTGCGCATTTTGGAGATGTGTTCGGGCAAGTGCTTGATACACAATGGGACTTTGCGCGCCCTCGTATCCAAAATTAAAGCTTAAAAGAACAAAGGTTTTTTTTGGATCACTATACTCATGTTGAAGTCTTTCAACATAGTTTGTGGGAATTTGAGTATCCGCATCCATTTGGGCAATGATCGTATTGGATCGTTCTGCTTCTGGAATGAGGGAAAGTGCGTGTTGGTTTCCTATATCTCTAACTTGACCTATGTTTTGTTCTTTAAATCCAGGTGTCGTGTGGTCGACTACGTGAAACTTAATCCTCGTTTTTACAATTTCCTCTGCCGCCCTTTTGAGAAGTGCATCGCCAGGGCCTAGCTCTGGAACGCGGCCTTCGCTTATTTCATTTAAGATTTTTACAGTCCTTTTATTTTCTTCTCTTATGCTGGCTTCTACTCCTTCTGTGTTGTTGACAACCCATACGACGTCTAAATTCACGGGGGGGTTTGTCGGGTTTTGTTTTGCAAGAGAAGAGAGAAGAAGTGCAAGGTTTTGATTTTCTAATTCTCTATAAACGGGCACGACCCAAAAGAGTCTTGAGGGGACTTGGGCAAAGAGGGGCCCCACATAGACAAATAGGATTAGAAAAAATAAGGCTACTGGCCTTCTAGGCTTCATACTGTTCTCAGGGGTCTTTTCGGAAAAATTGAAGCTTTTCTTAGGTTTAAGCCTCGTAGGATGGATTTGTTTTTAAAATAGTGAAGTCGACCTGATAAATCATCATTAATTACGGGCACTTAATGTCCCATGGGTCCTGCGGTTTTTTTGCGGGCCTAGCCTTGACTCGAGGCAATTCGATCCCAGATTAAGAAGGATGACCGAAAAAGAAACTACTGATGCCAAGGCGCACGCACATGACGATTGTTGTGGGGGTGGGCACTGCGAAGACAATACAGCTGATCGAGAAAGTTTGATTGACGACGCTCCAGAAGAGGTAACTCAGGCTTCGCAAGCCGAAGAAGTCGATTGGAAAGTACAAGCGGCTTATTTGGGTGCTGAAATTGAAAATATGCAAAAACGCTTTTTAAGAGAAGCGTCGGAAATTCGAAAATATTCGAACGAAGATCTTTTAAAAAAGATAGTTCCAGTTTTGGATACTTTGCTTTTGGCCTTGAATGCTGCTGCTAAAGCAAAAACACAACCTGAAAATGAAGCTCTTTTTTCGAGCAAGGTTTATCAAAGCTTCATTCAGGGCGTGGAACTAACGGCTAAGCAATTTGAGCAAGTGCTTGAAACGTGCGGTGTCGAATTTATTGAAGCTAAAGATCAGGTGTTTGATCCCACATTGCATGAGGCATTGGGGCAATCAAAAGTAGAAGGCGTCGAAGATAATATTATAACGGAAGAATTTCAGCGCGGTTTTAAACTCGGAAGTAGAGTCGTTAGGCCCGCTAAAGTAATTGTGAATAAAAAGTAAGAGGAAAATAAAATGAGTAAAGTAATCGGTATAGACTTAGGTACAACAAATTCATGTGTGGCAGTACTCGAAGGAGGCCAGCCCAAAGTTATTGCAAACAGCGAGGGAGGAAGAACAACTCCGTCCATCGTTGGCTTTAATGGAACAAGTGGTGAGCGCCTTGTAGGGGCCATTGCTAAAAACCAAGCAATTACAAATCCCGATAAAACAGTTTTTGCTGTTAAGCGACTCATCGGACAGCGCTTTGATAGCGAAGCGGTTCAACGTCTTAAGGGTATTCTTCCTTACAAAGTAGTTGCAGCTGATAACGGAGACGCTTGGGTCGAGATTGATGGCAAGAAATATAGCCCACAAGAAATTTCAGCTATTATTCTTGGAAAAATGAAAAAAACAGCCGAGGACTACCTCGGACAAGAAGTAACAGACGCTGTTGTGACTGTGCCTGCTTATTTTAACGATGCACAAAGACAAGCGACTAAGGACGCTGGTCGAATCGCAGGTCTTAATGTCCTTCGTATTATTAACGAACCTACTGCAGCTTCGCTTGCATATGGAATGGATAAAAAGGGTGAGCGTAAAGTTGCCGTATTCGACTTAGGTGGTGGTACTTTTGACGTTTCGATTCTTGAGCTTGGAGAAGGCGTTTTTGAAGTTAAATCAACTAATGGAGATACTTTTCTTGGTGGTGAAGACTGGGACTTAAGACTTGTTTCTTGGTTAGCTGAGGAGTTTCAAAAATCAGACGGAATTGATCTTAAAAAAGATAAGTTTGCTTTACAGCGTTTAAAAACTGAAGCTGAAAAAGCGAAGCATGTTTTGTCTGAGTCTATGGAAACAGACATTAACATTCCGTTTATTACAGCGGATCAAAATGGACCTAAGCACCTCAACATTAAGTTAACTCGAGCTAAACTTGAAAGTCTTTGCGAAGACTTTTTCGAAAGACTTGTGGCTCCTTGTGAAGTTTGTATTAAAGATTCAGGTTTCTCTAAGGATGAAATTAGCGAAGTGATCTTGGTCGGCGGTATGACTCGCATGCCTAAGGTACAACAAAAAGTAAAAGAAATTTTCGGAAAAGAGCCCTCTAAGGGAGTTAACCCCGATGAAGTAGTTGCAGTAGGTGCTGCTGTTCAAGGTGGTGTTCTTAAGGGCGAAGTGAAAGACGTTCTTCTTTTGGACGTAACTCCGTTGAGTCTCGGTATTGAAACTCTAGGCGGCGTATCAACTAAGTTGATTGAAAAGAATACAACAATTCCCACTAAGAAGAGCCAAGTGTTTTCAACAGCTGCAGACAACCAGCCTGCGGTGAGCATTCACGTTCTTCAAGGTGAGAGAGAATTGGCCCAGTACAATAAAACACTTGGCCGTTTTGATTTAACCGATATTCCCCCAGCTCCTCGTGGCGTACCACAAGTTGAAGTGACTTTTGATATCGATGCCAATGGTATTGTGCATGTGTCTGCTAAAGATTTGGGTACAGGTAAGAGTCAGTCGATTAAGATCACTGCAAGCAGTGGTTTGAGTGAAGAAGAAATTCAGAGAATGGTTCGCGACGCTGAAGTGAATGCGGATGCCGATAAGAAAAAGGCAGAGCTCATTCAGGTAAAAAACCAACTCGATCAGCTTGTGTATCAGACAGAGAAAACTCTTAAAGAGCTTGGAGATAAGGTAGACGGGCCCATGAAGTCAGATATCGATGCAGCCCTTACACGAGCTAAAGAGGCGACAGCTAAGGATTCTATAGAAGATATTAAAGCGGCTATGACGACTCTCGAAGCGGCTAACTCTAAGTTAGCTGAAAAAGTTTATGCACAATCAGCACAACAGGGCGCAGCTGATGCGGGCGCTGCGGGTGCTGATGCGAACACAGAACAAAAAGCGAATGATAAAAAGAAAGACGACGATGATGTCGTAGACGCTGACTTCAAAGAGGTATAAAAAGTTGCAATGAGTAAGCGCGACTACTACGAGATACTTGGGGTGTCGCGCTCTGCCTCCCCTGAGGAAGTTAAGAAAGCTTATCGAAAACTAGCCATTCAGTTTCATCCGGACAAAAATCCGGGTGATAAATCTGCTGAAGAAAAGTTTAAAGAGGCCTCAGAAGCTTACGAGGTTCTCTCTGATCCCCAAAAGAAGCAAAGCTACGATCAGTTTGGTCATGCAGCATTTCAGGGCGGAGCAGGTGGTGGCAACCCCTTTGGTGGTGGTGCTGGCTTTGGTGGTTTCAGCGATTTAAACGACATTTTTGGGGACATTTTTTCTGAGGTTTTTGGTGCTCAGGGAGGACAGCGCGGAGGCCGTAGAGGTGGACGCCGAGGTTCTGATCTCAGATATGATTTAAATATTTCTTTTGAGGAAGCAGCCTTTGGTGCCGAGAAGGAAGTTGTTCTTACAAAAGAGGTTTCTTGTAAAACATGTTCTGGTTCTGGGGCTAAACCTGGAACTAGCGCTGAAACTTGTAAAACTTGTAGAGGTTTGGGCGAAGTTCGTTTTCAGCAAGGATTCTTTACATTGTCTAAAACCTGCTCTGATTGCCAGGGTTCTGGATCAACTATTGCTCAAAAATGTACAAATTGTCGTGGAAGTGGAAAAAAGAGTGAAGAGGTTCGTCTTGAAGTAAAAATTCCAGCAGGTATTGATTCTGGGCAAAAGCTAAAACTCAAGGGAGAGGGCGAACCTGGAAGCAAGGGCGGCCCAGCAGGTGATTTGTATGTGGTCATGCATGTCAAAGATCACCCATTTTTTCACAGAGAGGGCTATGAGGTTTTTTGTGAAGTCCCCGTTTCATTTACGCAGGCAGCTCTAGGGGCTGAAATCGAAGTTCCTACCCTCGATGGGCCTGTAAAATTAAAAATTCCTACTGGGACTCAAAGTCATAAAAAGTTTCGACTTCGCAATAAAGGCGTCTCTCACCTAAACGGAAGAGACCGTGGCGATCAATATGTGACAGTACTTGTGGAGATTCCCACAAGACTCAGCTCCGAGCAAAAGGCCCTTCTAGAGCGATTTGCGTCGCTGAGTCAGGAAAGCTACCCAGAGTCTCAGACCTTCGTGGATAAAATGCGCGATTGGTTTGGCAAGAGTCATTAGTCAGAGTTAAAATCAAAAGAACGATGCCTTTTATTCTATTCTTGGTTTTTTTTGCTACTTCTTGTGCCGGACTTACAACAAGTTTGGATAAAGCGGGTGCCCCCAAAAAAGCGATAGCGGACAAGAGTCAGGTAGGGGCTCCTCAAAAAGAAGTTGAGCAACATGGAACCACTCAACACCAAAACATTTTTTTTGCTGCTAAGAAAAAAATCGAAGTTGATCGCTACGCTGAGGCTAAGCCTTTGTTGGAAGAGTATCTTAGAAAAGCGCCAAACGGACTCCACGTTGACCAGTCGAGACTTTTTCTGGGTCAATTGGCCTTAAGGGATAAGGCTTATCCACAAGCTGAAGCTTATTTTAATTCTATAATTTCTCGTAGCCCACCTTCGGCGTTAGGAAATCTGGCTCGATTTTATCGAGCAAAAACATGGGATATGCAGGGTAAAAAACAAGAAGCGCTTGCTGATTTGGCAAATGTTCGCGACCGTGAAGGAGTTTTTCCAGACACAGAAAAATTAAAGCTTTTTCTTTTTTGGGGACAACTTGCCAAGGAAGGAAAGCAGTCTCGTGATGCTGCCCTAGCTTATCGAAGGGCGTACCATATAGCAGATTCCTTGAAGGATCCTGCGGTACACGAAGCACGTATTGGTCTTTTAGGGTTAATTGAAAAAGAAATGACGATAGAAGACCTAGAATCATTCTTGCGCTTCGCAGATATTCGAACAGTACCTGGAGCAATGGCGTTAAAAAGGTATGAAGAACTAAAAAAAGCCTCAGAGTTTCCAACGGACAACGGATATACGCCATTATCTGAAGCGGCGGTTATGGATATTGCAAACGTTCCCGAAACCTACGGCGAGGTAGCTAAGGTTGGCCTTCTTCTTCCTGTAGAAAACACAGATAGATCTTGGGGAAAAGCTGTATACGATGGGATGCAGTTAGCTCTTAGAAAGAACAACTCAAACCTTCAGTTCATCATTCAAAATCCTGGGCCAACTGTTGCTTCAGCAATTCAAGCGTATGAGCGTTTAGTCAATGAGCATAAGGTTATGGTCGTAGTGGGACCGCTTTCTGGTGAACAATCACAAAGTGTTGCAAAAAAAGCTGAAGCCGAGGGAGTCCCCTTTTTTAGTATGTCTCCTCGTACTGATTCTTACTGGGGAGCTACCACGGTTAATTTTTCTTTTGATTTTAAAAAACAGGCAGAGGCACTTGTGAAATATGCTCACGAGCAACTCAGTGCAACTCGTTATGCAATGATTTTCCCGCGTGATGAATTTGGAAAGGGCTTTGCTGAAGCTTTTGCGGCTTCTGTTCTTCGAAGAGGCTCTACTTTTACGGCGATGGAAAGTTTTCCCGTTGGCCAGGTAGATTTTAGAAAAAATGTAGAAAACATGGTGGGTCTTGGTAATTTAATTCATGCTCGCTGGGGTGAGCGTGATGCTCTGATTAAGGAGATGCAGGCAAAGCTGGGTCGTCCACTTAAAGATAAAGAAAAAAGAAATATTACACTTCCTCCCATCGTGGATTTTGATGTTTTATTTATTCCAGATTCTTATAAGGTGATGGGTCAAGTGGCGCCTTTGCTTGCTTACTATGATATCGATGGGGTTACTTTGATGGGTCCCTCAACATGGAATAGCCCTCAGGTTATACAAAGGGCTGGGCAGTTCTTGGATGATGGAATTTTTGTGGATTTCTTCTCAAAAACTTCACCTAATGAAGTTGTAAAAGACTTTTTGAAATCTTTTGAAATTGAGTATGGCAAGGTCCCAGGTGCTCTAAGTGCTCTTGGTTTTGATTTAGCCTCTTCCCTATCGCGTGGGATGAGGAATCCAACCTCTAGCCGCAAAGAATTGCTTAAAGGCTTTTTGAGCATGGGCGATTATGTTGGCGTTCTTGGTCTTGAGAAGTGGGACGATAAAAGAGATCCTTTGTCTGAGTTGCAGGTTTTTAAAATCAATAAAAGTTCTATCAACTGGCAACAATCGCTTAGAATTCGTTAATTCTTTATAAAAGCGTCTATTTTATCTTTCTCTGCTTTTTCTAAAATGTAATTTGTCATTTTATCAAAAGATTCAAAAAGAGCTCGGGAGTTTTCATCACCTGAGAGACGAATACCAAAACGTTGTTCAATCATCATTATAACTTCGAGGGCATCGAGACTGTCGAGTTGGAGCTTGTCTCTACCGCCGACTACAGGCTCCAGGTCTTTAATGTCTTCAGGGCTTATATTCTTTACGTTGCAGGCCTCGATAACAGCTTCTTTAAGGCGATGTAGAAAAAGTTTTTTAATTTCAGGTGATGAACTCATGATTTTCTTTCCCACTTAAAAGATTTAAGTGCGACTAGATAAAAAGAAATTGTAAAGAATAGCAAGATGAATATAGCTCGGGATAAAGTTTGGAGGTCTGGAGTGCTTTGAAAGGCTTCTGCAAAGGCTTCTAGGCCCCAGTATAGGGGAGATATCACAGAGAGATATTTCACCATAGCTGCTGGCATAAACAGAGTGGGCACCATAATACCACCCAGAAGAGAAAGTATTACAACCCCAAAGGCACCGAGTGAGGAGGCTTGTTCTTGGCTCTGAGTAATACAGCTTATTAGTAATGCATATGAAGTTGCAGCTGCACTTGTTGCTAGGACTACTAGAAATATAGGGCCTAGTGAATGAGGGTTAAATAGAAGCTCAGTTCCAGTGATTAAAGGATAAATAAAGAGTCCTAGTAAAAGTAAGAAAACAAACTGAAGTAAATTTACAAGTAGATATGCAAGTATGCGTCCCCCTAGGACTTGAGTTTTACTGAGCTGAAGGCTTTTGAGACGAAGGAGAATGTCATTGTTCCAGTCTCGATAAAAACTATTTGAAAAGGGAATGACAATAAAGAAAATTGCGAAAAGGCTCCAAGCGGCAAGCGAGAAGTTTAGCGGAGGAAAGTCTCTTGCTCCTTCATCTTTGGTTTCGGTAATGATTTTGTTTGGGTCAGTTATAATTGATTGCCCCTGGGCTCCGTCTTGTCTGGACAGCTCGAGGTTGATCTCAGCGATGATTTGAGATTGGAGAAGACGTACAAATTCATTAATGAGGAAGGTTTTTTGAAATGGGTCTAGGAATTTATAAAAAATGAATTCTACTTTTTCATTACTCGTTGAGCCTTCACGTAAAAGTTGGGGAAGCTGTGTGGGAATTTTAATTAAAACGTCGTAGTTTCTACTCGCGTTTTCGGGAATTACATTTGAAGTTTTTACGAGCTCTTGAGTGCCTTTAAGCTGTTGGCTAATCAAGTTACTTACGTTTGTGCTATTAGAGCTGTAGATAAGAATCCGAAGACTTGGCTTTTGACTTTCATAAAGATGCCCAAGAATAGACGAGAGAACAAGCACGAGAAGCGCGGGCATTAAGAAAAGTAAAAGAAGAGATCGCTTGTCTCGAGACAAGAGGAGGAGCTCGTTTTTAAAAATAACTAAAAGACTGCTCACTGAGAAAGTTCCTTTAGTTCAAAGAATATTTCTTGAAGACGTTGCTTATTGTGGACCGAGCTTTTTTCAAAAAAATCCACCATTGAACCATTTTTAATAAAAATTAAATGAGTCCAGAGATCATCCATGGCTTCGAATTGGTGACTAGAGATTAAGAGAGTTGCATTTTTTTCTCTTAGGTAATTTTTAAGTGCTTTTACAATTAGAATTCGGCTGTCAGGATCAATATTGTTAAAGGGTTCGTCTAAAACTAATAGAGGTGAGCTGCTAAGTAAGGTTACGGCTATGTGAGTTCGTTGCTTAATGCCCCCTGAGCAGTGAAGGATTTTTTTATCAAGGTAGGGTCCAAGCTCTAGGGCTGAAGAGATCCCCTCTATCTCCATAGAAGCATCTTTTTTTGAAGACATGAGTTTAAAGAAAAACTCAAGTTTTCTCTTACTGTGAGCTCCGAGTAGAGAGCGCAGTGTTGGGTTCCATAGCTAAAGTGATTTTTTGATTGTGAGCTTGTAAACAGAATTGTTCCTTCTTGTGGGGGAAGGAGACCACATATGAGAGACATAAGGGTGCTTTTGCCAGCACCATTTGGGCCTAGGATAACGGCACAAGCTCCTTGAGGAACGGTGAGGTTAATTTTATTGAGAGAGTTATTTTGAGCATCCTTGTATTTAAAACTGAGATTTTTAATCTCAAGAATATGATGGGTCATAAGCTAAAGTTTTTCTTGGCACTTAAGACAAACTTTAAGTGGATATTTTTAAAAGCAGCTTGTTCTCTTGAGAAGATTTCGTGGAGAAGAGTGTCGAGGCGATCAATGTCCTCTTCTGCTATTGAGCTTTTGTTTTTGCAGGCTTTAACGGCAGTGCTTGCCCACTGCCTCCAGAGGTCGCCAATGAGCAAGAATTCTTTGCTTGCAGAGGAAAGAGTTTCGCCCTCTTTAGATTCCGGAAAGTACTTTGAAGCTTCTTCTAAAAAGCGTGCAAAGAGAAATCTAAATCCGGCACCACCCGTTCCGATTTCCTCTTGCATTCGGACGACGTGGGTAAGCATAAGGGTAAATCGCTTTGCGCTATTTTTTAAATGCCATTTTTTTATCTGCTTAGATAGATAGGGTATGGCTTTGAGGCCAAAAAACGGAAGGGGTGTATAGAGCATTCTATGGCAACTTTCCTTTAAACCTGCGTAGATACCCTTTCTAAACTGGTCGTCAGAAATAACAGTGTTGTTTGTGTCGATGTAATACAAGAAACCTTTGGGAGAGAGAGGGCCTTTTGCAAAGCGGGCCTTGTTCATGTCTTCCGTGGGACAAAGAGCTGTGCTTTCGAGTACGGGATCGCTGACCTCGTAATCCCCTGTGGACGTTTTGTTAAAAACTATAATGTTGTGTGCGTTGAAAGGGAACCTAAAGCGCTCCGGCATGTACGGTAACCAAAATATATTTGTTTGGAGCGCAACAATTTTTTTCTTAGAGAGAAGCTCGTCTAAAAAGTTTTGTCCCTTTTCAGAAGAGGAAAACTTTTTGTGTTTGTAGTCTAGGTCTAATCGTTTACAGCATTTTTTAAAGATAGTCGTCGGAAGCGAGCGATAGCTTGTAAGTGGAAGTCCCATGATTTTTACAAAAGGCATGTGGGCAAAGAAAATTCCGCTTCCTATTCCGAATGCCATGGCTTCACTTACGGGAGGTCCCGCATGTTGAATAAGATTACTACTGACGCCGCTTTCGCAGTGAGCATATTGGCGATGTGTAAATACCTCTTTAGAGGGAAGGGCGTCGTTCATTAGATTCTCTCCGGAACTTGATCGAGCTTAGTGCATTCAATGTTTAAGGCTTTAGCATATTTGTTTTTTGTCGTGAGCTTCAAGGCATTCCATGCACTGGGTGATCTTAAATGACGTTTTACAAAAAAATGGCAAATTCCTGTCTCTGCTGAAAGAAGTTTAGAGTCCATAAGTCTTTTCTTCATATGAAAAGCTAGGGGGCTTTGTTTGCCTGCCTTGATTTCTTGAAGTGTGAGTTCTAGGTCTTCGTTGATTTCATCCCAGGCGCGTTGTGTAGATTCGAACTCGGGCTCCCAGCCATGAGCGGGGGCTTTTTTAATTTCGCCGCTTAGCTCGTCAAAGACATAGTTTATCTTTGATTGCCCTTGATAGTAGGGATCAACAAATTTCTTCATACCGATGAGTTTATTCTTCTAGCCGTCATATGCACAAAGCAGCTAGAAAAACGGCTACTTTCAGGAATAAAAGCTAGAATCGTTTCGCCGTCTTTTATTTCTTTCTGCGCAAGAAAATCAGTGAGGTAAATAAAGAAGGAAGCGCTTCCGACGTTTCCTCTTTCGGTGAGCGTTGTAAACCATTTTTCTTGAGGAATGTGGAAGTCGATTTCGTCTAGAGCTACTGCAACTTTGTCTTTAAAATAATTTGATGAGTAATGAGGAATAAAGTAATCAAGGTCGCCAGGTAAGAGCCCCTGTTCTTTTCTTATTTCACTTAAAGCACGCTTGAGCGTGTATTCAACAATATGTTGATCAAGAAGCTTAACGTCTTGAGCGATACGAAGGAGTCCTTTTTGATCGGCTTCTTTTCGAGTTAGCTGAGACCAGTTAGTGAGATGCTCGTTAGTCGATTCTGTGTCTATCCCGTAATACATGCATGGGGGAAGTTCATTGGCGTATGACCTTGTTGAGATCCAGTTGATCTCTAAAGAGAGTGAGTTTTCAACAGGCTTATCTGATAGCCATAGAGCTGCGGAACCATCCGAGAGCATCCATCTGAGGAAGTCTTCTTCAAAACAATATTCTGGTTTAGCTTCGAGTTCTTCTTCGCTTCTTTTTTCAAAGCTTGAGTAGTTCTCTCCTCTCAAATGATGAGAAGAGATTTCTGATCCCGTAACCAATGCGTTTTTTGCAAGGCCTGCTTTGATGTTCGCAAATGCGTATTTCAGAGCCATGCAAGAAGCCATGCATACGCCTGAGAGTGTAGCAACTTCGCAGTTAAGGTCTGGGGTTTTGCCTTGAACCATGTTTGCGTGTGCTGGCATAAGTTGGTCGGGCATGGATGTTCCTGCTGCCAGTAGATCGATATCATTAAGCTCTACTGGAAAGTCTTCGGTTAATTTTTGAATAGCCAAAGAGCAAAGCTCAGCATTGGTATGAGTAGGAAGGCGTGTCTTTGGGTCTAGGGCGTAGTGTCTTTTTTTAATGCCATTGCTTCTTAGAACAATACGTTTCGCTTTTGATTTTTTAGAGTCGACGAGGCCAAGAATATCTTCCATTTGGTCATTCTCAACTGCTTCATTCGGTAAATAGCTAGACCACCCATTGATAAAAACATTCATAAAGATCCCCTTAAACTAAGTTGTTGTTTTTTTGCAAAAGATTGAAATGGAAAGCGAACGAGTCGGGAGAGAATTTCTGTCACGGGTATCGCTGCTAATAAAAATAAAACTAAATTTATTCTAAATAAAAGAAGTAAAACCGAACGTAGCGCCTTAGGGCTTTTAAGAATTATTTTGGCCCAAGGCTTAAAAATAAAACGTCTGCCAAAAACTTCGAGGCAGAGTGAAAGAGATTTTGACCTGTTTAGATTGAAGTTCTCGCCGGATATGTTTTTTTCGAAGAGGGTTTCTATTTTTTGCGTGAGAGAATGATCGAGTTGTTTGAACGTTTCGTCGGGAATTCCCGCTGCGGGGAAGATGGCAAACGCCTCTTTTTTGCCACTGAACATCCATCGAGGAGTTGTAACGAGTGAGGCCCAGTTGGGATGAGGATCTTCAATGGCTATCTGTCCGCAATAATTAGCGCCCGCGCTTATGGCGAGCTGGCGAGTAATCTTAGCGGCACTAAACCACATATTTCTACATGTAAGAATTTGAACAAATTTCTTGGAGCGCAAAAGATATTCTATTTCGGGCAGCTTAAAGAATTCTTGAATGGGGAGTGAGGGGGATAAAAACCAAACAGGGTGGACTAAAACTACACGCTCTACGTCTTGATAGTTTGAAGTATCTAAGGTTTCGATTTCAGCACTATGTCCTTCAATACAAAGAGGCATTTGTTCAAAAAAACGATTTATTTTCCAGGGAAAAGCGTAGGGGATTCGAGGCTGAATGGGAATAAGAACGACATCTTCTCCTTTTTCCTTGTAAGAGGAATAGAGTGAGTCGGCTATTCTTTGACTTTGCCCAGTTTGTGAATAATAAAGAACCGCGACCCTTGGCATTGAAAAGAAACCCTAAGAATTTCTTGAAATGAGGTCAATCAGATTATGAGTGTGTGTGTAACAGGAATGGGGGCTCTTTCTATACTCGGAAAGTCGCTATCCGCTCATGCTCAAGTCTTGTTTTCGCCCACTCAAAATGGGGAAAAGGTCGCTCTCGCTTATGCTCCACGAGTCGATAGACTTTCACAAACCCCTCCTGATTTAAGAATGATAGAAATTGAGGACGAAATAGCTCACTTTCAGCAGTTATTGAACTGCCCTCTCAGTAGGAATGGAGTTTTAGCCCTCTGTGCTTTTGAGGAGTCTTTAGTGAGCGCTCAACTTGATATTTCAGAGCTACAAGGAAAGAAAATAGCTTTCATTCTTGGGACAACAGCAGGTTGTTCCGGCACGGATACTCAATATATTGAAGATTTTGTGATGGATCGCTCCCCTGATCCATCAAGCTTTAGGGTTATGTTGAGGCAAAATCCAGCTGAGGTTCTAAGGAAATACTGCGTTGCGCGAGGCGTTAGTGCTTCGTTTGAGCTCATGCTTGTGAATAATGCGTGCACTTCTGCGACTGACGCGCTGGGTCTCGCTTCAAAGTTACTTGAAACTGAAGACTACGACTTTGCTTTTGCAGGTGGAACTGACGAAATACTATTTCAAACATATTACGGATTTGCCTCTCTTCAGCTTCTTTCCTCTCATTTTAGGTCTTCGCCTTTTGATAAAAACAGAGACGGTCTGCTTTTAACGGAAGGAGCGGCGATTCTATGTTTAGAGAAAGCAGAGAAATTTAATAAACGTCGTTTAGGCGCAAAAGCATTCGGCGAGATTATTGGTTATGAGTCTGTGACTGAGACTTTTCATCAAACAAGCTCTAGTCCTGAAGCTGAAGGATTAACAGAAGCTACGCGCAAGCTTTTGGGAAAAGCGCAGTTTAGTTCAAGCGATATCGACTTTATCAGTGCTCACGCCACGGGAACTCCTAATAATGATGCAACGGAAGGAGCCTTTTTTTTAAAAAACTTTCCGAATACAAAAATTACAGCGACTAAGGGCTATACGGGTCACTGTTTAGGAGCGGTAGGAGCACTTGAAGTAATTTTTTGTATGCTGAGTTTTGCTGAAAAAAAGCTCCCGGCCACTTTGGGTTTTGTTGAAGCAGATCCGTCTATTGGAATTGTTCCTGTAAAAGAAGTCACTCCTTTTGTTCCTTTCAAGAAAGTGCCCATTGCTTTGTCTACTTCTGTTGGTTTTGGTGGGGTAAATTCCATTTTGCTTTTAAGGGGTGTGGCTGAGTGAAGCTTTTAACTTTTGGAGCCATAACACCTTTTGGATCAAACATAGCAGAGCATTGTTTGAATAAGTCAAAGCAAGTCGCTCCACGAGTTGAGTATTTAGAATATTTTATTCATGGAGCAAAAAGAAAAATAGCCGTTCATCGGGCCTTAAGTCCGACGATAAAACTTCCGGTGCCAGATGGAGTGTTAAGACGTATGGGCTTGAGCACGCAGCTCGCACTTTCGTGCATTGAGGAAGCTTGTTCTTCATTGCAGGTGGATTTAAAAAATAAGAAGATAGCTTTGCTTGTGGGTACAACTCAGGGACCATCATCTACCAACATTGAGTATTTTAAGCGTCTGGTTTCTTTTAATTATAGGGGGGCATCTCCAAATTTGTTTGCTCAATCTGTTTACAACAACATAGCCTCTTCTGTAGCGCTTGCTCATTCTTGGAATGGACCGACTTGTACTTTGGTTCAAGAGGAAGGTCTTTGGCCCTCGCTTATGAAAATCGCTAAACTTTGGCTGCAAGAAGCATCGGCGGATTATGTTTGGGTTATTGTTGGAAACGAAATGAGCTTACACGTTCCTTACTTCCAGTTATATGATCGAGTGAAGGAAGACTCCGATCTTGAAGTGTTTACTCCTCGTATAAGTGACATGCCTGATGAGGCCTACAGTTGTTTTTTGTTGGGCCCCAACACTTCTTCTAATGGAGCCGATTTTGATCTAAAAAACACAAGTGGAATACTTTCACGGGCAGAGCATGTGGGCTGCTCACTGAGCCCCGAAAGAATTGGCGTCTCTTTGGCCGAGTTTTTTTATAAGGAAAAATCTTTAAATGTTTAGAAGAATATTTAAAGAAGGACTTAAAGGAACATTACAGGTCACATTATTTTTTTTGTTTTTATTTCAGGCAGAGGCATGTCCCCTATGTGCTTCTTTGGAACTAAGGGTTAAGGGAATTCAGAATAATAGAGGTGTCATACGTGTTTTTCTAACGCGAAACGCGGCCTCTTTTGAGGAAGTGAATCCTGAAAAAATAGATGCCTCACAGGTTTATTTTAAAAATCTCCCCGCTAAAAAAGAAGACATTGTTTTTCGTTTTAATGAAGTTCCCAGTGGCGATTATGCATACAAGGTGTTTCATGACGAAAATACCAACGAGATTTTAGATACGACTTTGATAGGAAAGCCTACGGAGGCTCTTAGTGTCTCGGGCTATTCGAAACTTAAAAACGAGCCTCTAAGTTTTGAGCGTGCTAAGTTTCAACTAAAACCGCGTGCAAAGATGAAAGTTCTTGTAGAGCTAGGACGTATAAAATAAGCCCTATGTGTATATTGTGTTAAGAGCAAGTTATCTCATTTGCCGTTCAAATCTAAATTTAACAAAGACTGTGCCTCATTCCTTATAGAATAATAAGAGGAGCGTTTGAGGGCTTTTGTCTTCTTTTTCTCTGAAGAACGTTATGAGGAAAATATCGGTTTTTATTCTTTTATTATTTTGTGGTTTTTTTTCATCCTGTTCTAAAAGTATAAAAGTTAAAGATACAAATAAAGCGATAGAAGTAGATCCTGAAGAAGGTCACATTCAAGGCGTTATATCTTACTTCCTAAATAATATACTCCCCGTTGCTCGTGCTGATTCAGTGGTTGCTTCAATTGAGAGCTGTGTTTCAAGTTGTGCTGCAGAGGAAGAGCTCGGTTGCGCTTATTTGTATCTTATTACTCCTACGGGAGAGGCTGCTACTCGTTCATTTTGTAGTGTAGCAATGGAAAAAATAGAGAGCACTGAGACCGAGTCTGGGTTTGCCTATAGTTATGATTTTAAGTTTAAAGATCGGACCTCTTTTGCAAAGTACAAGGGTGTACCTCTTTTGTTGAAGGCTTATTTGGAGACGGGAGCTGTTCGTGAGAGTGTTTTTTATCTAGATCTACACGAAAAGTCTAAAAGATTAAATGTAAGGCCAGCAACAACGCTTTATGCAGAATTTTTAAAGAAAAAGCTATCTGAAGCGAGTCAAAATCAATTTCAAGATTTGAAGGATTTTTCACGTGAGTTTGATCCTCGTTCTTTCGAAGAAGTCTTTGCTGAGTTGGGTTTTCAGAATCATATGAGAAATACGTTGTTTTTTCAAAAAACAGATTCTCTAGAGAGGCTTTTGTATACTAGGTCGGATTCTTTAAAAAGTTTTGTAAGTGAAAAAAGTGCGGCAATAAAAGCTGCCATGGAATATAAAAAGACTAATGGGACTTTTCCTGATGACCTGTATGCCGCACTCGGAACATCAGATGAAGAGATGGATGCGATTAAAACAGTTTTTACTTCTCCTTCCTTTTCATTTCCCTCAGGTGGAGTTGGTGTTCTTCAGCCGATAAATGGTGGGCAGGCATCGAGTAGTGCCTTAGGGGGGCTTGTTATTGTTCAGCCTGGTTCTAGCAGCTCAAGCGGAAGTATTTTAGTGGGTAGAAGTAGCTCAAGCTCTTTTGGAGGCCTTCCAGGAGAGGGTGTTTTAGTTGTGAGAGCTCCTGGCAGCGGAATTTTTTCATCTTCAAGCTCTTCAAATTCTTCTAGTTCAAGTATTGATTGCACAAATGTAATGGGACCTTTTTTTCCTGGAGAACCTTGTTCTGGAATGTATGACCCTAATTATAGAAACGATACAGACGGAGACGGTGTTTATGACGTTTTGGACTGTGATCCAAACGATCCAAGCTTACAAACTAGGTATTCACAGATTTATGTAGATCAAGATTTAGATGGTTTTTTTGTGTGGCAAGAAGAGGAGCGTTGTTTCCCCCGCTCTACTCAAATTCAGCGGATTGCACCTTCGGCTGAGAAGATAGATTGTGATGATACTAATCCAGCAATAGCTTCATTGGTCTTTAATTATGTAGATAAAGATCGTGACGGATATTATGTGGCCTTGGATGATAAAGTTTCGCTTTGTGGAACACTTGCTGAGTATTCGAATTACGCTTATGAGGTTTCTTCTGATCGCTTAGATTGTAACGATGAAGACTCTTCCGTTTATAAAAACTACTCTGTTCGTTATGTGGATAAAGACGCGGATGGTTTTTTTGCCCCTATTCCAGGTGGGCTAACAAATATATGTGGGGCTAACACTATGCCCTTAGCTTATTCACTCTCGCTTAACTCGAATGGCAGCGATTGTAATGATGACTTGCCAGCAGTTAACAGATTTGTGTCTTTAATGTATCAAGATAAGGACCGCGATGGTCTTCCTGTTCGTTTAGCAAGCCCACAAACGGTTTGTGAAAATCCAAACAATCCAAATTACCCATGGGTTGTTTATGATAACGGAGCACTGGACTGTAACGATAACGATCCGCTTTCTGTAAATCAGGTTGTCTACAGAGATTTTGATGCTGATGGGATAGGTGCGGGGCCTGCTATAACGAATTGTTCTAATACGTTAAACGCTAATGCGGGTTATAGTTTAATAACTGGTGATTTAGATGACAAAAATAAAGCCATAGGTTTAGTAGCTAATCGTGATTTAGAGCAACGTGTTTTAGTTGTTTATAATGAGAATGTTGCCGAATCTAAGGCACTAGCGCAGTATTATGTTGATTTACGCTCATTAGGTAATGAGGTTCTTTGTGGAGTGAGAGTCACTGCAAGTCCATACACGACATATGAAGAATTTTTGGGAGCTAAGAAAAGAATTGTTGAGCAATGTCTCTGTAAAAGAGCTGATGTCAAGGAAGCTTTTCCTGAATGCAATATCTCTAAGCTTAGAGACTTAGATGATGCAAATCTTCTAGAGGGACTCGTTCTTATCAAGGGTGTTCCCTTTAGGTTAACCAATAACTATGAAGAACCTGCTCTGGCCTATTTTTTACGTGAAGAACTTTTTAAAGTTAATAGTGCACATGTCCCTAAAACAAAGGTATTTGCCTCGCATGTTGAAGGGCTAAGTTATCAACGAGCTAAGGAACATCTACTGAGGAGTTTTAAAGCAGAGCAAAACGGATATAAGGGAAATGTTTTTTCCGAAAACATTTCGAATGCAAGTGGGTCATATACAGTTCTTCACAAGGCTTCAATAGCAGCTCAAGCACTTACAGGATTGCCCAGTACGGTAGATGTAGAAGCCCATCCTTGCCTAGGTCCCCAGATAAGAGGTGAATCATGGGATTCTTCTATTTGCAGAGCAGGAGCCACCAAGGACTCTTTGATTCCCGGACAGAGTAGTTACTTGAGGAACCCACTTAATGCAGGACTTTTTTTAGGGAGCTTTTATGGGCCGAATGGTCAGGGAGCCTTTAACTCTAGAGTTGAACATATGCTTAATTGGAAAAAAAGCGCAGGAACTTGTTATGCTCTTTGTTCTGAGTTTCCAAATGAAGCAGACCAGGCAGAGTGTAGAAGTACTTCTTTAGACTATAAAAAAGAAATTAATACTGATTGTGTTGGCGGATCCGACAACTTTATGGGTTTTCAGTATCGTTCATGGACAGTTCAAAACTATGGGATCTACCCTAAAAATTGGTATGGCCCGAGCGATGGCCAGTTGGAGCACGTGGCTCCTGAAATTATTACGGCCGATGATGCTTATCACTCTGAGGTCTATACGGATAATAATTATTTAAGGTTTTCTCTTGGAATATGGATGAGGATGCATTTTGCGAAAATGCAGATGGTCAGCAGATAGCGTGTTTTCGTACACTTCCAATCCTCTTGTCGCGTAGTTTAGGTAGGTTTTCTCCGGCGAGAAACGAAGACGGGAGTGCAGACTTAAAATTACGTTTACGATATAGAGCTCCCCAACAGGAAAGCAATTCTAGAATGGAAGTTTATTTGCAGGGTTACCTTGCTAGCGTGACTTTAAATATTCCGCAAAACGCTACGGGCAACGGCTGGCAGCTTTTAGAGGGTGATGTGCATATTCCAGCGAATGAAGATGGCGCAGCTAATAATCCTTGGCAGAGTGATGGCTCTATAAATTTAGATATTTTTTTTAGGACGGGTTTTTGGGGGAATATTAATGACTACTTGGAAATTGACGCTTGGGAAATATATGACGGTAGTGGAGATTTATTAAATGTTCCCGTTTCAGTCAGAAGTTTTTCTGAGGATCAGACAACGAGCCCTACTGGATATTTGGGTCAGGCAGGAGACTGGGCGGTTACTACAATTGAAAGGATGGGCGCGATTGCTTGGTGGGGAAGTTCTTCGCATTATTTAACAGGCGGGCATGCCTTCTCTGATACAGAATCGTTTCTTCGTACCTTTTTTAGAGGTAACCCATTAGGGCAAGCACTTGCACATAACAATCATTTGGCTTCGGGACTTATCTTTGGTGATCCTTTACTACAGCCTTCTGCTGCTGCATTGTTTGTTGGTTCAGGTGAAAATGGATACGAAGACTACTCGGGCGTAACAAATTTTAAAATTAAGTTGAATGCTGGAACATCACCATCAGCTGCAACTAAGCTCTATTTGCTGGCGTTCCATGGAAAAGCACATTTGGCTGATACTGTTTGGGAACTCAAAGTTTGTGAAGATGAGAGTAGCCCTTATGAGTGTACTTCGAAAAACTCGTGGCGTGACATCAGTAACGGTCAAGCTTCTTTGAGTGTTCAATCGGCAAGTCCTGGTGGAGTCGATATTTACGACATTATTAGTGATAAATCTAAAAAGCAGAAAGTTCATTTGATGTTGAAGGTCTACCAACAAGAAAAAGAATCTGAAGCTCTATATGACTACTTTAGTTATCAACTCGATTAGGTCAAAAGGTGCCTAGCTCTTTTCTCCACACACCTGGCACTTTTCTCCAGCACTCTATATCTTGTTAATTCTACGTATAGAAATGGCCCTATGTTTTTGGCTTTACTAAGGAAAATTAAGTCTCAAATACACTTATAACTCAATTGGACGCTATGCGTTGTCGAGTGTCATAAAATACCTCTCCTTTTAGTGATCTGGAGCTAAGGCAAAATCGTAGTTTGTCGAAAAGACTTCTAGAGGAAAGAATAATGAGTCAAAACTCACCGATGGATGAAATTCAGTTACCCGAAGAGCTGCCCTTACTACCTGTGCGAGATGTCGTAGTATTTCCATACATGATTCTCCCTCTTTTTGTAGGAAGGGATTCTTCAATACGAGCGGTTAATGAAGCGCTCAAGGGAGATCGTTTGATCTTCTTATCAACACAAAAAGAAATTCGTGATGATAATCCAAGTACAGATCGCATTTTTGAAGTGGGAACTGTTGCGATGATTATGCGCATGCGAAAACTACCCGACGGGCGTGTTAAAATCTTAGCTCAAGGTGTGGCGAAAGCAAAAATCACAGAATTTTCTTCAACTGACCCTTTTTATAAGGTGAAGTTTGATCGCCTTCGTGATCTTCCTGTTCTTTCAAGTCAAAAGGAATTTGATTTGGTTCAAGAAGTAAGAGGTCAATTAGAGAAAGTTATTACACTTGGTAAAATGCTATCTCCAGATATTATTCTTGTGGTTGAAGAGATTTCTGATCCAGGCCGCTTGGCTGATTTAGTTACAAGTAACCTCGGTCTTAAAGTAGCAGAGGCTCAGGATATTCTCGAAACACACGATCCGCTCGCAAGACTTGAAAAAGTTCGCGACCTACTTAAAAAAGAACTCGAAATTTTACAATTACAACAACAGAGTAAGAGTCAGATTCGAGATGAAAACACATTGAGAAAAGATAGCGCTAAGTCGCGCGTCTTTGGAGATCAGCAGGAGAACGTAGATCCAAGAATTGAAGAGATCAACGAGTATAGAGCGAAGATTGAGAAAGCTTTCTTGAGTGAAGAGTCACGCACTGAAGCTATGAAGCAGCTAGGACGTTTGGAGCGTATGCACCCAGACGCAAGTGAGGCCAGCATCATTCGTTCTTATATCGATTGGATCTGCGATCTTCCCTGGTCTAAGTCTTCTAGAGACAAGCTAGATCTTGTAGAAGCAAAAAAAGTACTTGATGAAGATCACTATGACCTTGAAAAGGTTAAGGAGAGAATTCTCGAAGTACTTGCTGTTAGAAAGCTCAAAAAAGATAACAAAGGTCCAATCATATGTTTAAGTGGGCCTCCGGGAGTTGGTAAGACCTCTCTTGGAAAATCTATTGCTCGTGCTATGGGACGTGAATTCGTAAGAATTAGTCTTGGCGGAGTACACGATGAAGCTGAAATTCGTGGTCACAGGAGAACTTATGTGGGTGCTATGCCCGGACGTATCTTACAGGCATTAAAACAAGCGGGAACAAACAACCCTGTAATTATGCTTGATGAGATTGATAAACTTGGCCGAGATTACAAGGGTGATCCTTCAAGTGCCTTACTCGAAGTTCTTGATCCAGAACAAAATAATGCCTTCAGAGACCATTACATGGGTTTAAACTTTGACCTTTCAAAAGCGCTCTTTATTTCTACAGCTAACCAGTTGGACACAATTCCAGCTCCCTTGAGAGATCGCATGGAAATCATACAGCTCTCTGGTTACAGCGAAGAAGATAAAGTTCGAATTGCTCGTCAGTACATTATTGCTAAGCAAGTCAAAGAAAACGGCATTAATCACGACATGATTGAGTTTACAGAAGATGGCTTGAGAAAAGTTATCTCAGAGTACACGCGCGAAGCGGGACTCAGAAACTTTGAAAGATTGATCGGAACTTGTTGCCGAAAGGTCGCTCATAAAGTCGCTACTTGGGACGGAACCTTTGCTTTCCCTAAGGAGAAAGTTGATGCCGATAAAGCAGGAGTATTTCTTGGACCACCTCGTTACTTGTCTACGGACGTTAGACAAAAAGATGAAGTGGGTGTTTGTACAGGACTTGCTTGGACTCAAATGGGTGGAGAAGTTCTAGAGGTAGAAGTTACCTCGATGCCTGGTAAGGGTGGAATTATGCTCACAGGTAGCCTGGGCGATGTCATGAAAGAAAGTTGTCATGCTTCATGGTCTTGGATTCGCGCTCACGCTAAGGATATTGGAGTGAATCCAGATTGGTTTACAAAAAATGAAATTCACGTTCACTTTCCTTCAGGTGCAGTGCCTAAAGATGGACCCAGTGCAGGTGTAACAATTACTACTGCAGTCGTTAGTCTACTCACTGGAATTCCGGTAAGAAAAGACGTGGCTATGACGGGCGAAATTAGTCTTAGAGGAAGAGTCCTTCCCATCGGAGGACTAAAAGAGAAAACTCTTGCAGCTCTCAGACATGGTTGTACAACTGTTATCATGCCAGAGCGTAATACGAAGGACTTAGCTGAGTTACAAGATGAAGTGAAAGAGAAAATTACTTTCGTCCCCGCTACTGAGGTTTCAGATGTCCTTGCCGTGGCTTTAGTGAAGTCTCCCTTTAAGGATGAGGGCAAGGGCAAAAGCAAGGGTGGAAGTGAGAGCAAGTCTCGCGCTGCAGCCGCTGCTTTAATGGATGACCAAGAAGACGCTGCGTAGCTAAAAGTTTTATATAATTATTAAAAATAGTGACTCTCCTTTGGGGGGTCACTATTTTTGCGTTTATGATACGACGTCTCGATATTAACTGCAGTGCTGAGTTTCAAAAAGTATATAAGGTCATTGTTCAACTAAGGCCACATTTGACTGAAGAGCGTTGCAGTGAGCTTCTTGGGGAGATGCTAAAGGAATCTTATGAGCTATGGGCCCTTGAGGAAGACGGTAGCATTAAGGGGCTTGTAGGATTTCGAGTTTACACGGACTTTGTGCGAGGAGCGCATATATACGTTGATGACCTAGTCGTTGATAAAGAAGCTCGTTCGCAAGGCATAGGGGCTCGACTTCTAGAGTTTGTAGCGCAGGAAGCCCGTTTGCGAAACTTTCCAAGCTTGCGCTTGGGATGTGCATAGCGAATGTTGATGCAGCTAGGTTCTACGAGAGAGAGTCCTGGTTTAAAAGATCATATTCATATGTAAAAAGTGTTTAGTGGAGAGTAGCGTCTCCGATGGCACAGGAGTGAAAAGAGTCATTTATTGATGTGTATTTAACTCCTGCATCAGCTGCAGAAAACGCCTTATTGCAGGTATAAAAGTTATTTCTTTTTGACGTGATTTTTTCTTTTTGAAAGGGAACAATTCCTTGAATGTCCTCTCCCGTATCACCTTTAAAAGGAGTTTTGCATTTATTAAAAATGGAATTTGTCACGGTGAGATTCGCGCCTGATTTTGTTCTTATGCACCTTTCTCCGCCATTAAAATAGGCCCCGTCGATTACGAGGTTATTGGCAAAGTTAAGTTGTAGAGTTTTATCGCGATAACTTTCATTAGGGTTTTGGCTAAAGACCCCGCCTATTATTTGGACATCAAAAGTATTCTTGCCGGTAGTAAGAAGGTCCTCACATGCGTTTCCTTGAAAGTTTATTAATTTTACATTTTCAACACGCTCTTCACAGAAGTTGCCCTGGCCATTTTGCTTGCAATGAACATGAATTCCATCGGGTGCATTTTTCCAGAAAAAGTTTCTTACAGTTACGTTACTAGCTGTAATTTTTAAAATGGGCGCTTGGTTTTCTTGTTGATTACATGCTCCTGGTCCTACCCACTCATGCATGAATCCTGAAAAATCATAATCACCAGGTTCATCGATGATGATAGTTTCGCTAACTTGAACTTTTTCTAAGTTTTCCTCGTTAACCAGTGGAGCTTCTGGTGCTCTTGTTTCTTCTGCTCCTGCGAAACTTAAACAAGGAAATGCAACAAATACAAGTGTAGTGACTCGTTTCCACCTCATATTTAGTTTTTAGCAAGAGCAGGAGACTTTCGTTACTTAGAGCAGTCTCAGAAAAGTCGAATTCTGTTCTAAGTAAGTAGAAATTTACTTAAGGGCAGCCAAAACCTTTTTAAGGCCTTCCTCGAGCGGTATTTTAGGGCTCCATCCGAGAAGTGTTTTGGCTAGGGAAAGATCGGGTTTTCTTTGAGGGGGGTCATCCTCTGCGCGTTCAATGTATGCAATTGAGGGTGGTGTTTTTGAAAGACTTTGAATTTTTTGTGCCAATTCGAAGATAGTAAATTCTATATCATTCCCAAGGTTTATGGGTTGAGTAAGAATTTCGTTTTGAGCATAGGCCCAAATACCATCAATTAAATCGTCTACGTAACAAAAGCTGCGTGTTTGAGTTCCTTCTCCTTGAACAGTAAGAGGTTGATTATTCTTTAGCTGCATAAGAAAATTTATTATGACCCGTCCATCATTTGGGTTCATACGAGGACCGTAGGTATTAAAGATTCTTACTAAACCGTGTTTGGTTTTTCTTTCTTGGTTGTAACTATAGATGAGAGCCTCTCCAAAGCGTTTAGCCTCATCGTAACAAGACCTGGGGCCAAAAGAATTTACATTTCCCCAGTAGCTTTCACTTTGTGGTGAAACATCAGGACTTCCGTAGACTTCGCTCGTTGATGCAAAGACAAGGCGTGCTCCTTTGCTCGTTGCAAATTCTAGTGCGCGGTAGAGCCCCAGGCTATTTACAGCAAGAGTTTTGAGAGGCATTTGCTGATAGAGAGGAGGTGAGGCAGGAGAAGCAAAGTGAAATACGTAATCAAATTTCTCTGGGAGTTTATCTGACCAAGAATCCCAGCTTTCTGATACATCTGCCTTGATAAAGGTTGTTTCGTATTGAGCTAAGTCTTCTGCATTTGAGGCTAAACCTGTGGAGATATCGTCAATGCCTATGGTTTTAAAGCCGTTTTCGTGAAGTTTTTTACAGAGATGAAAGCCAAGAAAGCCTGCAGCTCCAGTAACAAGGGCGAAGGGAGTGTCTTTTGCCATTAATGGATAAACTAGCACGCCTACTTTCATTGTCAGCTTCTTTTAACTAGACTCAGGGACGAGTGAAAGACTCTGCAAAAAAACTCATCTCAAACATTGCCCGCTGGGGTGTGGCAGGACTTATTCTTTTTTGGCTTTTTAGGTCGGGGAAATTGTCAGACTTAAGAGATCTCGACAAACTTTTTCAGCAGCCTCTTTTTTTCTTTTTGGCGTGTGCTGGGCTCATTACAAATTATGTTTTGAATTTTGTTAGATGGCAGGTCCTGCTGACAGGGATAGGTATAGGAATACCTTTTAGCCAAATAGTTCGTTTGAGCATGATTGGACAGTTCTTTTCTATCATTATGCCAGGCTCTGTTGGGGGAGATCTCATCAAGGCAGTTTATATTGCAAAATCTTTTCCAACTGAAAAAACAAGCGCGGTGGCTTCGATTCTTTTAGATAGAATATTAGGCTTTTTAACATTAATGGCCTTCGCTTCCTTCTTTTTTGTTTTAAGCTTTGATGCCACTCATCTTCCACCTTCACTGCAAGGTTTTGGAGCTTTATTGGCCTTGGGTACCTGCGCACTTTTTTTGTTTGTATTGTTGCCAGGGAGAGCCGTTAAGTTCTTGTCTCGATTAGAAACGAGTAACTCCATTGTTCAAAGAGTATTAAAAACGCTAAAGGCCTTTGCTCGTAGTCCGGCCACAATTTTGAAGGGGCTCCTAATTTCTTTTTTGAGTCAGGGGGGAGCTATATTTGGAATGTATTTTATTGGGAGAGCGGTATATGGGGCTCTTCCTTGGGGCGATCTTGATTTAATGCGTTTTATTTCGGCTACGGCTGTGGGAACAACGGCATCCGCACTGCCCCTCTCTCCTATGGGCTTGGGAATCGGTCAGGTGGCTTTTGCTAAAGTCTTTACGCTTTTAGGGGCACCTGAAGAGGCATATGGGATTGTAATTATTAGCGCAGTGCAGATTATCGCATTTATGCTAAACCTATCGGGAGCAATATGGTTTTTGAAATCGAAAAAAGAAGTTCAACAAGCCATGAGCTAAAAGCTTTTGAGTCTTTTGCTTCTAGAGGCATTCTCCTATTCCGCCAAAACTATCAAGAAAATGATTTGATTGTAGATTTAATTCTTGAGCGAGGTCTTCGTTTGTCGGCGCTTGTTCGTGGGGGGCAAAAGTCAATTAAGCGCTTTGGTGGAAAGCTAGAGCCGCTGAAACTTTTAAATTTTCAACTTAGATCACCCAAGGGCTTGAGTAGTTTCGAGAAGCTGTTTTCACTTGAAGCAACAGACGTTGTAGAAGTTTTTGATGAGTATAAAAAAACCTGGAACTCCTTGAATGAAGGTCTTTTTTATACGGAGTTTTTTCGTGACTTATTTCCCCGTGGAGACTTAGAGCCATGGATGTATCAAAACGCTCTGAAGTCTTTAGTAGCTGGAAATCATCTTTGTCTTGAGGCGGGCGAGGATTGGAGAAGGCTTTATGTCTGGTTTTATTTTTCTTCTCAATTGGGCTTTGGTCTTTTAGGAGATAAGGGGCTTTTTGCTAGATTGTTTTCTGAAGAGCAGCATACAGAATGGAGTGCTTTGTTTACGGAAACACTATTCTCAGATAAAGCAGTTAAGTTTTTAGAGGGTCAATGTGGAAAAGTCTTGGAAAAGAAAATTCTTCGAGATCTTTATTCGGATTGGATGCAAAGGAGTCATTTAAAATGCAAAAGTTTAGAATCTTGGGCCATGCTTTAAGCTTATTTCTTTTTCTTTCTTCTTCCTGCGCAGCCACGAGCTATTCACAGGAAAAACTCCCCTTGAAAAAGCTCTCTCTCTGCGGCCAAAACTATATAGCTTGGGTGGCAGCTAAGGACGAAGACCGAACAAAGGGCCTTATGAACTTTCGTCCCTTAAAAAAACACGAAGCTATGCTTTTTGTTTTTGAAAATGAACGCCCCCTTAGTTTCTGGATGAAAAATGTTTCTTACGATTTAGATATTGCATACTTCGATAAAAATAAAAAGCTTGTTTCTTTTCTGACAATGAAAGCCACAAGCCCTCTTATGAAAGAAGATAGCCTTCCTGCTTATCCGAGCAAGGGAGTTGCTATGTATGCGGTAGAGGTTCGGGCAGGCAATTTAAAGGGACTAGGTCCTCGTTGTCGGCTCTCTTTTAAATGACATTTGCAGAAATAAGCTCCTTAGCTTCTTTTTTTAAACGACCAAAGAAACTGTTCCCAAAAGGTTGTTTCTGGGGGATTGGCACCGTCCGAGATTCCATATTCTTTAGGCCATTCATCTCTAGGCAGTAAATAGCTTCCAAAAAGTTTGTCCCAAAATGGAAAGTGTAATGCAAAATTTTTGTCAATTGCTCTGTCTTCATCTGCGTGGTGCCAGTGATGAAAGCGTGGAAATACTAAAACCTTTTCCATGACACCAAAATTCATTTTAAAATTTGAGTGAATGAAAATCGCATGAATAGAAACAAAACTTAAATACGCCAATGTGGCTTGCTCTGAAAAGTTAATGATAAAAATGGGAATAAATGTGAGTGATCTCACAGCAACAATATCAACAAGATGTAACCTTGATGAGGCAAGCCAATCCATTTTTTGAATACCGTGGTGAACAGCATGAAATGCCCACAGACGTGGAAATTTATGGAATGCTCGATGGATCCAGTACTCGGAAAAATCTGCAACAAGCATGATCATAAAGAATTGTAGCCATATTGGCAGTGAGGGGACTTGGTCAAGTATACTTACCCCTCGCCATTTTGAGAAAAATGTTTGAGCAGGTAAAATTGTTAAATACACAGTAAATTGAACGAGGACATGACTGAAAGCAAAATATGAAAGATCCAACTTCCATCCATCACGAAAGACCTCTTGTCTTTCGTGTAGAGGACGCCATCTCTCAAGAGGCACAAAGATAATTGCGAGCATAAGCAAATTCAAAACAAACCAATCGAGTCCCAAGAGCCCGCGTCCCTCTCCCACCTCTTGAAAACGAAGCACGTTAAAAAAACGAATATAAATCTGACCGAGCAAAGAGAGCAAAAGGGCCGCAATGGCTGTAAAATTTTTAGCTTTGAGAATAATTCCCACTAACCCAAGAACATAAGACAGAATTAAGCAAGTTCGAGTAAGGCCAAGCAAAAATGGAATCGGGTAATGTTCTCTAAAACCTGGACTGGTGAAAACTGTGGGAAAACTAAAACAAAGAATAGATCCCCAACACATGAGGGCAAAGAATAAAGAGATACGTCCAGACCACCAACCGCTACCTATTTTTCGATTTTCGTTCATGCTTAAATTTTAAACAGAGATTTCTTTTTTTATTCCCACCTATAAAGAAAAAATTGCATTAAATTTTAGCTAATTTACTTAGCAAGTGCTAAGGGTTAAGTAACTTATCTTGGACGTTTTGCCGGGCTTCCTTCGTTGCTGTTGCCGCTTCTACGCTCCATAGAGTTGTAGATTGCATAGCCACCAAGGCTGAGACCAATGGCGCCTACGATAATCCACGGGACCCACTTTTTGATTCCTGATTGGCTCGTTGGAGGACTGTGTTGATAGCTAGGGTCGAGAAGTTTTTGAGTGCTCGCAGCAGCAATTATGTTTTCGCGAGTTTCTATGCTTTGAGTGATCTCACTTAGTTCTAGCTTTTTACCGTTGAGGATATCTACGTAGGGAAGTTCTATTTGGGTGTTTTGGTCTGTGCTGCTTATTCGTACCGCATCGTTAGCGTAATCATAGCTTCCAATGACATCACAGGTGGGTTCATCAAAATTAAACTGCTTATCTGGGAGTTGTTGTTTGATTTGATAGAGAATTCTTTTTTTGAGCAGCTCTTGTATGTGTTTCGGGGGTGAATTTTCTGGAATTGAGTTTTGCGATAGGAGTAGGGCAAAGCATAGTGTTTTCATTTTAGTCCTCCGGGTAAGTAACTGCAGGAATTGTTTTTTTAGTAGGAGCTACGTTTTTAGGGTTAAGTTCTACCTCGCTCCAGAAAATAGGCTTGTGAGGAGGGATGTCTTTTTTGGCACGAATTTTCCCCATAATATCTTCAGCATCTACAGGGCGTAAAAGCTGCATTTTTTGATTTTTACTCACCGAAGAGGGAGTAATTTTAATGGGGCGAAGAAGCATTCCTTCTATTATCTGTCCTTTGGGGATGGGGAGAACAGCTGCCATTGCTTCAAGCCTATAGGGGGCCATGGGTTGCTCTCTTTGTGTAACTTTAAGCACAAAAAGTACAGCGAGTAGGAGTCCGACTCCAAGAAGGGTTTTCTTGTGAAAAAGTATTCGTTCTTTGAACTGATCAAGGGAAAGTGGATTTTTCTTTTCAATCTCTTCTATTTTAAGCGGCTCTAGTGTTGCTTCAGTAAGCCAGGAGAATTGTTTGTCTGCCATAGGTCCTTCCTTTCATAGAGTTCAAATGAGCGCGTAAAGTTTTTTTCGCTTGTAGCTACGATTTTTTCGTAACAAACAAAAAAAGCGCCCATGCTACTTCCAATACCCAGTAAAAAAACTAAAACACTCACTAGCTCTGTCATTTTAATCTCTTCACTCTTGAGTCGTCGTATTTCCACTTCACGACATCACACATATTGCTTTCTCCCTTTACCCCTGCAGGTTTTGAGCCATCGATACTTTTGAATTCAAAAATGAGGGTTTCGGGACAATAGAGAGTGACTGGAACTTCTCAAAGCCCTGCTTCGTTTCTTCGGGGCTTATTAAATTTAGAGCGGTACAACTTGGCAGAGTTTTTGATTTTTATAAGTTGAGCTTGGGCTAAAAAGAATTCTTGCTGCATGCGGATGAGTTCGCCTGAGGCTTTTATGACGGGAACGGTACCGCTTACTTTGGCTGCAGGACAGGCCACATATAGAGTAATGAGACCCGCATTGAGTGCGAGCGCTGCATTGGTCCAGTCAGACATGCTTTCGGCAGAATCTCCAAGTTCACGGTCTATTTCTGCTAGTTCACGCACATGTCGATTAATTTTAATAATAGAGTCATTGAGCGGCGTGAGTAGAAAGAAGAAGAAAGCAAAAAGAGGGAAAAATAGTGCAGCCATATTGCTTCAATCCTTATTCTCCAAATTCCCCAAGAGATACGTGGATGATATTGCTCTTCCCCGAGTAACTTTTTTCAGAAAGCTTAGGGAGTAACTTGTATTGAAGATGCACGGAGCTACCTGTGCAAAAGTAGCTCCGAGAAGTCCATTTTTCTGAGAGTAGGTGGGTGCTTGCTTCGCAAGAATCTAGATTTCCGTAGAGTGCGGCTCTTGCCATGAAAAAAGCTTCTGCTTTGAGATAGCTTCTCGTCCAGAGGTGAAGAACACATCCCATTACAAGAAGGCTCAGTATCAGAATCAGGGTAGCGCCTTGTAAAAACTCTACTAGAACAACACCCTTTTGCGAATTAGTCCGCGTCTTTAAGGGTTTCATTGAAATTACCCATATCTACAGCTTGGGTTTGTTTATTAGTATTTGAGTTGCCTTGGAATTGAACGTCTTTACCAATGATGGCTCCATTAACTTGGTTGAGTTTGCCTCGCATATTTTGGCTAATAACTTGGATAATTCCAATCGACGCAATAGCGATTAGTGCACTCAAAATTAGGTATTCAGCAATTGCCTGACCTGTTTTTGAAGAGTTTTTCAAAATGATTTTCATAATTACACCCAGTCTCCTGTGCTTAAGTAATGATTTAGCTTGCCTGTTATGGACGGTGGAAGGTGCTCGACATCAATCTCTTCTTTGGCACGAAGAAGGCTATAGGTAAGAGCATGTTCTATTTCTCTTAAGTTCCCGGGCCAAGGGTGAGAGAAGAGGAGCTGATAAGCACTTGGGCTAATTTCTGGAATCTCACATCGGATTTCTTTGCAGGTTTTTTCGAGTAAGCCTTTCAGCAAACTTGGAAAGTCTTCCTTACGGCTCCTAACAGAAGGGATGTAAAGAGGGCAGATGTTGAGTCGATAGTAGAGGTCTCTTCGAAACTTATTTTGTTCTACAAGTATTTCTAAAGGAAAGTTACTTGCCGCAATGATTTTGCATTCAATGGGGTAGCATTCCTTGCCCCCAAGACGCTCAACTTCTCTTTCTTGAAGGGCGCGTAAGAGCTTAGATTGAACTTCAAGAGATAAATTTTGAATTTCATCGAGAAAAAGTGTGCCTTGCTTGGCGAGTTCAAATTTTCCGATTTGTTTATCGCGTGCTGAAGTAAAGGCTCCACGTTCGTGACCAAACAAGATACTTTCAGCCAGTGATTCGGGAATAGTAGAGCAATTGATAGAGATAAAAGGGGACTCATCCTCGGACAAGAGTTCCAGACGCTTCCGTTCAGCATGGATTTTTTTCGCTAAAAGCTCTTTGCCAGTGCCAGTTTCTCCAATAATGAGAACGTTGAGGTTGGAGCGAAGACTGTGTTGAAGATCGCTTCTTAACTCTCGCATACTTTGCCCTAGGCCCCAAAACCATTCGGTATTTCCACCTCCAAGGGGAGGGATTGCCTTTAAGAGCGGTCCTTCGTTTTGAAGTGCCTTTTTTGCGGGAGGTCGTTTTTTGCTTTTTCGCTTAGGGATGCCTGTAGGGAAAAAATAGCTACCTGTTAAATTAACTGCTGCATTGTCACTCATTATAAAATTGCTCCTTTTAAAATATGGGCTCAACACGCCTATATGCCTTTACCCTCTAACCGCCGTGGCGGACTTGGGCTCCGATATTGCAATTGCAGTGCCAACGCTCAAGTGGGCAATCGTTTGAAGCTGAGCTGGGACTAAAAGATATTTTTTTGTATCTGGGACCGAGTATTCGGATTCCGGAACTCTAAAAGTAACCCTTTAGCGTTTTGCATGTCGGCCGCTTCTTCTGTATTCTAGGGGCATCGTGGGGCGTAAGAAGATTTCAACTACGGTCTATTTGACCGCAGAGCAGGTTCGGGCACTAAAAGACCTGCATGAACGCACCCGAGTTCCCATTGCAGAGTACATCCGAATGGGCATAGATCTCATCTTAGAGAAGTATTCGGATAAGCTTCCCGGACAAATCTCCCTTTTTGATTTGAATTCGATGGGTGGGCGTCCTAAAAGCACTGAAGAGTCTGAAAACCCTGAATGAGCAACTACGACGCGTCGAAGATTAGAAACTTCTCCATTATTGCACACATCGACCATGGCAAGTCGACTCTCGCCGATCGTCTCTTAGAGGCCACTGGTGCTGTGAATAAAAGAGACATGCAAGCGCAGCTTTTGGATAATCTCGAAATTGAACGTGAGCGCGGAATAACAATTAAAGCGCAAACTGTAAGACTTAACTATAAAGCTCAGGACGGCGAGACTTACATTTTAAATCTCATTGATACTCCAGGGCATGTGGATTTTACCTATGAAGTGTCTCGTTCTTTGGCTGCCTGCGAAGGTGCGGTTCTTGTAGTGGACGCAAGCCAAGGTGTTGAGGCGCAAACTTTGGCCAACGTTTACATGGCACTTGATGCCAACTTGGCAATTGTGCCTGTTATAAATAAAATTGACTTACCTTCGGCCGATATTGATGAGGCTCGCAGGCAAATTGAAGATGTGATTGGTATCGATGCCTCGGAGGCTATACCTACGAGTGCTAAAGAAGGCATTGGTATTAAGGAAATTTTGGAGGCTGTTGTAAAAATTGTCCCAGCGCCTTTGGATTTTTCGCAGACCCCCTGCAAGTATTGATTATGGATAGTTGGTATGACAACTACCAGGGCGTTGTGCTTTTTGGCTCGTGTGATGGCAGGTACTATTCGTGTGGGCGATAAGGTTCAGATGATGAACCTCAATGAGCTTCTTAAAAAAGAAGAAAAAAACCCCAATCACTATCAAGTGGTGCGATTGGGATATCTCACTCCGCGCTTTCAGGATCAACAAATTGCTAATTCGGGCGAAGTTATTTTCTTGGTTTGTAATATTAAAAGTATTCGCGACGTAAAAATCGGAGATACGATTACTCATTCTGAAAACCAAGCCAGCCCTGACCTTAAATATCCGGTAGCGAAAGCGGCACTTACGGGATTTAAAGAAGTTAAGCCGGTGGTGTTCTCTGGGATTTTCCCCACAGACAGTAAGGACTATGAGAACTTAAAAGAAGCTCTATTAAAGCTTTCACTTAACGATGCTGCTCTTACTTTTGAGCCAGAGAATTCATTGGCCCTAGGTTTTGGTATGCGTTGTGGATATTTGGGTCTTCTTCACATGGAAATCGTACAAGAGCGTTTAGAGCGAGAGTTCAATATGAATCTCATCTCAACGGCTCCTGGCGTGAGATACCGAGTGACTAAAACTACAGGTGAGGTTTTCTTTGTCGATAACCCCGCGCATTTGCCAAGACCTGATCAAATTGAAAAAATTGAAGAACCCTACATCAGGGGCACAATCCACACGCCTGCAGAATATGTGGGGTCTATTATTACATTGTGTGAGGCCCGCAGGGGAATTCAAGAGAAAATCGACTACATCACCAAAGAGCGATGTGCCGTTGTTTATAAGCTCCCCTTGGGTGAAATGCTTTTTGATTTTTATGACAAGCTAAAAAGTATCTCAAAAGGCTATGCAAGTTTTGATTATGATTTACTAGGACTTGAGGAGAGCAATCTTTGCCGACTCGATGTCTTAATCAACGGAGACATTGTAGACGCCCTTTCTATTATTGTTCACAAGAGTCGATCTTATGATCGTGGACGAGATCTTGTGAAAAAAATGAAAGAAGTTATTACTCGCCAGCAATTTGAAGTAGCCATCCAGGCTGCAATTGGAACAAAAGTTATTGCACGCGAAACTGTGGGCGCTCTTCGTAAAAACGTCATCGCCAAATGTTACGGCGGAGATATTAGCCGTAAGCGCAAACTTCTTGAAAAACAAAAAGAAGGCAAAAAGCGCATGAAGAACATCGGCAATGTGGAAATCCCCCAAGAAGCTTTCTTGGCAATTCTTAAAGTAGAGTGACGGTTGAATAGTTTTTAGCCTTAAGACTAGAGGGGCTTAGGTTCTTTTAGGTCAAAAAATCAGTACCGCATTCACCTCTTTTTTGGGTAACATAGATTGATGTTAAGGCGTTGGGCACAAAGCACGTTGCTGTTGCTTTTGTTGTGTGGAGCCTCGCTCTCTTTTGCCGAAGCTACTTGTCGTGCTGCTTTGGGAAGCAGAGCTGTCTTGTCAGGACGCGCAATGACATCAGAATTAATGAGGGACTTCGCCCTTGATCTAAGAGAATTGCATTCTCGTGCTCGATTGCAATATCTTCGTTCTCAGCTCGAGACTCAGCTTAAGAATGTTGCACAACTGTTTAAAGAAGGGGATCTGTTTAAAGCTTTTCAATTGTTGAATGATGATCGTGTATTTGAGGAATTACCTATTGGGAGTATCCCTGTCTCTCAACGACCCATTATTGTTTTGAATTCATCAGAACTAAAACAAAATCCCAAAGTAACGATGGCTGATCCCAAGAATCATGAGAATGCTATTTGCTGTCTGGGGCTTATGGTTGGAGAATCGGGATTTAGGGGTGAGATTCATGCTCGAGATGTTTATGTAGAACAATTTGTTTTGAGTAAATTTAAGACGCTTCGAAAATCTCTTTGGGATCAGAGCTTAGATCAGAAGAAAAACATCATAAAATACAGAAAAGAAGAGATACGAATGCTGTTTGAGGAAAAGCTTCATGCTCTTCAATTGTTAAATTACGCTGCTAATAATTCTTTTGTTGTTGCGATCGAGGGACAAACTTTAAAAAAGGTGCTGGATTTGGATGCTTCGCTTAACAAGCATCCCTTTGTTGTTGAAAAAAAGCTTCAGAATGGCTTTGCGATCGAGGCAGATGCGTATGCCTTTATGATTAAACATTTAGGAATTGAGAATGTTCCTATTGAGTACGGCATTATAAGTGGCTATCCCACAAGGGCAATTATAGATGCAGAATTAGGGCGGCCATGGCCGCAGGAGGTATGGGAATCTTATCGTAATCTTTACGGAGAAGCGCTCACAGATATTCCCAGATAAAGGTGCTTTTTAGTTGAAGCTATTTGGAAGCAGTTGTTGTTTCTTTTTCTTTTTGTAGAAAGTTGCCTCTACAGAAGCAGTAGTCATACCCTTTTAATAGCTGATCTGTGAAAACGATGTAATCAGCTTCTCGTTCCAGCGGCCTCGTTTCTGAGGTAGTTCTCGCAGGCAATTTGATTACTCTTTTGAGTGCGGGCATTGGAACCAATTTCGCAAGATCCGGTGCCTAGTTTTTGGAGTTTTTCGAGTTCAGTTAAATTTACACCTGTAAGCACGGTAACTTCTTGGGCGGCTTTTGGATTGAGTTTTTCAACGGGAGTTGAGCAAGCAAGAATGAAAAGGAGAGATGCTGATGCTGCGATGAGATTGGTTTTCATAAAAATCATAATAGTTCTATGAATGCTGGAGTAAAGGTTATAGCTGCGGGGCGACACTTTGGGTGTTTTATCTTTAGCCTTGGCAAAGGGGTAAAGCTTCATTATCTTAAGGGTGTGCGACACTTGGTTTCAATCCAAGACCTCAATACGGCAACAATTCATGAAATAGTGGATAAGGCACTTACGTCGAAGGAGGATCTGCCTCTTTTTAACGACGAAAAAGTTGCGCTTATATTCTTAGAGCCATCGTCTCGAACACGAGTAAGCTTTGAGTGTGCAGTTCACGATTTAAAAGCACATCCTATTTTGGTTCAAGAAAGTGGAAGTTCCTTAGAGAAAAATGAATCCCTAAAAGACACACTTTTAATTTTTCGCTCTATGGGAATTCGCACTTTTGTTATTCGTTGCAAAGATAAAGACGACTTAAGAGAACTTACTCAAATTTCGGGTGTTAGCATTATCAATGCAGGCGATGGGAAGCGCGAGCATCCCACTCAAGCCCTCTTGGATCTTACAACGTTACGCTCTCTTTTTAGCTGGAAGGATCTTGAATCTAAAGAGCTCGCCATTGTCGGGGATTTAAAGTCTTCACGAGTGGCGCAGAGTTGGTCATACTTGGCCCCGCTTGTGGGAATAAAGTTACGCTTGATATCGCCAACTGAATGGAAACCAGATTCTTGGGGGCAGTCCGCTGCTTATTTTGACCGTCTTGAGGACGGCCTTAGTGGAGCAGATATTGTTATGAGCTTACGCGTACAAAAAGAGCGACATTCAAGTGCTGAGTCTGCTGTCACGGAGCGCTTTGTTCGTGATTTTCAAATGAACGAAGCTAAGCTCGGCTCAAAGGCCTTTTTAATGCACCCAGGACCAACAAACTGGGGTGTGGAGCTGGATCCCGCTCTACAAAAATATTCAAATTCGCTGATCTTAAAGCAAGTAAAACACGGCGTTGATTTAAGGCGTGCAGTGCTGAGCCACATCTTAAGTGCCCAAGTTCAGGGGCAGTAGATTGGAACTGGCTGTGAAAGTAGCCAGGTGCATGGAGAAAAGAGTGGGCCACCTTTTATTTCCACTTGACGCGCCTTGCGCCAAGCTTCTAATTTATTGTTTTTAATGAGCGACTCTCTCCAACCCAAGGCTCTTCGCCTCATTCTGGAGAAAGGTTTTTCCATAGATGTCGAAGGCTGGGGTGACTTTTCAGCAGCCAACAAAGTTCGCGGCGGAGAATTTGTTTTTTGCACGGCGATGACGGGCATGGAGGAATCTCTCACGGATCCAAGTTTTTGTAGGCAAGTTATTGTCTCTACGGTTTCTCATGTCGGAAATACGGGATTCACCGAAGAAGACATGGAAAGTCATTGCATCTGGGCCGAGGGGTTGGTGCTTCGTCACTTGTCCTCTAAAGCTTCGAGCTGGCGAGCTAAAACATCTTTATTACAATGGGTTCTGAAAGAGAAAAAATTTCTTCTCCACAAAGTAGACACGCGTTTATTAGCTATTCACTTACGTAATGAAGGGTCTCAGCGAGGAGTTGTCTTTGAACGAGGAACGATGAGCGATTCAGAAGCTCTTGCCTCAATGGACAAGTGCATTCCTCCCATGAAGAACCTTGAACTTTTGAGCGAAGTTACATGTGCTAAGAGCAATCCTTTCGAGGATCGCGAAATGTATTGGCCACAATTTGAGACAAGACATTTAGAAAATGCTCCTCGCATTGCGCTGCTTGATTATGGAGTTAAAACAAATACTCCGAGAATTCTTTCACGCATGGGGTGTGAGGTTATACTTTTACCCGCTAAAAGTTCTGCGGCAGATATTTTGGAAGCAGGACGAGATGGCATTTTCTTGAGCAATGGCCCTGGTGATCCCGAGGCGGCTACACAAGTAGTTGCTGAGTTAAAAAAAGTGATTGGAAAAAAACCGCTCTTTGGTATTTGTATGGGGCACCAGCTTTTAGCGCTCGCGCTAGGGGCAAAAACTTATAAACTTAAATTTGGTCACAGGGGGATTCATCACCCTGTTGTTCAAGTAAAGAAGGGTGTAAGCACAGGTAAAACACTTATTACGAGTCAAAACCATGGTTTTGCTGTGGATGAGGATTCACTCCCTCAAGGAGTTGAGGTTACCTTTCGTCACGCAAATGATTTATCAAATGAGGGCATTTGTAACGAAAGCCTGCGTTGTTCGTCAGTGCAATTTCACCCTGAGGCTGCACCAGGTCCCTTCGATGGCTTATTCTTTTTTGAGGAGTTTCTCAGGGAAGTTTTGAGTAGCGACAATAAAGGAGTCAAGTAGTGAACCTTGAGCCATACATCTCGGAAATTTTAGAAACTTACGGTAAGGGATCTTATTACGATGAGATTAAGCGTGCTAAGGAACATTATTTTACACGCGCCTTTAAGGTCGCTGAGGGTTCAGATCGATACGAAAGCGAACTCAATCAGTTTTTTGATTGGTTTGTTTTTGAGAGAAATCTTGAGAGAGAAGAGTTACCTCCCATTCGACTTTTTTCTAAAGAAGAAACGGCTGAAATGCCGGAAGATAAAATTAAAGTTTTTGATGCGCTTGGAAACTCGTTTAGTTCTGTTTTTGAGTTGCTCAAAATAAAAGAAGATGAAGCCGTTATAAAAGATCTCTTCGATAAAGAAAGTTATGTGATTGAGGATATTGAAAATCCTAAAATCTTTCAAAAGGGAGATATCTTTCAAGCGCGCCTAGTTCCCTTCGACGATAAAATTATTTTTTCAACTGCCTACTTGTTTCACCCAAAGGAAGCTAAGGCTTATTTGAAGAAAGAAATTAAGAAAATTAAAAACTTAAGAGGAGAGCATAAAAAAGAACTTATGCTTCGTCTCGCACTTATGAAACATCGCTCTGAGCAGTATCCACATATCGATGTTTCTCACATCTATTCGGAGAAGCCGATCATATGAGTCAGACAGTTCTTATTTTAGGAAGCGGACCCATTATCATAGGCCAGGCATGTGAGTTTGATTACTCCGGCACACAGGCTTGTCTTGCACTTAAAGAAGAAGGTCGTAGAGTTGTTCTCGTAAATTCAAATCCAGCTACAATCATGACTGATCCCGGAATTGCGGATCGCACCTACATCGAAGCACTTGATCCTATTATGGTGATCCAAATTATTAAAAAAGAGGGCGTTAGCGCAATTCTTCCCACTATGGGAGGTCAAACGGCTTTGAACCTTATGTTAGCTCTTTCTAAGATACCAGGAGCTTTGGATGGGGTTGAAGTTATTGGTGCTAATTTAAAAGCAATTCACCTCGCAGAAGATCGCAGAGCCTTTAGAGAAGTGTGTGAAAACCTTGGTTGCGATGTTCCTCGTTCGGCAATTATTCGCTCGCTTGAAGAGTGCGAAGCCTTTGCGGCTGAAGTGGGCTATCCCTTTATTTTACGTCCTAGTTTTACTATGGGTGGTACAGGGCAGAGTTTTGTTTACAGCGAAGCTGAACTTAAAAACAAAGCAACCGCAGCTATTTTTGAAAGTCCCATTGGCGAAGTCCTCGTTGAAGAAAGTGTTCTTGGCTGGAAAGAGTTTGAACTCGAAGTCATGCGCGATCGTTTGGATAACGCCATTGTTGTTTGCAGTATTGGAAAACTTAGACGCCATGGGCGTTCATACGGGCGACTTATTACGGTAGCGCTCAGCAGACACTAACGGATAAAGAGTATCAGGCTATGCGCCGAGATGCTTGAGAATATCTGTGAAGTCTGTTAGCGTTGAGACTGGCGGTTGTAATGTGCAATTTGCGGTTAATCCTACAGACGGCAGACGGGTTGTTATCGAAAATGAATCCTCGCGTGTCTCGTTCTTCTGCACCGCATCAAAAGCAACGGGATTTCCACCAGCTTATGTGGCCACAAAACTTGCTCTCGGAAAAAGTCTGGTGGACGTAGATGGTAATCAGACAAAAAAACGAAGGGGTCGCATTTGAGCCAACAATCGATTACGTTGCAGTGAAAATCCCTCGATGGGATTTTGAAAAATTTTCAGGATCAAAAGATGAATTGCTTCCACAAATGCAAAGTGTAGGTGAGGCTTTGGCTTTGGGTGGTTCTTTTGCAGAAGCATATCACAAAGCACTTAACTCACTTGAGCAAAAATGGCCGAATGGTGATTCCGCTCTTATGCCTGATCTGTCTCATGCCCACTCAAAAAGAGCCTTTCAAATTTGGGATACTTTAGCTAAAGGCGCAGCTCCAGATGAAGTCGCGAAGGCTTCGGGCTGGGACGCCTGGTTTACACGTGAACTTGTAGAATATATGCACGAATACAAAATGGGAGCGAAGGCTACAAGTCTTAAGCTTTCTTCTTCAGCACATTATCCTATGATTGATACATGCTCTGGAGAAATTCCTGCGCAAACTCCATTTTATTATTCAACTCGCGAGACGCTTGCTCGTGATGAGAAAACTTATTCTGATCTTTTCCCTCAGCCGACTAAGACAGCAAAAAAAGTTGTCATATTGGGCTCAGGCCCTAATCGCATTGGGCAAGGTGTTGAGTTTGATTATTGCTGTGTTCACGCCTCTAAAACTTTGCAGCGACTTGGTTTTGAAACCATTATGATCAACTGCAACCCTGAGACAGTGAGTACGGATCCTAAGACTTCTACTCGACTCTATTTAGACCCTCTTCATGCAGATACTGTAAAAGATATTCTTGAAAGAGAACTGGACCCCTCTCACCCTGAACATTTTGTTCTTTTGCAAACAGGTGGACAAACACCTCTGAAACTTTCTAAACAAGTCGAAGCCTGGGGGTATAAAATTCTTGGCAGTTCTCAGGAGGCCATTGATCTTTTTGAAGACCGATCTCGCTTTGCAGAGATGTTAGAAGGCCTGGGGATTCTTTATCCTGCTTTTAGAGTGGCAAAATCTAAAGAAGAAGCAACAAGCGTTATTAAAGATTTGGGCTTTCCTCTTTTAGTTCGACCTTCTTATGTGTTGGGTGGCCGAGGAATGCGCATTTGCGAAAACGAAGCCGAGGTTATGCAGACTATCGGAGAAGCTTTAGATATTAGCGAAGAGCATCCAGTGTTTATTGATCGCTTTTTGGTTGGAGCTGTAGAGTTTGACGTGGATGGAATTTGCGACGGGAAAAAAGCCTGGATCGGTGGCGTTATGGAACACGTTGAAGAAGCGGGTATTCATAGCGGAGACTCCGCATGTGTGATTCCACCCTTTAGGTTGCCGCCTAATAAAATTGATGAAATGGCAGGCATAGCCAAGAAGATTGCAATAAAGTCGAATACTCGAGGGCTTTTCAATGTGCAGATGGCCGTTGCAAATGATCAGATCTATGTGATTGAAGGAAACCCGCGAGCTTCGCGAACTCTCCCTTTTTTGGCAAAGGCTACTGGTTACCCCATGATTGATTGGGGCTTGCGTGCGGCACTTGGAGAGAATGTTGCAGACATTACCAAAGAAGGAAATATCCCAGGGAACTACAGACTTCCAGGACATGGCTTTGCTGTAAAAATGCCAGTTTTTCCATTCAATAAATTTAAAGGTTTTGACCCCGTGTTGGGTCCCGAAATGCGAAGCACAGGTGAGGTAATGGGTATTGATCTTTCTCCTGGACCTGCATTTGCAAAAGCATTTTTAGGAGCAGGAATTTCTCTTCCAACGCGTGGGAGAGTGCTTTTTTCAGTCAAGGATTCAGATAAACATAAGGCGCTTAACATCGCGCGCCTTTTTGAGTTCTTGGGCTTTGAAGTTGTGGGAACTCCTGGCACGGCTGATTACTTAACTCGAGCAGGAGTAGGTGCTTTTTCTATCCCTAAAATTGGACAGGGAAATGATGATGAAAATCTTTTGGCCTGGATTCGGGATGAAAAAATACAGCTCGTAGTCAACACTCCAGGGTCTAGAGGAAGCTTGCGTGACGGGGAGAGTATTCGTCAAATGGCGTTGAAATATAGGGTCCCACTTCTCTCTACATTGTCGGGTGCGGAGATGGCTTGCTTGGCCATACAAGCGGTTAAAAAAGCGGATATTAAAGTCTTGGCGCTTCAGGACTTTGTCCATGAAACCCTCTTTTAAGCTTTAGCCACCCTTTATATTTCATGTTAGCTTACTTGGCATGTCAGATAGGATCCTCATTACTGTTAAGGGCAAAGCGGCCATCGAGGAAGAGCTTCGCGAGCTCAAAAACGTTGCTCGTCCAGAGGTTATTGCTGAAATAGCTGAGGCTCGATCGCATGGAGACTTGTCTGAGAACGCAGATTATGCGGCGGCTAAAGAAAAGCAGGCTTTTATAGAGGGGCGTATTCAAGAGCTAGGAGATAAAATTGCTCGGTCTGAGGTGATTGACCCTTCAACTCTTAAAAGCGAGAAGGTTGTTTTTGGAGCAACCGTTACAGTAGAAAATGATGATGGCGATTCGTTCGTTTATCAAATTGTAGGTGAGCCTGAGGCAAATATTGAGAGTGGTAAGCTTTCTTTGAGTGCGCCACTTGCTCGAGCCTTACTTGGAAAAGAAGTGGGCGATGAAGTTCAAGTTCAAAGCCCAAAGGGCAAAGTAGCTTACACTATAGCGAATCTCGAATATAAATAAGTTGCTTTAGGGCGAGAGAGGGGATCCTTTTTGCATGAAAGAAACGGCATCAACTCGAGCAAGCTCTAAAACTTCAGCAAAAAAATTACCTTCTAAACTACAAAAGCAACTTGAAGAAGCCGGGTTTAAGAAACTTACTGAGCTACTTTTGCATCTGCCTCGTCGTTACGAGGACAGAAGAAATCCACTCGTCTTTGAAGAGCTAGAGGAAAAGGTGTCTCAGCCTGTTCTCGCGCAGGGAGTAGTTGAGCGCTATATCCCTCGTTTTGGAGGTGGGCGTCGTTGGCTAGAGGCAGTGATCCGCGTTCCTTCTCGTTTGCCGACTCCCGCGTATATTTATTTAGTTTGGTTTCATAAATTTATTCAAGCCATACAAAAAGGATACCCGCCAGGAACTGAAATCTTTTTTACTGGCAAGATGCAGCGTTTTCAAAGCCGCCTACAAATTGTTCATCCTGAAATGTCTAAGGAGTCTGGGCAAAAGTTAGGTTTTGGTGAAATCATTCCTATTTATCCTCAAGTCGAGGGGATAACTCCTAAGAAGTTACGCGAAACAATTCGTTTTGTGTTGGATAACCATTTGAGCGAAACAATTGATCCTGTTCCTGAAGAAATCTCAAAGAAGTTTTCATTGGTTCATGTTTCAGAAGCTTTGTCTGAGTTACATCATCCGACAAAGTGGAATCCTACTACGATCCTGGATCCACTAAGTGCTACCGTAAACCCCTATTTTAAAAAGCTCGTTTTTGATGAGTTTTTTTATTTTTCATTGGGATTAGAAAAGTTACGAAAGGATTTAGGTCGAGAGCTTCGCCATAAAAAAGTAGCACGCTTGGAATGGAAAACAGAAGTAAAGTTTCCTTTTGAACTTACGGGAGACCAAGTGTCTTCGCTCGAAGCTGTTAAAGAAGATTTTAAAAAAGACATCCCTATGCACAGACTTATTCAAGGTGATGTGGGCTCGGGTAAAACAGCCGTGGCCTTTAGCGCGCTTATTCAGTGTGCAGCGAATGGGCATCAGGGGGCGATGTTGGCTCCAACTCAAATTCTTGCGACTCAACATTTTGAGAACTTCTGTAAGTTTTTTCCTGAATTCCAGCACCAAGCAGTTTTACTCACAGGCGCTCTAAAAGAATCTTTAAAAAAAGAAAAGCGAGCTGATGTTAAAAGCGGTTCGGCTCAATTTGTGTTTGGCACGCAGGCTCTACTCAGTCGCTTAACTCAGTTTGATTCACTTGCCTTAGTCGTTGTTGATGAACAACATCGTTTTGGTGTTGAGCAAAGAAGGGAGCTGGCGAGTAAATCAAAAATAGTTCCCCATCTCTTGGTGATGACGGCTACTCCCATTCCTAGGTCCTTGGCCCTTACTCTTTATGGAGATTTGGATGTTTCAGTTATTCGTGAAAAGCCCAAGGGGCGAGGCGAGATAAAAACTTATCTTTTGCGTAAAAAGCAAAAAGAAAAGCTAGCAGAACGTCTTTTAAGTTTATTGTCTGGAGGGCATCAGGCCTACATTGTGTACCCTCTTGTGGAAGACTCAGAACTTCTTGAAAATGTTGAAAGCGTCACAGAATCCTTTAAGGAGTGGACCTCGCTTTTATCTCCTCATTCAGTGGGCTTATTGCATGGAAAAATGAAAGCTGCCGAGAAAGACTTGGCGATGAATGCTTTTCGCAGGGGCGAAATAAAGGTTTTAGTTTCCACAACGGTTATTGAGGTCGGCGTTGATGTTCCCAATGCAACTCTCATGATTATAGAAAACGCAGAGCGCTTTGGACTCAGTCAGTTGCATCAATTAAGAGGACGTGTGGGTAGAGGCGCGGCAGAGAGCGTGTGTGCTCTTGTTGTACCTGATGAGATTACGCCAGAAATAGAACAGCGCTTAAATGTAGTTATCGGAACAAATGATGGCTTTAAAATTGCTGAAGCTGATTTAGTTCTTAGGGGCCCTGGAGATTTCTTAGGTGTTCGCCAAAGTGGATCAAGTGCTTTTAAAACAGCGCACCTTATTCGCGACTTAAAAACTCTCGAACAAGCAAAGCAAGCTGCCAAAGAGCTTTTTGCTCGAGATCCCGAACTGAAAGCTCCACAAAATTCTTACCTGGCATTTTTATTAGAGGCTACAAGTATCCCCACTGAAAGACTTAGAAGTGGTTAGTGCTTTGGAACTTAATACGCATGAAGAATTTGTAGAGCTTTCAAATGCAAAACTTTATGTGAAGTGCTGGAAGCCAAAGCACAATACGAACTTAACTCCAATTATACTTTTTCACGATTCACTTGGATCTGTTGAGTTGTGGCGGGGCTTTCCTGAGCGTTTGTGTCGAACGCTAAAGCGACCTGTTATTGCCTATGATAGATGGGGCTATGGAAAGTCGAGTCCTAGAGAGTCAACCCTAGAGTTAACTTTTATCCAGGATGAAGTGACAACACATTTAAGCGAGCTAATTGAAAAGTTAAAACTTCATCGATTTGCTCTTTATGGTCATAGTGTTGGAGGCGCGATGGCTATTGTTGGAGCAGCGTTAAAGTCTGAGCTTTGCGATTTTGTTATTAGTGAGTCAGCTCAGAGTTTTGTAGAAGAGAGAACTCTTCAGGGAATTAAAAAAGCGAGAGCTTCTTTTCGAAGTCCTGATTTATTTTCAAGGCTGAGTAAATATCATGGTGATAAGGCCGCTTGGGTTTTAAAGGCCTGGACGGAAACGTGGTTGGCGGAGGAGTTTAGGGATTGGAGTTTAAGGTCTTATTTGCCTCAGGTTAAGTGCCCAGTTTTAGCAATCCACGGGGACAACGATGAGTTTGGAAGTGTAAACTTTCCAAAGTTAATTTGTGAATTGGCAGGTGCCTCTTCAAGAATGCTTTTGTTGGAAGACTGTGGACATGTTCCTCATAACGAATGTGAGTCGCAGGTTTTTGAAGAGATATCGCGTTTCGTGGAGTCTTTGTAGCGGGGGCTTTGTAAATACTGTCTTGATAACGAGACGTTCTTTTGTTTTTCTATCAGCTTGAAACTTAAATTAAATCCTAATGCTCTTGTTTTAATCTTTCTTTTTTCCACATTAAGCTGTTCGCATACTCATAAAGACAACAAGCCAAAGAGTAGCCTAAGGGGTTATGAGTTAAAAAATACTCTTCGAGTTGCGACTTCACAGTATAAGATTCAGGGCAACCAAAGTGTTGATGGCATCTCTCGTAAGGTAGAGGCTCTTATTAAAGAGGCAGCAGCTAAAAAAGCAGAGCTTTTAATTTTCCCAGAACTTTTTGTTTTAGATGCATGGCCTTTAAAATCTAAAAAGACCGAAGCCGAAATTGTTCAGCTCATGATTAACGAATACGCGCCTGCTCTTTTGGAGCAAGCTAAACAGTGGAGTGAGCAATATCAAATTGCTATTCTTTTGGGTTCTTTTCCACGCGTAACTTCATCATCTAAAATTCGAAACACTGCGTATTTGTTTTTTTCAAATGGAGAGGTCTTCTTTCAAGACAAAGTTTACTTAACAGCGTGGGAAAAAAGCATGGGCTGGGAGGCTGGAGAAGCTATTCAGGTTCGTGATTCACCTTTGGGTAGATTCGTTATATTGATTTGCTATGACGTTGAATTTCCAAAAATTTCTCAAGATCTTGTCACAGAAAAACCAGAACTTATTTTAGTGCCCTCGATGACTGAAAGTCTGAGCGGACTAGAACGTGTTCGTTGGGCCGCTCAGGCTAGAGCTGTAGAGCATCATGCGTTTGTCGTTATAAGTGGCACCGTTGGGAAAGTTTCTAGGGACTGGGTTCATTACGGGCAAGCAGCTTTTGTTTCGCCTAGAGATAATTTTTTTAAAGAGAAGGTCGTCCAAGGGATATTGAATAAACCTGGCCTCGTCTTTTCTGAGTTGAATTTAAAAAAGCTCAGGGAAAGTCGTAAGCAGTCAAAATATTACCCCGCTAAAGATCAGGCCCTTTAGATTTCCTCTCCCGTTGAAAAAAGCTGCGGAGCGGCATTTTGCGCTCCTGGCCCTGCTATTTTTGGGGAGATATTTGCAGATAAGCTAGTAAATTCAGCGACCTATGCCTCTGCTCTTTTCGCTCGTTTGAGCATTTAAAGTATGGTATTTATATGCATCTATGAGTATCTCGCACTTAGTTCTACTCTTCTTGATTCTCTTGATCATTTTTGGCCCAACTCGTCTTGAGGGAATTGGCGTATCGCTCGGGAAAGCTATCCGTGGCTTTAAAAAAGGCATGGAAGAAGGCTCTACTGCTGAGACAGAACAAAAAACGGAACAAAAAAACGACGCTCCTACACCTACAACTCAAGCATAAGTTTTTTCATTTCTACTCCGTTATTTTTTTGGCTTAATTCTTTCTCCAGTCATCTCGCTTAGCTCCCGATAAACTCTATGTGGAAGAGGCCAAAAAGCAAGGCTCTGCAGAATCTGCAGAAGCCGTAGAAAATCATTTAGAAAAAAAGCCACATGGTTATTTTTGGTTTGTCGCTCAAGGCACTTTGCTAAAAGGTCCTTATTCTACAAGTGAGCTCAAAAAGCTTATTGCGAAAAAAGAAATATCAGAAAAGTTTTTTGCGTGGAGAGACGGCTATCATGAATGGCGCCCTCTTTATGGAATTGATGAATTTAAACTTGGTGTGCAAGAAGACCTAAGCTATCCCAGTGTCCCTGTTCCCGGGACAGCTACTCATCCCTCAAAACAATCGCAGGCAGAAGTGAGTCGTCAGCAAAAAGTTCCTATCTACAAGGTTCGCTTTAATCGCTCACGTTGGAGTGACTTAAAAAAGACAGAAGTTGTTTTTTTATTTTTAGCTTCGCTAGCTTTTACAATGGCAATCTTAATGCTTTCGTTAAATGTTTTTGAAAAGCAGTGGGAGTCTGTTTGGGGAAAAAGAACAAGCGGAATGTTGTATAGCTTGGGGAAGGTTCCCGAGGCCTTGCCAAGTTATTTATATGAACCGGTACTCACAGCTCCAGGTTTAGAAAATCAAGAAACACACTTTGTTCCTGTTGAAATAGAATCAGACATGGATCGCTTTAACACAGAACATTTTAGAGGAAGAAAAATTGAAAGTCATTTGGCACCTGAAGCGCTAGAGACTTTGGCTTGGGACAAGAGCAACACCTATATAAGACGCATGCGCGTGCAGGGCTACATTGATTTAAAAGATCCTAAGGCTTTGATAGTAGAAGTGCCTGGTCTTCCCTTTGAGCCTGTACTGTCTGAGCGTATTCCAAAATCTTTATTTGAATGATTCTCTCATTCCAGAAGTAATTTGATGAATGATTTTTTTTGAAGCTGGGCTTTTAAGATGGTCTGCACGGTAAGCCAAAAAAAGTTTGTCCTTATAAACAGGTGACTTGGGAGAAAGAAGCTTGAGTTTTTTGGTAGGGTCTCTTTTTGCCACACGACTTGGAAGGAGGGCAACCCCTAGGCCATCGGCGCAAGCTTCGCTTATCCACTCAAGGCTTTTACTCTCAAGTATGCGATCAAAAATGAGTCCCTTTTGGGTCGCTTTTTTTACAAGATCATGGCTTTGATTGAGGTCAAGATCACAAATAAGAATTTTTTTTCGTTCAGTGCTACATTTGGGAGAAACATAAAAGCTCACTTCATCTGTGCCCAATTCAGTGAGAACAAGGTCAGGATGGCGAATGGGGTTAATAACAAGAGCAGCATCTAATTCGAAAGAGATAACTTTTTCGAGCATGATTCTGGAAAGACCATGAACAAGGCGAAGCTCAAGTTTGTGGTAATTGTCTAACAAAGCAGGTAAAAAATGCGGAGTTGAGTAGAGGGCTACCGAGGTATGAGCTCCAAGGGTAAAGTGCCCATGGGGTTCTTGATGCGATTTGTGGAGGGTACTGGTGAGTTCTTCCCACGATTTTAGAAGCTCTTGGGCTTTGAGTTCGAAGGCTTTTCCCTCATTACTGAGCTGTACTCCCGTTTTACTTCGAATGAGAAGTTGAACCCCTAAGACGTCTTCTAAGCGCTTTAGGGCAGTAGAGAGGCTAGGTTGAGAGACTCCCAATCGCTCGGAGGCTCTGGATATGTTTAGGGTTTTAGCGACCATGAGGAAGTATTTGAGGTCGTAAAAATTAGGTAGCATATGGGGGTGTTAGCGCAAAATCTTTGCTTTGACCCCGTAAAAAATATTTGCTTCCCTTAGCAGACGCTTATGACCCTTAAATTCGACAACCCTTTTATCCTAGCTCCTATGGCGGGCATTACGGATATGCCCTTTCGTCGATTGATGCGAAAAATGGGAACAGGCGCGGTAATTAGTGAATTTGTTTCTGCTCATGCGATTAAAAACAATTCTCCAAAATTAAAAAAGTATTTGGCTTATCACGAAGATGAGCGCCCTGTCGGAATTCAACTTTTTGGTGGAGAAGACGAAATTCTAGCGCACGCCGCACAGATTGTTGAAGGCGTGGGCGTCGATTTTGTAGATATCAATTTAGGTTGTCCTGTGCCAAAAGTTACAAAAAAAGGTGGAGGCTCCGCGTGGCTTTGTCATCCGGTGGATTTGGGAAAAATGCTTGCACTTGTGAAGTCGCGCATTCAAATTCCACTCACGATAAAAATTCGCACAGGCTGGGACGACAGTTCCAAGAACGCTCTTGAGATTGTAAAGATTGCACACAACGAAGGAATAGCAGCCGTTGCCATACACGGAAGAACGCGCGCACAAGGATACTCCGGACAACCTGATTGGGATTTTATTTCAGAGATCGCAAGTGAGAGCAAAGTTCCCATTATCGGAAATGGAGATATCATCACAGGGCCACTGGCTGCTGCAAGACTGAGAACATCTGGATGTGCCGCGGTTATGATTGGCCGAGGTGCGCTAAAAAATCCATGGATTTTTCAAGAAGCTGTAGAAGCTTTAACCCTTGCAGATGCGCTCTCTCCTGATCAGCAAAAAAATCTTTTTGCAACGGTTCTTCAAAAACATGAGCTTCCCGAAACAGGCACTTTGCCAGCTGGGAGAGATTACTTTCATCGCAAAGTTAAAAAGCTTCAACCCAAGCCCACGGAGTATGTTTCTGATTGGGTAAAAATAAGAGCCGATCGCAATGCTCAGGAGCTGATTGACTTACATTTAAGTTTACTCCGCGAAACTTACCCCGAAGAGCGTGCAGAGTTTGCTTTTAGAAAATTCTTAGCGTGGTACGCAGCGGGCTACCCCGGGGCAAAAGAGTTTAGAAAATTTGTATTCACCACCGAAGAGTTTCCTCGCATTGTAGAGAGAACAGTGCAGTTTTTTGAAGGCGTTAAGCTCTTAGGTGCCAAAGGCGAAGAGCAACGCGAAAACGATCCACTCTTCTCATCCGGCCACGGCTAAAAGGCGTCAGAGACCTTTTGGGCTAGCCCCCGCTACCTTTTTGACGTCTTAATAAAGTCTTTACAATAAATACCGATAAAAGGGGAGATGAAGAAAAGACTCAGAAGGATTCTAAGTTCTTGGATTTTTTGGGGAGTTGGGGTTTTTCTATTTGTTATCGTAACTCTCGGCATCGCAGCTTTAAGTACTCCATTTAGCGAAGACGCTCTCAAGATAGTACTTAAACAAGAAACATTTAAAGACATTGAGTTGAGTGAGCTTAGACTTAAGAAAAAACATTTCGATTTACTAAAATTAAAGTGGACCTTTGAGTTAAGTGCGCATGTAGAAAAAATTTGGGGAATTCCGGTTAAAATTAAAAACCTCACTCTCGAAGGCACAAAAGGCCTTTGGTCTAAGGGCGAAGTTGAACGAGGAGTTCTTCGCTTTTCAGAAGAAGAAAAAATATTTAAAGGAGGCTTGGCCTTTAGTCGTGGGTCTAAGGCAAAGCTTACTTGGGATTTATCTAATTTAGAATTTGCGCTTGGAAGCATTGAAAAAAAGATTGGTGTTCCAGCTTATTTAAAAATCGAAAAAAAGACAGAAGAAAAGGTTTTAGCCGAGCTTCTTTTTGATGGATTAAAAATCCCATTAGAACTTAGCTTTCTTGAAAATTCTTTTGTTGTTCAAATCCCCAAAACAACAATTCAAACACATAAGCAAAAGCTGCCACTTGTCGCTCTTAGCGAAGTGCCGACTACCGGAGAGTGGACTTTCGCTTCGAGATTACAGTTTGCAGGGGATCTTTTAAGTGAAGCCACTTTTTTAGAGGTTAGCGATGCACTTATAAATGTTGCTGATGTGAGTTCTGATATTTTAAGAAACGGCAGAGGCGTAGGGGTATTAAATTTAAAACTAAGCTCTTCGGAAGGTCTCTTGAACGGCACTTTAAATTTGAATTTAGATAAAGCAACTTTTGAGTTGAACGAGGGACGCTACTTTAAAGTCGAGAGCGCGCCTTTTGAATTGTCAGCTAAGCTTGATCAAAACGCAGGAGACTTTAAAATTACCTCAGATCAAAGTTCATTTGTTGCTAACTTGAAGCGCAATGGTGATATATCAGGCACGCTAAAAGATTTTGATTTAAGCCTTATTCCAAATGCACAAAAAATATTTGGTGTTACACATAATGGAGCCGTTAGTGGCGCGGTGAGTGGCGAAATGCATGCGAAACTTATTTCTGGGCTATTGGGATCTAAGAGTATTGAGCTCGAATCAATTCGAGCAGAAAAGGCGAGCCTTGCCTTGGAGAATTACAAATTTCCTCTTTTAGTAATATCTGGAAAAAGCACCTTTGAGGGCAGCTTTGATTTTAGTAACAAAAAGAAAAGTCTAAAAGGTGATTTCGATTTTACAAAATCACGCCTTTCTATGGGCTCTCTTTATGAGAAAAAATCAGGCGATGAACTCTATGTGCGCACAACTGCGGAGTATGTGAATAACTCTTGGAAAACTTTTCAAATGGAAAGCGTAGTTGATGGGCAGAGAGTTCATTTAAAGAAAGATTCAAGTTCGGTTGTTATCCAGTTTCCAAACACGATAAAGGGCCCGGGGGAATCAATACTTTCTGGATCTGTAACCTACGCCCTTTGTGAAGATAAATTGTGCGAGGATTTTGAACCCACAGCCTATAATTTAAGAGTTTCAGATTACTCAAGTCACTTGGCGTTTTTAAATGAACTTAAGATTTCTGGAAATGTATCTAAAAAAGGCGAAAAAATTGAGGCAAAAGATTTAACTTTAAGATGGCCCTCAGGGGATAGTCTTGTAGTAGATGGAAAACTGGATAAATTTAAAACGCTCGATTTAAAAATAAAAGGTGATTTTGATTTTAAAAACATAGCATTTTCAAATCCCTTTTTATTCTTTAAAGAGATGCCCGTTCAAAAAGGGAACCTAGAGCTTGCGATGAATCTAAAGCGAGACAATACGTTGTGGAACTTTATTGCGAGTGCTGACATCGAGGATAAAGCGCTTCATTTTGATCGTTTATCTATAAAACAAAGTTCACAGGATAAAGAGAACAATTCTTCATACGAGGGTCGGGCTCAAATTGATTTAGAGCCGTATCTTTTAAGAAACGAAGCTATAACCTTAACTTCAACGCTCAAAAACTCAGGAGATCTAGCAGCTTTTCAGGGATTGCTCATGAGAGGGCGCTTTGATGCTGAGCTTGTGCTTGCAACATCAGGGCTTAATCCTGAAGAGCTTTTAAAGCGCTTTAAGTTGAGAGCGTCAGGAGATGCAGAATTAGAGCAACTCCCCATTACTTTACTTATTTCTCAGGGACTTAAGTCTTACGCTAAAGAAAGACAAAAGGCTTCTGCGCGTAGTCTGGCCAAATGTTATCCGCAAAAATTGAGGGGCAAATTTGATTTTGATTACAGCGAAGGTAAGTGGAATCTTGCTCCCAGCGCCTTTCAGGGAGTGGATCGCGACTCAATCGTAAAAATTCAAGGAGTCTTGGGTGACCTAAGCTCTGTTAACCTCATCTCACACTATCTGCCCGGGCCAAAGTGTGATGCTGAGCTAGCCGCCTGCTTGGGGGATGCTTTTCCTAAGGGCGGGATGTCATTCGAAATTACAGGTGCCTTTAAAGATCCCGAGACAGATCTCGATTTTGCTTTTATAGATCAGAGTCTGGAGAGATGTCGTGAGATCGAAGCTAGGAGAGAAGTTGCCTCAGATACCGCGGTTGATAAACGCGATCAGCGTGCACGAATCCAAGAACTCAAAGACTTTTACAACTCTCGTAACCTCTCTCGTTGATTGGTTTCAAGTGGCAGCTCGTCCACTCCCGTGGCGTAAGAAAAACCCAAACCCATATGAAATTTGGATTTCTGAGATTATGTCTCAGCAAAGCACTCTTAAGATGATGCTTCCTTTTTTTGAAAGGTGGATGATACGTTTTCCAACGGTAGAGTCTCTTGCAAGTGCACCCCAAGAAGAGCTGCTTAAGCATTGGGAAGGCTTGGGCTATTACTCTCGGGCACGCAACATTCATGCGAGTGCAAAAATTCTTGCAAAAAAATTTCCTCAAACACCCACAGAGCTCATCCAACTTCCAGGTATTGGTCCTTATACAGCGGCAGCTATTGCATCGATTTCTTTTGACTATCCTGCGGTGCCTGTAGATGGAAATGTTACGCGTGTTCTGTCTCGCTATTTGGGAATTAAAAATCCCTATGGCGAAAAAAAAGATTTGCAGAGCATTTTAAAAGCCGCCGATGAAATTGCATCCTACGTCCCCGAGTTTAGCCGAGGAACGCTTTCTCAGGCCTTGATGGAATTAGGCGCTCTGGTGTGCAAACCCGGCTCACAGGCACGATGCTTTGAGTGCCCCATCAAAAAGAACTGTATTGCTGCAATAAACAAAGAAGTAGCCGAATTACCCTATCCAAAGCTTCGGCCAGAGATGAAGAAGCTCTCAAGGCTTTTACTTTTGTACCGCAATTCAAGGGGCGAAGTTTTACTCCGGAAAAGACCCGAATCTGGGGTTCTAGGGGGGCAGTGGGAGATCCCCTATTTAGACCTCGATATGACTTCAGCTGGGCTGCAGAGGCTCTTTGGCCCTCACTTTGAGCTCCATTTTCCCCTTAAACACACAATTATGAGTAGCTCTTATACCCTTTGGCCCATAGAGTTAGGGCGAGGTCCACGGGTACTGCCTTCTGAGCATTGTTACTATAAGGAGGGCTTTCAGGGCGTATTGAGCACGGCAACTCGTAAGTTCCTTCATAAATCCAATAAGAAATCTATTGATTAGCGGGGCCTACCAAGGCATAAAGATTCAACTATGGCTCGTGTTTGTAAAATTACTGGAAAAAAACCTCTTGTAGGAAACAACGTTTCTCACTCAAACCGTAAGACAAAAATGCGCCAGCTTCCTAATCTTCGATCAAAAAGAATCTTTGATGAGAGCACTGGAACTTGGGTGACTCTTAAAGTTTCTGCTTCGGCGTTGAGAAATATTACAAAGCTTGGCCTTAAAGCTGCTCTCGCGCAGTCAAAGCTCTAAGTTTTAATAAATAGATTATTTTTGATTAGAGGCTTTTGTTAAGAGCCCGTCCATTTTTTCAAAAAAGTATTTTCCTGTTTCAAACTGCATTTTGCTTGATCGAAGGCGTTTAAGTCTTAAGAGAAGAGTTTTATCTAGGCCTTGTTTTTCAAGTCGACGATCGATACCCGCAAGAAGCTCATTTGTTATATAAAATTTTTCAAAATCTTTACTTGTGCAAGCTTTGTAATCTGGCGCAAAGCCGCTGACTTCACTCTCGGAGCTAATGAGAAGGCTGACAAAATCCTCAGTGTCTTCAAAAAAATATTCACTTGCTAGGCCGATAATGTCGAGACGATTCTTATCGTCCATACATGGGATTAAGAGAAAAAAACTTCGCATTGCTTTTTTACGATCGCGCAGGGATATTTTTTTGTTTTTAAAGTCGTCTAGGAGCGAGTCCAAAAGAGGAGCTTCTTTTCCCGAGCAACGATCAAAGTAAATATCTTGTGCCGCTAGAACTGCAACGATTTCGAGGGGGCGAAGCTTCCAATCAAAGTCGGTCCAGTTTTTTGTTTTAGTTCTTAGAATGAGTTCCGTGGCTTTATCTTTTTGTGCTGGGACCTTTTCTCCGAGAGTGAGTTTTTCGGATCGTTTAAAAGCGGTGCTAAGAGATTTAAGTGGCTCTTTAAGATCAGAGAACGCGCATTTTTTAGATTCTGAGAAGCTTCTTGTCGCAAAAGCGCTCTCGGGATTTGCAAAACTAAGAAGGCATAGCAGTGTCAAATGCTGTAATTTAACGGCCCCCATAACTCTATTGTGAGTCCATGAGGCCTTAGCAACAAGTCTAAAGTGAAGATTTCGTTAAGCGCGCATGAATTCTCTGCAGGTGTATAAACTTTATACAAGTATCGAGCACTTTTCGGCCTCTTTTTAATCAATATATTTGAATTTATGCCCGAAAATAACAATATGAAGAACTTTCTAACAATTCTTGCTTTTAGCTTTTTATTTTGCGGAACTGCTCGAGCTGCGAATGCTACGAGTGATACGCATACTGGGGAGGGTCAAAGTGGAGATAGGCCAGAAGTTGCAAATAGAACAGGAGTCTCTGCTCTTCAATCAGAACTTGTTTATCAATCTGTTTCTGAAATTGGAACTTGCGAGCATCCAAATTTAGAGCCTGGAGACAAAACTCTTACTTATAATTTAAAAACACCACTCTACTCACAGATTAGAAAATATATTGAAGATTCTGAAAAAGCGATTAAGGCAGGAAGCACGCCTCAGGAGCCTTTGGGGGCTGAAGCCTTGCAAGAGATGTTCGCAGTCCGCTATGGATTTTCTTCTTTCGAGGAATTAGGTAATGCGCCAAATGCAGATGGATTGTCAGAGGCAGTTAAAAAGTTATCAGCCTTTTATGCAAACGCTTTTGCATTGGCAAAAGAGCGCTTAGGAGATGGGAATTATTCCCAAACTATTATCGCAGATAAGATACTTAAAGCGGGAACGAGTAAGAGTACTGATCCACGTGTAATAGATAAAGCATTTTTATCTCTTTACGATCTTCTAGATCCAATCGATGCTTTTTCAGCGGCGTCTGTTTCAGACATAGATGATGCAGAGGAAACTTTGCTTGGTTGGATTAAGACATGTAAGAGCGGGACTTTGGGAGATCAAGATAAAGTAGGTGATGTAGCTGCTGAGAAAGTAGCGGATAGAGAAATAGCAAAGGCCGACAAGGCTATAGCTGATGCTTCGGCTGGTGCTGAAGCACTTAAACCTGAAGAGGCTAAAGCGCATGTAGATGCTCTACAAGCTGCGAAGAACGCATTACCCGAAAGTTCTCCAAAGCAAAAAGAGCTAGAGGCAAAAATAGCCGCTCTAAACAAGGCGAGTGGTCAGGAAACTGCAACAGCAGCATCTGAGCCAGAGAGTGCCGCAACTCAGTTAGCGGCAAGTTTATTGTCTGACTCCGTTGATGATCAAGGGAATCGTATCGGCCCGGATGGAGAGCTATTAGCGGGAAATCCACGTGACGAAGCTCCAGTGATTAATAAAGATCCTAGTGAAATTACAGATAAGGATCTGGAACGTCTTGAAGAAGAGAGAAAACTTCTTAAAGCACAACAAGTAGAAAGCGAAGCTAAAGCCAAGAGATTATCTGCTGAATTAAAGAAATTTACAAATGATAATATTGATGGCAAAGAAACTGCGCTAACTTTCGAAGAAGCTAAGCAGAAACAGGGCGAGTTAATAGCGGAAAGAGAAAAGATAGAATCTATTAAGGAGTTAGAGGCTCGGGCTGATGCTCTGGAGCTTTCGAGGAAGGTAGCTTCAGCAAGAGAAATTTCTACTAATTTAAATTCAAGAAATGGAAGTCGTTTGGTAGCAGAGGCAACACCAGAAAAAATTGCGGCATATAAAGCTGAGGCTGCGGATTTGACTGTGAGACAAAAGGAATTGAAGGTTGCTGAAGCTGCTTTGGCTGTTGCACAGAAAAAGGTTACAGCTAATCCAAGTCTGCAAACTAACATTGATGAGCGAAATAAGGCTCAAGTTGCTGTGGATCAGGCAAGAATTGCGCATCAAAAGGCTAAGTCAGCTAGTGACGAGCTTGCCCGTGTGACTGATTTTGCAAAAAAAGTTGATCAGATAAATAAAAAGGTAGCTGAGTTGGATGCTAACAAACAAGTTTTACCAAAAGTAAATGTTGATTTAAATGATGAGCAAGCTGTTTATGCTCATATAGCTCAGAGGAATCCTGCTTTGTTTAATCAAACGGAAGAAGAGGGTAACCCTGCTTTAATCTACGAACCAAGAGATGCTGCTTCTAAAGAACAAATAAAAAAACTGACTCGAGCGCTAAGTACAGAGGTTCGTACGAGCGCCTTTATTCAAAGCATCCTGGAGAAGAAAACACCTTTTAGTGTTTTTGATAGCAGCAAAATAAAGTTAGGCAGTAATGGTCAATATGATTTGAGTGGACTTAGTCCTGTTGAAAAACAAAGGTTTTATATTGAATTCTCTAAATGGAAATATAAGCCGTAAATCACTGCACCCTTAACCCAATCTTAACATTAGGGGACGATTCTCTGACGAGGATCGTCCCTTTAGCATTTGAGGTATTGGGTCGATAAGACACTGTGAGTGTAAATAACGAAGACAAGCTTTGGGAGCAGGTATTTGAGGTGCTGGGGAGCGACGATCGCCTAAAGCGCTTTTTGCGTATCCCTCGCCATGAAGTGGTGGGTTTTATGAAAGCTCATGGGACTGACTTATCTGAAAAAATCTTTATTCTTTTTCGACTTATCGAAAAAGGCTACCAGCCGAGGCCACTCGTCTTGTTTTGCATTGGGGTGATTACAAAGCCTTTGCCTTGATTCTACATATGGTGCGCTCAGTGCGTATTTGGAAAATGGAATGTCTCAATCAAGAAGGCAGAAAGTGCCACGAGGTTTAAATGGATAAGAACAAAAGTATTTTTGAAGACTCGCTTTCGGAGTTTTTAAAACCCATAAAAGATTTGCTTGATGATGCCTCTGTTACGGAGGTTATGATCAACGGGGCTTTTGAAATTTTTTACGAAGTGAGCGGAAAAATTCACAAGAGCGAGTGTCAGTTTGAGAGCGAAGCCTCTCTCTTGGCTGCAGCCAGAAACATTTCTCAGTTTGTGGGTAAAGCTGTCACTGAGAATGAACCCATTGTAGATGCAAGACTTCCGGATGGAAGTCGTATTTGTATCGTTATTGCTCCGTGTGCAAAAAACGGAACAACGATCGCTATAAGAAAATTTGCCAAAGAAAAACTTGGGCTCAAAGATTTAATACAATTTGGTGCCATGACTGCCGAGATGGCGCGCTTTTTAGATGTTGCCACAGTACTTAAGAGAAACATTCTCGTAAGCGGTGGTACGGGTTCTGGTAAGACTACGTTGCTCAACGTTTTGGGCTCACGCATTCCTGGCAACGAGCGAACACTCATTATTGAAGACACGGCCGAGTTACAAATTAAAAGTAATCACGTTGTGCGTTTTGAAACAAAACCCAAAGACTTTGAAGGTAAGCACGAAGTTACTATTCGCGATTTAGTGCGAACAGCGCTACGTCTTCGCCCAGACCGAGTAATCGTGGGTGAGGTGAGGGGTTCTGAGGCTTTGGATCTTGTTCAAGCTATGAACACGGGTCATGAAGGAAGTATGGGCACGGTGCACGCCAACAATCCTTATCAGGCGATGAACCGTCTTGAAACGCTTTGTATGTTAGGTGATTTAGGAGTTCCCGCGCAAGTTATTCGAAACCAAGTGGCAGAAGCTGTGCAACTTGTAGTTCAAGCAAACAGGTTACGAGATGGAAGTCGTAAGATTACCGCGATTAGTGAAATATTGGGTCATGATGGAGACAAGTATCTCACACGTGATTTGTTCTTGTTTAAACAAACAGGGTGGAGTGCTGAGGGGAAGCTCATTGGCCATCACGAGATTTGTGGAGAAGAACCCAGCTTCAAAGATATGATTATGTCTTCAGGCTTAAACTTCCCAATGCAAATGTTTCACAAAAAAGCCGCATAAATACTCCAAAAGGTACCTAGTTACTTTTTACCTGTACCCGCTACCTTTTTACCCGCACTGTATACCTTTTCGTAACAGGTTATTGTTTACTCGCCAGTAGAGTAGGTCATTTCTAGCGTGGCAATTTTTTCTCTTAGCAATTTTTCTTTACGACGTTGTTCGTAAATGAGGCCTTCAGTTTCTTTGATAGCAGCTTCGGTATCTTTCCAGTTATCAAAGTACAGTCCCCTTCCAAGTTGTCTCAGTGTTGATTGATAGGAGTGAATTGAGAGTTGTGTATCTTCAAGGGCTTCTTCAGCTGCTTTGAGTGTTTGAATGGCGTTGACTTCAGAAACTATGGGATTAACGGGAGTAGCATTATTGTCCACATTGTCGGCTGTTGCTCTCGCTATATGTGGAGCGAGAGACAAGGTAAAAAGAAAAAATAAGTTATAAAAAAAGAAAGTTATTGTTCGCATTGCACCCTCCGAAACTACGACTCATATAAGCAAAATCAGAGGGCTTTAGACAAATTAATAAGGCTGTCTTTGTGTCACGTAAATGATTGTTTTTGTTGTGTTTTTGCCCTAGGTCAATAAAAGAACTTAAATGATTGTGGGGCATTAACCTTTTTTTTGGGCGATCTGGGGCTTTTTAGCTTGCTCGCCCTATTTGAGCTTAGTACGAGGATACTTCTGATGTCGCAAATTCAGAAAGTGATTGCTCGAGAGATTTTAGATTCTAGAGGCTTTCCAACATTAGAAGCTGAGGTAACTCTTTCTAATGGTGTATGTGGCCGTGCGGCTGTTCCTTCTGGAGCATCTACAGGAACTCACGAAGCTCTTGAGCTTAGAGATGGCGACAAGACTCGTTATAATGGCAAGGGCGTGTTGAAAGCTCGCGATAACGCCAACACTATTCTTGGCCCAGCTCTTATTGGCAAAGATGCACAAAATTTAGCAGCTAACGATAAACTTCTTATCGATCTTGATGGGACTCCTAATAAAACAAAACTTGGAGCGAATGCCATATTGGCTGTTTCCTTGGCGACAGCGCACGCTGCTGCAAACGATAAAAAGATCACACTTGCCGAATGGATTTTGGAGCAATCTAAAACGCTCGGATTTAATTTTCAGCCTTGTATGCCTGTCCCCTTGATGAACGTTATCAATGGCGGCGCTCATGCTGACAATGGACTTCCTGTTCAGGAATTCATGATTGTGCCTCATGGCTTTGATTCTTTTTCTACAGCTCTTCGCGCTGGGGCAGAAATTTTTCATACTCTAAAAAAGACGCTTTCTTCGATGAAGCTTTCAACTTCGGTTGGCGACGAAGGGGGCTTTGCTCCTCGAATCGGTACAAGCGTAGAAGTTTTAGAAGTGCTCATGAAAGCTATCGAAACTGCAGGCTATAAGCCTGGAGAACAGGTCGCTCTTGCATTGGACGTGGCTTCTACTGAATTTTACAAGGATTCTAAATACGCTTTTAGAGATGTTTCTGCTGAAGCGACCTCTGCCATGATGGTGGAATATTACAGCGAACTTACTAAAAAGTTTCCCATCGTGAGCATTGAAGATGGCTTAGCCGAAGATGATTGGGATGGCTGGAGAGAGTTGAATGCTAAGATGGGTGCCCGCACTCAGCTTGTAGGAGACGATCTTTACGTAACTCAAGAAAAGCGTCTCGCTAAGGGAATCGAAATGAGAGCTTCTAATGCAATTCTCATTAAGCTTAACCAAGTGGGTTCTCTTATGGAGACTCTTCAAACAATTGAACTTGGATACAAAAATGGAATTCGCTCAATCATATCTCACCGCTCTGGTGAAACTGAAGATGTTACGCTTGCTCACTTAGCTGTGGGCTGTGGCGCTGGACAAGTAAAAACGGGATCACTTTGTCGCTCTGATCGAGTTGCTAAATACAACGAGTTGTTGCGATTAGAAGAAATGCTTATCGCTAAAACGGGTAAGTGCCTCTATGGAAATCAAAGTGGGAATAATGCCTTCAAAGGACTGAAGGCTTAGTTAAGAAGAAAGAAAGAGAAGGGAAAATCATGAAAAAACTTTTAATCACGGCTTTATTTGGAGCTTTTGCAGTAGCGCAGGAGACTGCTCCCGAGGCAGCACCTAGCAACCACAGCGTTCTTTATCAATTAGACGCTACAACTGTTTTAGATGGCAACAAATATCAAGGCGATCACTTTATTCGTTATAGCTATAAGTTTGCTGATGGATATAAGCTTATGCCTGCAGTGTTGTTGTCTACTGACTACGCGAGAGCTAATTCAAGTGCTGAATGGCACGATACATTCGCTAACCAATATGTTCGTGTTGAGCTTGATACTCCTAAATTTTGGGACATCGTAGGCTTTAAGACTGGCGTTCGTCTTCGTTACTATGTTCCTACTACTGTAGGTGACGAAAGTTACGGAACTCTAAGCGCTCGCTTAATGATGGAGCAAGAGTTTAACTCACACTTTAACTTAACTCTTATTCCTAAGTTGAACATGTATCTTCAAAGAAATGGTTACAACCGTGCTTCTGGCGACAGAAACAACATTGTTGGCTTAGCTCTTGAGATTTTACCTCAGTATAAGTTTTCTGAAGACTTAACTCTTACTTACGACTTCGAAATCAGCGGAAAATATCTTGGAGATTCTTTTGCTGGAGACAATAACACTATTGTTAAAAGCAGCATCTATCATGAGATCGAATTTATGTATAACATCGCTTCTGCTGGAGACTTGGGTCTTGGTTTGATTGCATTTAATGAATTTGCTATCGGAAATCATTCACAAGCTGAAGTTGCTAAAGACAACGAAACTAACGTTGGTATAAGATTAGCTAAATCACTAGATCTTTAATTTTAGGCCCTTAAAAAGTTAAAGAATCACTGGTTAGGTACAAAGCAGAGGCCCCGTCGGTATTTCGACGGGGCCTCTGCTTTTTTTTCAACTTATTTGACACTTACTCTAGGAATATCGAGCTATTACCGATAAGTATAAGGCATGCCAACAATGACTCTACAGCCCCCAAAAATTGGTCCCGGAGTAAAGTTTTTACTTGGCTCATTGGTGGTGGTTTTTGTGCTTCAAAATGCTCTGAGTAAATTTGCTGGGGTTCATGTTGAGGCACTTTTTGGATTTTCTCCCGACGCTTTTCTTTCAGGAAGTATTTGGCAAATTCTAACCTATCCTTTTTTGCATGGTGGGCTATTTCATGCGCTCTTTAATGCTGTTTTTATTTATATGCTGGGCTCAGAATTTGAGCGACGTTGGGGCACTTCTAAGTTTTTAAAATACTATTTTATCTGCGGCATTGGCGGAGCCTTGTTGCAGCTTTTAGTTTCGTTTGTGGGGCTCTATTTGTTTCCTGATTTGGCAGCCTCTCTTGCTAGAACTCCTATTATTGGCGCAAGTGGTGCTATCTATGGGCTCTTTGTTGCTTTTGGTTTGGTATTTGGCGATACCTACGTACTGTTATTTTTTGTACTTCCCATTAAAGCAAAACACTTTGTGGCAATTATCACCTTTATAGCGCTCTTCTCTGCAGTGTTTTACTTGGATGCAGCTTCGGGCGGAGATGTTGCGCATCTTGTGCATTTAGGTGGACTCATTACGGGCTTTCTTTATTTGCGTTGGAAGGGACCTAATCTCACTGGAGGTGGTCGTGGTGGAAAACGCAAAATGACTCAGGATGAAGTCCGCAAGCGTTTGAGCCTTGTCGTGAACAATGATGAGAAAGATACAGTGGGTGACCAAGGAATGCCCATTACCTGGAATTAATTTTTACGATTTGTCTTCGGGTTGCTTGAGCTCGCCCCTGTGAATTTTTACTAAATTATCGATAATCGAATAGTTTCTACGACTGAGCTTTTCATAGTGCAGTCCTGCTAAGTCCCGGTTTCTCCACACTCGACGAGACTTAATTTGTATCAGCGGCATATCTGGAAAGAGTTGAATGTTGAGAGTGAACTTTTGTGGAAGTGGGCTTGATTCTTCAATGTGAATTCTAGCTCCAGTAACAGAGAAGTCAACGACCATACAGTCAACGGGCTCGTCCTCCTGCGAGGAAATGATTTGTCCAGTAAAGCGAATAATTGATCTTGGTTTTTTTCTATCTTTATGGCTCATGTTTATTCTGCTGTTGGTTTTTTACCGATATGAAATCCGTTTTCAAATAGCATACGAGTGAGGTGATCTGATCCGTTCTGTTGCCATCTTTCGAAAAGTTTAATGGCACCATCTGAGCTGTGTAGAAGAGTTTGGTCGTAAATTTCTGAGAAGATTTCTGAAAACCTTCTAAAACTTTCGGCTAATGAAAAATAAACGTTGATAGATTTCTCGGCAGCTATGTTTTCTTTTATTTCTCCAGCTCGGTAATACGCTTTGCCGCCAATTGCTTGGAAGTAATCTCTGTCGAGTAAGCTTCCTTTAGTGTATTCGCTAAAGAATCCCGTCGTAAAAAGTGAATAGTCGCCCAAAAACTGTAGGGCTTGTAGTTGTTGTGAATAGGGCAGTTTTTGAATTTCTAACCAAAATTCAGTTGGAGTCATGTCTTTGTGTTCGGTGGGGTGAGTGAGTTTGAGTTCTGAAGCTGTAGAAAATTTTGCAAGAAGTCCGGAGAGGTATCTCAAAACAAGTGGGCTTAGTTGAAGCCCATGACGTTTCGAAATTTTTTCTATCTCTGTGTAAAAAAAGTCGTCTACAGACGTTACGATTGCCAGACTCAACTCAATACTCCTTCTTTAAAAGTAACCCTAAAGTGCATAGGCCTTAGTCACTTTTTCGGCATTCAAAGAGAATTTAATGATTAAGAAAGCGTTAAGAATTTGAAAAGAGGTGCTTCTTTGCCTGTAAAAAAGGTAGTGAGAGGTGGAAAAAAACACCCTTGGCATCTTTTTGTTGCGCACTGCGCAAACGGCTGGATATAATAAGAGAATGAGGGTTTTTGCGCATTCTCCCTTGGGGGCGCTTACTACAAGATTTTTGGCTCTTTTCGTAGGAGTCTTAAGTAGCTCTTTGCTTTTTGCCAAATTTGAGCAAACAACTGGAACCAAAGTTGATTCTAAGGTTTTTGGTGGAATGAGTGATGAGGAGGTTGAGCGTCTCGCAGGTGATCTCTCAGCGCTAAATAATGAATACATTTCTTCGATTAATAAAAACATCAAAAAATTTGATGAGGGCGATAAGTCTTCAAAATTTGGCGGCAATGGTCGTTACGGCGGCTATGGAGAAGCACACGTCACGAAGGGTGATGGTATGGTGGCTCACGAAGGTGGGGCAAATGCGGCTGAGGGATCAATCGAACGTGGGGCCTTTGGTACTACAGGTCTCAGGGGACAAGCGCGCATTGATGCAGAGAAAAAAATAATGGAAGAACGTACCTCAAAGTTGGATCAGCCAGTTTTTGTAGATGGAAAACTATATACACATAGAAACAAGCTTACTGGTCAAATGCAGACTCAGAGTTTTGAAATATCAGCAGTTCTTTACGATGCTGGACCTGCGCACGGGGACGGAAATGACCCGCACAGAGTTTATGGCGTTAAAGCTGAGGTTCGCACTGAGAGTAATAAAAACGGAAAAGTATATGCTGACAAAACAATTCAGGATGCGACTTTAGCTCCTGGCAAACAACCGAACCTAGATTTGCTTCACAAGTCATTTAGTAAAATGGAGCAAGATAAATACATTATGATGGCCAGCGATGCCTTTGCTTTTAGATCTGCAAGGCTTGATGGTACTGACACTACAAAAAGTGAAAGTAGAAATACAGTGGGAGAATACAAGCAAATTGCAGTGGACGCATATGCTGCTTATCCGGGGGATATAAAAAAAGCAGAAGCTGAAATAGGAAAAAAGCTAGCTCAACGCGTGGCTGAGAAAAAAGTTATTCAAGATGAGAAGTTATGTCCTGATGGCACAGTTGGAAAGTGTAAGCCAAGTTCAGGCGCAGCGCAGGCGCAAAGTGAGAAGCTTACTCCTGATCAAGCAGCGCAAAAGATTTTAGCTAGGTTAGGGGCTTCGCAAGACGGTACGAATATCGAAGCTATTAAAGAACAAATTACCAAGGGAGTAGCTTTTCAAAAGGATCAGAATGGAGCCTTTACCGCATCCGATGTTTTTGTGGATGATTTGATGCAAAAGGTAAGTTTAAGATCTTTGTCGGGAGTGCTCAGTTCCTCTCAACTTGAAACATTATATGGGCAAGCTAAGCAAAATTTAGATCCTGATAGGCAGGCAAAAATTGGAGAGTATCAGCAAAGACTTCTGTCTAAGTCTAATGACTGCTTTTCATTCACGAGCTTTTGTTATTCTTCAAAATTTGGCTCTATTGATCCAAATAAAAAGCAAGTTGAAGGCGCAAATGGCTCAGCAAGTATTGATAAAGACGATCCAAATGAATTTCAAAAAATATCGGGTGATCCAGGCGCTTATTTTAAAGATACGCGTGAGTTTATCTTTAATAAATTTGCATATGCTTATAATCGTCCATTATCTGAGTGGAAAGGTATCGTTACAAACTTAGACTTTAACAAAAATACGGATAAAAACATTAAAGATGTAGGTACCTACAAAGAATTCTCAGATATGTACGACAATGCTATGAAAAATGCGCAAGCTATTCAGCAAAACGCAGATAAAAATCTAATTGATCGTCTCAAGTCGGCAGGCGCAACTCCTGAGCAAATTGCAAAAGTTAGAAAAAATTATAGTGTTAACTTTGATCCTAAAAAGTTAACCCACATGCAACTTTTTGGTCAAAATAAAGATCGCGATGCGGTGATGATGGACTGGCGTAAAAGCACAGATAATAAATTCTATAATCCTACTGTAAGGCAAAAACCAAGTGCTGCTCCAGCCCAGAAAAATCCGCTTTCTAATCCCCGCCCCAATACAACAAGAACTCCCGGTCTTATTTAGGCGTCAGAGACCTTTGGGGTAGGTCTCCGCTACCTTTTTACATACACCGACAGTTAAAGTGATATTTCGCCATTACTGTTTTCTTTTACACGCAAAGATAAAAGGATTCCAGGTATCGCAACTAAGCCGCAAAATATATAAAAGCTTGTCCACCCAACGGCTTCTACAATGTAACCGGTTGGTGCACCCGAGAGATAGCGTGGTACACCCATTACACTTGTTAGGAGCGCATACTGCGTGGCCGTAAAACGCTTATTGGTAAGTCGGGCAATAAGTGTACTAAAGGCTGCTGTGCCGAGACCTGCTGTAAAGTTTTCAAAGGCAATAATCGCTGCCAGTAAAAGAGTGTTGTGTGAAAATACAGCAAGCAGTGCAAAGGCCGCTGTGGATATGGCCTGGAAAACTCCAAATATAAAAAGCGCATTACGAATGCGCATACTCACCATGAAGAAGCCCCCGATGAGTGAGCCTGCGACAATGGCAATCCAACCTACGAGTTTAGAGGCGGCACCGATTTCTATCTTGCTATATTGCATGTCCAAGTAGAACTTTGTGCTAAGGGCACCGCCCATGTTATCTCCAAGTTTATAAAGAAGGATGAATGCAATAACGAGCCATGCGCCCTTACGTGTAAAGAAGTCTTGGAAGGGGAGGACCACACTTTCGTAAAAATTCTTTGGAGAGGGCGAGGAAACATTTGGCTCATCTGTTAGGAACATGGCTACAATACAAGGAACCAGAACGAGTGCCATAAGTTGGTAAACTTGTGACCAAGGGAGAAACTCGGCCAAACTAAGAGCTAGGGCACCACCTATGAGTCTCATCGCGATGAGGTAAGATGTGGTGTTTAGAGCAAGTCCTAGGGCAATTTGATTGTCTGGGAGGTATTCTCTTCTCAGGCATCGAGTCCTATGTCCAAGGTTGCGCCTAAGAATGCAACAATTGAAGCCGCAATTGCAATAGTTTGAATATTCTTTCAGGGTCCATGAAACTCATAAAAACGACTGAAACCACAAGTAATATTAGAGTGAGGAGTATCCATCCCTTTCTACGTCCTAAGGGCAACGAAAACCTATCGAGCACTGGAGACCAAAATTCAGAGTATAGGGTAGGGCTAGCGTGGTACGGTAGTCCAATTGTCTTAATGTCTACACCCGCATCACTGGCCCAAGCTTGGAGCAAGGTTCCACCAATCAGTGTAGGCACAAGGCCCGAGGCCAGGCCCATTAAAAAAACAACAAGCATGCGTGGGTTTTTAAGGGCGGTAATTTGTTCTTTAAGCGTGGCAGACATGAGAATATGCTACCAGATAAGGTGTCAAAGAACTTAGCACTTGTCTGAAGGGTGGACTTTTTTAGGCCACTATTTCGACCTTAATAATTACCTAGGCACTTCTATAAGACTTAAAATTATGAGAGGGGGAAAAATGCGCTTATATCCATATATAGCACTACGGCTTTGCGCCTTTTTGATTTTTCCTCTTCTTTACTCTGTAGAGCTAGAGGTGCATGCCCCTATGTTGCCTCAGGACGAGGGCAATCGAAATTTAATTCTAAGCCAAGAAAAAATTGTTTTTGATTTTGAACCAGGAATTCGCTCTTTTGATCCAGAGGAAGCTCACGTGTGGGCTGCAAAAAAATGGGTTGAAGCTATTACATCTCCTGCTGAAAGTGAAGAGGCTTTTATATCTTTAATCTGGGTTAATGGTCAGCAAATCGCGGCCCTACAAAGACAGAACAAAATTTATGTGACGAACAAAGGGAGCCCCAAATACGCCTCAATGGTGTTTGAAAAAGAGATTGAAAAAGAGCTTAAGAAATACTGCCAGCAAAAAGAGGATGCAGATACTTGTTTGGCTACTTTAAAAGAGAAAGCTTTAAAATTAACAGAGATATTCTGGGGAGATTATAAGAAGAAGGCTGCTGAGGATTTTAAGCGAAATGGGCTTAATGAAAATCGAATTGGATTTGATCAAATCAGAGGGCACATCAGAGAAGCTTTTCAGGATAGGTTAAGCGATGCCTGGATCAGTATTAATGATTATGTCACTGCTCTTAAGGGCTCAAGCTTAAGTCCTATTGACCCCGACTTGCATAAGTCTGGACCTGTACGTCTTACGCCCTTCATTCTTCCTCCTAAGGAACAAAATGTTGGGGGCGTTAACCTTAATCATAAACGAAAAGGCTTAAGAGCTTTTCTGGATGAAACAAAAGAGGCTCTTGGCTTGAAGCCGAAAATTGAAGAAGTTCCAGAGGAACGAAAGGCATGGAATTATGTTAGCTCTGAAAGTTCAAGTTATGACCTTTATCGCGCATCTTCTAGATACACGGATCAAGTCGTACGCTCTCTAGGGTGTGCTTATTTTGAAGAGAGTTCGCTCTTGAATGGACAAATTATTTCTCGGCTCTTGCGTAAAGGAAGCATGGATGTCGCTCAGTTAACTGACATGACGAATGATTCGATTGAAAGCTGGTGTTATCAGCAGTTTTCGCAAGCCGAACAAATTTTAGAGTGTAAAAAAAGTATTTCACCTTTGTTTGCAGAGTTAAACAAATATTATTGGCAAAGTATTAAAGCTGAACTTGGAAAAGACGGAAAGAAGCTGAGCAGCTACGATGTAGATGTTTTTTTTGAAAACCTAAGAAAAACAAAAGCTATCCAAAACCCTGATCACCCACTTGGAAAGATTCATGCTGATATTACATCTCAAATGGAGAAGTTAAAGGGGCGTTGGGGGTATAGATGTCTCTCTAAAAAGGGTGAGGCCTTGGGTGATTATCGTTTTGTTAAGGCTGCTGATGAAGCTAGGGCTGTAACGGATAGTTTGCTGAAGGGAAGTCTCTTAAAATATCCACTTAGGAGTCCTCCGGCCATGTGTGCACGTGCTGTGAAAGGTGCAATGCAGGCAGCAGGAATATTTAGAACTTATCCAGGCTGGGGAAATGCAACGAGTATGGCGAATGGCTTTGAGTATGAAAACCGAAAGCATATCCATTTGAATGAAGGATATGAATTAAAGAAAATTGAAACAATGAACCCCGAGGAGGCACCTGCTTACGCAATTATTGTCTACGGCAATGGAAACGGTCATGTGGAGCAAAAGATTCCTACATCTGAACTTGCAGCTCGTGGTATCAAGCAAATGCTTGCATATGGAAATAAAAGAATTGACGTTGAAGACAGAGAATTTGCCTATGTGAGTGATTACATCGATTCAGCTCCAAGAAATAGTCCCAAGAGCCGCTTGGCTCGAGGTGATGGTGGTAATAATGGTCGACCTGTCTTAGGGATTTATGTCATAATGAGGAAGTCGTAATGAAACATTTAACAGCTATTTTTTCTTTATTGTTTATTGGCTTTTTAAGTGCTGGAACGGCAACAAAAAAAGAAACTAAAGCTTCGAGTTCTGCTCCAAAGGTTGAGGTGAAAGCACCAAAGGCAGAAGAAAAAACTTTTAATGAAGAAGAATTCAAGGGTCTTATGAGAGATTGGAATGATAAAGTACTCAAGGTTTTAGAGAATGGGAAAGTACCCCAAGGCATTTTTGAATTAGCTGAGAAAATTATTAAAGTGAATCCAGATATGATATCTGTGCTTGCGGAGGATCTTAGTGAGTCGCTTAAGCAAACACCTTCGCTTATAGCGGGTATTCGCAAGCAGTGGTTACCTCATTCAACGAAACCACTTTTTGTGGGCTCGTCTGGCGAAACACTGTTTGAAATGGCTGAGCGCCTTGCTAAAGACGGCAACGGCTAAAAGGTAGCGGAGGTGTGCCCAAAAGGTCTCTGACGCCTTTTAGGCAAGTCCAATATAAATGTGAATACTGTCGAGCTTAGCGTCTTTGTGTTTTTTGGAGGCTATTTTCATAGCAAGAGCGCACAATTCTTTTATTCTTTTTCCATAAAGTGCAAACATCTTTTGAGTGTCTTGGGGGTCCATTTTTCTCTCTTTAACGACACTGAGCTTGGCGGAAGGTTTGATTTCAAGAGCATTTTCATCAATGAAAACACTTTCTTTTTTGTTGAAGAATACTTCTAGAGCAAAGCTTCGTGTGGGGATGTCTCTGCTAAAACTAACGCCCGCGATGCCGCTTTCAAGGCCCCAAAAGTAATCAAGAGTGCTTTGGTAAAGAGGATGCTCAAGACTTATGAATTCGATGTCTTCTCGTAGAAGGGCAACGGCTCTATCGAAAGTCAGTGCCTTTTCCTCAAAGCACCCTAAATGAGGAAAGTTCTCAACAAACACTGAGATTCTGAGCCCAGCTTGATTGTTCTGTCTAAGCCGAAGTCGTCGTGGCTAACGCCAAAGTCTGCTGCATGAGATTCTCAAAAACCACGTCTGATTTTTCGCTTTTCTCGAAGCTTTTAATTTCTTTTAAAAGAGCCTGAGCCTTTGTGGCATTAAAAGAGCGTTCATCAACATGGCTCTGGACTTTTTTAAGGTAGAGTTTTTCTTCTTCTTCAAAAACATCAAGAGCCTTGTCTCTGAATTTATTCCATGCGAGTTTTTTGTCGCTCTCTTTAAAAGCGTTAATTCTATCGAAGACTTTAAAGGCAAAGGGGCAAGGCTTTGCGAAAATTCCAAAAACTTCTTCATACATTTTCACTAAAAAGTGAGTTTCTGTTTTGGGAGTAAAGGGGATGTGAATGTTGACATCTTCGCTCTGTCCAATGCGGTCCAAGCGACCAATTCGTTGTTCTAAAAGGTCTGGGTGCTCGGGCATATCCATGAAAATCATGTCATGACAAAACTGGAAGTTTCTTCCCTCACTCCCCATTTCACTACAGATAAGCGTTTGAGCTCCACCTTCAGAGGCGAACCAAGCAGCTTGCTTGTCGCGATGAAGGAGATCCATGCTTTCTACAAAGAGAGCAGCACTAAAGCCAGTTTTCTCGGTTAAATAATTAAAGTAATTAGTTGCAGCTTCTTCGCTCTTACAAATCAAGAGAAGCTTTTCGCCTTTAAAGTCTTTTAAAAATTGGCTTAGCCATTCCTCTGAGCTTTGTTCAATCTCGTATTTATGCAAAATTCGCTGTGGAAATCCTTGAATAATATCGCGCCTGTTGTGGATATATTCCATAGGGTAATTGTGTGAGGTTTGTAAAAGTTTAACGAGTACGTCGAAGTTTTCTTCGCCAAAACGATAAGGCGTAGCTGTTAAAAAAAGAACACTTTTTACACTTTCACTAAGCTGCCAAAAAAACTTTAAGGTTTCGGGAGCTTCTTTTTCAAGGGGGATGAGCTGGTGGGCTTCGTCAATAATAACCAAGTCCCAGTTTTCTTTAAGTGCTGCGTTGAGAGAGTCTTTTTCTTTTATAAGTAAATCTAAGCTTGCGAGCACAAAAGAGTTCGAGGCAAATGAGTTAGCCCCTTGCGATTTGAGTTCTTCTTCCCAGCGATCTTCATCGACAAGGATAAAAAGTTCAAAGAATTTTCTATAGAGCTCGGCTAGCCATTGGTGCTTGAGTGCTTCGGGTACAAGGATGAGTACTTTTTTAGCTCGGCCTAAGGCTTTTAGTTTTGAGAAAATTAGAGCGGCTTCGATAGTTTTTCCAAGGCCTACCTCGTCCGCGAGTAGAGCGCGGGGATGAGGCATTGCCACAATTTTATCAACTGCGTAGAGTTGATGTGGGGTGAGTACGACTCTTGATCCGATAAACCCATGCAATTGAGAATTTTTATATTCTTCTACGAGCAAGGAAGCTTGCTTACGTAGCTCAAAGGCTTGATGTGTTCCCACGCGGCCGTCACGTAGGCAATCAAGAGGGTGCGAAACTTGTTTGGACGAAAAGACGTCGCTTTCTGAAATAATTCCAATTTCTGTTTCGTATTGTAGGAGCTCGTCTTGCTCTATTACGTTGAGTACTTTGAGCGACTTTCCAGATCGGAGTGTGAGTTCAGCGCCAACGCTAAAGGTGCTTCTCTCAAGAGGGGCACTTTTTGCAGAATAATTTCGTCGCTCGAGAGCTTTTGAGAATGAAACGCTAATAATGCTGGGACTTATTTCGGTAATATGGCCTAAGCCAAGTTCTGCTTCGTTTGCAGAACGTACGCACTGGCCGATTTTAAATCGGGAGGGAGAGCTTAGCTTCATTTTGCATTAAGTAATACTTTGGGACCTTCTTTAAAGACAACGTCTATCTTGTTGTCGCGGCGGGCATGTACAACGCCTTTTCCAAAAGTGCTGTGCTCAAATACATCACCTTCTTCGAGTGGGGTTGCGGGAGAATATTTTTTTAATGCAGCATCTCCCCAGTTTCGAACTCCGCTGTACCAAACTTCTTCAAGATCAACAGCTGGAGTTGTTGAGCGTTTTGTTGTTTTACGTGGTTTTTTTACAGTACTTGAAGCTGTTGTTTTGTTTTGTTTTTTATACTTATGAACAACCCCAGAAGTCTTACATTGAACTTTATCAACAAAGCCTTTTGCGTCGTGATTAACGACGACATGCCATGTAAAGGTTTTCTCTTTAGTGCTGTAACACCAAATGTCTTTTGCGACGGGTGTTTTATCAATGTCAGAGGGAATGGTTGGGGCTTTTGGTGTTTTTGCTTCACTCACGATGCTTCTTAGCGTCCCACAGGTTGAATCCCTTTCGCAAGGAAACTCTGCTATGCTATTTTTCAAAAGGGACTTAAAAAGTACCCGAACAAGGAATAATCGCATTATGTTTAAAGTCGATGAACGCTCAGATCACATTATTTTGGCCTCCCATATAAATCTTAAGTTTAAAGAGACCCTTCCTATTCATTGGGGGGCAAAAAATGCTATTGAACGAGGCCCCATAGTTGCCTCAGTAAGTAATTCTAAAGCGCGTAATGCAATTGGCGCCCATAGCGGGAGTTATACGGTCTATAGGGCTCTTTCTATAGCAAGTGGAAAATTCCCAGCGCTTCATAAACCTGACCTAAACAATACAGAAAGTCCGGTTAAAATTGGGCCTTATGAGCAGTGGTTTGATTCGACTAAAATAGTTGCTTTGGATCCTTGGGGCCTCGACCCTCAGCTTCATTTTAAAGAGTATTTTGATAAGGGTTACGATATTCGGCCTACGATTGCCGTAACTCAGGCCCATTTGCAGATCCCCGAGGTCAATGAGGCGATTAAATTGGGCCGGCTTAAAGTCGATGGGAAAATTGTAAAAAATAATCATGACGTACGAGTCACAAAAGTAGCTATTGAACCTGTTTGGTTCTTGCCGGGTATTGCAAAACGCCTGGAAGTTGATGAGGGCGATTTGCGACGAACTCTTTTTCAAGAGACTGGGGGCATGTATCCCGAGTTTATTACTCGCCCTGACTTGAAGGCATGGCTTCCCCCCATTGGAAGTACTACCGTCTATATTTTTGGGAACCCCGCTGATTTGGCCAATCCAAAAATCGAGCTGACTTGCAGGGTTCATGATGAATGTAATGGTTCAGATGTTTTTGGTTCGGATATATGTACCTGTCGGCCCTATTTAATGTATGGAATTGAAGACGCTGCCCGCACTGCTCAAAGGGGTGGGGTAGGAATTATTGCGTACTATCGTAAGGAAGGTCGTGCGCTGGGAGAAGTAACGAAATTTCTTGTTTATAATGCACGTAAACGTCAAGTAGGTGGTGACACTGCTGCGACTTATTTTAAGCGCACTGAATGTGTTGCAGGAACAGAAGATGCGCGCTTTCAGGAGTTTATGCCTGATCCTTTGCATTTCTTCGGCATTCAAAAGATAGATAACCTCCACTCCATGAGCAATATGAAGTACGACGCCATTGTGCGAAGTGGAATTGAAGTTAAAAACAGAGTTTCTATTCCTGTCGAGCTAGTTCCAGAGGATGCACAAGTAGAGATTGAAGCCAAAAAAGCTGCAGGATACTTTTCGCCCGATGGGGCAAAGGACGAAGGGGCACTTAAAAAGGTAAAGGGACGCGCCATTGATGAATGATTTCGCAAGGGAACTTATTTTTACAGAGCAAGAAATTGATTATTTGCTTTCGCCAGAGGCGATTCGTATTCAGGCAAAAGCTATTTTTGACATGTGTCAGGATAGAAAATCTTATTTTGTTTATCATCCGGAGAATTTCCTACCTGCCGTTGCTTACGTTTTACAGGTTATTAAAAAGAACTACCCCGATCTCAACATTCCTTTTCATTCGAGATGGGGACATTTTAGAGTTGGCGGCATAGACCGTGTTTTGGAACTAAATAAAAAACTTAGTGGCGAAACCGAAATGGAAATTGCACGTTCTAAAATTGATTTAGTGATTACGTCTGTTCTTCTAGATGCAGGCGCTGGGATGAAGTGGAAGTTCTTAGAGAAGAATGAAACCTATAGTCGCTCTGAGGGCCTAGGGGTTGCGTCTTTTCATCTCTTCATGTCTGGAGCCATGAGCGAGGATAAAACCTCTCCTCGTGTTGATGCTAATGGTTTATTGTCTTTAAGAACACAAGATTTAGAAGAGGCTTTTCAGGTAAGTGCAAAGAATCCTCTTGTTGGAGTAGAAGGGCGACTTAAGCTTTTACATAATCTCGCTCTTGCCCTTGAAAACAAGAAGTTTTTTAAAGATTCCCGACCCGGAAACCTTGTTGATTATTTAGTTGAGACTCACGGGAAAGAAATCCCAGCTAAGGGAATTTTAAGGGCGGTCTTAGATGCCTTGGGCTCAATTTGGCCCGGACGTTTGTCTGCTTCGGGGGTTAATTTGGGGGATGTTTGGAAACATTCAACAGTGTCTTCAGTGGGCGGCTTAAAATCTTTAGTGCCCTTGCACAAGCTATCTCAATGGATGACTTATTCTCTAATAGAGCCCATTATGGAAGCGGGCTTAACGGTTGTTGGAGTTGAAGAGCTTACGGGTTTAGCGGAATATCGCAACGGTGGGCTCATGTTGGACTCGGGCCTTTTGAGCTTTAAAAATCCAGAAGATGCTTTAAAAGATTGGCTCCCCGGGGACGATCTCGTTATCGAATGGAGAGCCCTAACTGTTTATTTGTTAGATCAGATGGCAGTGGAAATAAGAAAAACTTTAAATAAATCACCCAAGGATTTTCCCCTCGCCAAAGTACTTGAAGGTGGGACGTGGTGGGCCGGAAGATACTTGGCCCAGGAAAAACGAGAAGGGGCAACCTCTCCTATTAATCTTGTAAGCGATGGGACTGTTTTTTAGAGTTTTTGAGGAATATATGAGCGATAAAGTAAAAGTTTTAAATCATCCCCTCTTACAGCACAAACTTGGTTATTTGAGAGATAAGAACACGAGTTCTGCGGAGTTTAGAGAACTTGTCAGGGAAATTAGTCGGGTTTTAGCCTTGGAGGTAATGAGCGATTGGAAAGACATGAAAAGTGTTGAGATCGAGACGCCCATTGCAAAGGCAACTGTAAATCGAATACAAAATCCACCCGTTGTCGTCTCTGTCATGAGAGCAGGAAACGGAATGTTGGATGCAGTTTTATCTATGATCCCCGTAGCCTCCGCAGGCTTTATTGGAATTTATAGAGATAAGTTTATTAAAAATACTGTTGAATATTATTTTAAAATGCCTAGCGATATTAAGGGTAAGGTGGCAATACTCTGTGATCCCCTAGTGGCAACTGCAGATACAATGCTAGCGGCTCTCGATCGCTTAAAAAGTTACGAAGTAAATAAAATAAAAATTATAAGCATTCTGGCGAGTGAGTTCGCTATTGAGAAAATAAAGCATTTTCACCCTGATGTTGAAATTTATACTTTAAGTGTAGAAAAAGAGATGAACGATCAGGGGTACTTGGTTCCTGGTCTAGGAGACGCGGGCGATAGGCTTTATCAGACAAAATAATTTTAATGGGAAATCGAAGAAAAAAGCCTGGAACAAGATGTTTGGCTTGTCATATGCGAAAAGAGCTTTGTATTTGCCCTGAAATTAGGGCTTGCAAGGAAACCTTTAAGAACAAATGTAAAATATTAATTTTGATGCACCATCGGGAGCGACACCTGACAACAAATACAGGGCGCATTGCTGCTTTGAGTATCCCAAATTGTGAGGTTCATTTTAGAGGACTGCCATACAAGACACTTAATTGTGCTGAGCTTCTTGATGCTGAAAGAGAGCCCCTTTTACTTTTTCCAAGTGAAGATGCGCAGGTTTTGACAAAAGAGCTTCTAGAAAAAATAAAAAAGCCTGTAACCTTGGTCGTCCCTGATGGAAGTTGGCGCCAAGCTTATAAGGTTTCAAAAAGAGAGCCTGCTTTGGCGAATGCTATTCGGGTGATACTTCCCGAGGGTAAGGAGTCTGAATATCAGCTCAGGCGAGAGCCTAAGGCGGGTGGCTTGGCAACATTTGAGGCCATTGCTCGTGCTATGGGTGTGATTGAAAACATCGAAATGCAAGAAAAGTTAGAGAAGCTTTTTCGTTTGATGGTTAGCCGCACTATGAGAAGCCGAAGTGGGCGAGTCGATTTACCTGAGTCTGAAAAGTGAAAGCGCTATCAGGATTTGCTCCTGATAGCGCTTTCTAGAAAACCCCAGCATTGGTGCAGAATGCTGGGGCATATCTTCAACTTAGGTCGAAATCCTGGGTCTCCCCCTCTAGAGCAGCCCCCTCTTACCCCTAAGGGTAACCCTCTGTGCGCTGTCTCTAGTACCCCTTTTGGGATTTCTTCTAAGGACCCCTCGTCCCTATAAAAAGTACTTTATTGCAGGTGAGAAAAAAGCGCTACTCTTCTTGATGTCGTGTCTGTATCAAAAGTGTCAGCAGCTAAGAATTAGTTTGTTGCTTTTTGTTTTGGGGGCAGGAGGAACGAAGTAGGGCTTTTCTTAAAGCGTGTAAAAACTTCTTTGTAAATCTCGTCTCGAATAGAAGATTTAATTCTACGAGACTTAAGGGCAACCCAAAAAGCTAAAAAGAAACTTACGCTGACGTTCATGATACCAATAAAAAATATTCCTATGAAAGCGAGCCAAAATTGAGAGTGGTAGAGAAAGTCGATACCTAGGCTTGCAGTTGCAAGTGTTATAGTGCCTGAGGAAATCGTAACGTGTCTTACGTCCAGTGGAATACCAAAGAAGCCAAGAATTTTCGGAGACATTCCTAGCAAAAAACCAAGTGAGATATAGCCTACCCATCCGCTGAGATGTTTTTGGTAGAGAGTTATCCAGCGTTGCAGTCGGCTTGGTCCAAGCATGGCCTTAAGTTTGCGGTGTGATGCGAGCGCTTGTGGGATTTCGTGATATACAGACCAGTTGTGGACCCACCCAGCTATGACAGATGAGAGCCATAGGAGAAATCCTGTGAATGCCGCATGAATCGGAGTGAGACCAAGTACTGAGTAATGAGATAAAGTTTTGAGAGCTTCTTCCTTGTCCATAAGAGGAGCTCCTTGTGCATAGAAAATGATCGAAAAAATGAGAAGTGTCGTAGGAATGACAAGAAAAACGTTTCCAAGTATGGAGGCGCCTTGCGAACGAATTAAGTTTACAACTTCGTCTACGAGGCTTGAACGTTCTTTGTCGCTATTGAGGTTGTGCATTTTAGCAGCAAGAGCGTTTGCCGTCATTGCAGGTTGTCTTGTAGCTAAAGTAAAGCCGAATGAATAAATGCCGATGAAGCCTACGGAGTAGTTAATTGATTTAAAAATCCCTTGGATGAAGTAGGATAGCGACATCTCTTCCATGAAAGTTTTAGTGAAGGCAATAAGGCCTGCAATAATACCGCCGCCCGCAGCTTTTCTGAACATTTCGTTATATTCATTCGAGTTTCGCGTAATGTAGTGTTCGCCGGCCTCTGCATTTTGTTCGGCTATCTTCATGGAGAGCAAGCAGGGCTCTATTTGTGAAAAAATCCCTACGGGGGTCGGATAGCTCGGTCTCGAAGTTCAGTTATCAAACTACAAATAAAACGGAGTATTTTTTTAGGATCGTTATCTTTGCCCGTGAGTATTTCAATAAGCGTTTCGGTGCGTCCAATGAGGGATTCAATGCGATCAAGTTCATGGACAATACTAACACTTACTCCGTATACGTTAAGGTGTTGATGAGCTACTTGTAGCTCTTCTCTGCATCGAAAAAGGACATCCCTGAAATCATTCATGGATAAGAGCTCATCGTTTGGAGAGGTTGTGTCTTCTGCGTCTTTGAGGAGTTGGGCACATACGCCTGTTATTTGGAAGAAGGGTCGATCTCGAAGGGGCATCTCAGAGCACCTGATGCGGATTTTGGGATTAAGGCCAAATGCTCGAATTTGTCCGACTAAGAATAAAACAGCATCTTCTACTTCGGAATTTAGCTTGTCCCATACTCTGCCTTCATCAGCAGAGTTTTCGTAGTTAAAGAGTTCTATGATTTCGCTTAGTAAAGTAGCTTCGATTTTTTCGAGCCAAAGTATATCGTTTTCTGAAGAGAAAACTCTTACGAAAACTTCGCCAAGTTCATCTTCGTGCGGAGGGCGTGGCAAGAAGCGTTCTGTTAGCCTATCAACTGCCTCTGAGAAAAAACCAGACTCAGTTGGAAGGCCAGTTGTGCAAAATAAGTCGAGAGCTTTGGTATCAAAAAGTATAGAACGCAAGGTTTTTGCTACATTTTTCTTTTTGTCTGGATTCTTATCGAGCTGAATTAAAAGAAAACGAGTGCGTGTTACTTGAAGGTGACCCGTTTCGAGTTCATTTTTTACAATAGAAACATTTCCTTGAGAGCGCATCCAACGGAAAAGCTCTACGAGCCATTCGAGTCTTTCTTGAAGGGGGGCTTCGGGGTCAGCATTCGTAAGTAAAGAATCAAGCGCTACACGAGCATTGCCAGCGTGTTTCCATCGGCTTAAGAATTCAAACATTTCTTAGTTTTAGCATGAAGGGCCGAGACTGCACTGTGAGATTTTTGTTATCTTAATAAAAAAGCGAGCTTATGCTGCGTTATGCCCCTCTTCTGTTGCTTGACTTAGGTGAGATGAGTGTTGAACATAATGGAAGTATGTTTGAGAGCTTTGATTTAGCGAAAATTTTTGGGATTTTATCTACGGAACTAAATGCGTGGTTTGAAACCTCTATTAAGTCAATTCCCAATCTCTTTTTTGCTTTTTTAGTACTAGTTATTGCATACTTTTTGGCGGGCCTGGTACGTAATTTAACTGAATCTATTTTTTCAAGATCTACTCGGAGTCGAGCGGTTCTCGATCTCATTAAAAAAATATTGCATTTGTCCGTTATGCTTGTGGGGCTTTTTATTGCTCTCGGCATTTTAAAGCTTGATAAAACGGTGACATCTCTTTTAGCAGGCGCTGGTGTTGTCGGTTTAGCTCTTGGTTTTGCTTTTCAGGAAATTGCGAGTAATTTTGTTTCGGGGATTTTAATCGCTCTCCAGGAGCCGTATCGAATAGGGGATATTGTACACATTGGGGATTTCATTGGTAACGTTAAACGTGTTGAGCTTCGCTGTACAACAATAACTACCTTTGATGGCCAAGATGTTTTGGTGCCCAATAAACGCATGTACACAGAGGCTCTTACGAATTACAGCATTACTCCTCGTAGGCGAGTGGACTTAAATGTTGGGATTTCGTATTCAGAAGATTTGAGAAAAGTTGAGCAGGTAACGAAAGCGGCTGTTGAGAAAATTCCGGGACGTATTGAGTCGGAAGAGCTTCGTTTTTACTATAAAGAGTTTGGAGACAGCTCAATTAACTTTACTCTTCAAGTGTGGGTGCATTACCCTGCTAACCATAACTTTTTACATTTTCAGCACGAAGCTATTGTTGCTATTAAGCAGGCTTTTGATGCGAACGGAATCACGATTCCCTTTCCAATTAGAACACTTGATATGAGCCCGGGTTTAGCGGAGAGCTTGGCGAAGAAGTTATAACGGACCTTAGAGTCCACCGGGAAAATTATGATAGAGAAAAGATCTTGCCTCAAGTCGATATTCTAGGGGAAAGAGGTCTCCTAACATCTCAACAACGGCTTGCTTTACAGCATCCAGAAGAGGGTCTCTGCTGATACCTTCCTCATCTGTAGTTGATATTACGTTTCCACGAGGGATTGTTTTCCAAGCTGCTTTTTTGCCACAAAAGCTGATTTGATATTTTTTCTCTGGTCTTTGAACATAGCGGAGGCTCATTGTTTTTAACTCGTATCCATCCTCGGTTTTACAAGGGTACTTGCCTTTTATTTCGTTAGAACGTGCTGATATTAAAATGTCAAAACTAAGCTTGTATTTGAGTTGAGCTTCTTCGGTGGTAGCAGGGCTATTGTTCTGGCTTGTATCTTTGTTTTCTGGTTTTGAATCCGGGCCGGAGTCACTTGAAGTTTCTTTTGGCGCTGGTTCTGGACTTTGGATACTACTTATCAGAGTGCTTGAAATTGTCATTTTAATCTTTGATTCATTATCTAAAATTTGAGCTTTTGCTGTTTGCTTTTCTTTATCGTTTTGAAAAGTAACGCTTATTGTTTTGCTTTTTTGGTCGATAGATATTTTATTTACCTTTTCAGAAGGGGGAGTTTCTTCAGCATTTATAGATAGGCTAAATACATAGAAGCTAAAGAAGACTCCAGTGAAGAGGCCTCGCTTAAGGTAGTTGAAGTATTTACTCATAGTTGTTTATTTCTTTCTTGGCTCTAAGGCTTCATCAAAATCTTTTTTTCCTACAATACGAGTGCCAAGAACCATGAATTGTGTATGTGAACCATCCATAAATTCGTATTTTACTCTCGATTTATCAAAGTTAACGCCGTAACTTGAAACAAGGTAATCGCTCCATATAACTAGAGTCTGACTGTTTTGAGAAAATCCAACACCAATAAGACAAGATTCAGAGATTTTTTCTAGGTGACCAGAAATAACATTACGATCGTTTCCGGTTCTACCTAGGATTTGCGTTTGATCTTTTAAAACGGCAGCTTCGTGGTCATAAGTTAAGAGTTCTGATCTAACTGTTTCCTGACTCCATCTTCCAGTTTTGGTGATGTGTACTGCAGCGATTCTTGGCACTTTATGATTCGTCCAGGTAAAGGAGTATTCGTAGCCATTGAGGTTAAGTGAGCGTCTAGCAGATGCAATGTTAAGGCCGAATGGTGCATAAGCACGGTTAAGGTCAGAGAGGTCTTTTCCAAGGAAAAATCTAGGATTGTTTTTTGAACTTGGGCAGCTAAAGAGACCTTGTCTGTACTCTTCGTCGTTGCGAGCTAAGTTTCTAAAGTGGTCTCTCTGTGACCAAGTTACAATTTGATTAAGCTTGGCGTAAGCAGCTTTTGTAAGTGTTGAGGCTCCGCAAGTGTTCAAGTCTGTTTTGATTGTACCGTAGTCACCTATGGTATCTCTTTTGTAAAAAATCCAGGAGAGGCCATTTTGTCGCATTGAGAGTCTGTAGATTTTATCTCCAGCAATTACCTCTACGCGCGCATTGCCAAGTCTCCCATTTATTGGATCTGAATCATAAACTTTAAAATCTTTAACTGGACTCCCTAAAACTGAGGAAAGCTTATCTACGGCATCCGAATGTACGCGTAAGTAATCAGAACTTTCTACTGTGCTGATAGCGACTTGTTTATGTCCACCTAAGACTGCGAGGTATTTTACTTCTGTGTGAAAGCGACCGAGTTGTTCAATTGTTTTAGTGGATTCACCACAAATAGTATTCTCTTCTAGGAGTTCATTAATATCTACAGCTTTAGCCATATGGCTAAGCCCAAGAGCGAGAAATAAGTAAAAAAAACGTACGACTTTCGAATTCATATCTTTTTGCAGTGTAATTTAAGCAAGATGCGTACCTAGACCAAAGTACGTTGTAGGACATTCTTACTTGTATTTATTGCTTGATCGGCATAGCGCGCTGGCAGTGTTTAAAATTTAAACAGTAGTTTTCTTTTTTATCTCTCTCGTATGGGAACTGGGACCAGCCCCGGGAGGCCAAAAACGGCTTCGGGTTCTGGATCTTCAACAGGTAGGTCGTTCTGTGAGCTGAGAGTCATGGCATAAGCGCCTTAGAAAAAAGATTCGGCAAACATCGTGGTAGGTTGCGTCCAACCCAATCAAGTTTGAAAAAGAAACTACTAACGTTCTGTTAGTGGAATGCGAACGAGTGGACGATGTTGGCCAGTTTTTTCGGGGGTTCCTTCGTAGATTCCACTTATTACTATTTCAAGAGGTATGAATCTGGAAGTTTGCTGTTGAAGCGAAATGCAAACATTTGTGAAAAAGATGATTCTGGTGAGATTTCAATATTCTCTGCAATAACATTCAATCCAACTACGTATTCGTCAAAGGGTCCTCCCATTACAGCGTATGTTCCAGATTTATTCCTCATCTCCCCAGGAGTATGTTCCGCTTTTACTAGGATACTGTTTCTTTTAATATAGACCGGAACATTTGATTTGTTTTCTATGTGCAAAGCAACATCTACAACTTTACCTTTTCGCTTGTACCACCTAGGTGAAAAAACTAAACCTTGGCTTTCAACTATTGAGGAATCATCGAGGTGCAATTTAGTTGCGCAGCTAAAAGTGCTTAAAAGTAAAATGCTAATAAAAGTGACTGAGAATTTAGTCATGATGATAGTGTAGCGTTTCCTGTTGCATGTTCAACAGGGTCACTTGTTTCCAGCGCTGGAGGTGAAAATTGACAATGAGAGCACTCTTCGACGAGCACCGAGTTCTCGAAGCCCCTAGGCATAGTGAGTTTTTTATCCCTGCCATCAAGCGAATAAATAATCAAAACATCACTCCACTTCGTTTCGTAATGTTTAGATTATTTAATGGCTCGCTGGGAGGGACTCGAACCCCCGACCAGATGATTAACAGTCACCTGCTCTACCGACTGAGCTACCAGCGAATCGGTTTGAAAGACGAGGCTATTAAAAACTGAGCACCCATTCAAGCCCATCTCGAATAAATTGCCCTTTTGGCCATAATATTCTGTGGGAATCGGGTGATAGCTCAGCCAGCTTCTTGTCTAGGGCCTTTTCGTGCAGGGTCCCGTCATGGCTTAAAGGGCTTCTCATGCACCAGAGCACCTTTTTGGACATAAAAACGGGTCCGGGGTGCCATTTAAAGAGAGCATTCGTGGATTCACTTTCGGGCTCGACTTCAATCAGGATGCTGTCGGCACATTCTAGGCAGGAGTCGTTTTTTTGAATTTCTTCTACAGAACTGCAAAAGCCAACGATTTTTTGATTGTCTTTGTTTCGTTTTCCAAGGTTGGCGGCAAAAAAGCCACTAAGGGGACCTTTGCTTTCCGAAGGTTTGTGCGCATAGTAACTGTTTTTATCGGGGCTAAAGCGCCAGAGTTCTTGAGTCCATTCGTCCCACATGCGGGCTTTGTTGGATTTATCTAAACTCACAATAAGACTTCGGTGATAAAGAGCAGCGAGTTCTGGAAAAAAGTGAATCATATAACCTTAAGGTTATGATAACTCAAAACGATGCTTGAGGGCCTGCTCAAGAGTCGACGGATCGAGATATTCTACTGACGATCCAGCGGGCAAGCCTAGGGCCGTGCGCGATATTTTTACGCTTAAACCCAGCTCAGTTGCTTGCTGCTTAAGATAAAGGGCCGTGGCGTCTCCCTCAAGCGTGGCATCAAAGGCGAGGATGAGTTCTTCAAAGCCCTCTTTCGCTATGCGAGTAAATAATTCTTCCATGCGAATTTGTTTAGGGCCCACTCCTGCGAGCGGAGAAAGGAAACCTTGAAGCACGTGGTATTTCCACGGATGTTTTTTGAATTTTTCGAGAGCCAAAACATCGGGAGCGTCTCTAACAATGCAGAGTTTTGTGGACACTCGTGAATTTTCTTCACAAAGTGAGCATTTCCCCATGTCGGTCCAAAAAAAACAAGTGGGACATGTGCCAATAGAAGCTTGAACTTCTTCAAGTCCCTTGATGAGACTTTCAATGGGAGAATTTCTACCTCTCAGCAAGTGCAGGGTGTAGCGCAAAGCTGTGCGCTCTCCCACTCCTGGAAGTTTAGAGAGTTCTTGTACAAGAGAGCGTAGGGCTCTTGGAAGCACTAGAACATACCGGCCATTCCCGGAGGAACGAGTTTTGCCATTTCATCAGACATTTTCTTTTGTGCTGTTTGAAGTGCGCTGTTAACGCCGATTTTAACCATGTCAGCAACAAGTGCTGCGTCACCGCCTGAGAAAAGCTCTTCAGAGATTTCAAGTTTCAGTAATTCGTTTTTACCGTTAACAGTTACTTTTATTTTTCCGCCAGCACTGTCGATTGAATATTCTTCTTTTGCAAGTTTATCTTGAAGAACCTTCATTTCTTGCTGCATCTTTTGTGCCTGGCCGAGAAGTTGATTGAGTCCACCACCGCTTGGAAATTTCATAATTTTAATTTAGCTGGCTTATGTGTCTTCGTCGAGAATTTTGGTTTCAGAGATGCTACCTTTAAAGGCTTTCAACGCGCTTTGTACAGCCACATCTTCTTTGGCTTCTTTGAGCTTTTGTTTCGCTATCTCTTGGGGTGAGGCCGTGGGTGCTTTGTTTTTGCCTCCCTCAAGGCTCACGTTATAGGTAAAATCAGCCCCGAAGCATTGTTTTAACACGGCTTGGCCGTCTGCAGAGGCGAGGCGTTTTCCGGCAAAATCGGCTTCTGCAATGATTTCAAAGCGTTTGTCGTCTTGCGTAATAGAGCGAAGGCTTTTGATTGCAGGCAACCAAGCGGGACGCTCACTTCTTAAAAAATTTTGAAATTGATCGGTTAAGGCAGAGTGACTTGTGCTTGTATTTGAAGTTTTAGCTGCGGGAGCCGGCGAAGAACTTCTGTTCATTGTGTTTTGGTTGTTGGCAGTTGAGTTTGCAGCACTTGCACTGGGGGCAGAGGTCGGAGAGCTACTGCGAGGGGTGTGACTTATCGGAGCTACTTTGTGAGTAGCGACGCGAGATGCAGCTTGGGCCGAGAGTGCTGGCCGCTGAAGAGCGAGTTTTATCACAAGAGATTCAAGTGCGATTTGCGCATCGAGAGCTGCTGTAAGATGTCCCTGAAGTGCAAGGCAGAGATCAAGGCCGCGAAGAATTTCGTCTTGCTCAAGTTTTGCTACTAGACCGTCAAGGATTTTTTTGTATTCAGCATCTGTAGAGTCCAAATGCTTTGTTATTTTGAGTAAGTTTAAATCTCTATAGGTTGCAAGAAAACGACCTAATAAAACTTTGGGGTCAGCGCCGCCCGAGAGAGCTTGCGTACAGGAGTTTAAAGAAGCCGCTAAGTCGTGGTTGGCAATGTTGTCGAGCAATTCAAAAAAGCTTTTTCTAGGGATAAAACCCAAAACATCTTCTAGCTCTTCGCGGGAGAGTTTGTTGCCAGAAAGCGCAATGGCTTGGTCTAAGAGAGATTGAGCGTCTCTCATGCAGCCTTCAGCTTCTTCGGCAATCAATAAAAGTGCGTCGCGCTCGGCTTCTACTTTTTCACTCGTGCAAATGGCTTCGAGTGAGGCAACAATGCGGTCTTTGGGAATACGTTTAAAATCAAAACGCTGGCAACGAGATAAAATCGTTGCAGGAACTTTATGAATTTCAGTCGTCGCAAAAACAAAGATAACGTGGGGAGGGGGTTCTTCTAATGTTTTGAGAAGGGCGTTGAATGCCGCTGTAGAGAGCATGTGTACTTCGTCGATAATAAATATTCGATACTGTCCACTACTTGCGGAGTACGAAACGCTCTCTCTGAGTTCACGAATATTATCGACGCCCGTGTTAGAGGCAGCATCGATTTCAATAACATCCATGGATTGTCCATTTTGAATTTCAATACACGAGCCACACTTACCACAGGGGACTTTTGTTTTGTCTTCTGATTCACATCTTAAGGCTTTAGCGAGAATACGTGCTGCACTTGTTTTTCCTACGCCGCGAGGACCCGTAAAAAGATAGGCATGTGCGGTTCTTTTTTGAAGAACGGCATTTTTGAGCGTTTGGCCCAGAGCCTCTTGACCAATAAGCTGATCAAAATTCTGTGGACGGTAACGCCGAGAGATAACTAAATAAGATGCTGTTCTTTCCATAGTTTCAGCCTTAGGGCAGAATTAATGTTGCCCGGAGGAAGAATGAATCGCAAGTTTAATTCATACGAGGAATTTTATCAGTTTTATCTGAGGGAGCATTCAAAGGCCCAGACACGCATTTTCCACTGCATAGGGACACTTTTGGGGCTTGGTTTTTTATTCTTTGCCATCTGGCAGCATCGTTGGGGCTTGATTTTATGGGGATTTTTAGCGGGTTATGCTGTAGCTTGGCTGTCGCACTTTTTGATCGAAAAAAACAGACCAGCCACCATTAAGTATCCCTTCTATTCGTTTATTTCTGATTTTCGAATGCTTTTTGATACCGTGACAAATAAACTGCCTCTGAACAAAGATATTCCTAAGATAAAGTAAAAGCTCTTATGTTGAGAGTTTTGCTATTTATCTCTTTTTTTTCTGTTGGGGCTCTTAAGGCGGATGATCTTATCAACTGTCTACTACGTTTGCAGACAACAAGACATACGATGAATTTTGCAGAAGTTATTTCTACTCGTTCGCTCAATGCAGAAGAAAAACAGTTACTTCATGATTTTGCTCAAAAACATACTAAGTATAAAGATTCACCGGAGGAACTTGAAAAGTTTTTTAAAGAAGTAGATGCCATTACACCACACGATAGTGTGGAAGAAGTTATTGCCGTTATGGAGTATCGCCTTGCAAGTAGGAAAGATTTAGAAACGATTAAGGCCGAACTCGTAGCGCTCCAAGATGACATACCTCAATATTGGAAGGAAAGGGAGCGGAGTATTTTGCCTGGTGATATAGATCAGCAAGTGCGCTGGAATTCTCTTTTGATTTTTCAAAGAGCGCAGCATGAAAATAAGGCCGCATTTGTTCAAATTCGGGATCTTCTTATTTCTAAAGGTGACGATCCCAACGAGGTTGCGGCTAAATTAGAGGTATTGCTTGATACTGGAAATTTCGATGCAAGTTTTGCACTTCGTTACGAGAAGTTAGAAGAGATTTTTAAGGTTACAGCGACGCCTATGGGGATTGCAAGTAAGCCTCAAGAAATGAAGCCGACAACTCAACAAGTTTTTCAAAGTTATATTCTTTATTCAATAATGAGTAAGAATGGCAAGGGCTTTGACGAATTGAGCGCAGCAGTCAATCAGGCAAAGCGCTTACAAGGAGATGACATACATAACGTAGGCAATTTGCTTTATTGGACCACTCGTCAGCTAGAGGAATTAAATAAAATTCCCCTTAGAACCGGAGGACGAATTATAACCTTAGGTGATTTTGTGGGTGGGCCAGGTAGGCCTTAATTTTATTAATTTATAACGCCCAATGAGTTGAGCAAAAAAATAAGAATCGGCTGATGCACGAGATAAATAATTAACGAGTGCTTTCCTAAAAAAGTTAAAGTTTTGTGGTGTGGTTTATTTTTGTTTTGCTTTAGAAATTCTTCTTTTGAGTTTCTTTCTTTCAATATGGGACTTAGGTATTTTCCGCAAAAATATCCAAGAAGAGCAACTCCTGACCAGGGAAGAAAGGGATAGTAATCGGCCATTCCTTTGAAGTCAGACATCGCAAACCAAAATAATTGCGGGTTTTGAAGTGGATTAAAGTAGAAGTAGTTACCAAGCACGAGAATCAATATCGTTGAGGCTAGGACTAGAGGACGTGGGGCTTTTTGATAAACAATTAAAGCAAGGTAGCTAGCGGAAATGCAGTGAAGGATTCCAAAATAAATTGGAGTGCGTGGCATGTAGGCAAAGCTAATAGCCGAAACCATAAGTGCTGCAAAAAAAGTACGAATGAACTTACGCGCCGTTTTTTTGTAGAGATTTGCAGATGAGTAGTTTTCTTTTTCGATCCAGGAAGAGAGTCCCACTAAAAACAGAAACGTTGAGCCTATAAGAGTAGCTCCCATGTCCCATGTAAATTGGGAGAAGTTGAGCCCTACGCCCATGTTGTCGATATCCCAGCTTAAATGATAGAGAATCATGGCAATAACTGCGAGTCCTCGCAGGAGATCTATTTCCGGATAGCGGGGTGTGTGATTTTTAGAAACAAGGCTTAAGTGCGGGCTTTCCTTAGGCTGTACCTCATTAGGTTTAGATCTCAGAGGCTTTTTAAGTGGGCGCACATTTATATTATCGGGTTTAAAGGGGTCTTTGCAGAGACAGTTTTTTGTCTAAAAAGTCTTTCTCATAGCCCAAGGGGCAGTATTTTATTGCCTTTATTTAAGCCTCGATGCTAACCAGTCTCTAGGTGCGTCATATTATGAATAAATCAAAATTGAGTCTTATTTTCTTTTCTTTCTATCTTTGCGTTTTCTCATCCCTTCACGCCCTCACTCCAAAATCATTTGAGAGAATATATGAAACAACGGGGGTTCAGCACGACTTTCTCGAAATGCACAAAGTGTTTAGGGATGTTCTAAGTGTAGAAACTAAGCCCTCTTATAAAGACATGAAAGAACTGGTTGCTGATTTGCAGCGAATTGATCCGGATTTTGCGACTGTTCTTATAAAAAACGAAGATTTTTGGAAGCTGAGCTTTATCTTAGATAATGGTTGGGATGTAACTTTGCCCAACACTCAAGGCAGGGATCTTTTGGTTGAGGCCATCGGAGCTTATCACTTTCCAAACATCGAGCTTGTTTTAAAGTCGGGTGGAACAAAAATTCTTTTGAATAAAGTTAATAGAGAAATTCTTAAAGAAGCGGGTGAAGAAAATAATTCTTATTTAGAGAACGAGCTTGCAAAGTGGGAGTCCTGGGCGCTGAATCCTAAGAAATATCCTCACTTTCTTGAAGGTCAGCCTCTCAGTTACCGCGTAGAGGGTTATGCAAGTACGGCAAATAACGAAATGCTTATGCCTTCTGCTGCGCCTACAGCTCCAGAGGCAGCGCCAGCAGCACCACCACCGTTAGCACAACCAATCCCTGAGCCAATGTCTCCGCCACCACCTCCTCCTTTAGGTAAGGGGGATAATGCTCGAGGAAATTTGGGGCAAGCTAGGGAGTCAAACGTTAATCCGAACATGTTTGTTGTCGAAGTTCCCTATGGAACTAACCGTGGGATGGATATGAGTAGAAGCAATACTTTGAAAACTACCGAAGGAGCAGAAGCTTTTTATTCCTTCACAGATTCTGGGAAAATCTCATACGGTATTGCTCGAGTTACAATACCGAGAACACACAAAGCAGGTAAATTGGAAGAGCGAGGTTTATTTGAACGCAAGTGGGACCCCAATAAACATGTTGTTTTGGATCAGCTCACTTTGCTAGGGACAGAAGAAGATTTTTTCAAAAAAGTAGGAGAACTCATCAAAGAACGCGAGGAGAATTTTCCAGAAGATAAAAATGCAAAAGAAATTTTTGTCTACATTCACGGGTTTAATGTCGATTTTAGCTATGCCATGAGAAAAACGGCACAGCTAATGTTTGATATGGATTATCCGGGTCTTTCTATGGCGTACTCATGGCCCGCGAGGCCTGTAAAACTTCCCCTTCCTCAGGACTTTAGAGATGACGTACTACGTGCGGAGGCTTCTATCGCCAACCTTGAAGTGTTTTTAGACGGGATACGTAGGGAATACCCCGATAGAAAAATTAACATTATTGCTCACAGTTTAGGTACGCGTGTGTTAAGTAAGGTTCTTTTAAATTTGGCTAAAAATTTAGATACAGTGAATTTAACTCAGGGAGCTCAAAAGTTGTTTGGACAAGTCATACTTGCTGCGCCTGCAATTGATGCAACAGATTTTATCGAAGACTGGGCACCAAAAATTACTCCTCTCTGTGATCGTATAAGTATCATGGCTTCAGACGATGATTACGCTCTCAAGGTGCAATCATTTGCGGAAGATTTGAAAAGCTTTCCGCTCGGGCTATGGACAGACACTCAAGCTGCGTTGGCACTTGATATTTTTAACTTTGATATCTCAAACTTATCTGCTGGGACATTTAGCCTAGATCATTCCGTGTATTCTCAGGTGCCAAGTGCGATTAATCACATGGGAAGTTTGCTGAAGAATAAGCCGACGGAAGATCAACTCACTAAACTCCCCTATGCGAAGTACCTTGAGACCCAAGACAGATTAGATTTCTTTAGTCTGCTTAAGCGAAGAGTTTGGAACTTTTTACAGTAGTCAGTCTTATTGGATTGATAAAGAAAAAGAAGCGCGGCTCCCACAAAGAGTGGAAGCCGCGCTTCTTTTTTATAGGCGTGTTAGTACTTTACTCGATTCCGACAAAGCTTCGTAGCTTTCTCCACTTGGCGACAAAGGTGGATCCGTTTACACCCTTGAGAGTAAGTAGGTCGTCTTTTATTTCCATTGCACGTCGTGCTTCTTCGCCCACTTGATTCAATTCACTTGCGGTCTGAATTTTTTGTACGAGCAGTCCTTCGCTTTGCTCGTAAGGGCCTGCGTAAAAGTAGTGTCGGCCAAAGGCATCTGCGGGTTCGGCCGCGTTGGGGTCAATCTTTTCTCCACAGTTTATAGAAACTGCGCCGTAGCCACCTGGAGTATAAAAAATGCTTCCGTGAAAGCCTGAGCAAAAGGGAATCGTTTCATCGCTTCCCTCAATTTTGTTTTCAGAACCCACAAGTTCATAAAAACCTGTAAGGGGGTTGTTGTCGTAAGCAAAACTTTCTTGTCGCTCCCATTCAATTACGATTTGTTTTCCTTCGCCTAAGTTGCCGGAGAGAATGAGGTGATTTTTACCTCTGAGTTCTACTTTGCGACGATTAACTTTATGGAGCGAGGAGTGACTGTAGTTTCTTACCCGATGAAGGACTTCGTTTGTTTGTGTGTCTACTTCGTAGGGGCCAGAGTAAAAGAGTTTGCCTTTAAGCTCTGCTGCATTCGAGTTGGGTTCAACGGATTCACAGTTAATTGCAACGCCCATGTAGCCTGGTACGTATGCAATTGTTCCCGTAGCTCCATTGCACCAAGGGGTTTCGGTGCCATCAGCGTTGACTGTTGCAAACTTAGTAAGTTTGTAAACACCTAATAGGTCTTGATCTGTGTAGTTCTTCGCGGATCCTTGGCTAATGATGAGTAGGGCAGCTAGGGTTTTTAGTTTTTTGTTCATGATTATCTCCTCTGAAGTGCACTCTAGTGCGAAGACAAAAAAGAAAGAATATGCTATTTTTGCAAGACTTTATTGCTTTTAAAGAAAGAGTACAAAGCGTGAAAATAGAAGACATTAAAATTTGGGAATCCTTCTTGGCTGTTGCTAAGCAGGGGCATTTTTCAAGAGCTGCTGGAGTGTTGGGCGTTCCTCTCCCACAGGTGAGTAAACGTGTTACCAAGCTTGAAGAGGGCTTAGGCTTGCGATTGTTTCACCGCACAACTCGCTCAGTAAGCTTAACGGATGAGGGGAAGGTGTTGTTGCCCAAAATAGAGAGTTTGATGGCAGACCTTGTGGAAACTGAGCATTATTTTGAAAAAAATAAGAGTTTCTCAGGGGCTATAAAAATCACAAGCGTTCCTTTTGTGGCACATCGTCTTTTGCTTCCCGTATTGCCTCTCTTTGCGGATAAATATCCACAAATAAAAATTGAATTAGAAGTTTCAGAAAAGATGTTAAATCTCGTGGAGTCGGGATTTGATATTGCACTAAGAATAGATACGCCGAAAGACTCAGACTTGGTTTATAGAAAGTTAGCACCCAACGATCTCATCTTTTGTGCTTCACCTGCTTATTTGAAAAAAGCAGGAAAGCTTAAGGGTCTTGATGATTTAAAGAAGCATTCTCTCTTGGCGCTCAGTATTCACAATCGCTGTCGCTTTAAAAAAATTGATAAAAAAGTTGGAGATTTTAGCTCAGCTAAAACGTTTATTTGTGAGAACGGAGCTTTTCTTACAGATATGGCTGTTGCCGGGGGAGGAGTTTTGCTTCGCTCAATTTGGGATGTGCAAGAATACTTAAAAACTAAAAAACTTGTGCAGGTTTTAGAAAATTATCCGCTAGAAACCTTCGGCCACATTTACGCCGTAGTTCCTACCCGTCGTTACGTAGCTCCTCGTGTGCGGGCTTTTCTGGACTTCATCTTTGAAGAATCAAAGAAGTGGTAGCGGACTAGGGGGTCTCATCAAGTCATTCGCTATAATAAACAACACTCATTCCTCACTACGTTTGTTATGAAAATTGTTTATTATGGCGGAAGTGACGGCGGTCCACGCAACATCTTGAAATTTAAAACATCAAGCAGGTAGCGTGTAGCCAAATGTAGCCACTCACACCCAAAATCCGACATTTCGCTACGTTTCTTTGCATACTTCATACGCTGGGCCTTATCTCAATTACTCGTGCAAGCTCTTCTCTAGGGAGAGAAAATTGCAGTTTGTCAGTGGCCCCTCGAAGATCCGATCCCGCTACTCTCACATAGCGGTCAGTTGTCTTTAGCTCAGCATGACCTACTATGGCCATGACTTGTGCAAGAGGTACTCCCTTTAAAAGCATTTGCGTAATAAAGGTGGCCCGAAGATCATGAAACTTTACTTGGGTGATTCCAATGACCTTGCAAAAGTCTCTGAGGATTTTTGCCTGCTCGCCGTTATCCCAATCCACAATCCGAGGGAGCACGAAGTCTTCGCCGTTTGATTTAAGTCTAAGCTGACTTAGGAGCAGCTTAAGACTTGTGCTTATGGGTACGACTCTGTTTCTGCGCGACTTTGTGGGGCCAATGCCCGTCTTAGAAGACCAAGACTTAGTCACGTAAATCTTTTCTTCTTCAAGAAATACATCGCTCCATTTAAGCGCATACAACTCGCCCGACCTCATTCCAGTAAAGACGGCCATCGCCCACACAGGATAAAACCTGTGATTGTTCATGGCTCCTTCTCTCAAGAGGAGGTCCACCTCTTGCGCATTAAGCACTGACTGCTTAGCCTCTGGTATCCTGATCTTAAATCCGTTACAGGGGTTTCGCTGCAATACGCCCTCTTCAATCGCCAATGCCAAAACTCGCTTAATTGTTTTTAGCATCGTGAGCTTTGAGTGCGGTGATCTCACAGACATCTGCACAAAAAGTATTTCGTGGATATGTTCTGCTCGAATCATCTCAAGCGGCATATTGTTCAGAACGGGAGTTGCCCATTTCGTCATTTGCCCTGCGTAGTTTTGGATGGTGGAGAGTCTAAGCTGGAGCTTTTCTCTTTCCAGATAATACTCCATCCATTCTTGCCAAAGCCAAACCTTGGGTCTGTTTTGTTGATCCAAGATTTCGGCCTTGAGTTTAAACTCCGCCTCGCTAGCGGCTCGCATAGATGTAAATCCACGCAGTCTTTTTTGAAATCGGCCCTTGGGGCTTCTTAAATTTATATACACTTCAAAAGTGTCTTTTCCGTTTACATTTATTTTTCTGATTGCCATATTCTTCTTCCTCTTTCCTTAATTTGAAAAACTTCGAATCCTTTAGGATTCGAGTTTTGGAAGAAGAGACAGCTCTCGAAGTTTAAAACGAAGCCGCCTTCTAATCCTGTATGTAGGTATGTGGCCTCGAAACACATGGATTCGTAACGCATTTACCGACATGCGAAGATAAGAGGCTGCCTCAACGGAATTCAGCCAGATTTCACATTCACCTACCTTGTCAAAGAACTCTGCTGATACTTTTATACTCATCAAAGCCCTCCTGTTCTATTCGTTTTTAAATTTTTTCTTATTCTCATTTTTTTCTTTTCCCTTATCTTATTTCTTAATTTTTTTTATTAATTCCCAGTAATCCCGATCTAGCCCGTAGCTCCCCGCCCGCTGACCACTCTCTATCCCTTCTGGTAGATAGAGAGTGGTCAGCGGGCGGGGAGCGTCCCACGTGTTTAAGTTGAATGGCCGTTAAAGCATTGAAGTAAAAGCCGTTTTAAATTCTTTGTTACGCGGTATTTTCATCGTTCAAAGTGCTCACGCACTGAGCAAGATTTTCGCTTTCATTGAGCGGTTTAGCCTCGACAGATTTTGACCCATAGAAGTCCGATAGTTTAGTGCTTGAGCAATCAACAAAGTGAATCATCGCATTTGCTGGTTTTTGTATTATGTCGCTCTGCTCGGTGATGATTAGCTGTGGGGAGTAATCAAACATCTGCACATCTAGCCACGCCTTAGTGATTGATTCTTTTATTGAAAGATCGCTAACAACATACCAAACGTAGTCTACACTTCGCATATAGCGATACTCTTCAAAAACACCTTTATAGCGTTTTGCGCACTTTAGATTGAGTTCCATCTCAAGCGCAATTGTTGATAGTTTGCCTTGGACTTCTTCAATCAAAATACCATCGGGTATTACCTGATCCCTGTGACTTGATGATCTTGTCCACTGAAAGTTCTTTCTCACCTGCCGTTCAGATATAAACTCTTTGCACATGTCGATTGACTCTAAGGCCATCCTAAAATCTGTTATTGCTAGCTCATGCTCAAAAGCGTTTCTGTTTGTAAATCTAGCTAAAACATCCTGACCTATCGCTGTTGCCCCAGCTTTGCCCAAATAATATGCAGCTATCCCGTTACGAAGCCCTACGGATCTGCAAATAAGTTCATCCTTTTCGAGTTTCCTTAGCCTTCTATACATGGTCGTTGGCGCAATCCCACGAAAGCATTTTGCATGGATGTGTCTTGTTTCAAGTAATCCGTAGCGATGAAGAAAATGTAGAAGCTCTTTGTCTCTTTTCTGTATTCTCAAATATCACTCCTTCCTGTGAGTTCCTGTAGAACTCGCTTTTTTAAATCTTCTTTGGTGAGTTGCTTTGGCGGCTCAGGTGTTTTTGTAACAATGTCTTTAGGTTTTTCTATAGGTGGCTGAATGTTTTCTCGTTCAGTTTTGGATGTTTCAGCGTGATATGTTGGCCGCATTAGCGGTACTGTCTCTGCGCTTTCCATGTCCTCTTTTTCTGCAAAGCCGTATTTCACAACTGCAAATGTAGTTCCAGCAAATACAGCAAGCACGATGATCCAAAGCTGTAGCGTGAGGTATGCGCTAACAATGTCCCATGCAAGATTTCCCTTATAGTTACTACCGTTAAGCCTCATGCCAAATGCAACTGCATTCATTCCAAGTGCAATAGCGAGAACGCCCTTAACGATTCTTCGCATAGGTATTCCTTCCCATGTGATGGGTTCTCCTTTCTTGTTTGTGTGACCATCAAGACAAAAACGCACGACAAAGCACTACTTCACAAAACACATTTGCGAAGTAGGCAAAGCAGCGCCTTAGCCTTTTGGCCAAAGTTAAAAATGAAGTGGTTATGTTTTTATTTTGTTTGAAATTTTAATTTGATTTTTTATTTTTGCTGTGTGAAAGTAGTAGATGTTCAAGCCTACAAGTTCACGCACAATTCAAATCTAAAAATCTAACGGCCTCCTTTCTTTTTTCTAGGCAAAGTTATGCCTTCATAAATATTGTACCAGCATTTACTTAGTTTCCCCAAGAAAAATCTGCTCACAAAAAGTACTTGTATAGATTATTTTACCGAAGTTATACTTCGATATATGTCGAAGTCTCAGGCTCTGCTTTACAGAATGAACGATACTCCCGCTCCTAAGCTAGCTCGCATATTTGCAGCGCTCTCAGTAGGCGTTAGAATTCGCATCATACGCAACATTGCAAGGCACGGGACTATCGGGGTGGGTAAGCCAAGAAAGGGACGAGGCTGCACGATTAAAGAGGCAGGACGTGGACTCGGTATTGGTTGGCCTACGTTGTCTCACCATGTGTCGGTCTTGGAAAAGGCTGGGATGATAACGATCTCTAGACATGGCCGCTTTAAGCGATGCTGGATAACAACTGAAGCAATTGGAGTGATGTCAGAGTTCTTTATGAGTCTTGGGCCAAGAGTATAGGTTGAGTATTTAACTTCTATATAAATCTGGATACAGCCAAACATGAACTATAGTTTAATTATATTGTGAGATAGACCCCAATTAGGATAAGTCCTGCTCCGAGTACCTGCTGTGCAGATAGTGTCTCACTTAAAAAAATTACTGCGCTAAGCGAAATTAGAATGTATCGAATAGAAGATATTGCATTGGATTCTAGTAATGGCTGCTTAGTGAGTATTACTAGCCAAAGAAGACTAGAAAATACCCATGCAATTATGGCCGATATCGTCCATGGGCTCATGAGAACTTTAGTAAGTTTTGTTGACTCCATTGCAGCTAACTTCATGGCTACATGTCCATAGACTGTAGTTAGAAAAAAAACCATCCATGCAAATATTTGAATTGAATTTAAGTTGCGCATAAAATTATCTCCCTTGGGCAATTCCATCTAATAGGAATGGTATCGTTCAAGCCTCGGCTAACGATCATTGTGCTCGTTCCATTCTCAAATCGTGTCCCATTCCACTTATAGAAAAACGCAGCAGGATATAACTTCTTCTTCAATTGCCATAAAACAATTTGGCCGCCGTGGAGGTGGCCAGCTATGATTATTTTGTACCCTGCGGCTACAGCCTTAGGAAAAATATTCGGATTGTGTGAGCACAATATTGTATTTTTGGGCGGATTTTTATGAATAGAGCCATCAATAGTAATATTTTTTATGGATTTTCTGGAGTTTTCAATCCAAGACCCTCCCGAATCAATAACTATTTTAGACACGTTATTTTTTCCTACATAATCGTCATGGTTTCCGGAAATTGCTAATACAGGTGCAATTACAGTTAATTTAGAGATAAGAAGTTTGAGCTTTATCAACCCAGTCCTATGGTCAACCAAGTCTCCGCCAAGCAATATAAAACTAGGGTTTAAATTTTTAACTTTATAAATTATCTGATCTATAAAAAGTGAAGAGGTAAATCCAGAAAAGTGAAAATCTGATAAATATGTAAAGCGGCACGGAACGCTTAAATTGATTTTTTCTTCGCGGATGAATATCTTAGCCATTACGTGTACCTTCGTAGATAAGTAATATTGCCAGACAACCTGTACACCAGCGGTATATTGCCTTTTGAGGCATAAAAACTGCACTTAACATATGTGCTGCAATCAGCATAGTTATAGGCAGTATCTCAATAAGAGATGTCGATTTCCTTCGAAGTTTCCATGCATCTTGAAGTGGTCGTTTACTTCCGTCAATTGCAACTGGGAAGAGAAAGATTAATTGAACTTCAACAATATAGAATGCGGGAATTGAAAGCGCGATTAGAGGCCAGTATGAAAAAAACAAGCCAAAAGCAAGAAAAAGTACTAAGATTAAACTGCTGCAAAAGTATTTCAGGCATCCAAGAAAATTATAGGAGTGGTTAGGAAACTCAAAGGCTCCCCCTCTATGTTGTTCTAATGCTTTATGCATCCATTTTGCACCTTTATGAAAGCTAAACGTAAACTCGGGTAATTCTACCAATCCGCTATCAATCATGTGCTTCGCCCTACTTAAGAAATGGTGTGATTTCATCATTTTACAAAACACCAGTGCATCCAAGATAACCAAGCAACTGTTTTGCCAAAAACAAGCATTCGATGAAATAATGTTTCGATAGCCCTACATCTTTTCCGATGAAAGACAAATTCATCGTATGAAATCAATACAGATGTATACAAAGCGAAAACAATTGTTGGAATCAGAAAAACACTAGGATTCTTACTTAAGCTGGAGAGTATCATTAGACAAAAAAGTGGAAATCCTCCACTAGCCATGGCTAAAATATGACTTAGATGTTCGGCGGGACCGACTGTAAAAAAAAGTCGATGGAAAAGCCAATCTAAAATACCGCCTAGCAATGCGATAGAACCTGATATGATCATAGCCCAGACTTGCCACGGGTATTCTGAGTAGGAAAATAGTAACTTATGAGGCACAAAAAACAATAAACAAAAAACAAATAGAATTGTAGGAGCGAACAATGAAAATAGAGAAATAAAGTCAGAGGCTTTTATGGAAAACGGCTTTCTTTTTAACCCCTCAACCCATGGATGATTAATTAATTCATTTTCCAAAATATTCATTTTTATCATAAAGCCCTCTTTTCATTTTAACTATAAATTGGTGGTTTAAAGTTGTTTCACTTCCCCTTGTAAGCAATTAACTCATGTATGTTTTCAAAGTAGTTTTTTATGGCCTTTTTACCGTTCTCTGTACAAGAATATGTAGTGAGTGTTTTTTTATCTTTGAATTTTTTATGAACCTCCACAAGGCCTGCGCTTTCTAGTTTTGCGATATGTGAGGATAGGTTCCCTCTGCTCAATTCTAGGTTTTCGCAAAGATAGGTGAAATCGAGTGCGTCTTTTTCGGTAATCAGTGCTGCCATGATTGCCAACCTTGTGCGATCACTTAAGAGAGGGTGTGTCTCAAGTATGATTTTAGCTTTCATGCTATTTTCCAGCATTTCTCATTTCTTTAAAGGTTTTTAGAAAGGAAAAAAGTGAAACGGCAAAAAAATATCCCAAGGCCCATCCTACGGAACTTTCTTTACTTATTAGAATATATACTGCAAGTAAAAGAGCTCCTAAGCCAAGGAGAATTCCTTCTTTGAAGCGCATGTTAAAGATTCGATTATGATAGAGTTCGTCAAAGATAAAAACTAGGAGCATGGGTGAGACGAAATCAATTCTTCCACTTATAATAACTAAGCTCAGTGAGAAAAATTTTACGCTCAAATTTGCAACTAGACTTAGTCGTTTCAAATACTGAAAGTTTTTTTCAAGGTAGCTTGAAAAGCTAAGAGTACTTTTTCTCCAAGACATAAAAGCCGCGAAATAAAACAAAAGAACCATTAAAGCGATAAAAACGCCAAGATTGGCCAGGCCTACTTTTTGTATTTCCGAGTTATTTATCGATGCATATAAGTCTCGCGTAATTACGTTATCTCCTGCTAGTTCTACGAAAAGGAACAGCCCAGAGAAAAAGAGGGCTAGCGCCTCGATAATAATTTGGGGCTTGAGGAATTCGAGATTTTTCCTTTGCTTTGAAACTTCAAATTTTTGCAGAATTTGGTTTATAAATTCCAGATCATCAGTACTTTTTTGTAATTCTCTCGTATCAATATTTTGTTTGGTCATTACATCTCCCTTTATTGTTTGTATCACAAACATGTTTGCAATTGTAGTTAATTTTTCATTAAGATAATAACTTAAATATTTTCATATACTTATGAGTGCCTTTAATTAGTTGCTAATGTGTGTCCAAAGTGGACTTGATTTTTGGTATCCGTTTGGATACCATAGTAAATAGAAGTGGAAGCTACTCCGAAGAACGTCATCGACTATGAAACAGTGGGCGGGAAGTGTCCGCTTCGCGAATGGTTAGATGAGTTGGATGCTTCTACCATTGCTCGGATAGAGGCGAGGCTTCAAAGAGTTGCCTTCGGAAATTTTGGAGATGCGAAATCTGTGGGGCAAGGGGTGAGTGAGCTTCGTATGAAATTTGGAAGTGGATATAGAGTTTACTTCGCTCAGTTTGGAAACGAAATTGTCGTACTCTTGTGTGGAGGAGATAAATCCTCTCAAGATAGCGACATAAAAGTAGCAAAGGAATATTGGGAAGATTTTAAAAGGAGAAACAATGCTTAAAGGTGGAAGGTCTCATAAAAAATCTTTGGGTGAATGGCTTAAAAAAAGTCCAGACAATCAAAGAGAATATCTTAAAGCTCAGCTTGAAGAAAATGCTGATATGCCTGAAGTGATTGTTGCTGCAATTCGCGAAATTGCTGAAGCTCGTGGTTATGAGGTGTTGGCAAAAGAAGCGGGGCTCAGCCAAAAGGCTCTCTACAAAATTCTTGATGATACAAAAGAAGCGAAACCTCGTTTTGAAACTATTTCAAAAATCATTCAAGCTCTTGGACTACGCTTTACTGTAGAAGCTAATCCTTACAGGACGAGGTTGGGGTAAAATTTTTTGTAGCCACTGCTGAGCCAAAAAGTAGCCAACCACAGAGAGTGTGTGAAATCTGGAGAAATCTCGTCGCTTCGAAAACTTCTCCTCTGCCGTTTGTTATGTATCTGAGTTCCTTGGGGTCTAGGGATCAATCCATTTTGACTTGCCGTCAAATGGCGGAGAGGGAGGGATTCGAACCCTCGTTACCCTTGCGGATAATCCAGTTTTCAAGACTGGCGCGATCAACCGCTCTGCCACCTCTCCGACGCTATTTGGGCAAAGTCTTTTTAAATGTATACCTTAAAACTTTGAATTTGACCTGCTTTGTTATATTGTTTTTTCAGAGCTCGGCCCCTACGGGTTAGTTTTTGGAAACTCCGCCAGGTCCGGAAGGAAGCAACGGTACTAAAAACTTCTCTTGGTAGGGTAAACCGGGCTCGCTTTATTTGTGGGCTTTATTCAGACTGCCCCTTGAGTCTTAGACGCGTAATCTCAAACAATCCATACATTAAAAGAAGGATTACTGGGCCCCAGGCTGCGAGAGCTGGGTTTACAAAGCCTTCTGCAGCAAGGTTGATACAGTAAGAATAAAGAATCCATAAAAAGAGGCTGCCGATTGTAATAAAGGTGAGGTCTTTGGCGAGGTTGTTACCTCGTCTAAATTTAAGAGTTCTGGGGAGGGCCAATAGCAGCAGAATAAAGGATAAAGCCAGGTAACTTAGGCGGCTATGGAAGGTGCTCTCCCAGAGTGATGTGTTGATGCCCATTTGTTTGTAGCGTTTCATTGTCTGCATGAGTTCGCCTTGCGTTAGAACTTCTGGGTTGAAGTCAAAGCGAACAAGGTCCACGGGTGCTTCCATTAGATGGTTATCGAGTGAGTCAAAATGTTGAAGGTTTGATTGTTCAAGCTCATTGCTGACAAAGACCTCAGTTCCTTCAAGGAGAAGCCAGTTCTTTCCGTTCCAGATGGCTCTTTTGGCATTTGTTATTTTGCTGAGCTGAAAATTAGCATCAAATTCGTAGAGGGCCACATCGAGTAGCTCTTGTTTTTGCGCATTGTAAAATCCGACGTTATAGAGAACGTCTCCACTTTTATACCAAATCTTTTCTTGCCTCATTTGGCCGACGCTCGAAACCTTGCCCTTTATCTTATCAATAAGGATCTGGTGCTCTTTTAGTCCCTTTGGAGCCAATTCCATTGAAATCAGTAAAAAAGGAATGCCAGTAATAAATACTGTGGCAAAAAGTGGAAGGATGAGGTCGCGATAACGAACACCAAAGGATTCAAAGGCAACAATTTCTCGGTTGCGGTTCATGCCCCTAAATACAATGACGGTGGCAACAACAAGTGCAACGGGGAAAACGAGTTGCAAATATGAGGGGGTTTTGTAGGCAAAGGCCAGCACCGAAAGCATGAATGATCCTTGGAGCTTAAAAACGCTCCCGAGCCACTCCGCTAAAAGAGGAAAAAAACTCAAGCCAAGCCATAGGGGAAGAAAGGTTTTGAGAATTTCAAAAAGCACATATCTGCCAAAAATTCCCATCCCTTACAGGGTAATGACCTCCTAGTGGATACTCAAGGCCTAATCGGATAGGCTTTGGAAATATGGCCGAAAAATCTGACGATAAGAAGAATATTAAAAGTAGCTTTTGGTGGCGCGAAGCTGTGGGGATTTTTTGGACTATAGCCTTTATCGTTTTTTTGCGAGTTTACATTTTAGAGCCCTATGTCATTCCATCCGAGAGCATGGTGCCTACTTTGCTTGTGGGCGATCACGTTTTTGTGGCTCGAGGCGCCTATGACTTTAAACTTCCACTTACGAACACATCGCTTGTAAAAGTTTCTGATCCTAAGCGTGGAGATGTTGTTGTCTTTGATTACCCTCGTCAAGAAGACGAAGAGAATGCGGGTAAGTTTTTTGTAAAAAGAGTTATTGGAGTTCCCGGCGATACGATCGTTGTTAAACGTGGAGTGCCTTGGGTTCAAGAGAAGATATTAACTCAGACAAGTGTTTCTTCTGAAGAAAGCGCTAAGGAAATTAATGGATTTAAATTAGATCCAAGAAACGAGCTTTATCGGGAAGTTATTCCAAATGCGCGTGAGCCTTTTCATTGGGTACAGCGCATGCCGGAGCGCTTTGACAATCTAGATCAGGTCATTGAGATTTTTCGAGAAAATTACGGTCAAACGTGTGTTGAAGTTGGCAGAGGTGAGCATCCTGTCTTGGCTAATGAAGTTTGTCCCTTCGTCGTTCCGCCGAACAAGTATTTCGTAATGGGCGATAATAGAGATAACTCTTCAGATGGACGAGTCTTTGGCTTTGTGGATCGATCGTTAATTAAAGGACGCGTTTTGTTTATTTGGTTCTCGCCTCCTCCTGGAGAAGTAAATCCGTATACCTCGGGACCAGCTATTTTTGCTGCGCTTAAGGACATGATCCCTGGTCTTATTCGAATGGTTCAGGATTCTGGACGTTTAGCAAGAGTGGGAGCTCCGATTCATTAATGGCCCGCGACTTAGAAGTAGTTATTTACCCTTTTGAATCTTTGAGACAAAAGGCTTTGCCGGTAGAGAGCTTTGATCAAGAGCTTAAGGATTTAGCTGAATCAATGTCTCAAACTATGTATCTCTATCGTGGAATTGGATTAGCCGCTAATCAGGTAAACGTATTGAAGCGTCTCTTTGTGCTCGATGTAAATTGGCGCGATTCTGATGAAGACGAGAAGAAGGTGGCAAAGGCTCCTGAGATATATGTAAATCCTGAGATTATTTTTCGCGAAGGAGAAATTGAATACGAAGAAGGCTGTCTTTCTATTCCCAAAATGTATGCTCTTGTTAAGCGCAGCGAAATTATTCAAGTAAAATATCAAGATCTCAAGGGAGTAGAGCATAAGGCAACGATGAGCGAGTTAAGGGCGATTGCTTTCCAACATGAGTTAGATCATTTAAATGGAATTATGTTTTTTGATCACATCACGCCCTTTAAGAGACGCACACTTTTAGAAAAGTTTAATAAGCTTCAGCTAGAGCTTAGTAAAGAAGAGGAGTGAACGAGGTGAAACCCAAAATTATTTTTTGGGGTAGTCCTGAGTTTTCACTTCCGGCTTTGAATGCATGTTGCACAGAAGCCGAAGTTTTAGCTGTCGTTACTCAGCCAGATAAGCCTCGTGGTCGTGGGCATGAGCTGTTACCTACAGCCGTGAAAGCAGCCGCACTTGAAAGGAATATTCCCGTATATGCTCCTCGTTCATTGCGTAAAATAGACGAAGAAGCTGAGCGCTTATTGGCCTTTCTAAACAAAAAAGAAGCAGATTTTTTTGTTGTAGTTGCCTATGGCAATCTTCTTCCCGAAAGTGTTTTGTCTCTTCCATTAAAGGCCCCGGTTAACATTCATGGAAGCTTATTGCCAAGGTGGAGAGGAGCAGCGCCTATTCAACGTGCCCTTGAGGCAGGAGACGCTGAAACGGGAGTATCCCTTCAGAGAATGGTAATGGCTTTGGATGCAGGAGATGTATACCTAGAAAAAAAGTGCTCGCTTTCCAAAGACGATAAATCAGCTGAGGTTTTTGACCGACTTTCACTTCTAGGTTCAGAGTTAATCACTGAATTCTTAAAAAGTGATTTTGAATCTTTAGTTCCAACTCCACAGGATCCTGCGCTCATTACTCATGCCGCAAAAATTGATAAGCAAGAAGCTTATTGGGCCCCTAATTGGACCGCAGAGCAAACGCACAATAAAGTCCGAGCTTTTCATTTGTGGCCAACCGTTAAGATTAAATTCACGGACCTTCAAGGAAAAGTTTTTGAAGTTAAGGTGCATTCTTCTAAAAATTCAAATGAAAAAGTAAAAGAGAAGTCTAGTCTTATAAAAAAAGACGGGCGTGTTTATTTGTCAGATGCCTCAGGATCTTGTGTCGAACTCCTAAGTCTACAGGTTCCTGGTAAGGGACCGGCTGAAGCGTTTCAGGTATTTCAAAATATTGAAAAAAGTTCCTGGAACTTAATTAAGTAGGGTATGTGATAATTAAATTGGGTTTGGATTTTTATATTTTTGCTCTTCAAGCTCAAGCTGTTTTCTTTTAATCCTTAAGAGCTCTTGTTGATTGGCTTCTTCACGATTGAGTCTTTCTTGCTCCATACGAATGCGTTCTTCTTCAAGCATGTTGGTTCGCTCACTTTGATAGGCACTAGAATAAACACTTGCCAGTGAGGAGCTCAAGGTTCCAGGACATTTTTCGAGTAGAAGAAGTCCCTCGCTTAAGGCTTTTTTCTCGCGTGCATTCTGCGAAGCGAGGGAGGCCGCTCTTGCAGGGGTGCATTGAACTTTAATGTTTTCAGCGTAAGAAGCTAGGTAGCTTTTATAGAGCTCTTTTTTTTGATACGCACAGAGTTCGAAAGTTTCTTCAGTGTTCTTTTTATCTCCAAAGTTTTGAGCGTCTTTGGCACCTAGGCTTTTTGCGCGGAAGGGCTGACAAAATTCTTTTCTAAAAGCTACTTCATAAAAACTCTCAAGGTTTACTTTGATATCTGCGTCCGCTATGCAAACAGCAAGAGTGTTGAGTGAGGCTCTAAATTCTTTGTGAGTTGCAGCGTCCTTTTGCCCAATTTTGCTCGCATTACTTGATGAGCAATGATTGATTTTAGCTTTATTAAACCCTGCCATATAGTCACGGTGAAAATCTGCGTAAGCAAATTTTTCTGATTTTTTGCAAGCCTCTCCTTCTTTTAAACCAGGGCTACCCTGTCTGCCATTTATCACGTCATCGTAGCCTTTTTGAAAAGCCGTTGTTTGATTGCAAAGGCGTTCTTCAAGTGAGGCACAAGAGCTTAGAGTAAGGGCTAAAAGTAGAAGCTTTGTAGGGGATCTAAAAGTGATTTTAACATAAGGACTTTGATTGAAAAAAGCCATATAAATTAGGAGCTTAATCTCAATGCCAGCCCTTCTGTCAAATCCGTGCCAGCGTATTATTAACGCAAATAAAATCCGCAACTAAGGCTTTGGGCTTCAAAATAGGAAAAGGGAGTATTTTGGATATGGTAGCCTTGTTTGCGTCTGTTTTTATGGGGATCATTTTCGGTGTAAGTCTCCTTCTCTTGATGGGGATTTATAATGGTCTACAGAGTATTAAAAAACAAGTGAAACGTAATTGGGAAAGCGTTGAGCTTTTCTTGAAGCGTAGGGAGGAAGAACTTCCTCGTTTAGTTGAGCTTTTAGTTAAAATTGCACCGCAAGAGAAAGCCGTGCTTGCAAAAGTGAGTGAGCTAAGAGAGAGATTTTCAAATGCAAATTCGCTTGCAGATAAAATTCTTATTTCAAATGAAATGACCAACATCCTTGCAAGTTTATTTTTAATTGCAGAGGCCTATCCTGAGCTACAGAGAAGTGGTGAATTTAAAATGCTTCAGTCTAGAATTTTAGAAATTGAGAAACAGATATGCGCTCGACAAGAGCATTTTAATACGACAATTAAGGTTTATAATCATAGAAGCTCTCAGTTTCCTGATATGTTTTTTGCGCAGACAATGGGCTTTCACACGCTCGAGTTTTTAAAGACATATGAGGACGGCGTTGAAGAGTCTAATTATGACTTTAGAGCGGCTGCCTAGGTAGTCGCTACTTCATTTTGTCTAAGTCAAGTTCAGAGATAATTTTTACGCCCAAATCTTTTGCTTTATCAGCTTTTGATCCAGCATTTTCTCCAGCTAAAAGATAGTCTGTCTTTTTGCTAACGGAGTCAGTTACTTTTGCTCCCATGTTTTGAAGTTTTTTCTTCATCGCAGAGCGGTCAATACTCAAGGTTCCAGTTATGACAACAGTTTTTTCGTTGAGGGGGCCGGAGCTAGTTACTTTTTTAATCTTCTCAGTAAAAGCGATGAGCTTGTGCGCCTTTAGGCGAGCGAGTTCGTTTTTAGCAAAAGAACTTTGAAAGAATTGAGAAACTGATTTGGCTATTTCTGGGCCAATTCCATCGATGGCCACAAGGTCTTCTTCGCTATACTCCGAGAGTTTTTCTAAAGAGCCTGAAGCAATTAAGAGTTCTTCGGCAATTTTTTCTCCGACATGATCAATTCCAAAACCGTACAAAAGCCTAGCGGCACTTTGATTTTTTGAATCTTCTATGGCGTTTAGCATTTTGCTAACAGACTTTTCTCCAAGCCCTTCAAGGTTTTCTAAGGTTTCTTTTTTGTCTTTTAGGGAGTAAAAATCTGCAGGGCTTTTGAGCCAATTTCTTTCATAAAAATCTTCTATCCACTCATCACCGAGTCCAACGATGTCCATTGCTCCACGAGAAGCAAAGTGTCTAAGTCTTTCAGTTGCTTGAGCGGGGCAAAGTTTGTTGGGGCATTTGTGCTGGCTTTTGGTGCTTATTATAGGTGTTGAGCAGACGGGACATTTTTCAGGCATTTCAAAAGCCTTGGAGCCCTTGGGGCGTTCTTCAGTAAGGACACTTACAATTTCAGGGATAACATCTCCTGCACGTCTGACCCACACGGTGTCGCCACTTCGCACATCTTTGTTTCTTATTTGTTCAAGGTTGTGAAGTGTTGCACGTTGTACAATGACTCCACCTACATTGACGGGCTTAAGGTGGGCAACAGGTGTAAGAGCACCCGTTCTGCCAACTTGGATCTCAATTTTTTCTACTTGAGTGATGACTTCTATCGCAGGCAACTTGTAGGCAACGGCCCAACGGGGTGAGTTTGAAACAAAGCCTAAATCTTTTTGTATTTTTTTTGAGTTCACTTTAAAAACGAGTCCATCAAACTCATATGGGCGCACAGCTTTTTTTCGAAACTCTTCGTATTGCTGGATGTAAGCGGAAACTTTATCAAAACTTTTAAAGAGTTTTCGATGCGGGTTTGTTTTGAATCCCCATTTGTCGAGACTTTCGAGACTTTGCTCTTGATCTTCTTCGCTGTTGGCAACTTGATAGGCTATGAATCGCAAGGGTCGTTTAGCGGTAATCTTTGAATCGAGTAGTCTCACGGCACCTGCTGAGGCATTGCGAGGGTTTGCAAAAATCTTTTTCCTTCGAGGCGTAGTTTTTCGTTTAGTTTTTCGAAAGCATTAAGCTCCATGTAGACCTCTCCTCGCACTTCGAGCTCGTTTGGGAATTTGCCCTGAAGTTTTAAGGGGATATCTCTTATGGTTTTTAAGTTTTCTGTGACATCTTCTCCCGTGACCCCGTCACCACGGGTTGTGCCGAGAGTAAAGTTTCCTTTCGAATAGTGCAGAGATATGGCGAGGCCATCCATTTTTTCTTCACATAGGATAGGGAAGGGGATTTCTGTCTGATCTAAATGTCGCGCTGCTTTTTTAAAATAGGCGACTAAGTCTTCTGCGGAGAAGACATTTGCCAAAGAAAGCATGGGAATTTTGTGGGTAACTTTTTTGAATTGGGCTCTCGGTGCCGCGCCTACTCTGAGTGTGGGGCTATCGCTAGGCACAAGGGAGGGGTGTTCTTCTTCAAGGGCGCGAAGTTCATTAAGTGCGTCATCATAAGCGCTATCTGGAACCACGGGGGCATCTTTGTCGTAGTAGGCGTCTGCCCATTTCTTGATTTTTAGGCTCAACTCACGCATTCGTTCTGAGATTGCGCTTTTGTGGGAGTTCTTCTCTTTAGACATTGTAGACATAAGTAGATGCTGGCCATATCCTAGTGAATAGGATGTCTGCTAGCAATGTTTCCAACAGCCCGTATGTGATTGAATTAAAGGATGTTGAAAAAGCTTTTCATGACACGGGAGCCAAGACTCTTTCTGGAATTCATCTCAAGGTAAATCCAGGTGAATTTGTCTTTTTAACGGGAGCCTCAGGGTCAGGAAAAACCACACTTCTAAGAATGATTATGGGGTTAGCTCGGCCCACTAAGGGTGAAGTTTTTGTGCTTGGCAAGCCACTTAATAAAATGGGTGACTCTGCGCGAAGAAAATTACGGCGCAATTTGGGGATTATTCTTCAAGACCATCGACTTATGCTTTCGCTCAATGTGCGGCAAAATATAGAACTTCCACTTATTTGGAAGGGACTTTCGAGTGATGCTCGCAAAAAGAGAATAGAAGAAATTGTTCGCATTATGGATTTAACACATATCGTGAATTCTTCGGTGCCAACTCTCAGTGGTGGAGAAAAGCAACGCGTGGCAATTGCTAGAGCGCTTGTGGGTGCACCAAAGTTGATTTTAGCCGATGAGCCCACAGGGAATTTAGATCCACCTACAAGTCGTCAACTCGTAAGAATGCTTCGAGAGCTACGTGCTCGAGGGTCAACAGTATTATTTGCAACTCACGATATGAGCTTGGTGAGGGACTTTGGAGGGCGAGTACTGGAGCTCGTTTCTGGGCGCTTACCTGCAGACTCCATGCCTGCAAATGATCAACGTTTTAAAGTTCCAGAGTTTTGGAGTCAGCCGTGACTATGATTTTAAGAGTTGTATGGAACCATTTTAGAAGTCGTCCGTTTTCAAATTTTCTTACCCTTGTCGCCATTGCTTTTTGTTTGGGGTTATTGGGGGGTTTTTGGGCGCTTTCAGATAATTTAAAATTGCTTCACGCTTCTAAAGGTGCGGCCGAAGGTGAAATGAGTGTTTTTGTGGATTCTTCTTTACCTCAGGAAAAAGCTGATGCTATTGAAAAATCTCTTCGCTCTTTTCCATGGGTAGGAGAACTCACTCTGGTGGCTTCTTCTGATTCTATTAAGATTTTAAAAGATCGATTTGGAGAATCTCTTACGAGTAACTTGGGTGATAAAAGTTTGCCCACAACATGGCGAGTGAAAATGAAAAACTCTGTTACGGATAAAGAGTTACAGTCTTCTATTGATAGCATTCGTAATTGGGAAGGTGTTATTGATATTGATCTAGGTGGAGATCTTTGGAGCGGCGATATGAGCAAAGGTACCGCTGGAACTTTGAGTAGCTGGTCGAATCTTTTGTTTCTTGTTGTTTTTGTAGTTGTTATTTTATTAGTGAGTCACATCACACGTATTGCGTTTGAAGCTTCAAGAGATGATGTCGAAACTTTGACTCTTATGGGAGCTTCGAAGAGATGGATTTTTGCACCATTATTGGTTGAGAGCTGCATTATGGGCCTTGTCGGCTCGCTTATGGGGCTTTTTATCACAGTGCTCTTTTTGAAATACGGATTACCTCCCCTTTCCGAAGTTCTTTTTGATAAAATAACTCCAATACAGGAATTATCGTGGAACGCGTTGTGGAAAATTTTAAGCTTAGGGGTTTTTGCTTCGGTCGTAGGAGCCTTTTTAACTTGGCCACTTGTCGCCTCTTCGGGACCACGTTCTTCTTAGTTGGAGCTACTTTTTATGCGCAAGCAGCTGTTGATCCTTCAACTCATATTGATTCTCCTAGCTACATAACGCACTTAGCAGATTTAAGCGGAGAGCTTCAGTCTGAAATTTTAAGCACTCAAAAAGAAATAGATAGTCTCTTAATGAAATTAGCGCGTGTTGAGTTGGCGCCAGAAAAAAGCCCAGACAGATTAATATCTGCAGATAATTCTAAAATAAGAAAAAAATTAAAAGACTTTCTAAGTTCCGCTATAAAAATGAAAGCCAAGCAGCTTGAGCATCTTAAAAAGCAGAAAACTTATCTCACAAGTGATTATACAATTGCACAATCTTTGTTGCCCCTAGAGAGTTTGGGAAAAAAACCTGTTGCAGGAACATTCAAATGTAATTTTTTTCCATTAAAGATGGAAGACCAAAACAATACCTTTGAAAAGCTTTACTCCTACGGAGATTATATCAATCCAAGTCTTGGAAAAAGCTCCGCAAAAACCCAAGGTGTTTGGTGGGGGAATACATTTGGTACTCTTGTGCGTTCCTGTGCATCAGGCGAAATAGTTTTCTCTGAGTATGTAGAGGGACGTGGATATGTAGTTGGCATAAAACATAACTCAAGAGACCTTACGCTTTATGGAAATCTTGACGTATCTTCTCTAAAGTCACTTAAGACAGGCATGAAAGTGCCAGAGGGGGCGCCTCTTGGATTTGCTCTAGAGCGTTTTTATTTTGAAGCCAGAAGAGGCACTGAGTCTGTAAATCCTGAAGATCTTATTGGTCAAGATTCTGACGTAAAGCTCGGTTCTAATTAGCAGTTAAACTATAAAAATGAATTTTGCATCGAAGGGTTTGGCTGGTTTTTTGGTATGTGTTTGTTGCTCTCAGCTTCTTGCGAAAGAAGCTGAAAAGAAAGACATGGCACCTTACAGAGAGCTCGAAATTTTTGCTCGAGTGCTTCATTACATCGATGAAAACTATGTAGACCAAGTAGACTCCAAGGAACTTATTACAGGCGCGGTGAAGGGAATGCTGCATACACTTGATCCACATTCAGCATATATGCCTCCTCGAATGTATAAGGATTTTCGTGAAGATACCTCGGGCCAGTTTGGTGGCGTGGGCATTGAGTTAGGTTATCAGGATAAAGTGTTAACAGTTATTGCTCCTATCGAGGATAGCCCCGCTTTTAAGGCGGGAGTCTTGGCGGGAGATAAAATTGTTAAAATAAATGGCAAGATTACACGACAAATGTCTATTCCTGATGCGGCTGTTGTTCTTAAGGGAAAGCCTGGTTCAAATGTAGTACTCACGATTAAAAGAGATTCCAATCCCAATTTTATTGATATTAAAGTGAAGCGCTCTGTTATTAAGATCTCAACGGTAAAAAGTACTCTTTTTCATGATGATACGGGTTACATAAGAATTAACTCTTTTGGCGAACTCACTGCGAAAGATGTGGCTAAAGCTATAGATAAACTTCAGGAGAAAAAAACCATACACGGACTTGTTCTGGATTTAAGGGGTAACCCTGGTGGACTTTTAGATCAAGGAATTCGAGTTGCAAATTTATTTATCGATGAGGGGCCCATTGTTTATACAATTTCTAGAGATAAAAGCAAAAAGGAAGTTGAGAGTGCTTTACGTGGAAGACGTCTTACAAAACTCCCACTAGTTGTTTTGGTTGATGGTAGCTCTGCCTCGGCAAGTGAAATTGTAGCAGGTGCTCTGCAGGATTATGGGCGTGGAATTATTGCAGGACAAAGAACTTTTGGTAAAGGCTCTGTTCAGTCAGTCATCCCGTTGAGTAACGATGCAGGATTAAAACTTACTGTTGCGCGCTATTACACGCCCTCTGGTCGATCTATTCAGGCAAAAGGGATCGAGCCTGATGTGCCTTTGGATTATGTTGATGAGAAAACTTTAAAAGCAATACGTGAACAAAACAAAACTATTCGTGAGAAAGATCTTGAAGGACATTTTGAAAATGAAGCTGAGAGTAGTAAATCAGCTCCACCTGTCATAAGTGCGCAAACGAGAATCGCTGCTGGTTTAGAAAATGATTATATGTTTTTACAAGCACGTGGCATTTTAAAAACAATGTCTATTGTTCGAGACGGCAAGCAAAAAGTGCCTGAATTTAAGCTTCAAGAAGAAAAAGCGAAGTAGATGAAGTTATATGGCAAGTGTTTTTCTTTTTAAAGCACAGAACTCGGTATCTTTTCCTGTTGTTTGTTTTGCTTTTACCTTAGGCGCCTATCATCTTGCATTGACTATGGGATTAAAGCATCCGGAGTTTATGCTTTATGCGGGTTCTGCATTCAGCTTACTCAGCTTTTTAAATTATTATTTCTTTGAGTTTTATGTAACTTACTCGGGAATAACCTTTTGCTCATACAAAACACTTTTTTCAAGAAAATATATAAAGATTCTAGATGTAGGAGCCTATAGCTTTGAGAGAAAGCGAAGTGGAGGCAAGGTTGTTGAGGTTAATGCAGAGATATACGACAAAAATAGAGTACTTTTTTCTTCATTTGTTGTGGGCAAGCAAGACACTGAGTTTGTTGAAGTTATGCAGAAGTTGCAGATACCTCTTTTGGATGCCCCAATTCTTAAAAAGCGCGAAAGTTCCCCCTACTAATTCTTTTTTCCTAACGTTTTTTCTGTATTACTTAGAGATCCAAGTACCGTTAAACTTCTGTTATTAAAGGTTATTTTTTTATTGGGCCTTGGATTGCCCTAACATATTTCACTCCGCTAACGGGTGCATTTCTTTGGACAATTAAAGTAATCTTGGGCTATAACGCGTTGTGTCTTTGGGTGCTTGATGAAGATACAAAAACTTACTTTTACGCTGCTTTTTATATTATCGCACACTCTGAATGCAGGAGGTTTTTTTGCCCTTAGTACACTCGATCTGGCAAAAAATGCGCATGTTAAAAAAAGCTACGAAGAAGCTGAGCTCCTCTACAAAAAAGCAATTCAAGAAGATCCTAGCAGTATAGAAGCTCTCTACACGCTTGCACAGTTGTATTATCAGTTACAAAAATACGACGAGGCTCTTTTGAATGTGCAAGAGGCTATACAGCAAGTAGAAGGCAAGTCTTACTTCTTTGAAGACACACGTAAAAAAAATCTTATTCCACTCTATGATATAGAAGGCAGAATTTTTTATTATCAAGGCGCCTATCAGGAGGCTATTAAAAGTTTTGAATTAGCTTTAAAACAAAATCCCTATGAATTGAACCGTAAGAGCTTTAATGAGATTACTGAAAACTTAGGCTTTGTTTATGATTTTCTGGCTTCAGCGGCTGATAAACTTGAGAGCCCCGTGCTACCTCGCAAGGAACTCCCTAAGCTCAATTCAGAGCTTGTTTTGTTGAAGGAGGAGATTGCTGATCTTAGCTTTGAGGAAGATAATGAATTTGATACAGCCCTGACTCTTGATATTGAATTCCCAGATTTTTCTGAAGAAGAAGGAGCAGGAGACTTAAGGGTGGCCAGTCTCCCGCCGGGATCAAAAGTTGACCCGCAAATAACGCCGCCGCAGATAAAAGCTCGTACTGAGGAACTCACCGTCAAGCTTGAGCAAGTAGAGCAAACACAGAGTGAGCGTAAGAAAGCAGAGAACGAAGAGCTCCAAAGACAAAGTAAAAGTCCTGAAGCTGAAGAAATGGAGTCTGATGCCTCCGATTGGTCGCCCAGTGAAAATGAGAGCAAAAATGTTCCTGAGCGCACTGAAACTCCCGATTCAACAAGCAAGTCAGGGATGGATGAGACAAGAGATGATAAAAATTATTTTAAAATCATTCCTTATGAAGGGCGTGAATACGCCACTTTTTTCTTTGATCGATTTGATACGGTTAAGGGAATTTGGCGCTTAGATGCCTCTGAGAAGTTTCTGCTTATTCGTAAGCCCTACGAATGGGACACGTCCAGTGAAGTTCTACCTATACAGGCGCAGGGTTTTATTTATCAAGATAAAGATCCTAAAATTGCTTTACCTGTGCGCGAAGGTTATGCCATCGATCCCGATTCTCTTCGCTTTGAAAATAATAATGCAAAATCGTTTCAACTGAAGCGTGGTTCTATTGGTACTTATATTTTGTATATTAAAGGGACTGGTCTTAAGGGTTCGCGTTTTTCATTTATCTTACGAAAGCTCGCTAAGCCTGCCGAGGCAGAGGCTGCTCCAACACCCTATGATCTTGAGCCAATTGTGGTGCAGATTCCTGAATTCATTCGAAAGGAGCTCGACTTTCGTTTAGCAAAAGTGACAGACACCGAAGCTCGCGCTCGCGCCATTGAAGCTTTTATTCTTCGGCGCGCGATTTACACGGACAATAATGAGCAAGGCGCGCGTGATATCACTCCTTTTTTAAACAAGCTGGGTACAGACGCGCAAAATCGCTTCAATCAAATGGCGCGTGTATTGAATCAAGATGAGGATCTCAATTTTCCCAGCGATTTACGCGGTGTGGGGCTTAACTGCGATCTTTGGAGCGACTTTTATATTGCCATCGCACGTTACTATAAGGTGCCCGTAAGAAAGGTCACGGGGTTTTACAATCGTTTCGAAAACGATGCTTTTTTAAACGGAGCAGAACGTCATGCATGGGTGAGCGTGTGGTCAGAAAAAAAAGGACACTGGTTATGGCTCGAGCCAACACCACGTGGGGGCCTGAGTCATGAACAACAAGACCGTTTAGCCGAGGATGAAATTCACAGGGAAGTGGCGGAACTCGAGTGGTTAAGTGCCATGAAAGAAGACCAAAGACCCGATGAAAAAGAGGTTCCTCCTCCAGTGGAACCTCCAATCACACCTGAAGACTTCGATTGGATTATGTATGCCGATCCCGAAGGAGAAAGGGAGTATACGCCCGAACAAAAAGCAAAGTTAAAAGCAGCTCTTGAGGACTATGCAAAAAAAGAAAACGAATATCGACTTCAGCGTAAGTCAAGCAAGAGTACAGCGGCTGAGCGTCTCTTTGAGTCGATGAAAACTCGCAATGCATTGATCGCTGAAGAGCTTAAAATGATTTCGGCCTTTCAAGCAGCAGCCCGCGTTTTTAATGTGCTCTCTGCAAAAACAAAACTCAGTGCAAATGAGCAAGATTTTATTGCGCGTTACAAGAAATCGCGCGATCAGCTTTTAAAATACGCACTTGTTCTCTTAGCGCGACCCAAGCACGATCCCCACGTGGATAATGCCATGTTTACAGTGGAAATCATGCACGCTCTTGCTCTTATCGAGCCCGTTATTAAGTTCGATGCGGATGACCCGAAAAATCACTACAAAAAACTTTTGGACTTAGCTGAAAAGCATTTAAAGAGCACCAAGGTCGAAGCCTTCCTTGAAGTCGTAGCCAGTAACAATGATTTTTATTTAATTAATGGCGGAGATTCTTTGTATTTGGGTGCTAAAAACGGGTTTAGTTTTGAAAAAATAGATTTTGACCCTAGCCCTTATACGGAAATTTGCGCAGGAGCCCTTACGCCCGACGGCAAACATTATGCGCTCGTTGTGGCTATAGGTGAAACAAAGTACCTCATTCGCGACGGCGTGCGCTCTCCTTTATCCTTTGATGAAATTCATTATTTAGAATTTGCTGATGAAAAAGGAGAGACTCTCATAGTGAGTGGTGAGGTGACTACAAGTAACGGGTATTACTCATTAAATGTAACACAGGTTAATGAGCAAGTCTTTCGTCATGTGCGCTATGTCTTAATGACTGGCTTGCAAAAGGGTAAGGTTCACCTTGGAGTTTGGCATGATGATCGTTTTGATGAAAAAGGTTCTGACGTTATTATAAGCTCTCATCTTTTAGTAAACGGTAAAAAGTACATAGACCCCAAAACAAATGCTCCCTATTCACTCGGCCCAGTAGGTAAGTTTGCCGGGTCACGCCGAGTCTACCCTATCGATGAGAAAAGATTCTTAGTTATTATAGAAGACTCGAAAGGGCTTTACCATTTAACGGAAAATTTTGAGAAGGAGCTACTCCCAGGAAATTACAGCACTCTTTACTTGGAAATGCTGAAGAATCCACTCCGAGCTAAAATCACAGCCTACAATGTCGATACTAAAAAATATGAATACTATTATTTTGAGAATGAAAAGCTCGTTGCTTTCAACCCCGAAGCTGTAAAAAAGGACCTACACGACGAAGGGCCGCGTTATAGATTTGAGAATCAGAGCAATGGAAGAGGCAGAGATTTTTATTTTAATAATAAACCACTTGTTTTAGAAAACGGGAGAAGAGTGCGCGTAAAAGATGGAGCGTATGCCCTTGTTGAACAGTGGGGACGCTACTTTCAGGTTGAAAATTATTCTCTTCACGAAAAGTCCTGCGACCTTGATAGGTATCTCATTTCTCATTTTTATACTTTCGATCCCGAACGCGCTATGCTGATTCCCGTTAAGACATATGATGCCCAGGGGAATTCTGTTGAATTTGATATAGTCGACATGCTTCATGTGCGGGGTGAGAAATACGCATTTTTAGGACGCAAGGGACGCCATAATTATCTCGTTCGTAATGGACGTATTGATGGGAGCATTCCCCCACAGCGCGCCAATCTGGGAGGCTACTACGACGACTCAATCAAGGGTTCTGTGTCTATCCATGAAGATACAGATTATCTCATGTGGTCAAATGGAGGAGACCATTTTCCCTATACCACTTGGTTGGATAATGTCCCCCTTATCTCTCATACAAAATATCGTTCTAATTGGATTCAGAAGTCACCGATTGAAGATACTCTCTATTTTGGTGTCGGAGCTTCGCGCCAGTTTTGGTTACTTGGAAAAGATAACCTCTCTGCGCGCATAGATAATTTGCGTCGATACCTGATTGATCAAGATCCTTTAGAATTTACTAAAAACAGTAAAAAGATTACTGAAAAAAAACAAATTGATCAGAATGAATTACTTTATCTTATTCGAAATGCTACTTATCACGGCCAGGGAGATACGGGTTCAGTTTTAGAAAACCTTCAGGCGAGTAAAGAGAAAATACTTCAAAACGCTGTGAGAATTCCCTCCTTACCCATGACAAGAAAAGAGCGAGTGGCAGCAGTGTTAGATGTGCTTGAGTGGCGTTCAGAATACGACGCATCTTCTGCTGAATCTGAGCTTTACGCTCTTGCCGAAGCTGCTTTGAAGAATAAAATTTCTGAACCCATTATAAAATCCTTAAAAGATGAAAGAGAGTCTGTGGAGTGGCGTTCCTCATCGCCTGCTCGTCGGCAGATACGATATCTCTTTTATCAACAAGCGCTTCGCATAAGCGGCATCAAAGACTCCTCGGTTGATCAAAACTGGTAAATTAGCGTGCTAAGCTTGGGTTCACTGCTTCGTTAAGTTTTACGAGGTTTCCTATAGGAGCAAATGCTGAGGCTTGCACAACTTTGTTCTTTTCAAAGTATTCTTTCATCACTTCAGAATCTATGTGAGAGCTTAGTTTGTAGGTAGGATGTTTGTCGATACGCGGGTAGGAGTCGCCTCCTGCGGCAATGAAATCTGTGAGCGCAAGCTTATAGTTTTTGTTGAGTGAAAGCGGAGCAAACGTTTGCTTTTGTGGGTCTTTGATTTCAACTTTGTTGAGGACATTGTTGAGTAAAATGACTTTAATGCCATAAAACTGGGGGTAGGAGCCATCTGTTAGCGGAGCGACTTGAGAGAGGTAGTCCCAGAGTTCTTTGCCACTTAGGTTCACAGTTGCGTATCTCAGACCAAATGATAGGGGGTGTACAGAGAGTATGTCCCCAAAGGTGATTGTGCCCTCTTCGAGGCTATTACGTATAACTCCTGAGTCTGTTATGGCAATGCCTGCTCCTGTACTTTGGGCCATAAGAAATGTAACAAAGTTTCCAAGATTTGTTTCTGTTTTACGAATTATTGAGCGATGCCCTTCAAGTTTTCCATTTAGTTTTCCCACAACTTGTGAAGTTAGTTTTAAAGATTTGTCTTTAAAGGGTTTAAGAAGAGCAAGCGCATTTTTGTCTTCTGAGTAAAATTGAGGATTCATTTTTTGATTTTTTAAGTTAACGGGGATGAGTTCGTAGTTGGCTAATGTTACTTTTCCGTCTTTGAATTCGAGGTCAACTCGTCCTAGGTGTTTGCCCCATTCGCCAGCTTGAACAATGTAAGTGCCATTTTCGTAATCAGCCGTAAAAAGTGGTAGTTGAGTGTGGCCTCCTACAATTAGGTCTATACCTTTAACTTTGCGAGCAAGGCTTACATCCCCTGGGGCACGGCTTCCGTGTTGTGCGTTTGGGTAGTGGCCCATGTGTGTTACAGCGATTAACACATCTGAATTTTTTCTTATTTTCGGAACAAGTTTTGAAGCTTCGACAATAGGTGAGCGAATTTCAAGTTCATCATGTGGAAAGCGAATACTTTGTTGTGGAGTTTGCTCAGTCGTTAATCCAAGGAGTGCAACGTTGAGATCATCAAGCTTTATTGTTTTTGTGGCTTCAAAGAAACGGGTTTTGGTTTTTTTGTTATAGATATTTGCAGAAAGAAAGGGAAAGGTGGCCCATTCTTTTTGCTGCTTTAGAAGAATATTGAGGGGCTTGTCGAATTCATGATTGCCTATTGCCATTGCGTCGTAGCCCATAAGGCTCATGCCTCTAAAGTCAGCTTCAGCGTCTGAGATTTCTGATTCGGGAGTGCCTGTGTTGACGTCGCCACCATCCAGTAAAATCACATGACCACCTTCAGCTGCGACTTCGCTCCTGAGTTTTTTAATGAGTGTGGCTCTAGCCGCCATGCCGTATTCGTTGTCTTTGTTTTTCCAAAAAGCTCCGTGATGGTCATTGGTGTGGAGAATTGTTACTTTATAGGTTTTTCCAGGTGTATAGGCGTAGGAAAAATTGGAAAATAATATGAGAAATAAATACAAACTTAGATATCTTTTGTTGAACATGAAGACCCCCTCTTCTGAGGGAGCGGTATAATAGTAATAGTCACAGAGGTAAAATAAAATTTTCTTATGAGCGCTATAAAGCTATTTAAGTAAGTAGTGGCGGGTACTAACGCATTAACCGAGTGTCGCTTTGGCTTCTTTAAGAAGCTCCATCACGCGAGTCACTCGGGCAGGTTGTTTAACTCCGTGTCTTCTTGCAAGATAAACTGGATGTTGAGCGGGGCTTTGTTTTTTGATTTCAAAGAGCTTTGATGATTTCAGTTCGTTGCTTATGCAATGTGTGGGCACCACGCAAACGCCTGCGCCCTCTTGGAGAGCATGAATGGCGCCTGCTAAAGAACCAATTTTGACTGTGGGAGTGCTCTGAAGTGACTTCAATTTTTTACTCAGTCCCTGGGCTTCGCACCAACAAGAGAAAAAGAGTTCCCATCCTGGATAGGCAATTATTCTAAGCGAGCTGAGATCTTTGGATTTGGTAAAGTTTTTAAGGATTCCGATATCATTCGCTGCGAGCGTATAGGTTTCGTCAGAAAACTTTTCAAAACGAAGTTCGGGATGGTTTTTTTCTCCCACTATAAAACCAAAGTCTATTTCAGCACTTAAAAGTTTTTCACTGATGAGATGATTGGGGAGAATCTCTATTTTAAAATTTAAGTCCGGAAACTCTTTAATTTTGGCCATAATGGCTCGGTAGTGGGGTGTCCATTGGCAGCTCTCCGGCATTGCATAGCGAACTGTGCCTTTGAGAAGGCTTTGATCAGCCTTGAGGTCCTCGTCAAAGCTCTCTATGGCTTCAATGATTTTTAGGGCAACACCTTCGAGCTCATGAGCTAAAGCTGTGGGGTGTAGTCCTTGGGGGAGGCGTTCAAAGAGGCGGCCCCCAAGTTTAGTTTCAAGCCTTGAAATTTGCAGGCTGATAGTGGGTTGAGTGACGCCTAGAATACTCGCAACACGAGAGAAGTTGCGTTCTTTCAAGACAAGTAAAAAGCATTGAAGTTCTCGGCTGTCGAAATCGACCATAAATAATCCTTATGGGCGGTATATGGGCTATTAATTTTACATTCAAGGCAAAAGTTCTTAATTCATGTAAAGACAGGAAAGGGAATATAATGAAAAACATACTTGTAGCACTTTTGTTCTTAGGAGCTTTCACTGCTGAGGCAGCACCTTACTATCGTTTTTGGAGAGGCTTTAAAAAGCCTGAGCTCACAACTAAAGATTTTAATAAAGCAATTGAAGATGTATTTGTTGAAGCAACAGTGGAGAATGGTGCAGGAAAGGGCCTCGTTGCTTACATCCCTGGGCTTCCTAATAAGGCAGAAGACATTGCACTTCCAGATGAAGTTGCACTTATCGTTTATGAGTCAAAAGAAAAATACGATGCCCTTAAGGCAACGTCTATGGGTAAAGCGTATACAAATTTGCATTGGGATTATTTCACTCGTGCCCCCCAAACTGAGGGTGATCCCGTACCAGAAAACATCAGTAAAAGTGCCGTTCCTATTCCTTTCACTCGAGAGATTGCGCGTTTAGAAAATGGCGTAGCCTATGATTTGTTTAATTCAGATGCTGATTGGAAAAGTGGCGCTGTTAAGTTGAGATTTTTCAAAAGAAATTCTTCAGAGACTCTTGAGCTAGAGTCTATTCGTCAAATTCAAAAAGACTATGCCGAAAAAGCAGACGCTTATCTCGTGTTGGCAGATACGGAATATCTCATGATCTATGAGCTCTGGAAGAACGAAGTGTCGTATGATGAATCTGGAATCCAAGCTTTTTATGAAGAAAATTTTAAGCCCTTAGGTGACAATCAGATTGAGGCAAAGAAGAGCGGAGACTCCATTACTGGTCTTCAAGATCTTAGCTTTGAACAAGGTGAAGCAGTGAATGCCCAGTTTGATTCTAAAAAAGAAGTTGCTCATTTTTCGGAATTTGAAATTGAGGCAGCGGTAGAAGTGCAAATCAAAGACCTTTATCCCACCTTAATTGAATATGAGTTTGATACTGCGATTGAAAAGGCAGGAGTCCTTACAAAGACATACATTGTGAAATATGAAGACGAGCAAGGTGTTCCTGTCATTCACGAGGATCTTGTTGAATTTAAGTTTGAAAAAAGCAGGCTTCATCCTGAACAGCTATACTTACAAACTCATGATGCAGAAGTGATTCGCTAAAGAAAGACGAGTTACTTTTCAAGCAATATGGTGACAGGGCCCCAGTTCGTAAAGCTTAAGTGCATCGTGGCACCAAATTCGCCAAATATGTTTTTATGAGAGGTCGAGAGGGTTTTTACTTTATAGGTGAAGTCTTCGAATCTTTTTTTTGCCAATGTAGGATTCATGGCCTTGGTAAAAGACGGGCGAAAGCCTGATTCAAGTTCGGCAGCGAGGGTGAATTGAGAAACCCACAAAATGCCACCTTCGATATTGTTTTGGGTACAGTAGTCTTGAAGTGAGAGATTCATTTTGCCTTGAGCGTCTTCAAAAATTCTTAAGCCTTCAATGCGATTAAAAATCCAGTCTTCTGCGGCATCTAGATTAGGGTTGAGTGTGTCGCTTTCTAGCCATCCTAAGAGCACAACGAGTCCTACGCCAGAGAAGCTTTGAATGGATGTGCCTTCGGTGTTTTCTACTTTGATTGAGACTTCGCCTTGGCATCGTTGGATAAGTGCTTTCATCTTGTATTTTTTACTCTTTAGATAAAGTGAACAAAGACGAGTGGTTTTGATCCGGTTATTTTTCTAACCATTCGTGCCATTTCATCTTCGCATTCGGCTTTAATGCCATCAAAGCGTCCGCTTTTAAACTCATTGTTTTTTTCTAGACCTTTAAGCTTGTTGTTCATCCATGCGCGTAAGTCGCCGTTAAGTTTTTCATGTGAGTAGTTTGCAGCAAAAACATAATTTTCAGGCAAAATTCCTTTGAGTTCTATGTCTATTCTTCCTGGTGAGTGAACGACTACGGAGAGGCAACCACCGTCCGCTGCAAATTTGCGAGCTTTTAAAAAAGGATCGCGACTGGGGCTGTCGAAGTTTTCAAAGCGTAAAAACTTTTCCTGTGGAATGCTTTCAAAATAATGATCGACAAGTTCCCACTCTTCTTTTTTCTCAAATTCTAAGCGTGAGTTGTTGAGCGTTACTGTTGTTTCAATGTTGAGATCAAGTTCGGAGGAAACTTCGTGAACAAGAGCTTCTGTGGCTTTAAGTTGGTGAAGGGCTCCATGCACGGGAATAACTTTTTTAGGTTTTAAAAAACGAACGAGCTCTTTGAGCTCTTCAGAGCGACCATGTCCGCTAGCATGGATGGGGCCGCCAATTTCTTCTTCTGCCTTTTCTCCCCAGAGGACCTTAACGTTATGGCCCATAAGACCGTCGATGAGTCGCATGATGGTGCGCTCATTTCCGGGGATCATTTTACTGCTAAACAAGACGGTATCATTTTCAGTAGCACGGAATACGGGGTGATTTGCCGAGGCAATTTTTGAAAGAACACTTCGGAATTCGCCTTGGGAGCCACTGCATATAATGAGAACTTTTTTAGGATCTAGGTTTACGCTTTCTTCGGGCTCAATGAAGGTTGACTCCGAGAAGGGAGGGCACTTTTCAAAAATACCAAGCGAACGAGCCGCATGATACGTTTGGCGCATGGCTCGACCGGCAAGACAAACTTTGCGATCATTCTTTTCTGCTAAAGAGGCAATGAGTGCAATCCGATAAACATTTGAAGAAAACAAGGTTACAAAAAGACGACCAGGAGTTGTTTTAATTACTTCTTCAAGATGTTCTTTGATGTCCGCTTCAGAAATACTTTGTCCGCTTCTGTCAGCGTTTGTGCTATCTAAAAAAAGCAGGTCGGGTCGCTTACCATCAAAAACATCAAAGTCTTTAACGGCAATTAGCCCGTCTTCAAATTCATTGTAGTCGAGCTTAAAATCGGCCGTGTGAAGTGCACAAAGATCTCGCCACTTAAAGGCAAGTGAGCAACTTGTGGGTGTACTATGTCTGATTTCAATAAATTTAACATTGAGTTCGCCAAAATTGAGTTCAGTTCCAGGTTCTACCAGATGCACGTATTCTTTATATTTTTGGAGTCCGGAGTATCGTGAGTCGCTAAGTTTTTGGTTGATAAGTGAGTGCGCCAAAGGGGGTGCGTAGAATTGAGGAGGCTCTATCTCCATTTGTCTGCAAAGATGAAAAACTGCAGCTGCTGCTCCTACGTGGTCTTCATGACCGTGGGTAATGAGCCAAGTCTTTACTCCTTGCTGAAGAAGCTTTCGGTAGTCGGGGTAAACGGCATCTACTCCGTAGTTGTTGGGGTCGGCAAAAAGTACACCTGCATCTACGGGAACAATTTGATCTCCAAATTTGAAGACCATGCAATTCATTCCCACTTCGCCAAGGCCTCCAAGGGGTGACCATGAAAATTTATTCATTACTTAACATCTCCTTCGCCAGGGTTTGCCTGACGGCTAAAATCCGAGAGCGCCTGACCTAAATAATTTTGCCAGGGCTTAAGTGAGCCAGGTTCTGCAGAGCTGTCGTTTAACAAAACAGCGTAGGCGAGTAACTCTCCGCCTTTACCTTGTACTACTCCGACAAGAGAAGAAACGCCAAAAATAGTTCCAGTTTTTCCTCTGAGCCTTCGAGCAGCTGCACTATCCTTCATTCTCTTTCTGAGAGTTCCATCGACGGCGGCTATGGGAAGGGATGAAATTAGCTCAGGAAAAACTTCAAAATTGTTAAAAGCATCTCTAAAAACGTGAGTAAATTGGTCGGCGCTCATACGGTTGTCGCGTGATAATCCCGAACCAGAACTGATGTGAAATCCGTTTCTGTTGACGCCCATTAGGGTGGCTTCTTCGCGAATAACCTCAAGTCCTTTTTTGAGTGTTCCGGGTGCACCTCTTGAGTGAAGACCGAGCATTTTAACAAGAGTATCGGCCATATAATTATTTGAAAACTTGTTCATTAAAATAACAAGTTCACGCAACTGGAGACTGTTGAATTCAAGAATTTTTTTAGCCGAAGAAGGGGTTACGCCTTCTTTTATTCCACCTGTTAGGCTTACGCCTTGTTGCTTGAGTAAAAGTTTTAGTGCGTGACCTGCATAGAGAGCGCCCTGGCTAATGTTGAAGTAACTTCGTTGCTCTCCGCCTTTAATGCCTAGCGTGCCATCAACAACTAGGACCTCTTTACCTTTTATTTTTTGTCGTGAAGCACGAATTTTATTTGAAGTTCCAGTAACAGTTTTTGCACGATTAACAACCTCTAGAAAACCCGTATCGGGTTCGGGGTAAACTCTTACGCGATCTCCAAGTTTAAAGCCGGGACGAAAATAAACAGTCGTAGTGTTGTAGTTAAAAGAGAGCCCATTGACGGGAGCGTTGTAGGGTCTATCGAGAGCATTGTCTATGACTCTAGCTTCGTCACCCTTTGTAGAAAAAATGGATTCATCCACGATAATGTTGCCTTCAATTTTATTAAAGTCATAACGGCGTAAATCTTCGGCTAAAAGATAGAGGCGTTCCGTGACAAGAGCGGGGTCTCCGCCTCCTTTAAGGTAGAGGTCTCCCTTGAGAACACCGTTGCTAATTCTGCCCGTTGTTAAAACTTGGGTTTTAAAAGTAAACTCATTTCCAAGCTTTTTCAGAGCTACGTAGCTTGTGAGTATCTTTATGGCGGATGCAGGGGACAGTGCTTCGTTTGAATTAAATTCGTAAAGGCTTTCGTCGCGACTGAGAGAATGTACCGAAACGCTTATTTTAGTTTTTTTTAGCTTGTCGTCTTTAAATATGTAATCGAGGCGCTTCCTGAGGACTTCTTTGTAGACAGGGCTCGCTGCATGCAGGAAAACAGCCGTGAGACTCAACAAGAATGCAAATGCTCTACTCATTGAAGCCATTAAAACATACTTTAATGCTAGCTGTCTCAGTTTTGCTCTTCTCTGTTCTGAGTTCGCCCTGCGTGGCGACAGAGCTCATTTTTGGTATCGAAAACGAAATTAAGGATTACAATATTACGCGTTCGGTTGATAAAAATGCCTTTGCTCTTTCTGAGCTTTTAACCGAGGGGCTCTTTTATTTAAAGCCAGATGCGAGCTTGGAGCCTGATCTCGTTAAAAAGTTTAAGCGAGTGGGGCGTTTGTGGTCTTTTGAGTTGCGGGAATCTGTGTTCTCAAATGGTAAAAAGCTCAGTTGCGAAGATGTGCGAGCGAATATAGAAGAGGCACGTTTTTCGCCCCGCCCCGTAAGAGCTAGGCTTGGCGAAATTTCGTCTGTCAAATGTAAGGGGCAGACCCTTCTTATAGAAACAAAAGAGCCTTTCCCGCAACTTCTCTATCGAATGGGATATATCGTGCGAGTTTATGAGGCCACAACTCTTAAGGATAAGGCACCTATAGGCAGTGGTCCTTATGTCGTGAGATCTAAGACAGATAAAGATTTAGTTTTGGTCCCCAATCCCCATTACTCCAAGAAGGCACATTATGAACGGATTTTGTTTAGGGCCTTGCGCGATCCATGGCTAAGGGACTTGGCCCTCTTATCGGGTAATGTGGATTTTTTAATGGAGGGCTTTTCTCAGCTTCGATTAAAGGCTTTTGAGTCGAGGGAAGGGGCTGTAAAAATTTATCGTAATCCAAGTCAGTTGCTGAGTTACATGGTTTTAAAGCAAGAAAAATTTTCTTTAAAGCAACGCGAGTACGTGAGGGAAATTCTTTATAAGGAAAAGGCCGTTGAGAAGTTTTGGGGAACTCAGGTCGAGAGTACTACCAAGATTTTTAGAAATTCAGAAAACGCTTTGTCTTTGCCTCAAGCTATTACGAAGATTGCTCCCTTTAGTGTCGAGGTAAGTGTAGTTGCAGACGAAACGCAGATAAACTTTTTAAAATTTATAGCCGGTGTTTTAAAGCCTTACGGTGTTTCGCTAAAGATGCGGCCTTTGGAATTTGTTTCTTTTATGAAGCGCTTAAACGCAAAGAACTTTGATGCTTATTTGTTTTATGTGGATACAAGTCATGCTTTGAACTTGGGGGCTTTGTTGCACTCAAGGGGAAATCGACTTGATGTGAGTGATTCAGAGCTTGATTTTGCGTTTGCTTCTTATGCGACACACGAGAATTCTGTTGAGCTAAGGGCTATTTTAAACAACATGGAACGCCGTATCTACGAGAAGGCATACTTAATCCCGCTCTATTGGAGCTATAAGGAGCTCATCTGCTCGAAAGCTTTAGGTATAGAGCAGTCGTCTGACGGTTTCTGGCGTGATCTTTTGCGATCTCATAAGTATACTAAGCAAGAATGAATGCCTTTATGGACACATCCACAGAGATCGAGTCAACAAAATGGGTTCTTGTGGTTGATGACGATCCCGACACTCTTTTACTTATTAAGGGAATTCTTAAAGATTATCATTTGGAGAGCGCTGAAAATCCTCTTGAGGCGTTAAAACTTTTAAGTAAAAAAAACTTCGACGTTATTTTGAGCGACTACCAAATGCCCGAAATGAATGGCGTTGAATTTTTAAAGAAAAGTATAGAGTTTGCGCCTAAAGCGAAACGAGTTCTGGTCACAGCTTTTTCTGATTTGATGAAGAACGAAGAGCTTTGGAATCAAGCAAAAGTACATAGAGTTCTTGCTAAGCCATTTTTGCCTGATGAAATGATTGAAGTTGTTGAAAATGCAATTTTTGAAACAGTCATGGAACAAGAAAACGAAAAGCTTCGGAAATTGGCGCTTACAGATTCTCTCACGGGAGTAGCAAATCAACGCTATTTTTGGGATCGTTTGAGAGCAGAGTTTAGTCGAGCGCATCGTTTTGCGCGTCCTTTGTCTGTCGTTATTTTTGATGTTGATTTATTTAAATCTATTAATGATCAAAAGGGTCACCTTGAGGGAGATCAAGCATTGAAGTTTATTGCAGAGCTTTTTGTAAAAGAAACGAGGCAAATGGATGTCGTCGCTCGTTATGGGGGCGATGAGTTTGCTTTGGTTCTCCCTGAGATTGATGCAGATGGCGCACATGTGGTTGCCTTAAGGCTGAGAGATAAAATTCAAGAGCAAACGGGTATCTCCTTAAGTGGAGGCTTGGCCTCAGTGCCTCCTGCGAAGTCAGAACGTGAATTGGTTGCGAATGCGGATGCTTTATTGCTGAAAGCAAAAAAAGAAGCCAAGGGGCAGGTTTTGAAGTGATTTATTTGATTGATCCAGGACTAAGCTTTGCGGAAATACCCCCTCAGCTTGAGGGTGCACGGTTGAGTGTTGATAATCAAAAACACCTTAAAGCGCTAAGGGCTGATCGAGGGGATGAAGTTGCTTTTTTAAATTTAGAGGGAAAAGCAGCAGTTTACATTGTGAAAGACTACAAGCCCTTGATTTTAGAACATTCAAAAAATATTAGCCAAGAGAAGCCAGCGCTTAAGACACATCTTTTTTTAGCGCCTCCCTCTGACGCTGCTTTGGAGCAAGCGGTGGAGCAGGCCACTGAAATTGGTTACGACGAGATTCATCTTTTTCGCTCGCAAAGAGTACAGGTTCCCAAGGATCGCTCATTGTCTTATGCTCGACTTAAGCGGATCATGTATTCTGCATGTAAGCAATGTGGCCGACTTTGGGCACCAACGATGAATGAAAGTATAATCCCTTTTGAAAAGGCCTTAGAAGATGCAACTTCCTTTTTAAAAGTTTTTGCTGATGAGTCATCAGCTGATACTCAGTGGGGTTCTTTAAGGGGAGCTGAACTTAAAAAAACAGAACAAAGCGACCTTGCTATATTTATTGGGCCCGAGGGAGGTTGGAGCGATGAGGAGAGATCTACGATGAAAGAAATTGCGACAACTTTTTCTCTAGGGCCTCATGTGTTGAGGGTGCCCACGGCAGTTGTCGCAGCTTATTCGCTATGCTGGAAAGAGCTAAGTCGAGAGTAAGGAAAAGAAGTTATGCTTGGAACATTGGAAGAAGTTGTAAAAGAGATCGAAAAATTAAAAGCTGAAGGCAAGGTAATTGTAAGCACTAATGGGTGTTTTGATATTTTACATAAAGGGCATGTGACTTATTTGAGTGCAGCGCAAAAGCTTGGCGATGTTTTAGTTGTAGGGATTAACTCTGATAGAAGTGTTCAAAAGTTAAAAGGTGAAGGTCGTCCTGTAAACAAAGCAGAAGATCGTGCTTTTGTTTTGGCGGCTTTGAAGAGCGTTGATTTCGTATTTATTTTTGATGAAGACACGCCTGTTGAATTTATTCAAAAGCTACGACCTAACATTCACGCAAAAGGTGGAGATTATGTTGCAGAAAAGCTCCCGGAGTATGCTGTCATTAAAAGTGTTGGCGCAGAGGCTGCGATCATCCCCTTTGTAGATGGCTACTCAACGACGCAGACCTTAGAGGGAATGAATTCTAAAGTTGTGAAATCTTAGAAGTGAGATTATCACCTAGCTATGGCTAAACTTGTTCTCATTCGTCATGGTCAATCTGAGTATAATTTAAAGAATCTTTTTACAGGCTGGATTGATGTTCCACTCACAGAGCTGGGCGAAGCTGAGGCTAAAAAAAGTGGCTTGTCGTTAAAAACTTTGGGGTTTATTCCTCAGGTGGCTTACACCTCTGCCTTGCAGAGAGCGCAAAAAACTCTCGATATTATTTTAGAAGTTCTTGAATTAAAAAATGTTCCAATCATCAAAGATAAGGCACTCAACGAACGTGATTATGGTGATTTGAGCGGGCTCAATAAACAAGAAACAGCTGAAAAATTCGGTGCTGATCAAGTGCATGTCTGGAGAAGAAGTTTTGATGTGCCTCCTCCAGGTGGTGAAAGTTTGAAAGATACAGCAGCTCGCACTCTTCCTTATTTTAGAGAAGTTATACTTCCAGATTTAAAAGCTGGAAAAGATGTCTTGGTTGTTGCTCATGGCAACAGTCTTCGCAGCATCGTTATGGAAATTGAAAAGCTCACTCCAGAGCAAATCCTCAAACGAGAACTCGCAACAGGCGAGGTTGTTTCCTACGACTTTTAGCTAAAGAGCGCCCGTCAAAAAGGTGCCTGGCGCCTTTTGAAAGTTTCCGATAAGAGGGTGTGCGACAAGATTTTTATGATTTCTTGGAATATTTAGAATTTTCTAAAAAACGTTCAACTCGCACGCGTGAAATTTACTCGCAAATTTTAAATGACTTTGAAAAGTATCTTTCTGGGGATGAGCCCTCAGAAGAAAATGCTCGAAGTTTTTTACGCTCTCGAGCGCAGAAAATATCAGCTTCAACTCAATCTCTTCACGTATCTGTTTTAAGATCTTTGGGACGTTGGATGCGATTAGAAAACAATGCAAGTTCTACCTGGCTTTTAAAAAGTCCTAAAGTTACGCAAAAGAAAATCAGGGTTTTTGCAGAAGAGGATCTGGGCCTTTTGTTGGAAACTGTTGAATCACGCCCGGTGGATGAGCAAATACTTTTTTATCTGCTCTATGGCAGTGCTTTGCGGGTGTCTGAGGCCTTGGGGCTTGAGTGGGAGCATATCGATTTAATAAAATCTAAGATTAGGGTCTTAGGTAAGGGCTCTAAGTGGAGAGAGGTGCCTTTGGCTCACGGAGCGGTGGTTCTTTTAAGATCAAAACAGAGGAGCCCTGGTCTTTGGCATCAAGGGAGTATTCCCTATTCCACAGCGCGCGAGTGGGTTTTTCAGTGGGGGCGAGACTCTGGCTTAAATGAGAAATACGACGCGCTGCACCCACACCTATTGAGACATGCTTTGGCGAGCCATCTTTTAAGACGGGGGGCTAAGCTCCCTCATATTCAAAAGCTATTGGGCCACAGTCAGTTGTCGACAACTGAAAAGTACACTCATCTTGAGGTCGATGACCTTATACGGGCCTATGATAAGGCCATGGGAACGAAAAAGGATCTAGAGTCTTGAGGCATCTCAAGTTATACAATTTCTATGGGTAATTTGTTGCTGTCGGTATTGGTCGTGTTCCTTATTTTGGGCGGCCCACTTACACTTTATTTTGTTATTCGAATTTTGAGTAACTTTTGGGGTGCCTTGAATGTTAAATTTGTAAAAACAGCAGAACAACCGCTTTCCTTAATGGTTACTTGGGATAACGAAAGTTTCGATATCAAAATTACTCGTATTAAGCTCGAAATGACTGAGTTGGTTCCTGGCGGTCGCTCAGTAGCGCAATCATTTACCTTTGAGGATTCTTCTTCTAAGAGAAAATCTTTTGCTCTTGCGCTCAAGCTTCCTGAAAAGGACATGCAAGCCCTTACGGATTCTGGTCTTGAGGGTCAGGCTCGCGCATTGCAAATGTCAGCGATTAACGTCGAGGTTGAAACCATTGATGGTGAGACTCGCCGTTTTAAAATTACTAAGAAAAAACTTTTAGCTTCTATTGCTAAAGAAGTTCAGCTCCCTGAGGGGATGGAACTTGTTACAGATAAAGAGCCTGACTCTTGGAGTGTGCAAACAAGAGTGTTTCCCTGGAGAAAAGCTGTTGAAACAGAAGAAGATGCAGCTCCCAAGAAAGCGGCTGCCCATGGTGGAGCTCCGGCTGTGCGAGAAGCGGTTAATTTTGACGTAACAAAGGTTTGGATCGAGCCAGGTTGCATTGTGTGTGATGCCTGCGAAGCTGAAGCACCCTTGGTATTTTGGGTTCAAGCAGATACCTGTATCGTTAGAGAAAACGCACTTTGATGATGCTGCTGCAATTAAAGCAGCTGCAGACGGGTGCCCGTTGATGCGTTATTAAATATACAAAAGTTCCTAAGGCAGCCAACGGTTAAGAATGCTTCTTTGGGATTGCATACAAAACCACGAAACAATTATTTGGGATTGAACGGTACACTTCTAATGATTACCAAGCGGCTCGAAGGCTGAGTGCAGGTTGTTCGACAAAATTGGCTATAGCTCTCGCTTGGACATAGAAGAACGAAAAAACTATTCACGATGCCTGTCCAAGAATACTATCGACGCTTAGGGTTTGATTTTACTCTTTCTAATTTTGAAGAGCTCTCTCATCAGTGGTTTGAGTTTTACGAAGAAGAAATTAAAGCTGTAACTTTGTTTGAAGGCACTGAGCTTCTCCTTGAGAAGGTGAGAGGTGCTGGCAAAAGGCAATTCATCTTGAGTGCCGGACCAGAGTCTCATTTAGTGGAATATGCAAATGAGAAAAATTTAAAAAAATATTTCCATGGAATCTACGGCTTAAAGGGTAAAACGGCAGATTGTAAGCGCGAGCGAGGTCGTGATCTTTTTCGTGAGCATGCGCCTGATCCTCAAAAAACACTTATTATTGGAGATATGGTTCACGATGCTGAAGTCGCTGAAGATTTAGGTTGCCACGTTCTCTTGGTCGCAGATGGTCATCAACACTATGATGTTCTTAAGGAAAAGACTTCTTCTGTCTTAAAAAGTAGATATTAATTTTTTGTTTCTTGTTTGATTGATTTTTAGCCCACTTCAAACAAAAGACTTACGCCTAACATAATACGTTGTCTTAGGTTTTGATCATCTTCAACATTGTCGGTATCGGTGTCTTCGGTAAACATACGAAGAGGTACGAGTTGATATTCAAGATCAATACCAAGCCCCATTCCGTTGCCCCAATCCCAAATGTATCGAATGAAGGGTGCTCCTATAGCATCAATAAAGGGTTGTCTGTCCAGACCAGAGACAGGAGTGGCACCTTGGGAATACATCGCTCCAACGCCTGCGCCAAAGCTAATCCCAGTTGAAGATTCTTTATTAAATTTCCAATGTTTATAAACGCGAAAGAGACCGCCAAAGTCGCTGTAGTTTTGTCCAAGTCCCACGCGAGCATCGAGCGATATCCATTTTCGAATTCTTGCGAATTCAACTCTTATAATTTGCCGGGTGCCTTCTTCTTCAGCAGATAGTTGTTGCAAAAACGCTCCGCCAAGCCCGACATATCCATCCAAATAAACAGGATCATCAACTTCTATATCGTCAGCTTGCGCGTGAAGATTAAGCGGAATAAAACATGTCAAAAGAGCAGCGCACAGTAAGCGTCTCATACCTACATGCTAGGGTCTAAGTGTGCTGCGAATCAAGGATCTGAGTGTCTTAAAGTGATGGTTTTTCGTGTTTTTTTGACAGGTCTCAATAATTCTTAAGAGTCAAAAGAGCTTCTTTCGATTTGCGCTCATTTAGTTTTTTTTAGGTAACATAAATAAATGGCTTTAAAGTGTCCAAGAACTCAAACCCTCATGAAAGAAATTACTCTCGACGGAATTAAGTTAGATATTTCAGAAGCCTGTGGGGGCGTGTGGCTTGATAATCAAGAGATTAAAAAAATAGATGAAGCAAACGAAGCAGCAGGGGATAAGCTCGTTGATATTTTAAGTGAATATCAACCCAAGGGTATTGATTACGACCAACGCATTCATTGTCCTAAGTGTTCGTCGAGTGTTTTGATGAGGCACTACTATTCTCCAAAGCGATCCATTCAAATTGATACCTGTCCTACTTGCGCTGGGATCTGGCTTGATCCGGGAGAACTATCAACTCTTCGTGAGTTGTTTAAAACAGAAGTTGAGCGAAAAGCATACGGCGAAGCTTTTGCTGCAGAAGTAGCAAAGGAAGCTCTTGGCCCTGAACTCAAACGCTCACAGGAAGAGTTAGCAAAGGCTCAAAGTTTTGCAAAAGCGTTGCGTTTTATTTGCCCTTCTTATTACATCGAAGGCAAGCAACCTTGGGGCGCTTTTTAGGTCTGTTTTTTTTATTTTGATTTTAAAAAAAGAAAAAGGCCCGATCTCTCACTTAAGGGAGACCGGGCCTTTTTTTGGTATAATTGTCTTATCGGCTATCGAGTAAAGAGCATTTCTTGATACTTGGGCAGAGGCCAAAGTTGATCGGGAACGATATCTTCGATTTTGTCTAAGATGTCGCGAAGCTCGGTCATTTCAGGAAGCACTTTGGATGCGTATACATGTGCTTGCTCATAACCCTCTGCTGTTTTTTCAGCTTCTTCAATGCTAGTCGTAAGGGTTTTCGTCTTTTTAAAGGTACCATCAATGAGCTCTAGAAGAGATCTCAGGTATTGTCGTTGAGTTGAGAGGCTAGAGGTAGCTTCTCCTAAACTTTCGACTGCCTTAATTGAACGAGCAAATTCATTTTGTGCTTCAAATGCAGCAGGCAAGATATACTGCTGGGTCATTTGAAGAAGCGTTTTAGCTTCAATGCCAAGTTTCTTAGAGTAACGCTCATAGTTGACGTGCAATACAGAGTGCAGTTCTTCACCCGTAAAGACTCCGGCTTCCATGAGGAATGCAGAGTTCTTTTTATCTTCCATCGCTTTAAGAGAATCGGGAGTCGTGAGAAGTTCACTCAATCCTCGTTTGTGAGCTTCTTTCTTCCATTCTTCTCCGTAGCCGTTTCCTTCGAATCGAATATTTTTAGATTCAACAATAAATTCTTTAGCGACTTCTAGAACAGCACTCTCTTTAGATGCAGCACTTGCGGCCTTGTTTTTAAGGCGAGTTATAAATTCTTTAAAGGTCTGAGTAACTGCAGTGTTGAGGATGGTGATGGGGAATGAAACGTTTTGAGAAGAGCCTACTGCTCTGAACTCAAATTTGTTTCCAGTAAAGGCAAAGGGAGAGGTTCTATTTCTGTCCGTGTTGTCTTTGGGTAGGTTGGGCAGTTGGTTGAGACCAAAGTTGATCATGGCTTTTTCAGCAGCAACTTTTGAAAGGTCTTCTCCTTTTTCTATCTTTTCTAGAATTTGTGTAAGAAGTGATCCTACAAAAACAGAAATAATTGCAGGAGGTGCTTCATTGGCGCCAAGACGGTGATCGTTGCCATGGCTAGCGATACTTCCTCTAAGGGCAATTTGATGATCGTAAACTGCTTTAAGAACGACAGAAAGAACAGCTAGGAAGCGGAAATTCTCATGAGGGGTGTTGCCGGGTTCCAATAGGTTTTCTCCGTTACTTGTAGCAATCGACCAGTTGTTGTGTTTTCCGGAGCCGTTAATGCCTGCAAAAGGTTTCTCGTGAAGAAGGCATTCGAAACCATGTTCTTGAGAGGTACGACGAAGTACTTCCATTAAAAGCATGTTGTGATCACTCGCAACGTTTGCAACTTCAAAAATAGGAGCAATTTCAAATTGGCCGGGAGCTACTTCGTTGTGTCTTGTTTTAGCTGGAATTCCTAGCTTGTAGAGTTCTCGGTCGAAGTCGGCCATGAATGCTTGAACGCGAGCTGGGATGCTACCAAAATAGTGATCCTCAAGTTGTTGGCCACGAGCCATAGAGGCTCCTTGGAGTGTGCGACCAGACATAACGAGGTCGGGGCGAGATTTATAGTATGCGCGATCAATGAGGAAGTATTCTTGTTCAGCTCCAATAGTCGTTGTAACAGAGTCAGGTTTTTTCTCACCGATGGCTGTTAGGAAATCACATGCAGCCGCACTAAGTGCATTCATTGATTTAAGAAGTGAAGTTTTTGTGTCGAGGGAGTTTCCTGTGTAACTTACAAATACACTTGGGATGCATAGAATTTTTGCGCCTGCGTTTTCTACAATAAACATCGGAGAGGAAAGATCCCATGCTGTGTAACCACGCGCCTCAAAGGTGCTACGAGTTCCACCTGAGGGAAAACTAGATGCGTCGGGCTCAGACATGATTAATTGAGAAGCATTAAACTTTTCAATAAAGGTTTCAGTTTTAAAATCAAAACTTAAAAATGAATCGTGCTTTTCTGCTGTTAATCCAGTGAGAGGTTGGAACCAGTGAGTGAAGTGTGTGGCTCCTTTTTCAAGAGCCCAGTCTTTAACAGCATCTGCAATTTTTTGAGCAGAGGTCATATCGAGAGCTGTTTTTCCAGAAAGTGCTTCTTTGTAGTCTTTGAGTACATTGGCGGGAATTCTTTTTTCGAGTGCGCTTAAGCCAAATGTAAGTTCGCCGAAATACTCGGAGATCTTTTCTTTTACTTCAGTAGCTTTGGGAGCAGGGTTTTGGTGAATGAGTTTCATGATTTCAAGACGAGTCGCGTGCATTATGGAATCCTCCGATTTGTTTGAAAGGGGGTAACGAACGTTACCAATTATAAAGTCTCCATGACCTTAGTTATCCTTATTAATATAATAAGTTTTACTTGGGGACAATGCTAAAAAGTATAAGGACTCTTAATGTATCAATGTGTTGGAAACACTTAAGCTGCCTTCGCCTTGTGAAATTTGCACTCGAGTAAACAAAAGCAGTGCTGTGAGACGTCTTATTTCTGCAACAGATATGTATTCATCGTTGTGCCCTAGGGCATGTTCGATAATCTCTTCCATCATTTCGAGGTTAATAGCACCAACGCTGAGTAGTTGTAGAAGGTAGGCGTGGGCCTTGTTGTCTATTTTTGCGGCTTCAATATCAGAGAGAACTCGCACACCGCTCATCGTTTTATTTCTATTTCTAGATTTTTTCTGTGCGCTTTTGTTAGAGCGTTTACGCCATTGAGGGCCCAGAGTACTTTTTTCTATAAAGCGGTAGGCTCCTGCAATTTCTTTTGCGTTAAAGCCTAAGTTTTCGAGCTCATATTGTAAGTTTTCTTCGTCAAAATCGATTTGGTTTTCAGACAAAAAGCGGCCAATGACACCCACTACTTCACGAATGCGGCCTTGGAGCTTTTCGTCCATAATTTCATACACCTATTCTGGAACTTCTTGGGGCTATAAATTTAGCCCAAGTCCCTATAGCTCTTTTCGGATTTTCTGAAGAATTCCTTAACGTGAGCTTTTAAATCTTCTGTAAACTCTTGAATATGGGGCAGTGGAAGTGCGTAATTCATTGTTATCATTAGGTTATTTCCTGAATAGCAGGGGTCTATTGGGCTTCCGGTAATGGCATAAGTGCTTACGCCAAGATCTTGGCAGATTTTAACAGTGGACCAGGTTCCTGAGCGTTCTTTTGCCTGAATAACCAAAAGAAGGTCGGAGTTAGCTGCAATCCAAGCGTTTCTCTCCAACCAGAAGTGGGTTTGGAGACCTACATTTTTAAAGCGGTAGAGGCATTTAGGGGTGATGATGGCCGAACCCTGAGTGCTGGCAATTCTTTCAAAAAGGGGGCGGTTTGTGTGAGGGGATGCTGAAGATGGATCTCCCACCACCCAGCTGTAGGTGGGGAGTGAATGCCTGAGGGCACAAGCGTGAGCTTGCGCGTCTACTCCAAGGGCCCCCCCGGAAATAACTCGTATGGGAAGTCCTGCTAGCTTTGAGATGAGGGCCTCGAGTATTTCACGACTCTCCGGAGAGGGGCGCCTTGAGCCGACAATGCCTAGGTGGAAATGGTCTCTAATGGGTTTAGACCCAACATAATAAAGGCTCTGCGAGCGAAGTACTTTTGGAAAAGCATCTTGGAGCTGGGTAAGTCTGCTGTCGCAGTTTGTAATGGAGGTTTCGTGTAGCATGCTTTTGCACCTACAAGAAGTGTACCGAGTGCGTGTGTTTATTCGTCCTCTTCGCTGCTGGATATAACATCTAGCATCGTGAAATTCTTTTTTTCCACAAAAGCTTCGACTCGAATAGGGCAGTCTTTAACTTCGCAATGAGAACAGAAGGCCTTCATGCAAGCCTCGACATGGGGGTGAAACTCGCTCGGTTTTTTAAGAGCACCGTTGAGAGACGCACAAAAGTTTTCAGCTCTATCGTGAGCTTGTCTGACATTCCAAAACTCTGGCACGACTATGTGTAAATCGATAAAGTTTTTGTTTCCGCTTCTAAAGGAACGAACGCGATGGACATCGATAATGTCTATAGGGCGAAGATCTGAATTTAAGAGCGTACTTATTTCCTCAATCAGTTCAGGTCTTCGGTATCCGATAGCAACATAGCCGCACGGCGAATTATATCCGAAGCATGCTTAATGAGAAGTAAGGCAACCCCAATAGCAAAGATAGAATCTAAAAACATAAATCCGCTAAACTCTGCAAGAAGAAGTCCTAAGATAATAGCAATGCTTGTGTAAAAGTCTGAGAGAATATGTTTTGCGTCTGCGATAATGGCTTCACTATGAAGTTTTTTGCCTGCATTGAGTTGCCATGCGCCCAGCACTCCGTTCATTATTCCCGAGCCGGCAGATAAAACGAGTGCGTAGTTGAGTTGTTTAATATCGTTTTGAAGCACGAGGTGTTGAATGCTGTCATAGATAAGATAACAGCCCGCAAAGAGAAGCATTCCTCCTTCAATGGCAGAAGAAAAGAATTCTATTTTTCCATGTCCGTAGGGGTGGTTCCAGTCAGCGGGGCGTTCTGCGTGATATACAGCGACAATTGCCATGGTGATGGCAATGATGTTGATAAAACTTTCAAGAGCATCTGTCTTGAGTGCAACCGAGCCACTGATCATATAGGCCCACCATTTAATCCCCATGATGACGAGGGAAATAATGAGAGAAGTACAAAGAACGCTCAATCTTCGTCGTAGAATGCTGGGTTCTTGATACATGAGGACAGTTTACTTTTAAAAGCTATTGAGTAAAGACTTCATCTTCGGTCTTTACTTCGCGTATCGACTTGTAAACGTACATTGTTGCAAGATCTAGATCGGCATCAACAACAACTGCTTTTGCAACTTCTACGCCTTTACGACGAATGGTGAATAGGGCTCCAATCGAAACGGAGTTTCCACCTTTGTATTCTTTAAATTTAGCTCCGATAAGTTGTCTGTTCCCTGAAAAAAATATTTGCTCATCTTGGCCGGGTTCCAAAAAAGATTGCACTTTTCCGAGTGAGCGCTCTTCACGTGCTACAGCTCCACCATCACCCGTAATAGGTGGAAGTGATATAGCGTGAAAATCTTCTTTGACCACATAATCGCCTGGAAAAATCTCATTACCACTTTCCGTTACCGTGAGATGTTTTCCGTCAGACTGAGCTTTACCTAAGTAGCGAATGTGCATTCCGTCGGAACGGCTGATTACACGAATGAGAGAGTACTCTCCTCTGGGAATATCTATGTCTCGCATAGTTTCGCCGAGCTTCCACATAATGCGTTCACCATCGTCGCTGCTGGGAACTTTGACTTCGTTAGATGGGCGACGTCTTCGGTAAAAATCTCTAATTCTAAAATCGGGATCAGAGGCAATGAGAGCAGAGTTAGAGAGATGCTCTTGGGTGTTCATTTGGGTTTCAATTTGTGATTCAAATGCAGGGTCTGTATCAGCAATGGGAAGGCTGCTGTCGAGTGCAGAGAAGAGATCGTCCTCGGCAAAGAGGGGAGAAAGCGTGCTGAAGCTAAGGACGATGAGTAGAAAAGTTCTCATAGGGAGCTTATCGTCACTTAGAGGTGTATTTTTGAGAGCCAAACTGTTGAATTCTTAAGTAGTTTCTTGGCGGGAATGCCAGCGTTTTGGCGACCACTGACGCAATAGAGTTTGAAGGTCTCGGAGAGCGAAAGGGATTCGTTCTTTCGGGAGTCGTTTAAGATAGCATCAAAGTTTTTGAGTGGATCAAAGGAGACGATGGGGGCGTCAGATCCGAGTGAAACCTTGAGTCCTGCATCCATAAAACTTTTTAAGCGGTAAGCCTGTTGGTGGAGTCTTAAGGGGCCTAGTCTTTGAAGCGAAAAATCAGAGTCAGCAATTCGGTGAGATGGCTGAATCCCAAGAGACCAGATCCCCTGTTTTCTGAGCTCTTCTATTTGATCGTCTCTGCATACTTGGAGGTGCTCAATTCTGTGAAAGAGGTTTGGGCGAAGTGCTCTTTCAAAATTCTCTTTATGTTTTTTTGAAATTTTTAAAAGTTGATCGAGTGCCGCATCTCCAATTGCATGAAAGGCTAAGAGATAGCCAGCATTTAGGCACTTTAATATCATCTTACTTAGATTCGAGTCACTCCAAAGTTGAAGGCCAACACTCTCTTGGTCACTGTAACTTTGGCTTAACCAAGCGGTGTGTGCTCCGAGGGATCCGTCTAGAAAGAATTTCAAATAAGGTGGTCGTGCACCGTTCTTCATCTTTTCAAACTTTTCGAAGTGCAAAACATCTCCAAAGAGAAGGGCTTCTTTGTTTTTAAGGATTGTGAAATCTTCGGGGCTTAGCAGCAGATCTGCCCATGAGCTAATTCCAACATCGTGAAGTTCCTTTATGCTGAGGTCTAGCTTTGATTGATCAAGCGCTTCGGAAGGAAGTTTCTGAATTTCTTTATCTGTTATAAATCCTTTTGTACTTTGATAAGCAAGATGCCCACAGACTCTGTATAAAAGAATGTTTTTTGAAAGAGCATCTAGCATACCCTTAAATGTTTTGAGCGAAACGCCGAGGCTTTCTTCATCCCATCCGTGGCCTGTGACCTTTGGGTCAGTGGAGTTATTTATTTCAAGGATAATTTGCTCGGCTGATTTTTTATGGCAACTAATGTGGCCTTTTAACTTTGCCATCCAGCTTGGATGAAGGTGAGAGTCGTAGAAACCCTCGGAGATCACCGGATAGGATAAAAAATCCTCTTCACTTGCTAATCGGAGGCTCGCAAAGTCTTGCAATTGCCTTTGGGGGCTTTCCAGCAAGGAGCATTTTCCTAAATAGGCCCCATCGGAATCAAGGCGAATTGCTTTCATCTCTTTCTTTACTTAGCAGCTAGGAGAGAGCTAGCCTAGAGGTCGTGAGACAGGTGTCTTTGGCGATTGTTTGTGCTTTGGGGATGCTCACTTCGTGCGCTTCTCATAAATACCTTAACGATCCAGGCCACGGTGCTTTTCAGCGAGGTGACTACGAGATTGCAGGCGATTTGTTTTCTCAATCTGCAAAAAAAGGACGACAGAATAAACTCCTTTACAATTTAGATGCGGGAACTAGCTATTTTAATGCGGGTAAATTTGATCTCGCGATACCGCATTATTTAGAGGCGGTTAAGTTTTGGGAATCGAAAGATTATACGAGTATTACGGAAGAAGCAGCGAAGTTTGCTATCAGTGAAAATTTAAAAACATATGTAGGCGAAGATTATGAGCGTGTTCTGATACATGTTTTTTTAGCCTTAAGTTACGCAGGTGAAGAGAAGCTAGAAGATGCTCAGGTTGAAGCCCGCCGCATTGACGAACTTCTTAAGCAAATGCGCGATAAAGAAAAAAAGCAATATACTGAATCTGCGTTTGCTCGATGGCTTTCTGCGCTGATGTGGGAGTCGTCTGGGGAGTGGGATTCGGCCCGAATCGATTATGAATCAGCCTACAAAATAGATCCTTCGTTTCCGGGGATTCGACAAGACTTATTGCGCTCTTGCGTTGCAAGTCAGCATGACGAAAGACTTCGTTATTGGAAGTCTAAGTTTCCAGGCGAAAAGGTTCCCAAATATGACAGAAAGAAAAGTGAGTTGGTCGTATTTGTAACTATGGGACAAGGGCCTATAAAGGTGCCGCACTCTGGAGACAGCAACGCATTACCTGTTCTTTATCCGCGTCCATGGACACCCTCTCATGTTGAAGTCAAAGTGGGAACTCAAAAAATTACCAAGACCCAGAATGTCTTAGATATAGAGGATCTGACAAAGAAATTTTTCGACGAAAAGTTACGTTGGCTTACTGCCCGAAAAGTTATTGGATTGGGGGCTAAGGCGGGTGCTGCTTATGTCGTAGCGAAGTCGACAAAAAGCGAAGGTCTTGGCTGGCTTACTTTTCTTGCCCTTGCGGCAATGGACACTACGGATTTGAGAGGCTGGAATACTTTACCTGCTACGCTTCGAGTTCTTAGAGTGCCACTCGAACCCGGCTTTCATGACGTTTCTTATGTCCTCAAGAGTCAGTCAGGAGCTATCATTAAAGAGCAAAAGCTAGGGCAAAAGAAGTTTCTGCCTGGCCAAAAGATTTTTATAGTTCTTCACGATGGCTAGGGGCAATTATGAAGCCGGCTTATTTTCGGGTAAGCTAATAGGAGTGACGAAAGTTTAATATATGTTTGGACCATTGAAGAATATTATTTTTGATTTAGACGGAACACTCATTAGCTCTCTTCAAACAGCAATAAAAGGAATTTTGGAATCTATTGAAGTGGGGAGTGGGAAGGCTGTCGACGCTCAACTTTTGCCACTTGGAAGAACTCCTCAGATGATTATTCGAGACTTTGTGCCAGAAGCGCATTGGGATAAGGCATTGGCTCACTGGGAAAACTTTGAGCTTAATATTTTTGAAAACATTCAAATTTTTAAGGGAGTTGAGGAGCTTTTAGCGGATCTTCATTCGCGGGGTGTTTTTATGGCGGTGTACACAGGTCGCGACCGATTGGGTACGACTCGGATATTAGAGCATAAAAAATGGATTCCAACTTATTTTGATCACGATAAATTACGTTGTGGTGATGATCCTACAGGACATAAGCCATCACCACTTCCGATTGAAGATCTCTGCAAAAAATATTCTTTAAACAAAAGTGAAACTCTTATGGTGGGTGATCATCCTGTTGATGCAATGTCAGCTAAGGCTGCTGGAGTTTCTTTTGGCGCTGTACTTTGGGATTTGCCAGCTAGTGCTACCCCCACTCAAAGTTTTAGAGGGCGTTATGCGGAGTCTTGGAAGCGATGGGACGGAATTGATGTGCAACTTCGTTTGTCTGAGCCACTTTCTTTGCGCGAATACTTTAAAACAAAATAGCAAAATCAAAATTTCTTAATCATTATGCCATTTTATGGCTCTTTACTCTTTCACGCGCGCTTCCTATATTAGGAGTCATGAGATTTTTTAGAAATATAGTTCTTATGGGACTTGTTAACATAGGTATCATTGTCACGCTTTCCATTGTATTGCAGGTGACTGGCCTGAGCACTTACATAGAGCAAAGCGGATATAGTTATGCATCGCTTGCTGTGTTCTGTTTGATTTGGGGAATGGGTGGAGCTTTTATTTCTCTTCTTCTTTCAAAGACAATTGCAAAGTGGTCTATGGGTGTAAAAGTTTTTAAACAAGGTGAGGGCGATTCAAATATTCAAAAACTATATCGAATACTCCATCAATGTAGTGCAAATGCAGGACTTAAAAAGATTCCTGAATTTGGTGTTTATAAAAGTCCTGAGATGAACGCTTTTGCTACGGGTCCGAGTGAATCCAGAGCTCTTGTAGCTGTTTCAAGTGGTCTTATTGAAAAAATGACAGATTCAGAAATTGAAGGCGTTATCGCGCACGAGGTAGCGCATATCAAAAATGGCGACATGATTACCATGACTTTAATTCAAGGTATCGTGAATGCGCTTGTTATGTTTTTAGCTCGAATTATTGCGTTCGCAGTTGCAAGTAATATCGAGAGAGAAAGTCAACGTTACTGGGTTCGTTTTGCTGTCATAATTGTATGTGAAATTGTGCTGGGACTTTTTGGTGTGATGCTAACTTCTTGGTTTAGTCGAAGGAGGGAATTTAGAGCTGATGCTGGGGGCGCAAAATACTCGTCGCCTCAAAAAATGTTAGCAGCACTTGAAGCCTTACAGCGTCGTTTTGAACCCATGGACAATAGAGCGCCACAAATGGCTGCTTTGAAGATTTCTTCTGGGCGAAAAGGGGGCTTTCTGGCTTTGATGTCGACTCATCCACCTTTAAGCGACAGAATTCAAGCGCTTAAAACGGCTACACTTATTCGGTAAGTTGCCGAAAAGATTACTGAGATGCCTAGGAAAAAGAAAAAGAGTTTTAGATTTTGGCCTCAGGTAATTGTTGGCGCCTTGGGTTTAGTTGCAGTTTTTTTATCTATTTTTTTTCTTGTAAAAAATGCCCCAACTGAGCCAGAAATTTCTCCCGGAGTTCATATCGGTAAAACAACACTTTTGAGCTATCAGGGTAAGGATGTTTTAGCCTCTGAACTTTTGTCCTCTGAAAAGAACTTGCTTATTTTTTGGGCTACCTGGTGTGGGCCTTGTGTGGATGAAATAAAAAAAATGCCTCAGCTTTTGCCTAAAATTAAAGCGAAAGGTTATACGCCTGTTTTTATAAATTATGATTCGCCCGAGAATAAGGTAATAGCCGAGAACTTTGCTAAAGAGTTTGGCGTCGAGTCAGCTTTTGATTTAAGGGGCGAGATACTTTTTAACTTAGGTATTTCATCACTCCCTGTGTCGATACTTGTGGATAAGTCAGGGAAAGTTTTAAGAACTTTTCGCGGTGAAATGAGAGAATCTCGTCTTTAATCGTCTGCTAGCAATTTGAATCTGGACTTAGGTGCTTTCTCGCTCTTAAAACAAGAGTATGAGAAGAGTTTCCGCGCCTAGAGGTTCTAAGTTAACTTGTAAAAATTGGGTCATTGAAGCTGCTTATAGAATGATTCAAAACAATCTTGATCCTGAGGTAGCCGAAAAACCTGATGAGTTAATTGTTTATGGCGGTATTGGAAAAGCTGCCCGCAACTGGGAGTCGTTTGAAGCCATATTGCGTTCCTTAAAAAATTTAAATGAAGACGAAACTTTACTTGTTCAAAGCGGCAAACCTGTAGGAATTGTAAAAACACACCCGGATGCTCCTCGCGTATTGATAGCAAATTCAAACCTTGTGCCAAAGTGGGCTACTTGGGAGCATTTTCATGAGCTCGATCGCAAGGGCTTGATGATGTATGGGCAGATGACTGCAGGATCTTGGATTTATATTGGGACTCAAGGAATCTTACAGGGTACCTACGAAACTTTTGCTGCGTGTGGAAGAAAACATTTTAAATCAACTGATGCAGAATTACCTCTTAAAGGTGCAAGCGTTATAACCGCAGGCTTGGGTGGAATGGGAGGGGCTCAACCCTTGGCTGTAAAAATAGCTGGTGGTGTTGTGCTTGCTATAGAAGTTGATGCCGAAAGACTCCAGAGAAGAATACAAGAAAAATATCTCGACGAAGAAGTTAAAAGTTTAGAAGAAGCTCTTTCAAAACTAGATGAATGTAAAAAAGCAGGGATCGCTCGCTCTTTTGGTCTTTTGGGGAACGTTGCAGAAATCCTCCCAAAGATTTTAGAAAAATCTTTTCACGTTGATGTTCTGACCGATCAAACAAGTGCACACGACCCGTTGGTGGGGTACATCCCTGCGGGATTTACATTGGATCAGGCTAAGGAGTTGCGTACGAAAGATGAGGATAAATATCTTAAAGCTGTTTATGCTTCTATGGCTTCACATGTTGAATCTCTGCTGGAGTTTAAAAAACGAGGCAGTGTAGTTTTTGATTACGGAAACAATCTTCGCGCTATGGCAGAAAAGGGTGGAGCAAAGGGAGCTTTTGATATTCCTGGTTTTGTTCCCGAGTACATTCGCCCGCTATTTTGTGAGGGTTCGGGTCCCTTTAGATGGGTCGCGCTGAGTGGAGACCCAGAAGATATTCGTAAAACTGACGAGGCTATTTTAAAGTTATTTCCGGAAAACAAAACGCTTAAAAACTGGATTACAAAGGGTGCGCCTCAGGTAAAATTTCAAGGACTTCCGTCTCGTATCTGTTGGTTAAAATACGGTGAGAGAAAAGAAGCGGGTCTTATGCTCAATGAACTTGTTAAAAAAGGCATTGTGAGTGCTCCCATTGTTATAGGCCGCGATCATTTAGACTGTGGAAGTGTCGCCTCACCCAACAGAGAAACCGAGGCCATGCTAGATGGCAGTGATGCTGTTTCTGATTGGCCTTTACTTAACGCGATGTCGAATACAGCTTGCGGTGCTTCGTGGGTGAGCTTTCATCATGGAGGTGGCGTGGGCATGGGATACAGTCAACATGCGGGAATGGTAGTGGTGGCTGATGGCACAGATGAAGCCGCTCTTAGGATTGGACGAGTCCTAACGAACGACCCACAATTTGGAATTATTCGCCACGTGGATGCAGGTTATGAGAAGGCTGCAGAAGTCGCTCGTGAGAAGCATGTTCGAATTCCGATGTGGGAGCAGACATGAGTCGTATTCTCTATAAAAACTTAAAAGGCGCATTTACCGGGCTTGGCTTTGAAAAAAAAGAAGGTCGCAAAGTTAGCGCTGAAGATGCAGGTTTTGTGAAAGGGCCTCTACATATCCTGGTTGATGACGTCTCAAAAAAAATACTGAGTGTTTCCAATGAAGATTCAAAAGCAGATAAAGTTGTAGATTGCACGGGCCTTGTAGCAACAGCAGGTTTTGTGGATTCGCATACGCACACACTTTTTGGTGGGGCCAGGTGGAACGAGTTTTTTTTAAGGTGGTCGGGTGCTGATTACGCTGAAATAAATGCTGCCGGTGGAGGCATTCGAAAAACCTTTAGCGATACCCGTGCGGCATCAGATTCTGAACTGAAAAAGAAATTTCATGTGGATCTTGAGGCCATGCGTTCTGATGGCGTGCGATTATTGGAAGTTAAAAGTGGTTACGGAGAATCCATTGAAGAAGAGTTTCGGATTCTTAAGCTCATTCAGGAACTAAAAAAAGAATCTGCAATTGAAATTGAATTGTGCAGTACTTTTTTGGGTTTGCACGCCATTCCTAAAACAACGGATGAAAAAACATGGACTTTGCTGGCCATTGCAGCTTTGGAGAAAATTAAAAACGAAAATCTAGCTGATTTTGTAGATAGTTTTCCCGAGAAAGGGTTCTTCTCGTTGGACTCGGCCAAGAATTTCTCAAAAGCCGCTATCGCTCTTGGTTTCAAGGTGAAGTTCCACGCAGATGAAATGACTCACATGGGTGCAAGCGAATTAGGTGCAGAGCTTGGAGCCGTGAGTGTGGATCATTTACAAAAAATTTCTGACCGCGCTCTTGAGCTTTTGTCGAAGTCTTCGACTGTGGCAACTTTGCTTCCTGCAACAAGTTTTTATCTTGGAATTGATTATGCTCCCGCTCGAAAGATTGTTGATTCAGGTGCGCGCGTAGCCCTTGCGAGTGATTACAACCCAGGAACGGCTCCCAATGCTTCGCTTTTATTTACGGCTATGCTTGCAGCTTCTCAGATGAAGCTCAGTCCTGCTGAAATACTCTGTGGCATCACTTACAACGCGGCAGCAGCCTTAGCTAAAAGCAAGGAGTACGGACTTATAAAAGAGGGTTATTCTTCAAAGATTCTCCTGTGGGATTTATCCACGGAAGATCATCTTGAGGAAATTCTTTTGTCAGGAACTCGTCCTATTGCCCTAAGTACTCAGGCCTAACGAAGTCCGGAGTAAGTGGGTAGCGATAACTCTTATAGGCTGCAAGGTTGGGCTTGCCTGCTTTGATGTAAATCTGATCCCACAAGTAAGCGAGTCCTTTTGCGGAACGTGCAATTTCTAAAACAATAAGAGGTCTAAAGTTTTGGCATTGCTCTGCAGGCGCAGGCCTTAAGGCAGGTTTTTTAATCGTCATGCCGTGTTCGTTTACAGCTTGAGTAGAGGGCTCAAGAATGACATCTAACTTTTCGAGAGCACCTAGATCATCCACAGCATCTTGGCTGATTTTTTTAAGCACAGTAGTTACTTTGGTATTGGAAGCGTATTTGGGGAGTTTCATTGCAACGTCTCTAACGTCGACTCCAAGTTCGCTTCCAAATTCACCGGGACAAATGCTTTCGTAGTAGGCGTGGATGCCACCACGGCCTGCGCCGTAGCCATCGTAGTCGGCTAAGTTGTGGTAGGGCATTGAGGCATCTCCTAGGAAGTGTCCCATGATTCCCATGTTTGTCATCATTCCGTAAATGGCTTCGTTATAAGGAAGTGAGTTGAGTTGTTCTTCCATACTGTTCGTGGGAAGAGCGCTCGGCGCAATGTTAGTTGCAGATTTCACAGCGAGATTAAATAATTGATCAGCTCTCCACCAAAGCGTTCCCACTTTATGAACAAGTTGGCTGGCGTCTCCAAGGGTAGAGAGTTTAGCGATAAAGTCACTAAAATCAGTTGGAGTATCTTTGATGCTAAGGCCTAGCATGTCGGGCTCTATGTAGTGAGTGGGATTACCAATACCAGAAACATCTGGCGGAAGACTTTTCCAGTGAATGTCAGGAACGTTACAAGCGTGTCCCATAATGTGTCCGCGAGTTTTTAAAAAGTCACGCAACACGGGTTCAGTTACAAGGCGACTTGCTTCGTCGCACACGGTGTGGTGTCCACGTTCTCCCCAGGCATTTGCTTTCCAAGGAAAAGCCGAAAAAGACAATAAAACTATAAAGAACCAATACCCATTTCTCATTTAATTACCCCTTAGCTTTGGGCTAATAGATGAGTGAGGGGATTGGCAAATCTCAAAATGACAAATTCTTTGAAAATTGACATCGATTTAAGAATCTTTAGGTAGCACGGCTGATTGATGCATTGAGGCGGTGATTCACCCCAGCGCCGGAGTGGTTAATGCGTCGAGCGATCAAAGGGTCTTGAGTTTTGAGATGGAACAATGTTGATGCTAAAAAATTAATAATGTTAAATATTGGCGCCTACTTTGAAATTCCAGTTTTGGATTTAGATCGCGCAATGGCATTCTATGCAAAGCTCTTGAATTGTGATTTTACACAAGACACTATTCATGGAAACAAGATGGCTTTTTTTCCTCTCTACAATGGAGAGCCTGGGATTACTGGTGGGCTTTGCAAAGGAGACACCTATAAGCCTTCTTTGACGGGTACCCTTATCTATCTGACAACTGAAAATATCGATGCGTCATTAGAAAGAGTTGTTTCAATGAAAGCTGAAATCCTTTTTCCAAAAACTTCTGCGGGCGAATGGGGAGAAGTTGCTGAGTTCAAAGATAGCGAAGGCAACCGAGTAGCACTGTTTCAGGCGAAAGTGAAATCCTGAACATTACAAATCGCATATGTCGTATTGTTGATTAAATTAATTTGTTAAATCATGGACTCTAAGTTCGCAGAGAGCTTGGCTATTTCCTCTGAAGTACTACGATCTTTTTCTAATAAAGGAACAATTCTACGTACTTTTGCTACGACCCTTTCAATTTGTGGTGAGCTTTTGAGAGGGCGAAGAAGATCAATGGCTTGGCAAGCAGTCATAACTTCTATGGCCAGAACATCTCGTAAGAGTTTGATGTTATGTAGAGCTTTGTATCCAGCCGTGGGTCCCATAGAGACGTGATCTTCTTTGTCGTCATTCGTGGGAATTGAATCCACACTTGCAGGAAAAGAGTTTGATTTTGCTTCACTGACCAGTGCAGCTGCAGTGACGTGAATCATCATAAATCCCGAGTGAAGTCCGCCATTTTTAACAAGAAAAGTTGGTAGCTGGCTTGATCCAGCATTCATAGCAAGCGCTGTTCTTCTTTCTGAAATACTTGCGAGTGTAGCGGCGGCACTTGCAATGCGATCAGAAACTCTCGCGGGATAGAGTGCGTGAAAGTTTCCGCAGGATAGGCTTTCTTTTGTTTCTGCAAAAAGGAGTGGATTGTCACTTGAAGAATTAATTTCTCCGTTCAGAATTTCTTCGCAATTCAAGAGTTCATCGTGAATGGCACCGTGAACGAGGGCGGCGCAACGAAGAGAGTAGGCATCTTGCACTCGACCACAATTTTCGTGGCTTTTAGATATTTCTGTTCCCGCATCACCCAACCAGGCTCTCATTTCTCTTCCGGCTGCAAGAATACCTTTTTGGTTTTTTACTTGGAGTATTTTGTCGTCAAGCACAGTGTGTGCGCCTCTCAGGCCTTCGATCATGAGCGCTGTGGAAAGGTTGGCGACTTTTAAAAGCGCTTTCATTTCTTCAATTGCAAAAGTTGCTAAGACAGAAGTCAGTTGTGTGCCGTTAATGAGTGCTAAGCCTTCTTTGGGGCCAAGTTCTAATTTTTTTACATCTAAGTCTTTAAGGGCGTCAGCGGCTTTAGCAGAAATAATTTTTCCGTCTTTAACATATGTACAGGAGCCTTCTCCTAAATGCGCCAACACGGCATGGGCACTTGGGCAAAGGTCTCCGCTTGCTCCAACGCTCCCGCGACTGGGAATATCAGCAAGAAATCCTTTATTGAGTGCAGCGAGAATAGTGTTGAGTGTTTGAATTCGAATGCCACTATGACCGCGTGCAAAAACATTGAGACGAACGATCCACATAGCAAGAGTCGTTGAGCGCGAGAGAGGGGTGCCCACTCCACAAGCGTGAGAGCGAATAATATTCGTTTGAAGTTCCTCAAGTTCGGAGTTTGAGATTTTTACTTCGGAGAAGCGGCCAAATCCTGTGTTGATTCCGTAAACGGCTTTGTCGTCTTTTACGACTTCTTGAACAAAGGCTTCACTGGCTTGGATTCTCTTAATCCCCTCTGGGCATATAGATATTTCGTATTTTGAATCGGGAGACTCTGCAAGTTGTCCAAATTTATAAAGTTCTTCGGTTGTGAGCTTCTCGCCATTCAAAATAATCTGCATGAGCAAGTCATAGCAATAACTCAGGAAAGCTAAAAGGTGCCGATAAAAAGCTGGTCTTAGCGCGTAGTTACTTCAACTGACAAAAAGTCGCAGTTATGTCAGCGCTGCGTCTAACCTTTGTTCCGGGATGTTCGTCTAAACCAGGGTAGGAGGAGAATGAAGTGAAAAAAGGATTTCTATTAAATGTTTTAGCTATTTTGGTATTGACGCTTAGCGCAGAGGCTAGGGTAGTGCGATTGGTTGGTAATGGCACGGGTGGAACAACTCATGGAGATAAGGAGGCAGCTTGCCAGAGAGGATACGAGCGCGCAGAAGATGATGCTTATAATCAGTGTTACCGTCGCGACGGTGATGTGCTTGATTCTTACGAAGAGAGTTGTCGCTGTCGGAAGAAACCTGGATCAAGAGATGATTACAATTGTGATGCAACGGTAAGAGTGAGCTGCGAAGTTGCGTGTCGTCCAGAGCAAACACAATTTCAAGGGAATGGTTTGGGAATCGATTACAATAGCAGCGTTGCACGTGATGACGCTTTTAGAAGAGCAGAAGATGATGCTCGATTGAGTTGCTCACGTCGTGGTGGCTTTGTTGTTTGGTCAGAAGAAATTAGCAATACATGCAGACGCACAAGCACCGGTGAGTACGAGTGTCGCTCAAATGTACGTTCAACTTGTGAACTGAATAACTGTCGATAAATCGCCGAATTATTTTTTTAATAAAAAGAAGAATGAGCTTCTCAAGAAATTGAGAGGCTCTTTTTAGTAGGGTGGGTCTAAATCTTCGAGTTCTTCTTCTTTTGCACGGAGCAACATTTCTTCAGTTACATCAGAATATTTGCTATGAAGATTTCCCTTTAAGAGACGACCGTCTTTTTTAACTTTTAAAAAGTGTCCCCAGTATCCCAAAAAAACAATGTCTCCATTAGAAAGAGTTGTTTCTGCAACGGACCATGCGGGCACATCAATTTCGTGAAGTAGGTCTCGGGCATGTGCTGCTCGTTTTTCTTGAATGTCTTTAAAGTTTTTATCTTTTTTAGGATCAAATTTAAGTTGAGTAAGATAAGAGTAGAGACGGCCCATGAGGATTTTTCGCTCTTCACTTGGATTTAGCAATATCCCCATCTTTTGCTGAAGAGTTAAGCCAGAGCTGCCTATTTTTGAAGTGTCTTTCCGTCGGCCGGTGTTCATCCAGTATCCTGAATCCACAACAACGTTGAGTGAGAGTTTGCAGCTACCCGCAGACGCAAGAGCTGCGTATAAGGCAAGCAGTGGACCCAAAAGACGCATGTTCTTAGTTTAGCGTAAGTGCTATGTTTTTGGGCGTGAGATTTTTTGCCTCAGATAACTATGCGACAATTCACCCAAAAATCCTTCAAGCACTTGAAGCTGCAAATGTGGGACATGCCTCAGCATATGGGGCAGATCCATGGAGTGAAAAGCTTCAGCAAAAGATAAAAAAACTTTTTGGACCCAGGGCAGAAGCCTTTCCTGTCTTTAATGGTACGGGTGCAAATGTTGTATCTCTTTTGGCACTTACAAAATCCTATGAAGCCATTTTATGTTCAGATGTTTCGCACATTCACGTAGATGAGTGTGGGGCTCCAGAAAAAATAATAGGAGTTAAGTTAATTGATATTTCTTCTCAGAATGGAAAATTGAACCCAGAGCGCATTCTTTCTCACACTTTAAACTATGGAAACGAGCATCAAGTTCAGGGAAAGGTACTCAGTCTTACGCAATCAACTGAAAAGGGAACTCTTTATTCTCTCGATGAACTTCGCGCTTTAAAAGAATTTTGCCTTCAAAAGAAAATAAAAGTTCACATGGACGGAGCTCGCTTTGCAAACGCAGTTGCTGCAATGAATGTTTCGCCACAGGAAATTGTCGAAGCCGGAGGAGTTGATATGCTCTCTCTGGGGGGCACCAAAAATGGCTTAATGTTGGGAGAGCTTGTCGTGAGTTTTAACGAAGAGGCGTCTTCTCAAATGAAGTTTTATAGAAAGCAAGCGATGCAACTATCGAGCAAAATGCGTTATATCTCGGCGCAATTTTGCGAATACCTTGAAAATGATTTGTGGATTGAGAATGCTAAGCATGCCAATGCCATGGCCGGTCTTTTGGCCTCTGAACTTTCAAGTGTTTCATCTGTGGAATTAAGTGAAAAGCCTGAAGTGAATGCCGTTTTTGCTCGAATCCCTAAGGCGATGATTGAGCCTTTGCAAAGGGATTTTCCTTTTTACGTATGGGATGAATTGATTCACGAGGGAAGTGATTGTTCTGAGGTCAGGTGGATGTGTTCTTTTGATACTCAAGAAGAAGATGTTTTATCTTTTGTTAAAAAACTTAAATCTTTTTAAGAGCTGCAATTTTTTCTTTGTATTGAGTGCCGCCAAATACGGCATTTCCTGCAACAAGAATATCTATGCCGAGGGCGTTGGCCTTAGGAGCTGTTTCAGCATTTACGCCTCCATCAATTTGAACTTGAATTTTATCTTTGAGCTCAAGATCCTTAAGCCAATCAATGAGATCTTTTGTTTTAGAAAGAGCTTCGGGAATAAGGGCTTGTCCGCCAAATCCAGGATTCACTGTCATAGATAAAAAGAGATCAATGTAGGGAAGTAGTTTTTCTGTGTTTTTAAAAGGAGTATTGGGCTTTATGGCAAGGCCTGCCTTCATGCCAAGGTCTCGTATGGCTTTAAGGTCGTCTTCAATACTTTTGCACGCTTCGGTATGAATTGTAATTCGTTCTGCGCCCGCTTTTGCAAAGTCTGTAAATAAGTGACGAGGTTCAGTCACCATGAGGTGACAATCAAGTTCAAGTTTAGTTTTTCCTTTGAGCCATTTGAGGACGGGAGCTCCGAAGGAAATATTGGGAACGAAGTGACCGTCCATCACATCAAAGTGGAGGCCGTCCGCGCCGGCTTCTTCTACAGCTTTAACCTCGTCGAGCATTTTTCCAAAATCAGCTGAGAGAAGTGAGGGGTATATTTTTGCCATTAGTTAAAGTTTATAGAGTATTCGGGAGCTGTCTTCAATTTTTCCTTGAGGGTTAAATGAGACACCTTCAGATTTTAAAAGTTTGATTTTACGGGTGATTTCAGTGCCAGTACGGACGCCATTGTATCCACCAATGTGTCCAGAGCTTTGTATGACTCTATGGCAGGGAATGGTGGGGGCATTTTCATTGTGCTTAAGCATCCAACCTACATTGCGAGGGTTTTTTAGTTTGAGTTTTTCACACACAGCTTTGTAGGTGCTCACTTTGCCTTTAGGGATTTTTTTTAAAAGTTTCCAGAGCTCTTCCATGGGAAGAGTTGTTTCTTTAGACACTCGCCTCGTCCTTGGTCGCTTTAAAGTCCATCCATAGTTTAGAACTTTGTACGCCTTTGTTTCCTTGGTATTTCCCTGATTTATATTCAGTGATTTCACCTTCAACGGAGTGATAAAAATCTGGCATATTTGCACGCCAGCGTAAACACGAATGGGGTGCACACAATGCATTTCAAGAGTCCAAAAACCTGAAAAGCCGACATCTCCAAAGCCAGCTGTTACGTGAACATAAAGTCCAAGTCGGCCAATGCTTGAGCGTCCTTCGAGCATGGGGACAAGTTTTTTTGTTTCAGTGTGCTCGAGTGTGCGAGCAAGGTATAGCTTACCGGGTTCAAGGAGAAGTCCCTCCTCGGGAATTTTTAATTTCTCGACAGGATTATTTTTTTTCATATCGAGAGGCATCTCGGTGTAAACCATTATTTCGTCAGCAAGACGAAGGTTGTAAGAGTTTGGATTAAGAAGCTTGGGATCATAGGGAGAAATAATAATATCTGTTCCCAAGCGACGTTGAATTTCGTTTCCAGTAAGAATCATTTTGTTAATTCATAACATAGCCAAAGATGAGCGTCGTTGGGAGACTCATCGCGACGATTATAGGTTTTTTTTATTACAAAATTATTTTCTAGAGCGCTTTCAAACACTTGACGGGCTGGGCCATCTAAGACTCCTGTCGCAACCCATGTCCCATTGGGGGAGAGAAGCTTTTTAATAGAGGGGGAGAGTTGAGCGAGTACTTCGCCGTAAATATTTGAAAGTATAAGATCGTAAGTTTTACCTGAGTTTGAAATGTCCTCAGATATTTCTTTGAGGTCAGCGCTTTCGCCACATAAGAGAGTGAGTTTTTGGGTGGAGAGTTGGTTGTGAGCGAAATTCTTGGGGATTTCTTCTTGGCAATTTAAATCAAGATCCGTGGCTGTGATTTGAGCTGCGGGATAGACACGATTGGCTACGATTGAAAGAATTCCGCTACCAGCTCCAATGTCGATTATGTTTTTAAAATCTCGAGAGGAGTTTTCGATGAGCCACTCTGTGATCATTTGAGTAGTGGGGTGCTCTCCTGTGCCAAAGGCCATGCCGGGGTCGATAATAAAATGAGTGGCGTTGGGGGTTTTATTTACCCAGGGGGGACCGATCCAGAGATCAGGGCCAAAGCTCTTTCCACGTACGCGCTTTTTGTATTCTTCGATGTAGTGCGCAGGGAGTATTTCTTCGCTTTCGAGGAGGGGGAGAGCGTGCAGATCCAGAAGGCTTTTTACGGCAGCGAATGTTTCTTCTGATTCAGGAATAAAGATTTTAAGTCGCGTGGTAGTGCTTTCGATGAGGAGTTCGTCCTTGGTCCAGTCGTCCACGCGTTGAGGCTCTCGGAATTCGGTACCTTTTTGGGGAAGGTAAAGCTCATCTTCTGGGGGTAGTTCTTGGAGACCTAAAATACCCTGTTCCCAGAGGTGATAAGAAATCTCGTCCACACGCGAAGTCGGTAAAACAGTAAGTATCGAAATCGCCTTTTCCATCCCCACTTTGTAACATGCCCACCAAAAGGTACCTAGTTACTTTTTACGTGCACCCGGCACCTTTTTACACATGCCCTCTACCTTTTTAGCAATTTACTTATGTTGGTAATCAAAAATTGCAAAAAGGTAGCGGGTGCACGTAAAAAGTAACTAGGTACCTTTTGGAGAAAGGGGTAAAAGAGGAAGGTGCAAAATAAGAAAGAGCTGTTAGAGAAAAGAGCCCTCTATCGCCAGACCTTGCGGGGATTTTTCGAAGAACGCGACTTTGTTGAGGCAGTGACACCACTCTTGGTGAAAAACCCAGGCTTAGAGCCTGCAATACAGTATTTTGAAACAGAGTTTCGCCCCCTCATGGGGAGGGGAGAGTCTCAGACCTATTACTTGCCTACCTCCCCCGAGTATCACCTCAAAAAAATTCTCTCGTGGGGTGTGCCGAAGCTTTTTGAGATTACGCGCTCCTTCCGAAATGGTGAGCTTGGCTCGCAACATCGCCCCGAGTTCGAAATGCTCGAATGGTATCGGCAGCCAGGAACGTATGAGGATATTGCCAAAGATGTAGAAGAGCTTTTAAAGAAGCTTTGGAAAACTTTTCAGAAGACAGCAGCTCCCGCTTTTAAGCATAAAAAAGTAGCAGAAGTATTTGCAGACTTTGATTTGGATTTAGAAGAGTTTCAAAAAACACCGCTAAGTCTTTTTCGTCAGGCGCTTGCAAAGCATAGCGTTGAGTCTTCGGAAGATGATTCTTTTGAAGATTTATTTCACCGAGCCTTTATTGAGTTGATTGAGCCTCGCTTTAATTCAGAAGAAATTCTCTTTCTCTGGGATTTTCCAACTCCTCTTCGCGCGCTCTCCAAATTGAGTGACAATAAGTTTTATTGTAAGCGTTTTGAGGTTTATTGGGGGACGGTGGAACTTGGAAATGCTTTTGATGAACTAGTTGACGAGATTGAATTGCGCGCTGTTTGTGTTGCGGATCAAAATAAAAGAAAAGTAAAATATTCTAAAACTCCCCCCTTAGACGAGGAGTTTCTTGAGGCTCACAAGCGCTTGTTGCCGCAGATGGGCGGTATTGCAATGGGAGTTGATCGAATTTTTCAGTGGGCCACTGGGGCAAAGAGCCTTGATGAGGTTATGCTGTTCTAAGAATGAAGAATTTTCTTTTACTCTGTCTGTTTTCTTTTTGTGTGAGCTGCGCTTCTTTTAAACAAAAAGATGAGAAGCGATTTTTAAGTGTTTTAACTTTTAACGTAGAGAACTTGTTTGATGCCGAGCACGCTCTAGGAAAGCTTGATTATACCTATCTTCCTTTAAGTGTTAAGCGCTCTACTCTTAAGCAGAGTGTAGAGCGGTATTGTGCGGGTGTTAAAAATCCCCAATGGCGCAAAGAATGTAGAGAGCTGAATTGGGATGAGAAGCGCCTTAAGAATAAACTTTTTCGCATATCGCGTGTGATTGAAGAATCAACAACAGGATGCCCTGATGTTGTCATTCTTCAAGAAGTTGAAAATGAAAAGATTTTAAAGAGACTTAACTCCTATCTATCCTGTGGTTATACCTCCTTGATGCTTTCTGATGATTCGGATGCTCGCGGTATAGATGTCGCTGTATTGAGTCGTTTTGAAATACGCTCTTCTAAGACCCATGTGATTCCCTTCAAAGGAATTAGCGCTGAAGAAAAGAAAGATACTCGATCCCTTCTTGAGGTGGAGTTAAGTATTGGTGGTTATGCTTTACGCGTTTTAGCTCTTCACCTTCCTGCACCTTTTCATCCGGCCAGATATCGAAAAGACGCTATCGACTTTGTAGAAAGTCTTTATTTTAAAGATCCCATAGCAACTGTCGTTGCAGGTGATTGGAATGTAACTGAAAAAGAGTCATCAGATAAAAAGCCTTTTTCAAAACTTCGAAAGAGCTTCTTTATATCGGACGATATTGTGCGAGCATCTTCTTCCGCACGGGGTACAAGCTATTATCCAAAAGATAAGACATGGTCTTTTTTGGATAAGATTGCGATGAGTCGAAACTCCTTTGATTCTGTTGAGTGCCGCGTCGTGAATGAGATGCCTGGTCAGAGGGACTTAAAAACAGGTGCTCCCTTGAGTTTTCCCCTTTTTGGTAAGTTATCTGAGGGAATCTCTGACCACTTTCCTGTGCTTTGTAAGGCCTCTTATTAGACGAGTGGAGCGTCGAGACGTTTTGCGGCGCATAATTTTCTACTTCTTTCGTGAAATAAGCATCAATTTCTAGAATAAATCTGAGAACTTGTCTTAAACTGAGCATAGGGGACGGGCAAGGTTATGACGCTTACTAAAATGGATATCATTCAAAAGGTCGCAGACCAGTGTGGATTTTCCAAACTGGAGGCGTCCGAATACGTAGAGCTTTTTTATGACATCATTAAAGATGCATTAGAAAAAGGCGAGAATGTTCGTATTTCTGGATTTGGAAATTTTATTCTTAGAGACAAGAGAAGTCGTGTAGGAAGAAATCCTCAAACAGGTAAGGCGATTGAAATCTCACCTCGCAGAGTTATGAGTTTTAAGATTAGTCAGATTTTGAAGGAAGCTATGAATTCTGGCTCTGGGGAATATCCTAAGGATGCCAAGGACGATGACGAACGCGATCCTGACGAGAGAATTTAGTTACTCACCGTAGGTACCCGTTTTAGGGATGTCTAGAGTTTCATCTGTCTCAATTTCGACTTCTTTTTCAGAATGCTTTTGTTTGTAGATTTCTTCACGATTTACAGCAACGTCGCGAGGAGCTTCAATCCCAATACGAACTTGTTTTCCCTTAATTTCTACAATTTTAATTTTGATGTCATCTCCGATGACAATAAGCTCACCAATTTTTCTTGTCAGAACTAACATAGTGTTCTCCTGACAATCCTATCGGTACATTTTGTTTATCTTGAGCGACAATATCTTGAAGCTCCTGACACCAAGTCCTGTCAGGAAAATTACTTTTAACTAAGCTTAGAAGCTTGAGAGCATCTTTGCAGGCAAGCTGCGGGAAAAGACTGAGACAAATATTCAAGAAAAGCTCTTCGCTGATGTTATTTTGACTTCTATTTTTATTTAGGAAAAAGAAGTTTTCTTCAAACAAGCTAGGTTCTTTGTAGAGTTCTAGTGAGCGGCAAAGAGCCTTTACAGCAAGGCCTGAGTCTTTGTAGAGGGCATGAAGATAAGAAAGTGTGCCCCATAGTTGAAGAGAGTCTCGGCCGAGTGAGGCCGCATTTTTGAGTTGTTCGAGTGCACTTGATTCGTCTTTAAGTCTTAGGGCTAAGATGCCACTTTTTTCAAGTAGAGTAGCTTTTTCTACGTTGCTAAGTGAGAGGTAAAACTCTTGCCACTTGTCATCACCTGAAGTGAGTCCTGTGTACAGGCTATGAGCCTTGATAGGTGAGATTTCTTCTAAGAGTTCAATGAAACATAAAAAAAGTTGAAAGTGAGTGGGCTGTTTTTTAAGAAGGGCTTCAATAACAATAAAGCTCGCTTGAAGCTCTCCTTTGTTTGCCCACTCTCTTGCGAGACGATATGTCTGCAAGTCCTCACTACTAAGTTCATTCATTGTGTCGGGTTGTCCAATTCTTTTTCAGTTTCAGCAAGAGCAATTTTTAAATCGCGAAGTGAAAAGCTTTGAGTGCCGCGTGTGAATTTTTCAAGCCATTGAGGAACGCAAACTTCAGGATGTAATCGCTCTCCAGCTTCTCGAAGAACTTTAAGAAGTTGAACTCTTTTCTCGAGTAATGCTAAAAAAAGCCCTGTTGAATCATGGTTGAGTTTTCCATCTGCCTCCACCCAGAGACGCAATATTTTTTCATCTATTCTTTTTAAGTGCATGAGTTTTGGATTCATTTTTCCCCCTAGCGTTAAAGCCTATGTTTCTATTTTCGCGCAAAACAGGGGTCTATGTATCGAGGCATTTTTTGACACAGCTTTCTTCTTTTGACGGGGGGGGAGTTGCCCTCTATAAACGCCCTAGAGGTAGCTTATGTCAGAGCGTTATATGGAAGAAACATTCAAGAACACATACAAGGGATCCTGGGGGATTATTCTCGGTGCGTCCTCTGGATTTGGCGCAGCAACTGCGAGGGCCTTTGCCAAAGCAGGTATGAATATCTTGGGGATTCACTTAGACCGTAAATCGACACTCGAGAATGTCAAGATTTTGGAAGCAGAGCTTCTGTCTTACGACGTGAAGTGCCGATTTTTTAATGTAAACGCGGCTGACGAAACAAAACGAAAAGAAATTCTTGCTGAGATGGAAAGCGAAGTTAAGGGAAATGTTTCTTTATTGTTTCATTCTTTAGCTTTTGGTTCTCTTCTACCTTTTATTGAAAATGACCCCAAGGCACGCCTTTCGAAAAGCCAAATGGATATGACAATGGACGTGATGGCAAATTCGCTTGTTTATTGGTCACAAGATTTAGCCGCGGGTTGGTTTAAGGAAGGTGCTTCTATTTATGCCATGACTTCTGCCGGCTCCTCTAAAGTTTGGAAGAGTTATGGTGCGGTGAGTGCGGCTAAGTCAGCCCTAGAGAGTCACTGTCGTCAGTTGGCTCTTGAGCTTGCACCACAAAAGGTAAGAGCAAATGCCATACTTGCGGGTGTGACAGATACCCCTGCACTTAGAAAAATTCCAGGCAATGCAGACATGATAGAAGTTGCGAAAAGACGCAATCCTATGGGACGTCTCACCACACCAGAAGATGTTGCAAGGGCAGCCGTCGCACTTTCACATCCGGCCTTGAGTTTTATGACTGGAAACGTAATCCGCATTGATGGCGGCGAAAATATTGTGGAGTAGCTCTCGCTATAAAACTACAACGTTCATTTAAGGTGTTGGATAAGTCGTTACTAGGCCAGGTGTTGTAGTGTTGGGAGTGGTGAGTCCGTTTCCAAGTCTTCCATTGCCTGCCGCTCCCCAGCAGTAAATATTCTCTTTGTTGCTTCGAGCACAAGTATGGTATCCACCGACAGTGACATCTATGTAGCGCTCATCGCTCACAGGGTTCATTGTGAGTGTTTGCCCTACGAGGTCAAAAAGAGGGGAGAGTAAACCTGTAGCTAAACTGCCAGTTGGCATGACAACTTCTCTTGGTGTGAGTCGTTTGGTTTTATCGCCTAGGCCCAATTGACCATGGGCATTTATACCCCAACAGTAGAGTTTTCCAGTGTTTGAAATAGCGCAGCTATGATGATATCCAGCATTGCCACCAAAGCCTCCGTTTGTTGCTACTTTTACAAATTTTACGCCTGATGGATTGGCAATGGTTTCTGGAATTCGTAGGTTAACTTCATCTCCTGTGCCGAGTGCACCATTCCCGTTATAACCCCAACAATAAACATTTTGATAATTTGTGACTGCACATGTTTGGTAGCTTCCAGCATTGACGTAAGTGAAGCTTTCACTGTTGTTAACAAGATAACTGTTGTTGTTGCGAAAAACATTTCTTGGAATAGCGCTATCAGCTGTAGAATTATTTCCTAACATTCCGTTGCCGTTATAGCCCCAGCAGTAAATTTCTCCAGTGCTTGTAAGAGCACAAGAGTGAAGTCCGCCAGCGGATATTTGGACAACTGTTCCATCGTTTATGCTGACTTTATAGGGGACTTTTGATTTTGTTTGAGGAGCTTGATCGCCGAGTTCCCCATAACTATTTCTTCCCCAACAATAAACGTTATTGTTTTCTGAGAGTCCACAAGTGTGATAAAAGCCTGCAGATATTTGCTTAAATTTCCATTGAGATCCGTTCGCATCTGTGACGGGATAGGGGACGTCCGTGGTTGAAGGTTCAGAAGCTCCAGAACTTGTTGAGCTATAACCTAGTTGTACGTTGCTGTTGTCGCCCCAGCAAAAGGCAAGATTCTCGGCTGAGAGCGCACAAGCGTGATTGTAGCCAGATGTTACTTGAATAAAGGAATCAGTGGGAGAGAGGCTTCCACTTCTTACCAGATTAGGGGTCGTGTTGTCTGTGTCGTCTCCATCGCCAAGTTCGCCTTTTTCTCCTTTGCCCCAACAATAAGCATGATTATTTTTTACACCGCAGGTGTGGTTCTCGCTTGCTGTAATTAACGAAGCGAATTGATTTAAAGGCTGATAGTTAAGAGTCAGCGAAATAGGATTTGGAGCTGTCCCTGTTCCGTTGTTTTGTTGAAGTCTAATTTCTTTTGTCCCTGCAGAACCTAAGAGACTAATACCTACAGAAAAAGTATTTGTAGCGCTTGAGCACGGCGTAGAACTGGGGCCGCTAGCTGCGCTCAAGGTCGGGTAAAAAAGAGAGATATCATTGGCGTTGCTTCTACCTATACATTTACCGCTAAGAGTGACGTTTTGACTAAAAACTTTTTGACCGTTTGTATGACTTGTAACTTCAAGGGAGAGAAGGTCAGAGCTGTTGCTGAGTATTTTCCAAGCAGAACTAGATGTTACGCTCGACATGTTACCCGCATTGTCCTCCGCTTTTATATTGAGGTAGTAGTTAACGTTATTTGAGATACTAACGTTTGTGGAGCTTAAGGTTATGCTGGGGGAGTCGTTACTTGCAGTCCATCCCTTCGTACTGGTGTCTCCTGCTGATGTGCCAACTGAATACCAATATTTTTTTATTCCAGAGCTAGCGTCGCTACTTGCTGTCCAACTAAAGCTTAATCCACTTAAACTTGTGGCTTGAAAGAGGTGGGAAAGGCTTCCGGGAGCTGTGGGGTTGGTGGTATCTAGTGTGTATCTAAAAATTTCTCTACAAGGACTAGAGTAGGAACCAGGACCTGTTCCTTTTGCATAGACACGGTTTAATCCTTCATTCATGGGGAGGTTTACCCCTGTGCTTGTGAATGTTGTAACGGACCCGGTTACAGGGCTTCCGCTACAAGAACCGAGATAGAGTTGGATGTTGTCAATTTCTGTGTCACTTACGGAGAGTTTGATTTTTGGAACATCTCCATTTGATGGCATGGGAGGGTTTTCAGTGCTCCAGCTGCTGCCTGAAGTGTTGCTTAATAAGGCGGCAAATCCAATGGGGGCATCTATGTTGTGCACATAAGAGGCTTTGTAATAACAATTAGAATAAGAACCCGAGCTTTTGAGAGTTTTTAAATAGATAGGGATAAGGGTATTTTTTGTAGTCGTTGAAAAATCAAGCTGTGCGCCAGAGTTTTCAAAATCACTGGCGTCTAGCCCGTTTGAGTTATCTGCAATATCTCTGAGTCCGATCATTGAGCTGCTTGCACATGTTGACGATGAATAGATAAATACCCGTTCAACATCACTTGCTACTGAACCTGAAAGAATGGGGTAGTAAGTACTTGCGGGAGAGAGGGTATTCCCGCTGGGATAGGTACTTACACTTGAAATACCTAAGCCGCTTGAAGGGGGCTCGGTGCCGCCTGTAGTACTGCCGCTTGTAGTTCCGCCTCCTGTAGTTCCTCCCGTATTAGTGGTTAGACCTTGTTGTTTTTTTCCAAAATTAGACTTTTGAAAGCAGGCCGTTAAGTTGAGCGAAAGAAAAAGGAATACAAAAATCTTAAGACCCATAGCTTAAGTTTATGGCGAGAAATAGCTCAGTAGATTAAAGATTGTATTAAGACACATAAAATTAACAATTTACGGATATACTATTGAGTGTGAGCTGCTTAAAAAACAGACAAGGACAGGCCGCAGTGGAATATGTTCTTTTAGTCTTAGTTTGTGTGCTTGTTTTTGGTTGGCTTTTTTATCAAATTAGAAGAGATCTTTTTAGGCTTTGGGTATGTGAAATAGGTCCTCGGGTGCAATCTCCGGTCCCCTGTCGTGATAGGAACCAGTGTTTTGAGCGCATACTAGAGCTCACTACGACAGAAGGTAGAAATCGTGTGCAAGCACAAAAACAACAGTGCGATGCTATGTAGGGCAAATCTCGGAAGTCTTTAAAACTCTATAGCGGCTATTAATAAATCTTCAATTTGTTTGAGTTTAAATTTAGCAACTCTAGCTGTAGCTGTATGGGGAAGTGAGGGAAACTTTTTAATGTATCTGGGGCATTTGATGGGGCTTAGGTTTTTGTGACACCATTCTGAAATGTCTTTTTCACTTACATAAACTCCCTCTCTCGGAACAATAGCCAAGAATACTTCCTCCTCACCTAAGTTTGAGGGAACGCCAATGGCAGCACATTCTGCAATTCCAGGGTGAAGCATTACACATCTATCAATTTCTGCTCCTGATATATTTTCTCCTCGTCTTCGAATAATGTCCTTTTTTCGAGTCACAAAAACATAAAAGCCGTCTTTGTCTTTTTTAACTAAGTCACCTGTTTTAAAATACCCGTCCTCTGTAAAAGAATTTTTTGTTTGCTCTGGATCTTTATAATATTCCATCATTAAAAGAGGAGTTTTAACTACAAGCTCTCCAGGTTCGTCCGTAGTGATAATCTCATTGAGGGAGTCGTCAAGTATTTTTAATTGCGTAAATTGAAGGCTGGTGTCGGGATGTCTTGCTGCGACTCCCATTGTTCCAACTTTCCATTTGGAGTGTATTTGATTGTTAATGGCTCCAGGTATCTCTGTCATTCCATATCCCTCTAAAACAACAGGCACCTTGAATTCTTCTCTAAATAGTTTTTCAATGGCAACAGAAACGGGAGCGCCATAAATCTTTTTTATTTTATGTTGGGGATTGAATTCTTTTCGATCTCTTTGCCCAAGTATGCTTCCAATAGCTGCAATAATATTAACTTCTGTTGCTGCTGTTTGAGTGGCAAGTTCCCAAAACTTTGAAGCTGAAAACTTCTCAGTAACAATAAGCGTTGCTCCTGCCGCAAAAGTTCCCATCATTGAATAGAAAAGTGCATTGATGTGGAAAAAGGGCAAGATGCAAAGAAGACGGTCTTCTGGAGTTAATTGCATCCGCTCTACAAATGCCTCTCCCGCCATAACCGTTGTTTTTTGACTGTGAACAACTCCCTTTGGAAAGCCCGTGGTTCCTGAGGTGTAGAGTATTAGTGAAGGTTTTTCAGCCTGACCTTTGTGGCTTAGTTTTTTGAGTTTAAGTGAGTAATGGGTAGTTTCTAGTTCAATGAGCTTTAGGGGAAGTTCTTTTGAAGCAAATATGGCTAAATCATTAAATTTATTTTGAAAGAGTAGGGCCTTGGTTTCTGAGTGTTTGAGTATAAAAAGGGCTTCCTCATTTTTAAGGTCTGGGTTTATGGGTACAGCCACAAGACCTTGATCGGCTAGTGCAAAATAAAGAGCAACAAAGAGTGCGCTGTTTCTTGAGCAGATTGCTACACGGTCACCCTCTTGAAAGCCCATGGATGCAATGTATCCGCTGAGTCCAGCAACCCATTCGTGAAAAGTTTCCCATGAGTATTTTTCTTTGTTTTCAAAGAGAAGGCATTCCCTCCTTCTTTGTTGAGCAACGCGACTTTCTAGGAGTGTGCTTAAGGTATATTTATGTTCTGGATAAAGATGAAGAACATCTAGAGACTTCATATAGACATTTTTACAAGAGCCTTAACTCTTTTGGTCCAAATATTTTTTAAGTGAGTTGATGTTTTAACTGATATTTTGGGCTTAAAGTTTGCTCCCGTATCCCTATGCTTTTTGAGAAAATCCTCGCCTATCATCCCCACTCCCAATGCTGCCATAAGGGCAGCTCCGCGAACGGTTGTTTCAACATCAATAGGGCGCTCAAGTTTTCGCTGCAAAAGATCGGATTGGCATTGCATGAGAACTTCATTCTGACTGGCGCCACCATCTACTCGAATGACTTTTTTGCCCATACCTTTAAGTTGTAGGCTTTCGAAGGTGTCAGCTACAGAATGTGCAATGCCCTCTAAGCATGCGCGTGCGATGTGCGCAGAAGTACTTCCTCTTGTGAGGCCGCCGATAATTCCACGTGCTTCGGGTACCCAGTACGGACTTCCTAATCCGCTCAAGGCTGGAATAAAGAAAACGCCATCTGTACTTTCTACTGACTTTGCTAATGTTTCTACTTCTGATGATGTCTTCAGCATTTTTAAGCCATCCCGCAGCCATTGGACGGCTGCGCCCGCAATAAAAACAGAACTTTCTAGTGCGTAAGCTGTTTTGTTTTTATATTTCCAGGCGACAGTCGAAAGTGCCCCCTTAGAACGAACAATTTGTTTTCCTGTATTTACGAGCATGAAAGCGCCTGTGCCATACGTAATTTTACCTTCGCCTGCACTCAGGCAGCCTTGTCCAAAGAGCGCTGCTTGCTGGTCGCCAAGAATTCCGTGAATGGGGATACCGTTGGGTAGAAAATCGAGTCCATTGGTTTCACCAAATCGAGCGTCTGAAGAGAGAATTTTTGGAAGGATAGAAGCGGGAACATTAAATGTTTTGAGTAAAAAAGGATCCCAATCAAGTGTTTTTAGATTCATAAGTAAGGTGCGCGAAGCATTTGAGACGTCAGTGGCATGAGCCGTGCCATTACTTAGCTTCCAAAGTAAAAAAGTATCGATATTACCAAAGGCTAGATTTTTAGTTTCTTTAAGGCTTTTGAGTTGAAGGGCAAGTTTGCTACCCGAAAAGTAAGGGTCAAGAACAAGGCCCGTGACTAAGCTAATCTTTTTTGCAGATGAAGATCTTTGAAGTTTACGGCAGTATTCTGATGATCGGCGATCTTGCCAAACAATGGCTTTTGCAATGGGTTTGTGTGTTTTTTTGTCCCAAAGTCCAAATGTCTCACGTTGGTTAGTTATTCCGATAGCTGCAATTTTTTTGACATCAAAGCTAGGGTCTTTGACACCTGATATTGCGTCTTTGATGGCGAGACGAACACTCTCCCAAATCTCATCTAAGTTGTGCTCTACCCAGCCGGGATGCGGAAAGTATTGCTGAAAGGATTTTTGACCAGATCCAATTCGTTCAAAGCGAGAATTGTAGATGAAAGCGCGGCTAGAAGTTGTTCCTTGGTCTATGGCTAGAATAAAGCTCATAGCCTTAAAGAGTAACAAAATTGGCTACTAGAGCAATCCAAATCGAGGCATTCTATAGGTATGCGATTTTGGCCGAAAGATGTGGCTTTTTTTTGGATGACTTTTGCCTTATCACTATTGGGGCTTATTACGCTCTACAGCGTATCAAGCGTTCAGGGAATAGATCTTTACGGAGACTCTTTATTTTTTTTAAGAAAACAGATTGTTTTTGCAACCATTGGATTTGTATTAATGCTTTTTATTTCGCATGTGGCACCTAAAACTATTTTAAAATTATCTCCCTACATGGTGGCTGGAACTTTTGTATTGTTGGCGGCGATTTTGGTTCCAGGTCTAGGTTTTGCGACCAAAGGTGGAGCTCGCTGGTTAAATATCGGCGAACTACGATTTCAACCGTCTGAGTTTGCTAAAATTACTTTAATTATTTTTTTTGCTGCAAGACTTTCTCGAACGCGAAACATTTTTAATAAATGGAAGGAAGAGCTTGTTGTACCTTTTGCGGTATTGGGTATTTTTCTTGTTTTATTTTTGCAGCAACCTGATTTTGGAAATTCAGTAATACTAGCGGGAGTTATCTTGGCGTTGGCTTTTTTAGCAGGCGCACCCTGGAAAAATCTTTTTATTTTGGGAGGCGGTGGAATTGTAGCCTTCGCTTTTTTGTTAGTTACACAGTCTTACCGAATGAAAAGGCTCTTGTCTTTTATGGACCCGTGGAAGGACCCTCAAAATGCGAATTATCAAATAGTTCAATCCTTCATCGCTTTTTATAGAGGGGGGTGGTTGGGTGTAGGTTTAGGAAATAGCCAGTCAAAATTGTATTTTCTACCCGAAGTAAAAACGGATTTCATTGCTTCTATACTTGCGGAAGAGGTTGGGGTGCTTGGCTTTACTTTTATATTAATTCTCTACGGGCTTATGGTCATGAGAGGTCTTAAAATTGCAGAGAAAGCTTCTGAGCCTTCTCATTATTTGTTAGCGGCAGGTGCTACTTTGCTTTTAGGTTTTCAGGCGTTGTTAAACCTAGCCGTTGTTCTTTCCTTACTTCCGACGAAGGGTTTGCCTCTACCTTTTGTGTCAATGGGTGGATCGAGTCTGATCTCTTCCCTGATTCTATGCGGTCTGGTACAGTCAGTAGCTGGAGCGAGTGAAAAAAATTAACATCATAAGGAGGCCGCATGAGCTCAGCGCCTGAAAAAAAAATTTGGATTGTAGCTGCGGGCACGGGTGGGCACATTTTCCCCGGCCTTGCCATTGCAAAGAAAATGCAAGAAATAGCTCCGCAGACACGGATTACATTTATAGGAACAAAAGACAGACTTGAAGAAAAAATTGTTCCCAAGCATGGTTTTGAAATTAAGTTTTTAACTGCCAAGCAATGGAAGGGCAAGGGGGTTTTGGCGAGACTTAGCTCTTTGATGGCACTTATTAAGTCGACTTATCTCGTTTGGAAAATGATTCCGAAGGAGAAACCCACGGCTCTTATTTCTGTGGGCGGCTATGTTTCCATGCCTGTTGGAATAGCTTGTTGGTTGCGTTCTAAACCTATTTTCTTGCTTGAGCCAAACATCAGGGCCGGAATTGCTAACTGTGTTTTAAGTCGTTTTGCCCGAAGAGCTTTTACCGTTATGGGAAGCGATGCCTTAAAGAAATTTCATTGCCCAACAGAAGAAAGCGGAAACCCCGTATTGGGTTCCTTTAATGTAAATCCCATTCGGAAAGAAGCTAAAAACCTTTTGATTTTGGGAGGCTCGCAGGGAGCTCGAATTTTGTGCCATGTTGGGCTTAACGCCTATAACCGTCTCCTAAATAGAGGGGTTAAGTTAAATTTATTTTTGCAAAGTGGGGAGAAAAATTTAGAGGATGCCCTTGAGCAAAAAAAATCACTTAAGTTACATGAGGAATGTGTGGTTAGCTCGTTTATTGATGATATGCCTCAAAAGTTAGAGTGGGCTGATGTAATTATTGCACGAGCGGGGGCTATGACACTTACAGAGCTAAGTTTAACGCAGGTTCCGTCCATATTGGTGCCTTTCCCTCAAGCCGCAGATGATCATCAGCGGGTTAATGCGAAGCTTTTAGCTGCTGAAGGCGCTGCCATAATTGTAGATGAGAAGGAAAAGGACTTTGAGAAGAAGCTAGAGGACCAGCTGTATCTTTTGGTAGCAGCTTCGAATTCCTACGAATACCGAAAGAAGATGTCTGAAAATTTAGGAACTTTTGCCCGGCCAAATGCGGCACAGAAAATAGTGTCTGAAATATTCGCTGAGCTCTGATAGGCTTTGCTTCATGTCATTGAGAGGGCGTAGCTGCCGAGTTCATTTTATTGGTATTGGTGGTATTGGAATGTCTGGAATTGCGGAGTTACTCCACAAACTAGGCCATAAAGTTAGTGGTTCTGATTTGTCAGAAGGCGAGCAAGTTCAGAAATTGCGAAAGCTAGGAGTTCAAATTCAAAAAGGACACTCCGAGAAGATATTTGAGAATTTTAAGCCTGAGGTTGTTGTTTATTCAAATGCAGTAAAAAGTGACAATCCTGAGTGGAAATATGCTCTAGCAAATCAGGTCCCTGTTATTCGCAGAGCAGAAATGCTTGCTGAACTCATGCGATTAAAACGCGGAATTGCCGTTGCCGGGAGTCACGGTAAAACAACGACTACTGGCATGGTGAGTTTTATTCTTAAAGAAGCCGGTATGGAACCTACAGTTGTAATCGGTGGGCAGTTTGCTGCCATTGGATCGAATGCAGCGTGGGGAGGCGGTGAGTGGCTTGTTGCGGAATCAGACGAAAGTGACGGAAGTTTTTTACATTTATCTCCGGAAGTTTCTATCGTTACAAACATTGATAAAGAGCATTTGGACCACTACGGAAATATTGAGACCCTTCAGAAAACCTTTTTTGATTTTATTGAGCGCATACCTTTTTATGGGCGAAGTATTCTATGTTCCGATAGTCCATTGCTTTTAGAGATTAGAGATCAGATTAAAAAACCTGTTAAGTGGTATGGCTTTAATAAGGTAGAAAACTCTCATCAAATTAAAATTTTAGAAGAGGGAGCCTTTTCTAGTTTTCGTGTTCTTTGCCCAAATGGAAAAGAGCTTTTTCAAACTCAACTTAAAGTTCCCGGTAGGCACAATATATCCAATGCCGTTGCAGCCGCTCTTCTGTGTATTGAGTTAGGTGTAGATTCGAAGATTGTTGCTAAGGCTCTTTCTTCTTTTGATGGAGTTGCTCGTCGTTTTGAGAAAAAAGGAACGTGGAACGATCATCTTATCTATGAAGATTATGGTCATCACCCTACAGAAATAAAAGCTACACTTCAGGCAGCCAAAGAAGTTTATAAGAATGAAAAGGTTCTTGTTGTCTTTCAACCGCATAGATATTCGCGCACACGCCTTCTCTGGGATGATTTTAAAGAGTGCTTTTCGCAGGCAGACATGTTGCTAACATTGCCGATATATCCTGGAGGAGAACACAAAACAGCTGAGGACGAGAGCTTTGATGCTGAATGTTTTAATGCTCATCTAGCACATTCAAATAAAAGGTTCGCAAAAAACTATGAGGACTTACGCCAGTTGCTTGAAAAGTTGACTCAGGAAGAAAAGCTTGGCCCCATCTTTTTTTTGGGAGCAGGAGATATTTCTAAGTTTGCCACCCAGCTTGTGGAGCCTTAAGCGTGGATTCAATATTTAAAAAGCTGTCGGGGCGTATTGAAAGCAATAAAGATCTTTCACAAGTTGTAGCTTATAAAATTGGTGGTAATGCCCGCTATTTTTATACACCAACAGACTCTGCTGATTTGTTAGAATTATTAGATATTGCAGAAAAGCAGTCGATTCCTTTGTTTATCTTGGGGAGCGGCACAAACTTACTTGTTTCTGACAAGGGATTTGATGGACTCATTTTATGGATGGGACCCAAGTTGAGTGATTCGAGAAACGATGTTCAAGTTCTTTCAGAAGATGACACTTCGGTTTACGTAAAAGTCCCCGCACATTTTTCTAAGGCAAAGCTTTTAGATATTGCTATCGGGAATTCATGGGGAGCTTTGGAATTTTCTGCTGGCATACCAGGGTCTTTGGGCGGTGCAGTTTTTATGAACGCAGGCACTAAGTGGGGTAGCTATGGTGATGTTATCCAAGACGTTGAGTTTGTATCTCTTAAGAAGGGTACCTATTCTCTGAAATGTGAAGATATAGGTTTTAAATATCGAGGTATGGGAGAGGGGCTTCTTGATGGAAAAACTATTGTCAGCACAGTCACTTTGAAACTTGCGAAAAACACTCCCCAAAGTGAAATCTTAAAAAAAGTTGATGAGATTTACAGCTATCGTGGATTGCGACAGCCCTTAGAACTCCCTAATTGCGGAAGCGTTTTTAAGAATCCTGCAAATTCAGAAAAAGGCGCTGGACGTCTTATAGAAGCTGCTAAGTTGAAGGGCACGGTCCATGGAGGAGCCGAGATATCTCTCAAGCACGCTAATTTTATTTTGAATAAGGGGAATGCTAAAGCCTCTGACGTTTTATCTCTTATTCAGAAAGTTCAAGATGTTGTTGAAGCTCAGTTTCAAGTTAAACTCGAAACTGAGGTTATTTGTTTAGGTTTTTGATGAGAGCTTAACAAATTACCTATCATTGCTTTTTTTTAAAATCAGTTAAGATATAGAGGTGCTTCTGGGGCGTTTAAGCTTATTCATATTTTGTGTTTTTTTAGTGAGCTGGGGGCACTCACAGCCAAGAATGGCGCCAGAATTTGAATTTGATCTAAGTTACTTCGGAGACAATTCTGAGATTCGCAAATATTTAGATATCGCAATGACAGAGCAGCAGCTTTTGGTGCTTGATAAGTCAAAAGTACCGCCAGCTAAATTTGTTTTTGTGCCAAAAGAGAATATTGATCCTAAAGTTCAAGCACTACTTTCTCGTTTTGAGTTTGATTGGGAGGATGCCTTTAGTCCCCCTAAGGTTGAGATAAGGTATAGGGCGCCATTGAGTTCCTCGGAGGTAAAAAGGGATGTCTCAGATCTTTTAATGCTCTTTAGTAAAAACAAAGCTGAACATGAAAAACTCTTAAGACATTTGAGCTCTATTCGAGCCAATACAGACGAGGTTTCCCATTTAAATATTCATATTCATGCTTCTGATCCAAGTGGAGTTGATCGGGTTGAAGTCTTTAAGCGTTACCAGATGCTCACTACGTTGGAGATGATTCATTCAAATAATGCGGAAGAAGCAACTCGAGTTTTTACATCTTCTTCTTCTGCTTATTCAAACAGGCATTGGATGAAAGGAGTAGGAAGAAGCGTAGGCCTTTCTCGATATGAGTCGAGAAAGAGGAATGTTCCCATATTGGATGATATTGATCGTTTGGATGAGATGTTTAGTGAAAACCCTCAAAAGATGCTCGATTCTTTTAATCACTCCGTTTCTTTATACTCTTCACCTGAGTTAATTAAAAAGATTCTAGACATGAAGCTCCCAAAGAGCAGACGTTATGAGAGATTGGAGCTATTAGCAGACCTTTATGAGTTTTCTGAGCCTAGGGGTTCAACTCGAAGTCATATTAAAAGTATTTTGTTTGAGAATGATCATCTTTATTTGGCAGATATAGTGAAGGGCGTAGATTCCTTGGCTAAACTTAAATTTTTGGCACACCTCTTAAGTGATGCTCCTTTAGGGATAAAGTCAAAGGCTTGGATGAGCCGCGAATTCTCTAAAGACTTAGTCTCTATGAGCTTTTCTCATAAAGTGAACTTACTGACAGAAATTACGCAGGCATTGGGTCCCGAGCAGCAGTTAAGATTATTTTCTCTTCCCGTAATTCGAGAAGGTATTTTGGATGTAATTTCAAAAAGAGTTGAAGCCACACTTACTCAAAAGATACCCGATTGGCCTCGGGAGACTGCAGATTTGTTGGGTGTTCATTCGGATGCGCTCCCAGCTAAATTGTCTCAAGGACTGGATCGCATTAAGACAGGCGTACTAGGTGATCCAGGATTTAAGTTTATAAATCAAACACATTTTACTTTTTTTCTAAATCCTAGAGGACTTATTAATGCATTAAGTGACGAGCAAAAGGCGGATCTTTTTAAATTTATGGATACTCAGTTGGAGAGTATGACTAAAGAGCAATTAGCTCTTTATACTGAGCTTCATGAGCGTTATTTTATTAAATACAGCAAGAATCGACCTGTGCATGGTTGTCGAGAAGCGCTTTAAGTCTCCTTCTTTTAAAAAAAATTAATTGAGTTGCGCGGACTATTGACTCAGTTAGCCTCTATCCAATGTCGACAACTCCTTTGCTTAAACCGCTGTTGCGTGGGCATTTTCATCAGGCCGCTTTTTTTTCGGCCCTAGGCGCTTGTGGAATTTTAATCGCGAATAGTGTGTCTTTGGGAGCTACGGGTCTTTTTTCGATTATTGTTTATAGCATTGCGCTCAATACTCTCTTTGCCGTGAGTGCGCTTTACCATCGCCCACAGTGGAGCGAAAAAGCACGTGCAATTATGCGCAAGCTTGATCACGTGGCAATTTTTTTAATCATTGCCGGAACGAGTGTACCCCTTTGTTTACTGGGAATTAGGGGAGAGCTGGGCCAAAAGCTTCTGATCATTGTTGTCACTGCCTGCTCCTTAGGAGCGCTTAAGGAATTTCTTTGGATTAAATCACCCAAGTGGATAACTGCGATTCTTTATGTTGGTGTGAGCTGGGTCATTATTCCCTATTCCTCCGAACTTCTAAGTTCTCTGGGCTTGCTCAACTTCTGCTATCTCATAATTGGGGGTTTGCTCTATACGATTGGAGCTGTCTTCTATGCGTTAAAGCGGCCTAATTTTTTTCCTAAAGTGTTTGGTTATCATGAACTTTTTCACCTCATGGTTATTTTTGGTGCCATTAGCCACTTCATTCTTGTGTATCGATTGGTCAATAAATAACTCGTAGATAAAAAGGGTTGCGGGTAGTTGGCACTTTTTTGCCAAATACCCGCATTCAAAAAACTGTAACTAAGTGAGGGGGGGGGGGTACTTAGTTACAGAGTTTTGTGACATCAGAGGGCCAGTAGCTTGTGAGTCTAAGGTAAGTGTTGTTCACACTGTCTTGGTTGCCACTGAGGTAGATCCTATAAGTTGATCCACCTTTAAGTTTAAAGTTCACATTGACCTTGCAGCTCTTCGTTATTTCGCCAGAGCCTGTGTGACTTTGGTCAAGGTCCATAATGGAGTGAGTGTTGCCTTGGTAAAATTTAACTTTTAGTTTTTCTTTACTTTGGTTTTTTCCTGTGTAACTTCCTTTAAAGGAAACATAATAAGTTTTGTCTGAGGGGACTTTAAGATCGATATATCTGTTCTCACTACTTCCCATAGTGCCCCACATTTTTTTCCAACCAGAGCTGTAGTTATTAGATGAACTTCCACCGCCATTACTACTTCCACTGTTGTTGTCGTTGTAGCCTACCCACCATTCATCGTTATTTACGATGTAACCACCACCTGAATTGCCGCAGGAAGAGCCGCAGTTTGTAGTAGGAATTTGTGGTTGAGTGTTGCAGTTGTAACTACCTTGCGTGCAATTGTTGTATCCAGGTTGCTGGTACCCTGGCTGTTGATATGTAGGTGCATAGGGATCTACATAAGCACTATTATCACCCGAAGTTTTTTTGCTACATGCAGCGAGAGCTACACTAAGCCCCAGGATGATGATGTTTAAAGTTTTCATACAAGCAGAGGGTTGCACGAGACGTGCCAAGTTAAGTGCTTGAAACTTAAGGGGATATTGTGTCTACTCTTTGGTCACCCGGAAAACAAAAAGGGGCTTACTGTAGGTGCTTGCGGCAGCCACCAGAAATTTTGCTCTCAATGATCTCGCTTTCAAAAGATCTTTCTTCGAGCTCGGTATAGAGTTCTCCAACAGACAATCCAGGCTTACCTAAGTATTCTTGGAAGCGATTACCCCAAAGCATTGGATCAAAGTTCATTGGATTGGGTTCAATGCCCAGAAGCTTTGCTACAAGTTTTGTGCAGTTATAGATTTCAGGATCATCCCAATCTGCAAAGAGAAAGTATTTTTTCCCAAGAACCTTTTCTAAAAAAGCATCATTCGGTTCTGGGATACTGGGGTCTGAAAGAATCTCTGTGATGACTCCCATCGAAGACGTGTCGTTTGTAAGATGAACTCCATACCATGGCCTTGCTTCTAGCCATTGATCTCCTACTCGGATAGCCACATGCGAATAGAGTGTACCTTCTTCGTAAACTTCTATCTGACCATTGGCTTGGGTGCGAACAAAGAAAGCGATATCGATGGCTTTAATCTGAAAAGCATAAAGAGCTAAAAGAAAGAAGACCCCTCGGAGCATGAATTCTTTTTAGCGGCTTAGTAATTTTCTGGAAAGAGGATTCTTTCAGCGTGCTCTATGCTGATGTGAAGTATGAGCATGTGAAGTTCTTGAATGCGATCAGCGGTTTTTCCAGGAACAACAATGGATTTTTGGGTATGGGAGAGGGCTTTTCCTCCGTCTTTGCCTAAGAGCCCCCAAGTTTCTAGCTCAGCAGCTTGAGCTGACTCTAATGCTTTGAGGATGTTGGCAGAGTTCCCACTCGTGCTCATCGTTATAAGGAGGTCACCTTTTTTTCCGAAGGCTTCAACTTGTCTAGAAAAAACGTGCTCAAAGCCAAAATCATTCGACACACAGGTGCTGTGTGAGGCTTCGCCAAGTGCAATGACAGGGAGCGCTTTGCGATTTCCTCTATAGCGCCCGGTCCATTCTTCAGCAAAGTGAAGGGCGTCACAATGCGAGCCACCGTTTCCACAGATGAGAATTTTATTCCCACTTTTAAAGCAGTTAACAATGGCTTCTCCAAGAGCAGTGCATTGCTCAATGAGCTTGTCGTTTGCGATAAGAGATTGAAGTGAAACCTGAGCATCGGTGAGTGCGTTAATCCATACATTCATCATTTTAGTTCTATCTTTCCTAATGAGATCCATTATTTTCGAGGACACGCAGTTTTGCAAATTTTGTTAAAAACTTGCGAGTTCCAAAGCCTTTGAACTCAATTTGAACTTTAGTCGCATCGCCTACTCCACTGCGAGCTCGAATCACACCGCGGCCAAAATCGGGATGTTCTACTGCGCTTCCAACCCTGTAGCCGTCGTCAATGTCATCAGGTCCAAGTTGAGAGAAGCTATCTCCCCAGGGGTGCGCATCGCTTTGGGAAGAGGAGCTATCTGAGAAGTATGTTTTTTCATCAGAAGTATTTTCGTAACGTGCCCATGAGCGGTTTGTTGAATCATCGCTGTGATCTTCAAGAGAAAGTTTGTGCTTGGGCATTTCGCCTAAAAAACGAGAGGGCCGCTGTATCTGTAGACGTCCATAAACCCTACGAACCTTGGCGTGAGTTAAAAAGAGTTGTTTTTCGGCGCGAGTAATTCCCACATAACAAAGACGACGTTCTTCGTCGACTTCATCTTCTCCACTCATAAAGCCAAGAGACATCTTAGAAGGAAAAATTCCCTCCTCAAGTCCAATGAGAAATACATAGGGAAATTCGAGTCCTTTAGAGGAGTGGAGGGTCATCATTTGCACTGAAAGTTCCGGATTGGCTTTATCGAAGTCTGTGGCAAGGCTTGTTTGTTGTAAAAAGTCTTCAAGGCCCCCTTCTGGATTTTGGGTTTCGTAATCCACGAGAACGTTTCTTAATTCTTCTAAGTTATCTAATTTTGTAGCAGCTTCTACCGTGTTTTGATCACTTAAGAATTTTCGATAGCCACTTTTGTCTAAGAGGGTTGCATAAAAGTCTGAAAGTCTAGAATCTCGTAGTTCTTCTTGAAGTTCAGCAATGAGTTTAACAAAAACTTGAAATTTCTTTCGCGTTCCAGCGGCAATTTCGCCTTGCCCCGATGACATCATAGAAAGGGCTTCGAGGTGTGAAACTTGTTCTTGACGTGCAAAGTCTCTTACTTTTTCTAAGCTAGCAGCTCCAATGCCTCTGGCAGGTGTGTTTACAATTCTAAAGAATGCGACTTCGTCTCGCGAGTTAATGAGGAGTCTTAAATATGAAAGCGCATCTTTAATTTCTGCTCGCTCGTAAAACTTATGGCCCCCGTAAATAATATACGGAATGCGCTCGACTCTGAGGCTGTCCTCAAACTGGCGGGAGATCGCGTGGCTTCTGTAGAGAAGGGCGATCTTCGAGGGGCAGGTGCCATCGCGCACAAGCTTGGCAATTTTTTTAACAACCCACCTGGCTTCATCAAAGTCGGTGCCGAAAGTGTGATCTTGAACAAGTTCTCCTTCGCCGCCCTCTGTGAAGAGTTCTTTTTCTCGCCGTTGAACATTATGAGAAATAACAGCATTGGCAACGTCGAGGATATTTTGAGTGGAGCGGTAGTTTTGCTCTAGCTTATAAATTTTTGCATTGGGATAATCGCGCTCAAACTCTCGAATGTTTCGAATGTCAGCTCCACGCCATTTGTAAATGGATTGGTCTTCGTCACCCACAACAAAAAGGTTTTTATTTTTTTCGGCGAGAAGCTTAAGTATTTTGTATTGAACAGCGTTCGTATCTTGATATTCGTCTACAAGAATATAGGGGAAATTCTTTTGAAGGTCTTCTCTTACTTCGGGATGTTTTTCTAAGAGTTCATAGGTTTTTAAGAGTAAGTCTCCAAAGTCTAGGGCTGAGCTCAGCTGCTTCTTTTTTTCGTAAAGCTTAGCAATGGTTTTTAATTTTTCTCTGTGAGCCGGGTAGCGAATTTCTAAAAAGCTATGTTCACTTGGATTAATACCGTCGTTTTTGAGGCGGTCAAAATTTTCTAAAACAAATTTGGGAGTAATTTCTTCCTCTGATTGCCCCATTTCTTTGAGGACTTCCTTAACAAGTGTGTTTTGATCTGAGTCATCAAAAATTGTAAAGTGGGGAGGCAGATTAAATACATAACCGTACTTTCTCAGCCAACGCACTCCGGCACTGTGGAAGGTAGAGAGAAAAACATCGTCTGCAACATCGGGCGCAACGCTTTCGAGCATGGTTCGCACACGCTCACGCATTTCTTTAGCTGCTTTATTCGTAAAGGTAAGGGCTAGGATTTCAGCCGGAAACGCATGACCTTCTTCTATGAGCTTAGCGATTCTAAGAGTGAGCACACGCGTTTTACCAGAGCCAGCACCCGCAACAACGAGCGCAGGGCCTTCTACGTGCGAACTAGCTTCAGATTGTTGTGTATTGAGTCCACTCATGTGGGAAAAAAGCTACTAATGATCCGTGAAGGCTACAACTCTATTGGCCGTCCTGCTTCTCATTCTCAATATATTGCGTCTTATGACGCCCGCGGACGTTAAAAATATTCTACTAGTTGATTTAAGGTACCACTCTTCTCTATAAAGAGTGCAGCCGTTCGGGGGTCGGTCCTAAAAAGCCTAAACCCCTGAGAAGCATGAGGCCGGGGGTTGTCCAGTCCTCCCCAATACTGATCCCCGGCCCCAAATTTTCTTTCAAATATTGAACCAATAAGAATTATACTTAAAAGAGTGACTCGATTTGTTTTGAGAGGCTTTTTACTGTGTTTCTTTTTCCTAAATTTAGCTCAGGCAGATATATGTAGGCGGGCGTTGCTGAATGCGAAAAACTGGATCGATCAAGTATTTGGTCAAACGCGAGGAAGAGATGATGGGGCTAGTTTTATTCGATCCTTAGGCATCCTTAAAGAGGCGCGCATTACAACAGCAAGATTAACTCTTCGTGCCCTTGATCCGAAGGATCTTTCACTTTTAGAAAAAATTCTCAATGAAAACAGGGAGAGCTTTTTTTTAATCCCACCGAATTATCATGACGAAGGAGAGGCTTATCTTAAGAGAGTATTACTTGCTAAGGGAAAGAGCGAGGAAGTCAGCGATATATCTACTTATTTCGCACTTTATGACAGTGATAGAAAAGTTTTTCTAGGTTTTGCTTCGTTAGATTATAATGCTGAAAGCAATGTGTATAGTATGCCTTATATGATTGCCAAAGAAGAACAGAACAAGGGGTACGGCACCGAAGCCCTTGCTGCACTTGTGGATGTGTATAGAAAATTATCTTCAAATCAAATACCTATCCAAGTTAGGGTTCAGTCTACGAATACAGCCTCAAGGCGAGTTTTCGAAAAACTTGGATTTCAATATCAATCAGAAGTCCCCTCTCGTCTTGATGAGGGCTACCAAGTGCCTCCTTTAAGTGTGTATGAGCTAAGAGAATAAACGCTTAGTGTAACTAGCCTTCTAAGCTCTCGAGAATTGCTATGTAGCGATCGGGTACGGTCTTAAGCTTCTCGGTTGCTTTGGCGAGGGTAACGGCACTCATTACACCCCCATGAAGTGCGGGCATCATACCCCACTTGTTATTGAGGATTAACTCACCAGCAAAGATGCCATAAGTAGTTGCTAAAACTCTGTCGCTTGCTGTGGGGGTTCCGCCTCGTTGTACGTGGCCAAGCACTGTAACTCGAGCTTCTACGCCTGTGCGTCTTTCAAGTTCGTCGGCAACAAATTGTCCAATGCCGCCCAGGAGAGGGCGACCAAAAGGATCTTTTCTGTCTTTAGACACTCCCATGGGTTGACCGTCGATAAGAACTTTTGCGCCTTCTGCGACAACGACAATGGAGAATTTTTTGCCACGTTTTTTACGTGCATCTAAAATAGCAACAATGTCTTCAATGGCGCGAGGTCTCTCAGGAATAATGCATGCGTCTGCTCCACCAGCAATGGCTGAGTAGGTGGCAATCCATCCAGCGTGGCGGCCCATGACTTCAATAACCATGGCGCGGTTATGCGACTCAGCTGTGGTGTGTAAGCGGTCAATGGCTTCAGTGGCAATTTCTACTGCGGTTGCAAAGCCAAAGGTAAAGTCAGTCTCTCCAATGTCATTGTCAATCGTTTTGGGGACGCCCATGATGGGCATGCCCATTTCAAAAAGTTTAGAAGAAACAGTGAGTGTTCCTTCTCCGCCAATAGCAACAATGCCATCAAGCTTGAGTTCTTTGAAACGTTCAAAAGCTAACTTAATAGAGGCTTCGTCTTTAAGTACGTTTGTGCGCGAGGTGCGAAGTATCGTGCCTCCAACATGGAGAATGCCACTAACAGATTTGTAATCGAGCTCGACAGTTCTGTTTTCAAGAAGGCCAGCCCAACCATCCAATAAACCAATGACCGAGTATCCTTCGGGAAGAAGTCTTCGTGCAACTCCTCGAATAGCCGCATTGAGTCCTGGGCAATCGCCCCCGCCTGTAAGAATTCCAATGCGCTTGTTGATAGACATTTTCTTAAAGACCTACAGATTTCTTTTTGAATCTTTTCCGAATAGGTTTTTCTTCAGACCAAACAATGAGGCCTGATTCGAGATCTGTCATGTTAAGTGTGAGTTTGTAAAACACAAGTTTTTTGCTTCCAACTTGTTGTACGTTTGAGATGAGATCTCCCGTGATGAGATAGTCCGGAGCGATACCACCATCGCGACGTTTTTGAGTGTCTTTTTTGTAACGGCCCGAATCTAAGGCGTAGTCGACTTCGCCTTCACGCAGGTTTCTGTCTTCTTTGTTCGAAAAGCGGAGCTTGCCTGTTTTTAAAATCGCAGTGCGTACAGCGTCTGTAATCATTTTGGTGTCGATATGCTCAGAGGTTTTGTTGCGGACAACTTCCATCTGAACAACGGGGGGTGTTTTAGCAGCCGTTATAGTGGGGTGCTGTTGGAGTGAAACAATCATCTCTTGTGAGAGGACTTGGGCGTCGCTTTCATTGAACTCGTCGTCGAGGTGACGAACAACATTGGGATCGTCGTATTCCCCTTGGGTGAACTGACGAGATCCACATGCAGACAACAAAAGAAGACCAGAAATAGCGAGATAATTTCGAGTGTTTTTCATTGGAATCAGCTTAGCCTGCCTTAAAAGAGGTGCCTAGGATAAAAAAAGTTATGACTCAGTTCAGAAGCTAAGATTTTCCAAGGGGGCGTTATTTAGACTCATAGACTCTGATCGGCTAGGCTCAGAGAGGCTTATGGCGAGGGTTTATTTTGTAACGGGAAAGGGCGGAACGGGAAAATCTGTTCTTGCTCGAAGCCTAGCTGAGAAGATAAGCACGCAAGATCTCAAGGTTCTTTTAATTAAAATAGATAGCTTTTCTTTGTCTACAACAGGGGATGATGGCGCACAGTTTAAAAAAAAGAACTTATGGGAGCAAAAGCTGCATCTTCACCGCGTAATGGAAGAGTACTTTGAAACAACGCTCGCTAAAATACCTGTTCCAGGAGCCTTACAAAAAGTAGCTCAAAAAATTCAAGAAACGGTAGCCACTAAACTCCTCGCGAATAAATATGTTTTGAGATTCGTTGAAACATGCCCGGGCCTGACCCCTTCAATTTTTTTAGGCAAAGTATGCTGGGAGGCTCAAGATGGCGGACCAGATACAAATTCACGTTGGGATGTTGTGATTGTAGATGCTCCGTCTACCGGACAAGCCTTGCAAATTTTTGATAGTGCTAAAACACTTTCACGTGTTCTTACTAAGGGATTGATTTCGAATCATATCGCAGACACCTTAAAGTTTGCATACAGCCACAATTTTGAAATCCATTTAATGACTCTTCCCGAGGAGGGTCCTCTTCAGGAATGTGAAGAAATGATCGCAAAATTTTCGAAGCTTGAGCTAAAAGTTTCTCAAGTTTGGATTAACAAAGTTGTCCCAGAGGTCGAAGAGCAAGCGCTTCGAGCGTATAACTCTAAAGACGAAGTTTTGTCGAAGGCCATTCAAACAGAACTTGAACGTATTGCAGATCAAAAAGAAGCTATTCAAAAATTTGAGGCAACTCATTTAGAAATTAAAAAAGCGCGCATTCGTGAGCTTTCGAGCACACAAGACGTTTCTTTTGTGGGAGAGCTCCCGTGAAACAAAGCGTAGTTGTCTTGGGAAGTGGCGGAGTTGGAAAAACAACAGTGGCTGCAGCTATGGGGCTGGCTATGGCGCAAAAGTACAGTCGGGGTGCAATTTTTACAGTCGACCCCAGTCAGCGTCTTTGTCAGACCTTGGGCTTAAAGCATTTGAGTTTGGAGCCTTCATTAATGTGTGAGGGGCGAGTTGAGGTCTACGGACTAGAAATTCAAGATGCCCTCAAAAAACTTCTTGTTAAGGTTATTCATGATCCAAAAAAAGTAGAGACAATTCTTAATCATCGACTTTTTAGAATGATAGAGGGAAATGTTAGTCACCTGGATCATTTTCTAGCAATGGAAAAGATTGTGGAGTTGATTAAGCGCGAAGATTTAGATTTTTTAGTTGTCGATACGCCTCCTCACGATCAGGCTTTTGAGTTTTTTGAAGCCCCTAAGGTTCTCTCTAGTTTTTTAGATAAAGCATTTTTGAAAATATTAATGGATCCTAAAATTAGCTCCGACAATCTTGTTGCAAGAGTAGTCAATAAGGCAATGGATGAGGGGTGGAAGATTTTTCGCTCTTTTATGGGAGATAGCTTTTGGCAAGAACTTGCGACTTTACTCGAGGAGCTTATGCCGTTGCGAGATAAATTATTATCTGCAACAGAGAGTATGAATGCTTTTCTACATGCTTCGAATACACAAGCAGCTTTGGTCTGTGTCCCTGAGCGCGCTTCTCTTGCGGTAGCTGAAGAACTTAATCAAAATTGGAAGAGTAAGTTGAATCTTGAGGTTAAAGATTTAGTGTTTAATCGCGCACAGCCAGCGGATCTTAAAATGCAACAGGAGCTAAAGGGCACTTTGTTTTACGAAAAGTTTGAATTACAAAAACAGCTTTATGCCTCAGAGTTTTTTAAAAGTTTTGAGCGTGTTGCTTTGATTCACCCTCGTTCCCCAAGGGACATGGGTCTAAAGGTTTTGGAGGAGATTGGTCATGACCTTGTCGAAAAGTTCAATTTTGAGTCAAAAGTATAGCCGCGAAACTCTTATACAAGCTCGCGCTGCTCTCGATACCCTTGTTCCTTCGTGTGGAATGCCCATTTATACATCAATTGACCTGAGAGATTCGGGAGATCGCATTGTTGCTGTAGATGTGAATCTTTTCCCAGCAGGCTTTAACAATTTGAATGCTGAGGCACTTCGAAAGGCTTCAGAGGAGATGAAGACTTTTTTAAAAAAGAAAATGAAAAGTGCAGGCCCTTGGAAGCTGGGCCTCTTACCAGAGTCACATACAAACAATGAAGGCTATTTAAAAAACATTCTTGCTCTAAAGCAAGTTATTCAAAACGCAGGCGCTGAACTTAAAGTGGCCTGGACGGGTTTACCGATACCTAAGCCATGGGAACTCAAAGTAGGAGAAGATAAGCTCCTGTATTCTCCTATTCAGGAAGTTACTGCTTGGGCTGATGCTTTAGTCTTAAATCATGATTTAAGTGGGGGGCCATTAGACCCCGTTACTAATTTCACAAAATCAGTTTTCCCAAGTCCTGATTTAGGTTGGTATAAAAGAAAAAAATCAGAGCACTTCGAAATTGCTACGAAAATCCTTAACCTTGTTTCAACAAAGGTGGCGATTGACCCAAATGATTTCTTGGCAGAATCGCTTACCGTGGGCGATCTTAATTTCAGTGCCAAAGAAGACGTGCAACGCTTGATAGATGAGGCGGCGCAGTTTTTTGAAAAACTAAAAAAACGATCAGATAAACCCTTTGTTTATATTAAAAATGACTCGGGAACTTATGGACTTGGAATTTGGAACTTTGCTTCTTTAGAAGAGCTAAAGGGTGCGGCAAAGCATCTTCAGAAAAAATTTCAGCGGGCTAAGCAAGGCACCTATGTGAAACAAGTTATTTTACAAGAGGGTATAAGAACGCGATTTGCGGAAACTGGCCCCGAGGCTGTTGTTCTTGAACCAGTTGTTTATTCTGTGAATGGTCAGCGTGTGGGTGGTTTCTTAAGATGTGCCTTTGCCGAGAATGATGACAAAGGGACAGAGTTGAATTTAAACCGGCCTAATGCATGGTTCGAAGATGAAACTCGCATTAGTGCTGAGCTTGCTGAGGTTCGGGACTTGTATTGCTTTGTGACTCAACTTCACTCTGTTGCAGCTGCTATCGAGGATTGTCCCTGCGAAGCAAATTTTTAGATTGCGTTTTAAAAAATGAGACTCAAAAAAAATGAACAATGTTTTAAAGCTCACAGATGAAATTTTAAAAAAATTGAAAGAAGAATCCTCAAGCCCTTCTTCAAAGGACAAGCCAAAGTTTTCGCTTCAAGACCCAAAGAATGTTGCGTATAGAAAAAAATATATCGGCACTGAGTATGAGTTCTTGGGACTATCTCTTCCCCAGGAGTCTTTGGTCTATAAGAGAGGATTTGAAAATTTTAAGGCAGAAAACTTTCAAGAGAAGGCAGCGCTTTGGAGGTCTGTCTGGAATGAAAGTCATCATTATCATGTGATGAGTCAGGCCCTTAGTGGCCTATCAAAACTTGAGACTGAAGTTCAAACGAAGAACGAACATCTTGTGCTCCTCAATACGATTGCAGCAGCTTTGAAAAAACTAGATAACTGGGCACATTCTGACGGAGTTTCTTCAATGCTTGCCCGATTATTAGAACGAGCCCAAAGTGATAAGGCGTTACTGGCACTGCATTTAAAATTTAGAACTAAGTGGAATAAAAGTAAGAATCCCTGGGAGAGAAGGCAGTCCATTGTGAGTCTTCTTTATTATGCAAGTGCTCGCGAAAAGTACCTTCCCTATAAAAAAATGCTCCCCCTGGTAGATGCTCTGATAGAGGATGAAGCTTTTTATGTTCAACGTGGAGTGGGTTGGACCTTAAGAGAGCTTTATAATGTGTATCCCAAAGAGACTTATGCTTATTTGGTAAAAAATATCTCTAAGCTTTCTGCGATTGCTTTTAGTGCAAGCACGGAGAAACTTACGAAAAAGGATAAGGATTTATTAAAAAAACTAAGGATTCGTCAAAGAGCAAATAAGAAAAGCTAAACTATTCTTCCTCTGGAAAGTCCGGGGAGACTTTACAGGTGTAATCTTCAGGGTTGAAATTTTCGTCGTAGTCATAGCTTTCAAAATTTGCGGGATCGATATCACATTGACGATCATTTAGTTTTTCCCAAGTGATGTAGCCCCGTTGAATTTTAAAGGCCATTTTTGTGAAGAGAGGTGTGAGAGCTTCTCTGATAGAAAGCTTGACGGCCCGGGGCTTGTTCTTGTTTCCCCCTTCATAACCGCCGCGACACGCTTCATTTTCAAAAATTTCTTTTACACGCTGAGGATTCGATTTTAGGTTTTCTTCTTCAAGAAGCGTAAAAAGGGCTGCCAAGTATCCTGTGCGGTCTTCTCCTACGGTGCAGTGAAATAGAATTTTTCTATCTTCAGTTGTGTCCTCTTTGACTTCTTTTAGAACACGAAGTGCCTTGAGGGTCATTTTGCAGACTTCTTTAAAATCAGTGAAACCTTTCCAAGGGAACGGAATGTCTGTGATGCGCTCTTCTTTAAACCCTTTATCGATAAAGGCTTCTCGTTGAATTGCAATGTCATCTCGATCTGGCTCTTGAGTTTTAAAAATAAGTAGATCAGTCACTTTGGCATTTATGATTTCATTTACAAGAGCGTTGTCGACACTCATTTCGCTTGGTCTATTTGGATCTTGAGTCCACGGTCTCATGGAGCGCAGTACTTTTCTATTCCCGTTCACAAAGCGCGCATTGGGAATGCTGATTCCAGTTTCTTCTTCGATTTGGCTTGGAAAGGGGGAGTAAAGAACAAATGCATTTGCATTGAGGCTAAGAGTGACAAGTGAGAGTAAAAGGCTACGCGCCATGTTGGTTTTCATGCTTTCGAGTTAGTGGCTGCGTTGAGTCTAAGCATCATAATTTCTATTTACTTCGCAACGCGCATGCGAACGAGCCCTATAGGCCAATGCCGGCAGATTTCGCTGTTAAGTGTCATCCGCGATGTTCCGGGAACTTAACCCTTTGTTCGCTCCCAGTGTCAATATTGTGGAGAAGGAGGGGATTTAATGAATCTCAAAAAACTAATGATCGGTCTTGTAACAATTGTGGCTCTTGGCGCAGAGGCGCGTATTGTGCGCATTGTTGGAGAGGGCACCGGGGGAACAACAACAGGTGACAAGCCAGCAGCTTGTGGTCGTGCTTATGATCGCGCTGAACGCGATGCTGATCGCAAATGTGACCGTCGTGATGGCGATGTTCTAGATTTCCAAGATGGCAATTGCCACTGTCGAAAAGTAAGTGGTTCACGCGATGATTACAATTGCGACGCAACTGTAACTGCAAGTTGTTCTATCTAAGTTCATTGATCTAAGGACTTCATCTTTACTTCAAGATGAAGTCCTTAAGGATTCTTAGAAGCTAAATTTTGAGCGCAACGGCTCTTCTTCGATGTGCTTCTAAAAGCTTCAGCTATATTACTTGCAGCAGATCTTAGGTAAGGATTCAATGTTCTATTGCTTTTGCTGCTAAGGCTCGACTCGATAAATCGAATATAAAGGCCTCGTTCAGTCTCATGGTAGGATTCCACAAAGTTCATGCTTTTAAGTTCTGCTGGCTCGAGAGAAGTTTCCAAAAGTTGTTTAAGGCTTTCTCTTGTGACCCACGTAAGTCCTTTAAGTTTTTGAGTAAGAATTCTTCGTTCGCGTATATTTTCTGCTTCTACTGAAAGGTCTGCGGCTTCCCACGTAATTTGCTTGTCTTTAATCTTCCCATACAGGGTAAGAAGTTGGGGGTTTTTTTTACTGCCAATTTGAAGTTTTATGGAATCGGGAAGTTCAATAATATCAAAAGTTCCTTCTCGTTTTGAAAGGCTTTTGCGCAAGCGATTAACAGCACTTTGCTCTGTGAGTAGGAGATTCATTAATCTTTTGACTCCCAAATATTTGTATAAAAAAGCACTACTTTTCATAATGAAAATGCGAGGTACATAGACAATTTTTCCCATAGTTGAGGGCATCGCAAAGTAAGTAATTCCCAGGATGTAGCAAAGGGGGTCGAGTCCTGGAGTCATAATAGCTGCTCCAATTGTAGGACCAAGGGTTTTGGCCCATATGTGATCACTGGCAATTCCCGTATTGATCATAACCAGACCACCTATGGTTTCAATTGTGTGTGAAGTCAGTAGGAGAGCAGCAATATTGGCGACGTGTTCTTTGCTCTTGGGGTCTGCGGACTTTTGCTCGCTCCATCGAAGGACGCGTAAAAGAATTTGTTTGTAATTAAATTTTTTGATCCATTCGGCGGGGCTAGCAGCTTCTTTTAATTTTCTTTTAACGGCAGACTCGTTAGGATTTTCATCTTCTGGACCTGTTCCTTCGGCGGCCTGCATGCCACTTTCCATAAGTACACGAAGTTTTGCGTCGAGTTCTTCTTGGGACAAAGGGGTGTCGTTTGGGTCTACAGGAGCTACGAAAACTGCGGCACTTTCAGTAGACCGGGGTTGGGGTGTTTGTGCGGGGTCTTGGTCTTCAGCAATAAGAATATTTAGGCATAAGAGGTTCAAAAGTAGAAAAGATCCTGCAGCCCATTGCTTAGCTCTAAAGGTTTTTGATCTAGGGGGTGTTGTCGTTGGATTCTTAGGTTGCACCGAGGAATTGTGTATCGACGACTCTTGTTAGAAGCAAGGAAAATGAAACGGAAACGACAAAGCTTATCATTTGGTGGCTAAAAGGTGCCAGGTGTGTGGAGAAAAGAGCTAGGCACCTTTGTCCTTGGAGAAAAGAGCTAGGCACCTTTGTCCTGCATGTGGAGAAAAGAGCTAGGCACCTTTGTCCTGCAAAAAAAAAGACCCCGCCTCTTCTGCACCGAAGGGGCGGGGTCTCGTTTTTTAGTTATTCACTAAAATTATGGGCTTGTTGTACGTGACTCGATAGCGTCGATTAGTTTTTCGATGTTAACGAGCTGACTTCCAAGGTTTTGAAGCTGTGCATGTGCTGCAGAAACGGCATCCTTAGAAATGTTTGGTGATGTTTGAACACGGTCGTTAAGTGCTTTTTTCAAGTCGTCAGCTGCTCTTTGAGTAAGTTTAAAAGAACCTCTCAAGTTTTCAGCTGCAGAGAAAGCACGTGTGACTTCTTCTTTTACTTTTTTAAGTGCAGGAATTCCGCCCGCCGCGGCAGTCTTAGCCAAGAAGCCGGAGAACGTACCCCCACCAATTTGAATAATGTCTCTGAGTGTATCTACGGGAATGATTGTTTTTGAACGCTTTTGCTTTTCAAAAATAATCTGTGTGAGCGTTAAAGACGTGATGTCTTTTTGATCGGTTATCGATCACGGTGACTTCTTCTGAACGCATAATCATTTCTGCAATTTCATCGAGTGTCACATAGCAGCTCTGATGCGTGTCATAGAGCTTTCTGTTTTGATAACGCTTGATAACCTTTACGTTCTTATTTTGAACGCTCGGCGCAGTTACCGTTCCGGCATTTGAATAAACGCTGTTCGTTACGCCTGCTGCCGCTGTTGTGCCGCTACCACTGTGAGTCATTATAGTTCCTCTGTTTTCCATACAATTTTTACCCCCTCATGTATCAATTCTGGGTGCCCTGCGTAGCTGTCTCGTCTTACTTGTTTTAAGTAAAACGACGCTAACATGGAGCGCCTCAAATCGAGCCCACCTTAATCCTGGTATTGCATCGCTTCAACTCTAAGATTCACTTAATTCTTCTGTTTCGAAAGTAGTTTAATACCTTCGGAGCAGACTCAAATAGAACCAAAGCGATAACCATAAGTCCAATGACAAACCATTCATCAGGCTGAGGGAATCTCATACAAAAACAATTACTTGACACGGAGGGCTATGTCAAGCGCTCATTATTTCAAGGGCTTATGTCGCAATGGGCCATTTTAAAGTCATTGGGCGCCTATCGGGCTTCTTCAAGGCTTTGTTGAACAACAGAAGCTCTCTCTTTGTTAAGTATTCTTGGAGAAATAAACATCAAGAGTTCTCGTTCATTTTCGAGTTTGGCGTCAGACGAGGTAAAGAGCCGACCCAAAATAGGGATCTTTCTGAAGAACGGCCAACCAGACTCTCCGGTTCCGTCCTCTTTAATATAAACACCACCAATAACAACTGTTGAGCCAGACTCTACAAGCGTTTCGGTATTAATTTCCTTCTTAGCCACGTTCACACTCTTCGTGTCTAGTGAGGCCAAGCTGTCTCGTGTGAGGTTGATGTTGAGAAGGATGTTGTTGTCGTTAGTGACTTGAGGAGTCACCGTTAAGCTAAGAGCGGCTTTAACAGTTTTAGTTGTGCCAGAGTCAGCGCCTTCACCCGATTGGAGTAGAAGTGTGAGTTCTGTTCCATCTACGATACTTGCTTTTTGTTGTTCAAAACAGTTAAGCTGGGTCGTGCCAATTCGCGTGTGTTGGATTTGGCTTCATTAAACTTTATAAAAGCATCAAGCTGCTGGAGCGTGCCCGTTGGGTTGAGGTACTGGCCAAAAGCACCACCGGTTTGCCCTAAGCTGTTGAATGGTGATGACGAAGTAGAGGCGGCAGAACTTGAAGAACCTGTTGAGCCAGTCGTAGTGCTTGCAGGCGAGCCAAGTGCTGAGCCAATTGAAAGTGTTCCACCCGCAAACTTAATGCCACCCAAGGCTTTCCAGTCGATCCCGATATCTCTAGAAAATGTTTTGTTCGCTTGAACAATCCTTGCCTCAATAAGAACAACAGGTGTTTGCCTATCAATAGCCGATATGTAGCGTTGAATGCGTTGGATATTTTTAGGAAGTGCTGTAACCACAATCGAATTTGTTCTTTCGTCAGAAACGACGTTCTCACCGTAGTCGCTTTTTAAGTATTTAGTAATTTGAGGGATAACCTCGGTTGTTTTTGCGTAACTTAAAGGGAAGAGTTCAGTTGCTTTGGGCGCTAATTTGTCTTCGTCTTCTTGAGCTTTAATGGAATCAGCTATCTCTTGTCTGATTTTAGTCACAGGCATAACCCTGTAGGTATTGCCCATTTTTTGATATCCAAGTTCTGCATTTAAGAGAACAAGTGCCAAGACTTGATCCCAGGGAACTCGTTTAACATTTATAGATATTTTTCTATCAACTTCGCCAACAAGTACGAAGTTCTTTCCGGATACCTGAGAGATAAATTGCAAGACGTCGGGAATCGTCGCTTCTTTAGCGCGAAAGTTTACTTTGGTTCCAACAAAGTTTTGTTTTCCGTTGAGAGAGATGAGAGTTTCAAAGTTTTCGGGAATATCTTTACCGTTGCTTTGATTGTTAGAGGCCACTCCTTTGTTAAAGAAGTCGACAAGAATGCGGTTACCTTCTCTGCGAATAGAAGGCTCTGCCATTGAGCTCATATTCATAACAATACGTGCATTTGTTCCATTTGCAGATTTGGATTCATAGGCTTGAACTTTACTCACGGGGCCACCGTACTCACTAGCGTTTATCGGGCCTTTGGATAATAACGGTCCAAGATTTGTATTCGCAAGATTTAGGCTAAACTGTTTAGCTTTGCTTGATTTTTCGGGTACATAATCAACAACTTTTGAAGTTTGAATTTCAAAGCGAGTTCTGTCTGCAAGGGAGTATATGCGGATAGAAGAGAGTTCAGCTGAAGAAGCATCAGTTCCAGTAAGAGCTTCGTCGGGACGTGCTCCTTCGCCTGCAACAGGTAAGTCTTCTAAGAGGTCACTTTGTGCTGCTCTAGAAGTTGGGGCTGCAATGCTTGCTTCAGAAGAAGGTGCTTCTGAATTAGAACCTGTGGCTTCGTCATCTGGAGCGTAAAGATCTTCGTCTGAGTTTTCTTTGATGGCATCGACATCATCCATGAGCTCTGTTTGAGCAATAAGAAAGGTAGAAGCGGTCAGGAAAATAAAAGAAAAAAAGGCAAAGCGGTATATTGATTTCATGGGACTCCCCTTCTTTTAAGTATACGGGCATAGTGTGGAATAGGGTAAAAGCGATGTTTTTTTGGCGCAAATCGATCAAAAAAGTTGTCGGTCTTAGTCGGCTATTACGAGACTCGTGAAGTAGGAGCGCATTTTACCTTGGTAGTCTTTGTAGGATTCTTTTACGACAACTTCTGAATCGTTTATTCGGTGAACTTTTCCGCTGTTTTTACCAAGTTTATCCCCAACTCGAACGATTTCTGTTTCTTTGTTTGGGAGCATGATCATGGCGCGAGAGCTGCCGAGGCCCGTTAGGACTGCGACAAGTTGAAAGCGTGTGACATCAAATGCCGTTAATAGACTTTTATTATTGCCAGCGTCTGACAGGGGTTGAAAAGGGTCACGTTTAATTTTTGCAGGTTCAAAGTAATAAGTTTTATCATCCTTAGAACGAATGTTGGGTTGAGCAGGGCTAAGCTCGAGTATTGATAAAAAGAGGAAGAGGCAAGGTAGATTTAATTTTTTCATGGACCCTTGCTCCCTTCGCTAGAGCTTTGGGAATCCGCCTTATTGTTAGTAGCGGAATTCGGCTTAGTATCAGGTATCGCACTAGGAGGAGAGGGGCGAGCACTCTCGTCAAAGTAGTAAGTTACAAGAACAGCTTCAGCTGTGAGTTGAGCAGTTGAACCTCTTAGGACAGGGTCTTTGAGAGATACACTTTTTCCAGTTACAATCCTTTTCAAGTGAGCGACTTCATCTAAAAAACTCATTATTTGAACAAAGGTTCCTTTCAGTTGAATTTTAAAAGGTGTTTCCATGAGGAAGCCGTTAAGTGCCGCTTTGCCGGGCTCAAATCGTGTGAATTCAACACCGACTCTGTCAGAGATCTCAGCCAAGTTACTGAGAAGTCCTGGGGTGTCACTAGAGCGAGGAAGCTTCTCGAGAGCTTTATTAAAATCTTCAGCTAGTTTTTGAAGCTCTTGAAATCGAGAGTCTCTCTCTTTTTCAAATGTTTCAGCTGCACGATTTTGTTTTTGCAGGGATGCATATTGTTCTTTAGTGGACTCAATTTGAAGCATTAAGGGTTGATACTCTTCGTTTTGCCAGGTCATATGCGTGTAATAAAGATACCCGGCAATAAGTACTACCCAGATAATAATGGGGAGTTTGATGAGTGCTTTAAGTAGTCCCATTCTATTCTCCCAACTTCGCCATGATTTGGAAGCGCCTAGAATTAGGAGGTACGTTGATAACTCCAGGGGCAGGTGATGATATCTCTGATCCAGCTACAAGCTCTAGCCTGTCGAGTGTTGTAGAGGGAAAGTATACGGAATTTTCTAACTTTTGAATAAACTCACTAACCGCCTGAGCGTTAATGGCGTATCCCTTGAACGTGGCTGTGGCAGATTGGGGTTTACTGTTTGAGCCAACAGCTGCTTCAGCTGTTATTTCGTTGAACCACATTTCGCGAGGCATTTCTGTAGCGGCATATTCGAGCGCTCGAATAAGGTAACTGCGGTCAGTTTCTTGTTGAGAGACTGCGTTTAGTTTTCCTTGGAGTTCGTCTACGCGAGTTTGGTATCCGCGCATTTCTTCTCCAATGCTTTTCATTTGATTTTTTTTACGATTTTCTTGTGCCATTGAAGTTTCTATTTGCGATATTTCGTCTTGAATGACCACGGATTGTTCTTCGTGATAACGTTGAAGACCAAGAAAACCTCCATAGCCAATAATAATAAGAAGGATGACACGAAGTGCGATGCCTAAGCTTTCTCCAGAGCCTGTGCCCATAGAAAAGTTCATTTTAGGAGAAGAGGAAGGAGTGTTGGAAAGTCCACTTCCTTTTTTTGCTTTAAGTTGATCGAGGAGGTTAATGCCCGCCATATTAAGCTTTCCTCGAAGTAAGACCCGCAACTGTTAAAAGTCTTGGGGCCCAATTTGCCAAAAATGTAGGGTCAATAGATTTGTTTTTGGTTTGGAAGAGTGAGTTCCAGTCGAGTTTAAGAACTTTGGGTCCGATGCGATCTTGCATGACACTTTCCATAAGGCCCGGAGTTAAGACTCCTCCTCCGAAAAAGCACCATTTTTGAATGAGTTCGCGTGAAGATTGAGAAACATAAATATCTTCACTTTGTTGAAGCTCTGCTTTCCATCTGTTGAGAGCACCTTGAAGGGCGTCCATAGCTTCTTGTGGGATATTTTTACCGTCGGTTACTTTGAGGGCTTCTGCGTCGGTGTGACTTACGCCTAAAGTTCTAGCAAGTGAGTCTGTAAAGAAGTAACCCCCCAGAGTAAATTCTCTGAAGAACTCTACTTTGCCATTCTTCCAAACAGAAACGCGTGTTCCGAGGGCTCCAATATCAACAAGTGCAACGCTTTCTCCTGGGGGAAAGTGTAGGAGTGAGTTTGCGGCGTCAGCCGTTGCGAGGCTGTCGAGATCGATGATTTTTAACTGAGCTCCTGATTCAAGTAAGACGGATTGAAGATTTTCTACTTCTTGCTTTTGAGCGCCGATGAGTAAGACGTCCCAGCCTTTAGTCCCTGGAGGGGCAAGGGGCACATTTTCTCCTTCGCCAATCACTTGATGAGAAATTAAAACGTTTGAGATGTCCGTAGGAAACACTTGTTCTGCTTCCCAGCGTACTTGCTGGGGAATTTCTTTAACTGGAACTTTAGGCATGAGAATTCTTTTGGTAAGAACACCCGATCCACGAAAAGAAGTGGCGACTGAGGGTTTTTTCTTTTTGAGTCCTGCAAAACCACTTGCGAGTTGATTGATTAAAAGTTCACGTTGAGGATAATCGCGCTCAGTAACTGCGCCTGCAGGAAGTGAGAGACATGCAAGGTTGTGAACCTCGTAGCCTTTTTTTGAAAAGGAGCCTTCGACAATTTTGATAGCACTCGCACCAATGTCGACACCCAAAAGACGCGAACTAAATAACATCCTGAATAGATTCCCCCACTTATTAGTTTATGTGAGGTCAACAAATTATGTAACAGGTAAAAGTAGGATATGAAGTTTTTTGAGAGTCCATACGATAATCGCACCCAAAGCTAGGAAGGGACCAAAGGGGATCGCCGTCTTTAAATTACCCTTTCTTTGATCATGACGATCACTCCAACAACGAGTCCTGTGAGTGAAGCTGTCAAAACTAAGACAGGAAGTCCTGTGATGCCAAGCCAAGTGCCAAGCCATCCCATCATCTTCACATCTCCAAAGCCCAAGCCTTCGACTCCTTTTATCTTTTCATAAAACCAGCCGATTGAAAAAAAGATTCCAAATCCAAGAAGTCCACCGAGTAATGCATCTGTCAAAGGAGCGTCGAATTTGATCCAGTTGAATAGTACGAGAGCGGCGCTAACGCCCCAGTTCCCAAGACTAAAGCGGTCGGGAATAATTCGAAATTCAAGATCGATGAACGTGAGAACAACAAGTGTCCAAAAGAAGTAGAGATCACCAAAAAATAAAACATGTGTTTGTAAGTCGCTTGCAGGTGACCACATGTATATTCGAGCTACAAAAACAAATGAGCAAGCTACCAGCAGCTCAACAAGGGGATAGACAATAGAGATAGGCTTTTTGCACTTGCGACATTTGCCACCTAAGAAAATATAACTAAACACGGGGATGTTGTCGTACCAGCAGATTTTCTTTTTACATTGAGTGCAAAAACTACGAGTTTTAACTTTCATTCCTAGTGGTATGTCACGAGGAATTCTGTAGACAGCCATTCCACCAAAGGAGCCAAAGAGAAGACCAAAGATAAAGAGCATAAAAAGAATTTCAATTGTCATAATTTATAAATCCATCGTTTCTATTTTTATTTTTGAAAGAAAAAGGAAGATGTAGCTCCAAGCAGCTGTAAGCCCCAGTACCACAAGTATTTGGTCCCAGCTAAATGGATCTTGAAATCCAACGAAAATTTTAATGTCCCACCATTCGAGAGGTGGAAGAAAGTTTAAAATAAAAAGCATCCCATTGTAAGCGACCTTGGTTATGCCACTGAAGTTTGATTCTAAAACGAGAACTTCGAGATAGCTTTTGCTATGGAGAAGGGCAACCAGAGCTAATACTGCAAACCAAGAGAGTAGAGGCTTGAGGTGAAGAGAGAAAAAGAGAGAAATTGCAAGTACAACAAGACTCTCCGCTAAGAGAAGCATTTGTGATTGATACAAAATAGCTGGCGGGAGATCGCTTGCAGCACTGAGGGACCCCAGGCTGAGCAAAAGTGTCCATGTAATGATGGTGAGTGTGATCATTGCCCCAATGCCAAGCCAGTTAGCAAAGAGCCAGTTACTTCGGGAAATATTTTGAGTCAGTACAAACGAAAGAGTTTTTCTTTGCGATTCTTCTTGGAAGAGGTGAGTGCCTAGATAGCTTGAGAGCAAAATGCTTACAATAAAGCAAAAGCTTAAGCTCAGATCCCAGTAAATTTTATCCGGTCTTACATAAGAGGAGAATGCTAAAAAAAGAGCAAATGGAAAGAAGGCAATGGCTGCGGCAATTATTCCCCAGCCAAGTTTTTGCTTAAGCAGGAGTTTAAGACGGAAGAATGCAAGTTGAATCATGTGAGTTGTTCTCTCCACTTATAAAGCTCAGGTAGTATTTTTTCTTTACTGCCACTTTGCGCAAGCTTTCCTTTTTCAAGAACTAAAACATGATCAGCTAAAATTTCCACATCTCTCAGTGAGTGGGTTGATATCAGAAGAGTTTTTTCGTTTTGTTTCCACTTGAGTAAGAAATGTCGAAGCCACTCTTGAGCTCTGAAATCTAATCCGGTCATGGGCTCATCCAGAATTAAAAAATTTGGATCTCGAATCAGAAGACAGGCAAGGCCAAGACGTTGAGTCATGCCCTTGCTAAATTCACCGACTCGGCTTTGCGATCGATCAACGAGTCCAACAGTGCTAAGTGTTTCTTTGAGTTTTTCTCGGGGCGTGTGATCCTCAACGCAAAGAGCGAGTATTTCCAGAGGCGTCATTTCAGGCCAAAACGAAACAAGTTCAGGCAGGAAAGCGACTTTAGCTTTTGCTTCAAGGCTTCCTGGCATTGCGCTATCGAAAAAGAGAATTTCTCCTTGGTTTGGAAAAATTAAGCCCATGAGGCATTTTAGTAGAGTTGACTTGCCTGCTCCGTTGGCACCAACTAACGCGACGCTCTGGCCTGAGGAGATTTCAAAACTAAGTGATTCTAAAACAGGTTTAGAAAAATTTTTTGAGAGATTCTCAACTTTTAGAGCGGCGTATTTTTTAGAGCTCATTTTTTTATAGTTTAGGTTGCTTATCTAAATTCACTAAATTAATTGGAGCTAAGAGATTGTGCAGCGCGACGGCACTGAATTTGCTGGACACACATAAAGGCCTGGCTGAAAGTTATCAGGACAGGCCAAGAAGGAGTAGGAATGAACAAATCCCAAGAAAACACAGTAACAACAAATTCAAAGCAAAGTGAAAAGCAGAAGGCTTTAGAACTTGCGCTTTCCACTATCCAAAAACAGTTTGGCAAGGGCTCTATTATGCGCCTTGGTGCCGATTCAACGGCACTTTCTGAGGGAATCCCTGTTTTTTCTACGGGTTCAGTGGGCCTTGATATCGCTCTCGGTATCGGTGGACTCCCAAAGGGACGAATCATAGAAGTTTTTGGCCCAGAGTCTTCTGGTAAAACGACTCTTTTCCTTCAGGCCGCGGCTGAGTGCCAAAAGCGTGGAGGGACTGTTGCCTTTATTGATGCTGAGCATGCCCTTGATGTTCAATATGCAAAAAGATTAGGTCTAAAAATTGAAGATGTTATTATTTCTCAGCCCGATACGGGAGAGCAGGCCTTGGAAATTACCGACATGCTTGTTCGTTCGGGAAGTGTAGATTTTATTATTGTAGACTCTGTTGCGGCATTGGTTCCTCGAGCAGAGATCGAAGGCGAGATGGGCGATTCTCATATGGGCCTTCAAGCGCGTCTTATGAGTCAAGCCTTGAGAAAACTCACCGGTTCGATCAATCGCAGTCATTGCACTGTTGGATTCATTAACCAGCTTCGTATGAAGATTGGAGTTATGTTTGGAAACCCTGAAACAACCACGGGTGGAAATGCATTGAAGTTTTATGCTTCTATTCGTCTCGATATCCGTCGTATTTCGGCTATTAAAACTGGGGAAGAAGTGACGGGCTCTCGCATTCGCGTGAAAGTCGTGAAAAACAAATTGGCAGCGCCCTTTAAGCAGGCTGAGTTTGATGTTGAACATGGACAAGGCGTAAACAGGTGGGGGGAGATTATTGACTTGGCGACAGCTAAAAATGTGATCGATAAGAGTGGTTCTTGGTATAGCTATAAAGGTGAGCGTATGGGCCAAGGCCGAGATCAGGCGATGAGTTACTTGAAAGAAAACCCGCCTTTAATGGACGAGCTCACGAAGCTTGTTTTTGAAGCACATGGACTTAAGCTTCCTGAAGGGTCTATTAAAACTGCGCCAGTTGCGGCAAAAGAACCCGCAGAAAAAGAAGTTGTTAAAGAAAAAGAGGCTGCAAAGCCCGTGATTAAAAGCAAGGCAGGTCACGCATAGCTTTTATGTGTGCTTTGATGCTAAAAAGAGCGAAATAAAGTTGGAGTAGTACAGATAATGGGTGGCGACGTAATAAGAAATCTTTTTTTAATGGCGCCGCCCTTTATTTTGAGTCTCAGCATTCACGAATGGGCACATGCCTGGAGCGCTCATAAGCTGGGCGATCCCACTGCGAAAATTTCAGGTCGAATGACGATAGACCCCCTCGCTCACATTAGTTGGATAGGCACCGTTATTTTTCCTGCAATCGCCATCATGTTTGGAGCCCCCTTTTTTGGATGGGCCAAACCTGTTCCCGTTGACCCTCGTTATTTCAAAAATCCGCGCGGTGGAATGGCCATAGTGGCCGCCGCAGGGCCAATTTCAAACATCATTTTAGCTATTATTTTAACGTTTACTCTTGGGAGACTTCTTGCAAGTGAGCTCGCATTTACGAGTCCTCTGGCTCATTCAGGGATTGAAATGCTTAAGTTTGCCATCCAAATTAATGTGTTTTTAGCGGTTTTTAATCTTATTCCCCTTCCTCCTTTGGACGGGTCTAGGATCTTGCAGGGGCTTGTTGGGCGGCGCCTTGCGGATAAAATTGATCAAGCTGCACCCATGATGGAAATGCTGCTCTTAGTTTTGATTTTCACAGGCTTTTTTAGGATAATTGCCGTACCTGCTTCAGCTATTTTGATGCTCTTGCAACGCTTTTTCCTGTAAGTTCTTTCTTTTTAAAAGTTACTTAAGCCAATAAATTCGAAAATACCTTCGCTATTTTTGTAGGGCGTGCTAAATTTTTTAATTATGGATCGACACGCTGTGGTTTTGGATTGTCGGGTGCAAATTCCGCACTTCGAAGGTCCCTTGGATTTGCTTTTGCATCTTATTAAGTCCCACGAGTTCGATATCCGCACACTTTCGATTTCTCAGATCACAAAACAGTATTTGCTTTATTTGGATTATATGAGGGAACTCAACCTCGACATGGCGAGTGAATACCTCGTTATGGCCGCCACTCTTACACACTTAAAGAGTCAGGTTATATTGCCACAAGATCTTGTAGCTGGAGAAATGGGCCCTGATCCTAGAGCCCAATTGATACGCAAACTTTTAGAACTCAAATGCTACAAAGAATTGTCTGCTGCACTTGAGGCTCGTCCTCGCTTGGGTCGTGATGTGTTTTTATCTAAGAATACTGGGCTTGAAGAAATTGAAGACAGTATTGAGCCCGAGATTTCTTTAACCAATCCGTTTCAATTGATTGAAGCCTATAAGCACATGGTTAAAAGACGTGACGGCGTGACTCATAAAGTTTTTGAGGATTCACTTCCCGTAAGCGCTTGTCTAAAAAGTATCGTTGAAAGGCTTAAAGTCGAAGAAGAAATTCCCTTTGCAACTTTGCTTCCCAATCCTTCTAAGACAACGCATGTGATTTCTAATTTTCTTGCAACACTTGAGCTTGCTAAAATTCAAATAAGCGGATTTAGACAAGAGGAAACTTTTGGACCCATTACTATTTACCGAAAGAAAAACGTTGAGGAACTTAACAACTTAGACAAGTTGGATTTGAGTTGGGCATAAAAAATGACAAAGAAGAAGAAAAACAAAGCAAAAGAAACTCTGGATACTGTTGCTGTCGAAGAAGTTCTTATTCAGCAAATGACAATTGAGCAATCCGCTGAGGAAACACTTGAAGTCAAAGTAGAAGCTTCCACTGAAACTTCTGAAGAAGTTGTTGTAGAAGCTGTTGAGGATAAGAATCTCATTACGGACATTAACGAGCTTGAGTCAGCTCTTTTAGCTTTGATTTTTGCAAGCCCAGTGGCTTTAGGTACTAAAAAGCTTAAAAATTTACTTTCAAATGCGGGCTATGATGTTTCACAACTTGATTTAGTTTTTGAGTCACTCTTCCAATCTTTTGAAAACAAGGGAATTCAACTTATAAAAGTTGGGGGTGGATATCAGCTTAGAACGAATCCAAAATACGCTGAGCTTGTGCAAAAACTTGTTGAAGAAAAACCACAGCGGCTTTCTAAGTCAGCTTTAGAAGTCTTGGCGATTGTTGCTTACAAGCAGCCCATTACGCGCGCAGATATTGATCATGTTCGTGGAACTGATTCAGGACATTTACTTAAAGGACTTCTTGAGAAGAACCTTGTTCGCACAGAAGGCCATAAGGAAACAGCCGGACGTCCACTGTTATATGGGACAAGTCCTTATTTCTTGGAAGTTTTCTCTTTAGGATCTTTAGACGATCTTCCTGCGATTGAAGATTTTGAGCGCGAATTAAAAGATGTGGATACGGATGCGGGCGAAGGCGGTCTTGTTATGGATGCAGACCCCGGATTTTTTGAAAATAGCTCTCTTGATGCCACAGCAGATAGGGGTGATTACGATACTCCTGCTGAAGTTGATTTTGAAGCGCCTGATTTTGGTGAAGCAGAGCGAGCTCTCGAAGAAACCCACTAGGGCTTTCTTGTAGGGAGTCTAAATGCAACATTTTGTACTTAAGCTAGGAACTCGAGTTGTAAGCGACGCAAGTGGAAAGCTTGAGGAGCAAAGACTTGGAGCTTTAGTTAAATCCTGCGCTCTTTTGTGGAAGCAGAAAAAACGTTTTGCGATCGTCTCTTCTGGGGCCATTGGGTTAGGGCAGCAGATGTTAAAATTAAAAGGCAGTCTTAGTCTTTCAGATAAGCAAGCAAGTGCAGCTGTGGGGCAGAGTTTGCTCATGCGCTACTATACAGACGCTTTTGCCAAGTACGGTGTTCATGTTGCACAGGTTTTGGTAACAGCGGAAGATTTTTCAAAAAGAGAAAATTTTGAAAACCTAAAACGTACACTTGAGCGTCTATTTGAGTTAAGTGTAATTCCAATTTTAAATGAGAACGATTGTGTTGCGACTCGAGAAATTAGCTCGGACTCAGGAAAGAAGAGTTTTGGCGACAACGATGCCTTGTCGGCTATAGTCGCAAGTAAGTTAGGAGCTGAGCTTTTAATTCTTCTAACCGATGTAGATGGAGTTTACTCGGAAAACCCTCAAAAAAATTCCAAGGCCAAAAAGATAAATAAAATTTCTACGCTTCAAGAAATTGATGAAGTGCAAACACAAGGAAAAAGTTTGAAGGGTCGTGGCGGCATGCAAACTAAGCTTCAGGCAGCCAAAATGGCTTCTATCAGTGGATGCACAACGGTTATAGCGTCAGGCTTTGAAAAGGGAGTCTTGGAGGCTATTTTTTCAGATAAGCAACCTGGCACATGGGTATTGCCCTCGACAAAGTTAAACCTCAAAAAACATTGGATAGGCGCCGTATCAGGATTTAAAGGCGTATTGATTTTAAACGAGGGAGCAGCAACTGCCTTGCTTGCCAAGCATGCAAGCTTGCTCGCAGTTGGAATAGTATCTCTCAAGGGGAACTTTCAAGCGGGCGATGTGGTGAGTATTCAAAACGAGAGGGGCGATGAGCTGGGACGTGGCTTAAGTTTTTATTCATCAGCTGACGTTTTAAAAATGCAAGGGAAACGAAGCGCTGATTTAAAAAAATCTATGGGCGCAGAGTATTCACGTGAGATAGTCCACCGGGATAATTTGGTGCTTTTTTTATGACAAAGATTGAACAGCAATTAAAACAAAGTCGTAAGGCTTCTTTGGAATTGGCTCAGTGGAGTCTTAAAAAGAAAAACGAAGCTCTTGAGTTCTTGGCAACATTGATCGAAAAAAACTCAGCGAAACTGCTTTTAGAAAATGCAAAAGATTTGAAAAGAGAAAAAAATAAGCTTTCAAGAGCTCTTTATCAAAGACTTTCCTTGGATGAATCGAAACTAAAACAAGTAGTCCAGGGAATTCGCGATATTTCTTCTTTGCCCGATCCTGTGAATTCCGTTTTAAGTGAAACGCTTTTAGATGACGGACTTGTTCTACAAAAAGTGAGCGTTCCCCTCGGAGTGGTGGGAGTTATTTTTGAATCAAGGCCAGATGTTTTGCCTCAGGTTCTTTCTTTGATGCTTAAAAGCGGAAATGCCGTTGTTCTCAAGGGCGGTAGCGAGGCTATGTGTACCAACAAGGCTTTTGCAAAGATTATTGCTCAACTTGATAAAAAGTGTGCTCTCCCAAAAGGTTGGGCGCAGCTTATATTGAGTCGCAAAGCAGTTCATGAAATTTTAAAATACCCTCAGTACGTCTCACTCGTTATTCCCCGTGGTTCGAATGCCCTCGTGCAGTCGATCATGAAAAATACAAAAATCCCCGTGATGGGGCACGCAGATGGAATTTGTCATCTCTACATTCATGAAGATGCAAACATCGATCGTGCGTTGGCTCTCTCGATCGATTCAAAGACGCAATATCCTTCGGCCTGCAATGCAATTGAAACCTTGCTTGTGCATAAAAAAGTAGCCAAGGAATTTTTGTCCTTACTTTTTGCTCAGGCCAAAGATCTTTCTCTGGAGTTGAGAGGGTGTGTGAAGACAAAGAAAATTTTGCCTCAGATAAAAAAAGCAACCCTTAAGGATTGGGCGACAGAGTACAGTGATTTAATCTTATCTGTTAAGATTGTAGAGTCTCAAGCTGAAGCCATAGAGCATATTTCTACTTATGGCTCAGGCCACACGGATGCAATCGTGAGCCAAGACCCTCAAACGATAGAACACTTTTTCAACTCTGTAGATTCTGCCGGAGTATTTGCAAATGCATCAACTCGATTTGCAGACGGTTTTCGTTATGGCTTTGGAGCCGAGGTGGGCATCAGCACCGCAAAAATCCACGCACGCGGCCCCGTTGGATTAGAGGGCTTAACGATCTACAAGTATCGTCTCAAGGGCGAAGGACATCTGGTTTCTGATTACGTAGGCAGTGATTGTCGACTCTTTAAGCACAAGAAACTTTACTGAAGGAAGCCCCCAGCGCTGGGGTAATTTGTTCTGTGAAAATATATCTCACGAGAGTTTTGAGCTCACTCGCTTTGGGTGTATCCTCTTTGTTCCAGCATTTAATAGCCCTTTCATAGTGGCCTTTAGGCTTGATCATGGCGCTTCGCGTCGTCTACCTTGCCTTCACAAGGAGTCTTTATGAATACATTCAATAAGCAATTAATCCAACTTTCTTTAAGTTTATGTGTGGTCTCTTTTGCGGGGCCAGCAGATGCTAACTTTAAAAATGTAAATGGAGATCGAAGTTTAGATAAGACAAGCGTTAAGGCTGAAGCGAGTAAAATTAGAAGTATTGTCTTAGATGAAAAGTTAGGGAGCTATGCTGATATGTCTGACCCAGAAATTGTAGGTCGTGTAGTTGCAAGATTAGAGGCACGTTGCAAAGCTTTTCACTCGAGTCTAAATCGCCTTTATCATGGGATTTACATGTCGGAAAAATATACTTTAGACATCATGGAATTCTATTCTCCTGGCGACGATACGGCGGTCGGAATAACTGCGATTTGCATAAGTAGGCCCTGATTGTAAGCCCCCTGGGGAATGCTTGAATTCCCTGGGGTTTTCACCTCAATGACCCTTAATCTGGGGTTGACTCGGCCCATGAATTACTGCACTGTGTCGTGGTCGCAATGCTCTTTCCGGTGAATCGCTATAGATCTATTTTAAGGTGTCTTTTCGGATACTTATGCTTGTTTGGCCTTTTTCAACTTGAGGCAAAAGATTTTCCCGAACGTATTTATGTCTTGGTTGCTGAGAGTCTTCCTGATGGGTCAGGTGATGTAGCTCTTAATATTCGTGCGGCACTTATGCTTCAAGACACATACAATTTTTCAAAAACAGAGGTCACTCTTCTCGTGCCTCCTTCCTCTCAAGAAAGCGTAGATGCTCTCTTGGGTAAGGATTCCACTCTTGCTCAAATTTCACTCAAAGATAATCCCGAGCTTCCTCAGGCAGATTTTCTATTTTCTTTTTCGCATCATCAAGAGCGCTCAGCGCTTCCACCAAATGTTCTTCGTGCAGCTAAACATCATTTCATATACGGGGAACACGCCGAGAATGGTTTTTATGTAAGTTATCGTTCTGCTGAAGCGCCATACACTCTTAAGCAACTTGAAGCCGAACTTGTTTCGTTGGGTATTGAAGAGGCCAAGGATTTGCAATTTGGACGTATTGCGCTTGCCTATACATTTAATAAAGCCCCAACTGAAGCTTACATATGGGCCACAGCTCGAATGGCCCAGCAAAAACCCGAAGAAAAGATCTATCTATTTGTTAAAGATTCTTTTGGTTTTAAAAAATTAGCGCAAGAGCTCCCTTCAAATTTAATTTTAATTTCACATCCAATTCTTCCACTTAGGTTGCATGAATCCGCTATTGCTCACAGTCACCTCCCAGTGCTTGTTACGGGAACAGCCTCAGTTAATATTGCTCTTGAATACCAAAAAGCACTTTTCTATGAAACCCGTATTCATACATTTTCCATGTGGAAAAAGGTGCTTGAGGCACTCACAACTCCGGACACAAGTGATGAACTTTTACACGATATCAAAAGACGTTCTTTTAATAGCGAAAATATACGAACTTATTTAAGTCGAGGTATGGATACGCTTGTGGCAACATCACAGCATCCTAATCTTGTAGATTATTTTTATCAGGGCTTTGGCGACTACAGAATCAATAGAATTTTTACGACACCTCAAAGCTTCATTCGGAGCAGGTATTCGCTCTTAATGCGCTGGATGCGTCATATGCGCAACGCCTATAATCTTGAATCTAATCCTAGATTTGAACGCGTTCGCTCTCATAATCAAGAAATTTTAGAAATAATTGCTCTAGATGAATCTGTGGAAAAGTCGCTTAAAGTTTATATTAAGGACAAGCTTCACCCAGCTGTCTTAGGTGGAGCTGTGCTGCTTCCTGCATACTTCGAGGACTTCTTGAGCGCTATTGATATTACTGAAACTAAAAAAATCACTTACCCTGATTTTTTTGCAAGCGATCTTATCGACTACGTGCAAACGATGCTCGGGGATGGCAATTCTTTAAGGAAATCACAGCAAAGAGAAGTTTATTCAAAGTGGAGAGAGATTCTTTTTAAAATCATAATCAAAGAAGAGGGGATTCAGTTTCTAGAAAAAATTATACCGCTCTGGAAAAAATATCCTGAACTCAGACCAAATAATCGTATGATTAATGCGCTCTTGCTCACAGAAGGAAAAGCTGAAGTTAAAAAATACTTGCTCTGGATTAAAAGCAAAACTCTTCAAGATAGCCTTCGGGGAAAACCGAAACTTGTGCAGGGCTACCTTAAGTGTAAGGCATGGCTTCTTCGCTAAGGTAGGCGCAATTTTATCTTACCTAGAGTTAAGTATAAGAGTGAGCCAATAACGAGGGCAGCAAAAAGGCTTATGTAGATTTCAGATTCAAAGAAAAGGCCAAGTCCAGCGATTGTGATTAGAGCAAAGATGGGGGGGAGTGGGAGTCTTCCAATTGAGATGGGAACCTTAAAGGGACGTTCAATACCGGGCTTTTTAAATCTTAAAACAATGAGGCAAATATTCACGATGGCAAAGGCTAAGAGAGATGCTGAGGAAGAGAGGTTGGCGATAATAGATATTTTGTTGAAAGGTAAAAAGCAAATGGCAATAAAAAAAACGGCAATGCTTGCCGTCCAGGGAGCTTGGGTTTTGCGCGAAACACGAGCTAATATCCGAGGCATCGCATTTTCGTTAGCCATACCATAAAGCATTCTGCTGGCTGCAATCAGAGAAATTAAAACAGTGTTTGCTGTGGAAAAAAGAGCAATGGCTCCCATTAAACGCAGAAGTTTGGGGGAATGGTTTTGGATGGCCGTTATCAAGGGGTAGCTGCTCTCAGAGAGTTCTTTAGCGGAAGAAAGTGACATTACAGAAAGTGCGACAAGGACATAAAGTAGTGTCGTGATTGATAGGCTAATAAGTATTGCGAGGGGTATGTTTCGCCCCGGGTTTTTTGTTTCTTCTGCAACGTTCGCTATGTCTTCAAAGCCAAGGTAGACAAAAAATATGAGAGAGGCTCCTGTGAAGACTCCTTTGTGAAGCTGTGGATTTAAAAAAGCTGTGAGTGGTTCGGTCTCTCTGAAAGCAATCCAAATGACAAATACAAGGCCTAGTATTTCTATCAAAGTGAATACAACATTGATCCAACTAGCTTCTTTAATCCCTTTGAGGTTTATAAGAGTGCAAAGAGTTAATAATAAAAAAGCAGATAAAGTGTGGGACACTTCGAAAAAAGAATTGAGATATCCCGAAAAAGAAAGCGCTACAGTACAAGCTGTTGCGGAAGCTGCAACGGTTAAGATAAATCCCGTAAGAGAGTGCAGGATGGGAAGCTGGGGGAAGGCTTTTTTTGCGTAAATAAACTCTGCTCCCGCCTTGGGAAAGGTACTTGCAAGTTCTGCGTAGGAGAGTCCAGTGAGTCCAGCAACGATCGCTGCAAGTATAAAGCTCAGCCAGAGTTGAGTGCCTGCTTCGGCTGAGGCTGCTCCAATAATGGAATATATTCCTGCGCCAATGATGATTCCGATGGAGTAGAAGCTTAGGCCCGTAAGTCCTAGGCTCTTGCGAAGTGCCGGCATTTAATGATTATTCTTAGTCTAAGTTGCAGCTGGGGAGAAGGAATGAGGCGCTTGACGCCCCGCGCTCAAGCTTTAAGGGGAGTCTGTGTGGCCTAAATGGGCGTCTTTTTTCATTTATAAGGCTAACGGGGTGCACTACTGTATTGGAATGGCTGAAATCAGACTCCAAAAAATACTCGCAGCGGCGGGCATCGCCTCCCGAAGAGAGGCTGAAGCGCTTTTAAAAGCAGGCGAAATAAAAGTAAATGGCAAGGTCGCAAAGGTTGGCGACAAGGCAGATCCCGAAAACGATCACATCAAGGTGTGTAATAAGTTATTACCTAAAGCACAGAACAAAGTTGTAGTGGCTTTGTTTAAACCTAAAGACGTTTGGTGCACAACACGTCCTCTTACGCTTGAAGATGAAATTCGCAAGCAAACAATTTTTGATTTGATTCCCAAAATTAAAGAACGCGTTCTTCCCATTGGAAAACTCGATGCGGACTCTGAGGGAATTGTGTTGATGACAAATGACGGAGAGCTATCTCGTCGTCTTTTGAATACGCAGTATGAAGTACCTAAAAAGTGGCGTCTTAAAGTAGATGGTCACGTGGAAGAGAAAAAACTGAAGTATTTAGCGAATGGAATGAAAATCGAAGGCAAGCGCCTTAAAGTGACAGATCTCAAGGTTGAACAAAAATTAGAAGGTAAAATGTGGGTTCAAGTTGAAACCACTGAAATTCAAAATAGATTACTTCGAAAAGCCTTTGAAAAGCTCTCTCACCCTATAGATAAGGCACAGCGAGTGTCTTTTGCTGGAATTAGCTGTGGTGACATGGAGCGTGGACAGTATCGCTATTTAAACGCAGACGAGTTAAGAAAGTTAAAAGTATGGGTCGATTTAAAAAAATAAGCATTCAGTTTTTCTCCTTAGTGGCTATTTATTTGCTTGCATCTTGTTCTTCAACAAGTGTGGACTTAACAAAAGAGCGCGATCCAAAAAAACTTTACGATTACGGAGTCAAATCACTCAAAGATGAAGACTACTTAGAAGCGCAAGATGTTTTTGCTGAGATTAAAAAACGATTCTCTCAAAGTGCTTATTTTGCTCTTGCCGAGCTTAGAGCTGCTGATTTGGAGTTTGACCAAGGAAATTACGCAGAGTCTGCTTTGTTGTATGAAAACTTTGTAGAACTTTACCCGACACATTCTGAGGCTGCTTATGCTCAATTTAGAAGAGCGAAGTCCTATATGGAAGACTGTCCTGAGTTGGAAGCTCGCGATCAAAGTGCAGCTTCATTGGCTGCAGCTTCGGCTACCCAACTTTTGACACGTTACCCCTCTTCACCTTTTGCGGCCGAAGCGAAAGAGATTTTTTACCGTGCTCGCTTTCAACTCGCCAAAAAAGAGGCGTATATAGCGCGTTTTTACCGCAAAAAGGGCTTTGATCAGGCAAGTAATCGCCGTTGGAAAAGAATTCCGACGCAGTTTCAGGATTTGAAAGGCTATAAACCCGCACAAGAGTTCTGGAAAGAGGTACAATCAGCTATAAGCGGGATTTCCAAAGAGAGTTAGTGCGCTTTGAGGATCCCGAATATGGGGCAAAGCAAGGATGAATGACCTTTTAAAACATATTGGAATACGAATTCAGGAATCTGTAGAAGAAAAAAACTGGCCGGGAGTAGAGCATTGGTCAAAAGAGCTTTTAAAATACGCTCCTCAAAAAACATTAGGATTTAAATGGCTTGCGAGAGCTTCGCTTGCTCAAGGCAAGATGGAGCGGGCAGCTTATGCCTATAATCGAGTACTAGATTTTGAAAATGACAACGAAGAGGCTCAGCGCTTTTTTTCGGAGCATGCGCGTACAGAAATTAAAACTATGGATGCTTCACCCGCTGAAGTGCCAGAGGATAATTATCATCTCCTAAGTCCTGATCAAAAAGCTTTTTTAGGAAGAGCAGAATTTGATGCGGCTACTGCCTATGAAACTGTAAGTATGTTCGCAGAGGCAGCCGAGCACTTTCAGAAATCTTTTTATTGGTTTTCACATCCTCAAGCTGCCTATAAAGCAGCTGAGATGTTTCATAAGTCACATAAGAGTTATGAGGCTATGAAACTTTTAAGAGATACGCTCAATGTAAATCCAAACTGGATAGAGGGACATCTTTTAGCGGGAAACATTTATTTTGAGTTAGGTCAGTTGAGCTCTGCTCAAAATGAGTGGCAGACAGTTTTAAAGCTGGATCCAAAAAATTCCGAAGCACTTGCAAAATTAAGATCCACTTGGGAGTTGGAGCATCGATGAAGAGACTAATGAGTCTTAAGCTTTTCGCTCTCTTGCTCTTACTTTCTTCCGCGTGTGTTACTAAAAACCCCGTTGCCGGAAAATATTCTGGACTCTATGAACTTGTCTTAAAGGACGGTGTTGCTTGTCACTTCCTTATGAAGAAAGATGCTCTTTCGCTTCCCACAGTGCTTTGTCATGATGCAACTCAAGCGTGGGTTGTGCCCATTCAAGACTTGGTTGAAAATGTTTGGGCTACGGCACCTGTCGTTACTGAGAGCGGAACACTTCTGGCTTTCTTGGATAATAAAAAAATCGAAAAACTTTCTCTCTTGGTAAGTACGGACCAGGGGCGTAATTGGGACATCTTCCCTAGTTTTACAAAAAAAAACGTAGCTGACGAAGTAAGCACGGTTGAAATAAGTAAAAAGGGAAATTTGGAGCTCACTTTTAAGTCGAATCAAAGCAAGTCTTACAAAGCGAAGCCAGAAGGCTCTCTTAAATCAAAATTTACCCCTGTATTGAGTGTCGCAAAATCATATCCTGAGCATTGCTTCACTCAGCACTCTTTAGGCGAAGACGCTGCGATCCCAGCTGATTGTTTGTCAGGGTATTTGAAAAGATTACTTAAGTAATAAGTTCTGTACTGGGGCTCTTTGCTACTTTTCTTCCGCAGCAGGTGGAGGTGGTGTAAGGGGTGCGGGTGGCGCTATTGTTTGCGGAGTTCTTCTTACGGAGCATCGAATAGAGAATATGTTGTGAGTTCCTCTATATTTGCTGAGTGCAGACTCTGCTTTGTTTTTGTCGGAGAAAAAGAGTTCATCGTTCAAGCGTTTAAGGTTACTCGTGTTTGTAGAGTTGGAATTATATTCAATGTTTTGCATTCCACCGCTTGCACAAAATTCTGTAGCGATGCTTTTTACAAGAGTGCTTTGAGTGTCATAGATTCTTAGTTTTTCGTTTTCGGGGAGTGGATCTACGGGATTGGTGGGGAGTGTGATGTAGATTGGCTCTAGAATACGAGTGTTCTTATATACTAAGTCATCAATAGAAATAAGTGCGCGACAAAGTCCAAGTGAGTCGTCTTTGATTTCTTGAAAATCCCAGTTGCGTTCAATGCTAAGAAGTCCCCATGATCTTAAAAGCTCTGAGCGCATACCTTGGTTTTCAGTATCTTCATTGTTGCCAATTTGGCATTCACGATCTCGTTCTAAGAATTGTAATACGTCTTGTGAATTGCTTAGGCTCGGAAACTTTGCAGCAATACGGCTTTTAATGAATTCTGATATTTGATTGCGACCTCCAAAGCTTCGGGGCCATTCTCCTTCAAGATCAAAGCGATCACCTAAGCGATTTCGCTCAGTTTGAATTCTTCTTTCTTCAGCTTCACGCCTAGAGAGGTTGTTGTGTTGTGCATACGAAGCTTCAAGACTCTCTTTGTTAAGAGTTGAAAATCCGTAGGCAAAGCTAAGTTCGCTTTGTTTCAGTGGACTCAGTTCTTCAGAATCACTGGCAATAGGATTGGCTTCATGTTCAAAAATGTAGGAAGCCTTGTTCTTATAGTCGAGATCGAGGGATTTTAGAGAGTAGCGAAACTTTTTAGCAGATTGATCAAGTACAAAGTCGCGAGCCGCAGGTAAATTACTGATGTCTTTCGATAATGCTTTAAGGATTACATAAGATTCAAAATCTAAAACAGCTACTGTGCCTTTTAACTGAGCGATAGGGCCAAAGTAGAGCGCTTCGTTTCCAAGTGAGGTATTTGGAAGAGCAAAGAGAAGGGAGCCTTGTTCCTTGTCTTCTACAGTATAGGCAAGGCGAGTGTGTCCTGGGGTAACAACGACGGCTACATTCATTCCTCGGATCTGATCGCGGGAGTAAAGATGAGAGACCAGCATAATAAGGAGATTTGAGAGTGATCTCGTATTTGCTTTTTTAAAAAACAGGGGTTGGAAAATATTCTCTGCATTTGAAGAGAATAAAAGAGGCTTGTTTTTTTCGTTAAGGACTTCGAGGATGTATTTTTCAAGACTTAACTTAATGGATTCAATACTTGAAGCGTCGATAGAGTGAAGAAAGCTCTCTGAGAGCTGTTTTTCTCCATTGCGATTTTGCAGCAAAAGGCTACCGTTTTCTGAAAAAATAGTTTCATCGGCTTCTGTGGCTTCAGTAGACTTAAGGGCGCTAAGTTCATCGGCTATTATTTTTTGAACAAGAGCGCTGAAGTGCTCAGGCTGATAGCCTTGTTTGTAGGATTGAATGAGGCTGCGAGTTGACTCGCTGGCATTGTCAGAAACTTCGAGAGGCATTTGCTCGTAAGGGATTTTGTGATTTTTTTTCTTCGCACAAAAGCTCAAAGAGATGAGCATAAAACCCAGGGCTGCTGTCTTTATAAATACTATTAAAAAGGGTTTAGGTTTTAAATTATGCATCTCTTAGTAATCGCCTACGTAAATATCCAACACAAGGCTATACACATTGCGTGCCATGCTCTAAAGCCCGTATTCATTGCTTAGAGGGCTTTTTCTTTGTCTAAGAATTAAACAGTGCTGGCGTAATGCGGTTTAAGCGTATTTATGGCGATGAACAGTCGTTTAGTTTGCGTCTAAGAGACGCTGTAAAAATAGTTTCATGTGAGGGATTTCGTCGACCTCATCTATCGTGTGGCCTTTATCGATAGGGTTCCAGTCGATTGAGATCCCAAGTTCTCTTAGGCGCTCTATGGATAAACGAGATTTATCAAAATCTAGCACTTCGTCTTGTCGCCCGTGTGAAACCCAAAGTTTTTGTTCACGTGCTACTTTCGAAAATGCCTCAGGGTATTCTTCTTCAAAAAACACATAGCCACTCGCTCCAATGATTCCACCAAGGTGCTTGGGGTAGCGAAGAGCGACATCTAGGCACATGAGTGAGCCCTGAGAAAATCCAAACAAGAATATATCTGTGGATGATATATTTTCTTCGAGTTGGATCTTGTCGAGTAAGTCTGAGATGAGTTTTCGGCTGCGGACAATCCCGGGTCCTTGATTGGGGGATGGGTCGTACCAAGAGTACCCAGAATAATAAGGGTCTGGAGCCTGGAGAAAGAGAAAGTTAAAAGCATCTATACCAAGCGCTGCTGGTAAAAAGTGAAAGCCTTCTGGGGAGTCGCCTCTTCCATGTAAAACAATAAGTAACTTTTTAGATTTTTCTTCGAGAGCGGGCCAAAACTCATATTTTAAGGAGGAGAGAGAAGAGTCTAAAAGTTTAAGCACTGAGCGTACTCATAGATCGGGCTAGGGCGCCTATCAAACTACAAGTAGTCACGAGTAATTTTTCTGAGTAGTTTCAATGTCTTGAGATAAGATTTGACGCACAGTGTCTAGATGTGTATAATTCATTCTGCCTGGTCCCATGATATGGAACGTTGGTTGCGGGGCCAGCTTTTTTCTCCGAAGCAATCAAAATTAATTACAAGATCAAATCCAAAAAACCTAAATTAGAGCCTGCCAGTGAGCAAAGTTTCTATGAGCCCTGGTCACCATTTTTGATTTTTTTTCTTTATCGCGCTCTTCAATTCCATTGAGTGGAACAAGTCCCCAGTTCATTCCTGTGGGCTGAAAGTTTTTTACTTTCCCATTCACAACATAATTAAGAAGCGCGCCCATTGCTGTGGTTGCTGGAGGAGGGGGAAGTTTGCTCCCTCCACTTTTAAGCGCAAAGGCGATAGAAATGCCCGCATAAGCGCCCATGGCGGTGCTTTCCATGTAGCCTTCAACACCTGTGATTTGTCCTGCAAAATAAAGAGCTGGGATTTTTTTGAGTCTTAAGTTCTCATCTAACAAGATCGGTGAGTTGATAAAGGTATTTCTATGCAGACTTCCAAGGCGGTAGAATTTTGCATTTTCTAGTCCAGGAATAAGTTTAAAAACCTTTTCTTGCTCGGGGTATTTGAGTTTTGTTTGAAAGCCAACCATGTTCCAGGCTCGCCCCTCTTTGTCTTCAGAGCGAAGTTGCACAACAGCGTAGGGTCTTTCGTTGGTTCTGGGGTCACTCAGTCCAACAGGTTTCATGGGACCAAAGGCAAGAGTCTTGCGGCCTCGTTCCAGCATAGCTTCGATGGGCTGGCAGCCTTGAAAGTAAACCATCTTATTGAGACCCACTTCAAAGTCATGAGCTTGCACTTTTTCTGCAGCGGTCAATGCGTCGATGAATTTATAATATTGTTCTTCGTTCATAGGACAGTTGAGATAATCGCCGTCCGGGTTTTCTTCGGTCGTTCCCTTGTCTCTTCTGTTCTGCAAAAAAGCGATGTCGCGATTGATACTCTCGCTCGCAATAATAGGAGCAATGGCATCAAAGAAATAAAGGTTGCCCCCGATATGTGGGGTCAAGCTTTTGACAAGATCTTCGCCACTCAAAGGCCCAGTTGCAAGCACAACCGGTTTAAGTCCTTGAGACCCTCCGTGCATGAGTTCTTCGTAATGAGTAACTTCGGCATTTATTAGCTCGATAAGGGGGTTGTGGGATATTTTATCAGTTATAAATTGGCTAAAAGCCTCTCTGTCTACGGCTAATGAAAGACCGGCTGGGATTTTTGATTGCTCAGCAGCTTCAATAATTAGAGAGTTTAGATTTTTCAGTTCAGTTTTGAGCAATTGAGGCGCGGATTCTGCGTCCGTGCTTTTAAAGCTATTGCTACAAACTAGTTCAGCGAATTTAGCTGTTGAATGCGCGGGAGTTGTCTTTTGGGGACGTTGTTCAATAAGCGCCACTCGAATGCCACGCTTAGCAAGCTGCCAGGCGCACTCTGATCCTGCGAGTCCTGCACCTACGACGATTACTTGAGCCTGAGATTTCTTCAGGGCTGAGCTAAGTTCCTTGCTATCTGTCATTGTTTTAGCAAGCTATCGCGATGCATTAGCTTCCTCAAGGACTTTAAAAATAGCAGGGTCGATTGGGATGAGATCACTGACAGCTTTGCTATGATAAAGCTTATGTCAATTGTAGATATCATCACAGGAACGGGCCTTGTCGTTAAATTTGTTCTTTTTCTTTTGGTCTTAGCCTCGATTATTTCGTGGACGATTATTTTTTCAAAACTCTCAGTATTTCGGGTGCTTAGGAAAGATACCGATAAATTCTTAGAAAAGTTTTGGAAGGGCAAGAGTCTCGATGCAATATATCGCGATACAAGTGAGCTGAATCAAAGCCCTCTTTCGAATATCTTTCGTTCTGCTTACCAGGAGTTTGCAAAGGTAAGCTCCAAAAAAGATGCCGAGAAAGATGGTGGCGTTGAGGACCTCCTTCATATCGGAATGGATAATGTGGAACGAGTGCTCAAGAAATCTGCTATCAACGAAGCTTTGCGAGTTGAAAGTTTACTGATTTATCTTGCGATGATTGCAAACGCTGCTCCCTTCATCGGTCTTTTTGGAACAGTGTGGGGAATTATGGATGCGTTCTTACAGATGGGTCAAGGTGGTGGATCTACTTTAGACAAGGTTGGCCCTGGTATTGCCGAAGCTCTTGTAGCTACAGCAGTAGGATTGGCCGCAGCGATTCCAGCTTCTCTTTTTTACAACAGCTTTTTATCACGCGCTAAGATTGCACGTGTCGAAATGGAGAGCTTTTGTATCGACTTTGTTAACATCTTGAAACGCTCAACAATTAACTAGTTTTTTATTCCATTAGAAAGGGAGCGAGTTATGGCATTTGAAATGGGTAGCGGCGGGCCTGGCGAGAGTCCGCTTTCGGAAATAAACATTATTCCATTGGTGGATGTGATGTTGGTTCTTTTGATTATTACAATGATTACGAGTCCGTTTTTGGAACAAGGGGTAAATGTCGATCTTCCTAAAGCAGATGGACAAGGTTTACGCAAAGACGTTACAGAAGATGAACCTGTTATTTTGTATGTTACAAAAGGCGGGAATATCCGAATGGGAAAAATTCCAGTTCTTCGTGATGAACTTGCCAAGAAACTTTTAACTGTTTTTAAGAATAGAAAAAACAAAGAGGTTTTTGTTCGAGCCGATAAAAACGTTCCTTACGGAGCTGTAGCGCAGGTAATGGCAATTGTTCAGGCGGCCGGAATAGATCGAGTAGGCTTAGTAACCCAGAATGACTGAGTTTGGAAAGTCGCCTCAACCTTCGAATTTTACTTCGATTGGATTTAGGTTTTCCTTGTTGCTTCATGCAACACTTGTTCTTTGGCTCCTAGCTCATTGGGCCGCAGAATCTTTTATGAATTCGCATGATGACGAGGCTAATAAAAAGCTTCGTCCTAAAAAATCTATTCGAGTGGATGTTGTTGATTTGCCCAACCTTAAATTTAATGAGCTACATAAGGTCGATCTTACAAAAGAAGTGCAAAAAACAGTGGTGACTGAAAAGCCGAAGGAGGAGGTTGTTGTTACACCTCCCAAGTCGAATCCGAATGCCATGAAACTTCCCTCCAATAAAAAAGAAAAAACGGCCTCAGCCAAACGCCTCGAAGAAATTCAGAAAAACATACGCGCCGAGGCTAAACGCCAAGAAATTTTAAATAAGTATAAAAATCAGCAAAAACAACAAGTAGAGGAAGACGCTCGACCAGCCCTTGGGGGAAATATACTTTCCAAAGGCGGCTCTGTGCAGGGAGATGTTGCTAACGAAGCTGACGAGTTTACTGCTACAGTCCAAACACACGTAAGAAAATTTTGGAAGGCGCCTCCTTGGGCTGCCGGCCAAAATTACAAAGTAAGAGTTGTTGTGAAGATTGCTCCAAATGGGCGCGTACTTTCTAAAATGATATTGCGCTCAAGTGGGCGACCAGAATTTGATGCGAGTGCCATGGAAGCGGTCGAGGCAGCAGATCCATTTCCGGCACCACCAGAGTTTTTTAAACGAATAATTATGAATGAGGGGATAGAATGCGGATTTCCAGATTAGTAAAAATTACATCCATTATGTTTAGCGGAGCTCTTTTGGCTCAAGAACAAGAGCCATTAATGCCGCCACAAATTGAGACCCAGTCGGATATAAGCGTAGCTCCACCTTCTGCTCTTACAGACGCAAGAGTTGGCGAGCTTTCATTGACGGGACCTTCTCCGGCATCAACCCAAAGTTCTTCGCCTCGTATATTTGTGCCTATTGGAACACCAAACTTTAAAAAAGTTTCTTTGGGTATAGAAAAAACAAAGGGGAATTCAGTTCTCGCTAAAGTTTTTTATCAAACTCTAGTCTCTGACATGCTCTACACGGATTTATTTGATTTGGTAGATGAGAAGAAAATGCCATCAACTCCATCGTTTCAGGTGGGAGCGTTTTCCTGGAATCCCTATCGTGCAGCCGGCATGAGCTATCTTATCAAAAGTAGTATTGATGTTAAGGGAGGAGCTGTAGAGGCTGAGGTCAGGCTTTATGATGTAAATAAGGGCGTACAAATCTCTGGAAAACGCTATCCCTTTAAATCACGCATTGATGAGGCTCCAAGAGAATTAGCGAACTTTTCTGGAAATGAATTGATGAGTGTCTTAACGGGCGAAGAAGGCGTTTTTAGAACCCGAATGCTCATGAGTTGTGGTGGAAGAAATAAAGAAATCTACATTATGGATTTTGACGGCGAAAATGTTAAGCCACTAACACGAGATAGAAACTTTGCTCTTTCTCCTTCTTGGGCACCAGACGGGAATCGCATTATTTTTACTTCTTATAAGCCTGCTGTGAAAGGTGGTTTTACCAACCCCAACCTTTATACCTACAATGTTGCTACAAACAAAAGAGAGTTAGTAACGGCCGCTCGTGGAATTAATTCAGGTGCTGTCTTTCACCCAACCAAAAATCAAATTGCTTATACCTATTCTAATAATGGCAAACCTGAAATTTTCATGCTCGATTTAGCTGCTAAAACTCGAGTGGCTCTTACAAAGACAATGTTCTTTAGTATTGAGCCTGCATGGTCTCCGGATGGAAGCCGTTTAGCTTATTCAAGTTCTAAAACAGGAAAGCCTCATATTTATGTTGCTGCGGCTGATGGTAGTGGCGCTAAGCAGTTAACTTTTGCAGGAGTTTATAATAGTTCTCCAAGATGGTCTCCAAAGGGCGACAAAATAGTATTCTCGGGACAAGAAAACTTAAAAAACAATTTTAATATTTTCATGATCGATCCGAATGGTTCGAATTTAGTCAGATTAACGGATGGTAAGACCTCTTCTGAAAACCCAGCCTTTAGTCCAGATGGACGACATATTGCTTTTTCAAGCAACCAAGGTGGTGTGTATCAGATTTATGTAATGGCTCTTCACAGTGGAAGAGTAAGTAGGGCTTTAACTCCAAGATCTCTTGGAGACTGCAAGCAACCTGCTTGGTCTCCAAGAATGTAGTTGTTATTAGCTTTACTCTTTAAGGTTTGAGACCATGCGCAGTCGGTTGTTTTTGAAGTCTTTCAATTTCTTTTATGGCGCCAAGACCTTCTCTAGAGGTTTTAAATAATCTACTCACAGCATCTCCGGCACTTAGCTTTCCACTTGTGACTTCTTCAATTGTAGCAATGGCTGCAGCATCTACACTCGAGCAAGTATCAGCGCTTTTAGCGAGAGCTTCTTGAAGCCGTTTTAATGCTCTTACTTCGTTGGCTTTGTTTTGGAGTGAGTTTGCTTCCTTTGATTTTTCAGCAAGCACAAGTTCTTTTGCTTTTTTGTAGCTATTGATTTCTTGTTGTTGGGTTTCTAGAAGAGCAATAAGTGCTTTGGCTTTGCTAATGCTTCCTTCGAGATAGTCATTGAGTTGAGTTTCGAGTTGTTCACTTGCAAGAAAAGCAGCTTGATCACTGGAGAATTTTTTGTCTTTCATGCTTTCTTTAACCTGAGAATTTACGATTCTCAATTTTGCGAGACTTATTATTTCTGCTGCAGGCGAACTGAGTGCGATTCCTTCTAGTCCATTAAGGCCGACTTGTTCTTGAAGATACTTTGCCACTTCTGAAGATATTCCTTTTACAAATTTGCCATTACTTAGTCTTATGGCACTCACTTGTGGAAAGACTCCATTTGGAGCAATTGCTTTTAAAAAGGTGCTATTAAATGGGTGTCCTCCGTCTAGGAGATTGTCCGTTTCTCGACCTGCGTTTTTAGACGCTTGGCTCACATCATCTAAGAGTGTTGGGTTTAATAAAAGTGTGAGTGTAAGTTTTTCTTTGTCTTTGTCACTTAAGTTTGCAGCCAGTTTTATTTGGCTCGAGCTTGTAAGATTTTCAACGAGAGTATCGCTCAATTTTTTGAAGACCCCACTTGAAACGAGATCATCGAGCTCTTTTTGAGTTTTAACTTGTTGTTGTTCTGTGGGGCTTACTGCTTGCTTTAGCTTTGCAAGCTCTTCAAATGAACGCGTAAGATCAGCTTCAACGCTTGGGGCGTTAAGCGCTGATAGTTTCTTTTTAATCTTATCAATAAGTTCTTGAGCCTCTTTAGCTTTTTTTGCTCCTGATTCTGTGCAGACAGACAGTGCTTCTTTGCTGCTATCAAGGTTTCTAATGGACAGTTGTGTAGCTGTAATTTGTGCAGAGATTTCCGCGAGTCTTCTTTCGGCTTCTATGGTGCCAAGTTGGAATTGGCTATCTTGATCAGTTACTTTTTTTCGATCTTCAAGGCTTTGAGTTAAGGTATTTCGAGTTTCTTCTTGGCTTTTGAGGTCACTCTCTAGTTGTTTTCGTAATTCTTGAATACGAGAACTGATATTTACTGACTCTGATTTGTCATCGTTTCCTGCTGCAAGTGCAGCTTGAGTGCTGACTGAAGCTAGAAATAAAAGCGTAGTGGTAAAAAAAACATTTGTGCGAAATTGAAAAATTTTCAAAAAGACCCCCTCTAAAATCTGTTTATAATGAGGTCCAGGCTGCAGTTTGTGTACCAAGCTCAAATTAACTCTGAAGCCATTCTGAGCTCTTTTTAGGTGTCTATTTTTTATACACAGGACTGATGTGTTAGCGACTCATTTTGAGGTATCTTTATTCTGTGAAAATTCAAGCAGTAGATGTCTTGGTTATGGCTCCGAGTTTTATTGAAGAAGTTATGGAGGAGTCGCGTAATGTGGGGGTGGACCTTTCCCCTTTTGTGATCGATCACTTTTGTTTTCGTGTCGAAACTCAAGAGCAATACAGCTTTTATAAAAAAGATTTTGACTCTCTGGGGAAGCTTCTTTCTGAGGCCATAATTTCCGGTCGCCCGATATCAACCTATAAGTTAAATAAGCCGCTACAGGTTTTTAATAAAATTGTGCCGTGTATCGAGATTCCCGCTCCTAAAGATGGGGCACCTTACCCCTTGGGATTAGAGCATATTGAGTGCGTTGTGCCAGAACCACTTACGGTTTTTATGCAGCGTTTTCCTCAGCTTAAGTTCAACTTGGGAGCGTTAAAAAACCCTATAAATCCTGAAATTGCCCTTAAATTACCCTCTGGTAGGAGCGTGAAATTCCACAATCAGACTCTAGAGCAAGTCATCGAGATCGAAAAGAAGTTGGGACTATGATACTTTGTCCCTGTGTTAGAGAATGATCTTAAAAAACTCGAAGAATTAGCTAAAAAACTCGAAGGCGAATTGCCATTAGAAGAAGCCCTTAAGAACTTTTCTGAAGGGGTGGAGCTTGTGCGAGCCTGCCAAAAAAAGATTCAAGAGGCAGAGCTTAAGGTAAAAGAAGTTTTAGAAAAAGACGGAACTCTTGTAGAAAAACCACTCTAGGCACGGGTTTGAGAATAAAGATGAAAGAATTACTTCAAAAAGCTGAATCAATTATTCAAAAGGCAAAGACCCTGTGGATAAGGGATGGAAAACTACAGTGGTCTCCTGAACTTGTTGAGGCAGCACTCTATATTATGGACGGTGGTAAGGGAGCAAGACCTGCTTTGCTCCTCTGGTCTATGGAGGCAACGGCTAGAGTTGAAAGCCCTGACGCTGCTGACGAAAAGCTTGAAGCAACCTGTCTCGAATCTGCACTCGCTTTAGAGATGATACATGTTTACTCACTTGTGCACGATGATTTGCCTTCAATGGATAATGATGATTATAGAAGAGGAAAACTGACTCTTCATAAAAAACATAGTGAGGCTTTTGCTGTTTTAACGGGTGACGCACTTTTAACGGGGGCCTTTGAAGTACTCACGCACGCAGTTACTTCGGATAGGGCGCGCGTCTTGTTGCTCAGAGAGCTTGCATTTGCTGCAGGTGGTGCAGGAATGATCGCAGGTCAGGTATGGGATATTGAGGCAGAAAAGTCAGGGAATATGGATCTGGATCTTTGGACCCGCATTCACGATGCCAAAACGGGTGCACTTTTTGGAGCCGCGCTCTCTATGGGATTTATACTTGGCTCAGATAATATAGCGGATGCGGACGTGGTAGATGCGCGCAACTGGGGTATTCGTCTCGGAAGATTGTTTCAAATTGTCGATGATAAGCTCGATAAGGGACCGTTTTATAAGAAATTAGGAGAAGAGGCTCTTGCGAAACTTTGCCAAAGGGAAGCCCAAGAGCTTAAGTCGAAAGCCGAATCTATTTGGGGCAACCCAACAGGATTAACTGAGATCTTAGACTTTTTGTAAATAGAACTGCCTAAATGCAAAAAAAAATGCGTGCTGATCAACTTTTAGTAGAGCAAAAAAAAGTGGAAACACGCAGCAAAGCGCAGGCCTTAATTCTTGCGGGCTGTGTTGAGTATTCTTCTCCTAAGGGTTGGTTAAAGGTTTCTAAAGCGGGTGATCAGCTTCTTGTGGATACTGAGCTCCGCATAGACGATCCAAATTTAAAGGATGTAGGACGTGGGGCGCAGAAATTACGGGGAGCTTTCGAAAAGTGGCCTGAGCTAGAATCGAAAGCTCGAGAGGCTGTGGCTTTGGACATTGGTTCCAGCACGGGGGGCTTCACACAAGTACTTTTAGAAAAGGTGTAAAGCAAGTTATTGCTTTAGATGTGGGAACACATCAGCTCCATGAAAAATTAAGACGAGATGCACGTGTCATGAGTTTAGAGCAGACGCATGTTCTTAAGGTTGATGATGTTTTTTTTAAATTAAAAAAAATTGATTTCCCGTTTGCCCTTTTGGTGATGGATGTCAGCTTTATTTCGAGCACAAAAGTTATACGTCACGCGTATGGGTGGTTGGCTAAGGGCGGCTACTGGGTCATTTTAGTGAAACCTCAATTTGAGCTTGAACCCAAAAAACTTGTGCGAGGAATCGTTAAAAAGCCAGAATACCGAATAGAAGCGTTGGAATCTGTAATAAAGCTTGCCAATGAGTTGGGCTGTTTTAAGGTGGTAGGACATATTGAAAGTCCCATTACGGGGACGGACGGAAATGTGGAGTATTTATTATGTCTCAAAAAAGAATAGAAATTTCTCATTTAATCTCAAATGCTTTTGTTGCATTCGTGTTTTCTTTTCTGGTTGCTTGTACAACAAGTACAAAATCTAAAAGTCAAAATCTTCCGATAGGAGAAAATATTCCTAAAACAGAAGATATCATTATTGAAGACTCTTCTTCATCAGCTCCGTCTGTTGCTCCAGATCCAGATAAGCCTATCCCAGAGACTCAGAATACTGTGCGAACAGCGAGTGTGTGGATTGATGCTATTGGAACGGATGCTTTTATGGCAATTGGTTTTATGCAAGAACTTGAGAAGCATCTTCGTATTGAAAGCGTTCATGGTATTGGTTTTGGTTGTTGGGCTGCTATGAGTTGGGCTTCCGAGAATCGTGGCACCTATGCGGAATGGCAATCCTTTAAGTGGGATACCTGGGATGTTTTGGGTTCAAATATCTTAAACAGAGTTATTGGGCGCTCAAACTCTGATTCTTTTAGAGCACGACTAGAAAGTCGCCTCCCTACAAAAAATAAGGGGAGCTATAAGGTTCCCATGACTTGTCCGTATGTCTATCCTAATAAAACTACTTTCCAAGATCCGACTGATTTAGCCGTTCATGAAGAGCTTTGGATTCAAATGCGAAATACGTTCTTTTTTCCCTTGGTTGAAATTGAAAAAGATCAGCGCAAGAGTGGTTTTTTTAGAGGTCCGGTGAAACCCATTGAGTTTGTTAAAATGACTCCTAAAAACGTAAGGCCTTCCGAACATATTTGGATTATCCTATCGAATGAAGTCGTTCGCAGAGAGATGAGACGTGGTCCTCAGCCAGATCTACGACGCGGTATTATAGATGGAACTCGATGGGTTAAGGTTCTTCTCGCACCCAAGAGCGTGAAAACTGTTGCTCAAGTGAAAGATTTAAAGAAAAAACGCTCTATGCTTCTTCGGGGAAGAAAAGAAGGTAAACGATTTATTGAGAATCCAGCGGTAAGTACGTTTTTAGGTTTTGGCTCTGTGCTCGATTAATATGCCGACATTATTGTTATCTCCCAATGACCAGATGTGGGTAAATAAAGTTATTGATATATTTAATTCTCATGAACCAGTTGTACTGCCAACGGAGACTGTTTACGGTTTAGCGGCTCCAGTATCATCTGATGTTGCAGTGGCACGTATTTATGAGATTAAAGAGAGACCCACCTTTAATCCACTAATTATGCACGTTAAAGAAGAGTGGGATCTCTCTCAGTGGGCTGAGATAGGTGATGTTGAGAAAAAACTCATTTCACTTTTTTGGCCAGGACCTTTAAGTCTTCTACTCAAAAAGAAAGGAGTATCAGACCTTGTAACTGCAGGATCAAAAAAAGTTGTTTTGAGAGCTCCAGCCCATCCAGTTTTTAGAGAGGTCTTAGATGCTTGGGGTGCGCCTTTAGTAGCGCCAAGTGCGAATAGCTCTACAAAGCTTTCTGCAACAACAGCAGCTGGTGTGCTTGCTGATTTAGGAGAAAAAATTGTAGCAATTGTTGATGGTGGCACGTGCGAATGGGGCGTTGAGAGTACAATCGTAGAAGTCGTTGGGGATAAAGTTTCTATTCTTAGAGAAGGCGCAATCTCTAAAGAGGATTTAGAGAAGCATGGCTTCAGCCTTAGTGTTTCGACAAAAACTGAATCAACACCGGGATCACAATTGAAGCATTATACCCCTTCGGTGCCCCTTTATTTTTTTGAAAATGAAGCAGATTGGGCAAGCTCTTCCTCAAAATCCTCTCTATATTTAAAAGTTTTAAGTTCTGATTCTTCTCTTAGTTTTGAGGGACGCAATATAGAAACTCTTTCTCAATCAAATAACTACAAAGAAGCTGCTTCGAAGCTCTTTGAGTTTTTAAGAACAGCACAAGCTCAGTATACTGAAATTCGAGTACTTAAAACGCAGGATGTCTCACTGGGGCGGGCTATAAATGATCGATTGCTTCGTGCGAGTCAACGCTAGTGCTTATATTGGCTTAAGAATAAGGAATTAGGTCTAGTTCTAAACTTAAAAAGCTCGTAAACTTTAGCTATGGAACAGTTTAAAGCTTTAAGCATTGCCTCTAAGGACTTAATCACAATCAGTGCTGATGAGACTCTAATTACAGCACGTAAACTCATGTGTGAGAAGAAAATTAGACACCTCATTGTTAAAGATAACGACAAGGCAATTGGTGTTCTTTCTGATCGCGACGTGATGAAAGCTATGAGAATTCAAATCGAAGAATTTTATGCTTATCAAGTTCGCAATGAGACTCTTGATCCTGACTTTAAGGTACGCGATGTCATGAGTTGGCCTATCAAGAGCCTAGCTGACGATACTCCACTGGCAGCAGTCGTTGATGTCATGCTCAAGGAAAAAATTTCTTCTCTTATGCTCACCCAAGAGAATGCTCTTGTGGGAATAATCACTACAGATGATTTACTCGAAATTCTTAGACGCCACATCAATAACGAGCAGGCTACTTTTTGGGGCGAAGATATAGTCAACAATGTTTACAGTACGCCGATTAGAAGCGTCTTAGAAGTTTTATCAAATACCGGAATATAATTTGATGGATAACGTAAAGCTTGAGGCGCCTGGCAAGGGGCTTCCTTTTTTAGAGTCTTTGCTCATGCGTTTCTATGTGGGGCCTGTTTTATCTAAAAAAGATAGTTCTGATAAAAACTGGGAACGCTTTGATAAAATGAATAAGAAAATTTTAGAAAAAGTTAAAGAACTTTCTTTAGAGCAAATGCATACTCGTGTTTTAGTCCCTAGACTTAGGGCTATTGAAGATAGCTCAAGGTATTGGTCTGTCGCAGAAACCCTAGAACATATTGAACTCGTGGGTGATAATATTGCAGGTCTGATAGAGCTTCTTTGTAAAAATGAAGTCCCAGATGTTGTTGTAGATGTTGCAGACTATAAGCCTAAGGGGAAGTATAGCGGAGTTGATCCTCGACCTGCATTTGAAAAATTCAATACAAGAGTACAAGAACAGTTAAAGGCAAAAGACATCACTTTGCATGCGCCTCTTTTTAAACATCCTTGGATGGGTGAAATATCGGCTCTTCAATGGCTCTGGTTATTATCTGGTCATAGTGGAATTCACTACAACCAGATTAAATGTATTATTAAGGCTCTATAAGAACGTCTTTAAGAGTCTTGTCATTTTCCATGTAATTCTGTTCTTTGTAGAAGATACTGAAGATAGAGAAAATAATGGATACAGCAAACATGATTCCAGTGAATTGCCAGAAGTATGTTGCTGAAGCTGTCTCGGAGAATTTAATTTTTGTAAGTACAGAGGTTAACATGTTTCCGAAGAACGTTGTTAAAAGCCAAATACTCATAATCGTAGATTTCATGGAGCGTGGAGCTTGGGTATAAGCAAACTCGAGTCCTGTAATTGAAACCTTGATTTCAGCCATTGTAATAATAAAGTAGGGCAATGCCTGCCATCCGATTGAGAGTTGTTGTCCGCCCTCAATCCAGCCTTGAACAACCGATACAGCTGCAAATGCAAGAGCTCCAGAAAACATACCAAAAGACATACGTCTCAAGGGGGTCATTTTGATTCCAATTTTTTCAAGTGCTGGGTAGATGAAAAATGTAAACACAGGAATCAGAGTTAGAACAAGTATCGGATTAATGGCTTGCATCTGAGAAGGAAGTACGGGGATTCCAGCAACTGAAGGGATCATCTTTTCTGCTTGGATAATCCAAGTAGAGCCCGTTTGGTCAAAGAGTGCCCAGAAAACAGAAACCCAGAAATAAATGAGGATGAGCTTCATAATATTTATGCTGGCTTCAACTTCTTTAGCAGGGTGTTTTTTCTTGGCCGCTACAGAATAACTTGATCCAGAGAAGAGGCCGGTAACACCAGCAAAGACAATTTTTAGAAAACCATGCGGGTTGGGGCCAGAGGGGGGAACGTGTATATAGTGTTTTCTTCCCATCCAAAAGATGATGGTTGCAATAAACATTAAAATACCGGGAATTCCGAATGCGAGTTGTGGTCCGTAGTGCTCAAGCGTCCAAGGTGTAAGCAGAGTTGAGAAGAAGGCTCCAAAGTTAATCATCCAGTAAAAGAGGTTGAAAATCTTAGCTAGGAGAGCTTCTTGGCCAGCCTTGAATTGGTCGCCTACGTGAGCAGATACACAAGGCTTAATGCCGCCTGATCCTAGGGCAATTAGACCGAGACCCCAGTACAGCCCTGTTTTGCTTTCGAAAAGCGCAAGGACCAAGTGACCCAAACAGTAAACAACAGAAAGGCGCATGATGGTTTTGTATTTTCCCCACCAACGATCTGAGAGATAGGCTCCCAAAAGGGGAAGAAGGTAAACGGCTGCAGAGAAATTGTGATAAGTGCTCACTGCGTCTGCTTCGGGGATCATTAGGAACTTAATCATGAACACCGTTAAAATGGTGCGCATGCCGTAGTAACTGAATCGCTCAGCGGCTTCGTTACTTACAATGTATTTGATTTGAGGAGGGTATTTATTGGGATTTGCTGTATTTGCCATAAATTATTGAAGAGCTGAGGCTCCTAAACTTTCTACTTATTGTCAGCAAAAAAGTTAGTGGCGAGGCCGTGTCTAAGGCCCCTGACAGTGGATATTCCGTCTTTTTGCCCTAAATAGCTCATGATCTGAGTTAACAGCATGATTCCAAAGGGAAGTATGTCAGCTCTGTCTCGCATGATATTGGGAATTTCCAAGCGCTTTGCTTCGTCGAGTTTACGAAGCTTTTCGGCAAAGTTTTCTAAATCATTTCGCTCAAAATGGTAGCAGCCTTCTTTGAAGGGTTTGAGTCCGAGCGCCGCGGTTGCCATAACAATAGTTCCACCAACCGCTATAAGATGTTTTCTATTTGCACATTTATTTTTAAGTTCAGGAGAGATTTCTTTTTCTAGTATGGAGTGGATATAGTCTTGCGCTTTTTTCCAGTCGTTATCGTTAATTGCTTCTGACCCAAGGTTAAGAGCGTTGTGTGTTTTGAGTGCGCCAAGTGAAGTAGATGTGTGCAGGATGTGAGGTTTAGAAAAACCTATCTCAGTTGAAGCGCCCCCTAAGTCAGCAAAAAGACAGCTTTCTTCGGAGATGTTTTCTGGGCGTGCGGTCATGGCACCAACAAGTGAAATTTCAGCTTCTTTTGAGCCCGATATGATTTCTATAGGAGAAGGGAAAATGACGTTAATTTCTTGTGCGAAATGTTGTGCGTTGCTTGCTTCACGCATGGCAGCTGTCCCTATGACTTTTACATCTTTAACGCCGAGCTGATCGAGTTTTTGTTTAAAACGCTTGAGTGCACTGAGTGTGGCGAGCATCGAGTTGTGGCTGAGCTCTCCCGTTTGGGGGAGTCCTCTCGCGAGCGAGGTGGTCTCTGCGTCGAGATGGATTTCTTGCATGACTCCATGTTGCATTTTGGCGACAAGAACTTTGACTGAGTTACTCCCAATATCGACGACGGCAATCACGCTGGGTAGCATAGCTCTCATGGAGAAGAGATGCTAGGAATTTTACTTGCTGCGGGTCGCGGAACTCGAATGAAATCAGATATGCCGAAGGTGCTTTTTACCGTGAACGACGAGCCCATGGCCTTTGCCCCATTTCAACAACTTTTAAATCATTGTAACACCGTAGCGGTTGTTATTGGTTATGGGGGCTCAGATGTTAAAGCCTCTCTGCTCGGTAGAGCTTCTGAAGTAAACGGACTCCAGGCTGAAGAAAAAACTCTTTTTTTTACACAACAAGAGCTCAAGGGAACAGCGGACGCAGTTAAGACAGCTTTGGACGGCTTAGCACGTGGTGGACATAAGCAAGGTGCTGATGAAGAGATCTTAGTTTTAAATGGAGATCTTCCACTGATACGCAAAGAAACTCTTGAGCATTTTTTGAAGCAAGTAAAAGCCCAAAATGTAGATTCTGCATGTCTTACGTTTACGACACAAAGGCCGACAGGCTTTGGGCGAATTGTTCGCGATATGCGAGGTATATTTGCAAGTATAAAAGAAGAAAAAGATGCGACTGTTGAAGAGAAGAAAATTCGTGAAGTAAACAGTGGCGTTTATTATTTTAAAATGGCTGCTTTAGAAAAAGGACTCTCCAAGGTTTCAGATGAGAATAGTCAAAAAGAATTTTATCTAACAGACGCACTCGGCGCGCAGTCTGGACTTAAGAGCGCTGCTATTCGATGTCCCTTTAAGTGGGATCTTTCAGGAGTGAATACAACTTATGAGTTGTCTATTGCAAGAGGACTTGCTCAAGCAAGATTGCAAAAATCTTTAGCTGAGCAATATGGGGTTGCTTTTTCTGATCCACTGAGCACATTTGTGTCGGCTCGTTGTCAGTTTGAGGGTCCCTGCACTTTGGGCCCCAATGTGCAGCTTATGGGACGAACAAAAATTTCTAAAAATGTTCAAGTCGTTGGATCTACTTTGATTGAAGACTCGCAGATAGGCGAATCTGTTTTTGTGGATTTTTCTACAGTTATTCGTTCATCTAAAGTGATGAGGGGGTCAAAGATTGGTCCCTTTGCTCATCTTCGCCCTGACTCCATAGTCGAAGAAGAGGTAAAAGTAGGAAACTTTGTTGAGTTAAAGAAAACTCGTCTAGGTAAAGGCGCTAAGGTAAGTCATTTAAGTTACTTGGGCGATGCGGATGTGGGTGATGGTACAAACATTGGATGCGGCACAATTACTTGTAATTTTGATGGGGCTTCTAAGCACAAAACAAGTATTGGAAAAAATGCATTCATTGGGAGCGATACGCAGTTAATTGCGCCAATTAGTATTGGTGACGAAGCTTATGTTGCATCTGGAACAACCTTGACTGAGGATGTTCCCGCGGGCGCTTTGGCTTTGGCTCGTGCTGAGCTAACCATTAAGAACGATTATGCTCGTAGGTTGTTGGCTCGCTTAAAAACAAAAAAATAGAACGCTATAGGAAGATTAAGTTATGTGCGGAATTGTAGGCTATGTAGGCCCAAAGAAAATAGACAGTGTTTTGGTAGATGGCTTAGAACGTCTTGAGTACCGTGGGTATGATTCTGCGGGAGTGGCTTTGCTTCCTCGTGAGGGCAAAGAAGTTGTTATTCGTCGCTGTGTCGGGAGAGTTTCTAACTTAAAGGAAAGCTTGAAAGATGTTTCTGGCGAATATGTCCAAGGGATTGCGCACACACGTTGGGCCACGCATGGCGTTCCTTCTGAGATTAATGCTCACCCACACAAAGCGGGTCGGGTGTTTTTGGTTCATAATGGAATTATTGAAAATTATTTAGAACTCAAAGAGGAGCTTTCTAAAACAGGAAGTGTTTTTGATTCTCAAACGGACACAGAAGTTTTTGCTCATCTTATTGAGAGGAGAGGGCTCAAAGCTTTTGGGCGAAGAAGATTTTGACACTCTTTCGCGAGAGCATAAGGTCAATATTTGTCTGAAGGCTTTAAGGAATTCAGCACATCTTGTTGAAGGGCACTACGCTGTTTTGTTAATGGTTGCTGGTCTTGAAGGCGTGCTTATGGGCGTGCAGTCTGGAGCACCCTTGGTTGCAGCACTTGATCAAGGTTCTCTTTATGTTGCGAGCGATTTACAAGCGATCTTAAGTTACGCGAACAAAATGAATTTTCTTCCCTCAAAAAGTATTTTTGTAGGTGATGCCTCTGCATTGAAGTTTTTTGATTTCGACTTACAGCCCAAAGATATTCCACTTACGCAAATCGATTGGTCTCCTGATAAAATCGCAAAAGGGGGCTATGAGCATTTCATGCTCAAAGAGATATTCGAGCAATCAGCTGTGATGGCAGATACTTTAAGTGGGCGTCTACCAAGTGACGAGCATGGCTTTATTTGGGATTTCCCTAAGAAGCACGCGGCTCTTTGGAAAGGTGTAGATAGGATTCTCTTGGTTGCTTGTGGCACCGCCTATTATGCAGCAATGACAGCAAAATACTTTTTTGAAAAGTGGGCAAAAATTCCCGTAGAAGTTGATCTTGCGAGTGAGTTTCGATATCGAAACCCCGTATTTACTCCTGGTACTATTATGGGTGTTGTATCTCAGTCGGGTGAGACGGCAGATACTTTGGCAGCGCTGAGACTTGCTGTTGAACAAAAAGTAAAAACTTTTGCAGTTTGTAATGTGCCAGCTTCATCAATTGTTCGAGAAGCCGATATGGTTTACCCAACAAAAGCTGGACCCGAAATTGGAGTTGCTTCTACGAAGGCTTTTACAACTCAACTTACAATACTCTCAGCATTGGCTCAGGACTTAGGTCGTATGCGTGGAACTCTCGAAAACTGGAGAGAGTATGCAGAGGATATGGCTAAGCTCCCACATTGCGTGGAGGCAATACTTGCGAAATCTCAATGCTACCTCGATATGGGGGCAACTCTTGAGAGGTTTAAAACTCTTTTAGTTGTTGGTCGTGGAGGAATGTATCCTATTGCTCTTGAAGCAGCCCTTAAGATTAAAGAAATCTCCTACCGACACGCAGAGGGTTACGCTGCTGGTGAGTTAAAGCATGGTCCCATAGCGCTTATTGATTCGAACACATGTGCGATTGTTTTGAGTCCAAAGGATGAACTTTCGACTAAGTCGCTTTCAAACTTACAGGAAATGAAAGCGCGAAGTGGTTGGATTATTGGAATTGGAGAAGAGGGACATGAGCTCTTTAAAAAAGAGTGTGACGAGTTTATAGCGTTGCCTGCTTCACCACATTCTCTTTCTCCAATGTTATATGTTATTCCTCTACAGCTTATGGCTTACGGATTGGCACAAAAACTTGGTTGTGACATTGATAAGCCTAGAAACCTGGCTAAATCCGTAACTGTTGAATAGTGCTTAATGTATTGGGCGAAAGTAGATGGTGCCAAAAATTAGGCGCTTAATGCTCTAAGACGTCCTTCAGTGTCTTTTTATATTCTTTCGCCAATTCTAAAAGAGCGCTTAGAATAATAAGAAGTGCGTTTTATCCAAATTTTTTTTGCTTTTAGCATTTTTCTTTGCCTAAAGCCCATTTATGCAAGCGATGCGCTACTTGATATGAGCGGCGAGCGCATAAAGTTATATCAAGAAGTTCTAGGTGAATTATCTATACTTGAATCAATGGCATTAGGAGGTTTCCTTCAGCAAAGTCGCGAGCAAACTTTAGATCTTATGCAGCGTGTGCAAAGAGTTGCCAATCTTTCTCGACGTATTCAGTCGGGTTCAGATACTGGGCAAGGTGTTTACGGTGCTTTGACTGAAAACTCTAACGATTACCTTGCGCGTATGGAAGCACTTACACTAAGTCACTTTTCGGACCCCAAAGCTACGGCAAAAAAATCGTGGATTCAGTATAGATCAGCAACAAGTGGACTTTTAATTGCACTTTCAATGCCAAAATCGGGAATGGAACCTACTCTGAGTTCTAAGTTGAATGAGCTCATGCAATCAGTTCGAAGTTCTTCTACTTACCCGACTGCAAATAAGATGTTTCATTTGGCTCAAGGAACTACTTCGATGAGGAATCTTGTTTCGCGTTTCGATAATTATAATTTTTTAGACACTCAAGAGCTTTTCAAAGTTGAAGAAAATATACTCACACATTTTCCAGTTTTGAGTCAGAAGTTTTATTCTTCTCTTAGCTCGGGTAGTAATCCGGCGAGTGTTGACTTGGCAGGAAACGAGTCGAGAGCTTATCAAATAAAAGAAGCCATAGACCCCACAAAGTTTCACTCTATATACTATGAGGGTCCGAATAACTTTGGAAATATAACATCGGCCTCGGGTAGAGATCGTGCACATTTAGAGCAAGGAAATCCTACTTTTATGAATGTCTTTGCTGAGATAATAGATGGTCGAGACACCTATAAGGTTTTAACTTTGGGATACTCGGGACCTGTGTATGCATTAAAGAGCAGTGACTTTGATCGGCTATTGGGATCCAAAACACAAGAAGTTCCAGAGCAAGTTCCACTTGAGAGACTGCAGCCTCATGAGATTATTCCTATTCCCCCTGCGAATCCACAAGCTCCACTAGAGCCTTTAACATTACCAGAAGCGGAACTTGTTCCATTGCCTGAGCGGACCCCGTCTCCTCTGGATTATCCTGAGATTGTTGAAGAGCTTATACCTCCCGATCCAATTGTACAGCCCGATCCAATTGCAATACACCGTGATGAAGAGCAAGAAGATGATAAGTTGCAGACGAGTAACATTATTCCGGTCATTGGCTCACACTATAAAGTCAACTTAAAGCACGATACGTACCCCTCATTAATTCAAGGATCTGTGCTTAAATATGTTGGAAACTTGGAGTGGGGCGCTGGCTTTGAAGATTTAATAACAGGGAAGAGATATGTTTTCTCTAAAAAATCATGGTGGTCGCATTTAACGTTGCTTCCTAATGAAAATTTAGAAATCGCTGAAAACTCTTATCCTGATATTGTTGAAGACGAAGGACATCATGATGAGGCTGCTTTGCCCAAGCCCCTGCCAAGTCCGCTCAAGCCAAAGAAGGTTATTCCTCTTGTTGTACCCGAAGTTCAAGAAGATGTTCCACCACTTCCAAGTGAGAGTGAATTAGAGTTTTTTAAGGAGTCCGATTCTGGTGCAAAAATTGTCGAAGAGATGTCGGGTATTCGTGAAGCGGGTAAGAGCAATGTGAATAATTACACGCGTATTATGAAGCCCCTGGCAGATTATATTTTTCATCATACCGGTCTGCCCCCTAAGATTTTAATGGCTCAGGGTATACAAGAAACACTATGGGGAACAAGCAATGTACTTGAGAAGACAAACAATGCTACTGGAATTTCTTGCTTCGACGAAGGAGCAGAAATTTCTGTAACTATTCCCTTTGTGGATCCTGCTAGGGTTATTAAAGCGAAATGTTCTGTTCCTCGCCCCAAAAAAGAGGGCGGCTTTTATTATTCTTTCGACAGTGTCTACGAGGCAACATTGTATCAAGTGTGGAATTTACTTTATAATCCGACTAAGTCCAAGCGATATGCAAAGGCGAGAGAAAATGCAAAAAAGATTTTGAATGCAAAAAACAAAGCTCAGGCCATAAAAGACTATTCGAGTGGTCTTATACAGGGAATGGCTGGATGGGCTACGGACGCCGATTATGTCGAGAATTTAACCCTTATTCATAGAATGTTAGGTAAGTCTTCTACCTCTGCTTCTGCATCGGGCGATGTTTGGTTAGATATTCCACTTGTTCAATCTCCGGAGGAATTATGAGATTAAAGTTACATCACTATTTAGTGCTTAGTTTTATTCTGTGTCATTTCTCTTATCCTTTACTTGCTGATGTTAAGTCTCAAATCAGAGCTTTGTCTTCGGAATCGCTTTGTTCTTTTAGCACGATTGGAAAGTTCTTAAAAAATGAGGCTTTTTTAGCGTGCAGGGATTTGGGAGCTCAGGATGCAATGCTACTTACTATGCATCAAGAAGAAGGTGTTGCTTTTCATCTCATTCAACGAGTTGGTGCCCGAGTAGAGGAGAGGATGGTCACGGGTTGGGGAGACTCTCCATTAGCACTTAAAGTAAGTGGCGCAGACAGAACTTCTCAGAATTCGTTATTGTGGGTTGAGGAGCTTTCACGAGATTTGAAGAAGGACACATCTCGGCAGTGGCTCGTTTTTATGAGAGCAAGAGCGGAGCATGACGTGGCTTGGATCAATGCATGGATTTTTGACACTCAACAAAAGCTCATCCCACTTAAATTTTATAGAAAAAATAAAAGCTATGACTTTTTAAGTCATAATCCTGAAGGCGAGAGCACCTGGAATTCTTCGTCAAGCCTATTAAGTGTATCTATAGGAAAAGCTAAAAAAGCATGGCGTTTTGACAGGCTTAAGAGAAGCTTCGTTGAGGTAAAATAGGGAAGTGGTATTGCGGAAAGAGCGACTTCTTGTTTTGTTTTTTGGACTCTTCATCTCTGAGTTCTCACATGCAGTCGTTACGATTTACGCCCTAGCGTCTTACGATGCTCCCGAGTATGGTCGAATTTATGTGCATGCTATGGATGGGACAACTCAGGTAAGGGTTCAGCAAGTAGATTCGAATGGGCGATTGTACGGGCAGCCGTTTAATATTCACCGTGGTTGGTTCGACAATGGAAGTATTGTCTTTAGAGGGCACGGTGTCGTTAAAGCGACACGGCAAGTTCAGCGTCAGCCTGTGGTGCAGCAACAGCTGAGGCAACAGCCAGTTCAACCGCAGACACAGTATCCCAAAACAACAATTTATAAAGACTCCTCTTACATTACTCAAAACAATCAAACTTTAAGCTCTCAGTTTGGCCTCCCCTATGGCACACCTGTAGTAGTGCTCGGCATGGCGGGTAAGGGCCCTAATGGAGTAGAGCTTGTTAAGGTAAAAACTCCTAAAGGAAGAGTTCTCAATATTGAACGGACCTACTTTGATGCAGGCTCGTTTTTGAAGCAGGGACCGGATCGTGTTGCTGTTCCTGGGCCCGGAGAGATTCATCAGCCAAGAGAGTTAAGGACTCTATTAAGAGAAGAAGTCGTCACTCCTGAAGTCCCAGCTGAACCGATAGCCGTAGAAAGCAGACCCGTTCAACCTTCTGAGCCTCAAGTGCAAGAAACTGGAATAAAGAAGCATGATCTAAATGTAGGTGTGAAAATTCCTTCACTAGTAAGTCCTGAAGCGTTTGAACAATGCGTTCAGGGAACGCAGCCTATAGACTTAGGAAAACTCTACTCGGGGATGAGGGCTGATTGCCAGGGAGAGTTTGGAACTTGCGGCGGCTATTCAACCACGAATCTTATTGAGATGGCTTGGTGGCGCTATAACTATATTTATGCTCTTGAGCATGGTGCGGGTAGTTGGTCGGGAAAACCGCTGCCCTTTTTGTCTGAATTACTTTATTATCGCTCTCAAGCAGCGCTTTTTCGTACAGGCCCTCAGATGATTAAAGACGTGTCAGGTCAATTTAAAGAGAATATTGCAGAGGGAACTTACCCCCAGCTTCTATTGGCGCAAATGGTTTTTTTGCTTAAAAATCCCATAGAGGGGAATCGTCTTTCGGACAATAAAGTTATACGCGAGAGTAAAAAGCCTTATGTCGGATTTGTGCGAGAGAGCACTGCAAATTTAGAAAAAGCAACAAAACTCGCTACCGAAATGAGAGATAGGACGAATGCTTTTATTGAAAGAGCGGCAGAAGTAACAAGCAAAGATGACCCGAATTTTTTTGAAACACCTGTTGAAAGAATGGAAAAAGATTCGAGCGGAAATTTAGTTTCAAGAACAAGTACGCTGAGGGAGTTAATAGCTTCTCAAATTGAATATTATACCCAGGATTTGTTTTCCCCAGATGATATTTTATCAATTCCCTCTCATTTTACGGAAAGGCTCCAATCGTATTCTATCTTTCCGAGGTCTGATTCAACATGTGATCCCAATAAGTTGTTTCGAACCTTTAAGTATCATCTTTGCCAGGGGATTCCTTTAGAGATCCGTGGCTTGGAAAGTATTTTTCCAGAAAATCATTCTGTAGCGCTTATGGGCTTTGGAAAAGATAAAAGTGGACAAGATGTACTTTTAGCTAAAAATTCGCACAACACGAATGTGCCAGTGGAAATACCCGTAGCGAATTTGTGCGGTGAAGGTGGGGTAGCGGGGGCTTCTTTGTTACATATGTCGGGTGCAGACGATAAGGATTGGGGAGATGGGGTTCCTCGTGGGGTGACTCCGCCCGAGAATCTTTACGGAAAATCTTATTATTCCGCTGAAAGAATTTACGTAGATAACGATACGAAGCAAATTCTTATCGAGGTTGAGGGAGCGCAAAAGGCAGCAGCAGGTATCCGTAAACCTGGCACGGGCTTAGAGCGTATTCATTCACTTTAAAATGTTTTAAGCGTTACCGGATTTTTTTCGCTTCCTAGCTTTTTCAATTTCATTTTTGAGCTCTTCTTGAAACCCAGAGTCAAGCTTTTCAAATAGGTCAGTATAAGTTTTGGAATTAGCTCTTTGAAAGCACTCAAGGTTAAGTGCCATTTCTGATTTATCCACACCGGTTTGGTGCCAAAGCCAAAGTGAGAGATCAATCACTCTTTCAGCTTCTACGTTGTCACTTAAAATCCCTCGGTCCTCAAGGCATTGATCACCTAATGTATCTGTTGCCATTACAAGGGCATTGATAACGGCAAAGTCTTTTTTATTTGTAGCTATATTTCTTTTTCCCTCATGCGGGCTTTGTTTTGCTTCAATTTTATTGACGCAAAATGAAAAGAGTAAAAAGAAGAGGGTGAAATTTTTAATAGAGCTCATTAACATGCATTGTACCTCATTATATAGCCAAGTGTATTGGTAGATCTGCCTCCGGGCCTATCTGCGTTTCCGTCTCCTTGGTCCATGTCGCAGCGATAGTCGCTGAAAAAAGCGTCGTCAGGTCCTTGTGAGCGCACCTCTGGAAAGTAGGCTTCAATGTGACCGGCTCGGCCTGATGAAGGATTTTCCCACACAACAGTGTCTCCAGTTTGTAATTGAGAATCAATAAAGTCTTGGAGCATATTTTTGTTATTTATTTTTTTAACAAATAAAGTGTTTCTAGGAATTTTTTTATAGACGGCGGGGATCTCGATTTTTTTAAAGAGAGGAATGACTCGGCCATCAGGGCACCTGTGATTAATATTTTTAACAACATTGTAGGAGTCACGCGCTTTATCTGCGACAGGCTTGCGAGAGGGAAGGTAGGGCGCGCCAAGGCCAAGAGCTTTATGCATTCCAAGAGCGACGTAGCGCCAACATAAGCCTTTTTCGTCACTGTCTTTGCTGCTTCGATCAGTTGATTCAGCTAGGAATCGTGAATCAAAATTAGAGCCTACAGCGGCTCGTAAGACGGCGCTTTCTGCATGGGTAACTTCGTAGGCAAGGGATTTCATGGCTTCGTGGTAGCGGTCATTGAACGCCCGGTGTTCTGCATTTTGATTGCGATCATTGGGACGATTAAAAACTCTGTCGTAGGTGTGTTGAGGAATTCCATTAGGGCTAGGTTTGGGAGCAGGTGTTGGATTGGGTTTGGGTGCTGGTGCTGGTGGTTTAGGAGTAGGTTTAGGTATTGGTGCTGGATCGTGCCTTGGTATTGCTTCTCTATCTGCTAGCACGTCGTTTTGAGTGACTGCTCTTAGTGGAATATTTGAACGTGAAGTGTAAAATTCTAATCCGTAAAGATCTTCAAAGCTTCCATCTGGTAGGCGTCTCTTCATCGTGCCTCCGATCATGCCATTGTATTTCTTATTATAGTCGGGAATGAAGTAGTAATCTCCACGAGTCATTTTAGAATAGCGTCGAGTAAAGGCGTCGTATCTTGCTCGAGAACTTCTTCCAAATGAGTAGGCCGTTGCTTGGTGAATGTAGCCTTCGTAGGCTTTATTACCTCTGCTATCGACAGCTACGAACTGAGTACTGTTTGCTTCAAAGAGTGGAATGGCTTTGCGAGTTCCGCTTGCTGTTGCAGAGGCCGTAGAAAGGCTACCGCCTAGGACTTCATCACGAGCAATACGAGTAATGTTTTTTAAAATATGATTGGTGCTTGTGCAAAAACAATTAGGCAAGCTTGTATTTTCGATCACCTGAATAACAAAGGCTTCGCCTGGTGCACAAACATTCTCACTAAGTTCCTCGGTGCTGAGATCTTTGCATTCCTTGTTCGTTGTGTTTCTCACAAGAGGGAGTGCGTTTTTCGTGCAAAGGTTAGGAGTGCATAAATCTGCTATCGTGCCTTTTTCAAAAATTCGAATTCTAGAATAGGCCGGGAGTTCTCCCTTGGGCATATCGTTGGTGAGGGGAAGGGTGACGGGAATGGGTGAGTTAAGAAGATAAAGTCCATCTTCTTCGTATTCTGTGACCTGGTCATCGAGCGCTATATTTTGAGGTTTAGCGTTTTTTGCATTTTGGTGCGAATCCCAAAAATTAATGGCTTTGGGGTCTTCTGCTTGGATTAAAAAAGCAAAGCTTAAGTAGCTAATAATAATAAAAAAATGCCGAATCGCCCGAATTGAAATCACTTATCTCATGTTACGGAGTGAGCTAGGAAGCGATAGAAAAAATCTTGACGCTACTCTAAAGCAAAGTGCCGCTAGTGGGATACGGTGAGCGGCCTCGTTCCACCTTGTTTCGCAAGCCTCAATGCTCTTGGGGGCCTGAAAATGACGCGCTATGTTGAGTCCCGGTGCTGATAGCAAAATCTAAAAAATTAAAGCTCTTTTGGATAGGGGCGATGCTGCTCATTTTTATCGTACAGGCTCAGTGTTTGTATGCCGTTGAGTTTGTTCATGAGTCTGAACTTCCAAAGCAAGTTATTGAAGTTAAAAAAGCCGAGACTCTTAAAGAGATTGAAAAACTTAAATCTGAGTTTTTCTTTTTTGAATCAAATCGAAGTCGTTTGCTTATCCCGCTTTATTACAACCTCGGAAATTATAATTACTACTTGGACGATGTGCCTGCTTCGCTTGAAAGCTATGAGCAAGCAATGGCGCTTAATCCCTATACGAACACACCTGAGGTTTTTAATATCGTTAGCGAGAACATGGCTTTTGTCTATGAGCAGAGAGCTCTAAGAACTCAAGTGTTAGCGAGTCCTGAATTACCTCAAAAAGAACTCATTGCTCTTGACCCTGAGAGGCTCATAACAAAAGAGGTCTTTACAGACTTAGATTTTGACTTGAATAAAGCAGATGAAATTTTAACTCTTGATATTGAGTTCCCAATATTTGTTATTGATTCTAATTCTAAGACTACAGCCCAAGGTGCTGCCGCTTTGAAGTCTTCATTCTTGAATAGCTTAGACATTAAAATGAGTCCGCAAGAACTAAAAGATCGAAAGGTTGAGCTAGAGGCTAAGTTTACAGAACGAGAAAAAATTAAAGAAAAAAAAGAAGAGGCTAAAGATGAATCTATGCGTGAGCAGGCCAATAGCCCGGAAGCAGTTGCTTTGGCAGATGAGATGAAAGCGTGGGAGCCAGGTGAGCAGGCTCCAGTAGGGAGCGATCTTCAAAATGAGACAAATCCTGGAATGAACGAAATGTATGATGAAAGAGATTACTTCAAGCTCGTTCCGTTTGAGGGAAGAGAGTATGCGACCTCGTTTTTTAATCACTTTGATCACTCGGGTGGAAAATGGGAGGGGATGGCATTTGGCCAGATGAGTGTTCCTGAAAAATCTTTTGAGTGGGATGATTCAAAGCCTGAAGTTTTAGTTCAGGGCTATATGCGCAACACACATAAGGGTGAGCGTTTGGCCTTTATTCTTTTGGCGATACGTGAGGGATATTCTGTTGATTTAAATTCTATCCGTTTTGAATCTTCTTCTATAAAATCTTACCAGCTTAGAAGATCAAAGACGGGTTCTTATGCATTATTAGTAAAAGGCGAAAACCTTGAGGACTCTCGCTTTACTTATAAGTTAAAAAAACTTCTTAAGGCTGTAGACGCTGAATCTCATGTTGTTGAAGAAGATACGCAAACTATTGTGACTCAAATTCCTGAAGCTATACGTTCAGAGCTTGATCCCTACATAGCTGTCTTAAAAGATTCAGAGGCTAAGGCAAAAGCGATTGAGGCTTATATCTTAAGGCGAGCAATTTACACGGATAATAACGACCCTATGGCGCGTGAGATAACAGCCTTTATTAATCAGGCAAAGGACACTCAAACTCGCTTTAAGCAAATGGCTAGAGTATTTTTACAAGATAAGGATTTGGGTTTTCCTCCCAGTCTATTGGGCAGTGGAATGAACTGCGATTTGTGGAGCGACTTTTTTATCGCACTCAGTCGCTATTACAAGGTTCCCACTAGAAAAGTTGTTGGTTTCTATAATCGTTTTCCAAGAGATGAGTTTTTAAATGGCTCAGAGGCACATGCATGGGTAAGTGTGTGGTCAGAAAAAAAGGGGCACTGGGTTTGGCTTGAGCCCACCCCGCGTGGTGGATTGAGTGATGAACAGCAAGACCGTATAGGGGATGACGATCTCAATAGGGAACTAGCTGGTTTGGAGTGGATCAGCGCACTTAGAGAAGAAAAAGAAGATATCCCTCAAAACGATAATGCAGATGAACCTGTTAAAGACGATCCGATAAATAGTTTTGATTGGATTCGATATCAAGATCCCAAAGGAGAACGAGAATATACTCCCGAAGAAAGAGAAATGTTTAACAAGGCCTTAGACGAGTACACGCGTATGGAGAATGAATACCGGGAGTCTCGTAAGCTCAAGAAAAACACACCCTCGGAAAAATTGTTTGAAGCCATGAATGTTAGGAATGCTATGCTTGAAGAAGAAGCTGCAAAGACCGGGAGCTTTCAGCAAGCCGTGAAGATATTTAACGTGCTTTCCACAAAGAAAGTTTTGAGTGAGCCCGAAAAGAACTTTATCTCTCGTTATAAAAATTCTCGAAATGCCTTGATTAAGCAAGCGCAGCAACTCGTAACTCATCCTAAGCACGATCCAAGTGTGGACCCTTATTTGTTCAGCACGGAAATTATGCATGCGCTGGCGTTAATAGAGTCTGTTGTGAAATTTGATACAGATGAAAATACTGGATTATACGCAAGGTTAATAGAAAGTGCAGAGGAACAGTTAACCAAGGTTAAGGCCGAAGCGCTTTTTGAGGTTGTTGCACAGAACGAGGATTTCCATGTTGTTTTGGCTAACAAGGCTTTGTATTTGGCTAGAAATGATTCTTTTAGCTTAGAGCGTGTTGATTTAGATGTATCTGCATATTCGAGTTTTGTTCTGGGTGCCTTAACTCCTGATGCAAAACATATGGCCTTTGTAGTTAAAGTAGGAGATGAGCTCCAGCTCATACGTGATGGAAAGAGAGTGCCCTTAAAGCTTTCAGACCCCAACTATATGACTTTTGCCGATGAAGCCGGAGGGCGCCTCATTCTACGAGCCGAGAAAGTACAGCGTCTACGACGCAAATCAATGATGATATTTTTCCACTCACGAGAGTTAATGAGCAAAAACCTTTAAAAAAAGGAAAGGTATTTTTAAGTCTTAAAATTTCACAATATTGGGACCCACGTGGCTTTTATGATGAGGACGAATATTTCCTTTGGTTAATGGTGAAGAAGTAAAAGATCCAGTATCGAAATTACCTGTCGTTATTTCACCTAGGGGCGTGATTTCGAACGTTACGTCAACATTTTCTATAGATCATGAAAATTATTTAGTTGTAGTGACTGACAAAGCTAAAAATAAAAAGCTGCTTTTGAATATGAAGGAAGAGATTTTACCTCCTGATTATTCAGATATTTGGATGAACGAGGAGCCAGGCTCTGCGCAAATTACCGTGACTACAAAGAAAAATGGGGATTCAAAATATATTTCTTATAGTTACGATAAAGGCGAGTTAAAGCTTTTGACGGATAAAGCTCCCGAGAGTTCTTCTGGAGTGAATAAAGTTAAGTTTGTAAAGGATGGAGGCTATGCTTATTGTACTTATGGGGATAGGCGATTAAAAACCGAATTTGGTGAGACAATTCGAGTTCAAGAAAAAGCGAACTTTTTTGTACAATCGAAAAGCAATCATAAGTATGTTTATTTTAATTCTTGGGGGGAGGAGTATGCCTCACTTGATATGTATTTGTTGTCTCATTTGTTCACTCTTGACAAAGATAGGGCAGTTTTAAACCCCGTTATCATTCGTGACGGAAACGGAAAGGAAATTAGTTTTGATTTTATTTCCGAAACCGTTTTTAACGATGCTGAAGATTCTTACGCTTTTTTTGGATTAAAAAATGGAAAAATTTACTTCGTAAAAGATGGCGTTGTTGATTCTTCAATTCCTCCTCAAAGAGAAAGTGTCGATGAGAATATAAGAAGAAGAATTAAGGGAGATATCGTATTTGCCTCTGATCAAGTGTTTTGGTATTTGGGAGGTCGCTACTTCCCCTATACTTATTGGCTAGGAAATATACCACTTTACAGTTTTTCAAGATTCCATGAAAGGATTCAGAATTTAGAAAATAACAAAGATTTTTCGTTTGGAGTTATAAACTCGAGAACTTTTCGCATTTTCAGCACTGATTCGATTTCTCTTCGTCTGCAAGCGCTCAAAAAATATCTAGTTGAGCGCACTGTTTCTGATTTCGAAAAAAACTCAAAAGAACTTCTTGAGAAATCTAAATTGAGTCAGATTGAACTTCTTTATTTACTTCGAAACACACTCTTTCACAGTTACAGTGATGGGGGCGAGACCCTAAGTAATTTGGAACTCGCCAAGAAAAAACTTATTGAAAACGCGGCACGCATTCCAGCACTCCCTATGCTTCGCAAGGAACGCATTGAATCTCTATTGGAGATTTTAAGATGGAGAGCGCAGTATAAAGCTGATAGCGCTTTCGAAGATTTAGAGGCTATTGCTGCTTCAGCGAATCGACATCATATTTCTGAAGTAATTATTGAGCGCTTAAGCGAGGAACGAGATTCCTCTATATGGACGCTCTTAAGTGCTGAAGAGCGACGTGTGAAAGCATTTTATTTAAAAACAGCTCAGAAGCTAAATGGCGATATGCAAAGCGTGCGCGATTGGTAGAGCGGCCAAAACAAGGCGAAACACTTTGATCTTATGGAGTATGCAAGTTGTTGACGTGGAGCGTTGAGATCTCTATCTTTCGCTCCAAGGAGTGCATGATGAATAAGTTTTTATTGTTTTTTAGTTTTATTTTTTCTTTGGGGTTATTTGCAGAAACAAGTGTAGTTGCAAGTGAGGAGTCTAGTGAGAGGCCCGCTACTGAAGTATCTGTAGGGTCAATTGTACAATTTAAAAAGTACACTGCGCAGTTCAATATTCCCGTAAAAGTTGTTGAGTCTTATATCGGGAGCGTTATTGGTGTTTCTGTTATTTATGTGAGCGTGGGTGGGCTTGAAGAGGAGACTGCTACGTGGAGACTCCCCAAGAATTTCTCAGACATAGAATCCATTCGCTTTAAAGCGATCGATGATTCTAATGTCTCAATTGTCACAGTTGTGGGATTTCTTCCAATTATAAGTGAAGAGGGTGTTTTAACGGGTCAGGAGAAAGTTAGCGTAGATGCAAAAATTAAGCTTTCAAAATCGAATGATCTTGTTTCAATTAACCCTGAGTTAGTTCTTGAAGTGACTAAGCCTCAATAAGTTATTGATTGCTTTTTGTTGAGTCGTTTAGTGACCGTTTTTGAGAATGCCCTCGAAATGTGGAGCAATTCCCTTGAGGGCGCCTCTTCCAGAGATTGTGCTGTTACCCGCTATAAATATACCTACAACTTCTCCAGATTCATTGAGCACGGGTGAACCACTCTGACCGGGTAAACCATCGAGGTCCATAATAATTAAATGTTGAGAGGCGAAACTATCGAGTGCATCTCGGTTTTGTTTTTGCTGAGGGGTTTCGTTGGGGCGAGCTTCTGAATAGGGAGTTACCATTCCGATGGCTACACGTGAGCGTGTTTTAACGCCGCCATTACTGGTTGGGGCTCTGTATCCTGTGACGTTGGCATAGCCTACTGTAAAAACCCTTTGGTTAATTTGGGGTTTTTGAGATGCGATGCGAAGAGCGCGAATAGCAAGGTTTCTGTTGAGTTTTAGTTTTGCGTAGTCAGAAGTGAGCTGCTTTAAATTATCATCAATTACAAATTCATTGGCATGCCTTTTTTGAATGATATCGCCATTGCCTGCAAGGAGAAGTTCTACCTGGTCTTTGGAGTCTGTGCTGTCAAAAAGCTTTTCGCCATCTGAGTTGTAAAGTTCAAAACTAAGTTTTGATCCTAATTGGGGTTGAATCACGTGCTTGGCGGTCCAGAGGATTTTTCCGTCGTCTGTAAGAAAAGCAGAGCCATAGCTTTGAAAGTTGATTTCGCAAAAAGAGAGCCCTCGTTCTTTACAGCGTTTTACTTTTTCAATTGTTAAAAAGAGAATGAAATTCTCTCCGGGGTTACTGCGCAAATAAGTATCATAAGAAGCAGCGGCTATTTTTTGTGCGGGCTCACCCACAAGTACCATTTGCAAAACAGATTCGCCTGCTATTTCAATCGCACCGGGAACTCGGGTGTCTTTAACTTTAAAAAGTCCTTCCTCGGCATTTAACAAGTTAAAGCAAGAAAATAGGAATAACAAAAAAGGGTAACTTTTCACGATGAGTCTTTATCGGACTTAGGGACTTATTCTTGACGAAGTTAAGCTTAAGTTAAGGTGGCATAGCGTCGAGGTAGAAGTATGGCTTCCTTTGGTATCATTAAGGCATACGCAGGAATGGCTACCTTGGTGTTTTTGAGTAGTTGCGGAAATTCTTCAGGAGCTAATGCAGCCCAGGCAATTGCGGGTACTAGTGAGTCGTCTTTTTTACTTCAATCAAGCGATGGGGTTTATTCTTTGCCCCCAAGCTCACATCAAGCAGATCAATATTTTGGCGCATCTGTGACCCTTGGAGATTTTAACGGAGACGGAGAAATGGATATGGCTGTAGGAGCGCCACTTGCGGATATCCCTCTTACGCTTATTACTGCAGCGGATACGGGTGCCGTTTATGTCTATTACAGTGTAAGTTCTAAATCCTCTGATATCTCAGAAGCAGATTTAGTTTTAAGACAAGGGACTGATTTTAATTCGCAGTTCGGAACTGCTTTGCATGCAAGTGATATTGATGGTGATGGTTTTGATGATTTACTTATAGGTGCTCCTTATGATGATCGAGTAGGAGTCAACACTGGAAGTCTTTATTATTACAAAGGTAAGGCCGATGGTTTTTCCTCGGTGCCCAGTGAGATTTTTGATAACCCTACTTATACACTTAACAGTAGTTTTGGTTCAGCGATTATTCGTGCGGATTTAGATGGCGATACTTATCCAGAGTTAATCGTGGGCGCTGAAGCGAATGACACGGGTGGGACCGATCGTGGGGGTTTTTGGATTTTTGCGGGAACTTCACAAGGCCAATATAATTTTGCCTCAGGTCTTTTTATTCGCGATTCTTCTTTTGGAGCTACAAGTGACTTCTGTGGAAGGTCTTTGGGGGTTATTGATTACAATGGAGATACAATTCCTGACATCGTCATGGGTTGCCCTAGGGACGATACAGCTGGAACAGATAGGGGCTCGTTTCGAATATTTTTAGGAAACTCGACTCCAGGTTCTTGGGTTACGAGTGCTACAATTGCTAGTGCTGAGATACCCAACCCCGCATCAACGGCGAATACAGATTACTTTGGAGATAGTCTGATAGTTGCGGATATAAATAATGATGGCACCGATGATTTGATTGTGGGGTCTTATCTTGCAAACTCAGGTATTACAGACAATGGCCTTGTCTATATATTTAATTCATTTAATTCTTCAAACACAAGTGTTGATTTGATTGTTTCTCCGCCTTGGACACATACGAGTGCGCAACGTTTTGGAAGTGCTTTTGCTTTTGGAGATGTGAATGGAGATGGCTTCAATGATTTGTCGATTGGTGCAACGGGTGGAGAACTTCAAGGGTATCGTAGCGGACAAGTTGGTCAATTTTTTGCAGATTCGAATGGAGTTGTAAGTTTTGTCAGTCAGGACAGGTTTGTTACTTATGATTTTCATGCAGGCCCTGTGGCGGGTCGCTATAGTGCAAATTCTGATTTTGGTTCCGCTTTATGTAAAATGGATTACAATCGTGATGGTATTGAGGATTTAATTGTTGGAAGTACTACTGACGATAGAAAGTATACAGACGACGGAAGTGTGAGTATTTACTTCTCTTCAAGTGACGGAAGTATAAGCGGCAAGCCTGATTTTGTACTTGTGAGTCCGACTCCTTTAATTTCGGCTCGTCAGTTTGGTTCCGCATGCTTGGGTATGGATGTAAATGGCGATGGCATTACAGATCTTTTGGTGGGCGCGTCGCAGAATGATGATTTTGGTCTTCAGTCCGGTTCGGTTTATATATATTTAGGAAATAGTACTTCGACAGATATCTTTCCAAGCTATCAAATTAATGGTCCTTCATTGTTAGCTTATTTGTTTGGTTCTTCATTGGCGGCAGGTGATTTAAATAATGATGGCTTTGACGATTTGATTGTTGGTGCTAGTGGTGCAGATGTAGGCGGTACGGATAGGGGCGCTGTCTATGTTTATCAGTCAGATAATGTTACAGGCGCGATTAACTTTTCTTCGTATTCAACCTTTCAACATTCAGCTGCAGCAAACTCCGATTTCTTAGGCGCTTCGGTTTTGGCTTATGACTATGACGGAGACGGAGATGATGATTTACTCGCAGGAGCTCCTGGGGATAATGATGACGGGACAGATGCGGGTAAGGTTTATATATGGATTAATGCAGGCACAGCGGATACCTTGCTTGATAGTACGCATGATCAATTTTTATTGCACCCGGAGTCTAATTTAAATTCAGGCTTTGGTTCTGCGATGGCTAAGGGGCTCTATAGTAATGATACTTACCCTGATCTTTTTGTGGGTGCTTCGTTGGATGATATTTACGGGGCAAATTCCGGAGCCGTTTTTGCCTATACGGGCATTGCTTCTGGCATTCTTTCTAATCCCAATATTTTTTATCCGCCAGATTTGCCAGCGAGAGCTGTGGGTGAAACATTTGGAGCGTCGATTCTAACTTTGGACTTGGATAAAGACGGCGTAAATGATCTCATAGTTGGTGCGCCCCAAGATGATAATTTCGGTATTAATGCTGGAAGCGTTTACATTGATGCAAATCTTTAAATTATTTTAAGCTTTAATGACGAGATAATAAAAACCAATAAAATAAAAAACAAAGGCAAGGCCTAAATATTTACTGAATTTTGTCTTGCCTCTAGCCACTTCAAAGATAGCAGCAAAAACAGGTGTGATTCCTGAGAGTGAAACAAGGGTTGTAAGGTTGCCTCTTTTGACAGCACTAATCCAGAGAGTGAGCGAGAGAAAAGCGCCCAAAAATGAGGCTACAATTGCGAGTCGTTTTTTGTGTGAATTGAGTTTGTTGAAATTCTCAATGAGCTTGACCTTTAAGAAAGGATTTAGAAGTAAAAAAGCAATAAAGGCACCGGCAGCTCTAAGAGCACATACGCTAAAAACACCATTTTCAGGTGCAACCCGAAAACCATAGCTTGTTATGACATTGGCAAGGCCATCGAGCAGAACTCCGCTAAATGCGAGCACTAGACCCGTAATTTCCCATCGACCCTCTATTTTGAGCTTTTCAAGGCTGAGGGTTATTACGCAGGCTACGAAAAAACAGATGGCGATGAGCTTTTGGGGGCTTAGCTTTTCTCCAAAAAAGAGGTAGCTCCAGCAGGCTACAAAAAACGGGGCAAAGCTGAATATAAGTAGTGTTCGGGCGGAACCTATTTTTCCAAAGGCCTCACAGAGAAAATGGTCGGCAAGGAATAGGCCCAGTGCGCCACTCACCATAAAAAGGGGAATCGTGGAACGTATCATCCCATCTCGCATAAAGAGGCCTATGAGGAGAAAAAAGAAGGAGGCAACGGTTAATTTAAAGCAATTAATCCATTTGCCGGATACGGCTCGGGAGAAGTCTGCAAAGAGGGATGTCGCGTAAGAAAAAACTAAGCACGCGCTTAGGGCGAGTATGATGGGCATTCAGCTAGGGATGGAATCCTATATGGGATATACGCCCCGCACAACGTATCAAATACACTTTAAATTGCTTATTATTTAACCCTTTTTGTGTTTGATAAGTGGCTGGCCGCTCATTATGTCCTAAGGGGTATGAAGAAGTTATTTGCCCTTCTAACCATAGCCCTTTTGGCCTCTTGCTCTGACGGTAAAGTGGGTTCAAAAGAACGCCCCTTTAGCATGTATTTTATACCCTCAGTAGACGCCCAAAAGCTTAACAACGTAAGTAGCGATATGGCTAAGTATGTGAGCAAGTATGTTTCACAAAAGCTGTATCAAAAAGATGAGGGCTTTTATGTAAAAGCTTCGGTTCCCACTAGTTACATTGCAGTGGTTGAAGCCTTTGGAACAAAAAAGGCAGACTTTGCGACCTTCAACACATTTTCTTATATTCTTACGCGAGACATTAAGAAGTATCCCATTGAGGCCGTCATTATTACTCTTCGCGGAGATGGAGAGAAAACTTATAAGGGACAAATTATTGCTCGAGCCGATAGCGGCATTAAAACCTTAGAGGATCTTAAGGGGAAAACTTTTGCGTATACAGACGCAGCCTCAACTTCTGGGTTCATTCTTCCATCCAAGCTTTTGCGCGATAAGGGGATTGAGTTAAAGGACACGGTTTTTGCTCAAAAGCACGACAACGTTGTGACGATGGTTTACCAAAAACAAGTAGATGCGGGAGCGACTTATTATTCTAATCCCATAACTGAAGAGCTTGAGGGTGGTAAGAAAGTTACGAAAATTACAGATGCGAGAGCACGCGTAATGACACAATTTCCAGACGTTGAGAAAGCCGTAAATATTATTGGATACACTGAAGAGATTCCGAATGAGCCATGGGTTCTTCGCACAAATCTTTATGATGACCCTGCTGAAAATGAAAAAATTAAAGGTTACGTAGTTGATGCTCTTCAAGCCTTTGGCGAAACAGCTGAGGGTCGTGTCGCTATTAAGGAACTCGCAACGGCGACAAGTCTTGAACGAGTAACGGATGCTACATATGAGGGAATTCGTCAGATTATTCTTGCGAATAAAGATCTCAACTTAGAAGAAATTGTAAAAAAAGGTAAATAGAAGGATGCAAGGCGGGGGCTTTTAATGTCGACAATTCTTGAGGTCAAAAACTTAAGTAAAATTTATGATGATGGCAGGCAAGCTCTCAATGATGTTTCTTTTAGTGTAAACAAAGGGGATTTCTTTGGGGTTATTGGGTTAAGCGGGTCGGGTAAGTCCACACTCTTAAGGTGTATCAACCGATTGATTGAACCTACAGCAGGGCAAATTCTTTTTAACGGAGTGAATATTCCAGAACTCTCATTTGCAGATCTCAGGCAAACACGACGTAAGATCGGGATGATCTTTCAGCATTTTAATTTGATCCCAAGAAAATCAGTTATGACCAATGTTCTACTGGGCAAGTTGGGGACTGCTTCTTTGTATCAGGGGCTATTTGTAAAATTCTCCCAAGAAGACTTTGATTATGCGATGTTTCTCCTGGAGATTGTTGGACTTAAGGATAAGTGGAAGTACCGAGCAGATGAAATGAGCGGCGGACAAAAGCAACGTATTGCTATTGCTCGTAGCCTTATGCAAAGGCCTGATATCTTGTTGGCGGATGAGCCTGTGGCAAGTCTGGATCCTGCAACTTCACACAGCGTTATGGATTACTTTGAAAAGGTGAACAAAGAGATGGGGATTACTATTTTATGTAACCTTCACTTTTTAAGTCTTGTTCGTCGTTACACTCCACGAGTTATTGCCCTAAAGGCGGGACAAAAGGTTTTTGAAGGAACAGCCGATGTTATTGACGAAGCCTGGTTCTCTCGTATTTACGGCGAAGACGCTAAAGAGGTACAAATCCGATGATCGATATTTTTCAAAAGAAATTTGATGCCGAAAAAAGAAAAGCTTTTTGGGCTAGTTTTGTACTTGATACTTTTTTGATCTTTTATTTCTTGTTCATGTTTTACTTTTTTACGTTGTCCTTTTCGAACGATACAGAATTTGCAACTAAGAACATGGACTCGAATATACTCAGGTACTTTGGTCTTATTTCGGCGGTTGTTGCTCTTGCGTGGGGCAAGCTTGGGCGCAGTCCAGGTGTTTCTTTGATTTATCGCACAAACGGATATTTAAAGTCAGTCGTTCGCGATCAAGAAAAAAAGCTTTGGTGGCAAAAACCCTATTTAATCTTTTCGGTTATTACGATGATTGGAACTTTGGTCTTGGGTGTTCAAATTACAGACGCCAGCTTTCGATCGCTTTTTAGCCAAGAGGGTCTCTTGGGAGCACAACGTATATTTAGTGCACTTTTGGCTCCCAATTGGAGCATTATTGGGTCTGTGCTCTCTGCAATGCTTGAGACAATTTTTATTGCGCTTTTGGCAACCTGCTTAGCTATCCCTTTTTCTTTTTTTGCATCGTTTTTCTGTGCAAGAAATTTGGTTAAGAACTCTCGATTTGGAACCTTTGCTTATTTCTTTTTGCGTACACTCTTTAACTTTACCCGCTCAGTAGAGCCCGTTATTTGGGCAATCATTTTTTCTGTATGGGTAGGAATTGGACCTTTTGCGGGAATGTTGGCTTTGATGCTTCACTCGATGGCCTCGCTCGCAAAGCTTTATAGCGAGCAAATTGAAAACATTGATAACGGCCCGCTTGAAGCTATGGAAGCTACTGGTGGTGGCAAAATTCACGTTATCTGGCATGCTGTTGTGCCACAAGTTTTGATGCCTTTTTTGTCTTACACGATTTATCGTTGGGACATTAATATTCGAATGGCTACTGTTATCGGTATCGTCGGTGGTGGTGGTGTGGGCGCTCTTTTGTTCCAATATCAAGGTCTCGCTCAGTGGAATGAAGTCGGCACAATTGTAATTGTTATTGCGGCTGTGGTTTGGGTTATGGATTTCCTAAGCGGTAAAATTAGAGAAGCTCTCGTTTAGCATGACATTTTACAGAGAAGAAAGACATCCTTGGGTAGAAAAGCATCAGAACCACTTTAAGGTGATTGAACATGGAGATGAACTCATAGACCGAGTTCAAAAGATGACTCCAAAGATTGATGCAAGCAAGGCTTGGGTCTTGGATTTGGACTCGACTCTTTTTGATACATCTCAACGAAACAGAGAAATTTTTAAATCGTTTTTAGATTTTAAAATAGGAACGCACGGCAAAGTGCCTGATGCTTGGCGAAAAGCATTAGAGTCCATACATCCACTAAAGCAGAGCTTTAGCATTCGTGAGAGTATTGAATGGGCCCTAGAGCCTCACATTGGCACAGATAGTGCCAGAGATGAAAGTTTTAAGATCTGGGGTGATTTTGAGAAGTTTTGGGAGCACAACTTTTTTGCAAGCACCTTTATGAACTTTGATAAGCCCTATGAGGGCTCAAATCATTTTGCAAAGAAGATTTGGGACTTAGGCTATTCCATTGTTTATCTTACAGGCCGGGACATGGCTCGCTCCCTAGAGGGCACTTTGGCATCGCTTGCTGCTTTTGGTTTTCCCCAGGGGGAGCGTACTCAACTTATTTTAAAGCCTGGTTTTAGGTGGAGCATGCCCGACGTGGACTTTAAGCAAGAAGCTTCGCGCGCAATTTCTAAAAACTATGAAGTTGTTGCTTCTATAGACAATGAGCCCGAAAACTTACATGCTTTTGCAGAGTATTTTCCTACAAGTGAAATTGTTTTGTTTCATTCTATTATGAGCAAACGCAATCCAGAATCTTCAATCTTTGATGATCTCGGTAAGCGCGATTTGATTCTTTTGAAGAACTTTTGCTAAAGGATACCTAATTATTTTTTATACCTTTAAGAATTTATCGAGCATGGCCTTAACTTGAGGGCCGCCTTTTTCTTCAAGTGTTTTAACGGTGACGTCTACAAAAGTTTGAACTTTGGAGATATCAATCCCAAGCTTTTTAAAGTCCCCTACCATATTTGCCATGGCGCCAGCTTTTTCACTAAACAGGCCACCAATTTTACCCATGAGATTTGAAGAGGCTTCAGGTGCAGCTTTCACAAGCTCTTGCCATTGATTGCCAAGAAGCTCGGTAATCTTTTGAAAATCTGCTTGAGCTAGTTTCTCTTGGCAGAATTTTAAAAGGAGGCCAAGGCCCCCTTTCGCTTGTTCTTCTGTGAGACCGAGCCTTTTGGTTAGCTCTTGAATAATATGTTCAATCATTATGTTTAGCCCTGAGAAAGTAACTTCTTGAACTCAGCAGTTAGGGCAGGGACAACCTGAAAGAGGTCTCCAATGGCGCCGTAATCTGCTTTTTGAAAGATAGGAGCTTCGGGATCTGTGTTTATTGCGACGATTATCTTAGAGGTTTTCATACCTGCCAAGTGTTGAATGGCTCCTGAAATTCCACATGCAATATAAAGCGTAGGGTTAACTGTTTTACCTGTTTGTCCTACTTGCATGGCATGAGGGACGTAGCCTGCGTCTACTGCTGCACGAGAAGCACCAACTGCTGCTCCAATAACGTCTGCTAATTCATCGAGAATTTTAAAGCCCTCGGCACTCTTCAGAGAGCGGCCACCACTTACAATGCGTTCTGCCTCTGTGAGGTCAGGGCGAGCTGAAGCGCTTCCGCCTTCAATCGCAACAACTTGAGTAGCGCCAGAACCTTTAGTCACAGCTTGATCCACGATGTTTGCTGCTGTTCCTGTGGGAGCGCCCAATTTAAAAACGTTAGGTCTAAGACTTACAACAGCTTTGGAGCTTTTGATTTTGTATTCAGCAAAGTATTTGCCTGCAAGCTGGGGTCTTTTAACTGTGAGTTGACCGCCATCGGATTTGAGCGCAACGGCATCACCTACGAGGCCTGCATCAAGTTTAATGGCCATAGTAGGAAAGAGGTCTTTCACAAGAGCAGTCGCGGCTCCAGAAAGAACAGTAAAGCCTCCGTCAGAAAATGCTTTTGCAATGCTTTCTTTATAAGTTTCAGGTTGATAGTTTTTAAGTGAGGCATCACTCACAAGTAAAACTTGTGTAGCGCCTTGATCTCCAGCTGAAGCTGCAATCTTTGCAGAAACACTTTGAAGATTTTCACCAAAACAAATGGCCGAAACTTCAAATCCCTGTTCTTTAAAAACGTGGATGACTTCGAGTGATGATTTTTTTACAGTTCCGTCTTTTTGTTCAATTAATACAAGTGCTTTAGACATACTTATGCTCCTAATTCCTTAAATGACTTTCGCTTCGTTGCGTAGGGCATCGACAATTTGTTTAGCGAGTTCTTCGGGGGTGCCGTTGAATATCTTACCAGCAGCTTTTTCCGGAGGGAGTTCAAAGTGAGTAGCTTCAATTTTAGAATCTTTAGCTCCTAGGCCTAAAGATTCGAGTGGAACAACTTCAACTTTTTTCTGCTTCGCTTTCATGATTCCAGGAAGAGATGCGTATCGGGGTGTGTTGAGTCCTTTGTTGGCGGCTATTAATACAGGAGCTGTTAGCTCCATAACTTCTTCAGCGCCACCATCAGCAGCTCGGCGAACTTTTACTTTTGCTCCCGAGATATCTTCAATTTTTGTAACAACAGTAGCTCGTGCCCAACCTAATAACTCAGCAACCATTTGAGGAACAGCAAGGGCATCGTCGTCGATGGCTTGTTTTCCGCAGAGGACAAGTTGAAAGCCTTTTTGCTTAATGACTTCAGAAAGGGCTTTTGAAACAACAAAGCTATCGCAATTCTTGTATTCTTCTTCACTTACTTTAATGTGAATTCCATCATCGCAACCCATAGCAAGAGCTGTGCGTTCAGCATCGATAACGCGATCGGGGCCGACAGAAATAACGGTGGCAGTTCCTTTGGTTGCATCGCGTGTCTTGATGGCTTCTTCTACTGCAAATTCATCGTAGGGATTTAGAATAAATTTCACTCCAGTCAGATCGAGCCCAGCTGCGCTGACTTTTGCTTTGGTTTCGGTGTCCGGGGTTTGTTTTACAAGGACAGCAATCTTCATGCGTCAGAAGTTAAAAAGAGGGGCTAGGGGAGTCAAGTAATGTTTACTTGAGCTTTCTGTACAGGGTCAGAGTTTTGACGCGGATGCGAAGTCCTGTCTTTCGTCAATGTATTGGCTTGTTGTAAGCATGTTTTTTGGCGCTAAAGGCAATTTTTAGGGGAATTTTAACTTAGTTGTGATCATAAATTTGATCTCTTAGCCGATAAGAAATTGAAGGAATACGTGCATAAATGCTTGCTCGCCGCTTAGGTGAACTTTTAGAAAGAAACCAGCTCGTATCAACTCCGCACGTGCAGGAATGCTTGACGGAGATTGATCGCGATCCGGCAAAACGTTTGACTCGGCTCTTGCTTGAAAAGGGCTATGTCGACGAACGGCGACTTCTGGACTTTTTCAGCAAGCAGTACGGAATGCCTCAAATCGATCTGACAAATTTTGAAATGAATGCAGAATTGCTGGCTAAGCTTACGCCGCAGTTTTGCTCAAAGCATTTTGTGATACCTGTTGGGGTTCGTGGAGACACCATTGTAATGGCCATGGCGGATCCGACTGAAATCGCAGCCCTCGATCAAGTACGCTTCACTATGAAGTTACGTCCTGAACCTGTTATCGCTTCTCCTTCGGCCATACGTACATTGCTTGAAAAATATGCTGGAACTTCACTCGAGAATCTATCGAAAACTCTACAGGGATCCTCTGCTGAGGTTGTTGAAGATGATTTTGGAAATGCAGAACTAGATCTTGATGGCGACGAGCTCAACGGAGAAGACGCTGCTCCTATTATCCAATTTGTGACGGCTGTTCTTACGGATGCTATCAATCGAAAAGCATCTGACGTTCATATTGAACCATACGAAAGTGATTTAAGAGTACGACTTCGATTGGATGGAGATTTGGTTGATTCCGTTCGACCGCCACTTCAGATTCGAAAACCGTTAATTGCGCGTATTAAAGTTATGGCCAAAATGCGTCTTGACGAAAAGCGTATGCCACAAGACGGACGTATCCGCTTTCGTTTACCCGCAGGAAGAACTGTAGACTTTCGTGTCAGCACATTGCCAACTGTTTATGGCGAAAAAATAGTTATACGTATTCTAGATAAATCTGCAGCTGTTATCAGCATGGAGGATTTAGGATTTGAGCCCGAAGATAAGGTGAAGTTTATGCGGGCGGTACAAAACCCTTGGGGAATGTGCTTGGTCGCGGGAGCAACTGGATCTGGTAAAACAACAACTCTTTATGCCGCTTTGAATTTTTTAAATAAAGTGGACGTCAATATTTCGACGATCGAAGATCCTGTGGAATACAATTTTACAGGAATCAATCAATGTCAGGTGCATGAACAAATCGGATTTACATTTTCGAGCGCTTTAAGGTCCTTTTTACGACAGGATCCCGATATAATTTTAGTAGGGGAGATTCGAGACTCGGATACTGCAGATATTGCAATGAAAGCGGCACTCACGGGACACATGGTCCTTTCAACTCTACACACGAACGATGCGCCTTCTACACTTGCGCGTCTTAAGGATTTAAAAATCGAACCCTTCCTCATTAACAGTGCTCTTAAGGTTGTTGTTGCGCAAAGACTTTTGCGTAGGATTTGTTCAAATTGTAAAACAGAAGATCCATCAGCAACAAAAGAAGAACTATTAAAATCAGGTTTCCCAGAAAAAATTATAGGTAAATTTAAACCCATGAAGGGTCGCGGATGTGAGCGTTGTCGTAACACAGGGTATGCGGGACGAAGAGCTATTTATGAAGTGATGGAGGTTTCTGAGAAAATTCGCGAAGCCTTTGGACGTAATGCCTCTACGGATGAGTTGAGAAAAATTGCCCTTTCTGAAGGGTTAAAAACACTTAAGATGAACGCCATGAAGAAAGTAATTCGAGGTGAAACAACTATCGAAGAACTTAAAATGTTAGGTGATGGTGTATGAAGTATAAGTACGAGGGCTACGATCGCTCCGCACGTGTTGTTAGAGGCGAAGTAGAAGCTGGTACTTTAGAAGATGTTCGTTCTTACATGAGAAGTCAGTCCCTTTCACCTCGAAGTATTACGCCAATAAGCGCACGGATGTCGCTCGTGAATGCGGTAGCGGTCAATAAAAAACCCGAGCTAAAAGACTTTACGATTTTTATTCGTCAATGGTCTACGATGCAAAGTGCCGGGCTTACTCTTATTCAATGCCTATCTGTATTAGGAGAACAAACCCCTAATCCTGCTTTTGCAAGAACACTCAATTCAGTTGTTAAAGAAATTCAAGAGGGACAAACGCTTACACAAGCTTTAAGCAAACAAACGGGAGTTTTTGATAAAATATTTATTAACCTCATAGGCGCAGGTGAAGGCTCAGGTACCTTAGATAGAATTCTTGATCGACTCGCGGTCTACTATGAGAAAATGGCTTCTATCCGCCGCAAGGTTGTTACAGCTACAATCTATCCAAGTGCGATTTTAGTTATTGTTTTTGGTATCATCACGGGACTTTTAATTTTCGTCGTTCCGATGTTCGAGAAAATGTTTGCCGATCAGGGAAAAGAACTTCCCCAGGCAACTCAGCTACTTTTAGCGGTTTCTCAGTTTATTCGTCAGCACGTGATCATAATGGGCGCAGCGGTAGGCGGTATTATTTTTTTAATCGGTTACATTTTCACCAATGAAGAAGCTCGGGCAAAGATAGATCCCGTTTTGCTTCACTTGCCTATTTTCGGAAATATCTTGCAGAAGTCGTGCTTGGCGCGTTTTTGTAGAACTCTTGGTACCCTTATTCAGGCAGGTGTTCCTATTTTGGATGCCTTCAATTTGGCCGCAAAAGTTTCGGGTAATTATGAAATAGAAGGAGCCGCTATGCGCGTTCAAGCCTCTGTGAAAGAGGGCTCGTCTATATCTGCGCCGTTGGCGTTAGAATCCTCTTTTCCTCGAATGGTTGTCAGTATGATTTCTGTAGGAGAGCAAACCGGTGAGCTTGAAAAAATGCTCATGAAAGTAGCTGAGTTCTATGAAGACGAGGTAGATACCTCGGTTAGTGCCATGACCTCTATCTTGGAGCCCATGCTTATCGTGATTATGGGTATAGTTGTAGTGAGCGTTTTAATTCCGCTTTACCTGCCAATTTTCAACTTAGGAGACTTAATGGGGAACTAATATGGAAAGAAATATTGATTCCCATTTTGCTAAGCTTCTTATTATTCGGTGTCTCGGATATTTGATTATTACGGGAATTTTAGCTTTTTTTGGATCTACCTTAATTCCTGAAGGGAGTAATGGAGTTTCACTTTCTCTTATTTACGGAGTCTTGGTTGGGCTAGCGATTGTTCAATTTCTTTTTCTTTTTGTAGGAACACGAGAGCGTAATCTTTTTATACTTTCGTTTACAGATATTTGTGTTGCAACTTTTATTATTAAAAGCACCGGCGCAAGCACTTCTCCTTTTCAGGTTTTAATCCCTCTGTTGAGTTTAGTAGCAAGCGTGCAGTTTATGAACAGCATTTACCGTATAGCTTCGCTATTGCTTATCTTGGTATTAATTCCTTTAGCGATCGGTTTTGGAGCTACGGTTGCAGGAACTGCAGTTGCTGCTATTGCAACGGCTATTGTTGGATTTTATCTCAGACAAGCCCTTGAAAAGGCTGGTGTCGCGCTTTCAAAAACAGAAGCACAGAAGAGACGTTTAGAGAGCTTACAAAGAGTTATTATGGCCAATATCCCAAGTGGGATACTGAGCGTTGATTCAAGAGGCAAGATTATCCAAGTTAACAAGTTTGCTTTGAATATATTAGGTCTTGAAGAAAATAAAGTGATTGGCACTTTTCTTTCTGGTCTTTTTCCTGAGCTTGATAAGCTAAGAGCTCAACTTGAAACTCGAACTTCTATTAGTGATGTGAGCGAAGCTCCAACCAATAGACGCAACATCAGCTATCTTACTCATGAGGGTCACGAGCTTAAATTGGGTTACTCATTAGCCAGGCTTTCGAGTCCTGAGAATCATGAAATTCTAGGGACACTTATTATGTTCCAGGATCTGACAGAAGCCATTAACATGGAAGAAAGCCTTAAACTTTCCGAAAAACTAGCAGCTGTGGGTAAACTTGCAGCAGGGATTGCCCATGAAATTAGAAACCCACTTGCAGGCATTTCAGGTGCGGCGCAATTACTAGAAGCAGCAACTTTGAGCGAAGAAGATCAACGTCTCTTAGCTATCATTAAGAGAGAGTCGGCACGACTTGATGTACTCATCACTGAGTTTTTAGAATACGTTCGACCTGCGCCTCCTAAGAAGGATCCCATTTTTCTTCATAAAATTGCAGGTCATGTTGTTGAATCGCTTTCTGTGAATCCAAAGTGGAGAGGCTATACGAGTCGTTTGCATTTTACGGCAGAACCTTCTGAGATCGCTGCAGTCGGGGACGAGAATCGAATCTCGCAAGTGCTACTGAACTTACTTTTGAATGCTGGGCAAGCGGGTGCTCAAGATGTTTGGGTCGAAGTAATGGACGGTACCATCATTCGGATTATGGATAATGGTCCGGGGATTCCACAAGAATTGCAGGCGCAGATTTTTGAGCCCTTTTTTACAACAAAAGATAAGGGAACGGGCTTAGGTTTAGCTATTGCCTATAAGACCCTTCAGGATATTGGTGCGAACATCGCACTTAAATCGCCACTCGCTGATTTAGCAGCTGGGGGCACGCTATTTGAATTACGCTTTACGAAAGCGGGATCGAATTCTAAGGAGGCCGCATGAGCAAAAGTAAAAAAGACTTTAAACCCACCATTCTAGTAGTTGATGATGAACTCAGTATCAGAGAGTTTCTGCAAATTATGCTTAAACGAGAAAAAATGCTGGTGGATGTTGCCTGTGACGGCGAAGAAGCTCTCAAGCTTTTAGAAAATAAAAGTTACGATCTTGTTATCTCAGACATTAAAATGCCCAAGGTCGATGGACTTGAACTTTTAAGTAGAGTGAAAGCTATGGACCCTCATGCGCTGATGCTCATGATTACAGCACATGGTTCAACGGAACTTGCTGTTGAGGCCATGAAAAAAGGGGCCTATGACTTTTTAACCAAGCCGTTTAAAATTGACGACGTAAAATTACGTATTGAGAAGGCCTTAGATAATCGTGTTTTAGTTCAAGAAAACTCTCGCATGAGAAAAGAACTCGGCGAAAAGTATTCTTTTGCAAATATTGTAGGCTCTTCTCCTCAGATGATGCAGGTTTTTGATCTTATCAAGCGCACGGCCGCAACAAACGCAAACGTTCTTATCACAGGTGATTCTGGAACAGGTAAGGAACTTGTTGCTAAAGGTGTTCACTATAACTCGTCTGTTAAAGATGGGCCGTTTTTGACTCTTAACTGCGGCGCAATTCCTGAAGATTTGATTGAAAGTGAACTTTTTGGTCACAAAAAAGGTTCTTTCACCGGGGCGATTTCCGATAAAAAAGGATATTTCGAAGCGGCAGATGGAGGCACTTTGTTTTTGGATGAAATTGGTGAGCTTCCTCTTAATTTACAAGCAACGCTCTTGCGTGTGCTATCTGATGGGACGTTTTCTCCTGTGGGTTCAACTGAATCTAAGACGGCTCAAGTGAGAATCATTGCAGCTACAAACCGAGATTTAGAAGAAGAAGTGCATAAGGAAGCTTTTCGTGAAGACCTTTATTTTAGATTGAATGTTATTCATGTACGAGTTCCTTCACTAAGAGAGCGTAAAGAAGATATTCCTATGCTCGTAAATCACTTTGTAGAAGAGTTTTCTGAGCGCTTTGGGCGTCAAACACAAACTCTAGCAAGTGAAACAATGGAATTGCTTAAGGCTTATAACTGGCCAGGGAACGTTCGAGAATTAGAAAACGTCGTAGAGAGAATGATTGCTTTAGAAAGTGGGCCAAACTTATTGCCTGATTCTCTTCCTCCCAATGTAAGAGAACCCCTTAAGGCACGTCTTGAAACCCTGCAGAACCAACTTGTTTGGAAGAAGTCAGGAGTTAAGCTCGATGAAGTTCTAGCTCAAGTAGAGCGAGAGTTTGTCTTGAAGGCCTTAGAAGAAGCTAAGGGTGTACGTCGTGACGCGGCTAAGCTTTTGGCTGTTACAATGCGTTCACTTCGCTACCGTTTAGAAAAACTTGGATTAACATCAAATGCAGAGGATGAAGTCGCATAAGTCGTACTACTTTTTAATTTTCGCCTTTGTCGTTGTGCAGGGCACGCTTAGGTATTTTTCAAGAAAACTTGTCATAAAAGCTGAGAATAAGTCTGTTTATCGCGAGTACGATCCACGTGGGCAAAATGTGGAGCTCTTTCGTAAAAGGAGTGAGCGAGAGTATTTTAAAATCAAAGGTGGTTTTGCGGATTCGGTTTCTATGCCCGGGCTGGCTTCTTTGGATTTCAGTACTACGTGGCTTCGGATTTTAGCCAGTGTCTATGAAGATGTTTCGGTTGAAGGTGATTTTTCGTGGATGTTCCACAAGCTACGATTTATCTCTTATCAACTCCCCAATAATGAGTCTGCTTTTCAAACAGCACTCTTGCCTTTGTTTGTCGTATTGGGAAAAGACCCCGCAGGTGCATTGTTTATTCTCAATGAAAAGTTAGTGAAATTTAAAACAGATTGGAGGGTGAGTTATTGGGCCGCCTTTCATGCACTCGAAAATCTCCATGAAAAAAAATTAGCCGGATCACTTTTTTTAGAGTCTGCCAAATACCCCGGCGCTCCTTCATATTTGCTTCAACTCGGATTGAGGTTAATTCACGATGACGGTGATATTGATTTTAAAGCTCTGAGAGCTTTTGCGGCAAAGAATTTAGATCCTGTGTTGTATGAGAGAGTTAAAAAGCTTCGTCCTGAGTGGTTTAATCAGCCTGCGCAGTAGCCCTTCTGTTGCTACCGTTACAGGAGCGCAGCTGGCAAAAGTAATTTTTTCCAAAAAATATATCGTCCGTAATTTTATGAGCATTTGACTCTAATTTGAGTATGCTTTCGCATGCTCGGTTACTTTGTTTCAAGTAGCAGCTATCTTTTGTCCTAAGGTCAACGATTTTGTTTTCGGGAAAGACGAGGTAGTTTTGGGATAACTCATAAAGAGAGTGTTGACTTCTTTGGGGCGATTCTAACTTAAGTGCTTCGTCTACAACATAAAACAAAGAACTTAGGTGGGCAGATTTTAATGCTATGGGGGTGAAGTTGTTTTGTTCAGCATTCTTGTAGAGGATCATTGCTGGAATTGTGTGACGACTGAGGTCGTTGCTAATCGTAAAGCGTTCAGTTCCGTAAGTGGGTTGATGATCTCCGAAAATAAAAATGAGTGAATTACGTTTTGATTTCTTAATGGCTTCAGTGAAGTTAAAAATAGCTTGAATGCTCTCGCCGCGAGCAATTGTATAGTTTTCTTGAGGACTTAAGTCTTTTTGCTTTTTGCGTATCTCAATGTCAGCACTTTCAAAGGGGTAATGGAGGCTTAGGGTCATGAGGTGGAAGAAGTTTTTTTTACTTTTTGCCCGAATTTCTGAAATGAACTCAGTGCTTTTTTTGAAGAAAACTTTATCGGGTAGAAAGAGTGGCATATTTTTCTGGAGTCTCTTTGGGGTATAATCTCTTTGGCTATAAAATTTTTGAAAGCCCATTTGCTTATAAGTGTTCTCTCTGTTGTAAAAGGCTTTGTCGTTTGCATGAAAAGCAAAGGAGTTAAAGCCCTGATTGTGTAATAGTTGAGGAAGGCAGGGTAGCGACGAGTTAACCCCTTTTACAAAGTAGATCTCGTTATATTGAGCTTGGATACCACAAAGGGCTTCTAGCTCTGAGTTTGCTGTGCCTCCTCCAAGACGTGAAACATAAAGATAAGGGGATCCGCTTCCTTGGTGATATGGGCTCAGCTCGTTTTTTTGATTTTCTTCAAAATTAAGAGATTCAGCAGCAATATAATAAATATCGAGCTGTTCTTTGTCGGCAAGTGAGTGTGTGTTTGTGCTTTTTGCTAGAATGGCATCCTCATCAATAATATTTTGAATTTCATCAAATTTGGGATAGTCCCTCGTCTGTTGAACGTTAGCTGCACTTGCATAAAGTAAATTCAAAGCAAAGCCTTGGTATTTGTAGGCCGTTTGTGGTGTTAAAAGATTATTGCCTAAAAAGTTTTGCCAGAATTTTTGATAAGTGGCGCCTTGGTAGACGGCAGTTGTGAGTAAAAGAATCCATATAAAAGCACATAAAAAGTTAGACGTTCTAAATTTTATTTTTCTTAAAGCTAAGTAGGCCAAGAGTGCGGTGATCACAGTTAAAATAAGTTTTTGTTTCCCGTTAGCTATATTGAGGAGTTCGTTTAGGAGATGGAAATCGCTTGGGTCTATGGGAGTGGCCAGGGTTCTCATTTTGAGATTGTTAGCAGCAATTCCTACGAGGCATAAGGTGAAGCTAAAGAGGCTAAAGAGGGAGTGGCTTTTGGAGAGAATGAATATTGGAAGAATGAGAGCGTAAACCCCTAGGCTTTCAATAAAGAGGTAGGGGCCTTGGGCCTCTGAAAATACGAGCTGATTGATTCTTGTTGCAAGAAAGTAAGTGAGGTAGCAAATCAGTGGGCCTAGAAGAGTATATTTCAGTATGACTCGGTAACTAGGTTTAAGGTGTTTCATTTTAGATCGCGCTCGTAGAAATAAAAAAGGGGCTTTCGCCCCTTTTTCGTTACTGATTTTTAGGCTGACTTAGATGCCTTGAGTTGAGTTCGTAAACTGTTTGTAATTGTTTACTTCCCAGTGGTCAGGGCGACTACCGCCAATGTCACCTTTGGCTTGCATTTCAAATGCACTTGTTGAGACTGATCCCGTTAGAGTCATAGCTGCTGCTGGATTTGATCTGACATATGCAGTAACTTTTCCTGTACAGGGTACTGTTATTCCACCAACTGATGTTGTTACTCCTGGGCTTCCACTGGTTCCAACTGTGTAGTAGCGAGTTGGCCATTTAGTTAAATCTGTTTCGTCTACACAACCCTCTGAATCAAGTTTAACTCCGTCAGGAGTAAATCCGATCATCACCAGGTTGGTGTGGTATGTTCCAAATTCTGTGTAAAAGGCTTTTTCCATTCCATAGATGGCAGAAAGTTCTACTTTAGCGTTAGCTTGTTTGGCTTTTGCTTGAAATCGCTGAAAGCTCGGTACTGCAATGCTGGTGATAATTCCGATGATACCCACAACGACCATAAGCTCAATAAGAGTGAAGCCTTTGATATTATTTTTCATATAAGTGTAAGTCCCTTTCCCTACTTCTTATTATTGTAAGAGAGTTGGAGGGCTTCGAAAGTCAATTTTCTGTTAAGTTTTAGGAGTTATGTGAGTTGGGTAACTCTGTAGCGTCACTGTCATCCTTTTTGACACTTTCTACCGAGAGTACGCCCGTCTTATCCATTTTTATACGGAAGAGTTTTAGAGTACCAAGGTCTGAAGAGGTAAAGCTATCTAGGGGGCGAATCGAGACCGACATGTAGAGCAGGTATACACGGTGGCCCATGTGACTTTCGATAGAGCCATCTGGACGCAATAGGTGCAGCATCTTAGTGGGGTCGTCCATCGAGGTGGTGTATCGATCGAGTTGGATACGCATCACTTCGCGAATCCCCCAATGGTAGTGTTCTCTAAGTTCAAGAGAGCGTAGGTTGAGGTGAAATTGTTTTTTGTATTCAACAACGTCTTCTTCGACTTCAGGTTCAAGGTCAACATCCTGAGTTGAAAAACGAAGTTCTTTGACTTCGCTGGGAAGATCTTGGGCGTTACTTAAGCGTAGGAATTCATCGACATTGCCTAGGCTTTCGCGCTCAGTTTTGTGTGCATAGGAGAGTTTGATTTTATAATCTGGAAAATACTTTTGACTGCGATGAAAGAAGTATTTTCTAGCATGGTCCTTTAAAATGTCTTTAACAACATAAGCAATGACTGCGATACCGACAAAGGCAATGGTGCTAAGTCCCAGGGCCTGATCTTGCCGATCCATTTGATAAAACTGTACTGAGATGGCGAAGCTGGCGGCTATGGCAGCCGAAATACCATAGACTGGGATAAGAAGTCGGTTTTCGCGTGTTGATTGAGTGCCACGAATAAAAAGTATTTTTTGAAAGTATTTCTTAAGGAGTCCGGCTCGGCGTAGGTAGTGTTCTTCTTCGCTTATATTTTTGCTTTTTTCGTCCTGCAAAAAATAACCTAAGCGTTGTCTGTGCTCGGCTTCTTCTTTGGCCATTTGCGGAACCTTGTCCATAAACGGCGAATCGCTATGTCCAGTTTCGCAGTAATATTTTAGGTGGCTTAGAAGCACGACGTAGAGGTGAGAAAGGTATTCATCGAGCAACAGTAAATCGTGGTCGAAGGATTCAAAAGAAAAATCTTTCGCGCTTTTCCCCATGAGGTGTCGCTGAGATAAGAGCTTTCTGTAGTCAGCTATGATCTCTTGTGTAGAGCTAAGTTGTTCAAGAGCTTGTTTGATGGGGAGATCTTTTTTGCTACGAATTGATTTTTTGATGGCTTTAATTTCGAACTTTAAAAAAGCCTCTATTTCGAGAGCAAAAAACTTGAGGCTTTCTTCGCTAAGGTGATGTGAGAGAAGTTCAAGACGTTCTCGAACGCGGGTGAGTTTCGTGGGGCTTTGCGGACTGCCGGCATGCGTGTGGAGTCGGAGGTGACTTTGCAGCTGACTTTTGAGGGCATCTTTGTCAAAGTTCTCGGCAAGTCCCAATGAGCGAGGAAATATAAATTGAATGTTTACTTCGAAGTCATAGGTTTTTTCGTTTTGAACTTCGCCATCGAAGCCAATCTGTAACTCAACGCGATCACTATCGTGACGGCTTGCTGTAATAAAAAAGAAATTCACAAATTATAGGTTATCAAAAAAACCTTGTTATTTGTTAAAGCTCAACTTTGTGCTACCATACGAGTGTATGGCTATACGATCACTTCAGGGTGAATTGAGTTCCAGGCAAAAGGAACTTCTAGACTACATAGAGGAAGTATCAGGGCACGAGCATCGAATGCCCTCCTATAGGGAAATGGCTGCGGCTCTTAAGCTTTCAGCGGTAGGCAGTGTACAAGATCTTGTGGGCGCATTGGTAGAGAAGGGGTATTTGACCCGCAATGGGCGACATCTTTTGCTTTCAGAGCGAAGGCAGAGCGCAGTAACGCATGTTCCAGTGGTCGGTGTTGTGGCTGCAGGTTCATTAAGTGAGGCAATTGAAAACAATTTAGGAGTAACCGCATTTTCCTCTGAGCTTCTTAAAACTCAGAGGGGTCGTACGGTTTTTGCTCTTCGAGTTCAGGGACAGAGTATGGTGGAAGCGGGTATTCTTGCAGGAGACTTAGTCGTTGTTCAGTCACAGGAATCTTATAAGTCTGGAGACACTGTCGTTGTTCGTTATCAAGAAGAGGCGACAGTCAAAGAGCTCTATTTTCAGAAAAACGGCGATGTTGTTTTGCGTCCTAGAAATTCAAAAATGCAGGACATCGTAATCGCTTCAAAAGAGACTGAGTCTTTAGAGTTTCTAGGTAAAGTTTTGGCCGTTCAACGAATGCTGTAATTTTGGAAAGTGTATGGAGACTTTGCGTGGCAGTTTAAAAAACTGCCCGGGACTGCTCCGCGCGAGGATGAGGGGGAGGAGGGGTATTCCGTCACGTGGAGCAGACCGAGCTCGACGCTATCTCACGCTCCTAACTCGGAGCGCAAAACATGCACCGCACTCTTATACATTGCATTAAGCGTGCCCAGTCAAGGCTTATCCATATTCAAAACAACAAGGAATTCTTATGTAATTGGGACGATTATCGCGGCTTTGCGTCAAGTATCTAAACAATAAGGGATTTTTAAGTAACACATAAGTAATGGCAATGTAGCGCCCTGCTACACATATTTACTTATTAGGTGCCTTTTGTTCGCTTGGGGTTATTTTTTCGGTTTTTTCTCCACTTCTTAAAATCAGCCTTTCGCTTCTGTCTTTCTTCTTTGGGGAGCTTTTTGAATTCCTGTATTTTAGCCTTAATGCGTGTGCGTTCTTCAGGTGGAAGTTGTTGAAAGTTTCTCCAGCGTTTTTTGAGGCGAGCACGCTCTTCTTTAGGAAGCTTTTTCCACTTCTGCATTTTGCTTTTGAGTTGTTGGCGTTGTTCGGGACTGAGTTTCTTAAAGCGAGTGAACTTTTTTCGTAACTCTTCTTTTTTTTCTTCCGGGAGTGAGTCCCAGAGTTTCTTGCGCTCTTCTTTGCTTGCGGGGACGCTAAATTCGCTCGAGTTCGTTGCTTCTGAATTGCCTTCTTGTTCTTCTGCTTGGGCAGAATACGAAACAGTAACAAAAGTTATGAGTATAAAAATGCGTAAAAGGTATTTTAGGATGTGTTGAGGGTTTTTCACTTTGATTCTCCTTGATTGTCCTTCGACATATCACCGTAGGGTAGCCATCCACGCTTATTGGGAGTGAGCGCAGAGTTCTTTTCGTCATTTATAACTTCAGGTAGTTCGTCTACACCGTCTGGATTGTTATCATCTAGGTTGCCGTAGGTATATTGGAGCGCATCCATTTCGAAGAGCAGCTCCATATTTTCAATAATTTCGTCATCCATTGTATTTGCTAAAGTGAGAGGTGAGGCGATTATAAAAATGTAACAAAGAGTTTTTTTTCTTTTCATCTTAGACACCACCTAAAAGTTGCTTCCATTCATCAATATCACTCGGATAAATGTCTTCGTCGAGGTCTATGGCCTCAAGGGTTTCTAGGTTAAGAGCCATTTCAAAGTCGTCTTCGCTTATATCTGAGAGTTCAGCCTGCATGTTAAGAGTGTCGTTTATTGCATGGTACTCATTAGGCTTCTGGTAGAACCAAATCGAAAAAAGAAATACAGCGAATAGAGGCAGCCCCCATAGCTGAAAGCGTCTTATGAGTAAGAATGACTTTTTATCAGTATATTGCTCGTCAAACTTCTTCCAGAAACGCTCATCAAAACCCTCGGGTAGTTTTGTTTCGCTTTTGCTTTTGAGTTCTTCAAAAAAATTGTTTTTGTTTTTACTCATTCGTTTCTCCTTGAAGAGTTTTAATGAGGTGCTTTTTGGCTCTATGGAGGTGGGATTTTACAGTAGAACTAGGTGTGTTTAGAATTTCGGACATTTCCTCCATGGAAAGACCACTCATTCTGAGTTCTACAACTTCTCTTTGTAGAGGCGTCAGGAGGCCAAGAGCTTCTTTAACCACAGCTTCTTTGCTCATTTGAATAAGCTTCATCTCAGCGCCTTCGTCCGATGAGGGGGTGTTTTCTAGAGAGTCTTCGGAGACGCTTTCGTACTTGAATTCTGAGCGTCTAAAGTGTTGGAGACACGCATTTCTGAGAATGGACCAGAGCCAAGTGCTTCGTTTTGATTTTTGCTGAAAAGTATCCCATTTTGAGTACGCAGATAAAAATGCTTCGTGAACAATCTCCTCAGCAAGTGCGCTGTCTTTAAGCAAGGCAGTAGCGTATCTCATAAAAGGTCCTTTCAGAGACTTATACTGATCTTGAAAATCTTTAATTTTAGTCTCCTGCATATGAGATGCAATTTCGCTGAAAAAGTTGCACTTAATTATTCTAAAGGCGTCAGAGCCCTTTTGTGCATACCCCCGCTACCTTTTTGACAATGTTAATTTGTCCTTATGCTGAGAGTGGGCAAAAGTGCGTTCTGAGTGGAGAAAGTATCCAGGTGTGTGGACAAAGGGGCTAGGCACCTTTGTCCCGCGAGTGGGGGGCTTTTGAAGTCTGGGACTAGCCTTTGTTGTCGGTGCACTCAGTTGGAATGAAGTAATCATAGCCTCTGAGTTCGTCTTCCCAGTACTCTCCGCTATAACGCCAGAGAATTTCTTTACCCTTTAAGAAAACGCCTGGTAAGAATTCATCTTCCTCAATCAAGCGTTTAGCTTGTGTACGTTTAACGGCCTCTGGGAATTTCGTTGCTTGAGAGTAGATTTCATATCGAAGGATATCAATCTTGGGTTTCTCAGCAGCGTAATCCCTTAGGACTTCCTGAAGACGAGTAAGTACATAAGGTTTAACGGACTTAATAAGAAAGCTAAGGCGACGGTCAATGATTTTATCAAAGAAGTCACGCGCACCTTTTTTAAGAGCCGCATCACTTACGTTAGGGTTTGCCTCAAGAGCTGCTAGCATTTTACGTTCTGCAAAGAGCTTGTGCTCGCGCTCTTTGTCTTCAAGAACCAAAGGATCTTCGAGGATAACATTGTTCACCCAGCTGGGGAGTTTGTTGTCATCAACGTCGCTTAACTTAGAAAACTTAGCGTCTTGTATCGTTGCGATAGCAGACTTGAGGTCGCTAACAGTTTTTCCGTGCATCGCCTCAAAGGTGTTCACACTTTTTGTGGCTTCTTCAAAGCGGCAAAGCTTGAGGTAGTTCAAGCTTCTCAAAGTCCATAAGTCTGCAAAGTCTCTTTGTTCAAAGTAGCTACTGCCCAGAGGGTGTAGATATCCTTGAGAGCGGTTGAACTCACCTGCTCTGTAAAGTGCCCAAGCGCTTTCAAAGAAAGCATCTCTTACATAAGGAGAACCCGTGGGGATTTCGTTGTAGTAATAGACCGCTTGGTTGTAGAGCTCGGCTTGGTAAGCCAAGCGTCCCAAAGAGATGTTCGCAAGGTCTCTTAGGTTTTCATCTTTTCGAGTACGAGCAGCTTGTGCAGCGGCTTCAAGACTTGCGCGTGCATCGTAAATTTGTGAGCCTTCGGTTTGCCAAGCTTGTTTGGCTGCAGCTCCACTGGGAATTCCTTCTGAAAGGAGAACTCCTGTAAAGTACTGCGCGTCTGCATACTCTGGCGCATCGCTAGGAACTTGAGCAAAAGCACTCGTTGCGGCTTGAGCTTGTCCTGCGTTCAAGAGAATGCGTCCCAAATGATAAGCAAAGAGCGACTTATACTTGTCTGGGATTTGAGAAAGTGAAATTTTCTCAAGTACACCACGCACGGCAGAGCGATCTTTTGTGTGGCTCATGCATTCAGCAATCATTCCTAGGGCTGAGCGACGCCATTTAGTTTCAGAGAGTTCCACTAACGGTCCGAGGGCTGTGGAGTAAAAACCCGCTTGATAAAGACTGTGAGCCATAACGTATGCGGCAAGGACTTGGGTTTCATCGTTTTTTGTGGATGAAAAAACTTTGTACGCAAGTGTAGCGCTCGTTGCGTAGTCACCTACTGCGTATGCTAGGTAAGCAGGCAGTAGCGGAGTTTTAGTCGCTTCTTTAGTTTTTCCGTATTGAAAAAGTTCAAGAATCTCTCTTTTTTCTCCTGGGAAAATTTCTTTCTTCACTTCTTTCGATGCGACGAGGCTTACTTCTTCTATGAGCTCAACATCCGGCAAGACTCGTTTAGCAGTTAAAAGTTGGGCGCCTACACTTTTGCTTTCGCTTTTAACGATAGTGTCTCGGATGTCCATTTTTTTACTGCCGCTAGAGCCCCTGACCTCAATGGTTGAAGTTTTTGGTTTAATCCTTCGAGCAGCCACTGCTGGGTTGTTTTTGAGCTTTTGCTGAGCAATGCGCTTGCGCACTTGGAGCTCTGGCGTGAGGTACTTGTCGGGAACGTTCAGAAGTTCAAGATCTTCAAGCTCTTCTTTTTTCTTAGATTTCTGACCTAGGTTAGCTTTGATGTTTTTTCGAGCAGCGTCATCTTTAAAGAGTGTGGGAAGAATGAGATATTCACCCGAAACGTCGCCCGTTGGGATAGTTATTTTTGCAAAAGCTGGCATGGCCAGTAGGCTTGCGCCTAGTAGTAATTTAATTTTCATATTAATACCCCGCAATGTTAAATAAGTAAGAAACACCCGTTACGAACTGAAAATTGTTTTGCATAACAGTTTTTGCTCCAATGGGGGTAGCACCACCACCAGAAGTTGTTGCTTGGTATTTAGCTTGGTAAATGTTGTTTCTAACTTCTGTTGTCCAAGCGAGGTTCTTGTTGATAAATATTCTGATTCCAAGGTTAGCTAAGCTACCAGGCGCCACTTGACTGGAGCCTTTTCTCTGAGCGCCTTGCCCAGCGGCAGGCTTGTTAAAGGTAGAATCCATTGTGAGTACAGAGAGACCAAGGCCTCCGTAGATATCAAAGTGAATGATTCGACTTCTAAACCATGCGAACTTTCCGTAAATTGGATTCCAAAGAACACCAATGCCACCAAAAAACTTTGGCTGTAGGAATTCTTTTGTGGATTTAAAGCCAGAGGTTACAAGAAAGCTTTCTAATTGTTCTTTTTCGTTGGTGTCTGTGTTCATAGAGTAGTTGCCAAAAGCTTGTACTCCCCAATATTCATTGAAGTAATACGCTGATCGAAGTCCTACTGTATAAGAATTGTAAAAAGCAGTTGCTGAGGTCATTCCTAAGTCAGCACCAACTTCTAGGCGACCTGTTTTGTTGTACTTCCTGTCTTGAATGACGAGAACTTTATTGTCGTCGCGTTCGAAGAGTTGTTTATCCCAAACATCTTTGGCAGAAAAGTCGACAGCTTTTTCCGCAGCTTTAGGGGCTTCCACTTGTGCAGCGGGAACTGCTTTTTCAGCAGTTTTTGTAGGAGCAGTTGCTTCGCTCTCAACTTTTTTCACATCGGCTTTTTTTGCTTCGGCTTTTGTTTCCTGGGCACTCGACATGGAAAATACGGTAAATAGGGCTGTTGTTATCAAATAGTTCTTGTGAAATCTCATAGTTATTAGGCTACCTCCAAAATTTTGGCCCTTGTGGCTTATTCTGCATAATCCACAGGCTTAACTCGTCGCAAAAAGTTCCCCTCCTCTCATAAGTGTCTCGAAAAATGAGCTTTATGGGACTAGCCTTATGCCACATGAAAATTCACGAGCATCAAGCTAAAGAGCTATTTTCCGAAGCTGGCATACCTGTCCCCATGGGAAAAGTTGCCTACACCGTTGACGAGGCGCGCTCCGCTGCCCAAGAGCTTTTCAACAAAGGAAACTCCCTTGTTGTTGTAAAAGCTCAAATCCACGCAGGAGGCCGAGGTAAGGCGGGCGGTGTTAAGCTCGCACGCTCCGTAGATGAAGCAGCACAATGTGCTCGCGAGATCCTTGGCAAGAAGCTCATCACTCCGCAAACGAGTGCTGAGGGCCAAGAGGTCCGCCGCCTGTGGGTAGAAGCTGGAAGTCAAATCGAGAAAGAATTCTATCTGTCTGCAATTGTCGACAGAAAGAGCCAGTCTATAAGTGTCCTCGCCTCAGCCGAAGGTGGAATGGACATCGAGGAACTTGCACATAAACATCCCGAAAAGATCCTCAATTTTTCGCTGGATACAATCATTGGTCCTAAACTTTTTCATGGAAGAAAACTCTCCCACTTTCTAGGACTCGGTGAAACTCACACTAAGGAATGTAGCAGCTTTTTGACGAAGATTTATGAATTTTTCTGGAAGTGGGACGCTTCTATGGTTGAAGTCAATCCTTTGGCGCTCGTCAAAGCCCCAGAGGGCTCAAAACTGATGGCTCTCGATGCAAAAGTAAATTTTGACGAGAATGCATTATTTAAACATCCAAAGTTAAGAGAGCTTCTTGATCCTTTTGAGGTCGATGCAAAAGAGCTTGAAGCTTCTAAATACGATCTTAACTTTATCGCTTTAGACGGAACTATAGGTTGCATGGTTAACGGAGCGGGTCTTGCAATGGCTACTATGGATATCGTTGAAGTTTACGGTGGGTCTCCTGCTAACTTTTTAGATGTTGGCGGTGGAGCAGACGCAACTAAGGTGCGCGAAGCATTTAAAATTATTTTAAGTGACCCCAATGTAAAAGCTATATTCGTAAATATCTTTGGTGGCATCATGAAGTGCGATGTCATTGCGGAAGGGATTATTGCTGCAAGTAAAGAAATTCAACTCAGAGTTCCTTTGGTTGTACGACTTGAGGGAACCAATGTTGAGAAGGGTCGTGAGATGCTTCAGACCAGTGGATTAAAAATAGAAACCGCTGCCAGTATGGCAGAAGGTGCAGAAAAAGTTGTTAAAGCCGCTAAGGCGCAGGCTTAAGGAGATAGAGCAGATGTCAGTACTTGTAGGAAAAGATACCATCTTAATTACTCAGGGAATTACCGGAAAGTCTGGACTCTTTCACAGTCAGCAGTGTCGTGAATACGGAACAAACGTTGCGGGTGGAGTGACACCCGGTCGTGGTGGACAAGTCGTGGATAAGTTTCCTGTTTGGGATTCTGTAGAAGAAGCTGTCCAGAAAACAGGCGCTAACGTGAGTATGGTTTTTGTTCCACCTCCCTTTGCAGCTGACGCCATTGTAGAAGCCTTTGAAGCGGAGATCCCTCTCGTGGTTGCGATTACTGAAGGGGTACCCGTTTTGGATATGCTTAAAGTTAGAAAGTATCTCGATTTAAAAAATTACAATCGACGACAAGAAGGAAAAGAAGTCTTTCGTTTAATTGGACCAAACTGCCCAGGAATTATTACTCCGGGTGCCGCGAAAATCGGTATTATGCCAGGATACATTCATAAACCTGGCAAAGTGGGAATCGTTTCTCGTTCTGGTACTTTAACTTACGAAGCTGTCCATCAAGTAACTCAAATGGGCATGGGGCAAAGCACATGCATTGGAATTGGTGGTGATCCCATTCAAGGAATGAACTTCATCGATGCGCTAGAGCTTTTCAACAACGATCCCGGCACTGAGTCCGTCATTATGATTGGTGAGATCGGTGGAAGTGCCGAGGAAGAAGCAGCAGCTTGGATTAAGCAATACATGAAAAAACCCGTAGCGAGCTTTATTGCAGGACAAACCGCACCTCCCGGACGACGCATGGGTCACGCTGGAGCGATCATCTCTGGAAGTGGTGGGACTGCGGCCTCTAAGGTTGCTGCCTTGACTGCAGCCGGTGCTGTTATTGCGAAGACTCCTTCAGATATGGGTACAGCGCTTAAGCAAGCCATGAAGTAAGCTTTCTTCTTAACAAGGTGCGCAGGTATTTAACCTTTTATAGTGAGCACTGCGCACTGACATTTGCTCAAAATTAGAATAGTTTTTCACTCTTCTGGAGGGATTTCTAAAATGAAAAAAATATTGAGTGTATTGTTCTTTGCTTTCGCGACGCTGGGAGTGTCTGCATCATGGGGCGCGATTGATAAATCTAAAACCATTAAAATGGCTACAGAAGGAGCATTTCCTCCGTTTAACTATTTTAAAGGAAAAGACCTCACAGGCTTTGAAGTAGAATTGGGTACAGAGTTAGCAAAAAAACTTCATGTCAACGGCGAGTGGAAAACAAGTCCTTTTGATTCACTTTTAATTGGATTGAATCAAAATCGCTATGATCTTGTAGTTGCGTCACACGGCATCACGGCAGAACGCGCTAAGGCTGTGGATTTTACAGAACCCCATTATTGCACCGGTGGAATTATTATATCTAACGCAGGTGGACCCAAAACGGCTGCGGATCTCAAAGGTAAAGTCGTTGCGGTTCAAGTGGGAACTACTTACTTAACTAACGTTCAAAAGATACCTGGCATCAAAGAAGTTAAAACTTATCCCAAAGATACTGACGCTCTTCAAAATTTAATGTCAAAAAGAGTAGACGCATGGGTAACGGATAAATTTGTTGCACTTGAAGCCGTTAAGTCGAATGAAAAATTGCATCTTCAGTTGGGTGACATGGTTTTCCAAGAGAAGATTGCTATGGCAGTTGCTAAGGGAAACACAGAACTTAAAAACAAAGTGAACACAGCGCTTAATGATCTCGTTAAAGATGGCACATACCTTAAGATTAGCAAAAAATACTTTAACGACGACGTTTCTTGTAAGTAGTTTTACCTAAGTGACTAAAAGCAAAGAGGTGGTTGAATCCACGCCAGCACCTAAAATTCATTCATCGGCTTGGCTCCTGATACTTCTCGGGGGTGGAGCCGTTGGTTTTTATGTTCTGTTTCTTCTGCTTAGTTTTTTATTAAAGCTTGCGCCTGAGCCCATAGGCTCTCGGGCAGACTTGTTTATTGAAGGTGCGCGCACCACGCTTAATCTAACACTTGTTTCAGGAGTCTTGGGGCTTTTGGTGGGAGTTCTTGTCGGACTTGCTAAGCTAAGTAAAAAGATTTGGCTTCGTTACCCAGCAGATTTTTTTATCTGGTTATTAAGGGGAACTCCACTTCTTGTACAAATTCTATTTGCTTATTACGCACTTCCAATGCTTGTTCCTAGCTTAAGACTTGAGGAATTTTCGGCGTGTGTGATTGCATTGGCCCTCAACGTTGGGGCATATAATGCTGAGGTTATTCGAGCAGGGATTCAAGCCATACACAAAGGTCAAACAGAAGCTTCCTTGAGCTTGGGCTTAACGAAGTTTCAAACGCTGCGCTTTGTGGTTTTGCCCCAAGCACTTTTAATTGTAGTGCCTCCTTTGGTGAATAATATTGTCGCACTCCTTAAGGATAGTTCTTTAGCATCTGCCATTGGACTTTTGGAGCTCACGCTTGCGGGGAACCGAATTTCTGCAGAAACATTTTTGCCTGTTCCGGTATTAACAACTGTTGCAATTGTATATTTGTCGCTTACGACCTCGGTTACCATTTTTACTCATTTTCTTGAGCGGAGATTAAAATGAATCAAGATGTGATTGTAGATGCACGTAATATTCACAAAAGTTACGGAGATTTTGAAGCCCTAAAAGGCGTTTCATTGAGTGTGGAGAAGGGCGAAGTGTTGGTTATTTTGGGTCCTTCAGGCTCAGGAAAATCAACTTTTATTAGAACCTTGAACGGTCTAGAGGAATTTCAAAAAGGCGAAATAGTTATCGATAAAGTAAGTCTTGGAAGCGAGAAAAATCTTTGTGCTGTGAGACGCGAAGTCGGAATGGTTTTTCAAAGCTTTAATCTGTTTCCTCATCTAACCGTGATGCAAAATATTGCTCTTGCTCCACAAAAAGTACGAGGGCTCTCTCGTGCCGAGGCAGATAAAATTGCTTATGAATTACTCGATAGGGTTGGTATTCGAGAGCAGAGCCATAAATATCCAGCAGAACTTTCGGGCGGGCAGCAACAACGAGTGGCTATAGCAAGGGCTTTAGCTATGCAGCCTAAAGTGATGCTTTTTGATGAGCCCACGAGCGCGCTTGATCCTGAAATGATTTCAGAAGTTTTGGATGTGATGAAAGAGCTCGCTAAAAGTGGCATGACCATGCTCGTGGTGACACATGAAATGGGATTTGCCCGAGAGGTTGCCGATCGCATTGTGTTTTTTGATTCTGGCCAAATTGTAGAAATTGCAACACCCGAAAAGTTTTTTAACAATCCAACTCATGAGCGATCAAAGCTCTTCTTGAGTCAAATACTACACCGCTAGTTCTGCGTTGCTTTTAGGTTACGCGCACGCATAATGGAATCAACGACAGGATAGATCTCTTGTTTAATTTGACCTTCGGTGAACGGGGCATCCGTAACTGCTGTCATAAAGTATGCAAGGCTAGATGTAACATCTGCAGGGTTTAGGGGAGCTTGGCAATTTGTTTCAGTGCAAGAAATGCTTATGACTTGCCGATCTTCTTCGTAAATGAAGTTTGTAGGGCCAGGAATTGTATCAACGGGGGATGAGAGTTCCCAGTTAACCTCATCTGCTTGATTTAAGATTCTTTGAGCATTGATAGAGCTCCAGTCTGCGAAAGAGTTTACAACTTGGTTTTCAATTTTAAGAGTTGTATCAAAAGTCAGTTGGTTTTGTGTTAGGTACTCTATGAGAATAGACTTCAAGAGTGCTCCATTATTTTTGTAAAGGTTTTCGTAGTTAAGCTCAGCTCTTTGAAAGAGCATATTGTCGAAAGTATTTGGAGCGGGGGCTTCTATAAATCCAGTTCCACGTGTTCCTATGCCCGCTTGCCCTAGGATGCTCATGCAAAAGCTAGAGCAAATTAAAGTTAGTGTGAGTTTTAGAGAATAGTTCATAAGGACTCCTTTTGATTGAGGCGAAATGCTTGGACGCCGAGAGCATAGACAGTTCTCTTGGACTTTCCTCTGCGGGCAAGTCGAACAACTTTGTCAAAATACTCTTCGGTAATTTCTTTGAGCTTGGGGATGTCTTCTTCGTCAAAAGCAAAGATTTCGCTTCCGAAAACTCGTTCTTTGTTGCTTTGTTCTGTTTGGGACTCGTTGGCTTTTTGAAGTAATTGACGAGTAAACTTTTGGAGAGCTTCGCTAGGGGCTTCTGTCGAAACAAGAACGTCTTTTTCTTCTGTTACAAGTTCGCCACTTGGGTTTGATTTAAGTAGGCCGATTCTCTTTAAACGCTCAATAGCTTGGATGACTTCGTAAACAGGGAGTTTGAATATTTTAGCAAGCTTTGTGACATCAACGGCTTCACTCATTTCACAAGCCGCTAAAATAGCTGAGTGGTGCCAATCGCTGACGATTCGAAATGAATCTACGCTTAGGTCTACAGTGGGGCGTTGTCTGTGTTTTTGGCCGATACGATCTTGAATAATAGATTTTGTTTCTGGATTTTTGCAGCGCTCAAAGGAGCATATTTCATTAAAGTAATCGGCTTCTTTGTTTTTTAGCTTCAGGCGGTTAATTACTCGAAGAGTGGCTTCTTCTGAGAGTCGCTTGCGGCCTTTAAGGACCTCGCAAATACCAGAGGGGCTAAATGAGAGGTCTTGAGCGAACTTGCGCATAGAATAGCGTTTGTTTTTATCTTGTCTTTGCCTGAGGCAAAGGGAGAGAAATTCGCTGCTCGTTGAGCAATCAAGTAAATCCATAAGTGTTCGCTACGAATTAATCCACGTTCGCTGGTAGCGCAAGTTAAATCATTCCACTTTTAGGGCTTTTAAGGGAATGAGCGCTGAAACGAATCTTCACCAGTCCATCGCATGGCTATTTTTATTTTAACTTCTGGGTGCAAGCTCTTGTGAACGGGGCAGGCGTGAGCTGCCGCTTCAAGACGAGCCCTCATGGGATGCGAGGGACTTAGAGGGATTTCAATTTCAGCAATCAGTTCGGCAATCCTGCGAGGAGGAGTTGTCGACATGATTTTCTGTATTTTGCCCTTAGATCCATCCAGTAAAACATCGTGCTTTTTGCCGGCAATGGCCATGGTTGTAATGATGCAGGTCACGAGTGCAGTGGCAACAAGGTCCGTGGGCGAAAAAGCCTCTCCTCGGCCTTCATTGTCCGTCGGGGCATCTGTAAGGAGCTTAGAAGTTGAGGGGCCATGAGTCGATTCGCAGCGGAAATTGCCCTGATAATCAAATGTTACTTCAACCACAGCTACTCTTTTAGTCTAGGCGCAGGGCAGTTTCAATATGCTCCTCACTCCATGAAAGTGTGCTTGAAAGCTCCCTCTGGCAAAGCTACCTTTGTTGCATGGAAAAAACCTTTTCAATTATTAAACCCAATGCTGTAAACAAAAATGCAATTGGAGCTATTGTAGACCGTTTCGAGAAAAGCAACCTGCGCATTGTCGCAATGAAAATGACTAAGCTCGATACAGCTAAAGCAGAAGGCTTTTATGCTGAACATAAAGAGCGTCCTTTTTTTGGATCTCTTGTAAGCTTTATGACAAGTGGGCCTGTTGTTCTTATGGTTCTTGAGGGCGAGAATGCTGTGTTGAAAAACCGCGAAATTATGGGGGCTACAAATCCTGCAAACGCGGCTCCTGGAACTATTCGTAAAGATTTTGCTGATAGCATCGAAGCAAACGCGGTTCATGGAAGTGACTCTCCTGAGTCGGCTGCTCGTGAGATTGCTTTTTTCTTTGAAACTCAAGAAATTCAAAATCGTTAATTTTGATATTAATTCTAAAGAAAGCTAAGGAGACGCTATGACACAAAAAGAAGTTAGAGTTGCAGTAACAGGTGCTGCGGGACAAATTGGATATTCACTCTTATTTAGATTGGCGTCCGGAGACGTCTTTGGAAAAGATACAAAGGTTCATTTGCAACTTTTAGAGCTTGAGAGAGCTTTACCTGCACTTGAAGGTGTTGTTATGGAATTGCAAGACTGTGCTTTTCCTTGCTTAGCTTCTGTTAAAGCGACAAGTGAAATGGCAATCGCTTTTGAAAAAGTTGATTGGGCCCTTTTAGTGGGTAGCGTTCCTCGCAAAGAGGGAATGGAGCGAGCTGATCTATTGAAGATCAATGGCGGTATATTTATCGATCAAGGAAAGATTCTTTCTAAAGTTGCTAAACCTACAACTAAGGTTTTGGTTGTTGGAAACCCTTGCAACACGAATTCTTGGATTTGTAAAAAAGCAGCAGCAGGAGTGATTCCTGAGGAGAACTTTTTTGCAATGACTATGCTTGATCAAAACCGTGCAGTTACTCAACTTGCAATAAAAGCAGGAGTGACCGTAGACGACGTGAGTGATCTTGTAATTTGGGGAAATCATTCTCCCACGATGTATTCTGATTTTACGAATGCAAAAATTAAAGGGAAAAAAGTTACAGAAGTCATTCGTGACGAGAACTGGCTTAAAACTACGTTTCTAGAAACTGTAGGAAAAAGAGGGGCTGCAATTATTAAGGCTCGTGGTGCATCGTCTGCAGCTTCTGCAGCAAATGCCGTCATCGACACAGTAAAGGCTTTAACTTTCCCGAGCGATAAAGTATTTTCAGTCGCTATTTCCTCTAAGGGTGAATACGGAATTGAAAAGGGTTTGATGTTTAGTTACCCCGTAAAATTTGATGGAACATCTTGTAAGGTTGTTGAGGGTTTAGAGTTAGATCCGTTTAGCCGAGAGAAACTACAAGTTACCGAAAAAGAACTTAAGGACGAAAAAGCAGCTGTAGAAGCTTTGCTCTAGTTTTTTGCTGTTTAACTCTTATACGACTGTTTAAGTTTTGAATTGTTAATTCGTTTCCTGGGGCCTTGTCGAAGGTCTCAGGAATTGAGCTCCCACCCGAAGAGAGCAATAATTGTAAAAGAGGGGGGAGTATGAAAAAGCTAAAATATATTCACTATTGGCCTCTGCTCTTGGTGCTGTTTATGGCTGCCAAGTGTCCTAAAAGTTTAACAGGCCCCAATGCGGCAAATTCAAAGCGTCTTATTCCAGATAATTCAAGAAGAGAAACGGGTGGGGATTCCATTACACGATTGAGTGGTGCAGATGATTGTCGGAAGATTGATCCAAGAGCTCAAAATATATTTATTCAATGGGGAAGAGATCGCAAGCGAGAGGGATATCCTCTTGATGTGGATTTAGCTGCAAAAATGTTAGGTGTTGCTTCGTGGGAATCAGGTGGCAGACGGGGCTTGGGGGTAACGAATATTTCGCCCCACAGAGCTGAATCTTGTGGAAATGGAAAATGCGCTGGTGATGACGGGATTACTGAATCGCATGTGAGTGATGTAGAGGGGTATTTAAACAATCCGTCTAAAAAGAAATTTATTAACCACCAAATGAATTTTGGTATGGGTCAACTCTCTCCTGATGTTTTTAATGGGTATCCTGCTGCGGTCACTCGATTGAAAGCTTTTGCGAGTAGGAGCAATCCTGATGAGGTTTTTGCAAGCTGTATAAGCGACATTGGCTTTACGGGAGACGATCATGGTGCGGTAAAAAATCAGTTGAGCTCATTGATGAATCGCCGTGATGAGATCGATTCGTGGGTTAGCATAGTAGGGCGTTATTCAAGAAAATTTGGCAGAGGTGAAAGTGCTGATCGGAGAGCTCGCGCTGCTTGTAATGCAGATCCTGCTTGCGTGGATGCTTCTTTGGGATTGGGGCGCTGGCTTTTGTATTGTCCTCGATTAAATTTAGAAGTTAAGGAAATTGTTTATAAATCGAATAAGAATTATTTTGCAAAATCGACTCGAAGAGCTCCGCCAGTTTGTCGTGAGACTTTGCAGGCGGAGATAAATAAATATCAATACAACAATCCCGACTATTATTTTGTAGATAATGGTTCTCATAAATTACCTGGTGCTCTTTTGTGAAGCGGGTTTCTTTCCTTCTTTTATTCTTTTCGTTCATAGCAAATGCAATAAATATTCAAGACACGCTTTCTCAGTTAAAGCTTGGTAGAAGCAAGGGGAGGGTTTTTCTGTCAGGAGCCTATCATGCAAATGGGCATTTTAAGTGTGACAACGACTTTTTACAGGGAGGTAGGATTTCTTTTACTTTAGGTGCCGAAGACTATTCCTATACCTTGAGTGAGGTTCTTGGGAGTGATGACATTCTGATAAAAAAAATAGCTAACGAGAATGCTGTTTTAAGAGATGTCGCCTCTATGAACTCTAACAAATGGGTACTTAAAAAAACAAAAGATAAAGAAAGTAAGAAGTTAATCTTTTTACCAACTGTGAGTGATTCTCGTATTAAAAAAATTGAAATGGTTATAGATGACCTAAGCTCTTTAAAATCGATCTACATAGATTTTGGTTCGCATAATTTGGCGTTTTTTGCCTCTTAGAGAGCTGCCAGATAGTTTTTTGACGCTTTTGTTGCTGCTTTAATTTTAGGCAAATTTTGAGACTAAAGCTTAGGCTTTACGCCTATGTAGCCGATTAGATAACACCACATGAGCGATCAAAATTTAAAAGATATTTGTGAGGAAATTTATCAAGTTAATTTTGAGCCGTACTTGTTAGGGCGTAAAGATCTCTACTTAGGACTCATGTCGGCTTACTTTTCTAGAGGACACGTTCTTATAGAGGGGCCTCCAGGAACAGCAAAAACTCTTATTGCAAAGCTACTCGCAAGAACTTTTTCAAAATCCTTTAAGAGAGTTCAGTTTACGGAAGATCTTTTGCCTAAGCAGGTTATAGGCTCCCATTATTGGCATAGTGGTAAGAATGAATATAAGTTTATGGCAGGCCCGTTGTTTTCTGAAATTATTTTAGCCGACGAGATTAACCGTGCTCCTCCACGAACACAGTCGGCTTTTTTGGAAGCGATGGAAGAAAGACAGCTGTCTATAGAGGGAAATACTCTCGATTTAGGTGAGAACTTCTTTGTCGTAGCTACACAAAACCCCTCAGATTATGCCGGAACTCATCCGCTTCCCGATGTGCAGCTAGATCGTTTTATTTTTTCTTTTAGGCTTGCTCACGCCAATATGGATGAAGAAGTTTTAATTGTTCAAAAGCATTTAGATCACTTGTTACCTCCACAGCTAAATGGTTTAAAAACAATGGAGATAGACATGCCCGATATTCAAGCTTTAATTCAAGCAGTAACAGTTGATGAAGCGCGTATTGTTCAAGCTGCAAGAATAGTAAGGGCTACACGAGAGAATCCTTCTTTTGAACGAGAGCTAGTCTGAGGGCCATATTGTCAATCATCAAGGAGCTCAGGCCCACGCCGCAATACAGGGCCTAACACAGGTTACAGAAGAGGACGTTGATGCTCTTATTGTCCCTGCTTTAAGACACCGGGTTACGTTGAGTTCAGATGCAAAGGCGCAAGGACTAGACGTAGAAGACTTATTATTGACGCTTCGTGATTCTATGAAGCAAGCAAAGGCTGCTTAAGTTCAATTGTTAGTTTTGTGTTAAGGCTTTGCTCTTAAATCTCGTCAGCTAAATTTAAGCGATCTCATGTTAAACTGAATCTATGCGGAGGCTAATTTCCTTTGTGATTTCTATTTCGATAGGTCTAGGGCCCTTGTACTCAAGCGAGTCTAAGGTTTCTGCGTGGAACAAAGATGCCATCACCCATCTCAAAACTCTTGAGAAAAAAGGAGTTGAATCTTATTTAAGCCAACTGGAAAAGGGGCTCGGCGAAGCACTTTTAGTGTCTGATGCTCAGTATCTTAGAAAAACTTTGGCAAAATCTTTTAAAGCATCACCTCCTTCTTTTCCAAAATTCTCGACTCAGGGCTCTGCTTTAATTTTTAAAATAGAAAATGGTGCAGTCTTAACCCTCGAGCAGGGTTCTGTGGATAGTGATGTATGGCTACTGAATAAGAAAGCTTTGATCGTTAAAGACAAATCAGTAGAAGAGATTGCTCATGATGCCTGGGATTTGCTTCGTGAAGAATACAAGCTTGGTCCTTACCCCGAAAAGAATACTAAAAATGCCCACAATGTTATTGAAAATATTTTTAATTTATTTTTGCCAAAAGCAGAAGCTTGGGTGGGTGCGGTTATTGCGATCGCCGTAGCTGTGGCTGTTATTGGTTCCGTCATCTATTATGTCCGTAAAACAACAAAAGCCTCTGAGAAAGCTATTCGTCAGGTGGGTAATTCTACTGCTCGCGGTATTGATAAAGTCTCTGATGCAGCAGCAAATGCTGTAAATAGAGTCGGTAATTCAGCTGCCACTGCTGTGGATAAAGCAGGTGATCTCACAGATGCCGCTACTGAAGCCGTTAACTCACACGCAAACTAATAGTGTCTAATGTTAAAACAATTTCTCATTTTGACTGACTAGGTTTTTTTCACTTTGTTTAGATGTGAAAAACAATTGGTCATAAAAAAGAAAGTGTAGGGAATAGTATACACTTTCTCGGTTTGTTCTTTGCTTATTTAAGTTTTTGTTAAGAGATAATAAAGATATGAAAGTTTATAAAAGAGGGAATTTTTTCTTCGTTTTTCTTATAACGATTCTTTTAAGTTCTTGTGCAGGCTCTCTTCAACTGATGTCTCAGCGCAATGTAAATTCTCCTTATGGAAAGCACTTCCAACTTCTAAGCGGAAATTATACGCATTCTGGACACAGAGGCTTTCAGTGTTCTGCTTTGGCAGAGTTTACACAAAAGTTAAGGCAGGGCGATCGAGGAGATTGTCAGAATGGGCATCCGGTTCCTGCTTTTAATGGAGATGTTTTAAATGAGGCCGCTAGGATTCCTGCTGGAGGTGGTTATGAGTACCGTGCAAGACATGGGGGCTACCCAACAAACCAAAGTATTGATATCTGCGGCAAGCAAGTCGTAAGAGGCGGGCCTGTGAGTCACTGCTCGATGTCCTATTATTTGCCAGCAGTAAGGGCTATGGAGTCGAAGGGGTACTTTAAGCAACTTGGATTATGTAATACAGAGCAAAGTAGATTGCGAGGATACTTGGGCTTAGAGAGTAGGCTTTATAGCGTATCAAACAATAATGATACGCAGTGGGGAAATATTGTTCAAAGGTACGGCATGGGTCGTGTGATTGTAAGTACTCCTAACGAGGCTGAGCTTAAAAGGAGTGCATGTCAGGGAGATGCGTTGAGTTTTAGTCGAAAATCAGGAACCGGACATCAGGGAACATATCTAGGCGTGAAAGATGGAATGATTTATTGGTGGGGTGCAAACCGAACAACTAATGGTTGGGGTGTAGATTGTTATCCCATGAGTCAGCTTTCATCTGGGGATTTTGCTGTTTCTCGAATTACAGCTCCGCAAAACATTGTAAATGCACTTCCTGGCTATCAGGCTCCTAGGATTATAGAGGATCAAAAAAGTCCGTTCTATTTTGTAGATAGCGATAGAAATCGCAGCGTCTCCCCAATAGATGCGCATAGAAGAATGGACGCGACTTAACTCAGGCGCTATAAATTTCTTATGCTCCCCGCATTTCAAAAGCTCTCAGAGCATAAGTTTATGTGTGCTTATATTGCACCTACTGGAAGAGTTGCGGAGCTTAAAGATGAAATTAAGAAGACAATTTTTGAGAAAGATAGCTTTCTTTTAAGCGACAAGCCCTTAAGGAAGTCATATTGGGCTCAAAACATATGGCAAGACATTAAGGTTGAAAAAATTGAATCTATTAAGAAGGCAGCTTCTTTTTTAGAGTCACTTCAGCGCAATTGGTGGCATTATCCTTTAAGTAATGTTCGTAGAACAAAACTCATTCAAGAGTTGCTACCAAGAATCAAAAGTCGTCCTTTAGCTTTTCCGTTTCAAATTCCACAAAGCCCTTTGGGTGCGTTTGCTCTTCTTTCTGAAAATGAACTTATTTATTCTGCAAAATGCCAATCCTTCATGCCCAATGGAGAGTTTGTTTTTGCTGAGCCTAAATATAAGGTTCCGAGTGAAGCCTACACCAAGCTATGGGAGGCGTTAGTTCGTATGGGCGAATGGCCTCAACCGGGTGATTTTTGTGTAGATTTGGGGAGTTGTCCTGGGTCGTGGACACAAGCACTTCTCAAGTTGGGCGCGCGTGTCTTGAGTGTTGATACAGCGGAGATTGAACTTGATCCCACAAGGGACTTAGAGTTTTTAAAGAAAGATGCTTTTAAACTTAATCCTGCAGAAATTAAAAATCCTTCATGGATTTGCTCAGATATAATTTGTTATCCAGATAAACTCTATACGCTTGCAGTTGAGTGGAGAAAAGCACACCCAAAAGCTAATTTTATTTTTACTCTTAAGTTTCAAGGCAAGTGGGATCGTGTAACAGTTGATCGCTTTAGGCAAATTCCCAATTCACAAGTTGTTCATTTGTTTAATAATAAACATGAGCTTTGCTGGATGTCGGGTCCAAAGATTACTCAAATCTAACAACAGTAGCCGTTATGCGCATGTTTATATTGTTCACTAACTCATAATCAGTCATTGTTGTAGTTGCGCCTTCTACATCTTTAACTTGAACCCATTTGGCGGAAGGTTTCTTCCCTTTTTTGTATCCTGCGTTGTAGGTATCGTCTGAGAAGCAACTCTTATATAATAACACAGAGTATGGCTTCCACCCTGGGCCCGTGCTTTGGCAGTCTGCATAGCTGCTTCGAGATGCAATCCACACTTCTTGATTAATCGGAAAAGTAACGACAGCTTGTTTGACTACAGCCCATGAGCTTGGTTTTCCTTTGTAGACAAAAAACTTAATGACTTTTTTTGTAGGTTTAAAGCATACGCCTGCTTTAAGCGTATATCCATCAATACAGTCTTTTGTTTTTCTTTCTTCTCTTAATGGGTTTGTGTTCGGAACAAGACGAAAGCTCGATTCGACAGAGCAAGGTACGCCACTGATATTTGGAAGGGGGTTGTTGCAAAGTTTGTATTCGTAAATAAAATGATCGGATTTCTTTTTATCAATTTTAAGTGGCCCCCATTTTCCATCAATAGGACAGGGATGAGTGTTACAAGCCTGAGTTTCGTTTTGACCGTCTGAACAAGCAGAATCACAATAATTTGTTACGCTGTATTGGCAGCTGCGAGATTGAGTTCCACCTTCACATGTTGCCGAGCAGGTACTCCACGGTCCCCATCCGTCTCCATTATTAGGTATTGTGGGATTACAACACTTAGCATTTTTTACAATCCAACCCTCTTGGCTGCATATAATTGATGGCTCATCATTGCAGACGATGTTTTCGCCCTCCATGCTTGCAGTTGTCCCCGCTGGGCAGCTACTTACACTTGAAGAAGAGTCACCTGCAACGAGGCGAGCATTTGAGTTTTGAAAGTCATATCCCATAGCGAGATCAAAGAGTTTATTTGTGTTGCTTCCGTTGAGTGGTGAGCACTCAACAGTTCCTTTATCAAAATTGATTCCCGTTGCGCTATTACAGTTAGAGGCGAGTGTTCTGACTAAGCCGACTTCTTTTCTTGCGCTGTAAAGAGATTCTGCTTTAAGTGGAGGAACTGCACTCAGGATTTGTAAAAGACTTGAATTACTCGCGGTTGGAGATATTTCTACTTGGTTTAAAAATTTTACTCCTGAGCAAGAATTTGATTGGCAGAGAATTTCCCATTCTGCAGAAACCTGAATAGGGCAGTTTGTTCCCGTGCACGGTTCTCCGTTGAGAGCATACTCTCCACGTAGCATGGCGTTCAGCGTAGCAGCCTGGCTGTCTGAGTTGGGAAATATAGGTTGTCCCGTATTGAAAAGTTCACAATTTGTTCCTTTAGATTTAAAGCAATCTTCAAGACCTGCTTGCGTCGCAAGATATGAGTCGAGGTAATAAAGTTCAAACCTTTTAGATGCAGCTTGGGAGTGAACTAGGAGTTGGCTCATGACGGCTTTTACTTCTGCTATTTTTTTTTGTTGAGCTTGAACTTTTACAATTTGGCTAAGGAGCATTGCAAAGGTTCCTAAGAGCCCAACGCCAATAAGGATTTCAACCATAGTGAAACCCTTCCTAGAAAAAGCCATGTAATAACATCGGGATTTTTGACGGAAAATTGATTTATTAACAGAATCTTAATGGTGGAGAGTGAAGGATTCGAACCTTCGAAGGCAAAAGCCAGCAGATTTACAGTCTGCCCCGGTTGGCCACTTCGGTAACTCTCCATCTGCTTGAATCTTTTGTCGATCTCGCCGCATAAAATCCAATGTTCAATCAGTTACGTGTTAATCACACGCTCCTTCTTTCACTGTTGGATTTTCCGCATCGATATCGGCAAAATCTTCGGTGCACATTTTTGCTTATACACCAAATGCATGTAAGCAAAAATGGAGCTGGCGATGGGACTTGAACCCGCAACCCCCGGTTTACAAAACCGGTGCTCTGCCAATTGAGCTACGCCAGCTTAAGTGACCGAATAAATAAAGATCAACTCGGCTCGTCTTACAAGTCTGACTTGTAAAATCTGATGGAATTTTTTGCCAGTAGGCGAGGTCCTAGCTTTTGAGGTGCTTATAGGCCTCATAGAGGGCTATGGCCGCTGAATTAGAGACATTGAGGCTCTCAACGCCTGGAAACATGGGGATTCCCACCTTTTGATCGGCTGTTTTGGCTAAATTAGGCTGAATTCCGTCTTCTTCTGCACCTAAGACCCAAGCGACGTTTTCGGCTTTAGACTCTGCCAGGCACTGGGTGAGGTCTTTAGACCCGCCTACAAGTGCAAAAACCGTAAAGCCTTTTTCTTGGAGCCTCTCACAGGTCCTGCTGAGGTTGGTGGCGGTGTAAATTTTAACTTTAAAAAGGTTGCCAGCAGAAACAAGCGCGACAGTACCATTTACGGGAGCCTGCTCTCTTCTACCAATAAAAATAGAGTTTGCTCCGAGCGCGGCGGCACTTCTTAGAATGGCTCCAAAGTTTTGTGGGTCTTGAACCCGGTCAAGGATCAGAACTTGCGACTTGGGTGTAACTTCAGTCTCAAAAAAATCATTTTCATGAAATACTGGAAAACTTTTTACTTTGGCTGCAATGCCTTGGGTTCTTTTTTCGGTCAAAAAACGAGGGAGTTTTTCCACGGGAGATACTTTTAATCCTCCAAGCTTAGCGGTTATTTTTGAAAGGTGCTTAGCGGCTGCATTTTCTATAAAGATTTCGAGTAAGTTTTCTGGCTGTGTTTCAGCGCAAACTTCTACACTGTGTTCGCCCCAAATCCAGTTGTCTAATACGGCAGCTTTGGCTTTTTTTTCGGCGCGGTAGTCGTCAACGCTTTTTTTAGCGGGACGGTCGAAGGATTTTTTGAATGAGGGCCTGCGAGGTTTCTGAAAAGTCACGCTATATGTTTAGCATTTGTAAGGCATTTGATGCAGCATTTTTCGGATTCGGATTTTGAACAATAGCTCTTCCTATAACGGGCATATCTGAGCCCATTTCTAGAGCTTCTTTGAGGCTTGCTGTTCGAGCTTGGTCTGGGGCGCTCTTTCCAGCTTCGAGCGAAATACCCGGAGTTACACAATAAATTTGCGAAAATTGAGTCTTTAGGTTGAGTTCCCAGGGGCTCATCACAAAGGAATTGAGGCCCGCATCGAGTCCGAGTTGCACGAGGCGTTCTACGGTTCTTTGGGATCCGTCATTAAATCCAATGTCTCTGAGATCTGCATCAGAGAGCGAAGTGAGAGCGCTTACACCCAAGAGAGTGAGCTTGTAGCGTTCAGCTTTTTTTTGAGCTTCTTCGAGCATTTTTCTCCCGCCAGAAAGGTGCACTGTAATATAGCTAGCGCCTTGGTCGCCATAAGCGCTAACCGCATCAGCTACTTGCGTGGGGATGTCGTGAAGTTTGGCATCTACAAATATTTTTTTGTTTTGAAAGGTCTTCCAGTCAGAGAGCTCTAAGCGAGGCAAGATTTTAAGGCCAATTTTAAAGACTAGGTCGAGTGTTTCAAGCGAGTGGTAGATCTTCAAAAACTCTTCACGTGTAGATGTATCAAGGGCTACTGCAATTTCTTTTTTCTGGGGAGTTTTGCTCATTCGTTCTCTGCTCCCGAGCCGTCACGGTTCGAATGAATTCCAAATTGCTTCATTTTGCGATGGAGGTGAGCGCGCTCGATACCAAGAGAATCAGCAGTTTTTGTTACGTTACCTCCAAGCTTATGGAGGCGCTGTAAAATAATAGATTTTTCAAATTCAGCACGTAGGTGCCTCAGTGGACCATCGGGATCTTGTAGTGATCTAAAGTCAGCTCCCGAAAATTCATCGGGGTTTAAAGTGGCGTTTTGAATTTCCTCAGGAAGATGAGCAATTGTGAGCGCAGAGGTTTCTTCGCTTACTTGTATAAGGATGCGTTCGGCTAAGTTTTTTAACTCACGAATATTTCCAGGCCAGTCATAGCTTAACAGCCACGATCTAAGCTCAGGGCTTAAGTCAGCTTTTCTAAGACCTTGATCAGCGCTCGCTCGCGATAAGAAGAAATCAAAAATTTCGAGAATGTCTTCTTTGCGTTCTCTCAAGGGGGGCACGGGTATTTCTATGCCATGCAAGAGGTGAAACAATTCAGCTGAGATTTTTCCAAAGCGTTGCTCTTCAGGAAGAGGGCGAGTTGTAGTGAGCACAATGCGACCTTTGAATGGAATGCTTTGTCTTCCGCCTTCGCGCATAAAAGCGTTACTTTTAAGGGCTTCAGCGAGTCGGCTTTGGAGATACATGGGAATTTTTTCTAAGTCGGTGATAACAAGGGTACCCTCACGCACATATTCCAATGCACCTTCTTTGCGAACAGGCGCTCCGTTTTGACTATGTTCAGTACCGAAGAGACTTTCGCTGATGCTTTCGTCAGCTTGAGAAAGCGGACTCCAGATAACGAGAGGTTGTTTTTTTCTGGGGCTTAAATCGTGGAGTAAGCGAGCGCAAAGGTTTTTTCCAACACCAATTTCACCCGAAAGAGTTACGCTTCCACTTGCAACAGAGGCACGTTGAATTTGTGCCTTGAGTTGTGAAAGGGGCTGAGAAGATCCAAGCATTTGTCCTTTTTCAAAGAGTAAATGATTCAATCGCTCGTTTTCGTTTCGAAGGTCACGTGTTTCTAGGGCGTTTTTTAAAACAACGAGAACTTTTTCAAGCTCAAGGGGTTTTTCTAAAAAATCATAGGCACCCAAGCGAATGGCGCTCAGTGCAAGTTCAATAGTGCCGTGTCCAGACATCATGATAGGTAGAACGCGCGGATATTTTTGGCGGACTGTTTTTAAAAGATCGATGCCGTCTCCTTTGGGAAACCAAACATCAAAAAGACCGACGTCGATAACTTCGGTGTTCAAAATTTTCATCGCATCTTCGGGCAGTGTAGCCACGAGGACGTGATAACCTTCATCTTTGAGTGCGAGAGAGAGTGAGCTTTGAATATCCAGCTCATCGTCTACGATGAGAACCGTTTGTGACACACTATTAACTTAATTCTCTGTTTCGTTACTCGCAAGACGTTGTGGGCTACCCGGTTGAAATCTTGGTAATTCGAACACAAAACGTGCTCCTTTGCTGCCCTCAATGCTAATTGTGCCATGGTGCTCCTCAGCTATACGGCGCACTATTGCAAGCCCTAGGCCCATCCCAGAGGCTTTTGAGGATATATAGGGGTCAAATATCTTGTCTCTAAGCTCAGGGTCGATGCCGGGGCCATTATCTTCAAAAATAATGTTGATATGGTCTGCTCTAGGAGCGTCTTCAATCGAGATCTTGAGCTGGCCTTTAAAATCGGGGCTATCTTGCTTGATTTCTTGGAGGCTATGAACGGCATTGTCGATCATATTGACGAGCAATATTCTAAAGAGTTCAGGATCAGCCATCATAGAGTCGTCACTCTTTTTTTCTAGAGATATGTCGACGTCGGGGTGAGTGAATCGATAATCTTTTAAGAAGCTACTAAAAAATTCAGAAAGTTTGAGCTTTTCAAAGCGGGCTTCAGGTAATTTAGCAAATTGACCAAAGTCTTTAACGAGGTCGCGAATAACGCGTACTTGTTTTTGAATTTGAGCGACACATTCTTTAAAAATTCCCAAGTCCGGATGGTTTTCGGGGTATTTGTTTATTTTTCTTAAGATTCGATCTGCACTAATAGATATTGGAGTCAGTGGGTTTTTAATTTCATGAGCAACTCGTCTTGCCACTCCTTGCCAGGCCGCTAAACGCTCCATACGAGTTGCATCCGAAATATCTTCTACGATGAGGAGTGTTCCGAGATCGCGATTTTCAAAATCAAAGAGTAAGGCTCCAGTGGCGCGTAAGGAGAGTGGGGGGAGGTCTCGAGCTGTATCTCTTTTGACTTCAAAAACTTGGTCGAGGTGTTCTCCGCGTTTGATTTTTACAGCACGTAAAAAATCTTCAAAACGTTCTTTCGGGTTAATTTTAAAAAGCTCGGTCCAGTAAGTATCTTTGAAGTTTTCTGGATTTGTGTTTTGTGTGTCGGGCATGAGAAGCTCAAGGGCTTCACGGTTAATACGTTGGACTTTGCCTTCAGGGCTTAAGACTACGACTCCACGACGGATGCTTGAGAGAAGGGTTTCGAGGTAACGTTCTCGACCTTCGAGGTTCATCACAACTTCTTCGAGTTTTTTACCACGGGTGCCCACTTCTTCGGCCATGAGGTTAAAGGCAGATTTTAAAAGCTCTAAGTCTGCGGTCATTCCTCGAGTTGGGTTTATGTTCCCTACGCTTTTTATGCGGTAGTCCCATTTCCCAGAGCGAAAGGCATTGGTGGCCTCCAGGAGTTCCATCACAGGGTCGGTAATTTCGCGTGTGATATAAATCCCAAACCAAGTAACGACAAAAAGAACCAATACAAAAAGCACGAGAAGAACTACAGAATATTGGGTTTTAAGAGAGTTTTTGAGCGTGCGCGTTTCGCGATACACAATCAGAGTCGATTTGAGTTCCTGCATACGTGTAAAGAGTGCAAGGGGAACGCTTTGGCTTAAAACTAAGACATTGATGCCACTCGAGGTGGAGAAAGGTTGAAAGCGTTGTATTAAGTCACCGTCGTCAAAGCGAGTGGTTTGTCTAAAGCTTTCTCCTTTAAAGGCGCGTTCCACGAATTCTTTGTTGGTAGGAGGGAGGCTTTCAAAGTGTGTGTATATCTCTGGTTTGAGCAGTGATCCTCTGTAGATTTCAAGTCGTGATAAAGGAAGGGCGTTAAAGACTTCAAGAGAATTAGCTTTTTGAGTTTTTTTTCGTTTTTGTGTTCGTTTTGTGGGCTGGGGGGCAGGGTTTTGTTTTAATAGTTTGGCGGTTTGCGAGGCCATGAGATCAAGGTCTCTGTAAATTCTATCGTAGTGCGTTTTTACGATACTTTCGGAATCTTCAAGGGCGCTGGCTACACGATCTCCAAAGTATTGCTCAAAACCTGAGCGAATAAGAGCGGTTGCTCCAATAAAAAATACGACAGAGGGGAGTAGCGAAAAAGTAACGAGCGAAAAAACAATTTTCCATTTAAGGCTGGCTCCCAATTGGCCAGATTTTCGTTCAATGTAAGCTTTGATAAGGTTTCGCGCCAAAAGGACAAAGAGGAAGACGCCTACAAAAATATAAAAGTAAATTACGCTTAAATAGGTAAGCGATTCTACAAGGCGGTGGTTTTCGCTTTTGCGCTCAACAAAAGCATGTATCAAGACAGTTAAAATGAGGACCACTGCACCTAAGAGGGCAGCACGCTTCTCTCTTCGCCTTTTAAGCTTTTCAAGGCGTTGGTCGCGAAAACTCATACCTTTACTATCTTGGCTGCTACGGAGGAGGTGTCAAGGAGTCTCTTGAAGCTCAAAGAGCGTAAATCTTCTATGGGGTTGACTAAAGTTTAGGCGTTTATGGGGTCTTATAAGGCCCAATAAAGAGAAAAATTAAACCTAAGAAACTTTAAAATAAGAGTATGAGGCGAGGGACTTCTTTATTTATTCTATTTTTCTTATTTTTTACGACCTTGCACTTAGAGGCAGGTCGGCACGGTGCTGATTCAGCTGTTTCGAACAGGGCCTTAGTCTATCTCGATGTGGCAAAAGAAATTATTGCCGATATGAACGCAGGAAAAATTAAGTCGCTAGATGATTATACGGCTTATAATCAGACCAGAAAATCAAAAGGACTATCGAGCATAGAGGAAACTCTTTGGGGTTTGGGAGAAGTTGAAAAGGCAGATTTTTTGATAGCTAGAGCTTATTTGTCATCACTCAAGCCAGGCTTAGTCATAAAAGAAACTCTCACAAACGATAAGGCAAAGTCGCAAATTAAAGAAGCTTTTTCTTTGGCAGAAAAGGCATTGGAACTTGATCCTAATAATGCAATGGCGTTGGAATATATGAAAAAAGCAATTGTTAAGCTTGAAGAAAAGCTAAAGAAGAAAGAACTTTCTATGTTTGAGGAGAAAGCAGTTCGCTGGAAGATTGGTTCTTTGAAGCGTAGTTACGCAAGCTTAAATTAAACAGTTTGTATTAGAGTTACTTGTTGGCGCTATTTGTTAGAGCAGGCTACAATGGTACGGCCATCTGCCATTAAGAAGCCAGGTTGCAGGCAGCCATTTTCAAAAGCTGCACGGAGTGCGCTCAAGTGAAAGGCGTGGCCTGAAGCTTTGAGATCAATTTTTCCAATGATAGGTTTGCCGGCAAGAGCTAAGTCACCTACAGCATCAAGAAGCTTGTGAGAAGCGAGTTCATTCTCAATGCGTTCGCCACCTTTGTTGATAAATTTTTCACCATCAATTACGAGGGCGTTGTCGAGGGTTCCACCGAGTGCAAGGCCACGGGCACGAAGAGCTTCAATCTCTTGAAGAAACCCAAATGTTCTCGCAGGTGCAATTCGCTTTAAAAAGTTGAGTTGAGATTCTGCAGGGCTGAGCCATTCCATGGTGAAAGCTGTCTTTTGATGAATTTTACCAAAGAGTCCTTCAAAGGAATATTCTGTGACGGGATTTTTAGTGGGATTAAAAGAGATTCTTCGATCACCATCTACATGCTCATAGTTTTGAGTTACTACCCAAACGGCTTGTTCATTTGGAACGCGAGTTGTTGCTGTTAAAGAGGTGCACCATTCAAGAGCACTTCCATCGAGGATGGGAAACTCTACAGTATCAGCTTCGCCAAGCTCACAGGCTATCTTTGCTTGGATTTGGTCGAGGCGCCAGATGTGAGCGGCAGCCATAAAGTGTTCAATCATTGCCACTTGAATCTTGCGACGGCTTTCGCCACGTAGAACAAGTGCTGTTGTGCGTGTCGTGCCGCTGAGGCGTTCCCATAGAGCGGGGCAATCGTAGGCTTGGCCATCGGCCTCAAAGTTGAAGTGGATGCCTTCGTGAGCGCCTCTTAGGATGCTTACGCTACTTTGTCGTCCAGTATGAATTCCAACTCCATTTTTCTCAGTAAGAAGAATAGAGTTTTTAAAAGCTGAGTTATTTCCAGTAGTTACTGTGTCAGTGGTGGGTGCGGGCGTAGTTTTGTTGGGGGATTTCTCGTGTGTTTGAGAAGGCGCAGCTGCCTCCTTCAATTCTGAATTGCTACCCAACATATGTTTAACTTATCGCGTCTTAGTCCCAAGACTCAAAGAAGAACGACATAGCCATAATTCTATGTTGCAAAAACGTATCAAAAATCAATCTTTTGGCTTCACGAAGTCCCTGATCTTAAGCAGAAGTTAATTTTGTCTAAATAAGGGGCTCTTGAACGCTGGCTTCGGGGGCATTTTTTGGCACTTTGAGTCCAAGGTGCACATAGGCAGCTGGAGTGGCCATGCGGCCTCTAGAGCTACGAATGAGATAGCCAATTTTAAGCAAGTAGGGCTCAACAAGCTCCTCTAGGGTTCTGCGGTCTTCAGATAAGCTCGCAGCAAGAGCTTCAATCCCGGCAGGTCCGCCATTAAAATTTTCGATGAGGATTTTTAAAAAGCGCCTATCTAGGGGTTGTAGCCCTTGAAGGTCAACATCTAAAAAATCTAAGGCAGCATCAACCACATCACTTTTCCCTTTGCTGGCTGTGTTCACCACGTTTTTGGCTTGGGATGAAATTGACGAGCCAGCATCTCTGGAAATTTCTACAAAATCTCTTACGCGACTCAAAAGGCGATTGCCTACTCGAGGTGTTCCTCTTGATCGCGCAGCAATTTTTAGAATTTCTTTTTCGCTTAAGTTTATTTTTAAGATTTCAGCTGAGCGCGTGAGAATTTCGCACATTTCATCTTCTTCGTAAAAATCTAGATTGAAATGAATTCCAAATCGATCGCGCAAAGGTGCTGTGAGCTTTCCTGCCTGAGTCGTAGCTCCCACCAAAGTGAAGGGCTGTAGGGGAAGTGTCACGGCTTGAGCCGAAGAGCCTTCTCCAAGTACAACTTGAATGCGACGATCTTCCATTGCGGGATAGAGGCTTTCCTCAATAGTGGCATTCAAGCGATGGATTTCGTCTATGAAAAGAACGTCGCCTGCTTGAAGGCTGCTTAAGATCGCAAGTAGGTCTACGGAACGCTCAAGGCTAGGGCCGGGAACTTGATGAAGTTGTCCGCCAAGTTCTTTGGCAATGATAAATGCGAGTGTAGTTTTACCCAAGCCAGGAGGTCCTGAGAGTAAAACGTGATCGAGTGAGCTTTTTCTTTTTTTAGCCGCCGCCAGGAAAACCTCTAGGCGGCTCGTTACATTTTTTTGCCCAATGTATTCGCTCAGATTTTGGGGGCGAAGTTGATTTTCTGAAATAGAGATTTCTTCAGTGTTTAAGTTTAAATCTGCGAGTGGAAGTTTTTCTTTCATAGCGATTTCTCTTTCAGACCTGAACTGGGTGAACGGGCCTTGCCCCACCATTTAAGGGCTTCTTGTAAAAGTTGAGTGAGGGGCATTTCAATAAAGTCAGGGTTCTCTTTGCACATTTTAGAAAAAAGTTCACGGGCTTCGATGGGTTTTACTCCCAATTGTATGAGGGCTTTTTCTAAATCTTGACGATCACTTCCAAAATCAAAGTCAGTTGTGGTCGCGGTACTTTCTGAGCCAACTTGTATCCCAACAATTCCCAAGAAGTGTTCTTTCTTTTGCTTAAGCCCTAGGGAGATCTTTTCCAAGTTTTTAGGACCAAGGCCAGAAACTTTCACAGTAGAAATACTTTTGGGATTTTGAATGACTTCGCGAAAGCCACTGAGGCCAAGTTTTCCAACCAAGAGGGCTGCGCTCTTGGGACCAATGCCATCAATGCTGCGAAGCTCTTCAAAAAGCGTACGCTCTTTCGGGTTTTCAAAGGCATAGAGAATTTCTTCGTCTTCTCTTAAGAGTTGGCCGAAAAAGATCCATTGAGCTTCGCCACTAGCGAGGAGTTTATTTCGAAAGCTTTCACTTAAGACTTCGATGACAAAGGCTTGTTGGCCGCTTTCAACTACGACTTGAGTTTCATTTTGTAGGTTCGAAGTCCAATCTTTTCTTGCGACCGCGTGGAGAGAATAAAGGGGACCGAGTCTTGAAGCCATTAGTTCTGTTATGAACAACCGCAGCGCTTGTGGCAATAGCGAGTGCATCAAAAGCGTCGCTTGAAAATTTACAATATTCCTCTGACGCAAAGTTTAATCCCCAACGAAATCCAAGACTCCGTTTGATGTCGTCCTTTGAGGCAACGCCTTTGCCGGTATTACTTTTTTTAATAAGCGTTGGGCTTAGTTCCACGAGACGCTTTGTGGCTTCTCCAAGATGAGTGTAAACCGCTAGGCGTAGGACACCTCGGGCTTCGCTCAAAGTGAGAGAGGAGGGGATGTTTTTAAAGACGACGGCTTTTTCAATTCCCACAATGTGTGGGTTCCATTTTTTGATAACAACGGAAGATTCTTCAAAGAGTCGTTCAAGTCTTTCACCTAAGCTTAGAGTGGGTGCAAGTTGCCAAACGCCCCAGTCTAGGATTTTTAATGTTTGGGTACCCTGTTGGGTGATTTCTAAAACGCAATAGCCTGTTTTTCGAGTTCCTGGATCGAGTCCTAAAACAATGCGTGAATTCTTGCTTGCAATCGTCATTCCTTAGATGACCATTGTACCAGTCCAAGGCCTAAGAGAAACTGCACAACAGCTAACATGAGGTATTTTAATTCTAAGCGTGCGTCATTTGTAGAAACTCCAATATAGAGTGCATAGGGAGCTTGAATAAGAGCGATGAGCTGAAGAAGCTTGCCAAGGTTCCATACAAGGGTTTTTGTCACGGAACTTTTAAAGCATAGGGGATATGTGGCTGCCAATCATTTTTCTGGGCCAAGGCGAAGAGGAAATTCTTTGCAAGGGGCTAAGACTTGAATAAAGGTAGTCAATTCATGAAGGTGCAGCTTCTTACTCTCTATTTGCTTGTAAGCATGGGATCCGCTTGGTCTACGGATTGTAGAAGTCAGCTTGGAGGGCTTGAGAAAGTAGACTTTCGCGGTGGAACTAAAGTTGAAATTGAGGCTACTTTGCTGGAGCTCATTCAACAAACTGGGGCGAATCCAATGGCGCCAGATTACAGACATATCCGAGATGGCTCTAGATTTACCCTCGCCGTGCCTGGAGTCTTTTCTTCAGAGTATGGAATGCTTCAATTGAGTTACGAGGTGTATCGATTTGAGGCGCAAGATTATAAGCCCAGTGCGCATTTAGCATCGTTATTGTTTATTTCTGATAAAGGTGAGCGAAAAGTAATTACTTTTGATCAAGAGGAAATCGGTGTTTTGGGTCAACGGCCTGTTTTTGCTTCGCTTAGTGGAACTTTGGTTTCTGACTATGTGTTTTTTATGAGACCATTTGCTTCTTCAAAAATGGCAGATGGTTCTTTGGTGCCAGCGCACAATCTAAACCGATTAGCTCGAGTGCGTTCACTTCAAGAGGCCAAAGATTTGAGGCGACAAGCTCAGCTTATCAATATGAAAAACTTTTTGGTCGAAGCCTGTAAGCGATATGGGCTGTACACTTTGCTGAGCTTAACGGGGATTAGGCAACTCTTGTTAATGAACTCACGTGAGGACACGGCACAAGAGGAACTCGAGGAATTAGAAGAGGAAATGAGCGAAGTTAACTCTCAACTCATTTCAGCGGGCATTTCGCTTTTTCATGGAGAAAGTGGCGTTGTCTATTTACTCAGGGAAAATGGGGAGTATTTTGAACTCATCGATAAAGACTTGGCCGCACCTCATGCTAACACCGTGTTGGAGCGTTTTGATGGGAAGCTTTTTTTAGTGAAAGAAAGTAGTCCTCAAGTGATTCTTTTAGAAAAAAAGTGAGTGAAGAAGGAGTAAACAAATGAGCATAAAACTTCAAGTTAAGTGGACCGAGAAAATGAAGCTTCAGGCACAAGCTGCTGAAAATCAAATCACAATGGATGCTCATCCACCTTTTGGTCAGGGATCTGCAATGACCCCTAAGGAGTTAGTTGTTGCGGGGCTTTGTGGATGTACGGGGATGGATGTGCTGGCTCTTTTGAAAAAGCACAAACAGAATTTTACAAGTTTTAACATTGAAGCCAATGTTCCAACAGGAGAAGGACACCCTGTCGTTTTTTCTAGTGCGGAATTAGTTTTTAAAATTGAAGGTGAAGTCGATCCTCTCGTAGCAGTGGAGTCTGTTAAGTTATCTCAGACAAAATACTGTGGGGTAAGTGCAATGCTCTCAAAGTCGTTTCCTATTACATATAAAGTTTTAGTAAATGACACTGAAGTTGGGTCAGGCGAAGCAAGCTTCGAGTAAGCAGTTTTTAATCTTGTTTGATCTTCGGACTGAATTGCATTATCGATGAGTCATGCCTTCTTTTGACGTTGTATCCGAAATCAATTGGCAATCTATGGACGATGCCATCAACCAAACTCTTAAAGCGATCATTAACCGTTATGACTTTAAGGGGATAAAAACTGAAATCACGATGGACCAAAAAGAGAAGGCCATTAAAATATTTTGTAGTGAGGCCTCGAAGATTGAACCAGTAAAAGATATTTTTCATGAAAAGCTTATTCGCAGGGGTGTTCCTTTGTTAGCGATAGAGTATGGCAAAGAAGAAAAATCGAGCGGATCGGGTATAAAACTTGTTGCAACAGTTGCTGCGGGAGTTACAAAAGAAACAGGCAAGGAAAGTGTAGCTGTGCTTAAACAGGAAATGAAAAAAGTCCAGGCTCAGATCAATGACGACCGTGTTCGAGTTTCTTCTAAAAGTAGAGATGAACTGCAAGAGGCCATAGCCTTTTTACGAACCCAAGAAGACAAGGTTGGAATCCCCCTGCAGTTTAATAATTTTAGAGAGTAGGGTACAGGTTGAACTTGTGGTGCTTACGTCAAAGTGGTCAATTTTCTTTTAGTTACGCACGAACTTATCTCGATGAAAAGTTTTGAATAGCATTTTGAAAGAGGCCATTCGGATCGTAAGTATCTTTGATTTCTTTTAAGCGTTGAACGTTGTCTCCAAAATATCTTGAGAGAGGCCTGTCGAGATCAGCATCGCAATAGTTATAATAACAATAACCCGAGAAATGAGGGTTGATGTTTTGGTAAATCCTGTTCATGAGATTCAATTGTTGAGAGGATGAGGTGGCGCCTCCCCACTGAGTGTAATATTGAACGCTATAGAGCGCTTTACGGTGAAAAAATGCAGTATCCTCGCTGGATTTGTCTGCAACAGCGCCGCCGTCACTATCGAACATTAAGGCAACCGTTGATCCAGAAGGAATATTGTCGAGTTCACTTTGAATAGCTGACATCGCATCACGATCTAGTGCTTTGTAGGCGTAACTTGATTTAGCTTTAAATTTCACAGGGGGATCTTCACCACCTGCAAAATAGTTAGCAGCATCTAAGAAAGTTCTTCTTTGAAGATTGGTTTGGCTTGGGCGTCCCACGACATATGGACGAATAAGTTCGCGGGCTTCTTGTTCAGTCGGGGCGCGAAGGTTGTCGCGACTTAAAACTTGTCCCACAATTTTCACATCACCCATGCCGTTTGCGTTGCCTACGAGTTTAAATATTGAGGTGACTTGCTTTGATCCTGTTTGAATTTGCTGCTGCCAGTTTTCAAGGACTTCTTTGTATTGGGAGCGAGGCCACTTAAGTACAAAAGTGTAAACCTCATAGGCACGCTTGAGCGAGAAGTCGAATTCAGTCACGATTCCGAATTGACCACCACCGCCTCCACGTAAAGCCCAGTAAAGGTCAGGGTTTTCTTGAGAGCTTGCTGTTACAAGTTTTCCATCAGCAAGAATAACTTTAAATGAATTTACTTGATCGCATGTGAGTCCCCACTGTCTTGCAGAAAGGCCCACGCCGCCCCCAAGGGTTAATCCAGAAAGGCCAACTGTTGCACAAGAGCCCGTAGGGATCGCGTATCCATTGCGAAAGAGTTTTTCTATGAGAGATCCAAGTAAGTGTCCGGCGCCAATTTGCGCACGATTGTTTGCTGTGTCGATATTGAGTTTTTGAAAGGGGCGCATATCTACTACAAGCCCTGAACCAGAACTGAGGCCCTCATAGGAGTGCCCACCCGAGCGACAGTGTACGGGAATATCGTTTGTAGAACACCATTCAATAGCTCTTTGTATGGCAACTTCAGAGGAGCCTCTGAGGATTGCAGCGGGTGCTGGTGTCAGGCGTAAATTAAAAAGTTTTTTGTAAGAGGAGTAATTATTTTCACCCGGAAAACAAAGTTCAGCACCTGTTCCGCTTAAGAGGCCTCGGAGTTCTGCCCAGTTACGCGCATCTGCCCAAAGATATTTAAAAGGGCTAAAGGCGAATGCAAGAGCAGAGAGGGTGGCACCTTGCTTTAGAAAGTCTCTTCTTGAAAGCATTCAGCTTTATTAGGTCTTTTGTACCGAGCTTTCGAGATAAATCGTATTTACAGGAGTTGGCGGCTGGGTCCGTTATTGAATGGAATAAATGAGTGCACCACCTTTAATTTTATCAATAACTTCTTTTGCATACTTCAAATCGAGTGCCGGACAACCCCAGCTTCTTCCAAGAATCTTTCTGTTTTCAGTAACATAGTGGGCTCCGTGAATGACAATAAGTCTAGAGAGCGCGTTTTTATTGCTATCGCTTAGGCCTTCAAGTTTGAGGGAGTATCCATTTTGTCCGACATAAGTCGTTGTTGTTTTAAAAAAGCCAAGAGGGGTCATCTTGGACCCTTCTTTGTCACCAAATAGGGTGGCCTTGCCGGTGTATTTGGGATCAGAGCCTTTACCGTGGGCTACGAGATAGCTTTTAGTTTTCTTTTCTTTGAGATCGTATAGATGAAAACGTTTCACATTAGAGGCTTGGGAGTAATCAATTACGACAAGATAGTTTTGATTTTTTGAATAAGTCTTTGTGAGTACTCAGATATTTCTGTGCTTCATTCATTGCATCTTGGGGCAAGCAGAAAATGAGTGGCAATTGTACGCAGATAAAGCAAAGTGCAAGAAAAAGCCTAGCTACGTGTCTCAATCCAGTGCAGATTATCTCAATAAAACTGAGCTGCCAATTTCATGACCCGATAACTCTGCTAAAATAGAGCTTTGTGAGAAGCCTCTTATAGAAAATCCAAGATCGTTGCCACCATTGGGCCTGCTATTAAAGATTACGAAATGCTTCGAGAGCTCCTACTATTGGGAGTCGATGTTGTTCGATTGAACTTTTCTCATGGCGATCATGAAACACATTTGAGATCAATTGAGTGGATCCGCAAAGCTTCAAAAGAAATTCACCGTGATGTGGCGATCTTGGCTGACTTGCAAGGGCCCAAAATTAGAACAAGTATTTTGCCGGGCTTAACGGCATTGTCGCGTGGACAGAGTTTTTATTTTTGTGGAACTTCAGATCGCTTGTTGCAGGGAGACGGGACATCCACAAAACCACTAGGCATTACTTACCCGCGTTTGGCCTCTGAGTTGAAAGTTGGAGATGTACTTCTCATCGAAGACGGTCTCACTCGGATGGATGTTGTAAAAACAGATAAGACGAAAAATCTCGTTGAAACAAAAGTAGTTTTTGGGGAATCCATTAACTCTCACAAGGGGGTGAATTTTCCTGGAGCTAAATTGAGCGCGAGTGCTGTTACAGAAAAAGACTGGGAAGATATTCAGTTTGGTGTGGAGCACGAGGTAGATTTTTTTGCTCTTTCCTTTGTTCGCTCCGCACAGGAAGTTAAGAATTTAAAAACGTATGTTCAAAGTAAGGGCTCGGGGATTCAGGTAATAGCAAAAATTGAAATGCCTGAAGCAATCGAGCGCATTGATGAGATACTGGCAGCTGCAGATGGAATTATGGTTGCACGCGGTGATTTGGGAGTTGAAATTGGAAATGAAAAAGTTCCACTCGAGCAAAAGAGGCTCATTAAAAAAGCTCGAGCGAGTGGCAAGCCAGTAATCACAGCAACACAAATGTTAATGAGTATGGTTCTTCAGCCGACGCCGAGTCGCGCTGAGGCCTCTGACGTTGCAAATGCAGTTTTTGACGGCACTGACGCGCTAATGCTTTCGAACGAAACAGCTAGTGGAGCGTATCCGTTAAAAGTTGTGGAAACTATGGATCGAATTATTCAGAGTGCCGAGCAGTATTTAATAAGCTCAGAGTCGGGTGATAATGTTCATGAAGCCAAAGCGCCTTTAGAGTCAGCTGCAGTATCTCTAGCAAAGCAAGTGAATGCAAAGGCTTTAACGTGTTTAACTCGTAGCGGGCATACAGCTCGTAACCTAGCAAGATTTCAGCCCTCAATTGGTATTTATGCTTTTGTTGAGAGTGAAAAAGTTCGGAGACAATTAGCGCTTTCAAAAGGCGTTTTTGTTGTGCCTTGGAAAGAAATCAAAAGTCAGGATTATACTGTATTTGATGATATGGCTGCAGAGCTTGGACGTTTGGGTATACTTAAAAAAGGAGATACCTCTGTTTTTGTTGCAGGCATACCTACTTCTCAAAAACAGGGAACTTCGAATACAATTGCTATGAGAAAATACGGAGAAATAGTTGAGTAATATGGATGCTCTAAAGCGGTTTTTTAGTATTGAGAAGTGGACCTATAAGGAGCTTCTGATTTTTTTAGCAGCCTTTTTACTTCTTAACTTATTATCACCGAGGGGATTCGTTCAGTGGATACTTATTCAGCAAGATATAAGACGAGTAAAAAATGAAATGCAGGACACCAAGGAGAGGCTTGCTGACTTGGAAGCCGAGATAAAGGCCTTTCAACGATCAGACCTTATTAAAGAGCAAAAAATTAGGGAGTTGGGTTACCTTAAACCTGATGAGATTAGCTTGGAGTTTGTGGACTCAGCCCGACGCGATTCTCAAGAAGAGGCGGCTCGTCGCCGCGAGGCTCAGGATAAAGAAAAGCAAGCTAGATAATTGCTGGAACAGGGCGTGCCCTAAGCTTGACTCGAGGCGTTATCTTGTTTAGCTTGGCGAACGGTGCAAACACAAAGATTTAAATTCATTTTCTTTCTTTTTTCTCTTAGTTTTGTGGCTCACTCGGAAGATCTCAGTGTGCTTACTTTCAACAACGTTGTGCGAAACAGCCAAGGTGTTTTGAACTGGCACATTCAACAAAAAATAGCTTCGGGAGCAACTCAAGGGCTCATTAAATCTGACTTGTGTTTTGTGAAAGTTTCAAATGGTCAAACTGCTCGCATAGAACTTTATCAAAAAGCGTGCCCTAGTGATTTGAGCGCCCTTTCTCGCTTTAGAGAAAGCTCAGCATCGTTGCTTGTAAATAGTTTCGAATTAAGTCTCGCGCTTCAGTCAACTGCGAGCGCCGAGCTCAAAGACTTAGAGGATGAGTATGGAGAAGAGCTTCCTCTTATTAATCAGCGTTTTGTGCAAATAGCTCGCGAACTTGTTCCTGGAGACTCCCTGGGATCGTTGATCTTCATGAAACTCGGAGATCAAAAAGTAAGTGTTGGTTACGTTGATAATAGGGGCAGGGTTATGGAGCTTTGCTCTGGAGCCTGGGAAAACATTTGTTACATGAAGGACGGTGTTTTTAAACTTGGTCAAGAGATTGTAGAGCGCAATTGGGATTCGCAGAAAAGCGATTGGGAGTGGCCTCGGACTTATGTCGATTTTACAGAGCTTGTTGCAGGCACTGTTTATACAAGAGGAAATGATGATTCTAGAGATCAGGTAATTTACATGCTGACGCTTCCTAAAACAGGAAAGCAAGTTCCTATTTCAGAGGAATGGTATCTTTACTTCTCTCTCAACCCCAAAACGCGTCATTTGGTTAAGCTTGCATTAGACGACAATGGGATTCCATTAAAGAGTATGCGCACCCGAAGTGAATGGAACTACATGACAGCGATTCATCCTATTCATGTATTTAAAACGAAAAGCCCTGAGGGTGAAGTCTCTTACAGGCTCTATATGGGAGCTTCTGTTTTTTATAATGAAAATTTAGGAATTGAAGAAGCGGACTGTGACATGTCCGAATCAGAAGGATTTGAACTTCATAGCCTAAGTGACTTGGATCGGGAACTTTCACCTTTGTCCGATACGGGTGTTTTTAGTGATTTAGAAACTAAGCTTTACTTCGGTAGTTTCGAGAATGCGATGGAACACAGTAGGGGCTCTCTCAACAAGACATATCCTGCTTCTTTCATAGGGAAGAAAAATAATTCTAATGGGGAAGATAATCCACCTGAAGTTTCTCAGCAAAAGTATCTTCCGAATTCTGACTCCGTTAAGGGACTTAAGCTTTTTGGAATGAATGCGGTTGTTGATTTGGGGAATCGCTTAACTCCCCAAAGTTTTGCTGTAATTAAAGGCGTCTCGGGAGACTATTCACGCTCTTATAGCCCCGAGCAAAAGAAAACATTACAAACAATTTTCAATCAGAATATGCTTAAAGAATTTTTGACTTTAGAGAAAACTCCAGAGGGCCGTTATTCACTTCGTTTGGCTGGTTTTAACCCGAATGAAATGCTTGCGACGAACACCGCTGAATTTGATTTTCAGGGAACTCCTTATTCTCTTAAGTATGATCCCATGGCAGTTACGCGTGTTTGGGCTTCAGGTTCAGAGAGCTTTGCAAAAACACATATTGCATCTCGTGATACAGCAGAAAGCTTGCGTAAGCTGAAGTTGGTTTTGAGAGGAAAGCGGTACAAGGCTCAGTCAAGTCTCGATAGCTTGCGAAATGTAGATCGAATTGCAGAAGCTCTATTGATGGGGCAAGAGATAAGTTTAGAAGATAGGGATTGGTATGTTTCACAACTAGATAAAGATTATCGTTTTGTAGGAAAAAATGTTTTTCAAGCCTTTGGTGTAAGAGGTCGTGGCGATTACCTAACTGATTTGTATCGGAATGTAAGATTTAATACCGTTGCAGATATGGGTAAGGAGACCTGGGTTTTTCCTAAATACTATTTGAGAATCTTTTATGAGGGTGAAGAGGAAAAACGAGAAATTGTTGAAGCAGAGGATACAACCTTAGATTTCTTAAGAGATTTTGTTAAAACCCGTTTGAGTTCTCCAAGTTCTGAAGATCTATTATTTCAAGATAACGAGCTTTTAATTTCGCGTCTTTTAAATGATGAGAAATTTTTAGAAACTACGCTGCGTGAAACTAAGACAATTGCGAGTTTTGAACCTAAACTGCAGAAGATAATAGCTTCAGAGGGCTATTTTGAGTCTTTTAGAAGTTATGCTGAGGTTTTAAAAAGGGTTTCAGTTGCTACTTTAACTCAGTTGCAGTCGATGGGAACCTTAATCGCACGGGCAGATATCTATGCCTTTTTAAAGCCTTATGCGAGGGTTCAGGATGGCCGTCGCTTTTTGGGGCTTGATACTTCTCGGATCTATACAGATATTAACCAGTGTTACCTTGAGGCTGATGCTGACATGGAGAAGATCCAAGCATGTTATGAAAAATACTCTGAGCAAGCGAGAACCCTCGATTCACTTTGTACAGAGTTAAGGTTGCCCCAAAGCTGGGAAATGCGATAAATCTAGTACATGAGGAATTGGCAAGTATCTAAGCTTCTTATTGTGGGGCTTTCTTTACTTGCATTCATGCAATGCGATCGCTTTAAGAAAAAAGAAAAAAAGATCTCTCCATTTTTTCATGTCTACGTTCCACTCGAAGATGAATATTCTCTTTTAAAAAAAGGGCTCGTTTCAATTATTGAACTTTCATTTAAATCCCCTAATATTTTTGTGGAAGAGGGATTGTCTGATCGTTATGAAATACCTCCTTTTGAGGATTGGATAACGAAAGCAGATGCTGAGGCAATTCTTCGCCTTAAGGTTGAGGCAGACAAGTTAGAGGATCTTCCTCATATTATGTCTTTTTTAAAAAGAGATGGGGGGGCTACCTTGCCTTACAAGGCTACCCTTTCGAGTGTGGATCTAGGTGGCTCTGAGTACCGTGGAGAATCTGTTTTTTGTCGCATGAAAATTGAAACAAAAGATATTCTCGGAAAACAGCTTTGCCGCGAACTTGTTCAGAAGCTTTGTTATCGAGAATTAAGGGCACAAGCAAAGAGGTTTTCGGCTATTGCACCTGCTCGTTGTGGAGTGAACTTATTTTTGGGAGAGGAAGTTGATACTAAAAAAGTTGATAAAGAGCGTTCAAGGATAATTTTAGAGACCGGCTTTCCGCTCCCCTTAAGGGTGGGGGGAGACTATCCTTTTGCCCGTTACGTAAGTGTTGATGAGAATTTGTTGGCAAGACTCTTTGCACCTCTACATTAGCTACCAGTATTAAAATTTCGTTAAAACAGCGTTAAAATGAGAGTATATCTCCTAAATCGTCAAAATATTTTCGACTTTATTGGTTAAGATCATAAATAATAGAGATATGACTTGTGGGAGATTTAAGTTTTACGGCACGCTCTTTTTTGTTCTCAGTTTTGTAGCGTCTGCTAAAACTTTCAAAAGTAAATTTGTAAGTTTAGAACTTCCTCCCAACTGGGATTGCCAACAAGAAGAATTGGATTGGGTGTGTCAACCTGAGAATGTGAACTTAAGGAATGAGGCTCTTGTGGTAGTGGTGACTAAGGCCGCAAACCCAAACGACGATAGCCTTGCAAAATATGAGGAATATTTAAAGAGCCCCAAGCAGATGCGTGACTTGGTGGGAAATTCTTATACAACAGATATTAAATATACCAAGCAAAAGAAAATTGGTGATCAGATTTGGGTTGATAGTTTACAAATTGGTTCTGAGGTTCCAGGCTTTGTCTCACGTTATGTAACTTCAATTAAGGAACAAGTTGCGGCCCTTATTTCGTACCACGTAGCTGAAAGTGTTTTTCCAAAATGGGCAGAAGTCTTAGATAAGATGTTGAGTCTGCCGAATTACGTTTTGATCCCAAGGCGTTTGAGGAAATTATGTAGTCAAAACATGAAGCTATTTGGAAATAGACCGGGAGCGATGGGCCAACGTAAACCAACTGCTACACAAGACAAGCTCAAGGAGCCCGAGAGTACGTCGGGTGATTTGATGATGAATATCCTCGGCGCTGCTATGATATTGGGAGCCGTCGGCTTCTTGATTTACAAGAAACGTAAGGGCAATTTAGGTTAGGCGCCAGGGACCTTTTGAATTTAGGTTAATTTAGGTTAGGCGCCAGGGACCTTTTGAACGTTGCCCGCTACCTTTTTAACGTAAAAGGCGCCCACGCCATTCTTCTTGAATTTCCATCTTATCTTTAATCGCGCCCCAGAGATGTGTGAGGCAAAGAAGTGAGGCTGCTATGGGGGTTGTTGCTACAAATACAGGATTCAAATCAAGTTCCTGCATAAGGCGGTATTGCCCCCAAAGAATTACAAATAGAGCTGCAATCCAGCAGGGATTAATAATCGCAAAGGGTAAAAAAACAAAAGGAAGCACAAAGGCCCAGAATACGATGACAGAAAAAGCGAGCGTTGCCCATTGTGAGCGTCGAGTTTCAAAGGAGCTTCGAGAGAGACCCTTGAATGCACTTACAAGCGAGGGGTAGTAGTCGGATTGAAAAAAAGCACCACCATCAAAAAAGGCAACAGAACGTTCTTTAGCTTTGAAGAGCTGTGCAAGGCGAAGTCCGTCGTGTGTTGTGTCTGCTATTTTGTCTAGGAAATTATACTCGCGTAATTTTTGTGCATTGATCACCATGACACGTCCTGAGCCTGTGGACATTGTCATGAGTTGAGAGTCTGTCCAGTGAGCGGGTAAAAAGTAATAGAGCTGAACAAAGATTTGATTCACTAGAATTGAAGTATCTAGCTTGGCTTTAGATCGTGGAAAAACACTCGCGAAAGAATACTTCCCTTGTTTAAGGGGCCTGGCTTCTTCAGAAAGCGAAAAAAGTGCTCGCGGGTGTGTCATCTGAACGTCGGCATCCATAAAGATGACAAACTCCGTTTCAACTTTCTCTAAGAGTTGTTTGAGCGCCCAAACCTTACCGTTAAAAGGATAAGGGGGCTTTGTTCCGTTGAGAATCTCTACGTGAGAGTTTTTTTCTTGGAAAGCTTGGAGTATCTCGAGGCTGTCGTCGGTGCTTTGGTCGTCTAAAAACAAGGTGCGGGCTGGGGTGGAATATTGTGCTGATAGGAGCGGAAGAAGTTTCTTTAGATTCGCAGCTTCATTTCGAAGAGGGATAGCAAGTGTAAAGTCATTAAGTGTGCTCGGCGCTATTTTGTCTTCGTGACTCTTAAGATGCCTGCGATTTTTTAAATTACTTAATAAGTTTTTTACGAGAACTGAGTTAAGTGCGAGAGTAGCGGCTCCTAGTAGCATGTTGATGATTCTATCGTGAATTCCTTGATTGACGAAGTCAAAGAAAACTTACAAATACATAAATTTGAATTTGGCTTGAAAACATTTAACGCTAAGCTGATTTCCAAATGGAACGTATTGTATGAGTATTGGCAATTTACTGGGCATGGGGCTAGCGGAAGGATCTGTGGCACCTGATTTTTCTCTTAAGGCAGCAGATCATAAAATACACACTCTTAGTCAGTATAGAGGGCAAAAGATACTCCTCTATTTTTATCCGCAAGCTTTTACGCCTGGTTGTACGGCTCAAGCTTGTAGTTTTAGGGATGAGTATACTTCACTAAGGAATCAAGGATTTACATTGTTGGGTGTAAGTACAGATGAGGTCTCTGCCCTGCAAAGCTTTACCCAGAAGTATAAGCTACCCTTTGCGGTACTTTCGGATGCAAACAAAAAAGTATCTAAAGCCTATCAGGTTTTAATGCCACTTGTCGGAAAGTCAAATAGAGTAACTTTTTTGATAGACGAAGAAGGTATTATCAAAAAAGTTTTTCGTTTTTTGCCTTGGAAGACATACGCTCAAAGTATTGTCGAAAAGAATTCCTTTTGATGAGTTAGTCTTCTTCAGTGAATGATGGAAGTCTGTTTTTCTCGTTTTTCTCGTTTTTATTTTTAACTTTTTCTTTTTCGTCAGCCATTTTAATTCCAGGTAATTTTAATATTCCCATTTGTAATTGTTTGGCTTTGAGTGCCTTAGCTTTACGTTCTCGAATACTTTCAAAAGAACGGTTTACGAGATAGGCCAACGAGGCTCTCTCTACCGTTACTTGTTCAAAATAAGGGGCATTCAACATAGCCATACTGCGAGTCATGATGATCTGTGCAGTGAGCGAACGGAGCTTTTTGTAGTTTTTAGCTTCGTAGTCGCGCCAAAGGGCGCGAGTTTGATCACCGCTACTTTTTTCAAAAAAGTCTCTAAGATTACTTTCAATGCGGTTAGGGGTTTTTGCCACTTTAAGTTTTTCAAGTAGCTCAGATGCTGATGATTTGAGTCTTTTAAAGTGAGCTACTTTTGCGGGAATAGAATGAGAGGGTATTTTTCTGTGTTTGACTTGGAAGAGAACGCCAGCCGCCATTTCAGCGGCATTCTTGTAGTATTGAGAAATAGATCTTTTGGATGGAATGTCTACAATGTTGAGGACTCCAGCGCTTTTATAAAGTGTGAGGATTTTAATGAGTTTCTCGAGTGAGCCGCGTCCCTTGTTAAGAGCTGCAGCTTCTTTGGGATTCATGTTTTTGTTTCGGTTCGCGTTGTCGGAGAGTTCTCTTGCCTCATCTATCCACTCTTGAGTAGCTGGGCTTACAAATTCCTCAGAAGCGCTGTATTTGTTTGTGGCATCTAGAATGGGAGAGTTTTTTATCTCTACGCATCCGATGCATGGGGGGGCTGCGACCCCAGTTCCTAAGTTAAAAGCGCCAGAGAGATATCCGGTAGCAGCTTCATTTGCGCTTCCACTGGCTTCGTTTAAAAGATCAGCGGCTTGAACAGCTGATACAAGAGCGGCTGCGTTTTCTTTTCCTAAGAGAAGACTTCCGTTTTCAAGAAAATCTTTCGAGCTAATCAGATCTTTAAAAGGTTTAATGCGTTCGCTTAAGCTTTTGTTGTTGAGGTCGAGACTGTTGACCGAGTTAAGAGAGTTTTCAAAAAGTTTGTTGAGATTTGTGTTTCCTTTGAATGGGGTGCTGAGGTTGAGTGCGTCTTGCTCTGGGAGTTGAGAGGAACTTCGTGCGTTTGCAATTTGTTTTCCAGCAATATCTAAATAGCCGCCAGCGAGTGATGCGAGATCGGGAATGCTCAAGGGGTTGTGAGTATAGTTATCGCTTAAACCAGAATTAAGACTAGATCTAAGGTTTGCGCCAGAAGCATCAATGGCATTTTGTGCGTCTGCGACTGGAGTAGCTTTTTCTCTCTGATTTTGAATGTCGTTTCGAAGTTTAAAAGCGGCTGCGAGGTAGGCTACACGCGCAGGATCTTTTTCGAGATAGACTGAGGCCGTTTGAGTTTTATTCACTCGTTGATCAACAGATTCAAGCTTACCTTTAGAGTCGAGGAGTTTGAGAGCATCTTCAAAGTCACTTGCTTGTTTTGTGAACTCCGCAAATTCGTCGCTAATCGCATTGTCTTTCATCACGGACTTAATGGCCTCTTCTGCTTGTTTAGCCGTAAAGTTTACAACTTCTTCAGCTTCTACAGGTTTGATTTTATCAGTCCATGCAGTTCGAAGAGCCTCTCCATTTTTGTTTTCTACGATCCTGTCTGTTTCAACGCGCACATCTTCTGTGCGTGCAACGGGTTTGTTTTTTTCTTCATTGGGAACTTTTGCAAATTTTTCTTGGAGGAACTTTAAATTTTCGGCCAAAATTCGCCGACGCTCATCTTCTGGAAGTCGTGTGTTGTCTTTAGGTGGCTCTTCTGTTTCAGGACCATTGTGGACGAGAGATTTGTCTTCGGCACAACTAAGGTGTGGCATTACAAGAAGTCCCCACAAAAGGGAATAAACTAAGCCACGTAACATGTAACTTATTCGGAATTTATTTAAGAATATTCTCTATAAAAACTCACCCTTAACCAAAAATTAACATGAGTGGAGCCGTATTCAGAAGATAGTCGGGATTCCAAGAACCTGAACAGCGGCCCAGAGGGAAATCGAGGTCCAAAAGGGGATCATAATATTGTCATCCCATTGTGAAGGCCATGCTTCTGCGGCAACACTTGTAAGGGCGGCGACACTTGATAGAACTAAAACTTGAATAGGTGAGGGCCAAAAGGCACCACCGTTTTCCATGCCGGGGACACTTGCCCAGCGTCCGGTCCAAGCAACAATACCTGCAAGAAAGGCTGCGATGAATCCAGCAAAACTACCTTCGATAGTTTTGTTTCTAAACATTGTAGCAGCTCCAGAGGAAGCAGTAACGTGACTTGGAATTGCAGAGCGCCAACGAGTTTTTCCAAAGCGGAGGCCAAAAAAGCCCGCAATGGGATCCATCCATGCAAGTACAAGTAAGCTGTGGACAACAATCGGTTTAGGAAAAGCAATGGCGAGCCAGAGCATTCCCATAATATAAAAACTTTGAGCGCTTAAGTTTTTAGTCTCTTCCTTGCGCATGACTCCGCCCCACATTTTATGAACAAACTTATTCAAGCGGTGAATGCGAAGTCGAAGAATATCTACTGTGAGAGTCAAAGTTGTGAGTGCTGCCATGATGATCACGGCTTCTCTTCGTTCAAAAACATGAAGAAAGAGAAAGGCAGCAACGGTCCCACTCATCATATGATAAAATTTTCGGCCTAAGTGATCATCTTGACGTGTGGGAAAGCGTTTTATTTTCATGCAGATTATGTGTTTTCGTCAGACTTTGCTGAGAGTATTTCGCCAACAGCTCCTTTTCCTTCGCGTAGGATTACTGGTTCAGCTACGGAAAAGTCAATAACAGTAGAAGGTTCACTGGGAACAATTCCACCATCGAGAATAAGGTGTAGGGATTTTCCGTAAACACGCTCTATTTCAGCGGGATCAGTAAGGGGTTCGCCTTCAGGTGTTGCACAAGAAGTACCAACAATCGGGTGGTGAAGAGCCGCGACGAGGGCTTGTACGATAGGGTTTGCGGGAACGCGGATCCCTACGCTGCTTCGAGCACTTACAAGAAGTTTCGGGACGAGACGTGTTGCAGGTAAAACAAAAGTATAAGGACCAGGAAGGAGTCGTCGCATGTCGCGATAAACTCGGTTGCTTACCACTGCAAATTGGCTCAATTCTTTGAGGTCTGCACAAATAAAGCTCAAGGGCTTTTTGCGATCTCTTCTTTTAATATAGTAGATTTTGTCTATAGATTTTTTACTGTAGAGGTCGCAACCAATGGCGTACCCGGTGTCAGTTGGAAAGGCGATAAGGCCTCCACGTTGCAAAACAGCTACAGCTTGATCAATTACCCGTGCAGAAGGCACAGGGGTACCGGGCTTGACAATCATTTAACTTTTGTAACATGACCCCCGTGTTCTCACCACGGTTAGAATAAGAAAGTCTCATATCGCTTTCTGACGGTCCTTTACGCGTTGCGTGACATGTTGCGAGCTACACGCTATGCTCTCAAAAATATTACTCATGAGTCAGGAAGAGACATTTAAATGCCGAGTCCCTCTTAAAGCAGAGGGCATGACCCTTGTGGGGTATCTCTCAAGTCGCTTTACCTATTACGCAGAGTCTGACTGGCAGCGTATGGTCGACGCCGAAAAAATTGCGCTGAATGGGCAGCGCCCCGTTGAAGGTTTGAGTCCTATTAAAGCGGGCGATGAAATCATATATTTCGCAGATCGTAAGCCAGAGCCCAAGGTTCCTACTCGAATCCCCATTGTGTACGAAGATGAGGATTTAATTGTAGTGAACAAGCCAGCTCACTTGCCCGTGCATCCTTCTGGAAAATACAGTCGCAACACGCTGGTTAATCTTCTTAAAAAACAAAAAAATAATGATCGCCTTATATTGGCCCATCGCTTGGATAGAGAGACTTCTGGGCTCTGTGTTTTGACAAAAAGTACTCTCGCTAAAGAAAAAATGTATTGGGCGTTTTATGAGGGAAGAGTTGAGAAAACTTATTGGGCCCTTGTTTGGGGCAAGCCGCAACCAGGGAGCGGCTCTGTGGATGCTCCTATGGGACCGGTACCAAAGGGAAATACCGAGCTTTCGCGGATACGTATAAAACAAGTTGTGGGAGCTTCGGGGTCGAAAAGAGCTCAAACAAAATATCGAACCTTACAGACAAACTGGGTTCATGGGCTCTGGATGCCACCTCCTTGGAAGGGCCTAGAAGCCCAAGTAGCTGGAAATAAACAAAAGTCTGATACGTGGCCTGTGTCCTTGGTGGAGTGTCGACCTATGACGGGCAGAACAAATCAAATACGTGTTCATATGGCCCATATTGGATGCGGGTTAGTGGGAGATAAGCTCTACGATCCCTCTGAAGAGATTTTTATTGAACTGACGCGTGGGAAGCCCCTTTTGGAAGATGAAGCGGGTTTGCCGGGTTTTAGGCTGCCAGCTCACATGCGCCCACGCCTTGTATTGGATGCTCATGCGCTTCACGCAAGGGCGCTGCATTTTAGGCACCCTCGAAGTGGCCAATCCTTGCACCTAGAGGCACCCGCTCCCAGGGAGTGGCAAGGCCTTTATCTCTCTCGTTGAGAAAGCTCTCTTTTAACTGGTTGATTCTTAGAGGGGGCTTTGCTAACTCTTATGGATCTTAAGGAAAAAAGAATGGCTCAAACGACAACAAAAGTACGTAACTATGAAACCATCTGCTTAACAAAAGTAGATATGCCCGAAGATAAATTCAATAGTCTTCTAGAGCGCGCTAAGAAAGCCGTTACAGAAGAAGGTAAAGGTGAATGGCTTTACAATGATGATTGGGGCAAGGCTAAAATAGCTTATCCAATTGAAAAAGAGCCACGTGCACAATGGACTTATTTCCGATTCAAATCTGAGCCTACTGGAGTTGACGAACTTGTTCGTGGACTTGGTATTAACGAATTTGTTCTTCGTCAGATGACAATTCGTACAGATGAGACAAGTGCAGAGTACGCTCCGTTAAGAGCAACTTTTGCTAAAGATTTAAATGAGCGCGATAAGCCTCGTGAGTGGAGAGATCCTCGTAGGTCTCGCGGGCCTCGTGGAGATAGAGGCGATCGCGGAGATCGTGGTGACAGAGGTGATCGTGGAGAAAGAACTGAAAGAGCGCCTGCAACAGCGGCACCTACTACAAGTTCTTCTGGTTCTGAAGGAGAACAGTCATGAAAGTAATTCTTAAAGAAAGTTACATGAACCTCGGTGAAGCGGGCGACATCGTTAGCGTTAAACCTGGTTACGCTAGGAATTTCTTACTTCCTACGAAATTAGCTGTAAGTGCAACTCCTGCGAACTTAAAGCTTTTCCAAGATAAGCAAAAAGAAATTGAAGCTAAAAAGACAGCCGTTCGTGAAGAGTCTGAAAAACTAATGAATGCTTTAAACGGTATTGACGTTAAGATCGTTAAAAAGGTTGGCGATGATGGCAAGCTTTTCGGTTCAGTAAGCTCTAAAGAAATTGAAGAAGCTTTGGCGGCTGCAAGTCATAAGGTTGATCGCCGAATGATTGTTATGGGTCAGCAAATTAAAATGGTTGGAGACTATCCTATTATGATTAAACTCGTAGGTGGAATGAAGGCTCAAGTAACTTTAAAGATCGAAGCTGAGGCCTCTAAGAAAAACGTCTAAGTAAAACTTTGTGATTTTATAGAAACCCTTACATGACATGAAGTCATGTAAGGGTTTTTTCATTTTTTCCCTTGCTAACACTTATGCATCAAAGGCTATGTTGATCATCAATGGCATTGGAAATTGTTGGGGGTAAGCCCAAGCGAGGTGGTGGAAATGGTGGCGGGCGTGATCGCACTCCCATGGCCTTTAAAATTGGGGATAGGCCCCACGACCTTGATACAGAAAAAGCTCTTTTAGCCTCTGTCTTACTTTCCAATGACTGTCTTTTAGAAATTCAAGGCGTCTTTCAAGTAGAGATGATGTTTTTGCCCGCGCACCAAGTAATTTTTGAAGGTATGCGCGGACTTTCGTTTAAAGGAATTCCGGTTGAACTCACAACACTTGCTAACCATTTAAAAGAAAATGGATTACTTGAACGTATCGGCGGGGTGGAATATTTAGCTGAGATATCTCAAAGTCCTGCTACGGCTTTGCATGCCATGGAGTATGCAAAGTTTTTGCGCGACCTTGCTTGGAGACGAAAGCTCATCGAAGCAGGGGAGCTTTGCCGTGGACTTGCCCTCAAGGCAGGCGAAACAAATGACATCGCAGCAGAAATTGAAAAAACAATTTTTGAAGCAACCCAAGAAAAGAAAAATTCTTCGATGGAGCGAATTGGTTCGCTTCTTACTCAAACGCTTAAAGACTTAGAGTTTCGCTCTGACAACCAAGGCGCTTTAGATGTAGGTTCAAAAACAGGCCTTAGGGATTTGGATGAATGTTTATTGGGCATGCGCCCAGGTCAGTTGCTTGTACTTGCTGCCAGACCTGGTATGGGTAAAACATCCTTAGCTTCGAACATCATGGTTCACACAGCGATGAAGCAAAAAAAAGCTGTTCTTTTTATGTCACTTGAAATGACTAAAGAAGAAGTTTGCGAACGTATGATTTCTTTCGTGTCAGGTGTGGATTTACATAAAATAAAAACAGGTAAGTTGAGCGCAGAAGATTTTGAAGAAATATTTTTTGCGGCTGAACAGTGTGAAGAGGCACCTTTGTATGTGGATGATCGAAGTGTGATCACTCCTTATGATGTGCTTGCTGAAGCTCGTAAAGTAAAATCGATGTTGCAAATGGAAGGCAAAGGCACAGAGCTTGGCCTCGTCGTAGTCGACTATATCCAAATTATGAAATCAGGTGGCTTTGCCGAGAACCGCTCTTTGGAGGTCGGTCAAATTACTGGTGGCCTTAAGGCAATCGCAAAGGATTTAAAAGTTCCCGTGCTCGCGCTTAGTCAGTTGAACCGTGAAGTTGCAAGACGAGGAACTGAGATAAAAAAACCTCAGCTTTCGGACTTGAAGGATTCCGGTGCTATTGAGGCCGATGCCGACGTTGTTATGTTTATTCACCGGGAACAATCTCCAGACACTGATTCTAGAGCGCCAAGTGAGGCAGAGATTATTGTTGCAAAACATAGAGCGGGTCCCACAAAAGCTATTCGAGTTGTATGGCTTGGCCACTTAACGAAGTTTTCGGATGCAACGACGACCAGTTACTTGCCCCCACATATTCCTGACGGCCCTGGATAGTTATTAGCTGATAAATTTAGGGGCGCTCAGATAGCGCTAAAAGCAAACAGCATGTTATCCTAACGGTCATGAAAAAAATTATGAGCTTAGTCGCTGTTGTTCTATTTTCTGTTTCTTGTGCAAGTCACCATGGAGCAGGTCATGAAAAATGTGGTTGTGGCAAGGGTGAGGCTTCCGGTGAGAAGGCTTGTGCTTGTGGAGCGACCGATAAAAAAAATTGTAAGTGCTCAGAGTAGCTTCTACCTGTACTTAAGCTAGCCGAGTGAGATTCTAGATGCGGCGCGTATTTTGCCCTGGCGTTTAGCTGACTAGCCTCTTTAGTTGGGGGGATCAGTGACATGGGGGAGAAGTGTCAACGCGTGTGGGAGCTATTTATGGATTTAACGGGGCTAGATACTATGGAGCTGCAACGTGAGCTCAATCCGATCATTAAGCGCCTCAAAATCGATTTAAATAATATACAGATGGATGACATCCGCAGGATCGTCACACAGTACATGAAAAAAACATTGGGAGACGAGCGACTAAAAAGTGTCGCTTTTGAAGAAGAAGTCGAGCGCACTCCATCTTATACTCATAATTAAGATGATTTTTGCACGATTATTACTTCTGGGACTTATACTGCAATTTTCTGGCTGCGCGATTCGCGGCCATAGCGCAAACGATGCGGGAGATTCCGCAGTTTCTCAAGCAGATTTAGAAGATAAAGACGTAGACGCCGAGGATGTGGATGTAACTCCTGAGGATTTAGGTGACGTCAGTGTATCTCCAGAGGCATCCGCAAAGGAAAAGGAAGCGGACCAAATGTCTCGCACGACCTTTCCTTTGGTGTACAATGAATTTGTTCAAGTTTGGATAAATTATTTTACAGGTAGAGGACGCGCTACTTTTGAAAAATGGCTTGTGAGATCGACTCGTTATATTCCACTCATGAAACAAGTTCTTAAAGAAGAAGGTGTTCCTGAGGATTTAATCTTTCTCTCAATGATAGAAAGTGGTTTTAACCCAAAGGCGTATAGTCACGCCAAAGCCGTTGGTCCTTGGCAATTTATGGAAGGCACGGGAGTGCGCTATGGATTAAAAGTAAACTTTTGGATTGATGAAAGAAAAGACATTGTTAAATCAACTCATGCAGCAGCTCAGTACTTAAAGGAGCTACAGGTTATTTTTGGATCTTGGTACTTGGCAGCAGCGGGATACAACGCAGGCGAAGGACGAGTCTTAAGAGCGATTCGAAAAGAAAAAAGTCGAAATTTTTGGGAGCTTGCTCACGGTAAAGAGAATTTTAGAGCAGAGACACGTAATTATGTTCCAAAAATTATTGCAGCTGCAATCTTAGCAAAAAATCCACAGAAATATGGCTTCTCTAAGTCCTTACCTTACGAAATGCCTCTAGCTTGGGATTCTGTAAGGGTGCCAGGTGGTGTAGATTTGCGAGCAATAGAACAAGTTACGGGTGCTGATTTGTTAACACTTCAAATATTAAATGCTGAACTGAGGACAGGTGTGACTCCCCCCGATGCGAAGGATGGCTATGAAGTAAGGGTACCGCCAGAAAAGAAAGAATTACTTTTATCTAAGATGAAAGAATTGAGCCGTATTCAGGTAGCCAGCTTTATTAATCACAAGGTCAATAGAGGCGAAAATTTAGGGTATATCGCTAGAAGATATAAGACCTCTGTAAAAATGCTTCTGCAGTTAAATAGAATTCGTAATCCAAGAGCGCTTAGAGTGGGGCAGGTACTTAAGGTTCCATTGCCACGTGCGGGAACTCGGGGTGGGTATGTCGTTCCTTCTAAATCAAAAAAATCGAGTCGTTATGCTAAAAAAACATCTTCGCGTTCAAGAAAAGTAGCTTCGAGGAAATCTAAGAAGAAAAGCCCTGCGCTTATTAGCCACAGAGTGAGAAGAGGCGATACACTTTCTGAGATTGCTGACCGCTATGGGGTCAGCATGAGAGACATTCTCAAGTATAATCGCCTGCCAGGACGTGTTGTTAAGGTCGGGCAAAATATTAAAATTCCAAATACAAACTAGATCTAAAGAGGTCTAAGGAACTAAAAATACTTTACCGGATGTGGGATCTTTTGCTTTTGTTCCTGGAGGCAGTCCTCTTACATCAAGCATCGATTTGTCTTCACTAAAGGGGTTGTAAACAAATCCAGATTTACCAGGTACGGGCGTGGCAAATGGAAGTTGTTCCTCCTGTGTCTTAACTTCAGGTTTTGTTTTAGTCTTTGGTGCAGGTGCAGGTGCTGGTGCTGGTGCAGGTGCAGCTTCTAACTCAATAGGCGCTTTGCTTTTTATGGTAGGTGGCGGGAGTACCTCTTCTTTGGGAACTTTCATCTGTGGCGGGGCAATTTCATTTTCATCCGTTAGATAGGGTGAAGGGTCAATTTCGCCCGAGTATTTGCCTCTTGGATAACTTCTGTTTTCTTCTGCATATCCGTCATCTATAGCAACTTCGTTTGATCTTCTTGGAGAAGCGCCAACTGGATATCCATCATCATCGTATAGGCTCATCCAATCTTCATTGGGAATAACAGCATCATCATGTACGTAGGGGAGGTATCGGTCTAAGAAAACAATGTTTTTTCTTGGAAGTCCTTTTTGAGAAAGAAGACCATAAAGGTTTCCATTTTGAATTTGGCTGAGAATTTTTTGTTTTACTCCAGGACCGTTCTCAGGGTTGTCGAGATCGCGACACACTTCCATCCAAGAGACCCATTTTTTAACAAGAACATATCGAGTGCGTTCTTGTAGAACAGTAACGGGAACGCATGAGCTTCCAACGTAACAACCACAGCAATTGTAATAATCCATTTGTTGAAAGTAGGTGAAGCTGTCATAGCCATCTGTTTTTTCAAACCAACCGTAAACGGGAATTTCGGTTACGCCGCTTCTGTTTTGTCGTCCTTCGTGAACAGCAAAGAAGATTTTATTGATGGCTTTGGGGAAGTTTCTAGAGGGGGTGTATTCTTCTTTGAGGGGGTTGGGTTCTTCTTCTCCATTAAACAAAACGTCTACGTCGTTACAATCTAGTTCTTTGGGCGGAGGAGGTGGTGTCCCACCACCGCCACCAGAGTGTGCAATCGTTGAGAGAGCTAAGCTGAGAGTGAGTAGGGGTAAGTACTTAGTTTTCAAGAACATGCTGCTATGTGTAATAAATATAATGCCCGGTGTCAAATTCTGATTTCGTGAGTATTAATAAGACTTTAGAGGGAGTCGTGCTAGCCTAAATAAGGGTGGGACGCTTCGTTTTTATATTCTTTATAGGTCTCTTGCAGCTTTCTTTAGTTTTAGCTGAAGACTCATTAGTGCCAATGCAGTCCCCGATAGCTCTGCGTATAGTTGATGCACTTCCGCACCGAATTAATTCGAATTTAGAATTAGACACACTTGGAAAGACAGGCGTAGTTGTTCCGCCAAAAGTAACAAAGACAAGCAAAATTTATTACTATGGCATTGTTCCAGATTCTTCACCTCAGAAATTTATAGTGAGTATTGTTGACCATGAAACACAAACTGAAAGTCTTTTCCTTCAGCTGAGTCTTAAAACTTTAAGTGAACTCACTCAGCTTCCCCAAGCGGAAATTCCCAAAATAGAAACAACGGCAGTTCAGGTTTCGGAAATGAAAAAAATAAATGCACTTCGACTCAAAAGCGAAATTCCTCGGGCTGAAGTTGTTCCCCAAGCTGAAATTAAAACCAATCAAGCTAATGATTGTGATGTTGCACTCACTTTTGATGATGGGCCTCACCCAAGCAATACTCCGAAGTTGTTAACGTTTTTGAAAGAACAAAACGTTCATGCAAGTTTTTTTGTTTTAGCGCAAATGGCGAAGGCTCATCCAGAAGTATTGAAGTCTTTAGTCGATGCTAAAGATCAAGCTAACGAGCCATTGATTTTAATTGGAAATCATTCAAATACACACAAGCAATTAAGTGCCATATTAAATCCAAAAACCCTCAGCGCTGAAATTACGGCTCTTGAAGAAGTGGATGCTTTTAAATCTGCGCTTATTCAGCAAAGTGGACAAAAGTATTTTCGTTGCCCATATGGAGCGTTTAATCAGAGGGTACTTTTGGCGTTAAAGGAAGAAGGTTACGATTGCCATACGGACTGGGATATTGATCCCGAGGATTGGAAGCATAGAAATGCAATCACAGTAAGCGACTATGTTATTAAGGAAGTTCTTGATATTTGCAGCGATCCTGAAAAGCGCAAGAAAGGTGCAGTGGTTCTACTGCACGATATACATGCTACTTCGGTTGAAGCCGCTAAAATAATTATTAATAATCTTAAGGGGAAAGTTCGCTTTGTTAAAATTAATCAGGTGAATCAAGAAAATACGTCTTTTATTAAGCCTAAGGCAACGGGACATGCTCCGGGAGAGAATCAATGATGTTTAGCAAATTCTTTGTAATACTCGGAGTCTTCCTCTCAACGTTTTCAGTAGCTAGGGGGCTTGTCCCTCATTATTTCTTTAATTCTGCTTATTGGGATCAGGCGCAGAGTAATCTTTACTTGGGTGTTTCTAAGGTTAATGAGGGGAAGTCGGATACAACCGGCATATATATCTACTCACTTCAAAAAAAGTCTGGCCAATGGATTCAGCTTTCAGGTGAGCTCGAATCACAGCACTTGATTGGAATTTATCCGTCAAAAGAAAGTGGGTCACTTTTTGTTTTGTCACAGCTAAGAAAGGCCGGAACCGCAAAGCCTTTTTTATCTCAATACAATATTTCAACTAAAAAATTTAGCATCGTAAAACGTGAGCTTGATTGCGCAAATGTTCTTGAGAGTAAAAGTGAAGCTGGGGAGCTTCATTTAAAGTGTGGCGATGACCCCCACTTTCAACCCGCAAAGAAAACTTTGATTATTAAAGTTCCTCAGATGCTTTCGGATGCGAATAGGCATCTCTTAACGTGGGCCACTAAGTCTCCCAATTCTCTTCACGAAGAAAAGAGTCTTCTTTTTAAATACAATTCGGAAACACTTCAATTGAACGTTGAGTCGCTATTCAATTAAATTCACTATTTTCTTTTGAAAAGTCTAGAAAAAAAGCCGCGTCGTTCAGGTGCGACTTCTGCTTGGATTTCTACCGGAGGTGTAAGAGGTTTTGCGGAACCAATGTTTTCACTGCTTAACACGTAAGGAAGATTGCTTACTTCAATATTTGTAGGTTTACCTGTGCGTTGATCCTCTAAAATCCACTGAGCAGTAGTTTTAAAGAAACTAGAGCCGGCAGGGGTAAATTCAAGCATATGCTCGGCTCGAAGAGTTACAATCTTTCCATCGGCTTGGTAATCATCTCTAAATCGGTTTTTGATAGCTTCGTTGTCTACCATCATGTCGTTGGAACCTAAGAATATCAGCATCGGTATTTCGAGTTTAGGGATATCTTTGTACATCTTCTTGGTGAGGCTTCGAGTTGCCCAAAAGAAATCTCCCGTTGCATAGCGCAGGCTAAGGCTCACTTTATTGTTAACTATTCCTGCATAGGCAGGATTCTCAGGAGATACAAAATAAGAATCTTGTAGTGGAGACTTGATGTAGTCTTCTGGGCCTAAAAAGTGAAAGAGAGGTAAGGCAATGTCTACTTTATCGATGATGCTTTCTACGTTAGCTCTTGGATCCATATCCGTGGCCGGAGCTGTAACAATGAGCGATTTAATTTTTTTGTTACTCTTTGCATAGGGAATAGCTATTCGAGAGCCAAAGCAATTAGCAAGAATGTAAACGTCAAGCTCGCTTTTGCCGTCATCTTTTGAATAGTCTTTGTTGAGTTCAACAAGTTTTTTAAAAGAAGCGTCGATGTCGCTCATGAATTGCTTGGCAGAATTAAAAACGAGACGCTTAAGAATAATTCCAGTTTTCACGTGCCCGCGTAAACCTTCGGCAACTTTTATTTCATTTGGATTAGGATCGAAGTCGATAGGAAGTCCAAAAAATCTTTTATTGCCATCGCTTAAACCAGAACCTCTTCTGTCGTAAACAAGTACAGAGATTCCTTGCTTTGCGAGTGCCGTTCCGCTTTGCATAAACCAACGAGCGTTTGATTGAAGTCCATGAACGCCGAGCACAAGTGCTTTGGGCTTAGCGCCTACTGCTTTAAAATAATGGGCTCTTAACACAATGTTTGATCCAAAGAGCGGATTATTGTGAATTTCTATAAGGTGCGGGCCAATGCCTTTTAATTCTTCAGCACTTTTAATGTTGATAGTTTTTTGCGCGTCTTCAACAGTGAGATGAGAAAAGTACTCGGCTGCACTCAAGTTAAAACAAAGGCTTTGCATGAGGAATAGAAAGTTCAAGTAGAAGAAGCTTCGTAGAATTTTTTTTGCACCCATTTCAGGACCCGTTCATAGTAGATGTGTTGCATTGTGTCTACGCTGGCAGCGAACGCTAAGGATCTTTAAGAATTCACTTGCTACAGCTATTGGCTGCTACAGCTAAGAGGTCTCTGTGTTCTGTGAGCAGGGTTAACTGCTCACAGAGGGGGCTAATCTCATTTAATTCAGGGATTTAAATTTATTTAATCTGGATCTGATCTCCAATGCGGATGACATAGTTTTTTATTTTACCGGGGTTAAGCGAAACGATGTGTTCCACTGGCACCTTATGCTTCCTACTAAGTGCACTTAGAGTATCTCCTTTAACAACGGTGTGAAGAACGGGTTCATACTGTGTAGGTTTTCTTTCAGGCTTAGAGTTTGTTGTTGAGCTTCCGCCGTTTCGTGCAATTTGCTTATTACGCATCAGACTGTAACCTGCGGCTTTTATGTAAGCCTTGGTCCGCGTGAAGTAACCGACCCCATATTCTGGGTTTCTAGCTTCAATGCTTTTGATGTTATTGTTTTCATCATAGCGAGTAACTAGAAAAGTGTGTCCTTGTTTCCCGTCATTGTAAGTATAGGCATCGGCGAGTTGTGCGTTATCAAAGTCTTTCGTCACACTCCAAGGAAGCTTGTGTCTTTTTACTTCAAACATGCTCCCCGTGTAGAGTTTACCCGGTACCCTCGATCCATTTATTGAATAAGAGTCTTTGAGAACTTCTCTGTAGGGAATTTTTTTGGGCCACTGCCATGCTTTAAGAACAAGACCCGCACAATCTGTATAACCAAAACTTCGATCGTTTGGATCCCATTGAGAGTGTCCCATCTTATAGCGAGACCCCGCAGCGGTTTTGGCATAATCAATAACATCTTTTGCTGTCATTGCGGCTTGAGCTCCCTCCAATAAAGGGAGACTTAGTAGGGTATAGAACATGATTTTTTCTTTTACTATTTTCATAACTCAACCTCCTAGTTAAGTGTTAGGTCTAAATGATTAATTCATAGACCTTAAAGCTATCTCCTTGAAAAACTAAGTTGTTTAAATTTCCTTCTTCATCGATATCGACGTTTTGATCGATTTCGACATCGACATTACTTTCAATGATGTTGTCTTGTAAGAATTTCCCATTTTGATCGTAAGTCTCAATGATGGTGGATTTAGTTGCGACATTTTCTTGAGTTTCAAGTGAGAAGCTTTCGATGACCTGTTCAAACTCAACGTGAATTTGATTTTTTTTGTCCGTGTATACGCTCTTGAGTGAATCGTATTTTCCTTGAGCATAAAAACTTTTTACTGCTTTGTAGGAATCATCTTTAATATCCACAATGTAGCGTTCATTTGGTCCCATTCGCGTCGCAACATAGAGTCCGGGTGAGTTTTCCATGGGAATACCAGGGACTTCTTTTGTTTCGCCGTTCTCAGAAACGCGTAGAGTTTTGTCTCCATTGTTTATGTAAAGTTCATCGTTAGAGTAAAATGTTCTAAATGTCCCAACGTTATAAAGGATTTCTTCGTCTTTGATGTTGAGAGGTTGTGTATGAATAATGTTACCACTCTCGTCAAAGAGATCCATTTTTAACTTTCTATATTCTCTGCGAATAACACCCACTTCGCCTTTGCTGTTTTCAGCGGCGCCTTGAATGAGACTGGACTTCGGAAAACTTAAGGTTTGTTTGATGTCGCCTTCGTCATTGAGTTTGATGATGCGATTGTTAAAAGTATCGGCGATCATATAGCCGTTACGAATTCTTTTGATAAGGCCGGGGCCAATTTTTCCGTTGGTAGTGGAGATGCCGAGTTCTCCTAGGCCAGTTCCTGCTTTGAGCATAAATTTAAGTTGCTGTCTGCCCATGTCTGGTGGAAGACTAATGCCGTCGACATCATTCGATGCGAGTAGGAATTTATTTGTAGTATCAACGTGAGTTTTAAAGGGATTTGTTATTTCTTCGTCTGAACTCTTAATGGCATAGGAATCTGAATCTTCGAAGAAGTAAAATGCGAGCCATAGAAAAAATGCGCCACAAATAAACAGCCGTGCGCTCATTTTATTATTCAACATACGTACAACCTCTGCCTTGAATGTGTGCAAAAAGCACACCAGGCTCTAGTGGCAGATAAATGCGAGTTGATATCCGTTAGATAATTTAAGGCTCAGATTTTGTTAGTCACTTTGTCTAGATTATTTACAGCTCAATTTACAAGAGGCCTGCTTCTCGGAGTTGTTTGCTTGCGACTTGTGACCATCCGCGATTTGCTGCTGGGCTGGCGGGGCTTGGATGCAAGAGTGTGGTAATTGTTGCCTCCGGAAATAAGCGCATAAAAATCTTAGTGGCGTAGCCACCCACTCCTACGAGTTTTAACTTCAAAAAGAGGAACGCATTTTAAAAGAAACTCATCACAAAGCATTTCAATTTTTTTGCGTGTATCGAGTTCAATTTTGTCTGGAGTTACATTAGCCCCTGTTGCACTTAAAAATCCAAGTGGGCAGTAATTAAGAACAAAAAACTTTTTAAAAAAACTGTTGGGGTCAGGGAACTCTGATTGAAAAAAAGACCAGAGCCGAGTTCCACTTACTTCTCCCTTGGGACAATCAAAGCCGAGTATGGGGCGCTTGGGATGTTCTTTGGAGGGAGTATGAACTCCACTTTGGATACCTAAGTAATTTTTAACAAAACTTACATCTCCAAATGGGATTCCAGTTTGCATCATGCCATTGGGGCCAGGATTCATGCCAAGAAAAAGAGCGTCTAGCGGACAATGAGCATAGTTGTCGATGTAGGTGAAAAAAGAATCTCGTGCGTAGTTCAGTGGGTTGTAGCTAAAGGCGTCTTTGGGGAAGCTTCGAGCGTTTATAATTTTTTCAAGTTGAAGAGAAAGTAAATCACTTTCTTTTTTAAGTGTATCGATGAGTTTTTTTCTTTTAGCATTCATGAACTTTTATTTACCGAGCCCTTCAGCTTTGAGCTGGCATTTATCAAAAACTTCTTTAAGTTGAGGGGCAATTTTTAAATCTTCTAAAGCCTTGAGTCCCTCGGCTGTGCAGCCACCAGGAGTGGCAATTTGAGTGAGAATATTTTTAACGTCTTTTTTCTTACGAATAAGTTTTTCAGCGCCTTTGAAAATATTGAGTGTCCATGCCATGCTGTCTTGTCCGGGGAGTTTGTTGGAGATTATCTTTGATATTTCATTTAAAATCCAAATGGCAAATGCGGGGTGGCTGCCTCCAAGAGCAGTTGCGGCAGCGAAGTCTTTTTCTTCTAAGGTGGCGATCATGCCAAAGGGGCCAAAAGCTTTCTGAGCCCACTTGAGGTTTTCCTCTTTGCATTTGGAACTTTTATAAATTGTAGTTAGCGCATTGCCAACTTGAAGTGATGTGTTTGTCATTGCGACTATGCAGGGGCAGCCTAAATCTGCTTCTAGTTTGGAAGGTGGAATTCCTGCCATGATGGAAACTACAAGTGAGTCTTTTTTTACAATTTTCTTGAGTTCATCTTTTATACTGGTCCACTGCTGAGGTTTAACTGCGATAACATAAACATCCCCCTTGGGAATCATTGCTTTGCTTTCATGGCTGCTGATTGTTGCTTTGGGGAGTTTCTTTTTCCAGAGAGCGTGAGATTTCTCAGAGTTAAGATGTAGGCTTAAGTTTTTGGGAAGGACGATCTTTTTTTTGATCCAGGCGTTTAAAATGAGTGATCCAAGGTGACCGGCGCCAATCATGACGACTTGAGCTTTTGCCATATGGCAAACTTATAGGCGGCTTAGTCTACGTATTCAAGAATAGCGCCAACGAGACTACTTAAGAGATCACGAAGTTCCGTTGTTTCGAGTTCAAGTTCGTAAAGGCTTAGATTTTTACGTGTTTCAATGGGGTAATTTAGAAAGGTCTTAAAACCTTTTGGGAAACTCTTACAGGATTGGAGTCTGGCCACTAAAGCTTGAGGAAGGGGTAGGACTCCCTTGATGGGATCGTTGGCAGCATGAAGCTCGCAAACAGTATGGTCATTGTATTTAGCGGCACAAACCCAGCCAACACTTTTACTTTTCCACTCCCAAGAAAGCTCTATTCCACCAGCAGCTCTTAAGGACTGTAGAGTTGAGTCTACAATCTTAAACTCCTTGGGTGAGAGCATTCCTCGCAAAGTACTGCTAGAGGGTTTGATGGCTGCTTTTTTCAAGGGATGAATAGCAGTCGCATGCATATAGAGTATTCGTCGCAGAGCCGCAACTCTTAGGCAATACAAAAGCTCTTACATATGTAATTTAGCTATGCAGAAAGCTTTTTTAATTTGGTGTAAACTAATGGCTGTGCTAACTCGCAAACCTCAATTTTTAAGCTCCTGGACCCATAAGAGAGCGCTTGCTCGTGAAATTCTCGGTGACTCAACTCTCCTCAGAGAAGCCACTCCCGATTTAGCGCAAGATAGGGGTCGCTTTGATTTAATGTTGTACAAAGGGCGCTTGGGAATACGTGGTCCACAGAAAAGCTCGGATGCTTGGGACTTTGATTTCAACGAAAACTTTGAAGTGGAGTCACTCAGTGTGGGATTGCGCACTTTTATTGAAGAGTTTCAAGAGAAGCTTCCACTTCTAGTTCCTTTTTTTGAATCCGCACAAATTCGTTTTCGTTTCGATGGGAAAGCTACTTACGGTATTTGGCTGGATACCAAACGAGAGTTTATGGACGCATTTTCTAAGAGTGAAGCTTTTGTAAATTTAAAAAAAGAAATTCATGTTGAACTTGGACATACTTTTGATTTTTCAACTCCTATTCCTCATGTATGGCTACCGAGTTTTAGTTGTCACAACGAAGAGCTAGCGGTGCAGAGTTATGTTTCAAGTTTTTCTCAGCCTGGCCCAGAGGCTAATCGTGCGCTTATTGCATGTGGCCTAGAGTTGCTTGATGAGATTGCTATACACGATTGGATTGAAGTGGGTGCGGGCTATGGCAACTTAACCGCTGCTTATGCAAGTTTATACTCTTCTCCTCGCTGGGTCTTGGAACGCGAATCTAAAGATGCGAAGCTTTTTGAGCTAAATAAAAGGTTTTTTCCAGAGGCGGAGTTCTATCCCCGAGGTGTTGAAAGTATTTCTCAGAATGAGAAGGTGGATTTGCTCTTGGCGGACCCTCCACGTAGTGGCTTTTCGGATTTTTTTAAGAAAGACCTCGTGCAGTCTCGCTACGTTCTTTTGTATAATTGCGATTTAAGGGGGCTTTTAAAGGACAGTGAAGCTTTAAAGGCTCATTATTCGTTAAAGAAATGGTCCTTGGTAGACGTTTTCCCTGGAACTCCCTACGTGGAAGCGATTACGCTCTGGGAGCGGCAATAGCCACTTTCATACATGAAGTTTTTAATTACCACCTCACCCGGACTTGAAGAAGAAAATGCAAAAGAAATACTGGAGCTCACAGGCTTAGAGCCTGAGATTCAGCCAGGGGGTGTGCTTGTTATCAATTCGGAAATGGATGCTGTTTATAGAATATTATGCGGAAGTTTTTTAAGCAGCCGAGTGCTCATGCCATTGGGTGAGTTTCACGCTTGGGAAAAGGAAATTCTATATCTTGAAACCAAGAAAATTCCTTGGGAAACGATCATTGCTGAAGGCGAAACTTTTGTCTGCGATGTGCACGGACGTCCTGACAACTGTGATTACTCTGCAGCGCAAGGTTTGCTGAAGGTTAAAGATGCCATTGTAGACCGTATTCGTGAAAAGCGAGGCTCTAGGCCAGATGTGAATAAGGACAATCCTACGCATCAGATTGAAATGCTCTTTTGGCAAGGCAAAGCGGAGCTGTCTGTAGACTTGTCGGGGGAACCCTTACATAGGAGAGCTTATCGCAAGCAGCATGGAGCCGCTCCACTAAGGGAATCGCGAGCAGCTGCAATGCTTCGTATGTCGGGCTTTTTAGAAAAACATTACGACTACTTGATCGATCCCTTTTGCGGTTCGGGAACAATTCCCATTGAAGCCGCTATGATGCTTAGGAAAATTCCGCCTGCAAATAAGCGTTACATTCCTAAGAAAAATTTTATCTCAAACTTTTCTAAGGATTACTTGCAAACTCTTACAGACTTAAGGGCGGGTATCCTCGAAGAGTGCCCCACGCGAATTCTTGCCTCAGACATTGATTCAAGCATGATTCCAAAAGCTAGAAGAACTGCTGAAAATGCAGGGGTCGGAAAAGACATTCAGTTTGAAGTGATGGACTTTGAAGCGATCGATTATAGAGTCAAGGCTCCAATGCTTTTGGTTTCTAATCCTCCTTATGGAGAGCGATTAGATGATGAGTTTGAGGCGAAGCAAAATCTAGCAGCTCTCGGTAAGAAATTAAAATTCGAAAGCGATGTTGAAAAGTTAGTTCTCCTTATTCCGAAGGGAATGGAAGGCGCTGTGGGCTTTAAGCCATCCAAGAAAAAAGCCTGGAAGGCAGGTCCTCTGGATTTGCTTGCTGCATCTTATGACCTTTGGAAGGGCCCTAAGAAATCAAAAGACAATGAAAAATAGATTTAAAAATAAAACTATTGCTGGGCTGCTTTTACACATTTAAGTGAATCGTAAAAAGGATCTGTTGTAATAGGTTGAGCGTCGCCCACATATATGGCGTGAATTTTTACATAACCTTCGCCTTCATCAAGAAGTCGTTTCATGACGAGTAAATCTTTCACGACGAGATCATTGCCATTTCTAAATTTTAGATTTTGTTTGAGTATGTTGTATTCGGCATGGTTCATGAAGATATGTTCGTCCCGGTTAATATCTGCAAATTCTGAAGTTCGTTGGGCATCTATCAAGAGCTGGGGAGTTTCAGCGGTAGTGTGAATTTTAAGTCGGCCATCCTCACTCATACTGAGAGTCGTGTCCGTGGGTAAGACATAACACTCTGTTTGGGCTGTACATTTGCAATTAAATTGAGTGTTTGCAAAGAGTGAGCTTGGAAATGCAATGGTCGTGATCAATAAAAATAAAGATTGAAAGTTTTTCATAAGCACCTCTAGGAGCGTGTTAGCTGTCATGGGAGTTGCTTGCATCTGAATTTTGCTTAATAAGGAGGGGGTGTTCCTCGATCATCCGAGTGCGCATAAGCCTGTTGACGCCCCGCGTTTTTACTCTTATAAGCCCCTCTAAGGAGAAATCAATTCGCTATGAAAATTAAGTTTATTTTGAGTTTGGTACTAAGCTTATCGTTTGTTCAAGTTATGAACGCTGCCCCAACTGAGGCAGAGGCACTTGCTGCAGTGAAGAAAAATATTAAAGAGTATTTTGAAAACAGCTACGGACGTTGTTTTGTAATTGAAAACATGACGAATTCAAGCACACCTGTGCTCAACAAGTGGGCTAAAAAAATTATCGCGTTTTATGATAAAGCAGTCGCTGCAAATTTTAATATCGAAAAATCAGAAGTTTTAAATCCCACCAAAGAAGTCCTTGAGGCTCTTGAAGCAGAGGGACGACAACTTGAGTATGAGGTATTAGGAAAAGTTGGCCATCATTGGTTTAAGAATTCTGTTTACCAGGATTTAGGCCTTGAAGAAATAGCTGAAGAGCAAAGTGTTTTGAGCTGCTCCTTGGAAATTAAAAAAGCTATGGCACTTGTAGCCCCTGCTCTTACTCCAAAAGATGCAAATGGAGACCTTTTACCTGAGGCCTTTTTTAAACTCACACATAATGGAGTTGTCCAAGAGCGCGAACGCCCCAATGCTACAGCCTATGCAGCTATGGCAGTTGACTACTGGTTTGGTGAAGCAGGTATCGATGGGATTCTTGCAATGGGTGGATCTCGTGCAGAAAACGTAGCTGGCTTTTTTAAAGATGTATGGCAAACAGGTATTGTTCGTGCACTTCGCTACAAAAAAGAAAATGGTAGCTATGGTCTTTCTTGGTACAAGGGAAATGTTTCAAGAGCAGAGTCTGATTTTGATATCGCTCTCGAATTTGAAGATGAAGATGGCAACCAACCCTTTGAGGATAATGATCAGCGTGTGCCTTCATCCTTTTTCCTAGTTGCTTCACAGGATCTACTTAAAGCGGGACAAGATTACATGGCTGCAATAAGCGCAGCAGCTCAACAGTAAATTATTGTTGGCTTTACTAGATTGAATTATAAGAGCCTTCCTTTAAGTAGGGAGGCTCTTTTTTTATTCTTCGTTTTGCGAGAGCACTTGTAGTGTCGTTTTGAGTTCTTGAAGGTAGCTGACAAGGTCTATCTTTCGCTTCTTGGGGTCTTGGTTAAGAGCGATATTCATAAGCTCCTTTTTCACTTTATTGTAAAAAGTTTTACGTTTTTTCCAGAGTCTTTTTTTAGAAGATAAAAGCCAGCCTCCGCTAGGCTTTGGCCTAGGATCTAGCAGAATAAAAAATGACTCCATATCTTTGCAGAGGGTGTATTCATCGGTCTTAAAGTTGAACTGATCGAGCTTGAGTGCTTTAGGATTCAGTTCGGGTGGAAGTAGCTCATAGGTTACTTCGATTCTAGGAGGCGCGAGCAAGGTATTATTACCGTCTCGAAGTATGGACCCACTGAGATCCATAATGACCATGCGCCCATCTTCTGTGACAAGATAATTGGCAAGCTTAACATCAGCGTGAGTGACTCCTTCTTCGTGAAGCTTGTTGAGTGCTGTAGCACTTCCAAGAAAAACTTCGGTCCAGGCTAGAAATTTTGTAAAATACTGCTTCTGCCCACTTTTCTTAAAGCTTTCGGGAAGGTGCCTGTTGAGTAAGCTATAGGCACTTTCACCCTCAATGTATTCCATTTCGTATGCAGAGCTTCCATCACTAAACTCGACTTTCCCATAGTTTTTAAGGAGGTAGGGAGTGTCATTGTTCGGATTGATCGTGTCTAAAAGTTTGGACTGGTGTTCGAGAGCCGCCCATCCCTCTGGTGAATTGTTAATGGGACTTCGGTGGCTTATCTTTTCGCCATTTTCTACTCGTTGAGTTACACGTACACGGTTTAATCCTCCGTTGAACTCTCTTTCGGCATAAGGGGAATAGTGAGCTAGCGGTGTTGCTGCAGGGGCATCGTCAATAGGGACCTGCGCTGTTTGTTTTTTATTGAAACCTAAAAGTTTTGCGAGACAGGTAAAAATGCCAGCATTGAGTTGAGGGAGCGTAAGCAAAGAAAAAATAAAGATACACTTACGCATAGGAAAGCTATTCATTAATTATAGCGCCGAGGGTTGAAATCATGGGGACATGATTTTGACTTTTAATATGGTAAACAAGGTACTCGACTGAACGCTGCATATGGACCGTAGCTGTCAGCTCCACCGCCGATATAACAACAGTAACGAGTTTTAGCGTTTAAATCATAGCTATACATTGTGACGCCTCTGTTTTCAGGACCACAAGAAGTGCTTCCAGGTGTTAGTCCGCTAGTAGGTGCGGAAGGCGTTGCGCTCGTCGCAGTACCTGCTGTTGTGAAATCTCCAACACGAGCAAATTGAGCCCAATTTCCTTTTTGTCCTGCTGCTATATTCGCATTCTGCTGACAGTTTCCATAGTCAGCATAAATTTCAAAATAGTCTGTCCCATTTGCTCTCAATAGAGCGCTAATGGAAGCTCCAGTATTGGCAGAACTATTACGAAATGCAGGCCCAAAAAGGAAAGGAGTTCCATTTTTGTAAATTACAAGTGCAAGATGCTGATTACTCCCTTGAGTGTCATACGCATACATTGAGGCACTTACATTCCAAACTCCAGAGGGTGGAGTAAATCTACCCGTTGCAGTACTGTAAACACCTGCCGTATCGTCTAAGGATACATCAAACACAATACGTGTTTGAGTCCAGGCGCCCCCACTCTGAGCGCAAGGTAATGAAGTGGCTGTACTTTTTGCGACACTTGCGAAGAGAGTATTTTGCGAGACTGTGCCTGGCGTCGCTGAAGCTACTGCTAGGGCTTTACATTTCACACTTCCATCGCTGCGCAATCCCGTCATGACTTCACCTGGCGCACAATCAAGATTTGTTGAGGATAATCCTCGTTCCGCTGCTTGGCACTGAGCACTTCCGTCGGTGTTAATGCCCACGACGACTTCGCCTTCGGCACAGGTAGAGGCAACACTTGCGCTTTGACACACAAACTGACTTCCGTCGTAACTCAATTTTTGTGAATCATCACAACTAGGAAGTTGCTTACAAAGGGCAGCCGGTGCTCCTGCTGTTGTGTTTTCAAGGCCCACTTGGACTTGCCCATCCGGACAACTGACATTTAATTTAGAACAAATAGGACTTCCTGTGCCGGAGTAATAACCCATAAAGATTTCACCCTGACCTACACACGGTGTGGAGCTTGAGCACACAAGAGAGTTACTGGCGGTATCGATAATGACTCCTCCAGTGGTACAGGTGCTAGGCGGCGCCTGACAGATAGGATTTGAAGAATTGTCTAGACCTAAGTAAAGAGTTCCCGCATCACATTTTTTAGCAGTGGGATTTACACAGTTGGGTTGTCCATTTCCGAGGTATCCAAGTTTAAGGCTACCCTTGGGGCAAAAGGCTTCGCTTTGTTGCCATTCACTCCCCACATCAATACTTAAATACTGAGTGCGCAGAGGAGAGGATCCCTTTGATACGGGAGCGTTTCTATTTTGTTCAAGTTTAACAACGAAACGAATACTCCCAGGAGTGGAATCATTAGCGGGGTTAGAACGTAAGAAGAATCCGGTGGATTTAAGAGGGCACGTTTGCGAAGGATTGGGATGAGTACAATTTCTACCATCGAGATCTAAATAAAGTGGTTCTTCTATTGTACCGGCTAGTTTTTCGCCTAAGAGATCCACAAGCGGTGCAGCACTTACGTGAAGTTGCTCACCTGCAATACGTTTAAGTTCAGAGTTCGCGTCAAAGAGAGAGTCATCCACTGCAGGACAATTAAAGATTGAACTCACAGCGGAGTTATCAGGTAAACAGGCGGCATAGAGGCCTTGGGTGTTGATAGAACTTCGCATTTTAGCAAGCCAGGAGTCGAGGTTACGAGATATTGAGTTCGTTTTTGTTCGAAGCTCTATTGAGGCGGCAGTTTGTCTTGAGGATTTTGCAAGATTCAAGACTTGTTGGCCCAGGCCCCCTACAATGAGTGCGGCCATAGAAACCATAGCGAGGGCGATAACGATTTCAGCAATCGCGAAGCCATTAAAGGAAGTCTTTGATTTTCCATAAAACATACAACGCGGCCTTTCTTTCGCCATACTTTATTATCGGCCATGAGGGGGCTTTACTGTGAGAATTTACGGTTTAGATGGGCCGGAACACGAAATCGTTTTACTAACGGAATATTAACCCAGAATTTAAGTTGCAGCTTCTTCGAGGTCTTTGGGAACTTCAAGTCGTGCAAAGAGCCGTGGGACTTCTCCTAGTGGAGAGCCTACTGTGAGTTTGTGGTCATAATCCTTTAACGTTACGGGAGTTATTGAGGTGACTCCAAGAGCAGTTCTTAGTTTTTGAGTAGACTCGGGTAAAATGGGATCAAGTAAAATACTGAGTTTATAGAGTGCTTCTGAGGCAACGTTCAATACAGTGCCTAGGCGCTCTAGGTTTCCTTCTTTCGCTAACTTCCATGGAGCTGTGAGGTTGATGTAGCGATCACATTCGCGAACGGCGTCCATGATGAGTTTAATGCCAATGTGAAGTCGGTATTGATCGAATTCTGCATAAACTCTGTCGGTGAGTCCTTCGAAGCATTTTAAAAGATCCTGGTCGACATCTTCAAGTTTTCCACGCGGCGGAAGTTTTCCTTCAAAATTCTTATGAGCCAGGGTAAGAGTTCTTGAGGTGAGGTTGCCAAGGCCATTGGCAAGGTCACTATTAACTTTGGCTACAAAGCTTTCGATCGTCATAGAGGCGTCAACTCCGAAGGACATGTCACTTAAGAGGTAATAGCGCATGGCCTCGACTCCGAACTGCGCAGCGAAGTTCAACGGCTCCACTACGTTACCAAGGCTTTTGCTCATTTTGTGGCCTTTAACTAACCAGTAACCATGGACAATGAGTTTTTTAGGAGCGGGGAGATCGAGGGCCCAAAGCATAGTGGGCCAGTAAATAGCATGCGTTTTGAGAATGTCTTTTGCTAAAGTGTGTGAGGTTTCTTTCCAGAGTGGGATTTCGTCTATGCTTTCGGTTCCGGTGTAGCCTTGGCCTCCAAGATAAGACAATAGGGCATCAAACCAGACATAAGTCACAAAATTTTTATCAAAAGGAAGTTCTATCCCCCAGGTGAGGCGTTCTTTGGATCTTGAAATATTGAGGTCTTCCAATGGCTCAGTGAGCATGGAGAGGACTTCATTGCGAAAATGTTCGGGTTGTATGACGTCTGTATTTTTTTTGTAATGATCCACAAGACGCTCTTGGTACTTGGACATTTTAAAAAAGTAGTTGGGTTCTTTTCGAATTTCGGGACGGGTGAGGTGATCGGGGCAGAGTCCCTCGGGGGTAAGTTCGCTCTCTTTTCGGTAACGTTCGCATCCCAAGCAGTAGAGTCCTTCGTACTCAGCAAAGTAAATCTCACCTTTGTCATAGAGACGTTGTAGGGCGCTTTGTACGAGTTCATAGTGTTTTGGGTCGGATGTCCTATAAAAACAGTCTGGGGAAAGCCTGAGAGCGTCCCACGCGTCTCTAAAGTACTTGGAGTATTCGTCGCAATGTTCTTGAGGTGTTTTTCCGCTTTTTGCTGCGGTTTGCGCCATTTTCTCTCCGTGCTCATCGGTTCCGGTGATGAACCATGTGCGTTTTCCTCTGAGTTTTTCGAGGCGGACAATGAAGTCAGCGAGGATAGTTGTGTAGGTATGTCCTAGGTGTGGACGTGCATTACAGTAGTAAATGGGGGTGGTAAGAGCCCTGTCTGCCTCGATCTTCATAGGGGAAAAGCTACTCTGTTTTAGTCGTTTCCACACACAGAATCTGTATTTCTATTGAGTGATCTCTGGCGCCGCACGCAATTTTCAGAGTGAAAAAAGTAACTTTTTTTCTCTTCCCCCCTTGCATCTCTGTGAAAAGGCTTTAAAACCAGAAGGGAAGAGTGATTTTCAATTTTTGAAAAAAGTTGAAATTACAGAAGGAGTAGAAATACAAAATGGCAAAAAAAGCTGCTAAAAAAACAAAGAAGAAAACAACTGCAAAGAAGGCTACAAAAAAAGTAGCTAAAAAAACTACAAAAAAAGTAGTTAAAAAAGCTAAGCCTAAGAAGACAGCAACTAAGCGTAAGCCGAATGCTAAATTCATGGCGCCTATGGCAGTAAGTGCTACTTTGGCAGAAGTTGTTGGCAACAAGCCAATTCCTCGCACTGAAGTTACTAAAAAACTTTGGGCTTACATCAAGAAGAACAACCTTCAAGATGCTAAAGAGAGACGTAACATCAATGCAGACGATAAACTCAAAGCAGTTTTCGGCGGCAAAAAAACCGTTTCTATGTTTGAAATGACAAAACTTGTCAGCAAACACCTTAGCGCTCTTAAATAAATTAAGAGACTAAGTCGCTAGTCATACTGGCTTTTAAGGCGCTGTTCTCCTTCGGGGGAACAGCGCTTTTTCTATTCTTAAATACCTATTCGTACGCAGCGTAAACAGGTAGCAGTCATTCCCTTGAACGGCTTCGCTGCACGAACTTCTAGAGCAATAATGCGAAATCTAGCGGCGCTGCAGATGTTCAATGGAAAGCCTGCCACCTGCTTGCTTTGAACATGCAAGGTGTGAGATTTCGTCTAGCTTTTACAGAAGGCTACTATGTGACTAATATCGCCCCTATGAAGTATTGGCTGATGAAATCAGATATCGAAGACTATCCCTTGGAGAAGTTTATCAAAGATAAGGTAACTCCCTGGGAGGGGGTTCGAAACTATCAAGCCCGCAACTTCATGATGAATGAAATGAAGCCCGGAGATAAAGGCATCTTTTATCATAGTAATGATAAGCCTTCGGCAGCGGTAGCAGTCTTAGAAATCGCGAGTGAAGCCAAGCCAGATAAGTTGGCTCAAAATAAGAAAAGCGAATACTATGACCCCAAGGCAAATCCCGAGAAACCCATTTGGTTTTGTGTGGATGTGAAATACGTAAAGTTTGGGTCATCCCGTCAGCCTTGATGAGATGCGGGCCGAGAAATGCTTACAAAAAATGCAGCTACTACAAAGGGGCAATCGCTTATCCATTATGCCTCTAACAGAAGCAGAATTTAAAAAGATCTGTGAAATGGGTTCTTAGCTTTAAAGATAAAGGTCCCACCTGTGAGATCGGCCTTTGAATTCATGCGAAGCTTTCTTGAAAGTAAAGGTAGGTGCCTTGAGGGGGCGTTTGACCAAAATCTTTTGGGTTTCTCGATCCAGGCAAATTGAGTGCAAAACTTTAACAGTTCTTCGGCATTATCGGAGTCGTCGGCAACTATGGCTTTTATGTCTTGGAGGTCTTTGCGTGGGAGTCCTTTGCGTTTCTCATCTGGAAACATGGCGTCGATAACAACGATGTCAAAAATGGAATGAGGGTGCGCTTTAAGAAAGCTCTCAGTGGATTGTGGATAAAAACTTAAACGATTAAGCCAAGGGGAATAGAATTCATCATTTATAGCTTCTTCGAGGGCCGCTGTGAGCATTTTGCAGAGAGAAGGGTCTCTTTCACAGGCAGTAACGGTGTGGCCCCAATAGGCTAGGCGTAGGGCGTCTCGGCAAAATCCCGCTGTGGCATCTAGAATGCGCATATTCTTGTTTTTCCCGAGGGCATCGCGCATGAGATCTTTTTCGCGAGGAGAGCGCTCGATGCGGCTCATTAGCTTTGGGTCAAGAAAAGAGAGCTCCATTTCTTAAGCTTCACTTGAGTTGGCGCGAAATTCAAATAAGTTAATGGGGTGGAACGATTTGTTATTGGAACTTCATTTAAAGGCCTCGACATTGAGATGTTTAAACTTACTGATGGCCCTTTAAAAGTACTATTATTGGGAGGCGTTCATGGTGACGAACCTGAGGGCTATACTTTTGCTGAAAACTTTTTAAGAAAAGGGGACTGGAAAGGTTTTGTTGGGAAAGTGGCTATTTATGTTGTTCCAAGGCTCAACCCAGATGGGTGTTTGGCAAACATACGTCAAAATGCGAATGGGGTAGATCTTAACCGCAATATGCCCACTCAGGATTGGACTTCAAAAGCAGCTAACGATCGTTACATTCCTGGGTCTGAGCCTGGCTCAGAGCCCGAGACGCAAGTTCTTATGAAAATTATAGAGCAAGAAAAGTTCTCAGCTATATTTAGTTTTCACTCCTATGACCCCATGATTAATTTTAATGGCCCTTCTAAAGAGATAGCCGAAGCTATAGCCGCTAAGTGCAATTATAAAGTTGCAGATGATATCGGATATCCTACGCCTGGCTCTTTAGGAACCTGGGCAGGTGCTGAACGCAACATTCCGACGATTACCTATGAAATTGAGCGAGGCATGGATCATGATGCTTCATGGGCGATGCATGGCCCAGCAGTCGTTGCGGGCATTCAGTCTCTGCTGGCAAAGGACGGCAAATGAAAGATTTAGTCGAAGCTTTTTATGACAACTTTGAGAAATACTCGCAAAGTAATGAACATTTAAAAGCAGTTACTGATGCCATTGCCCAGCTCGACACGGGTAAACTTCGAATTTGCGACAAAGTTGGCGCTGATTGGAAAATAAATGATTGGGCAAAAAAAGCCGTTCTGCTTTATTTTCGTATTCGTAAAATTGAAAAAATGGAATTTGGATCGGCTGTGGCTATCGATAAGATGCCTCTTAAGCAATGGACTCTCGAAGATGGAGTGCGCGTAGTGCCTGGTGCAACTGCACGTTACGGAGCTTATTTGGCTCCTAGCTGTGTGATGATGCCCTCTTATGTGAATATTGGCGCGTATGTAGATGCAGGGACTATGGTCGATACCTGGGCGACGGTAGGATCCTGTGCGCAAATTGGTAAGGGCGTTCATTTAAGTGGTGGCGTTGGAATCGGCGGAGTTCTTGAGCCCTTGCAAGCAAGTCCGGTGATTATTGAAGATCATTGTTTTATTGGATCACGAGCGATTGTAGTTGAAGGTGTGCGTGTGTGCGAAGGCGCAGTGCTTGGAGCCAATGTGGTTTTAACGGGGTCGACTCCGATTATTGATGTTCGTGGCAAAGAAGAAAAAATTTATAAAGGCATAGTCCCTCCTCGTTGTGTAGTGATTCCTGGAACACGCAAGAAGACGTTCCCCGCAGGCGACTATCAGCTCACCTGTGCCCTAATCATAGGTGAAAGAACGGCCTCTACGGATCAGAAGACTTCGTTAAATAGTGCGCTTCGCGATTTTGATGTTCCTGTTTGATGGGGCATTATAATTAGCTTTTGACCCAAAATCGCCTCTATGGGATGTCTATAAGTAGATGGCTCAAATCATTTATACGCTCAAAGACCTCAGTAAAACCTACCCTCCAAGCAAGAAAGTGCTTTCGGGCATTTATCTTTCATTTTTTGAAGGCGCTAAGATTGGTATCATCGGCTCAAACGGATCGGGGAAGTCTTCTTTGCTTCGAATTATGGCGGGCATTGATCAAGAGTTTCAGGGTGAAGCTTTTCTAGGTGAGGGTAAGCGTGTTGGATATTTGGAGCAGGAGCCTAAGCTCGATAATACAAAAACAGTTAAAGAAAACATTATTCAAGGTATGGGCGAAACCGCAGCTCTCTTGGAAGAGTTCAATAAGATCAGTGAGCGTTTTGCTGAGGAGATGACTCCGGAGCAAATGGAAAAACTTTTAGAAAGACAAGCAGCTCTTCAGGATAAAATTGAAGCAGCCAATGCATGGGACTTGGATCGTCAAATCGAAATTGCAATGGATGCGCTTCGGTGCCCTCCTGGAGATAGTGCTGTAGATAAATTATCAGGTGGTGAAAAACGTCGCGTGGCACTTTGCCAGTTGCTTTTGAGCAAGCCGAATCTTTTGTTGCTGGATGAGCCAACTAACCACTTGGACGCAGAGAGTGTGGCTTGGCTTGAGAGACACCTTCAGGAATATGCCGGGTCAGTTGTTCTGATTACGCACGATCGTTATTTCTTAGACAACGTTGTGGGTTGGATTTTGGAATTAGATCGAGGTCAGGGAATTCCTTGGGAAGGAAATTACTCTTCTTGGCTCGAGCAAAAGCAAAAGCGTTTATATTCTGAAGAAAAAACTGAATCGAAGAGACAAAAAATGCTCGCTCAAGAACTTGAGTGGATTCGTCAAAGTCCTAAAGCGAGACAAGCTAAGAGTAAGGCACGTATTGGAGCATATGAAACAATGCTTGCAAACGCTCCCAAGGAGCGAATTGAGGATATGGAAATATATATTCAACCAGGTCCTCGCTTGGGGAATCTTGTGATTGAAGCAAAGGATGTTTCAAAAGGTTACGGTGAGAATTTACTTTATGAAAACTTGAACTTTAGCCTTCCTCCTGGCGGCATCGTGGGAGTTATCGGACCAAACGGAGCCGGTAAAACAACTTTGTTTAGAATGATCACAGGTCAAGAAAAACCAGATAGTGGAAACTTCCGTGTAGGAGAAACAGTTAAGCTAGGTTACGTGGATCAAAGTCGCGATGCGCTCGATCCCAATAAAACAATTTTTGATGAAATTTCTGAAGGTAGCGACACCATTATGCTTGGTAATCGCGAAGTAAACGCAAGAGCGTATGTTTCTAAATTCAACTTTTCTGGAGTTGATCAGCAGAAAAAAGTTGGCGTGCTCTCGGGTGGCGAACGCAATAGGGTGCATATGGCGAAGCTTCTTAAAGCAGGTGCCAATACTTTGCTTCTTGATGAACCGACAAACGATTTAGATGTTGCAACACTTCGAGCACTTGAAGAAGCGCTTCTTAATTTTGCAGGGTGTGCTGTTGTGATTTCCCACGATCGTTTCTTTTTAGACAGAATTGCGACGCATATCTTGGCTTTTGAAGGGAATAGTCAGGTCGTTTGGTTTGAGGGTAACTTTCAAGCTTACGAAGAGGATAAGCGTCGTCGTCTTGGCTCTGCCGCCGATGATATTAAGAGAATTAAATACAAAAAACTTACACGTTAAATTTTGTCAGTTATGTTTTTGACTTTTTTGCACATATTGATCCACACCTAAATTGTTCTGACGTCAAAACTTACTAGCAGCTTTTGTTTGTATCTACGTGCCATCCTAAATCTTCGGAGGCAAAGTAATGAAAAGAATTTTATCGTGTTTACTTTTTGTATTCTCAATTTACGCATATGGAATGGGATCGGGTGCTGTTCCCGCATTTAAGGATGGAGATGTGATTCTACAGACGAGTACCTCCTCTCAAAGTGAAGCTATTCAGCTTGCAACTCACTCTAAATGGTCTCACGTTGGAATTATTTTTCATCAGAGTGGCAAACCCTATGTTTATGAGGCGCGAGGGCCCGTAGGTTATCGCAGTTTAAGTGCTTTTATTAACAGCGGTTCAGGTAAGAAATATTTGGTGAGGCGTTATAGAGGCGGCTTGAGTTCAAGTCAGGTGTCTCGCATGGTAAGTGTAGCAAGAGGCTTTGCAGGTAAGCCTTATGATATTTATTTTGGTTGGGATAATTCAAGAATTTATTGTTCAGAGCTAGTTTGGAAGATATATAAAAACGCGCTGGGCGTTTCTGTTGGGCAACTTGAAGAGCTAGGTGATTTTGATTTGAGTCACCCAAAAGTACAAAAAATTCTCAGAGAGCGTTACGGAAATAACATTCCTTATGATGAAACTGTAGTGAGCCCTGAGGCACTCGCAGTTAACGGAAATCTTGTAACCATCTACCAAAACTAATTTCAATTAAGCGTTAGGATCTTTTCGACGTTGCCCGCTACCTTTTAAAAAGGTGCGCAGCAACGTCGAAAAGGTCCCTGGCGCCTTTTTATACGTAGTCTTTTTTCTTGATCTTCTCGAGAATGATTTTTTCAAAAGCTTGAGGGTCTTTAGGTTCACCATAAAGAAAGCCTGTTGCTCACAACGACGTTTTTCTTTTAAAAGCCAATCAAGGATTTCAGTAACGCCTTTATTCTTTTTGTCTTTAAAGAAAGGATCGTTCGAAAGAGCGTCTTGGGCTTTTTTAAGTGAACGTCCCTTCGCTAGGGTCTCTGGGATCTACAGAGTAATTGGTGAGATCATATTTTTTTACATCACTTGGTAGCACTCCGAGGAACTTCACTTCTGGGGCAGAGAAGTTTTTGTTACGGATTAAACTCGCAGCGGATCCCGCCTTAAGTGTGCGGTAAATGTTTTGCAAAGTGTATGCGTCCAGATCGCCTAGAAAATAAATAGGTATTTTAAGTTGGTCTTGAATAGTCTTAGCCCAAGCTCTTACCCCGTTGGAGGGAACTCCTTGAGCACCCATGACGATGGCGTTGTTTCGTTTTGTAAAACCATTAGTAACTAATGTGTTGGCAGTACCTTCTGACTCAACAACAAGACAAAAATCGATTGAACCTTTTTAGGTTTTAATTTGAAGTTCTGAGGTCTGTTTTTTGGCTGAAAGGGGGTGGTTCCAAGGCTTCCGAGGTCAATAACGGCTTTCGTGCCATCTAACATGTGTTCGGTAACGATGAGGTTCTTGCAATAGGTTTGGCCACCTCGATCATTGGCGTGGCAGTTGATTTCTTCTCTATAGATTTCCATCAACTCACAAATGAAATCAATAGTGGAGTCACTTTCTGACTGATCGTTGAAGTCTAGGGGCTTTAAAGATTTGTTCTGCTTGCATTCACCTTTAGCCATATAATAAAGCTCGCGCTTTGTGTTGACCGCACCTGTTTCAAGGTTTCTGAGCAGGATTTCAAGAATAAAAACAGCGCGAGACATTTTTAAAACAGAAGAAACGTTAAGCTCTGTTTTAACCATTTTATCCCCAGGAGTGAGATAGCCTTCTTTATGGTTATAAATTGAGTTATCAAGAGAGCACTTGATAGCTTCAAGTACGGGTCTGTGAGCTTTCTTAAGTCCTCAAGCATCCCCTTGCAGAGAGTACGGGCAATTTTAGGAACTTCTTTGTCGGGGTTGTCGATGTTAAAGGTTCGCAATCGTTTAATCATTAAGCATCTCCTTCAAGCGCGAGGCTTGTTTGGTTTTCATTTTTTCTTTTTATTATTTTGTTTTTTTGACTTTTTTTTTACAGGTGTTCTTTCGTCCACAGGCTCTTGATTCTCAGGATGGGGAGGTGCCTCTATTTCTTCTTCAGGATCGGGTACTGTCCCTTTGCCGCCTAGCTTTTGATGAGCTTCTTCGGCTTTTTTCAAGTCTTCAAGTGCAACGTCGGTATCTCGGCCTAAGATTTTTACAAGGCCTTCACGAGCTTTTGCGAGCTGTTTTTCTGAAGCTTTAGTAATGCGACCCAAGCCTTCAATTAGGATGGGGCCAAATTGTTCAATGTGCTGAATTTTCTTTTCGTAATCAGCAGCTTTGAGTTCTTTCTTAATGTGCCTTGAAAGTTTTTGTCCCGCTTGCATTATGGCAAGGCGGAGTTCTTCAACGAGTTCTTCACTGGCATCGATAGTTTCTTTTGAAGCGTTTTTAAATTTTATGAACGGAGAAACCACACTCACGGCAATAACATAGGGCCCTTGAGGGATTGAGTTTTTAGACTGTTGTAATCCGTAAGCCTTCCAGTTCACACTTTCAATAGCTTTCACAATCGCACAAGCAGCTTTATCAAACTGGAGTGGAACTCTGTTTGCAAAACGAAGAACTTGTGCGGTGTCGTCTTCCCCGAGCTTGGAGTCTTTCAGGCGGGCTACTGCGACTTCAACCACAACGGGTTTGGCATCGCAAATTTTTGGTTTACGAGAAACAACACTGAAGAAATCTATTTCGCCTAGACGGTTTACACTTTTTGAAAGAGACTCTTCTCCAATTCGTAAAACACTTCGAGTAGAGGGAGCCATCAATTCAACTTTTTGCAATGATTGATAAACTATTTGGTGCTCTTCTTTTTTAAGTTCAGAAAGAGATTTTTTGAGCCAAGGTTTTTTGAAGCCATATTTGGCCATGTCGTTGGTTACTTGAGTTGTGATTCTAGAAAAACCTTTTTCGAGAAAAGTTTGAAGAGTAGCTTTTCCAAAGAGGTGCATGTGGTTAATGAATTCACCTAACTTCATGGTATGAGGGTGAGGCGACACGGGACCAGGAATATCAACGCTCTCATCAGTAACTCGTTCGAATACGACAGGCTCGTCATTATTAATTTTATAAGTGAGCTTGAGGTGAGGGTTCACAAGGCTGGTGCCACGAAGATATGTTAAAATGCCACCTTCGCCTTGCATTTGCATACGGCCATCAAACAGGAATTCTACACTTGTTCCATGAGGACGGTCCCAAGTAATACTTTTTTTATCTCTTAAAAGGCCTTGGTTCTTTTTAATGTCGACTTCTATAACGGCCCGAATGGCTTGGGGCATTTTTTTGGTTTTTGAAATAACGGTAACGCCCTTAGCAGAGGTCAACTGGGCCCAAGTCGTGGCAGCACTGATACCAATACCTTGTTGTCCTCGTGAGCAGCGCCCTCTTCCAAACTTAGAAGATGCCAGATATTCCCCATAAACCATGGATAGGGAGTCAGCTGGAATACCGGGGCCATTGTCTGAAACAAGGACCCGAATTTGATCCATATTCTTTTGGGTTCCACTGCCCACTCTTTCAATCTCAACAAGAATTTCTGGAAGGATTTCAGCGTCTTCGCACGCATCAAGCGAATTATCGACAGACTCTTTGAGGGTGGTTAGGACCGCTTTAGTACCTGAGCTAAAACCAACTTGCTGCAGGTTCTTCGAAAAATATTCTGCGGTCGAACTACTTGTAATCTTTGAAGAACTCATCAAGGCATAGGATACATTTTCCTTTGACAATGAACAGCTAAAAATCGTAAATATGTTTGTAACTCTTTGTGTCACGAGCCGAGCTCAGTCAGGGCTAATTATTTACAGAAGAGAATAAAGAAAGGGGCCTTAGCCAAACTAAAAATTAGATTACAGTTCAATAATAGTTTTATTGCTTTGTAATTACAGGCTAATAACGAATGTCGACTACTCTTCATGCCGCTACTCAACTCGATTTAAGTCTGGCGATTAACGAGATTTTTTTGAGTCTTCAAGGAGAATCTTCTTACGCTGGTCGTCCCTGTACTTTTATTCGACTCAAGGGGTGTCCCTTACGCTGTCGTTGGTGTGACTCTGAGTATGCTTTTTATGAAGGCGAGCAAAAAACATTTTCAGAAATTTTGGCTCAACTTCGCGATCTTTCATGTCAACTAGTTGAAGTTACAGGCGGCGAGCCCTTGGCTCAGCGAAACTGTATTCCGTTTTTGCAAACACTTTGTGACTCTGGTTTTGAAGTGATGCTTGAAACGAGTGGGGCTTTGGATGTATCTGCTGTGCCAAAAGCTGTAAAAATCATTATGGATCTTAAGGCACCAGGAAGTCAGGAGTCTTCTAAGAATCTTTGGGAAAATATTGTGCATCTAAAGCCTGGATTTGATGAAATTAAAATTGTTGTTGGGGACGATAAGGATTTTGAATTTGCCATCAAAGCTTGCGCGGATCATAAGCTTTTTGAGAAGTTCACAGTGCTGCTTTCTTCGGTTGATGGGGAGCTTGAAAACGCAAAATTAGCAGATTGGATACTAGAAAGTCGTCTCCCTTTTAGGTTTCAACATCAATTACATAAATTTATTTGGCCAAAAAAATCGAGGGCATTTTAAATGTTAGAACTAGCTATTCAGGGACACTTAGAAGTGGCTCATTTTATGCCCAATTTTCCAGAGGGGCATCCCAATAGGCGCTTGCACGGGCATAGTTATTTTGTGACTGTAACTCTGCGGAGTGAAACAGAAGTTGATGTCGTTGAGGATTACGATGTTTTTAAAGAAAAGCTAGATTCGGTTCTTAAGAAATACGATCATACATCCTGCAATGACTGGAAGATACCCACAGAAAAACCCACGATGGAAAACATGTGCGTGTTTTTGTGGAAAGAGATTAAGGAAGTTTTACCAAAGCTCTCACGCATTACTTTAGAGCGGCCTACTTTAAAGATGACGGTTACTTATGAGGGTCCTCGATAATGATGACTCCTTCGAAAAAAGAATTGGTTGTGTTTTCGGGGGGGCAAGATTCTACAACTTGTCTTTTATGGGCTTTAAAAAACTTTAAAGAAGTTGAGGCTGTAAATTTTGATTATGGCCAACGGCACACCATTGAGCGCGAGTGCGCTCTTAAAATTGCCCAGAAACTGAATGTTCCCTACCACGAAGTAAACTTAGGTTTTTTACAAACACTTTCTACGAATTCATTAACAAGTGAAACAGAAATTTCTTTAAGTGGTGGTTATAAAGATCTCCCCTCTACTTTTGTAGTCGGCCGGAATGCATTATTTCTAACAGTAGCCGTTTCATTCGGGCTCCCACGAGGGTTTAATGATTTTGTATTTGGTGCCTGCCAAGTAGATTACAGCGGTTATCCTGATTGCAGAGAAGAGTTTATACAGTCGCAAGCTAAGACCCTCTCGCTTGCTACAGATAGCGAAGTTAAATTACATACTCCCCTTATGAATCTTACGAAGGCAGACACCTTTGCTTTAGCAGCGGACTTAGGGGGGCTGGATCTTGTTTTAGAAGACTCTCATACCTGCTATAAAGGGGAGCGAAGTACTCGTCATTCTTGGGGTTATGGATGTGGGACTTGCCCTGCTTGTGATTTAAGAAGAAAAGGATTTGAAGAATATGGCCGAAGCCGAAGGTAGAAAACTTCCCTTTGTGGGACCTGAGCATGTAGATACAAAAGTTCTTGAGAGCTTTCCTTATGAAGGTCCCAAGCAAAATGTTGTTTACACAACAAAAGAGTTCTCAGCGGTTTGTCCTTTTTCTGGATTACCAGACATATCAACTGTTGAAGTTGAATATATTCCAAACAAATCCTGCGTAGAGCTTAAGTCCCTTAAGTATTACTTCATGAGTTATCGCAATGTGGGAATTTACCAAGAAGCGGTAACGGCTAAGCTTTACCAAGATCTCTATAAAGTCCTGGAGCCACATTTTTTAAGAATCAAAACTTATTACAACACACGCGGCGGTATCGATGCCGTTTGCGAAGTCCGCTCCGATAAGCAATAAAAGGTGCCTAGCTCTTTTCTCCACACACCTGGATACTTTCTCCATAAAATGGTCAAAAGGTAGCGGGTGTTTGCAAAAAGGTAGCGGGTGCACGTAAAAAGTAACTAGGTACCTTTTTACATAAAGCCGTTGGCTCTTAGGAGAGCGTCCACAGAGGGGTCTCTTCCGCGAAAGAGTCTATAGGCTTCTGCTGGATCCATCGTGTTTCCGATGGAAAAAATATACTCTCGTAACTTCTTGGCTATTTTGGGGTTGTAGTAATCTTTTGTTTCAGTGAAGGCTTCAAAAGCGTCTTTTTCTAAAACTTGAGCCCAGAGGTAACTGTAGTATCCCGCAGAATAGCCACCCGAAAAGATATGCCCAAAGTGAGGTATGCGGTGTCGCATGACAATCTCACTCGGCATTCCAATTTCTTTGAGGGTAGCAGCTTCAAACTTTTTAGGATCAATATCTTTTGCAGTGCTCATATGGAGCTTCATATCTACAATGGCTGATGCGAGGTATTCGACTTTGTCAAAGCCGCTGTTGAAGGTTCTGGCATTTTGAATTTTTTTAACAAGTTCTTGAGGGATAACTTTTCCATTTTTATCCTTTAAGAATTTCATGACTTCTGGAGTGAGAAGCCAGTTTTCATAAACTTGTGAAGGGAATTCGACAAAGTCTCGGTAGGTTTCGGTCCCGGAGAGGGACTCATAAGTTACATTTGAGCTCAGTCCATGGATGGCGTGCCCAAACTCGTGAAACATGGTAACGGCATCATCCCAGGAAAGAAGTGTCTCACCGTTGGTACTCGGCACAAAATTAGAATTGTTTGAAACCAATGTTTTGATGTCTTTTCCGCCCATGCGAGATTGCTCTCTGTAGGCACTCATCCAAGCTCCAGATTGTTTTCCTGGTCGAGCGAAGGGATCAAAATACCAAAGCCCTACAAAATTTTTATTTTTATCTAAGACCTTATAAACACTCATTGTGGGATGAAAAACGGGAACGTCTTTGACTTCTTCGAAGTAAAGCTCAAAAACTTTTCCAGCAACCCAAAACATGGCATTGCGAATGTTTTCAAGACTGAGGTAAGGCTTCACGAGGTTAAAGTCGATATCGTATTTCGATTGGCGAAGCTTTTCTGCAAAGTAACGATAATCCCAAGGGGCAATTTTAAAAGCTTTGATTTTTAACTGAGCCGCTTCTGCATCTGCAAGCGCTTGCATTTCTTGTACATCTTTATGAACTTGAGCAATCGCTGGCTTCCAGACCTTAAGCATGAGGTCCATGGCGGCCTCTGGTTTTTGTGCCATGGTGTCGCTTAGGCTCATGTGAGCATAAGAAGGAAAGCCCATGAGCTTAGCTTTTTGAGTTCTTAAATTTAGAATTTTGGTGACAATTTTATTGTTATTTGAGGAGTTTTTGTTGTCTCCGCGATGAGTCCATTTGTAAAAAGCTTTTTCTCTCAAATCTCTATTGGGAGAGTCCGTAAGTACGGGGTCCATAAAAGAGCGCGTATTTGCAATGACCCATTTTCCTTTAAGTTTTAAACGCTTTGCCTCAGATAAGGCATCGTTGATGATGGATTGAGGAAGACCTTTGAGTTCTTTTATGTCTTTAACAACTAAGTAATCGTTTTCTTCATCTGCTAATTGGTTTTGTGCAAATTGGGTTGTGAGCTTTGAAAGTTCCTGATTGATTTTAGAGACTTTTGTCTTTTGGGTGGGATTTAGTTTGGCTCCTCCCAGAACAAATTGAGTATAAGTAACACGAACAAGTCGTTGAGATTCTGCATCTAGTTTTTTAAAGTCTTTAGATTGGTAAACACTTTCTATACGTTTAAAGAGTTTGCTGTTTTGTGAGATTTTATCGGTATAAGCAGAAAGTTTTGGATTCATTTGAGTTTCAATTTTACGCAGTTCTGGGGTGCTTAAGGAGCCACTCCAAACTTCATAGATTGTTTTTACTCGCGAAAGGGTGTCGCCTGATTCTTGAAGAGGAATAAAGGTGTTTTCAAAAGTAGGGCTTTCTGGGTTATTTGCAATAGCGGCTATTTCTAAAAGTCCTTCGGCCATGGCAGCCTCAAGTGCCTTGGGGAGCTCTGAAACCTGTACCTTATCAAAAGGGGGAAGTCCTCCGTAGGGTCCCTGCCAAGGTGTTAGAAGAATGTTTTGATTGCTAGGCTTCTTGGCTTTGGCTGCGGATTGGTTTGTAAAAAGCATACAGAGACTCCCTATGATAAAGAAAATTCTTTTCATTCGGGATTTAAAATGGCGCAAATCGTGGTTGCTTGCAATGGGTTTTAAAAAGCAAAAATGCCCGCATCACTGTTAAGTGAGTGCGGGCTCTTTTATTCTATGGAGTCTAAATTAGACGCCAAGAGGAAGAATAGGGGGATTTACTTCTTCTTCAGAAATGGGAGTGTTCTGCTCGATGAAAATAGCTAAATCGTCGAGCTTTTTAGTTAAAAACTCATTCGAACAACTTAGAGTACTTTGTTTGCCTTCAGAAAGGCTAGACTCCGCTCCAGCTTCAACTCGTTTATTGTCTTGTTCTCTAATTGTTGAGATTTGAACAAGAATTGCGTTGATTTTATTTGTACAGGCTTCTGCACTTTTTAAGCTTTCTGTACAATCAATCACTTCTTTTTCAGATTGATCGCCAGCGTCAAGAATTCGAATCATTGTTGGATTTTTTGTAACTTCAAATTGAGTATTGATACCTTTGTCTGATCTAAAGTTTACGACGTTTTCGTTTTCGCCCATCCAAGAAATTCGAACATTATAATCCCAACCGGTTACCTCAACCGATGTGGAGGCGTCTTCTTCGGCAGTGTTGAGCTTGCTGCAGCTTTCAGAAATTCCAAAAGCGTCTACTCCGCCATTATCTTTCTTGTCTGCGTTCTTACCGCAAGAACTGAGTACGGTGATTGCAGCTACAAGGGCTGTTGCACCGAGTGTATGTGTGAACTTTTTCATAAATTGAGGATCTCCTTCTAAAATTCAAGTGAAGCTGATGCAAGGGGTGTTCCAAGTCTGCTTAGGCCTTAGGGACTTGTTTGAGTCTAGATCTGTTTAAAAGCTCTACAGTTTTGGCTAGCAATTTTTGTCTTTTTTTAGATTTAAGGCAGGAAACGATCTTTCCATTCGGAAGGGAGCGGGGGGCAGGTGTCATATTTACCAAATATTTTATAGCGGTACTTAGCTACTAGATTGTAATAAATATTGAGTAAAAATAGAGGTGTTAATTGAGAGGCTAAGTCTAAAGTTTTTGATGTGGATAAGTCGTGAATAATTTTTCGAATGGCTTCTCCGCGGTAGAAAAGGCCCTCTTCGTTTTCATATATCACAGAGTCAATATCTTTAACTTGAGGGTTGTTAAGAGCCAGTTTTGAATAGTTCTCGCCGCCAATTGGGGAGAGCTTTAAGAGTTTGTTTTTATCTTGAGATACAACCCATTTAATAAAGTTGTTACAAAGAACACACACATCGTCGTAATAGATGATTTTCTTAGGGAGCCCCACACTTTAGAGTATAGGGTCCCCCTGGGTGATTTAATAGTTTAAAGAACTAAAGTTTCATGCGGTGACTTTTTTGAAACTCAAACTCTTTGTTTTCAAGAGTTTGGAGGCGTCTCTCGGGAACTTTTCCGTCGATCGCTCTTTGACGGTCTCGGGCCATAATGTCTTCATCAACAGGCAAGTTAAGCCAAGTGCGAAGTTTTTGGTAAGCCAGCGCGTGAGCCTCTCCTTTGAGGTCAATAAATTGGGCCCCATGGTTTTTGCCTGCTACGTCTAGTCGAAGGTTATCGCCTTCTGCTCTCACGTCTTCATAAGCTCCACCTGTCCAAGGGTCGAATTCACCATATACAAAAAGGATACGTTCGCTTTCAGTTTTGAGCCATTGGCTGACATCGCGCATAGCTAGAGCATCGTCATAAACAGCGGGGATATCCTTAGGTACATAAGATCCAATTTTAAAAGTTTCCTCAAAGTCGAGTAAATCTAAGATGTTTTCAAGGCTAGTGGCAGGATTTCCTAACTGCGTTGCAGCTTGGAAGTAATAGGGAACAAAGCCCTCAAGGTCAGAATCTGAGTATCCGCTTGGATCGTTATTTCTAAATAAGAAGTTAATGTGGTCATCAACATTTGCAGTTGGAGTCGGAACGTTACTGCAGTCAGCTCCTGGGCCGGAGTACTGCCAGTAGGACCAAGGCATTTCAATAACAGCATGTTCAAGAGCAATTTCTTTTGAGCCAAGAAGATCAAAGTCACCCTGGACGCGATCCACTATTTTGTCTTTATTTTTAAGAAGAACCTTTTGTGATTCTAAAAGATTTTCTCTACAAAAAGCATTCGCTTCGCCACCAATGTGGTCAGAAACTAAAGTTTTATAGCGTTCATCTTCTAGAGAAAAAGAGTGCGGTGCTACGTGTGCAACCGTTGCATCAATGTCATTGGGATAAAAACGTCGGAAATAAACAGAGGTCATTCCGCCTTTGCTTCGGCCAGTGTTGACCCATTTAGCGGTGTAAATAGATTTAAGAGCTACAGTAATGCGGTGAAAGTCAGCGGCACTTTGTTCGATATTGTCGAGTGCCCAGTTTTTACTTGAAGGAACAGATTCAGAAAAGAAGCGATGTTCAACTTGTATTTGGTTTGCATCAAATTCAGATGCGAGAGCAGAAAGCCCTCTGCTAAAAATTGAATAACCACTGGTTTGAAGGACCATGGGTCGATCTGAGTTGCGGTGCCATAGAACTAAGCGCTGCGAAAAGACAGCCTGGTTTTCGGGATCAAAATGATCTTCGGGCTGCATGAACTTGATATCAAACACGCGGTAACGTGGGTTGGGTGATGGAATGACTTCAGTCGCTGTAAGGCCTTCAATGGCATCGAGTTGCTCTTTGATGTTTGCATGTGCAGCGGAACTTACTGAAAATACTAGGAACGCAGTCAATAAAATGGAAAAAAGTGATTTCACTCTATATCCCCCTTCTCGGGAATGAACCTAAGCGATGAGTGACTCAAGTCGCAAGAGGCGTAAGGAGAATTAGGGCTCTATTTTTAGGTTAATTCAGGAGAGAATTCAGTCTGTTGCGCTGTTCTATTCTCTTCACGAATTCGCTGCCCTTTAAAGTAAAAGAGAGTTCCGGCAAGAGATAAAAGGCCTAGGGCGTTGAATGTAAAATAGGATCCTGCATTTTGATACATGTATCCCCCAAGTGCCGGGCCAATAGAATTACCAATCATAAAAAAACCCGAGGCTCCAAAGTAAGCTCCTTTGAGCCCGGGTTTGGCAAAAGAATCAATAACAATTCCCCAGTTTGAAAAAGCGAGAACTTCGCCAATGGTTAGAAAAATCATGCAAGCAATAAGCCCAATGGGAGAAGCTCCGACAAAAGCCATAGCCGCAAAGCCGATACTCATAAGGACTTGTCCCCAGGTTATTGCACCGACAACGCCCATTTTTTTTGCTGCAAGAGTCGCGGGGTAAAGTCCCAACATGACAGTTATGGAGTTTGCAGCTAAGAGCCAGGAGAAAGTGCGAATTCCCTGATCGCCAGAAATGTTTCTGAGGTATTGAGGGACGAATGTTTCGATTTGAGAATAAGTAACGCTTAAGAGAAGGCTACCCAGAACAAAAAGAAGAAAAGCAGTATCGCGACCGAGAATACGAATGCAGTCATTGAAGCGTGCTTTGACTTTAGTTTCTTCAATGACGGGGTTGTGAGTAAATTTATCAAAGAACAAAAAAGAGATGAAAAACAATAGATAAAGTGAGCCTGTAATATTGAAGGCAAGTGAGAAGTCTCTCATGAGAATAATAGCGCCAACAAGGGGGCCCACTGAAGCCCCAACGTTAATGGCAAAATATTGGAGACGAAAGGCTCTTGGCCTGACGTCGATGGGAGTTAAATCTGAGAGCAAGGCTCTAAGTGAAGTTTGCAAAGCGCCTGTTGAAGAGCCAAGAAGCAAACTGCCAACAGCAAAATGCCAAATAGCTGTTGAGTGAGAAAAAATAAAATAACTGAGAGCACAGAAAATGGTTGCTATTAAGAGAACGTGTTTTCTGCCAAACAGGTCAGAGAGGTATCCCCCCATGAAGCCCATGAGAAGACCTGCAGTTGGATTGAGCCCTACAATGAGTCCCGTAACAGCGGGAGTAGCCGCAAAGTTTTTTTGTAAGTAGATGGAGAGAAAGGGCAAAGATAAAAAGGAGCCGCCTTTTACAAAGACCGTTGAAAAAAGAATAAAACGAACAAGAGGGCTCATAAAAAGAGCTTTGTTCTATCTCGTTAGAGGGTTTTTAGAAACTCAATTATATCCATCTTCTCAGCAACTGAGTAGCGTTCTGAACCATCTGAATTCAATAACATAGAAGTATGGCCTTTGTTGGAAAGACCTTTGCGCTGAGTGTCCACGCGAGCATGGCCAATTTTTTTCCAATCAACAGGTATTTTATCGCCTGTAGGAAAGCCAACACAGTCAGCATCAAAGTCGCTTAGTTTTTCTGAAGGGCCTTGGTAAAATACTTTGGGACGTTTATGGGCGGGTGTAAGAACGGCGCATAGGCTAGGAGCGGAGTTGTTATGAAAATAAGGATAGCGAGTAAAAATTCCGACAAGGGGAGGGGGACGTAGCCTTTTTGTGGAACAATTTTAATATTATGCTTTTGGCTGAGTGCTAATGAGTTTAACTGTCCAGAGAGTTCTTTTATCCCCTCCCACCTTGCAGAGTCAGTTCCGACATCAATAACGGGTGTGTTTGAGTGGTAAATAATTTCTGTGGTTTGAATAAGCTCCTCAGCGCTTAAAGAAGGGTTTTCAGTCCAAGCTTTTTCGTAAACGCCGTGGCATCCTGCACAGTTTGAGCGGAAAAGTTTTTCCCCACGCATAGCACTTGCAAGTTGGATGGATTCTGCCGGAAAAAAATCGCTCCATTTGGGAGCCTCAGTGTGTTCAATGGCGCGGGTCATGTCTTCTATTGTTGAATAGTTGTCGTCAATCCAAGCATCTAATGTTTTGAGATCAGCTCCTCTGCCAATTTCATTCCACATTATGTTTGTGATGACGGGATTCCCGCTCACTATGCTTCCGTCGCTTAGCCAGCGATTTTTATATTTTACGTTCCACCATACGGCGGGTTTAGAGTCGGCTCGGTTTTTGTCTAATTCGTGATGACGTGGAAAAAGTTCATAGAATTGATTTTTTGTTGCCCAGGCGTTTCTATTACGAGTTGAAAGGCTTCTTCCCACATGTGCAAGAGAGGTATCAAGACCCAATGCGAGTGGAGTTGTTGCACGAACGGATTCAAGTGCACCTTTGGCGTTGTGATACATTCTTCTTTCGTCATTTGTTGCACCTGTAGCGGCTTGAAAAAGAAGTGAGGGCGCTAATGGGAGAACTTGCTTTGCGAGTACGAAGGTTCTGTTTGCGCGGATCCCTTTGTTCGGAAGACCCAAAATACTTTTTCCTAGAAATTGTCCTGCATGACAAGAGCTACAACCAAAAGTCAGGCCATCGCCCAGTGGAGAGTGAATGAGGGTAACTCCCAGAGGTTGCTCGGGTTCCCAATCTTGGGGTTTCGGAATAGCATAAATACCAGTCTCGTTTTCATTAAAGTTAACAAGGCCCATCCATTTATAAAAACCTTTAAGGTCATGAATTTTGAATACGGCTTCGCTAAGACCAAGAAAAAGTTTTTTAAGAGGGTTATTGTTTTCGGCAGCTAGAAAGTTTTTAAAAGGTTCGGCGGGAACTAGGATGGGTGTGTTCTTTATGGGATAGGTGATGAGCGCAGATTTTCCTCTTTCAATTGCAGCTTCTAGGTTTTCTCGTTCAGAGGCTTGGATCGAGAGAGATAAAAGGAAAAGTACACTTAAGAGAAAAGCTTGAAGCATCTACTCTTATATTGCTTTTACTTTGTGCTTATATCCCCATGAGAGGTGTCAAAATTATGTTCCTTTAAGGATCTCTCGCTTAAAACGTTCGCTGGGAGGAGACGCTCCGAGCCAGGCTCGAATGAAAAACTTTCCAAACTCAGCGCCTTCAAAGCTTAAACTCTTTCCTCCGGGAATGGCGATAATTGTTTGAGTGGGAAGAAAAGTGAAGTTAATCGTTTCGCCATCTTTAATATCTGGAATTGAAGTTAAGAGCTTTTCCATGCTTGAGCTAAGCTCGTCGCAATAGTTTGGGCAATTTTCATTAAAGGTATCTCTGAAGCCATCTTGAACTTCTTTTGCGTCGAGATTTCTTAAGAATTTCATTTCAGCAAATTTAGTTTCTTTAGAGGAGATTATTTCTAAGGAGTCTTTTGTTGGTTTTTTAAGATAAAGAGCCAAGCGATAAATATCGAAAATAAATCTGCGGTGTATTCCAATTCCATTAAGCTGAAGGACTTCGCCATTGATTTCTTTGTATGTAATAGATGAGCTGCGGTGAGCTAACTTTTCGATGCGTCCGACTGCCTGCAAGCTTAATCCTATAAAAAAAAGAGAACTCAGAAAACGCTTCACATCTAAGAGTATAGCTTCTGAATTTCAATAAAGCTCTTTTTTGAAATTGCGTATTGAAATCTAGCTTTGAAGTTTTGCCACGACTCGCTTATATGACCACACACTTAAAATCAGCGTAAAGAGGATAAGGGCAGACATGTGAAACAAAAAATCTTGAAGGTTCACACGGCCCCATGCACTCATCTGAATGAGGCGCACTCCGTGATAAAAAGGCGAAATTAAAATTATTTTAGCAACAATTGGATTGCTTATAGGGAAAAATACACCCGATAGAAAGTATATGGGGGCAATTAAAAAAGAGTAAACAATTTGGAATTGATTGATATTGCGCACATAACCAGAGGCAATAAGACCAATAGCCCCACAAGGAAGTGCAATCAGCCCACCTAAAAGGGGAATCCAAAGGAGCGAGATAGGTGAAAGTAAAATTTTAAAGCAGAGCAGAACGAGGCTTACGCCTAAGCCCATAACTGTGCCCTTGATAAATAGCCATATCATTTCTCCAATAAAAATTTCTTTAATTCCAATAGGAGTAGTGAGCATAGCCTTAAATACATTTTCAAAAGTGAGTCGGATATAAAACCCGTAACTACTTTCAAAAAAAGAAGTAAAAAGAGCTGTTGTAGCAATGAGTCCAGGGCCTAGGAACTCTGTGTAACTAAGCCCGTCTATTCGTTGAATGTAGCCACCAAGACCAAGTCCAAGTGAAATCAATAAGAAAAGGGGATCTGCCACTGAGGGAGAAGTGTTTGCAATAAGGTCTTTTTTGTAAACGGTCCAGTTTCTACGAACAACTTGTAAGCTTAAAAGAAGAGACTCAATCATTAGCACCCAATCCCTCTCCTGTAAGTTTGATGAAGACATCTTCTAGGTTTGCAGGTCTAAGTTGGAGGGCGTTAAGACCTGAGGTTTTTTGAAACTCAAGTAGGTCGTCAAGCGTTGGGGCTCTTAAGCAATGTTGTTTACTTTGGTTATAGGTTGTCCAACTAGATTTTTTATAGCTTGTTATTTTTTCTAGAGTGTTACTATTCTCTTCGAAAATAGCAACAAATCCAGGTGTGTGTTGCTGAATAAGTTTTTGAGGAGAGCCCTCATCCACTACGCTACCGTTATTTAATATCACAATTCGATTACAGAGAATTTCGGCCTCATGCATGTAGTGCGTAGTGAGGAGTATGGTTTTACCTTTATTTCTGAGGTCAAGAACGCGTTCCCATAAGAGGTGCCTCACTGCAGGGTCGAGTCCGGTTGTAGGTTCGTCGAGTATTACAAGTTCAGGGTCGGAAAGTAGGGCGCGGACAAAGGTAAGTCGTCTCTTCATGCCTCCTGACAAGAAACGAATGGGAGCATGCTTTTTATTATCGAGCTGCATATACCTAAGAAGTTCACTAATACGAGCTTCTTGTTTTGAGCGAGGGAGCTCCACGAACGCTGCATAGAGTTGCATGTTCTCCATTACAGAAAGGCCTTCGTCGAGTGCATTGTCCTGAGTTACGACGCCAAGTTTTCTTTTAATTTCTTTACTGTGTGTAGCGGGGTCAAAGCCAAATACTTTTAATTCGCCAGCATTTCTTCTAACGACTCCATAGAGGGTTCCAATAAAGGTGGATTTTCCAGCGCCGTTGGGGCCCAGAAGTCCAACGCATTCACCTTCTTGAACTTTTAAATTTAAATCTTTAAGGGCGTTAAAGTCGCCAAAGCGTTTATTAACTCCCGATGCCTCTATGATCACAAAGAAAATATAGCTGATTCCATTGAAAGTTTCTAGTTTGTAAAAACCTAGATAGAGTTAAGGCGAATTGTATCTCTGTAGAGAGTTTTGAGCTTCGACCAGTGGAATTGAAAAGTCTCTTTGGAGTGTTTCTGCGTCGCCATTTTGAATTGCAAGTGCAAGCTTCCAAAGTAAGTACCCATCCTTTGGGAAAGGAACTCTGCTTCCTGACTCCCAATCGTAGAGAGTGCTTTTTTCTTTTTTAATAAGACTTAGAAATAAACTTCTGAGTTTTGCTTTATCAATTACTTCAATTGCGTTTTTAATATTGAGTTGAACACCTCTCTCACGTTCCATTTGCCCACGTAATTTTTCCGAAGCTTTCTGGAAGTTTTCATTGAGAGATAGCTCTGAATTGAAGATGCCAAGAATGGATTTGATGTCACCAGCATAAAGCAGTGTGCGTGAGTTTCTTTCTTCATTACTTAAAGCGTCCCAATAGTTGAGAATTTTTTTAAGATAGCTTTCTCTACCCCAGCTTGCTTGAGAGCTGGTTCCAAGTGGGCGAGAGTTCCTTCTCCATTTTACAAAAGTTCTAGGGTTTTGCCCATCAAAGAGAGCCCGCTCATCTGGGTGAGGAGTTTTATAAGAGTTGATTGGGAAAACAAGATCGATGAGATTTTCAGTGTTAAAAGAGTGTAAGCGCTCAAAGCCAGGAATTCCAAGCGAGATTTTATCGAGAATTCTTCTGTTTGAAATTATTTCTTCGGCTCTTTCTTTGCTCACGCCAAGTTGAGTGAGTTTTTGTGGAGAATAGTCAATAAGAGAATCCCCAAGTGCAACAAGTCTTGGGTAGAGATAGGGGGGGATTTGGCGTTTTCCGGTGGTGTATAAGTTAATACCTTGAACGCTCATTCCCATGATTTTTGCAAGGTCACTTTGGTGCACGCAACATTGTGTAAGGTGTTGAAAAAGACCTTGAGTGCTTTGCGCAGGGTAGCCAAGAGAGCTGAGATGTTTAAGGTGCTCTTCGGGACTTTTAAGAATTTCGACGCCAAACAATTTAGCATTTTCGTCGATGCGTTGCTCTCGGGCTTTGGAGCCCGCGTTCATCGATGGCGCTTCATAGATTTCCATGTACCTGAGGGCAATGCTGCAGAGCTTTGCGCTATGGGCCCATTCGGGTGCGATGAATGAGATAACTAGAGAGTAGAAATAGAATGCCTTCATTAATCTTTTCATTTATGACCAGTGGTCGATGTAAATTTCTTCAGTGTCATCGTTGTAGCCAAAGGCTTCGGCGTAACGACTCCATTGAATAAGCGTGTCGAGAACTTCTTCCGTTTTTTCATTGGGTAAAATTTCTTGTATCCAAGGTAAGGCATCACGCCAGAGAAGGTTTTTGTCTTCGTTTCCTTCAATTTTATCTTTGAGGAGTTGCGCAATCCTGAGGGATCGCATTTGTGTATTGAGAATTCTTTTTCGCTCGTTCACGTCGCTTTTTACAAATCTACGACCGAGGTCAGTGAGTAAGATGTCGTTTCGGGGAGTATCTACGAGGTCAAAGAGTTCGGCAGCTTTTGCCATTAAAAGAACATGCACATAGTCGCGCATGAGCTGAGAGGCGAGGTCAAAGCTTTTCGCTCGACCGCCGAGCTCAGAAATGTGCTCTAAGAGTGAAAGCGTTTCTCCCACTTGAACTGGAGGAATCGATTCCAAGGAGCTTTGAAGTAAAGCAGGCGGAATCCACTCAGGAGTATCGGGAATAATTGTTTCAGTTAGAACGTCGTGAATGTCCTCGACAACAGATCTAAACGCGGCAGACTTTTCATCGCGAGGGTAGGGCAGGTCATTTTTGATTGAAAGGCGAAAGGTTCCAGGGTTTGTTCCCAAAACTAAAATACGACTGCCGAGAGAGACGGCTTCGGTAACGTTGTGAGTAACAAGAATAATACTTTCAAGTTTTGTTTTTTTGCTGAGCCAGAGTTTAAGTAATTCTCTTCTAAGGCCTTCTGCTGTAAGGACATCGAGAGTACTAAAGGGCTCATCGAGGCAAAGCACAGAGCGTTCCATTGCAAGTGCGCGCGCTAGGCCTACTCGTTGTTTCATTCCCCCAGAGAGTTCTCTTGGATAGGCTTCTTCGAAGCCCTCGAGACCTACGAGGTCAACCACGTTTTTTATGCGTTCACTAATAACATCTTGGCTTAAGCCCATGGAGCGAATGCCTAGAGCAATATTCTCTGAAACACTTAGCCAAGGGAGAAGGGCAAAGTTTTGAAAAACCATGGAGATTTCGGGGTTGGGGCCATCAAGTGGGGTTCCGTTCAAAAGTACATTTCCTTGAGTAGGTTCAAGAAGGCCTGCGATAATCTTAAGGCAAGTGGATTTTCCTGAGCCGGATGGGCCAAGGAGAACTAAAATTTCGTTTGGAATAAGCGAAAGGTCAATATCTTGAAGAACTCTGATTTTTTGTCCCGAGCTCATGTTGTAAGAATGGTGAACGCCCTTAAGCTCGATTATTTTTTGGGGTGCTTCAATCATACTCAAATTTCCATCTTAGCTTTCCATGCTAAAGCGAGTTTCAGCGTAACGGAAGAGAAATTTCCACACGCTGCGGTTTAGCAATATAACAAGTCCAACCATAACCATGAGTGAGGCGCTCAGTAACTGAAAATTTCCATCTGCCGTAGCACGTGTAACGAGTGCCCCGAGGCCATCTGTTGAGTAAGTGTGTCCGCCGTAATCGAGGTATTCAGTTACAATGCTTGCGTTCCAAGCGCCACCGGCTGCTGTGATCCATCCAGTAACGAGGTAAGGGAAGATGGAAGGAAGGTAGAGTTTTTTCCAATGTTCTTTCCAGCCAAGACCCATGAGCTTAAAGCTGTCGGTGTGTTGTTGGGCAATTTGAACGCTTCCGGCGAGAACGTTAAAAAGAATATACCATTGAACGCCAACCATAAGTAAGAAAATTGAAGATACGCCTAGCCCGATGCCAATACTTTTAAAGGCAATAAAAACAAGTGGGTAAATCATAGGCGAGGGAAATGAGGCGAACACTTGAATGACGGGTTGCAAGAGTCGAGTCAGTCTCGGAGAAAGTCCAATGAGTACGCCTACGGGTAAGGTCCAGAGGGTAGCAAGTATAAGGCAAGCACCGATGCGTGAAAGAGTTAGGAGCGCACTTTTGGTAATGAGAATCCAATCTTTTAATTCTAGTTCTTTTACGAGCAGATAAAGTTGTCCAAAAATCCAAATAGCCAAGGCAATTAAAATAGTAATTGCAATACCCGTACGAAACTGAGACTTGAAGAGTTTGAAAATTGATTTTTTATCAGAGCCTTTACTTTCAGATAAGGAATCAAGTTCTTTGCTTTGAAGGGGAAACTTTTCCTCAATTTTTAAATAATAGGGGCGAGCTTTTTGTTTGAGGGCGCGAAAGTATTTGCTGACTTCTTCTACAATACGAGATTGTCGAAACATCAGAGATACAAAGGGGACTTCGATATCTCCAAGTGGAAGATCGTCTGGGCGAAATTTTTGTGACCAAGAAATAATGGGGCGCCAGATGATGAAGTCGAGCAAGATAATGACACACATCATGGCCGTTATACCCATTAACACGGCAGAAGTTTTTCCTTGATCCAAGGCCTCTGCCATAAAAGAGCCCAGGCCTGGAAGTCTAAAGCTTTGTCCTTTGAGTTGGAATGATTCGCAAACAGTCAAAAAGAACCAGCCACCTGCAATGGAAACGAGACTGTTCCAAGCAAGGGGAGTTGCAGCAAAAGGGAGCTCAACTTTGACAAAGCGAACGAGGGGATTGATTCGGCTGACTTTGGCAACTTCAATAAACTCTGGTGGAATAGCTTTGAGCGAAGAGTAAAAAGAAAAAGCCATGTTCCACATCTGGCTCGTGACGATCATAAGAATGCAGGCCAGCTCTAATCCGATGTTTGAGTTGGGGAAAATAGCAACAAGCCCAAGTACAAGACCGGGGAGAAAACCTAAGACCGGAAGAGACTGACCAATATCGAGTATGGGAAGAATAATGCGTTCCCAAAAGCGAGATTTGGCAGCAAGGTATCCGCACACAAGAGCTAGGGTGAGTGAAATCAAGTAAGCAATGATGCCTCGAGTAAGTGATAGGAGCGAATATGTTAGGAGAGATCCCGTTGAGAGGTCAATCGGGACATCTCTTTGAAAACCCATCGTCCAACGCTCAGCAGTTGTTGTTACAGCTAAAATAGCACCGCCAACTACGACAAAGAAAAAGAGATCGGGGATAGATATCCTGCTACTTTTAAGAATCTCTTTTCGGATAAGCACTGATTAAGTGTACTGAAATGAGTTGATCTTGTCAGCTACTCTCAAAGAAGTGATTCATTAGGGAGCAGCGCAAGTAACGTTTGTTGTATAGTCGCCATAGGAAACAGTAGCTTCGATTGGGAGTAATCCACTCATAAAGTTAATAGATGAACTCGTGAACGTTGAACCACTACACGGAAAGTTGCCACTTGAGGCTCCAGGAAGATCGTAATTTATGTCGGGGCCTCCACCAGGAGAGCACGAGCCAGTTATGAAACAGACTGCTCCACCCATGCCGTCATCACCACAGCTACAATCAACTCCACTAAGGGAGTATCCCTCGCTACTACTGCTTTCCTCACTGCTGCTTGAACAGTTACCACACATACTACAGTCTACAGAGTCAGTTGAAGCAACTATACAACTGTTATACTCATAGTGTGTCTGGTAACATCCACCATCATTATACAGGTCTGAATAAGTATCGGAACAACTTTCGTAAGCGCAAGAGCCGTCATCGTAAGTTGCGGAAGGGTCATAATTTGTTGCATTTGAGTCTGTACATCCAGAGATCTCACCATCACTACTGCTACTACTTTCGCAATAGGTTGTGTAGTATCCGTCGAAAGTAGTAAAGGTTCCTAAATAACTGCATGTAGTAACATCGCCAGGTTGATCGCAGGTACATTCTGGAAGGTCTTCACTGCTACTGCTGTCAGAATCACCGTAATCACAAGATCCGTCATCTGAAGTGGCACTCTCATTATAGTTAATAGCGCCACTGTCTGTGCAGCCAGGATTTTCAGAAACACACTGGGAGTCTCCATCAAAAACAAAACCGCTATTACAGACGCAAGAGGCGCCATCCCAATATGCGTTATCACCGCATTCTCCATCATAGGAACAAGATCCGTCGTCTGACGTAGCAGAAGGATCGTAATTGTTTGCGCCACTATCTGTACAACCTTCTATAGTTTCTCCTCCGGAACCACAGCTAAGAAAAACACTATCGCTACCACAACTTACAGTGTAATCGCCAGGATCAACAGTTCCCCATTCAAAAATACCCGGGCCATACTGAGTACCACACACTATAGAGCCACTTGTAATTCCATCGATATTTACTGTAGCGCCATCTGTGCATGACCCACCTATCATTGGATATTCTCCAGGGCAGGAAACCCCCGAAAGAGTACATCCGCCACCACCAGAGTCGCCACCCTCATCACAGTAAGAGAGATCGACGTAACCTTCGTCGCAGGATATGTCTTGGCAGAGTTCAAGTTCTTCATCCATGGCGTAAGAGGGAGTACACACACTACTCTCGCTTGATTCAGAACTCTCTTCGCTCGAGCTTTCGCCACCACCTTCGGAGCTATCAGAGCTATCAGAGCTTTCGCTCGATGCAGAAGCTGGGATGCGCCCAATACATTCATCAAGAATAAGTTTGTGTCCAACTACACCTGTTTGAATGTTGTAAAGAAAGCCAGCTTCATCATCACATGCGCAAAAATCCGTGCAAGTAGTGTATTCAATGTTACTTAAGAGGTTATAGGGATTAGTGGGAACGACGATATCCCCCTGAGCAAAGAATTTTCTGTCTTCTCCATTGGGGATTTGATCAGGTGTACAAGCAGCTTCCGGAGCACCTGCTTCGGTAATATCGTTCATTTCAATCGCTTCAAGGCGAGGCCATACTTCAGCACCTTGGTTACAATAAAGCATCATTTGAGTTTTTTTGTTCGCAAGGGCGGATCGTAAGTGGTTGATGTAATTTTGCGCAGTTGCTACTCGAGCTTCTGTACGGAAGTCTAAAAATTTAGGAAGAGCCACAATGGAGATAATCCCAGTAGTTACAATAACGAGCAAAAGCTCAACCATTGTAAAACCGTGAGAATAAGCCCGTTCACGGGCAGAGCCAGCAATTCCCAACATGCAGTCATATCGTCAGATTCTATTGAGTAATTGAGTCGAAAAATTGCTACACGTTAAGGATCGTTTAAGCTTTTGCTGAAGGTTAAAAAAAATGGCACTCCAGTACTTCTTAACGAAAAATTGTTTTAAAGCGCGGGAAGTATTTTAATGAGTCCACGCAACACAAGTGCTGCGTAAAGGCCAGCGACAAGATCGTCTCCAAAAAGTCCAAGAACAGATTTTTGTCTGTCTAAAAGATTTGCCGGGAACGGCTTAAAAATATCAAAAATTCGAAACAATATAAAAGCCCAAATGATATAGAGAATGGGAAGGTTTTGGTAACCGCCAACTGCATATTGTTTTAAAATTTGAAGAGTCAGGGCTTGACCAATTATTTCATCGACCACAATTTCGGGAGCATCTTGATCGTCGAGTTCAATGGTTGCTTTTTTTACGAGCGGTGAGAGGAGAAATGCTAGGGCAAAGCACCCAAGAACGCTTGCGTAAACAGGGACGCTTAAAAGCAAAAGCCCAAGTGGAATTCCTAAAAGAGACCCCCATGTGCCAGGTGCGCCAGGAAGATAACCTAAGCCAAAACCACTTGCGATGAATGAGGCAATCCCCCTATTTTGGTTTTTGATGTGTTCGGTAGAATTCATGCGTAACCACAGGCCTTTCGCACTCGACTGACAACAATCGAGGCTTCGGCTCTCGCCTTGTCTGCTCCTTGTTTGAGGATTTCTTTCACTTCATCTTGGTTTTTAGAGAGCTCTTCAAAACGTTTTCTCGCAGGACCAAAAAAATCGTGAAACTTATCAAGAAGAGCGAGCTTTGCGTGACCGTATCCATAGCCACCCGCTTTAAACTTAGTTTCTATTTCTTGAATTTCAGAAGGTGAAGCTAATAGTCTATAAAGTTTTACAATTGCTGAACTATCGGGGTCTTTTTTATCTTCAAGTCCTAAACTGTCAGTCACGATCGACATCACCTGGCTTTTTAGAACCTTGTCGCTCGCAAAGGGTTCGATAAAGTTACCATAGCTTTTGCTCATTTTTCTAACAGCGTCAACACCAGGGACCGTCGCAGACTCAGGTTGAACGAGTCCGTCAGGTTTTTTAAAGACTTCGCCGTAGTAGTGATTAAATCTTTGAGCAAGTTGCCTTGCCATTTCAATGTGCTGAAGCTGGTCGGCGCCTACAGGAATTACGTCAGCGTCAAAGGCAAGTATGTCTGCAGTCATAAGCACGGGATAAGAAAAAACCCCGAGGTTCATTTCGCCTTCACGGCCTTCGTCTTTTGCCGCTTTAAAGGCATGGGCTCTCGTAAGGTCACCAAAGCTTGCGAGACAACTCAAAATCCAAGAGAGTTCGGGGATTTCGGGGATATCAGACTGTAAAAAAAGCGCGCCTTTTGAAGGGTCAAAGCCAAAGGCAAGAAATGCTGTGGCCATTTGCAAGGTATCAGCCCTGAGTTTCTCGCCATCTCGAACGCTTATCAGCGCGTGATAGTCTGCAATAAAATAAAAAGCTTGATGTGTTTTTTGGAGTTCAAGAGCGGGACGAATAGCACCTAGATAGTTTCCGAGATGCGGAAGGCCACTTGTGGACTTAATTCCAGTTAGACTTCTTTTCACCGGCTTAAGCCTATCTGATACTATGAGATTTTGTCCAAAACTCTTCGATCTTTCGACGTAAATAATCGGCAAATTCTAACTGAACGTTATGACTACCTAGAGGGACGACAAAGTATTCAGCGTTAATAAGGTGATCTGCTAAGCGTTTTTGGATAGCTGGGGGCGTTACTTGGTCGTTTCCACCGGAAACAACGAGTGTTGGAGTTGTTATGCGTGGGAGAAGTGCTTCGGTGCTTCCGCGCGATAATTCACGAAGGAGTTCAAAGAAAACTCGGGGAGAAACACTTTCTACGGCATTGAGATAAGTCTCCACATCGTTGTTTTCGACAGCTTTTTTATTAAAGCCAGTAAGGGAAACAATAAATTTTAGAGCTGTTCTGTTTTTGAGAAGCCATTTCCAAAAAATGTAAAAACTTTCCTTGTTTTGGGTAAAGCTTTCTAGGGCAGGGCTTACTATTTTATCGAGTATGTTGAGACCAAGCATTTTGCTAAAAGGGTTTTGTGCTGATCCAGCAACAAGAACCATGGACTTAACAAGTTTAGGCTCGTGAAAGCTGAGCTCTAGAGCAACATTACAGCCCATGCTGTGGGCAAATATGTGAGTTTCTTCAATATCAAGATTTTTGAGAACTGCCGAGGCATCGCGCGCAAGGTGGCTCATGTTGAGGTGAGACATTTCATCGGGGATGTTTTCGCTTCGGTGGTGACCACGGTAATCAAAGAAAATACAAGGCTGCTGGGTCATGTAGTACTCGGCCATGGCTCGCCATTGGTATTTGCTGCAGGCGAGGCCATAGAAAAAAAATATTGGAGTTTTGTCTGGGCTGAGTTCTTGTCCGTGGTGTTCCCAATAAATTTGAACACCATCGAAGCTTTTTACATACCCACTTCTAAGTGGTTCAGAAAAGGGGTTGGGCATGCATATAGAATAAGGTACCTCGCTACGTTTGTCCTCTATTTGCTTTCTTTTTAGGCTATGGGTGTTTTTGAGACTTGCCAAAAGACTTAGGGTACCTTTTGGTAGAACTATGTTGCGAATTTGCGGTGGTGAGTGGAAGGGGCATGTGATTAAAGCTCCAAGTGGAAGTGAGACTCGCCCTACATCTTCTTTTTTAAGAGAGGCTATTTTTAATACGCTCATCAATGGGATGGGTCATGCTCCATGTCGAGTTTTGGATCTTTTTGCGGGAAGTGGAGCTTTGGGCTTAGAGGCGCTTTCTTATGGCGCGGAGTCTGCTCTTTTTGTGGAATCATCCAAGAATGCCCTTAAGGCTTTGGAGCAAAATTTGAATAAAGTTGCGCAGAGCCGAGAAACACACGTTATCAAAGAAGGCGACCTTTTAAAGTGGAATTTGCTCATTAAAAGGCAACGAGATTTTTTACCTTTTGATACAATTTTTTGCGACCCCCCTTATCGAAAGAATTTCATTCATAAAGCAATGCGTGCACTCGACGATGATGCGCTTTGGGGAGATGAGACCCTTTGGGTTGCTGAAATGGCACCAGATGAGGCACTCGAGCATGATAAATGGCAGAAAATAAAAGAAAAAACCCATGGGGATTCTAAGGTGGTCATTTTTAAGCGACTCAAGTAACGTTGTTTCACCTATGAAAGGCTGCCTATGAAAGCTATATTCGCCGGCACATTCGACCCACCTACGCTTGGACATTGGGATGTCGTTGAAGGAGCTGCGCCACTTTTTGAGAAGCTTTATATTGTTATTGCAACGAACACCGCAAAGAAACCCCTTTTGGATGTGGTTGATCGAGTGAAGGTTTTTAATGAGCTTATTGCAAATTCTAAGTTTTCAAAAAAATGTGAAGTTATCACGGCTCCTGGGTTGGTTGCTGATTTGTGCAAGACTCTTGGTGTTGAGTATCTTGTGCGAGGTATTCGAAGCTCTTCTGATTTAGAAAGAGAACTCCCAATGTCTGTTGCCAACGAAATGTTAGCTAATGGTGTAAAAACAATTCTTATTCCATCCACAAAAGAACACTCTTTTGTGAGTAGCACTCTTGTCAGAGAAATTGCTATTTTAGGAGGAGATGTTTCTCCTTTTGTTCCCTCAACTGTTAGTGACTATTTATTGAAAGGAAAAAAATAATGATCCCACAACGAGTCGCCGGAAGTTCCACTTTAGCCATGCTTGAAAAAGTTAGACAAATGAAAGCCCAGGGAGTGGATGTCGTTTCTTTTGCGGCAGGAGAATCTGACTTTCCAACTCCGACGGAAGTTATTGAAGAAAGTTATAAGGAAATGAAAGCGGGAAATACTCGTTACGTTTCTACACAGGGAGTTCCAATTCTTCGCGAGGAGTTAGCAAAGGATTACAAAAATCGTCTCAATGTGAGCTGGGCTAAACCAGAAGATTTTTTAGTCGTTGCGGGAGCTAAGCAAGGGATTCACCTTGTTCTTTCAGCTCTTTGTGAAGCGGGCGACGATATCCTTATTCCTGCTCCTTATTGGGTGAGTTACCCCGGCATTGTTAAAGCACTTTTAGGAAATCCCAAAGTTATAACAACGGACATTGAGCACAGGTATTTTCCAAGCGTTGAGCAACTAGAAAAATCATGGACTCCAAAATCAAAAGCTTTGATTATGGCTTCTCCTGGTAATCCCACTGGAATGATGATTGAAGAAAAACACCTTAAAGAAATCATTAAATGGTGCCGTGAGAAAAAAGTTGTTTTAATCTTTGACGAACTCTATGAGCGATTGACCTTTGGAAATACCAAGCACGTGTGTGCTCTTTCTCTTGTTACAGAAGAAGAGAGTGAATGGGTTGTTAGTGTAAATGCTTTTTCTAAAACATTTGGCATGACAGGCTGGCGTTTGGGTTGGGTGGCCAGTCATCCGACAAATATCCAACGTCTAACGGATCTTCAAAGCCAAGTGCTTACATGCATGCCAGGTTTTGCGCAGGTTGCAGCTGCTCGTGCCATGAAAGACATGGATTCAATCATTGCTCCCGTAGTAGATGCTTTTGGAAAAAGAAAGCAGCTCATAATGGAAACACTTAAAGGTGTGGATGGAGTGAGTTTATTGGAGCCCGAAGGTGCTTTCTACGTTCTTGTAAATGTAGAGGGAGTTATTAAGAAAAAAGGCCTTAAGGATGACAAGGATTTTGTGCAACAGCTTTTAGAAAAAGAGCAGGTTGTAACAGTGGCGGGATCTTCCTTCGGAGCCCCAGGTAATTTTAGAATTTCTTTTGCCATGGGCGAAGCCGAAATTAAAAAAGGATTGGAGCGCATCAAGCGCTTTTGCGCATAAAAGTCTTAAAGGCGTCAGAAACCTTTTGGGACAATTTTTGCTCGCAAAATCGGGCCTTTAGACACTTTTAGAAGCCTTGTAGGCGTCTATATTGAGTAGAGAGCTGGCCTTTATCTTGCATATTAAGGGCACCATGAATTTGCGATTTTCCATATTAGCTCTTCTTTTTACTGCAATTGCCTGTGAACCGATTGGAACACAGGACGATGCGCTCGACCCTGATGCGCTTTTCGATCAAAAACCTGTGCGATCTGAGGGCTGGGAAGTAGAAGGTCAGAGTAGTGCTCGCTACGACGGATTAAATTTATCTACAACCCCGACTTCTCAAAGTGATGGTCTTTCTCAGCAAGAGCTTTCGATAAACAACGTTCGTATGACAAAAAAGATCGTTGCTTTATCAGGTCAAGAAAGTGGAACTTTAAGGCTTCAGTTTAATCTTCCTAAAATCGCTCAAAGTGGTCTTCGCTTTGAACTTAGTTTTTTAACGGGTTTAGGTTTAGCGTCTGAAGTGAGACTTACACAAACTGGACTTACCGCAAAGTGTGGATCTCTAAACTTAAACGATGGGCTAGCAAGTGCTTCGGCAAGTAAAGTCTTAGAGGCTCGAGTGGACTACGAGATACGTATTCTTCGTGAAGCTTCTAAAATGAGTGTTTTATTGGATGACGAAGTTCTTATTAAAGATCTCGCATGTACGGGATTACAAAATGTAACAGATGATCCTAGAAGTTTTGGTTCTGTAAGTATGGTGCTCTACTCTCAAGTTCCATCAGAACCCTTGACTTGGACTGCAGCTGATATGCTCTTGCACGAAAGCCAGTTTCTCGTAAAAAGAATCACAGTTTATAAAGATCTTGTAATCGAATAGTTACTTCCGATTTAAAACCTGAAGACTGAGCTCTGCAATTTGATCAGGACTCACCCGAGATGGACATTCACTCATAAGATCCGCTGCCGATGCCGTTTTAGGAAAGGCCATTACGTCGCGGATGTTCGTTGTTCCTGCTAATAGCATTACAAGTCGATCGAGACCAAAGGCCATTCCTCCATGAGGAGGTGTTCCATATTGAAGAGCTTCTACAAAGAATCCAAACTTTTCTTTGATTTCTTCGTCGTTGAGTCCAAGGGCTTTGAACATCGATTTTTGCACATCGGAGTTAAAAATTCTAAAACTTCCACCTGCCACTTCGTAGCCGTTTAGAGCTAAGTCATAGGCATTGGCGCGAATGGATCTTAAAACATTGATGTCCGTAGACTTTAACTTCTCGATATCTTCATCCAAAGGAATGGTAAAGGGGTGGTGGGCTGCTGCGAGACGGTTGTTTTGAGCGTCAAACTCAAAAAGTGGGAACTCTGTGACCCATACAAAGGGCCATGTCTTGCTGATTCCTTCGCTAATTAGTTTAAGTTCTCGTGCAAGCATTGAGCGCAAACTGCCCATGGCTTCAAAAACTCTCGGTGCTGCTTCTGCTGCAAAAAATACGTAATCGCCTTCTTTAAGGCCTAGTTTTTGATTAATTACACTTTGTTCTTCGGCGCTAAAGAATTTAGCAACTTGCGAAGCCCATGCAGCTGCTTCAACTTTTACCCAGGCAACACCTTTTAATCCAAAAGGAGTAACGGCTGTGTTGAAGTTATCCATATCTTTTCGAGACCAGGTGGGGAGACTTCCAATTTCAGCGGCTTTAACGGGAAGGGCAATAACTTTGCCTCCGTTCGCAATAATGGAGCTAAAAACTTTAAAGCCAGAGCCCGCAAGTTCTTGGCTTAAGTCATGGAGTTTGAGTTCGTAACGAAGGTCCGGCTTATCGGAGCCATAACTCTCTACGGCTTCTTTGTAGGAAATTCTTCTAAAGGGGCGTGGAATCTCTACATTTAAGACTTCTTTCCAAAGGGTGCAGACAAATTCTTCAATAATGTTTTGAAATTCTTCGGCTTTTAGAAAACTCGCCTCTAAGTCGATTTGGGTAAATTCTGGTTGACGATCCGCTCTGAGGTCTTCGTCTCTGAAGCAGCGTACGATTTGGAAATATCGTTCCATTCCCGCCACCATGAGAAGCTGCTTAAGTGTTTGGGGAGATTGCGGTAATGCATAGAACGATCCGGGATGCACACGTGAAGGAACGAGATAGTCGCGCGCTCCTTCAGGAGTACTCTTATATAGATAGGGAGTTTCGATTTCCCAAAAAGACTTATCGCTAAAGAAACGGCGAGTAACCTGCATCGCCTTATGGCGAATTTCTAGGATATTGCGCAGTTCGAGACGTCGGAGGTCTAAATATCTATATTTGAGGCGAGTGTTTTCGTTTACGCCTTCTGTTTTTTCTTCCAACGTAAAGGGGAGGGGTTCTGCAAGAGAAAGAAGTTCAATTGTAAGGGCTTTAATTTCTATAGCACCTGTGGGGATTTTCTTATTGGCCATCCCCTGTGGGCGTAAAAGGACTTCTCCCGTAATTTTAATAACGCTTTCGGTGCGTACTTTAAGTTTATTTACGAGGTCTTCAGAAATATAGACTTGGCAAATACCTGATCGGTCGCGCAAATCGATAAATGCGAGGCCGCCATGATTTCTCATAGTTTGCACCCAGCCAGAAAGAGTTACGCTTGTTCCCACGTGAGTATCACGCAGTTCGCCACATGAATGAGATCGATACATAAGTTGCTTATCCTATCAGGAACTTGTCTTCTTTAGTATAGTAACGTTATCCCATGGCACTCTCTTCTCAAGCATACAAAGGAACCCGTGACTTTTACCCCGAAGAAATGTCCGTTAGAAGGCAAGTTTTCGAGAAATTCCGCGAGATCGCCCGAAAATTTGGATTTAGCGAGTACGACGGCCCTCTTTTGGAATCTTATGATCTTTACGCCGCAAAATCGGGCGAAGAGCTCGTAAGCCAACAGCTATATAGTTTTGAAGATCGCGGAAATAGAAAAGTAGCGATTCGTCCTGAGATGACACCCACTTTGGCTCGGATGGTGGCTGCAAAATTGGGAGAGCTCCAACCTCCGCTCAAATGGTTTAGTATTCCCAACTTATATAGATACGAAAGACCACAAAAAGGTCGTCTTCGTGAACACTGGCAGTTAAATGTGGATATTTTAGGGGGCGACGCTGAGTTGGCGGATAGCGAAATCCTAGAATTTGCAGCCGGAGTCTTTGACTCCTTTGGTTGCGGCGACAAAATTCGCATTCGAGTGAACCACCGCGCCTGGGTTAACTATTATATGAAGGACGTTTTGGGCTTGGATGCTGAAAAGTCTCTGAAGCTTTCTAAAATTCTCGATGCAAAAGAAAAAACGACCGAAGAAGTATTCACTTCGGGCGTTTTAGAGATTTTAGAAGAAGGAGACATGGCCAAGCCTAAGGCAAGTCTTCTAAAGGAGTATATTGATACTCCATTGGTGGAAATGCATAAAAAGTATCCGAACTCGCCCATTGCAGAACTTTCTAAAGTTTTAGAAACCTTGGGACGACCCGAGCTTTTTGAATACGACCCCATCATCATGCGGGGGCTGGATTACTACACCGGAATTGTTTTTGAAGGATTTGATCGCAGCGGATCTAATCGTCGCGCGATTTTTGGTGGTGGAAGATACGATAATTTGATCGCTTTGTTTGGAAAACAAGAACTTTCTGGCATCGGATTCGGTATGGGTGACGTAGTTTTGATGGATTTTTTGTCGGAGAACCAACTTTTGCCGAAAAATCAGCCGAAGTGTGACTTTTTTGTTTCGCTTCCGTCAAATGACTTTTGGAAAGACGCTTCTGCGTTTGCAAAAGTACTTCGCGATCGAAATTTTTCTGTTCAGATGAGTTTGAAGAGCGGAAATTTTAAACAACAACTCAAAGCTGCTGATCGTTCTGGCGCAAGTTTTTCACTCTTGTTCGGCGAAGATGAGTGGAAAGAATCGAAAGTAATTCTAAGAAACATGAAAACTTCTTCGCAAGAAGTTCTTTCGCTTGAAGAAATTTCTAAAAAAGTATTTTGAAAACAAAAATTAACGTTTTTTGTTTTGAAATTTAATAAAACAAGACAATTTTTTGGCAAAACTTTTGAATTTCGCGCTTCATCGCATCAAGTGTGCAGAAAAATGAACGATGCTATTGCGCGCAACAAAACTGATGCGTACAGTTAAAGATAAGAAAGAAAGAAAGGAGACCTATCAAATGGCAGCTAAAAAGAAGAAAAAAGTAGCTAAGAAAAAACCAGCTAAAAAAGTAGCTAAGAAAAAAGCTAAAAAGAAAACTACAGCTAAGAAAAAGAAGAAGTAGTTCTTCTCGATCTGAGTAGTTATACTTAGGCAAAAGCCTCAGTGAGCCCCGGGCTCACTGAGGCTTTCGCTTTTTGGGAGGATATTTACTCAGCTTAACGTCTTTCACTCCCTCGGATACCTTCGCGCGTATACCTCGGTCGCTCCAAGACATTAATCTGAGCAAATCTCCTCCCAAAAAGGGCATTGGAGTTTAATTTGGGCGCTCCAAAACCTAAATCGGCATATTCCAAACTCCAAAAAGTACCTTCGCGCGTATACCTCGGTCGCTCCAAGACATTAATCTGAGCAAATCTCCTCCCAAAAAGGGCATTGGAGTTTAATTTGGGCGCTCCAAAACAATAATCTGTGCAAATCTTGCTCCCAAAAAGTTATTGAAGGCTCTTTTATTTAAAAGTTTTGGTAGAACGGGTGGGGTGAAAGTGTTTTTTGAGTGTTATTGGGGTGAGGCGGCTAAGAATCCGCAAAAGTTCTTTCGTTTTAAGCAATGTTGGGATCTTTTGAGTGAATATTTAAACCGAGTAAGTGAACGAGGCTTTGAAACTCAAATTTTAGCGGGGCAACTTAAGCGACGCCCCCGCAGTCAGCTTTGGTTGTGTCACCCGCGTGGTAAGGTTCTTAGCTCAGTAGAAGTGTCAGAACGTTATCAACGTGCAATGGCGAGTGGTTTAGACCTCGTGGTAGCCATCGGTAGTGATCAAGGCTTTTCTGAAGAGCAAATATCTAAACTTAAACCCGATCTCTTGTGGTCTTTTGGTCCTTTGACTCTTCCACACGAGTTAGCGGCGGTTGTTGCTGGAGAGCAACTCTATCGTGCCGTTTCAATTCTAAGACACGAGCCCTATCATCGAGAGTAATCTTGTTGTTTCTAAATAAAAAAAGGGTACCGAACTCTCGAGTTCGATACCCTTTCTGCACCTTATGTGAAGTCGTGACTTATAAACCAGCAAACTGAGAGTTGCTGTCGGCTCCGGGAACAGGAACGCCCTTCTCGGCTAAACGATAAGTCAACACTGGAGTCTTTTCTCCTGGGATAAAACATTGGTAAGAGCGGTTATATTCACTCAACTCTTTGGCTGCTGTATTACATCTTAATAAAGCCACATCGGCTTTAGTTACATTCCAAACATTTTGTTCATAGACAACTTCAAGGAGAAACTTGGTTTCGTCGCCTTGGATGTATTTAGAGTCAACTGGGATCTTTTGATCTACAAGAATGTTTCCACCTTGAGTTAGGTTCCAGCCTTGGCCGCGACCGATTTCAAGTGCGGTGTTTTCTTCAAAGCGAAGTCTTAAGAAGACGTTCTCTTTGTTAGAAACTCGGCTAGCGGGGTCGAGCTTAATCGTATTGAGAGTAATCTCATACTCCTTTGGATTATTAGAGAGTCCCCTTGCGCCGGAGCGTTGTTGGACCTCCATATAGGTTAAGCTTGCACCTAAGGCTGCAAGGCCTATAGCAAACATGGGAAAAGTTAATACGTACTTCATCAAACCTTTTTTCATTGCGCCATATACAGAGCAAGTGTCGTGCCTACTCGTAGGGGCTTTTAAAGGCTGAGGAAAGTTGAGAATTTTCAAGGGAAAACGCAAAGCGCTAGCAGTGTCTAAAAGCTAGTCACTTCCCTCCCCAATTATTTTGTTGTTTGGAAGCAGGCTTGGAGCAATTTGGGGGCTTGAGAGTTCTGTGTGGATACTTCGCCCTGCTAGGTCGCGAGCACTTTGGTCGTGTCCAATGCTGTGGCTTTGATAAAGACAGAAGAAGGCGAGGCTAAAAGAAGCCCCTAAATAAAGAAGTCCCAAAAGTTGATCCTTTTTCTTCGTTGCTTTTATCGCCGTTCTCATAAACTTAGTAACTCACTTTCACAACAGTTCCATCCGCAAGTGGGTTTCCGTTAAATTCAATACGGTTTTTGGTTGGATTGTAACTCCACCCGTTTGTTGTGCTATAGGGAGAGATAGTGCCGCCTACTTGAACCTGTAGGGTACTTAAATCAGGCCTGCCTTTTAATACAAAGTAGGGGTTGTAGCGAAGCACGATTCGGGTTTCGGCCTCAGGTGTTACGTTAAGTTTTACAGCGTTCGTTCCACTCAAGTAAACCCATTCATCATTTCCTAGGCGAGATCCGTTTTTGTAAACTTCAATTGAGTTAACATCTACGTTCGTTGCTTGGAGTTGAAAGATATTTGTAGGCTTGCTTACGTCTCGAGCTAATAGATCGAGAAGAGCGGGAAATTGTGAACTTGCTCTAAGGATACAGTGACTCACAGCACTTGCACTTACGGAAGAAGCACCCGAAATAGCACGTCCGCGGTTTTCTATAATTTGAGCTGTCTCCGCTAAGCGGCGTCCAGTTGTTTCACCAAAGTCTGCAGCTGGATTACAGCCTGAGTTCATTCCGGCTACGATAGCGCGTGCGCTCACGAAAGCTGGGATATTGGATGCTGTTCCTTTGTGTCGAATAAGTTTTGTTGCGTAGTCGGAAGTAGATGTTCCGCCTGATATATAGTTGGGACTTTCGTCATCTGTGTCCGAAACAAAAAGATAGATAAGTTGTGATCCTGGACGGATAAAATTATCTTTTTCTACAGACATAACTTGGTCTGCAGCTTCTAACATAAGGTTTGTGTTTTCGTTAAGAGTTGCACCAATGTCTTGGAGTTGATTGATAAGGTAGTTTTGTTGAGAATTGGACATAAGCCAATCTAAAACGATGCCTTTATAAAAGCCTCTGCCACTTAGACTGCTTACGCGTCCAGCGTGAACGTTGCCGTTAATAAAGCCGACTTTATAGTTTACGCCTTTGTTGTTGTTAACGGGTTGGCCTTTAAGAGAGTCTACAAAATCTACAAGACCCGCCATAAACTCTTCGCGCTTACTAGCTGTTGGGTCGCTTGTATTTCCGGAGTTAAAGCCCATCGAGGCGCTCACATCCACAACGAACATGTAATCAGCTTGCAGTATTTTGCTTGCTTGCTGATACTCGTCTCGATTGTCGACCGTAAAGGTCTCAATACGAGCCGATTCGAATGTTTTCGGGTCTTTGCTACAGGCAGCAATCACCCAAAGTGATAAAATGAATCCTAAAAGTTTTAATTCCCTCATAAATAATCCCCTCTAGTAAAGGGTCCTCTAAGCTTATGGTTGCAATCTTTGAGCCAACGTCTTTAAAGCTTATGTAGGGTGCGTGCTATCTTGATATCTTCTTGAATTCTTAGGATTAATTCATTTTTGTCGCTGTAGCGTTGTTCGGGTCTAATTCTGTCTAAAAAGTAGACAGTGAAGTGTTTAGAAGACAGACGATCGTCCCAGCCAGAAAGGATATGAGTTTCGAAGTACTCACCCTCTGTAGCATTATGAAATGTTGGGCGAATTCCGAAATTTGTGATCGCAGGAAAGAGCTGATTTTCAATCCTTAACAAAGTGACATAAACCCCGTGTGGAGGGAGGCAGTAGAGCGCTGGAGACTCAAGTTGTGGAGGGGCAGAGTTAATGGTGGGAAAACCAAGTTCTCGGCCTCTCGCATCGCCATGCTGAGCTGTCATGGGAAGCGCATAATCAAAACCACAAATCTTATTGGCAAGCTTAATATTACCACTTTGGATATGAACTCTAATCTCAGTACTCGAAACAATGATACTGTCATGTTCAATAGGCTGAAGAACCTCTGTGTGAATCTTGTTCTGAGATCCCCATTCTTGAAGAACTTGAGTATTGCCGCCTCTGTTTTTGCCAAAAAAGAAGTTTGTTCCAACAACAATATGCTTTGGGTTGAAGTTGTCTCTAAGCCACTTAAGAAACTCTTCTGCACTTAGATCCGAAAAGGCCTTATCGAATTTTTGGATATGAATCTCAGTGATGCCCAGCTCATTGATTCTGCGCTTTTTTTCTTCCAAGCTACAGAGCCTGGCTGGAATGGGACGAATCCCTAGAAATTCGCGCGGATGAGGGTCGAAGCTCAGTACCATAGGAGTCGTTTGAGCGTTGGAAAGTTCAGTCACTCGCTTTATGAGAGCGCGATGACCCAGATGTACGCCATCAAAGTTACCTATGGTTATGGAGCGAGGCATTGCTATGGGTATAGGCAGAACTTCGCTTACTGACAATAAGAGATATAGGCCTTAGCTCGTATGAGTTCAGGGTAAATTTCTTTAAAGCGCGTGCAAGCGCGTTTGAGTTCAGTGGGCTTTTCGATGATTTTTAGAGAATGGAGATAGATTCCAAAGAGGCTAGATGTAATTTCAGTTTTATAAACACTTTGTTCAAGGAGTTGAACAACTTCTTCGAGATCTACTCGGGTAGCTTCTGCAGGTGAGAATTTAAGGCCTTTTCTGTATTCGTAAATGAGAAGCGATATCTTTTCTTTTATGCTTAGAGGTCTGGGAGAGTTTTTAAGGGCCTTTTTGTATTCGTCTAGGGCTTCGGAGAGGCGTCCTTCAGCTTTGAGTTGATCTGCGTTGTCCTCTGCAAGTCTTGATCTGTTTTGGAGTGCAAGAGTTGCAGCCTTGCCTTTGAGTTGTGTGGGGAGAGTTGCCATTATTTTTTGTGCGTCTTTAATGCGGGTAAGTTCTATATAAGCGCGAGCTAGGTTAATTTTGTAATCAGGCTTTGAGGCTATGACCTTATCTGGAGCTTTGTTTGTCCAGCTAATCAAATCATTCCATTTTTCTGCTTCAGCTAGCATCAGGAGAAAGTCGTTCCAATTGTTGTCGTTCGCAATATTATATCGAGTCATTCGCTTCATGGCCTCGATGGAATCAGTTACGAGTTGTTTGGAAATAAAATACTGGAATCGTTTTTGGTGAGCTGCATCGTTTGTTGGGTCAAGCGTAATAATTTTATCCCAATACTGCATTTCTTGAGTTGGATTTTTAAGTGCTTCTGCTATTTTAGCTTGGCTAGTGAGAGCCTTGATTGCTAAAGGCTTTGTGGCTTCGGGGTGTTCAGCAATCCTTCCAGCTCGTTTTGAGTATTCTTCAAAAATTCGTTTTGTTTCATTAAGAGCAATTGGCTTGTCGGCTATTTCTTTGAGTTCAATCTTATGTGTTTCGTCAAAGAGTTTTAGGTTTTGTATAAGTAGGCTTAAGTTTCTGGGTTCAATTTCTACAGCGCGGTCTATGTATATGAGTGCCGTCTGCATGTCGTTGTGGAGGCGATAGAACGCGGCAAGGGTTGCTTGAAAAGATGCATTTTCTTGAATGCTGGGCTCGGGCCTCACCATGAGCTTTTGAAAAAGCTGATCTTTAATTTTTAAGCAGTACTTCATGGCATTTTTTTGAGCGCCCTTGTAGGGAACCTTCGAAAGTGTTTCAAGCTCTTTAATGAGGCTCTCAAGTTTGTTTAAAAGAGCAGCTCCTTTAAATTCGCCAGCCGTCATGAGACGTTTGTCATTTTCAAGAGCCTCTGGTCTACAATTTTGCCCAAATGCAAAGCTACAACAGAAGAGCAATACCCAAAGAAGACGCATTACTTACTATGTTACCCGAAGTTGGGGATTATTAAACTTTTAGAAAGAGGTGCCAATATAATGATTTCATCACTTATGGGCACTAATTTTGAGAACTTTATTAGCTTAGAGATCAATACAAGTAACTCTTGGACTTTGCTAAAAATAGTTGGCTTTTCTTTGTATCACTTCCTTCATATACTAGTAGTAGGGTGTTGGTCTTTAATTTTGTAAAGTTGTTATACCTCTCTTCGTTGGTAGCCTCTTTTACTACAATTGCATTTGCTTCTAAGACTAGGGTTTATAATTGTCGTATCGCACTTGCTCCAGACTTTAAAATCAGCACAGCTCCTGAGGCAGAAGATTTAATGAACCGTATTGAGGGACTGGAGTTTGTTGCCCACAAGGGAGAATTGGATCAAATACTTGATTCTTTTGCTAACATGCCATACGAAGAGAAACAAAAAATTCTTGATCCTGTACTTGAGAGGTTCCGTAAGTATCGAGAGCTTGATGAGAAGTTGTCGGCAAAAGTTGAGAGTCGATATAGGGTTTTTCAAATGATATTGGCAAATATTCACAATCCATACGAGGCATACGTAAGGGGAGTTACTGATCCAGTTGTACTTTTAAGTCGTTTCCTTATTGAGCGTGGAGCTACGTATTCAAAAGATGATATTGGAACAGTGGTGGCTGCAGTGAGAAATGTTTTTCTGGTAGCAAAGAGTAATGGGCACCCTATAAATAGAGTGGTATTGAGTGGAAGTCTTACAAATGGGTTTGCAAGAGCGGGCTCTGATCTCGATCTAGTATCTGATCCTCACCACGCGCTAGGTAGAGAGGAACTAAACTTAATTGGGCAAAGGTTGATTTCTAGTAATTCCAATTTGAAGAACCTTGATGTTGAAAATAGTAAGGTTCTTCAAGTAGGAACACTAAAATATATTTCAGCTGCAACTAAGTTAATGATAGAAATTAACGAAAATGGAACTTTTCTACTTTTGTACCCGCCTTCAAGTGTTGAAGGCGACCCTATAAAAGTACCTATAGAATTTTAAATAAATGAGATTTTATATAGCTAACTACTCTGTTAGTGAAGAGTGCCCTTCAGCCTTGTTTTTAGTGAAATTTCCCCAGACAAGTAGCTTACACGCGCTATCAAGTTCGGAGATATCTACACTGGTAAATTGTTCTGCGTTGAGCGCATGAGCGTAGGCAGGGGGAGTGTTTTCTATGCCTCTAAAGAGAGTGTCAATATCTGCCCAGTGGGCAAAGACTTCTTTGTTCAGAATACCTTGAATGTGTTTTAGCTTTTCTTGATCATCGCTACTTGTTTGTATGTGCGAAATAGCAGCCTCGGCGCTTATGGGAGAAGGGGTTGTGCTGCAAAAATTACTGTCTACATAAAGGCAGCTTAGGGGTTGTTTGGAGCGCCCTTCGGGTAGTGTGTGATGTTGTCCTTTCAAAAACTCTTCTTTGCAAGAGAGAAAATAACCGTTTTCAATATCTAGGCGTTTGAGTTTGAAGGATATTTTATCTTCAAAATATGTAAGCTTCTTGATGAGCATGATTTCGTCCTTCTCAAAATCACTTTTTTCATCAGGAATCTTTGTTCTTTTTATGGGACGCTTTGCTGTTTCAATCCAAAACTCGGAGCTGTCCTTGGAGGGAGGTCTTGCGAAGTAAGAGCCCTGATAAACGGTTGAGGGGACTGGCCACCAGTGGGTGTCTCCCGAGTCGCTTTTTAGGTCTCTAACGGACGGCGCATTTTTTAAGAAGACATTTGTATTGTTAAATCTAAATAGCTTTTCGCTTTCTGTAAGTGTTTTAGGCTCGGGAAAAAGTCTTTGAAATGCTTTTTGATATTCTGTTTCTTCCTCTGCCAAGGCGGGAGAACAGAGACTCAAAAAGAAAAGCGTCTGCAAGAGGGAGCCTAATTGCATGGTTAAAGTATAACTCGTTTTTAGGAGCGTAGCTCGCTCTTAGACACCGCGTAAGATTCGGCCTCTAATGCTATTTCTAAGGGAGCTTGAGAGATTAAAGGAAAAGATAAGACTATAAGCATAGATGATGACACAGATGGAGCTCATTGGCCTTGATCAAAGATCCTCTGTAGATCTACAACAGCTCCGCACACTCTTACAAAAGCACTATGGGTTTGCTGATTTTAGAAAAGGTCAAATAGGAATTCTCGAATCTATACTCTCTGGCCAGGATACGCTTGCGGTTATGCCAACGGGCGGAGGGAAGTCTTTGTGTTACCAAATTCCGGCACTTTTACCTCAGGGAGGAATTGTCGTTGTGGTCAGTCCTCTAATTGCTCTTATGCGCGATCAAGTGCAAAACTTAAAAAGTCTCGGTATTCCTGCTGGCGCACTACACTCCGGTCAAGATCTGGGCGAAAAGCGTGATGTTTTTTCTCAGTTAAACAACGCACATCGCTTTATTCTCTATGTTTCTCCCGAGCGTGTTCAAAACGATGGCTTTGCGCCTTGGCTTCAAAAACAAAAAAATATTCGTTTATTTGCAATCGACGAAGCTCATTGTATTTCTCAATGGGGATCTGACTTTAGACAAGATTATTATAAGTTGAAACTCTTAAAGGACCTTCGTCCCGATGTGCCTATACTTGCATTGACTGCTACGGCTACGCCCCCAGTATTAGACGATATTAGTCGTCAGCTTAAATTACGATCACCTGCTAAGCATGTTTATGGATTTTATAGACCCAATTTATTTTATCAGGTCGAAACCTGTGAAAAAGAAGATCTTAAAGCCGAATGGGTAAAGGCAGCTCTCAGACAATTTCCCCAAGGTCGAGTGATTATTTACTGTGGAACGCGCAAAAAAACGGTGGAACTCGCAACTGCGTTAAAGGGCGAGTTTAAAGGTGTTGATTACTATCATGCAGGTAGGAGCTCGGATATGCGGAGTAAAATTCAAACGAAGTTTGAAAATGGAAAAACACGTATTTTGGTGGCTACGAATGCTTTTGGTATGGGGATTGATCATCCCGATGTTCGTTTGCTTATTCACCTTCAAATGCCTGCAAATATTGAAAGCCTCTATCAGGAGATGGGTCGAGCGGGCAGGGATGGCGCAGAGTCTACGTGTTTACTGCTCTATTCAAAAAAAGATAAAGGATTGCAGGCATATTTTATTCAATCCTCCGATGCTCCCGACGAAATACTTCAGTCAAAGTGGCGAGCCTTGGATACGATTACACAGTTTGTAGAAGTTTTTGAGTGTCGTCACGCGGGGGTACTTAGTTACTTTAGAGATCCCGCTAGGATGAAAGCGTGTGGGCACTGCGATGTTTGCGCGCCTGATTCACTTCGCAAGGTTCAAGAGCCCTCAAGAGATGCGAATGAATCTACTCTTCCAAGCTTTAAGCGAAGATCAAAAACTAAAGCAAGGGCTATTGTAAAATCAAAAGCTCATACGGCTCAGCTCAGTGAGAGCGAAGAAAGGGCCTACGAACTTATTAAAGACTGGCGTAGGGATTTTGCTGCTAAAAATGATCAGCCTGCCTTTATGGTGTTTAGTAATAAAGCTCTTGAGGATCTAGTTCGTAAAGATCCTCGAAGTCTCGATGAACTCTTAGACGTAAAGGGCTTTGGTCCTCATAAAATTGAAATTATGGGCGAAGAACTTTTGTCTCAGCTTACAAAGGCACGCGAGTTAAGCTAAATATTTAAGTTCTGATAGTAAATTTCCTCTGTCCTACTCGTATCGGTTCAATTTGTTTGATATATCAACAAATATGAATCGAGCTCTTGCTTTAAAACGATGGGGCCTCGTAAGACGTAAGGTTTCACTCTATGCCCATCAGGTTCTTACAGAGCATTCGGTAAATGTGCAGCAAATGCTCTTGTTGTTTGCATTAAATGAAAATGAAGCGTTGACGCCAGGTCTACTTTCAGAAATCACTGCAACCGATCCCGCCAGCGTTTGCCGTTCTCTTGAAACACTTCGAAAGCAAAATTTAATTCTAAAAAATGTATCTCCTACCGATGCAAGAAAATACCTCATAACTTTAACTCCCGAAGGACATGCTCTTTGCAAAGAACTTAAGGTTTTACACGATTCAGTTGCTCAGCAACTTTTTAAAAAGCTTAACTCAAAAGAGCTTGGTTACTTTTTAAATGCACTTGATAAAATTGAAGTTCAAGTTAATGAGGCTTCTAAAATAAAATGATAAAATCACTCGAACACCGATGGCAGATCCTCTTTGTGGCAATGATTGGCACGTTTATGGCGGCGCTCGATTCGAGCATCGTAAATGTCTCGATTCCTGTATTGATCTCTAAGTTTAACTCTTCTGTACATGAAGTGAGCTGGGTTGTAACCGCTTACATGATTAGCTTTGCAGTCTTTATGCCCTTAACTGCCTGGCTTAAAGATCGTATAGGGAATAAAAAACTCTATATTTATAGTTTGGGAATTTTTACACTGGGTTCGCTTTTATGTGGGATGGCTCCCACGCTATCTTTTTTGACCATAGCGCGTGTGATTCAAGCCATTGGCGGTGGCGCTTTAACTCCGACGGCTATGTCACTCGTTGCTGAAACTTTTGATAGCTCTGAAAGAGGCAAAGCCTTGGGGTACTGGGGATTGGGGGTTGTTGTCGGACCCGCTCTCGGGCCCACTATTGGCGGGCTTCTTACTGAGTACTTAAGTTGGAGATGGATTTTTCTTGTGAACATTCCAGTTGGAATTATTGGAGTGCTGATGTCACAAAAAGTGCTTGTTAAGGCTCCACCTCGCAGCACACATCCTCATCGTCCTATGGATTGGCCCGGATTTATACTTCTTGGAACTTTTCTTAGTCTTTTTTTGTATGCTGTTACTATGGTTGAAAATCAGGCGACAACAGCCAGTGCCCTAGGACTTTACTTTGGAGCCTCAGCCTTTTTACTTTTTCTTTTTGTTTTTGTAGAACGCAAGAGCCATCATCCGATGATTGAATTAGGTATTTTTAAGAATAAAGTTTTTACTGCGTGTGCTTTTTTAACAGCTGCGAGATCCGCTTCTCTCTTTGGTGGAGTCTTTCTGCTTCCCATTCTACTTCATGATGTGTTTGGTTATTCTGAGACACAAATAGGGCTGATTTTGCTCCCTGGTTCAGCCATTATCGCTATCATGATGCCCATTAGTGGAAAGTTTTCAGATAAAAGCGGAGCTCGCTTAACAACTTGGCTTGGCCTCATACTTCTAAGTGCATCAATGATTGCTGTTAGTTTTGCTCGGCCAGCACATAGTCTTCTTGATGTTTCCCTTGCGCTCATTCTAAGGGGCTTTGGTTTGGGACTCCTAATCAGCCCTATCATTGCTGTTACTATCAATTCTGTATCAAAAGAAAAGGTCGCCCTCGCATCAACACTTTCAAGTCTTATTCAACAAGTCGGTGGCGCGATTGGAGTGGCTACACTTGCTACCTTCTATGAATGGAAGATGTCTTCTAATGTACAGCTTCTTAATGCTGAGACGAAAACACTCTCTCTTCTTTCCTTGCAACATGCTTTTCTACTGGGATCTTCAATGACTTTGCTGGCCTTGGTCCCAAGCTTCTTTTTGCCCAAAAAACGTGTACAGACTACTTTGCCTGTATCCGACCAAGAAATTGCGGCTAGTCTTCATTAAATCCCCAGTTAATATATTTGGCGGAGAGAGTGGGATTCGAACCCACGTTACAGTTTCCCGTAAACACGCTTTCCAAGCGGGCGCCTTCAGCCACTCGGCCATCTCTCCGTCTTTGGGCGAGCTCTAGTTATGGACTGAAAAGAGCCTAATTTCAACCGTGATTAGGGAGGTCTTAGATCTTTAAATGGTCGTTTTCTGCGTATAAGCCTGCAAATGAAATACCCTCTTGGGACTCAAAATCGTAAATTAGGCCTCCACAGCTCGCGCTTGCGTGAGCCTCTGTTGGGGAGGGGGGGATGGAGAGTACGCCGGGGTTTTGGATTAAAATTTTATCTGCAACAGCTTCTAGGTTAAAATTAGATGCCGAGATAACTTCTGGAGATATTTTTTCAAGACAATTGTAGCGATTCACAGTTGTTTTACTGCGAGTTCCCTCTTCTTCTGTTTCTTTAAGTGAGCCAACGTAATGATTTGTATGAAAAAGGGTGCCTTGCTTCAGGTTTCCAACGGTTTCAAATCTTTTTCCTGTTACTTCAAGATTTATGGCGTGCTCTTTTTCTACGAGTAGAAAGTTTCTGCCGCTTGAGGGGAGTTTTTCTTTAACAAGACTTTGTGCTTGGGCAATGTCTTGGCAGTTAAGGAGCATGCGTACAAAAGCGGGCCAGGCATAGCCAACATTTACTTCTCGACTTCTAAGGTTATTTATAAAAACAGCAAATGATTTATTGGAAACGCCTGCGAGACCAAGACAACCAGTCAGAGTGAATACTTCTTGAGTAAAGTTTTCTTTTTCAATGCTCAGATGTGCCACGTAAGGTTGAGCACTTGCGTGCATGTCCCAGGTTTGTCCGGCAATAGTTTTAGTGCCCTTTTTATACGCAAAGCAGCTGCACTCTAAAAGACGCTCATCAAAGTCGCCTTCTGCAAAATCTCTAAGATCTGTATGGTTGTTAAGGATCATGAGGTCTCTCAGTGAAATAGCTGCACCTTCTGCAATACCAGCAAATTCTTCCCAGAGCTCCTTGTCCTTTTTTAGAAATTCTATGTGGGCATCTAAAAGTTGCTTTAGTTTATGCTCACTCCATAGGGGCATTGCCTCTTTTATGAGACTCTTACGAATGGCTGCAAACTCGTGAATTTCTTTAGGCCATGCTTTTCCGTGCGTAAGGCCGCGCTCCCGTGCTGTACCGGATAATTTTAGGTGTCTCATTTTAGAGATTCCATTTTCTCAAGCATATGGTCTTGAAAAAGACAAAGTCCATGTTCGTCACCTTCCCAGGTTGAAATCATCGCGAGTGGTTTATCGTTAAAGAAAGCTTCTTTACAGGCAACTACGGCAACTTGTGGGCCAAGACCAAAATAGAAGATATCTGGGTCGAGTTCTGTGCCACTCAATACGAAGTTTGTTTTTGAACCTTGCCAAAATGTGGAAGAAGATTCATTAAGTATTGTAGGAAGCTTATATTCTTTCATTTTATCAATTCGCTTCTTGATCTCTTCGGTATTGTTCTTCCATGATAAAGCTGCACCAAATATACTTTCGTTGGGTGTGTTCTTAATAAAGTCAGCTAGCTTTGGGTCACTTTCGTTTTTGAATTGAGGCCAATTAAAGAAGTGTGTTTCTCCGCTTAACTCGGCAGATGAGGTGGTTGTATTGCCAAAATGGTCACCTTCAAAAGAAAAGGCTACTTTCCCCTTAGGTCGAATATGTCTTAGGCATTTAATAGATTTATCAAGAGCTTCTCCTCTGCTACTTGCTAGGTAGATGTGTTTATAGTCAGTAGGAAGGAGTTCTTTTAATATAAGAAGGTTGTCGATATATGCTGGACTAACAAAATTACCTAGCGAGCCTTTATTCAGCATGGAGGGGTGACGAGGGTCCCATATCTTTTGTGCCTTTTGATTTATCCTTAGGCTTTGGTAAAAAGCGGCACCGCCATCTGCATAGACATTACTTTCTTGAGCTAAAACCTGCGAACCAAAACCGTGATTAAGTCGAGTCATGGCAGCAGCTTCTGGATATCTATTGCGACTGCGTATTGCTTTTGCTCCTAAACGAGTAAGTTCTAAGATCTGCTCTGTTTTAAGCCTAAGCCCAAGACCTTTTTTTACAATAGAAGGAACAACCGTTACATCTATAGAGTAAAAAACTTGAGGATCGTTTTTAAGTGGATCATCCTTTAGAAGTTTCTTTTCGTTAAACTCTTTTATTGGTCCGCAAGCTGCCAAGCCGATAAGTTCTGATCCTGCATTGCAATTGAGTACGAAACCATTCCCTTCGGTAAGACATTTTTCGAACCAGGAATAATCCGTTTGCCTAGCTTCTTCATAGCAATCTTTTTCAATTTTAATAATTGAGTCTTTAATCTTTTTGAGCTCATTAAGCTGCGAAATTTTTTCAATTTTCCATCCTTGTTGCCTCGAAGCCTGCCATAAAAGATCCAGCCAAGTGAAGTCTGTTTCGTTTTGATAGGTCTTGATTAAATCATCAAGTTTCGTAGTGTTAATTCGTTCAAGGTTCCATTCCTTATTACTTTTAAGGAGCAAGCAGTTTCTTTGCTGTTTTAGGAGCTGAGTAAAAATACCTTGCCATTCTTCAGAGGTTGCCTGTTTGAGTTGATCAAGGGTTTGGGGAAAGCCTTCCCAGGGATTTTCTCTTGTGAGAGGAGTGTTGCTAAGCATTCCATGTGAGCTTTCTGGAATACTTTTGAGCCAAGTTTGAAGTGGGGGAATGCTTGGAATGATTTTATCTTCAGCAGCTCTTTCAAAGCAGCGATAAAGTGATGTGAAAAGTCCGTCAATTTCTTTTTCTTTAAAGTTTCTCAGAAGTCTAAATCGAGCTGTCCTATCGCCAGCCGGATAAAATAAAATTCCTTCTTCAAAGCGATAAGTCAGTAGCTTGTTGAGAATTTCTGGACTTTCAAGGTCAAAGGCAAATGTTTGAGCTTGGCCGCGAGGGTTTTGAATAATGTTATGGCCAAGAGTTTTTTGTAATTTTTTAAGAGAGTTATAAACGTAAGTAAAGTTAACAGGCTCATGAACAAGGGTGGACATTGCCTGAATGTATCCTCGGTGAAGTGATGTGAGACTTACTTCGTGTTTAAGGGGCCCATCAAGTAGCGAGATTACACCTGAAACCTGTCCCTTTTTTGCAAAACTAATGGCATCAGGATGATCTGCTGAACCATCAGCTTTTTTAAGTTCAAATTGTTCGTGCCAAAAAAACGGACCCCCTAATCCAAAGCCTGTTTGTACTTCGTCAAACAAGAGAGGAGTGTCGTAGGCGCGAGTGAGGAGTCTTAGTCCATGATAAAAACGTGCAGTTGCAAAGCGGTCTCCCCCTTCGCACTGTCGAGGTTCAATAATAGTGGAAAGATACTCTTCACTTTCAAAAGCCTTTTTAATATAGAGAAGGCTGTCGATTTCAGCTTTTAAAAGAGAGTCTGCTTTCTTTTGAAATTCAACGAGTAATGTGTCGAAGTTTGGAGATTTTACTTCGGCCCAAAGTTTTGTCCACTCGGGAGTTGCTTTAATTTTTTCTTGAGGGTTTTTGTTCTCGGGAAAGGGTGCAAAGTTTACGATTTCTGGATAAATTTCAAAAGGAAGTCTCTTGGCTGGGCTATGAGTTAAATGCAGTGTGAGAAGGCTTCTTCCGTGAAATGATCCAACAAAGGCAAGAATACGTTTTCGTTTTGGATATTTTCTTAGGCAAAGTTGTAGGGCTGCTTCATTTGCCTCTGCTCCAGAATTAAAAAAATAAACATGAGGCATTCCGGAGAGCTTTTTAAGAAGGGCTACGTATGCTTGATATGTTTCACTTTCAAAAACGGAAGGGTTCCATTCGTAGTTTTCTTCGTGCGTAATGATACCGCGTTTTTCAGGGTCGTTGTACCCAAGGGCAAGTGAGCCGATTTGTGCGGCGGCATCAAAAAAGGATTTTGGTTCCTTATCAACAGAGATCAGATGAGTGCGTTGGCTTCTTCTGAGGTCAATTACAAAAGCTTTTTTTTCGGGAACGATAAATTTTTCTTCGTAAACTTCTTTGAGGTAACTATCGCTCTCGGGAAGGCTTCCTTCTTTGAAGCCAGTTGAGTGAGCGTTAGGAAAGCTTCCCCATATATTTAAGTTTTGAAGATTTTCTTTGGCTACGAGATCAGCCATCTCTTCGATTTCGCTTAAAAAACTTTTAAATTTTTCTTGTGGAAAGCTATTCGGAATTTTTACAGTTGATGCAGAGACTTCGAGATTAAATGGAGCAAGTTTATTGGCAAAGCTTTCAAAAGATAAGGGCTTTAGCTTAAAGAGAGGTTTTTGTGTGGCGTCAACGCTGATGCAAGTTTCCTCTCCTGTTTGAGTCAGTTCAAAGGGGAGGTCTCTGAGACGGAATCGAAGTGCGTGAAATAAGATTTTAGAGGGAGACATTGTATAAAAGCTTAGCAAAGGGAAAAGGGGGATTCGAGGGCTATATTTTGTTGTTTTGGGGTAAGAAAAGGCTCTTTATTCAGCTAAAAGTTCCCAGGAATCTCCAGTATTTACGGTACCGCCATTAAGGACATTGGCTTTTATTCCAAAGAGGCTGTGTCCGTAGTGGGATTTGAAGTCGGGAAATATCTCAAAGCTTCGATTGCCCGTATTTTGGTCGACGTCAATATTGGGACAACGGGCAAGTGGCTTGTAGAGCTGAAAAAGGCAATTGCCAATGCGTAATTTTTTTCCAGCCCAGGTGAGTTCACTCCAGGCAGGTGCCCCTTCTAAGAAAAGATTAAGCCTAAATCGACGCTCATCAACTGCGAATCCATAAGTGCCTTCTAAATCGAGGATACTCTCTCTAAGTCCAATGGAAACAGGTCCTTTTTCGCCGTCTGTAAAACGAGAGCTAAGCCCTGAACTGCCAATCAGTCTTAGTGGGCTTGCTTTAGAGTGTTTTGCTTTAGCAAAAGGAGTTTTATTTTGTAGAAAGTCATAAACAAAATGAGCGAGCTTATTTCTGCCTTCAGCATCTGATACTTTTTCTTCTATTTGATGAGAGGAGCCGCTTAACAGATTTTTATAGATTTATTTTTTCATTCCAACTTGGAATAAGCAATGCGAGATCTGGCCAGTCGTGTTGCACAGCTAGTTTTGTTTTGGGTATCCAGGGGGTATTTTCTTCCGTGTAATTTGAGTCCTCAGTTAGAGTGTCTAAAAACTGAAAGGCAAAAGCTCTGTCACCTAATAAAGAAGCACCTGAGACAAGCTTTGCTGTCTCAAGTGCTTCTTGTTGAAAACCTTTTACAAGATGTCTGTAGATTGAAGTGACTTTAGCTTCTTTCATTCCTGAAGAATAATTTAAAGTGTTCCCTCTTCAATTGCGAGTGAAATCGCAGGAGCTTCTTTTTGCACATAGTTGAGAAAATTAACCCATGCGTTTGTAATGTCTTCTACTTTGTTTGTTCGAAGTTCGCGAGGAGCTCTTGAGTTAATGAGGTACTTTGAAAGTTCTTCAAACATGTTGCTGGGGCTGCGAGTGAGGTTCATGCTGCTCTTGAGAGAATTCATGATTTCAGGATTATTATCTTTTGTATATTGGGTAATTTTTTTGCCGAGTAATCTGAATTCACGTTTTGTTACGTTAATTCCGCTACGTCTACAGTTTTCTGCGCTTTGGATATTGCGGCTAAACTGCCAGTAGTCTTGGAGTGTAGCTGTTTGCGTACGTGTTGGAACTTCACAAGGTGCTTGCTTGAGAGTTTTGTTGGTGAATGTTGTCTCACGCGTTTCAGGGTTCTGATAAAAGAGTTTGATCTCTTCTTGTCCTGCATGGAAGTTGGCCAAGAGTGTAACTTCTAACAGGGCAGCATCCCAGTGTGGAGTGACTCGTCCATCCATGAGGTTTCTGTCTTGTTCAGCTGTAAATACAGCCAAGAAGTCAGTAAGTACGGCTTGTCCTAATTTATGGACTTCGGGGTAATTGCTGGGATCATTGTTGAGAATAGAACTTAAGAGAGCTTTGTTGAATTGTTCAAGGTTGTGAGGAGCACCTCGAGTATATTTTTGAAGGTCTTTTAAATAATCTTTATCAGACGCATCGTTTGCACGTCTCTCATTACTTACTCCAAAGCTACGGCCTGAGCGTTGCTCTTCAACGTCATAATGTACGTTGAGTGCGTAGTTTTGGTCATAAAATTTAATGGATACTCCACCGCCGCTTGCAAGGCCTAGGAATGTAGATAAGTCGTAAGCATTTACAGAGCGATCAATAGCTCTGATTTTTTGAGGAAGGTTATTGAGTGTTACTGTTTCACCTTCAAGTTGAGCAGCAATTTCTTTAACGTGTTCAAGTCCGCCCCATTGTCCAACTTTTCGTTGAACTTTTCTATCACTTAGATTGTAGGCTTCTTCGACCGCAGCTGGACCCTTCATTTGATATCCATTGACTGCGAGTTCATCGAGAGCGGGTTTAACGGTTTTTTCCATGAAGCTTAAATAGGTTTGACCTTTGTAGTCTTTGAGGTCGAACTCGTGAACGAATGGAATCGTTTGAGCTGAGGCCGTGAGGACAAAGAGGAATAATAAAGTACTTTGAATAAATTTTTTCATATTTACACCTTTCTTAGAGACAGGTTTTCTTTTGGCAGCGTAGAAGCTTTGCTGCAATTAAGTGTGCTGACACTTCTGTTTGAGATGTGTCTGTAGAGGGTTAACTCTATACCTAAATGCCTCTATTGGGCCGATATGGCACTTGAGCTGGCTAAAGAGAGGCTAAGTAAGGTGTTTTTTTAAGCTTTTCATGCCATACTCAACAGGTAGCCACTTCAATTGAGCCGCTGAATATTGTAACGATGAGATCTCATCTTATAAAAATATGGCTCCTAACGTAGATAGACCGAGAAGGAACCGAGACCCATGACGATAAACTCTAATAGCTTAAACCAAGATCCTAAAATTTCTTTTCTTCAAATGATGACGAGTCAGCTTGAGGATTGGAACAAGGAGCTTCGTCCTATTAGAGAACAATTAAATGATACAACAGTGGCATCAGACGCTGTGATTCCAGAGCTTTGGTTAAACTTTAAAAAACGTAAAGAAAACTTCAAGTCTTGTATGGAAGAAATCAAAGAAGCCAACAATGATAAGTTCGAATGGCTTAAGCCTAAGGCTCAAAGAGCATGGTTAGAGGCAAATTTAGCTGTCGAGAAGTTTAATCTACGAAAATTAGCCTAGACCCTTTAATATTAGTTACTTGACGCACAGCGTTGTGAGGTGTATAACCTCCCTCGGTGCAGTCATCGCGTAAAAATCCACTTTTAATGGCTCTTACATTGGGATTCGTTTGTACTCTTCAGGTAAAAGCTCAGGAATCAGATAGTGGGAATTATAGAGGGGTTAACGTCCTTCTTCGCTATGGGCAACATTCTAACTTTTGGAAAGAAGTCGACGCTCTTAAAAATTCTGATGATCCAGTTGCTCAAACCTTAGGTTTTATTGATAAAGAAAATTACGGAGCTATAGAAGGAATCGCTAAGGCGCGTCTCGAGCTTCTCAGTACAAACGATCAGTATTGGACGGACTATTTTAATACCATGGCCATGGGCTTTGATGTTAACAGTCTTGCAGGTGGAGAGGTTTACAATCGTATTTCTCCTAAAATTCGTGGCTACTTAATTTGGGATCTATCATTTTTTGGTGCGCTTTCTAAAAAAGAAGCAGGCATTGGAGAAAGTGGCTGGAACTATCTTATTGGAACGAGCTTTGGAGCCGGCAGACAAAAACTAGTTGAGGGTGAAGCTATCGATTTTTTGGGAGATACTCCTATTAAAGAATCTACGCTTTTCTATTTAGGGGTGGATTTGGAGCTTGGTCACAAATCTCAGTTTAGTGATTACATGAGATTTACCTATAAGGGGCTATTGCTCCCTACTTTCTTTTATTCTCAATTTGATGACTCAACATAAGCCTATGGAGTGAAAAAAGGCACTTCGACCTTTCGTTGGCGTACAGAATTTGAGCAAACATATTCCTTTCAGCCTCCGACTGATGGAGGTATTGAAATCGGAGCACAACTTTTTGGAGGTCAACAACCAACGCCTGTGAGAATTCTTCCTCGGGTATGGGATTCTGTTCATAAAATAGAATTTTTTCCAGATTATGGAACGCTTATTGGTATAGGCGCTGTTGCAAGAGCTTTTAGTAGTGGTCGTAATTTAAGTTTAAGCACGTATGGTGGCTATTATGGTGGCTACTATGGTGGTGGGGCTCAGTTGGGTGTTTACGGCTTAACTCTCGAAGCGGGAAGCTTTGGTTTTGAGCAGACTTCTAAATTTAAACTTCGTGAAAGTCGCGTCCTCTACGCAAGCTTAGGTTTTAATTATGAGTGGTAAGGTTAGCGTTAAAAGAAAAGCGCTAATTTTTTCTTTTCTAACAGCTCTTTGTCCACACTCGCTATTTGCTCTCACAGAAATGGAGCTCATTAAGCTAATCGATCAAAAGCAATATGCTAAGGTTTTAAGCCAATTCCCAACGGGTAACGAAGCAAATCTTATCTTTAAGGCATACGCTCAATTGGGACTTGCCGCCTTTGAGCCCCTAGAGCTTTATCAGCGTATTCGTGCGCCTCAAGTTTTTACCGATAATACACTCGAAAGATACTTTAAAGGTTGCCCAAACATCCAGCTTCCTAAAAAATTAGAGACTCTCGGCAAATGTTTAGTCTTAAGGTTTTTCAATCAGATTCCTAGGCACGATAATGCAAACTTACTAGGGGCCAGGGAAACCCTTAGGCACTTGCAGGCTATCAATTCTCTCGGAAAGCAAGATAAGGTTTTATTTTCAATAACTGAGCTAGCAATAGTTTTATCTAAGCTTCGTGAGACATTGCTTTACTACTCCCACATGGATGCGCATAAAATTACGGACGAAGACATTGGCGTTATCTTTAGTGCCATGAAATCTGCTGCTGAGGATGTTGAAAAGTTTATTGGTCATTACAAAGATGTTGAGGCAATTCTTAATCAGCAACTTTTTGGATCAAAGACTCCCGTCTTCATGCACGTGGATGCTGATGGCAAGGTAGAGTTTTTAGAAAAAAAAGGTCTTCCCATGTTTTTCAAGATTACTGACTTGTCTCGAGCTTCTACGACAGAGCTCGCTGGCAGGAATATGATCATTCAACTCTTAGATAGAGCTGAGAGTTATTTTTTAAGCGACTCTCCAGATAATTATACTTTTCCTTTAAAGGAATCCCCACGTGCATACGATAAAAAGTTGAGTTTTCGTGGAAAGCTTGAACGTGCTCAGAGGCTTGAGTTATGGGAATCAAGCATAAAGGCTGTTAATGCCTCTAAAGTTCAAATGCATTTAAGTACAGAAGAGTTTCCTACTCGCAGTGATGTAGAAGTCTATAAACTTACATTCTCAACATTAAATCATAAAGACGAGTTAGTGCAGACAACGGGGCTTGTACTTTTTCCATCGCAAGTAAATGAGGCGCTTCCCTTTGTGAGTTACCAACATGCAACCCGATTAAAGCCAGAGGAAGCTCCAACGGCATTACCCGTTGATCCCGAGTTAAGAGCGAACGCTATCCTTTATGCATCAGATTGCTGTATTGTTACTATGGCCGATTATTTGGGATTAGATAAACTTAACGATAGCCCACAATTTTATATGAATGCAGAAATTCAAGCTCGCGTAGCATATGACCTTATGAGCGCTGCAAAAGAGTTTTTATATGCGAAGGGGAGGTCGTATAGAAATGAAGTATTAATTGCGGGCTATTCTCAGGGTGCGCACAATGCAATGGGATTGCATAAGTATATACAATTCAAAAAACCAGAAATGAAAGTCTTGGCAACTTCTACAATGTCAGGTCCCTATAGTGTGAGTGCAATGGCAAGACAGGTTTTGGATGATGAGATTAAGTTAAAAATTAATCCTGTGTTTTTAGGACTGGCACTTTTTGGAATGCACGAAGCATACGATGATTTCCCCCGCTTTAGTGAACTTCTTCAGCCTGAATACGCGAAGGCATTACCTACGCTTTTACGTAAGGGAAAGTTTAGTGAGATAAGAAATTCGTTACCAAAAAATATAGATGAGCTTTTTCAGGTTGCTAAGGTCTTGGAGATTGTAGATGAATCTGATGAGACTCCCTTTTGGCAGGCGCTTATAAAAAATGATGTTGATAACTTTGTCCCAAATGCACCAGTGCTTATGACTCATTCTAAAACTGATGAAGTGATTCCTTATTCAACAGCAATAGCTTCCCTTGAGAAGCTCGAAGCTGCTGGCGCAGAGGTTGGGTTTTTCGAAATTGAGAAGGCTCAATGTGATCATGTAGAAGCCGCCTTCCCATCTTTCTTGAAAACAGCAGAGTTCTTTAAAGTGATACTGTCGGAATAGGCTTTGACACGATTAACGCGACGCAGTATAAGCTGGGTATGCTATCTAAGATACTTTCAACCATAGGTATTTGTTGTGTTTTTGTCATTACTTCTCTGTCTCTGGCTGCTCCCTATAGCTCAACACCTAAGTTTGAAGTCAGGGGTGGCAAGATTGCAATTACCCCAGCTGGCTACACCTTTATTGAAAATGTCGTTAAACAACAAGTCACAGGAAAAATTAGAAAAGTTAAGAAAAAAGAAGCCTATGAGTGGGCGGAGAAGTTTATAAAACTTTCTAATCGCAAAGCTGTGGAGAGTGCTGACTTTACCCCTATCAACAATCTCTTTAATCACTTAATCCTTTGCGATGATCTTTTTTCGAGTATCTATGCCCCAGACGAGAACAATAGCGCGCCTCTAGCTAAGTCAGATGAAATTCCAGAAAAACGTAAAGAAAAATTACTAGCAGAGCTCAAGAACTTAAGAAAAAAAATAGAAGAAGATTCTGAAGTTCTTGTAAGCTCAGCTAGTCTTGATGACTTTAATTTGATTATTAACTTTTACGATAAAGCTCTTAAGGAAACTTTAGATATTTAGTTTTCTTGAACTCGATATATTTTCCAAAAAAGTTCGCCGCTATTGAGTTGCGCTGTAAGTGCTTCCATTAGCGGAGTGGCTTCAGCTAGCGTAATAGACTTGCTCAGGCCATATTCATTTTTTCGCTCAAATGTAAAAAGGTAGTAGCCATTTACGTTTGCAAGAAGGCGCGCATTTAGATGTTTTCCATCGCTTTCTTCAATTTTAAGTCCAACAGAATCAGATTGAGTTATGAATAGATCTGTATCACGTGGTTCCCATGCTTGAACTTTGCAAAATGAAGAAAATTCAAGTTGCTTAAAGTTGTTCTGGCACTCAGATACAGATACTTTTTGTGTAATTTTTATAGCTTTTACATTGCCGAGTGTTTGCTCGGTAGTAGCTAAGCTAAGTGGAAGGTTAAGAACTGCAGCAATTAATAAAATTTTATTCATAGATACCCCTCTATTAACTGCAAGATAAACAAAGCTTTGTTGAGCTGGCAAATTACTAAAAGTGCTTTGTACGAAACGAGGCACTCCGCGACAAGCTTTTGGCAGATATAACCTACATTGAGTTAGAAGCTTGACTATAGCCGCGTTGGGCTGTGCCGATAACAGAGATAATGGCTGAAATAGATTCAAGCGTTTGGTGTTTTAGTAGCTCAACGGATGAAAGAGTTAAGGTAAAGGTTTTGGGCGAAGATTCAGCCTATTTCTTTTTAGCCCTGCTGGGTGATGATCAAAGGGCATCTTGGTTTATCCAAAAAGATGAAAACCCTCCTGAGTTTATTGCTCACTCTACACTTTTTAGATCTACCCCTAGAGAGCAAGCGAGTATCCAGGAATCTATAAAAGTTGTTCGAGAAGAAAAAAGAGCAGCTGAGAGGCGATTGCACTATAGACTTGATTGCAATGTAGAAATTGTCATTTCAAAAAAAGATAAAGAGTTTAAGTCTCATACAGTGAATTTGTCTGCTGGAGGAGTACTTTTACAAGAGGCATTGCCGGAGGACTATATATTCAGTTCTTGTAACATTAGGCTTTTAAGCGGAGATAAGTCTCTAGATCTAAGTTTTGAGGCACGTATACTTAATGCGAATAATGATTTGAAGCGAGTAGTTTTCCACGGTGTATCTCATCTTGCTACTCAATCAATTATTCGATGGATAGAAGAAGAAAAGCGTAAAATCCCAACGGGCTTCTAAACAGTGTTAAGTGCTGTCGAATGATTAGCCTTCTCCTTTATAAATAACGTAAAAGAACCCATGCTTTAGCTGTTTCTTAACCGAATCTTAATCTTGAAACTGCTAAAATTTAACATATGAGTATAGGGAAACGCGGATTTTCTACTTTAGAGAGTATCTCTTCGCTGGTTATTTTTTCATCTTTAAGTTCGGGTGTATTGCCTCAGTTTACTCAACTGCAGAACATGGCAAGTTCTTCGGCGACTCAAGGAGTGCTTGGAGCTGTGCGAACGAGTTTAGAGCTACAGCGTATGAATATGATGTTACGGTGTAATTCAACTCTCGAAACAGCTATACACGTGGAGCAATTAAATTCAAACGATATAACTCATGGAAAAAATGCCCCATGTGCTCAATCTCAAATACCTACTCGAGAAGAAAAACGCTTCTTAACGGATGCTATTCCTCAGAATCCTTTTAACAACGCAAGAAAAGTTGTTGCCTGCAATTATAATGCTGAGAATCCTTGTTCTGCTATTCGCACTGAGGAAAGTGCGGGATGGTGCTACGACAGCCGAGAAGGTCGTTTTTGGGCAAACTCAAACACGACAGGTGAATGCAAACTCTAAATTCTTAAGATTTCACATTAGATCTAGTTAAGTCTCTCTATTAAAAGAGTTTATTTAAAAATGAGTATTAGTTTTCGAATTGTCTAGACTCGGAGTCGCAAGAGGCGTCTAATGTAAATTACGTTAACAGCACTCAGGCTGTTTGTGACGTTAGCGATGCGTCGACACCCATGGCGTTATCATTACTTTAACGCTCTATTCGTGTTCTCTAGACTTCGCTAAATTCCAATTACTGACTAATCGTACAGTTCTAATGATCTAAAAGGAGTCCCTATGGAAATATATCAATTTAAAACAAAAAAACTAGCGCCTATTGCTCTCTTCACCCTACTGGTTGGCTGCTCAAGTAATTTGAGCACTTATTCTAAAAACACAGAAGCAACCCCACAGATTGATAAGGCAGAAATTAATCTTGCTGAAGCTCAAAACAATCAAGCGGATGTCTTTGCCCCTGACACTTATGCTGAAGCGCAAAGTGCCTTTAAAGAAGCAAAAGAAGAACGTTCAGATAACGAAAGTAATGTGAGCATTTTAGCTGCAATTGAAAAGACCAATAACCTCACGCAAGAAGCAATTCGTAAATCAGAAATTTCTCAAGCAGCACTTCCTTTAGTTGCGGAAGCTAGGCTTGCTGCAATAAAGGTGAGAGCTCGGGAAAGTTCTAAGAAAGAGTTTGAGGCAGCAGACGAAGAACTCAAGGAATATACTTCTCGTCTTGAGAATGGAAAAATTAAGAACTCTACCAAGACAGCTAAGACTCTTGTGACGAAGTACCAATCCCTTGAGGTGAATGGAATCATCGCACTCAAACTAGGTGCTGCAAAAAAAGCACTCACTTCAGCGAAAAGTGAAGGAGCTGTTGAAAATGCACCTAAGAGTTGGGCGCGGGCTAATACGTATTTAAATAAAGCTATAGACGTTATACGAGCTAATCCTCATGATTCTATGATGATTGATCCTGTCTCTGGCGAGGCTCAATTTGAAGCTGAAAAACTTTTACGAGTAACTCGTAAAACAAAAGCAGCTGGTGGACCAAAGTCAGAAGATATCGTGCTTCAAGCAGAGTCTCAGAAGCAGTATATTCATAGTCAAGATGAAGAGTTAGCTGCAATTCAAAATGAAAAGCAAGAAATTCAGTCCGAAGTTAAAGACCTGAAAGCAGTAAAGGAATTACAGGACAAAGTTGCGGCCGTTAGTCGAAACTTTAACAAAGCAGAGGCAGATGTTTATCAACAAGGTAGGTCTGTTGTTATTCGATTAAAGGGAATTAAGTTTCCTAACAATAAGGGAGAGATTCCCTCATCTAGTTTTGATACATTGAAAAAAGTTCAAGAGTCCATTGCAAGCTTTACAGATCCCCAGGTCAGAATAGAGGGACATACGGATGCTATTGGCGGTAATGCAGCTAATTTACCCTTGTCACTCAAAAGAGCAGATTCTGTTAAGAGGTATATGACGGCTAACTTAAATATGAATGAGACAAATCTTCAGTCTGAAGGACTCGGTTCTTCTAAGCCTATAGCCACAAACAAAACTGCAGCTGGTCGAGCGCAAAACAGGCGTGTCGATGTTGTTATTCAAGAAATGTAAGTTACCCTTAACGAAAAACGAAAGTTAAATGAGGATATAAAATGATTTGGACAATTGTAATTGGATTATTTGTGGGGACAATTGCTAAAATGTTGATGCCAGGTAAAGATCCAGCAGGTTTTATTTTTACAATAGCCTTGGGGATAGCGGGTTCTATACTCGCATATTGGCTTGGTATGTCTCAGGGCTGGTATATGTCGGGACAACCCGTTGGCTTTATAGCATCAATATTTGGCTCTCTCTTGTTACTCTCCGTTTATAGAGTGCTTGCCTGATCATTTAACTGAGATGTAGAGAAAGGCGTAGAATATGAAAACAAATTTAATGGAGAGTATTGAGTCTAGCGCTCAATCCACTCTTAAATCTTTTCGTGTAGATCTGAAAGATATAGGTGGATTGCTTGTGAGTAAGGCGACTCTTGTTATGAGCTTTTCTGTTATCTTGCATGTTTTTTTTACGACGCTAATTTTTTCGATTATTGCTCTTGCTTATACGGAATACGGAGGCAGTTACATACGGGAGGATTTATTGTTTCTGCACTTTGTATCCTGGTCTTTATTGCTCTTTATGTTTTCTTTGCTTATGAGAAAAAGTCAATTCATCTAAGTGAGGATTTTAAGCAAACAACGGATGAGATTCAGGATAGTTATTTCAACATTAAAGCAGAAACACTTGAAAGTATGCGCCCAGTGAATCTCATAAAAAATAATCCGGAAGTTTTAGTCGCTACAACTTTTGTAGCAGGACTTGGAGTTGCCTTCTTGGCATCGATGTTACTGGAAGGAAGAACACGTGAAGGTATCTGTCGAAGATAAATTTTCTGAACTTACTCAGAGAGTCCAATGTTAATGATGGGAGCCGCTCTAGGCTCGGGAATTGTCATGGGCTACATGGGGCTAAGAAATATTATTAAGCTTGGCCTTTGGTTGAAGGCTAATGACCAAATTCCCTATAAGAAATATTTTAATTTAATTGCAAAAATAAGGAGAATACACAATGAACAACGAAACTAAATATAATGATAAAGAAAAAAATCATCTTTGATCACTCATCCGATGGCGTTCACTTCCCAACAGAAAAGATTGAGGAATGAGAGAAGTATTTTGGATGCACTAGAGCCTATTCAAAAACGTGCTCAAAGTATGGGAAGTGACGCGTACTTGGGTGAAGGACAACCCCATGGTAGCGGCAGGTGTAACTTTGGAGCAGGCCTTCTTATAGGTAGGGGTCTTGTCTCAAAGTTTAGAAAAAACTAAATAGCCATATTTGCTAAACTTTCTAAGCAAACAACTAAAAAACCTCTTTGTGGCCCTGGGTCGCAAGGAGGTTTTTTTATTCGACTTCGGGAAGAGGGAGAGCAGCACCTTCTTCTAAGGTAATTTTTTCGCCACCTGCGTTTACGACATTGCTATCGCCTGTCGGACATTTCACTAAAGGGTTCATGTTTTTCACCTTAACTAAAAACTCAGTACGACATTTTGAGCATGTTAGTTTTCTATAAACGGTCTCTTTTGCCATGTAAAAAACTATAGCAGTGAGCTATACACTCGACGACAATTTTTGCTTTTGAAGTGATTTTAGGGTTTTTTTTCGTGCTAAGTGACTGATTTTTATGGGCAATCCTACGGCATTATCCTTGCAATATATAGGAGATGGAATTCCTACGTAAAGTACAGACTCGCTTTCAGGAGCTTGTGCTTATCGTTTCATTTTCTTTGTGGGTGTGGACATCCATGGGAGGAGTGGTTTTTCTCTTGGGAGAAACCGATGCCTCTTTCGTTTACTTTGGAAAGTGGGGATATCTCTTTATTTCCGAAGGTTTTAAGTACTACGGAGTTGTTTATTTTTTATTGCCTTTGTTTATTGGTGTTTTTGCAAATTTTATCGTGAGAAAGACAGAGTCCTTGATGGACTTGTTTCGTCTGTGGGAGCGAATCTTCGTAGGTTTCTTTGGATTATTCTTTTTAAGCGCTGGGATCTCGGCACTTATTTATACTATCACTCATCATTATGACTTTAGCCTTTTTCTAAGTTGGGCAGTGATCAGGGTGGCCTTGTTGGAAACGTAATTGGAAGCGAGCTCTACACTTCGCTAGGTTTCAATGGAGCTCTTTTGGTACTTTTTTCTCTTCTCGCCATTGTAGCTGTTTATGTTACGGATTTTAAAGTTTCTGATTTGATTCTTGCAGCTGAAGACTCAACGAAAGAAATCATAGTTTTTACTAAAGACAAATTACTTAAGTCTTTTGTTTTTACAAAAAATTTATTGCTTAAGCTACTTTCTAAAAATAATTTCTTTAAAAAGGCTCTTGTTACGAAAGAGAATATTCAAAAGCAAATTGAAGTTTTTTCATGCGAGCTAGAAATGATGGCAGTAAATTCTAATGCAGCGACCTCGGAAGAGATTCCCCTTGTGAGTGAAGATTCCATTTTAGCTGTCGAGGAAGAAGAAGCTGTTGTTGCACATGAAAAACCTACTCCTAAGAAAAAACAAGTAAAACATAAGCTAAGAATTGCCGTTGATAATACGAATCCAAACATTGTGATTGAAGATCTAGAAGATAGCTCAGAAGAAAAACTTGTAGAAAAAGAAGTGTCAGTTTCTAAGTGGAGTAAAACTTATAACTTTCCTAAGGCTAGTTTTCTTTCTAAGTCTAAAGACACAAAACACAAATCAAGTGCGTCGCAACAAAAAGCTCAATCTAAACTTGTGGAAGATTGTCTTGCCGGATTTGGATTAAAGGGAAATGTTGTGGCCGCTCATTGTGGCGATCGTTTGAGTATGTTCGAGTTTGAGCCAGAAGCAGGCGTTAAAATTAGTAAAATTCAGTCGCTCACAAATGACTTAGCTTTAAGCTTGGGCGCACCTTCAATACGTATATTAGCGCCCATTCCTGGAAAAAATACTATTGGAATTGAGATACCAAATGAATCTTATGGAACCCTTAGTCTTGGTAATCTTATCGAAGCGAGTCTCAAAAACAAATCAGCTGTATTGCCTTTTGCCATGGGTAAAAATGTTTATAACGAAGTGGTCGTTGCAGATTTAAATGCTATGCCTCATTTGCTTGTATCTGGAACTACCGGATCTGGAAAAAGTGTTTTTATGAACTGTCTCATAACAAGTTTGCTTTATAACAAGTCGCCAAAAGATCTCAGGTTCTTAATGATCGACCCTAAGATGATTGAGTTAACTCCCTATAACGGAATTCCTCATTTGTTGAAGCCTGTGATCTGTGATGTGGATGAATCTAAGGACGCCCTTGTGTGGGCTGAACATGAGATGGATAGACGTTATCAAGCTTTTGCAGATGTGGGAGCTCGTAACATTGATACCTACAATAAGAAAATTAAAACAGTCAGTAAAAAGTCCTTAGAGCGTAAGCTTTCTAAAAAAATAGAAGAGCCCGAACACATGCCCTACATTGTTATTGTAATCGATGAACTTGCCGATCTTATGATCACGCAAGGTAAAGAAGTTGAAAAACCCATTACACGTATTGCTCAAAAAGCACGCGCTTGTGGCATTCATTTGATTCTTGCCACACAACGGCCTTCAGCTGAAATTGTTACTGGACTTATCAAAACAAACTTCCCCTCAAGAATTGCCTTCAAAGTTTCTTCTTCGATAGATTCTAGAACTATTCTAGATACCTCAGGCGCGGAGAGGCTTCTGGGTCAAGGGGATATGCTTTATCTTCCGAATGGTAAGCACATAGAAAGACTCCAGGGAGCCTTTGTTTCCGAAGATGAAGTCAGTAAAATTGTTAAGTACATTTCTGAATAAATTTGCATGACAGTATAATTCAGCTTTTTAGGGACTAGTGGAACGAATGGGCGCGTGTTCTTCTTGAGGGTGAGTCCCTTTTCCGCTGCCGAAGATGATTTCTGCAGCAGTTGCTCCAAGGATAGCTTTATAGTCAACTTCAAAATCGTAACGACGGCCACGAATGCCCGTTTCGTTAGGGGGGATGGCAATGCCACCACTCCAAAAGAAGGCGTTGTTTAGATCACTCTCCGCAATGCTTGATTTTTTATTGAGTCTCGCCGGCCTAGGGGCTTGCTTGGAACTTTCAATATCGTAAATGTGATCTGATTGAGCTTCGTTGAGAAAATCTGCATACGCTACAAGTTGCCCATAGGTCATATTGTCATTTGTATTTAACTTAATAAGCGTTTCAATTTTTTTTATTCGATCTAAGAGTTTGCTTTTGGTTGGGCCACTGGCTCCATTAAGTGCTTTTTCGTAACTTGCCTTCATTTTTCGTAAGGGAAAGTGCATGGCGTATTGTGCCTGCTTCCAGCTCTCAATGGGTTTCTGCGAAACAGTAACCCAGTAGACTTTTAATTGTTCAGGAGAGAGGCCGTTAATCTTGCTTGTTGCAAAGTCTCCAACACTCAACTCTTCTTGGAGCATTCTCACTGTTAAAAGCGTTGATAAATACCCATCGTTGTCAGTTAATTTGTAGGTTTTAGGTGATATTCCATTTACCTGTGGAGCTGAGCTTATTTCGTATTCATAGTTTCCGTCTTTAGAAACGGCCTTGCTTACTTTGTTGGAATAACTTACGGGCAAGCTTGTAATTTCAACACTGTAGAGATTTAGGCTTAGAAGGAGGCTGGTGATTAGAGAGAAAACTTTCATTCTTAATTATGATAGCTAAGTTAAAGTTTTTCGGTAGTCCCCCCATGCCAGGATTCGAAGCTGCGATTTCCCACTTTCTGTAGCCTAGCGTACAAATAAAAAAAGAATCTTCCACACCTACGGCGTGAAACATTCTTTTTTGGTTGGCCCGCCAGGATTCGAACCTGGGAATGGCAGTACCAAAAACTGCTGACTTACCACTTGTCGACGGGCCAATGGATATTGGCAGTATCAGGGCTTATGGGCTCTGATACGCTGCTTATAATAACTAGCAGCTTGCCCTGAGGCCTTCAAGCTATCCGAGCTCAGAAATATAGTGTTCAGCATCGAGGGCGGCGGCGCAACCGCTTCCAGAAGCGGTAATTGCCTGCCGGTAGCGGCTATCTTGAACGTCCCCACAGGCAAAGACGCCCGGAACGTTGGTAGCGCTCACGTGGGACTTATCAGAGCTTGTTAGAATATAGCCTTTGGGGTCGAGTTTAATGCTTTCAGCAAATAGCTTGGTATTGGGGGTGTGGCCAATCGCTACAAAAACACCCTCAAGCGGAATTTCTTCAAATGCACCGCTTTGTGTGTCTTTGAGTTTAATGGCTGTAACCCCGTCTTTTCCAAGGATATCTTCTACGGCTCGGTTCACTTTAAATTCAACCTTAGGGTTGTTTTGAGCTCTTTCGAGCATGATTTTAGAAGCTTTAAAGGTGTCTCTTCTGTGAATAAGGTAAACCTTTGAGGCATAACGACTTAAGAAATTGGCTTCTTCCATGGCACTATCGCCACCACCTACTACCGCAATAACTTTGTCTTTAAAAAAGAATCCGTCACACGTAGCGCAGGTACTTACCCCACGGCCCATCAATCGACTTTCGTTGGGAAGACCCAAAAGATTAGCAGAAGCGCCTGTAGAAATAATCACAGCACTTGCTTCGTATTCTGTTTTGTCGACCCAAACCTTTTTTGTGTTTCCAGTGAGTTCAACTTTTGTAGCATCTGCTGTTATAAATTCAGCACCAAATCTTTCGGCTTGAGCTCTAAACTGAGACATGAGTTCGGGGCCCATCACGCCTTTTGGAAAGCCAGGAAAGTTTTCGACTTCGCTCGTGAGCATAAGTTGCCCACCCGCTTGGTATCCTTCAATTACGAGAGGAGCAAGATTTCCACGTGCAGCATAAATCGCAGCCGTAAGTCCTGCGGGGCCGGATCCAACAATGATGAGCTTTCTTTTTTGTGACATGCACATAAGTTAGTATCGACGAGGTCTAAAATCCAGATGGCATACGAGGAGAAGCCATTACTTTTTTTCTGAGCTAGCGAGTAAAGGGGGCCTCAGAGTTTGATTCATAGGGTTAATGCTGTAAGTATCGTAGGAAATCTTTAGGTATTTCAGCGAAGTGCCTCTATTTTGTACGGAATTGACTTTTTAGGAGAACGAGTAGGAAGTGAAGAAAAGCTCATCGTCATTTGTCCCAGACATAAAGCCCATCCCTGTCAAAGAGCGTTCAAGCCAAGGAAAAATCTCAATATTTTTAGAAGAGGGTCGTGAAATAACCCTTGTTGGCTTGGTTTATGGAATGGAGCACACTCTAAGTGGAGCCAACTATTCTGCAAAAGTTTTACTCGACCATTATAGTCAGCGTATTCGGATTTTAGAGTATAGCGGGACTGATTTTGATAATTTAATTTTATCTGTTCGTGCTTTGGCCGAGGCCAACAATTTTGACAAAATTATTTGCTATGCACGGAAAAAAGATTGGCAGGAATTTTTAAAACACGGTTATGTTTTAGAGGCCGTACTCAAGTATTATTTTGAGGGCGAAGATGCTTACGTCGTAAGTAAGTTTCGTTCACAAGAGCGTAGTCAATCACCCAATCTTATGGAAGAGGTTTTGATGATTGAAGAGATTATGAATGGCCCCATGCCAGAAAAACTACGTGTTTTACCCGAGGGGTATTCTTTGCGTCTCGCACAAAGGGACGACATTCCAGAACTTATTAGCCTCTATCAGCGAATATTTGAAAGCTATCCTTCGCCACTTTCTCACCAAGAGTATGTACATAGTGTTTTTGAGAAAGATAATCTTTTTGCTCTTATTACCAAGGGCGAAAAAATTGTAGCTGCAGCGAGTGCGGAGTTAAATCATTCGTGTCGTTCTGCAGAGCTTACAGACTGCGCAACTCTTCCAGAAGAGCGCGGTGGTGGTCTTATGAGTATTATTCTTAACTACCTAGAGGTACAGTTAAGGGAGAGAGATTTTTGTTGTGCCTATACCCTCTCAAGAGCACGTAGCTTTGGGATGAATAGAGTTTTTTATCATTTGAACTATGAGTTTTTGGGTAGGCTGGTAAATAACTGTGACATTTACGGTGCCTATGAAGACATGAACCTTTGGACAAAGGCATTGAAATAATGGATTTGTTGGGGGGGCACCGGAGAATCTTTCAGCGACTTTTGTTCTTGGGTTGCATCGGCTTTTCTTTTTTAGGGCGCGCTGATGATGTTGCTTCCTTAAAAGTGGGCCTGACGGGTAAGTATCCTCCTTTTAACTACTTTGATACTCAAGGGCAGTTAACGGGCTTTGATGTTGAAGTTGCCGAAGAACTTTGTCGGCGGCTTTCGATGAAGTGTGAGTTTAAAGTTTTGCAATGGGATGGGATTTTAAGTGCACTTTTATCCGACCGCATTGATGTGATTATTGCCAGTATGGCGATTACTCCTGAGCGCGAAAAAGCTGTAAATTTTACAGAGCCTTACTATATTTCTGGAGCCCAACTTTTTTTAAAGGAAAACAAGTTAAAGACTGAGAGTAAAAAATTAAAAATAGGCGTAACGCTCGGAACAACCTATGGGGTTTTTGCTAAAAAGAAATATCCCGAAGCAGAGATTCGTACTTACAAGGGAGATGTTGAAGCACTCCAAGATGTTGAAAATGGTCAGATCGATGGCTTGATCACAGACAAGCTTGTTGGACTGCATATGATGAAAACATTCAATGCTCCGTTAAAAGCCTCAGGTGATCTTTTGTACGAAGAGCATATCGGGATTCCTATAAAAAAAGAGAGGACACAGCTCTTAGCTGACATCAATCGTGAGCTTAAGTCTTTTCAAGCCTCGCAGGATTATCAGGTTCTTTGGGCGAAGTACTTCGAAGACAGGGCCGAGCAGCTTGCTGATCAAGAATTGTATTGGTTTCAGGCTATACGACTCCTCCTTAAAGCACTTTTAAACACAATTGCGCTCTCCTTTAGTGGAGTTTTAATGGGAGCAGTGCTGGCGACACTCTTCGCAACGCTCATGATTTCAGGTGGGAAAGCCTTGAGGCGAGGCGTAGCTTTTTATGTCGACTTCATTCGGTCGACACCCTTTTTAGTTCAACTCTTTGCTATTTACTTTGGATTGCCTGCGCTGGGAGTTCATTTGAGTCCTTGGAGCGCTGGTATTTTGGCCATAGCTCTTCATAGCTCAGCGTATGTTTCTGAAATTATTAAAACTGCCTATATGGCGGTCCCTGTGGGTCAAAAGCTGGCGGCAAAGGCATTGGGACTGAATTCTAAAAAAACACTGACAAAAGTAGTTTTGCCACAAATGCTACCGATGATGAGCGCTCCTGTTTTAAATACGGTAGTCGCAATGATTAAGGATTCGGCAATTGTTTCGGTTATTAGTGTGCACGAGCTAACTCTTCAGGCTCAAGAGCTGATTAGTGCTACTTTTCGTCCTTTGGAATTTTATGCTCTAGCGGCGTTGTTATACTTTTTAATAACTTATCCTTTTCTTGTAATGGGACGACGCCTTGAGAAAAACTTTAAAAGAAAGGGATTGCTTCATGGAGAGTAGTCAACCTGTTTTAAGTATTAAGAATCTTTCTTTCCTGCGACGAGAGCAGATCGTTTTGAACAACCTAGACTTTGATATTGAAAAAGGCGCTCCTTTTGCGCTGGTTGGTGAAAGTGGTTCAGGTAAAACGACGCTACTTTTTATATTGGCCTCACTTCTGAAGGCAACAGAAGGGTGGGTTGAGGTTTCTGGTCAAAAGCTAGATAAGATGACACCACGAGAGCGTGCGCAGAACTTGGGGATGGTTTTTCAGGATTATCAGTTATTCCCTCATTTAACTGTAATGGAAAACTTGGCATTAGCCCCAGAGGCTCACGGTGCGTCTGAGATAAATGAAAAAGCTGAAAAGCTCCTATTAGATTTAAACATCCCTACCTTGGCAGATCGTTATCCTTTTGAGCTGAGTGGCGGACAAAAACAGCGTGTCGCAATAGCTCGAGCCTTGATGCTTTCTCCGAAGGTGTTACTTTTAGATGAGCCAAGCGCTGCACTCGATATGCAGACGAGCCAGGAGCTTGCTTCGATATTGCTTGGTTTAAGTGATCGAATGCAAATATTTGTAGTTAGCCACGACCTTCCTTTTATTAAGGGATTTTGTTCGAGGGTTGCAAAAATGAAAAATGGAAACGTAGAATTGCTGGATCAAGGAGAATTTGAGTGATTAAGAGCGCAAAAAAAAAAGTTTCTAAGGTAGAGGTTTTTTTTGATCCCGCGCAACTCAAGCATAAGCCCCTTTATGAGTGGGCTTTTGGTAAACGTCTCATACACCCAGAATCGAGCAATCGTGCAGAGCGAATTGTTTCGGAACTTCGAAAAAATTCACAAACATTTACCTTTAAAAAGCCAACGACCTCTCCCCTGAGACATATTTTAAAGATTCATCATCCCAAATTGGTAGCTGTCCTTCGAGAGTCGCAAAGGCTTCCTAAGGGCTATACTTTTCATCCAAGTGTATTTCCCCGAAGAGATCAGGTCTACGCTGACCCCAGGGAGTTAAATCAAGCGGGCTTTTACTGCTTTGATTCTGGAACACCTTTAACCGCATATACCTGGGGAGCTGCAGTGGGTAGTGCTTCTTGTGCCTTAGCTGCTGCGCAAAGTGTGGGGTCGGGAAAATCTAATATTGCATATTCTTTGTGTCGCCCGCCAGGGCACCATGCACAGTTCAATCTATTCGGAGGTTATAGCTATTTTAACAATGCTGCTATTGCAGCTACTTATTTGAGAGCTAAGGGCAGGGTGGCCATAGTTGATATTGATTTTCACCATGGGAACGGGACCCAGAGTATTTTTTACAAAGATAATCAGGTTTATGTGGCCTCAATCCATGGCGATCCTAAGGAGTTCTATCCGTTCTTTTCTGGCTTTAAGACTGAGATTGGGGAGGGGCCCGGTAAGGGATTTAATCTCAATGTTCCCCTTCCGCGTGGCTGTGACATTCAGGAGTTTGTAAAAAAATTAAAAGGTATTACAGCTGCTGTTAAGCGTTTTGATCCAAAATTTTTAATTATTTCAGCAGGTTTCGATACCTTTGTGAAAGATCCCATCGGTGACTTCACACTCGAAACGGATGACTTTGCTCTTGTGGCCGAGGAGTTAGCGAAGCTTTCTCTCCCAGCAGTTATCTTGCAAGAGGGCGGCTACGCAACTCGATGGTTAGGAAAAAATGTTGCGACTTTTCTGCAAGCTTATGTAGATTCAGCGGCAAAGTATGAAATAAAAGAAACTAGTAAAAGGTTGATAAAGTAGTGAAGGCCCTTACACAGAAGCTCCTATCTGATTTATCTGATTTCTCGGTTAGTTCGGGACGACGCTTGTTTCATAATGCACCTTATTGGATTGCTGCACTTTTAGTAGGTGTTTATGCGGTTTTTTATGCAAAAATATTTGCTTTAAGCGAAGCCTTTTCGAAGTATTTATTTAAAACTAATTCAGTTCTTTATTTTTTCCTTTCATGTGCATTTTTTGTTTCTGCCTGGCTCTTAATTCATTTCGTTGCACCTAAGGCACGGGGGAGTGGAATTCCGCAAGTAATGGCGGCTGTAGAAGAAGGTGCGAGCTCAAAAAGTAAGTATTTGGGTCTTCGTATTTCGATTGTTAAAACACTTAGCTCTGTGCTGTGTGTGTTAGGCGGCGGAGCTATTGGTCGAGAGGGACCAACTCTTCAAGTCTCAGCTTCTATTTTTCATTTTTTAGGGAATAAACTCGATAAGTATTTTCACTTTCGAATTAAGCCAGAAGTATGGATTATCGCAGGTGCCTCGGCTGGACTTTCTGCGGCCTTTAATACGCCTCTTGGTGGTCTTGTGTATGCCATAGAAGAGTTGAGTCGTTCGCACTTAAACAATCTTAAGACTCCACTCATCTCTGCGGTAATTGTTTCGGGTCTTGCGGCTCAAGTTTTATCGGGTCCCTATCTCTATATAGGGCTTCCCGCTTTGGCTTCTATTAAGATTGGGACGTATGTATACATTGTTTTAACGTCTTTTGTCTGTGGTTTCTTGGGAGCACTTTTTGGAAAATTGCTCTATGTAATTTCTCGCTATATACGCAATAAAAAATCGTTAAAGATTTCTTTAATGGTACCCGTTCTCGTGGCGGCGACTATCTTTTTGTATGCCTTTTATATTGAGCCCAATATTATGGGCTCAGGTAAAGAGGTTTTAACGTCTTTGCTATTTGAAGAGCGCCTTGAGCAGCACGGCCTTATTTCTTTGTCGGTAGCGCGCTTTATTGGTCCTATTCTTACTTATATCTCGGGTGTTGCAGGAGGTATTTTTGCTCCCTCTCTTGCTGCTGGCGGAGCCTTTGGTGCCTTGATTGCAGATAGCTTAGATGTTTCTAATCATAACTTGCTAGTTATGTTGGGAATGATTTCTTTTTTAACGGGTGTTACTCGAACTCCCTTCACTGCTTTTGTTCTCGTTCTTGAAATGACCGATCGTCATTCTGCAATTATTCCAATGATGATTTCGGCATTATTGGCTTCTGTTGTAGCGCCAGTAGTTGATGAAAAATCAATCTACGAAAAAGTACGAGATGACTATTTGGCAAAAGAGCCAGAGATAGCGACTTAGCAGCGTTCTAGTATTATTTAAGTTTTAGTTCTCTTGGTTCTTTGCCAATAGCGAACTTTAAACTCCAGAGAGAGTCCTTGTAGCTATTTTCTAGCCAGCTTGCATTGAGATTACTGGGGGGAGCCGATATGTCTCCTTTTGCTTTTTTAACGGGGTTTCCGTTAGCTTTCCACCTGCGAATAAATTCAGCATCTTCGTTTTGTATGACGCCTTCAGAAAAAGCACCTGTTTCAAAAAAAGATTTCTTATCTAGGCTAAAACTTTGGTTAATAAAGGGGAGTCCTAGAGTGTCTGATCTAAAATTAATTAAACTCTCATTTAATGCGTAGAAACTGCTGCAGGGTTTTTTGAATTTAAAATTAAAATAAAAAAGTGTTTTAGGTTTCAGTAAAAGTCTAAGTCTTGCAAAGTTTTCTGTATCGATGTCTGCGTCAGGCGATAAAAAGCAGATGTATTCGCTTTGAGCTTCGTGGGCGCCGAGGTTAAACTGATGAGCCCTGTTACTTTTGTTACTCGTAAGACGCTTGAAGTTGGCGGGAAGTCTGAGTTTCATATCAGAGTCTGGACTTACAATGAAAACCTCATCAAAGACTTTTTTAAGTGGAAAAAAGCTTTCAATGGAATCTTTTCTAGAATTAAGGGCGATGATACAGCTATAGCTCATTCATAGGCAGTCTCCTGTATTTCTTGATAAAAATAAACAGATGAATTGAATCATTTGAGGTAAAACGGGGGTGTGGCCGACGTAATTAAGACTAAAAGCGAATTTTCTTTGGGTTCGCTGGTGCTAGCAGCTACGGACAGTCTCTTGGGCGAGCTTGGATATGCGGTTAAAGATTTAGGCCCATTGGCAATTGGTGTGGTGATAGAAGAGTCTTCAAAGCGAGCGCATGTGCATTTTCCCGAGCTTAAGGTGAGCCTTTGGTTGGATCATTCGGAGATTAAGGATGTTCTGCATGAGTTACAACGTGACGACAAATTTAAACCACTGCAGAAGTATGTCGACGAAACTCCAGGTCGGGCTTTGCTCCCCTTTTTAATGCATTTTTTGATTCAATTTTTATTCGCTTCTCATGTCTTGGGAGTGGATCATGGACCATTGGATGAGGTCTGGGAAGAGGCTCCTGATAAACTCGCTGGGTATTTTCAGGGGAACTTGTCAGTGGATGTCATGCGCTTGAGCTTGGGACTTGAGGAGATGAATCCTGCTAAGATTGAAGAGCTTAAAAAAATACTTCCAGAGCGATTGTTGATTACTCGTTTTTTACCAAGCGGAATGTATAAGTTTGAAGTGTCTCTTTACCTAAAACGTAATGTTTGAAGGGCTACTGGTAGCTACGGCCGAGGGCGAAACTCATGTTGTGCTCAAGATATTTTTTGTAATCTTGAACTTCTGATTCCCACTTTGCATCATCCCAGGCGAGGACTTTTTGAAAGCTGGATTTTAGCTTGGGTACAAGCTTCCAGCCATTTTGCTCTTCTTTGTAGTAGATAGAAGTTCGGCGAACCATGAAGTCTTCAAGGGTTAGGACCATTTGAGTCGCAAGAATTTTCTCAACGTCTTCGTTGTTGAGACGTCCTGCTTCGCTTGTTCCAAGGTATCCATTTTTAGCAGTCGGCTCATAAAGTCGAGTGATAGCACGTTCATTTGTTTGAGTAGCTCCGGCAACGTTTCCAACGGGAAGAGTCCAGCTTTGAGTATCTTCAATAACTTTATCCACGCAGTCTTCGGCCATTTGCCTGTAGGTGGTAAGTTTTCCACCGGCAATGAGAAGGAGTCCGGGATCAGCAAAGTCTAAGAAGTGTTCTCTAGATACGCTCGATGCACTAACATTTTCAGGTGGTGCAATGAGCGGCCTGAGTCCAGTCCATGTGCTTGTGACATCGTCTTTAACGATGTGACATTTGGGGAAGTAGTATTTCGCAGAATTAATGAGGTATTCGACTTCTTCTGTCGTGATTTGGGTTTGATCGGGGCTGTTACTGTCGTCGAGATCGGTTGTTCCCAATACGGAGAAGTCTCCCCATGGAATCGCGAAAAGCACTCTGCCATCTACGGGGTGGGTCATTACGACGGCATGTCTTAGGGGAAGCTTTTCTTGTTTTACGACAATATGAGATCCTCGGGTAGGGCGCAAAAGTTTTCGTTTAGCTTTGCCGATTTTTTCAAGAAGTTCATCGGTCCATGGACCAGCCGCTGAAACAACAACGCGTGCTTGTACTTTTTTCTTCTCACCTGAGAGTTTGTCTTCAAGTTCTACGCTATGTGAGGCAACAGCTGACTCTGGAACTTTTTTGTTCCATTCAACGGCACAGCATTCAACGCGAGAGAGTGTGGTGGCACCTAGAGTATGCGCGTCTAGAATATTAGCAAGTGTAAGGCGAGCGTCGTCTGTGGCGCCATCAAAGTAATGGATGGCTCCGCTTAATCCGTCTTGGTTGAGTTCAGGTTCGAGTTCTTTAAGAGCTTTGGCAGAATATTTTCTGTGCAGCTCAGGGACTTTAAACTTTGCAAGTGTGTCGTACATCCAAAGGCCAATATTGAGTTGCCAAAGGGGAACGCGAGAACTTTTATAAGCTGGAAATAGAAAGGCTAAGGGAGAAACAAGTTGTGGGGCGAGTTTCCAAAGTTTGGCTCGTTCTTGAGTACTTTCTTTTACGAGTTTAAACTCGAATTGTTCAAGGTACCTCACTCCACCGTGTACAAGTTTAGAGGAGCGAGAGCTGGTGCCCCATGCAAAGTCTTTGCGTTCGACAAGGAGTGTTTTAAGTCCTCGAGAGGCTGCATCGCGTGCAATGCCTGCTCCAGTAATACCGCCACCAATGATTAAGAGGTCAAAAACAGTTTTGTCGATGTCGTTCCAGGATTTAGAACGTTCATTTAGAGAGTAGTTAGGGAAATCATTTGCCATATGTTGTTTGCACCCATTATTTGCAGCGATTATTCCGGTATGTATGTGTAACGAGATGAGTGGCTTCGCTTTGTTTACTTAGCTTTTAGCTTTTTACTGCAGTTCTCTATTTAACTTCGCGGTGAACTGTAACTTTTTTCATATAGGGGTTGTACTTGCGAAGCTCGAGCTTTTCAGTCGTCGTTTTCTTGTTCTTTTTTGTGTAATAGCGACTAGGCGTTGTGCCCGCTTTGCGAGACTCTGTACACTCTAAAATCACTACTACTCTATCGTTCTTTCTGGCCACATGAGAGTGATAGGCAAGGCTCCGTGCGCTGTCAATAGGAGAGAGTTATGTCCCCAGGGGAACGCGGTGCGTAATTGATTTGTAATTTGGGGTACTTGCGCACCTTGCGCAGTCTGGGTCCTCCGGCATAATCAAAGCATAAGGCCGTCAAAAAGCCTTTGCTTGAGGGAGCAAAATTAGGAGGAGATATATGAAAAAATTAGGATTAGCAGTAGCAGGAACACTCCTGTCACTCAGTGCATTCGCAGACGATCACGAAGGTGTGATGGTTGGCGGATATGTAGATGCAGGTTATCAAGCACAAAGTGTAGATAAAGTTGCTGGAGCTACCGTTCTCGATACAAACGGTTTCTTGGTTAGAGAAGGAGCAATCTATCTCGGCAAGAAATGGGGTTCTGAATGGGAAGTTTTCGGTGACTTTAGTTTCACTGGTAACACTCAATCAGCAATCACTGGCGTGGGCGTAGCTCAGGCTTTCATCGCTCAAAACATGGAAAATGGTTTTAGCTGGAAATTAGGTAAAATGGACGGAATCTTTGGATACTATGCGGGTCGCGTTGACTCTCATGCTCACCGTCTAACAGACGTTGGTTACATCCAAGAAGCTTACCTTCCTGCTTACCACCTTGGTTGGATGGGTTCTTACTCTTTCAGCGACATGCTTAAAGTAAGCATCCTCGTTGCAAACGAGAACGAAGAATTCGGAACAACTGGAACTGCTGGAGCTACTGGAACTGCAGCTAACCGTGGAACACGTTCACCTGACGCTGGTATCTTGGTTGGAGCTGACTTCGACGCTTTCAGCGCAGACCTTGGTGTTTACGTTATGACTGGCGAAACTGGAACTAAAACAACTACTGGATACGTAGTATCTGGTGTTGTTGAAGGAAACTTTGAGCCTCTTAACGTAGGTGTTTACGGCGTTTACTTCAAAAACGATGCTGACGCGACTGCACCTGCTAAAGACGAAGCTGACTTCGGTATTGGCGCAAACGTTGGTTACGACGTTAACGACCAATTCGGAGCTAACCTTCGCGTTGAGTATGTAGGAATGAATGACAAAGATTCTTTCTACAACACTGTAACTAACACTTGGACTTCAATTGGAGCTGTTCCAACTCAAGAAGTTGAGTCAATGCTTGGCGCAACTATTGGTGGAAACTACAAGTTTAACGACAGCGTAACTGCTAAAGTAGACTATACTTACACTAAGTTCCAAACTAAAGGAACTGGCGCAGATATAGATCCTATTCACACAGTTAATGCTGGTGTTGTAGCTAGCTTCTAAGAAGTTTAGATACATACAGTTCGTGAATATAAAGCCCGGGGTTTCGAAAGGAGCTCCGGGCTTTTTTTATTTTAAATCTTAGAAGAAGTTTTAATCACATCTTTTGCGCCTGAGTTGAAAAGAGTAACTTTGGTTTTTGTTGCCTCTGCAGGTTACCCTTACGTGGTCTGATGCTTCTTCCCCACCGTCGTAAGTCTTGGAGACACTACATCTATTCGTACTAGCACCTGCATACTCGGTGTGGTCCCATGATCCCATCATGTAGTTGTAAGTTCTCGTTTGACCGTTTGAGCTAAACTTACCACTTCCGTGGTTATCGTTTTCAGTATGCTGTGGTCTGCACCTGCCTCGTTTCATACAACCTCCAGAGCAATGATTACATGTGGGCCAATTGCTTGCTCCATTTGAACATGTACATGCGGGGCCGTTGCAGGCAATAGCAGGAGAAACTTCTCCTGCGGCACAATCAGAAGAGCAATATTGGTCTTGAGGTTGCGCACAAGATCTAATTTTTGTACCAGCGCCACAAGTTCCGTTGTTCGGACGACAAGCTCCGTATCCGCCCCAACCATTATTTGTTGCATAAGGCTTACCGTTGCAGGCTTGTGAACTTGTTTCACCCGCGCTGCAAGCAGAGTCGCAATAATTTTCTTTGGGATAAGCGCAGCTTCTTGATTGGGTTCCACCAGTTCCACAGGTGACGCTGCAAGCGCCCCAAGCGCCCCAGCCATCACCGCCATCTGGGATAACAGGGTTGCAACATTGACCATTTTTTACAATCCACCCAGCATTGCTGCAAAGTAGAGTAGGCTCATCGCTGCAAACAATGGCGTCACCTTCCATAGTTGCGACAGTGCCCGCAGGGCAACTGCTCACACTCGATGTTGATGACGAAGAGCCACCTCCAGTTGATGCAACAAGAAGGGCATTCGTGTTTTGAAAACCGAAGCCGAGCTCAAGATCAAAAAGTTTATTGCCACCACTTCCGCTCCCATTTGTGGGAGCACAGTCAACGGAGCCGGTATCAAAATTAACTCCTGTTGCGCTTGGACAGCTCGATGCAAGAGCACGTACAAGGCCAACTTGTTTTGTAGCCGCATACTGGAACTCAGTTTCGATGGCAGGAATGGCGCTAGCAATTTGTACAAATCCACTGGGAATTGCACTACTATTGATTTCGACTCTGTTTAAAAATTTAATTCCACTGCAAGCGTTTGAAGTGCACACGATTTCCCACTCAGCAGAAACAGAAATAGGACAGTTAGAGGTAGTACAAGTTTCTCCATTGAGAAGGTAATTTCCACGTAACATGGCATTGAGTTGAGCCGCATTTGTATCTGTGGCTGGGAAGTCGGGGCGACCTACGTTAAAAGATTCGCAGTTAACTCCTTTTGACTTAAAGCAATCACTAAGTCCTGCTTGAGCAGGGTCTGCGATATAGTTTTCAAGATAAAAGAGTTCATAACGTTTAGCTGCGTATTGGGAGTGCGTGAGAAGTTGATTCATGGAGGCTTTGATTTCAGCAACTTTTTTTTGATTGCTTTGGATGGAGATTGCTTGGCCAACAATCATCGAGAAGAGTCCAAGAACTCCAACAGTTATGAGGACCTCAGCCGCGCTAAAGCCTTTCCTCGAAAAGGTCATTTATCTTTATCGGCACGTTTTAAAAGATATTTAGTGAATAAGGTCCTTTAAAATCAGGGACTTGAAGCAGTCGCTGTAAAGGCTTTAGTCACAGGTCTTGCGTCTGAGTTGAAAAGAGTAGCTTTGATTATTGTTTCCTTTGCATGTAACTTTAACTTTGTCGGGGTCCATTTCACTGCCATCGTAAGTGACTGAAACGCTACATCTATTTGTACTTGCTCCTGCGTATTCTGTTTGATCCCATGATCCCATTTGGTAGCTGTAAGTTCTTGTTTGATTGTTCGAGCTAAACTTTCCACTTCCGCCGTTATCGTTTTCAGTTTTTTGGGGTCGGCATCTTTTGCTCCCATTATGCATTTTAAAACATCCGCCAGAACAAACACTGCATGCTGGCCAGTTGCTTGCGCCGTTAGAGCAAGTACATGCGGGGCCATTGCAAGCAATTTGAGAGGAGTCCCCTGAGTTGCAAGAAGAGGAGCAATAAGAGCTTTGAGGTTGAGCACAATAGCGTGTTTGAAGACCAGCGCCACAGCTACCATTATTTGGCACACATCCGCCGTATCCGCCCCAGCCATTATTTGTTGCATAAGGTTTACCGCTGCAGGCTTGTGAACTTGTTTCACCCGCGTTGCAAGCAGAGTCGCAATAGTTTTGTTTAGGATATGCACAGCTTCTAGTTTGAGTACCGCCAGTTCCACAGGTGACGCTGCAAGCGCCCCAAGCGCCCCAGCCATCACCGCCATCTGGGATAACAGGGTTGCAACATTGACCGTTTTTTACAATCCACCCAGCATTGCTGCAAAGTAGAGTAGGCTCATCACTGCAAACAATGGCGTCACCTTCCATAGTTGCGACAGTACCCGCAGGGCAACTACTCACACTTGAAGTGGAGCTAGATCCACCTGCAGTTGCAACAAGGCGAGCATCTGTATTTTGAAAACCATAACCGAGCGCAAGATTAAAAAGTTTATTGCTAGTGCTTCCGCTTCCGTTTACAGGGGAACAGTCAACAGAACCCGTATCAAAGTTAACTCCTGTTGCGCTTGGACAACTTGAAGCAAGTGCTCGCACAATTCCAACTTGTTTAGTAGTGGAATACATAAATTCTGATTCTATCGAGGGGATAGCCGTTGCTACTTGTGCAAATCCAGTGGGGATGGCGCTACTGTTTATATCAACACGGTTTAAGAATTTAATTCCGCTACAAGCATTTGAAGTGCAGATAATTTCCCACTCAGCAGAAACTGTGATGGGGCAAGTAGCCGCGTTGCAGGTTTCGCCTTCGAGTGAGTAGTTTCCACGGAGCATCGCATTGAGTTGAGCCGCATTTGGATCAGAAGGGGGAAAGTCCGGACGACCCACATTAAAGGCTTCGCAGTTAATACCTTTAGATTTAAAACAATCTTTGAGACCAGCTTGCGCAGGGTCTGCAAGATAACTTTCGAGATAAAAAAGTTCATAACGTTTAGCTGCGTATCGCGAGTGAGTCAGGAGCTGATTCATGGAGGCTTTAATTTCAGCAACTTTTTTTTGATTGCTTTGAAAGTTGATGACTTGACCGAGAATCACAGAAAATAGACCAAGAACTCCGACCGCGATGAGCGTTTCGGCTGCGGAGAAGCCCTTTTTTGAAAAAGTCATATACTCTTATCGGAAATATAAAAGCGATATTGAGGAGGATGGGTTGAGGAATATTGCTAATAAAAACAAGATCTTAGCCTTGTGATTAAGTCTTAAGGAGCCCAGCTTTTGTTTTCTTGCATGAATTGGTAGGGGCTACCTTTGTCGACACAGTTTATTTTTTGGATTGTAAATTTTTGCTCCGAACCGCTTGCGGTGGATGCGCCTAACTCATAGTACTTCGCAATTTGATCGTTAGAACATAAATTAAGGACCGACGCCGGTGCACGAGATTCGTTCGGAAAAGTTGTGCAACTTGGATTGAGGCTATCGTCAATTTTAGTTAACCACATTCCCGCAGCCACATCGCATGTAATATCAAAGTGCACAGCACCTGCAGCTGCTGTAGCTGAACTTCCAACAGGCTGACAGTCAGCTATAAGCTGTCCGTCAGGTCCTGGGAGCGTGCCTCTGAATATTGGTTTTTGAAGAGGGCAAACAAGATCGCTTGCAAATTCGTCTTCGGGATTATCAAATTCAGATTGGCTCGGGAGTTTGATCGTAATGTCGATGGGGCTAATTTTCATTTTAAGTTTTGCGTTGTCTTCGTCTGAGAGTCCAATGCTAAGACGAAGGCTCGTCATTGTGTCTATTGTGCTCATATCACTTATCGGATTGGGGTTTGTGTCTGAACTAATACTTCCGTCGTAGACGGATAATATTTTTACTTTGCAGAGATCATCCTCAGTTGCACCACATCGAACGGGTATGGGAACTTGAAATCCTGTTCCAACAGCTGCGGGGTCAGCTACAAAAGAACGAACAAAATTAAGGAAGTCAGCTCTTTGGGTCATTTCTTTTTGTTGAATGGCAACTTGAGTTTTAATGATATCTTCTGCGAGTGAACGAGCATGTTTGATAGCAGTATTTTTAGTTTCATTGTCAATACTGCGCTTCATCTGAATGATGCCTATGGCAGCAGATGCTAAAACTAAACCCATTCCAAGAGCGGTCATGACAGTAAAGCCATTTTTATTTTTAGAGTTTAAATAAATCATTGGCCACCCATCGTTTCTGAGGCGGGTTTTATGTCTAAAGGAGGTGATGTGATAGAGGCAGGTTTGCGTGTCTGCAGGGTGCTTAGGTTAAAAGTAGGAGAGCAAGAACCATCCGGATTTTTAATATATAAATTTTGGTCAGGGCAGACATTGCCTAGTCCCGGGACATTGTTTGCATTTACAATTGCTTGAGGGATTAAGCCGTTGGAACTCGGATCACCAAACTCTATAACGCTCTCACATTGCGAAGCACCTGCTGCATTAGCTGATCTTGGAGGGTAGAGGTCTGTAACGGCGAGTTCTTTGAGAACTAAAAAATTAGGCATGTTGACGGTTCTAGGATTGCTTGTAACGGGATCAGTAATTGGGATTGAAAGATCTGGGCAACTCAACTTATTCATTTTTTGGCAAAGTATTTCAATCTTGGAAGCGGCTTCGTTGAGTCTATATCCAACAGGGACAGACCAGGTTGGACAGGATGTTGCACCTTCAAACTCCCAACATTTAATGCTTTTATTTGCCGTTATTCCTCTCAGGAAACCATTGGGACATTCTTGAAGTGTGCTATCTGCAAGTCTCTTGGGAATAGTGATACTTGCGTAAGAAGCTTCTGCGTTTGAGCCTGTGGTTAGGCTCGTTAAGTAAGCTGCTTTGTCTGTAGTGTCGTCTGGCCATTCTTTGACTCCTAACGGGAGCATGCGAACAACTTTATCGACCGATGCAACTTGGTAAATAACGCCTAGCTTACCACCGCTATCTGTTAAAAGTTCTAATTGTGTACGAATAGGATGTTCGGAGTCTGAGTCTGATACGGACTCAGTCATTTCGGGATTGAGAAAAAGCACCTCACCATGTTTTGCAACGAGAACGTCGCCATTTCTAATTTCAAATTTACTCGTGTCTGTATACGTAGATTGTAAATAAACACCGTTGCGAATGATGTTTTCAGTTTTGATCATGGCATTGAGGAGTCGAGATTTGCGGTTAGCTTGGTTGAGAGGTTTCAACATGCTACTCGCAGCAAGCAACATCATAAGCATGATGGAGCTACCCACCATGAACTCGATCACAGAGAAGCCGCTCCTAGAAGATGCCATTGCAGACTTATCGGGTTATTGCCGGAACAAGCTTAGTTTTTAGTCTAATTTTAACTCTTGAGGATATTTGTTAAGGCTTCGTTAAGATCGGGGTGCTTAAAAGTGTAGCCGCTTGCTAGAGTTGCTTGTGGGTGGGCTCTTTGACCGGCGGCGATGACTCCTGCGGCTTCTCCAACTACAGCGTAAAGAACAGCTTTTGGAAGCGGAAAGATTGCTGGACGATGAAGTACTTTTCCGAGTGTTTGTGAAAATTCTTTATTGCTGACGATGTTAGGTGAAGTTGCATTGAGGATAGGCGCAACTTTTTCATTTTCAATTGCAAAAAGCATAATTCCAACGACGTCATCAACGTGAACCCAATTCATACTTTGTGAGCCTGTCATTCCAATGGGGCCACCTAGGCCCAGTTTGAAAGGAGGTAGTAACTTTTCAAGAGCACCACCGCCTTTGCCCATTACAACACCAATGCGAACGATTACAGTTCGTATGTTGTAAAGTCTCTGAGCTGCAGTTGCTTCACTTTCCCAGTTTTTACAAACACGCGCTAAAAAGTCATCAGCAGGTTGTGACTTTTCATTTACGTCTTCTTCGCTTGCGCCATAAATGCCAATTGCTGATGCGTTTACAAGAGTTTTAACTTGTGTGTTTTTGAGTGCAGCGACTATTTTATGTGTGCCATCAACTCGTGAGTCGTGGATGAGAGCTTTGACGCGTGTGTCCCAACGATTTTTAAAGAGGGGGTGTCCTGCTAAATTTATAACAGCGTCAGCCGTTTTTAATTTTTCTTCCCACGTGGGATCTTTTCGAATATCGAGAGCAAGAGCTTCCCAACCTTTGCCTTGAATTGCTTTAACGAGTTCGCTGCCAATAAATCCTGTTGCGCCAAAGATTGCTATCTTCATGGACCCTACTTTATGACGCTAGGGATTTTTCTGCTACACTATTTTAAATAGAGTTAAATTCCTTATTGAGGACTATTTGACTGTTTATTGTGTCGGGGGAAGATTTTGAATATTCGAGTATACGCGTCGTCGGTTTTAGGTGTTTGGTCTGCTTTGCGTCTTCAGGACAAGGGATTTCCTGTTGAACTTGTATTACTAAAAAACGTCAATGAGTCTTTTCGTCCTACGCGAGTTCCACGAAGCTTGTTAACGTCTGTTATAGAACAACTCACACGACTGGGGATTCCGGTTTCAAATATTTTAGAAGCACCAGTTGTTCGTGGTTGGATAAGCCCAACGGGTGAGATTTTTGAAAGAGTTTGGTCAGAAAAGGGGCTTCATGAGGAGCGTTGGATAGATACCGCACGTTTGAGAGAATCTCTTTTGAGAGCTTGTGAGCTTGAAGGCGTTCTCATTTCAGAAGTGGATGTGTTTCCTGCGCCTCAATGGGAAGAATTTAGGTCCTTGGGGATTTATGAAGCAACGGCCAATGATGTTTCGCATTGGACGAAGGCTTTTCATTCCTATGCAGACAATATTACGTATGAGGTTACAGAAATTTTATTTCCAAGGGGAATGGAATCAGCGCTCCAAAAAATTCTATTTTTTGAATTTGATGGGGTGAAAGGAAGCTTAGAAAATTTAAACCGTCAAAAAAGTGTTCTTACACTTATTTCTAGGTCACGTATTTTAGTGGATCAAATTCTTGACGATTTAAGAACTCGTCTCAGCGAAAGGCAAACGGGTCAACTCAGAGCGCTTTTCGCTCTGAACCCGCATGTCTTTAGACGTGATTACAAGTGCAATGTGGGTGAATCGGGGCTTTATATCCCACAATTTTGCTTGCTGGGCTCGGGCTTAGGCTCCTTGCCTGCGCTTATGAACACACATACTCGAGAGGGCTTTAAGCAGATAGCTCGTCTTGAGGAACTCTTAGAAAAGAACGCTAAGGGACCACAGGATATGGATCCTGTGCGAATTGCTGAAGACTGGTATCAGAGTGAAAGGCGCGGATTTCTTAGACTTTTGGCTTGGCAGCGAGGCTGGGAAGAGTGGCTTTGGTCTCGAATGCGCCAGTCTTGGGCGCTGCGGGTACAGCAATACCTCCCAGGTAAATTAAGGGATTTGCTCAGAAGCCCACTCTAGATTTTAATAGAAGAGTGAGAAGTTTTTTTCTAGTCAGCGCATTGACCCTTTCTTTTTCAAGTTTAGCTTTTGCAAAAGATCGCTTGGAGTTGAGCAATGAAAAGAGTGGATCGACTGCAGAGCTTCGCAAAAGAATTAGAAAGCTTCAAGAGGCCGTGATCGATCTTCAAGAGAGGGTTGATCAGCTAGAGGGAAAATCAGGGGCAACTGGAACAGCTGTGGCTTCTGGAGATGTCACTTGTTTTATTGAGACTCCATTCGATGGACTCTTCGATGCTACGGCTCCTACAGAAACAAAAGCGCGCATAGAAGCAGCAAAAGCCTGTATGGCTAAAGTTAAATCACGCATTCATTGCTCCGCTGAAAAGGTTAAGTGCGGCCAGTAGGTCAAAAGGTGCCTAGCTCTTTTCTCCACACACCTGGATACTTTCTCCACTCATAGTAGGTCTAAAAGTCTTTCTAACCCTTAAGGGTGTAGCGTATATTCGTTTTTTAACTGCACTGCGAATTTTTCCTAACTCCACCTCGTTAAAGACCGTGTTAATCCATTGGCATTCGTCATGAGTGAGCGTAGGAAGATAGGTGTGAAATTCGTGTTCATAGATTGGGCAGGAAAGTTTTTGGTTACCAAGTCTCCCTGAGAGTGTACTAAAGGGATACTTTTCAGCTTCCAAACATAATTTAGCTCTTATTGGGTTTTGGTAAACGTATTTGTAGGCATCCCTGTAATGAAGGGCGTCTTTGATGATGGTCCATTTATATCTTGCGCCAAAGCAGTTGCGTTGAGATTTAATTTGAGAGGCCACCCAGCGGCTCAACTCACCCTGAAAATACCTCATGCAATCATCAATGTTTTCATCTGGAGTTGAGATAAGCATGTGAAAGTGATTCGACATAAGAACAAATGCGTGGATTCGAGCTCCATATGCCCATGAAAGAATGCAGCATAGATTCATGCATTCGTTCCACAAGTGCTTTAAATCACAATTAAAAAAGGTTTTATCAATTGTCCTATTGTACGTGTGGTAGGGATAGTTTTGGCTTCTCTCTAATATTTTGCGAGTCATCTTTTTCAGGAAACCAAGCAAGAACGATGCCTACGTATTGAGGTCTTATACTGAGAGCTCGTGGAGAAAGTATCCAGGTGTGTGGAGAAAAGAGCTAGGCACCTTTTGACCATTGTGCTTTAAGTCTCTTATGCCACGCGTTCGTTGGAACTATTTTAAAGATCGCTTGATAGATGCTTTTGGGGGAGTTGTTTATAAAATTGGAGTTGATGCGGGCTTTACCTGTCCAAATCGCGATGGCGTAAAAGCGTGGGGTGGATGCGCTTATTGTTCTCAAGAAGGATCTCTTTCTCCCCATCAAGATCCAAATCTTGCAATTAAAGAACAGATTGAAAAGGGTATGGGCTTTGTTACTCGACGCTACGGCGCAAATCAGTACATCGTATATTTTCAAAGTTTTACCAATACCTACGATAAACCTGAAGTTTTAAGAGAGCGTTTTGAGAGTGCTTTTGTTGACCCGCGTATTGTGGGATTAAGTATTGCGACAAGACCTGATTGCATTCTTCCAGAGAATGTCGAAGTTTTGAAAGAGTTTAAAAAACGATGCAAATACTTTTCTGTGGAATTGGGATTACAGACCCGTCACCAAAACACTTTAGATTGGGTCAATCGACAAGAGACCACTGCAGATTACATACAAGCAATGAAGTTGCTACGTGAGGCAGAAATTCCCGTGATTAGTCATCTCATTGTGGGCTTTCCAGGTGAGGGACAAGATGAGGTTTTAGAAACCCTTCAGCTTGCAGAGCAAGAGCAAAGTGCTGGAGTAAAGCTTCAAATGCTTCACGTTATTAAGAACACAAAGCTTGCCGTTTTATATTCACGCGACCCCTTTGATCTTTATTCCATGGAAGAATATGGAGAGAAAATTATTCACCTCGTAGAGCGCTTAGATCCTCGAGTTGAGATTCATCGAATTACTGGTGAGACGGATAAAGAGCAACTTGTAGCTCCTTCTTGGGTGTCTAACAAAACTCCTTTCTTCACGTGGTTTGATAAAGAGCTCGAAAAACGAAACACTTGGCAAGGGAAGTATCACTCAAGCCAAAAATACGTAGAGAAAATCCCAGAATTTAGTCCTTCAAAATTTATTCAGTTAAATCAAATTTAAACATTATAGAGTAAGCCCCGGGTTCGCCCGCTTTGAGTGAGGCAATTTTTTTACGAGTAGTTTTGTAAGTTGTATTGTAAGGCTCTAGCGCTATGGCTTGGTCTAAGTAGTTTCGAGCAGAACTAACTCTTTTGCGTTTCCACTCAATTCCCGATCGGTAGTAGTAGGTGAGTCCTGACTCTCCTTGTTCAGAGACAATAGAATTAATCTTTTCTTCTAAAGCGCGGTAGTTGTTGTTGAGGACATCGGGCAGGAGCTTAGCCGCAGTGGCTTCCGGATCATCTGTTTCAAAGCTATTCAGTTTATCGAGCGTATTTACATACTCTTCAAGGGCATCTTTAAAATCCTGTGAGTTGGGATCTTTAGAGGTGATAGAAATTGTTTTGGCTATAAGGTTAGCTTTTTGTGCGGCATAGAGATGGGGTTCGTTTTCAGCTAAGGCGTTAGCAATTTTGTTGATGAGTTCAACATCGGGATTTGGGTCTGAGAGAAGTGCTGCAAGCTTGTTCATGAGAAGGCGAGTGCTCATGTTTTTATAGTCGGTGTTGCTTTTTGTGAGGTTGTGAATAGCGTAGGCTCGGTAAAGGCTCATTTCTTGTAGACATGTGTTTTTAGCTACTTCTTTGTCTTCTAGTGTATTGTAGTTTTCAAAGGCTGCGCTGCAATTTTTTAGAAGCTCACTCAGCTTGGGGTAGCCGGAGCTTTTAAGACATCCCATTGAGCCGAGTGCTTCGCGAAGGGATTCTAGGCTTTTTCCAATGTCATGAAAAGAATTTCTTAAGAGTTCATTCCAGGACTTTTGACATGAGAGAGGAATCTCTTCTGATTGAGTTTTATTCTGAGCTTCTGTGGGGGAAATAGGTTCTTGGAGTATATCTTTTACGCTTTGTGATGTTTGGGATTGAGTAATGGGGAGTGTCTCTTTAGCCACTTTGAGCTTCAGCACGAGAGTTGCAATGCCTACAAGAATAACAAAAAGAATTACATGGCTTCTTCTCATTTCAATCAAGTTACTTTGCTTGGCCCAAACTTTGCAAGGCTAGCGTCTAAAGGAGCACGTATGAAAAAATTAGGAATGATAGGGATTTTATTTTTAGCCTCATGTGGGGCTGGTAACGGTGTTAAATCAAGTTCTGGGCAGACGCCACGAGTTGCAGAGCAAAATAGTGAGTGGGCTTACGAAGTTGAGTATGAGAAGCCTGAGGTAGAGGGCGGGCTTTGGAAGAGAAGTCTTCGATTGCTGGGTTCTGTTAGAGAAGATGTCGCGATTGATAAAATGAAAGAAGGTCAGTCAAACTGGACTGAAGTTGGTTTTACAGATGAAGAAGGCATTTTCTTTGATGAAGAGTCGCTTGGCAAAGTTCGTTACCGAATTAATGGTGAGACTACTACGGAATGGATGAATGAAGAGCGCGATTTAATGATAACGAGTATACCTGAATCACGAGTCATTGAAGGCTTGAGGTGTATTTTGCCTCAAGGAGTTACGGTGTACATAGGGACTGAAAATTTAGAAATACGTTGTGGAGAAGTTATTGTTCGTGGAAGTTTGCGCGCTTTTGTAAATGAGGATGACTATAGGCGGAACGTTTATTCGACTAAAGCTCCTTCATCGGGAGATCTTCTTGTGGATGCAAATGAACTTGTCGTTAATGGGCTAATTAATCTACAGGGGCATATCGGTCGGAGTTCTGGTGATGGTGGAGATATTACTTTGAATTATAAAACGATACGTATGGCCACCGATAGCGTGAGAGCAGATTCGGGCCCTCAATTAACGCCACCTCCGAATCACGTGGGTGTTTTTTGGAGAGACTTCTATCCAGGATTAGCGGGCACTGTTACTTACGTTCAAAAATAGTTGTGAGTAAAGTGGAGAAAGTATCCAGGTGTGTGGACAAAGGGGCTAGGCACCTTTTAGCTATTTTTACCGTGGCACTGTTTGTATTTTTTGCCTGAACCACAAAAGCACGGATCATTTCTTCCGATTTTAGGTTCAGTGGATTTGATGGGAGCTGTGGGGGCCTCTGCGGCTCCTGCACTTGCTCCGCCAACATTTCCAGCTCCGGCTGTTGCTGTCTGTAGCTGGCGAACTTTTTCTGCTTCATATTTTTTCATGAAGGATACAGCTGCTTGGAGTGCTGGGTTGGGAGCTGATGGGGCGGGTGCCGCATCTTCTCTTTCTTCAATAATATTTGGATTGCCTTGTGTGGACCCACCTTCAAGGACAGCTTCAGGATGATTGAGTTCAGCAGCATTTATTTTTCTAAGAGCTTCTTCTTCTTCACGACGTCTTAGGGCATCGCGCTCTGCTTGAGAGAGAATGCGCGCTGTGAATAAGCGACTCAGTGCAGTTTGGCGAATTACACGGTCGAGCATTTTAAAGAGATAGAAACCTTCTCTGCGATATTCCACGAGCGGATCTTTTTGTGCATAACCTCTGAGGTGAATGCCTTCTTTGAGGTGATCAAGGGCGAGAAGATGTTCTTTCCAGTGATGGTCGATACTTTGAAGGAAAAAATACTTTTCGAGTTCTCGTACAGTTTCTTCTCCGTAAATTTTTTCACGCTCAAGATAAATATTGTGAGCTTCTTTAGTGATCCACTCTACAAGAATTGCAGATGTAATTCCTCGATCATTGAGCTCTTGAAGCTGTTTGAGGTATTTGTTTTTATCTTCAAAGTTAAAGGCAGTTCTCAAAGCTTCAAGAAGAGAGTCGAAATTCCAAGTTTCTCCCGCGCGACGATCGGGTTCAAACTGAGCGACGATGTCTGCAGCGAATTCTTTTGAAAGATCTCGCACAAGGCCTTTAGTTTCTTTTCCTTCGAGAACAAGACGGCGCATGTTGTAAATAACTTCGCGTTGCTTGTTGAGAACGTCGTCATATTTGAGAAGGTGTTCACGTTGGTCAAAGTGGTGCATCTCAACGCGTTTCTGAGCGTTTTCAATAGACTTAGAGACAAGACGATCGCTAATAGGCACGTCTTCTTCCATTCCAAGCTTGTCCATGATGGTGACCATGCGGTCACTTGCAAAAATTCTCATCAAATCATCTTCAAGTGAAAGGTAAAACTGACTCGAACCCGGATCACCTTGACGGCCCGCTCGACCACGCAATTGGTTGTCGATACGACGAGATTCGTGACGCTCGGTTGCGATAACGTGCAAACCACCAACATCTTTTACGCCAGCCCCCAGGATAATGTCTGTTCCACGACCTGCCATGTTCGTGGCAATGGTTACGGCGCCGTTAAGACCCGCATCCGAAATGATTTCTGCTTCACTTGCGTGATTCTTTGCGTTCAAAATGTTGTGCGGAATTCCTTCGCGTAAAAGAAGTTTTGAAACACGCTCTGATTTGGCAACACTCACAGTACCAACAAGTACCGGACGACCCGCTGTGTGTTTTTCTTTGATGTCTTCAATAACGGCACGGTATTTACCAGCTTCGTTTCTATAAACTAGATCTTGAAAGTCATCGCGGTAATTGGGGCGGTTGGTTGGAATAACCAAAACTTCGAGGTTGTAGATCTTTTTAAACTCCGCAGCTTCTGTGTCTGCAGTACCGGTCATACCGCTGAGCTTAGAGTAGAGGCGAAAGTAGTTTTGAAGTGTGATGGTGGCAAGTGTTTGGTTCTCGCCTTCGATTGTTACGCCCTCTTTGGCTTCAATCGCTTGGTGAATACCGTCGGACCATCTTCGTCCGGGCATAAAGCGACCCGTGAACTCATCGACGATGACAATTTCTCCATCACGGACAACGTAGTCTGTGTCGCGTTTGAAAAGAGCATGAGCCTTGAGGCCTGCGTGTACGTGATGCACGAGAGATGCGTTGTCGGGGCTGTAGAGGTTTTCTATGTTCAGAATTTCTTCAATACGGCGAACACCATCTTCTGTAAGAGTCACAGAGCGATGCTTTTCATCCATCGTGTAATCGATATCTCGTTTCAGTAATTTAATGGCGCGATCTGTATCGTAGTAAAGATCGGTGGATTCATCTGTGGGGCCGCTGATGATGAGTGGAGTTCTGGCTTCGTCGATCAAGATAGAGTCGACTTCGTCGATGATCGCAAAGTTATGTTCGCGTTGAACATAGCGATCGAGCGAGGGTTTCATATTGTCGCGAAGATAATCAAATCCAAACTCGTTGTTGGTGCCGTAAGTGATGTCCGAGTTGTATTGAATCTTTCTCTCGCGGTCGTTCATGTTGTTGAGAATGCAACCCACTTCGAGACCTAAGAAACGGTGAACGCGTCCCATCCACTCGGCATCGCGTTTTGCGAGATAGTCGTTGACGGTAATGATATGAACGCCTTTTCCAGAAAGGCCATTGAGGTAACTGGCAAGAGTAGAGACAAGGGTTTTTCCTTCCCCTGTTTTCATTTCAGAAATCATTCCTTTGTGAAGTGCGTAGCCACCCACAAGTTGAACGTCGTAATGTCGTTGTCCTAAAACACGGATGGCCGCTTCACGACAGACTGCAAAAGCTTCAACAAGGATGTCGTCTAGGGTGGCGCCATTTGCAAGTTTTTGCTTCAATTCAGCAGTCTTAGCCTGAAGTGCCTTGTCACTTAAAACCCGAATTTGGGGTTCCATTTGGTTGATGGCCTGAATCGCGGGAAGGATCTTTTTGAGCTCCCTATCGTTTTTACTGCCGATAATTTTTTTGAGCACTAAACCTGCAAGCATAACTTAAAGAAGGTTAGCACTCCTCTTTGCTCTTGGCTAAGGCCCCAGGCTCTGTATAGTTTTACTTTGTGAGTAGTCGAATGGAACGAATCTGGATATTTGAGGGAAAAGTCGGGAAAACCTTCCCTCAGGAAAAAAAGCTTCTTGTGGAGGAGCTAAAATCTGCCTTTAAAATTGAGGATAAGCCATCTTCTAAAACCAGTTTGGCGATTTCGCTGGCTGGGGATGGCTCTTTACTGTCGATGCTCCGAAATTTAGGCGAGTTGCGTCACCAGGTGCCCATTTTGGGAATCCATACCAGTGCGGGCCTCGGTTTTTTACACCGCTTGGCTCTGCCACAGACAGGTCCTAAAGACACAAAGCAGTGGGCTAAGCGCTTTGTTAAAATGTTGAAAAACCAGGAGTACTCTATTCAGAAGCGATGGGGCATCGAGGCTACAATAGGTAGGAACAACTCTTGCTGGGGAATGAACGATTTGGTTATTAGCAAAGGTTCACTTTCTCGTATGGTTTCGCTCAAGGTTTCGGTGAATGGCTCCGTGCTTTTTGCGAAGTTGCGCGGAGATGGACTCATTGTGGCAACTCCTGTGGGCTCAACAGCTTATTCGCTTGCAGCTGGTGGGCCGATCGTTGTGCCGGGTTTAGATGGACTTCTTTTGACTCCGATTTTGCCGCACGAAATTGCGCAGCGGCCAGTCATTTTGACCTCTGATTCTGAAATTGAGATCAAGGTGCTTGAGGGCCCTCCGAGTTATTTAACTGAAGATGGTCAACGAACCACTGAGTTGCGCGCAGGACAAACTCTTTGCATAAGAAGAGCTGAGGACGCAGTTCATTGGTTGGCTCCCGATATGGAGGGGGTGCGTGATTACTTTGAGATCTTGCGAAGTAAACTAGGTTTAGGCGGTGGATTGCTCAATTCCAAGGAAGGATAAAATGCTCGCATCGATTCGCGTTAAAAATTTTGCTCTTGTTGAGGATACCGAAATCCAATTGGAAAAAGGGTTTACTGTTTTTACGGGTGAAACCGGAGCCGGTAAAAGTTTGCTCTTAAACGCCATTGTGCTCTTGCTCGGAAATAGAGCTTCGGCCTCGTGGGTTAGAAAGGGAGCGCTCAAAGCAGAAGTTGAAGGGCAGTTTTATTTTCCCAAAGATAAAGAACGACTCAAGAGACTTGCTGATATGGGTTATGAATTGGATGATTTATCGGACCCTCTCGTCGTACGAAGAGAATTCGCTTCAGCTGAAGGCACCGTGAGCCGTATTTGGATTCAAGGAAAAGCAGCGACGCGAGCTCAGCTCCAGGAAGCCTTAGGTGATTTGATTGAAGTCTCGGGTCAGCATGAATTCTTAAGACTTAATAAGCCCAATTACATTTTAGAAATTATCGATTCTCTTTTGGAGAATCCAAAAGTTCTCACACAGTACAAAGAGTCCTATGAGGAGTTAAAAAAACTTCATACGGAACGTTCCAAGCTTGATTTACTTTCGATCGATAACTTGGATTTTTTAAAGGTTGAAGTTTCGGAGCTTAAAGATATTTGTAAGTCAAAAGATTTGGCAAATTATGAGGAAGATCTCGAGAGGCAGGCGCGTGAGTTATCTTCAAGGGAAAAAATCTTAGAGCAAATTGAAAAATGTGTATTGTTGTTGGATGGCTCTGCAGGAGCAGATGCCGCTGGAATAAGCGAGCTCTTAAGGGTTTTAGATAAAGAAAGTCGAAAGCTGGGGCAACTTACTTCTGCAGATCATTTGGCCGAAAAGTTAGACCAAGTCTCCGTGCTGTTGTCTGACTTTGAGTCCGCTTTGTTAAAAGTGAAAGACTCTTTTTCGGATACAAATTTTGATGAAGTTGAAATTGTTGAGACGCTCAGCAAGTTAAAGCGCCTAAAGCGAAAGTATAGTGTTTTGGATGCCTCAGAGTTTTATGCTCTCTGCGAGGCCAAGGCCGAAGAGTTGGATCAATTAGAAAATTTATCTGAGCGACGAGAAGTGTTGGATCAGAAAATTTTAAAACAAAAAGAAGATCTGGCAAAGAAAGCAAAAGCATTGTCTGCAGCTCGGAATAAGCTCATTCCTTCTTTTGTGTCTAAATGGGAAAAAGGTGTGCGTGAACTTGGAATGCCTCATGCTGTTTTTTCTTTAAAACTCGTAGCGACACCGGATTTTACATCAATTGGACAAGATCAAGTGGAGCTTTTATTTTCTTCTAACAAGGGTCACGAACTTATGCCGTTGGCAAAAGTTGCCAGTGGTGGAGAATTGTCGCGTATTTTGCTTTCTCTGAAGGAATATGTAGCTCAAAGCGTTTCTGTTGGCGTTTATTTATTTGATGAAGTCGACACAGGTATTGGCGGCGAGACAGCCCATATTGTAGGTAAAAAGTTAGCGATGCTTGCAAAAGCTTCACAGGTTCTTGTGGTCACTCATTTGGCACAAATTGCAGCATTTGCCGATGAACAGGTTTTGGTTGAGAAAAAACATGCTTCGCAAAGCTCAAGAACTGAACTCAGGGTTCTAACAAAAGAGGAACGACTTTCAGAGCTTGCTAGAATGCTCGGTGGACAAAAATTAGATTCTGCAAAAAAATTGGCCGAGGATTTAGTGAAGCAAGTAAAGCGTGAGCTTCGAGTGTAAGTATAAGTTTCTGGAACGTCAAAAATACTTATTGGGCGTGCTTCAGTAGTTCTTTCGCAATGAACAAATTGAGCCGATAAGAGTATGTGAAAAACACGCTTTGGCAGAAAGCATTTCTTTTGCTTTTTGTGTATGCCTGTAAGAGCTCGGGTTCAAGAAAAGAGCTGGAACTTAAGTTACAAGATAGGAGCTTAAAAAAGGGCCGCGCAGCTCCAGGTGCTTTCTCGTTGAGTCAGTCCAGAAGAAGAGGCTCACAATCTAAGACTTTAAATCCTGCAGCTTCGGGGAATGCAAATTCTTCAACAGATGCTGTGGGATCACAAGTTGGATCGGGGAGCACTGGTTCTGGCGCAGGTAGTGACATCGATCAGTTTTTTGATTCAGTTCCTGCTGCTGCTTCAAGTCCCACGAAGGCTAGAGCGCTCGGAGCGGGTAGGGCGTCTTCGGGTGTTGCACCGCAAGCATCTTTTTCTGCACCACATGTAAATGTACCTGCTGGAACAGGCGCGGGATCAGGAGCTGGTGCTGGAGCGGGAACGACGAGCTCTTCTGAGAGTTCGGCTTCTGAAGCAAGTCTAGCCCCTCAAGAAGAGGCTCAAGAAAAGTCCAAATGTCTTGAGGCGTGTGAAGCCATGATCAAGGGTTATACAAATAACCATGAGTATATGGAAAAAATATCTTCTCATAGCGAGGATATGAGTATTTTTAGTTTGGATATTCGACGAGAGGCAAATGTAGTCTGGGAGGGGTGTATAGATTTCGGTACAGACGCAGGGGATTCTGCAAGGTCTGAGTTGAATACTTTTCTAAAAGAATGCAAAGGAGGCGTGACGACAAAGGTTAGCTCCTGTCTTTCAAAAAATATTATTTTTAGAGAAACAGATTCCTTGAGTGCAGAGAAAAAAAGACAGCTTCAGGAATGCAGAAAAAGCATGAAAAGAGCTTCAGGTAAAAGTCAGAACACGGCAAAGAAAACGGGTGGAGCTCCGGGAACGAGTCCTCATTAGCAAAAAGGTAGCGGGCGTGTGCAAAAAGGTAGCGGGTACACGTAAAAAGTAACTAGGTACCTTTTAGCATATTATTGACGGAGTTTTATTGTATCTGCCTAGTGCTCGAGGGTGGGTGCTTACCTTACACTTAAGTTATGGGCATCACAGCTAGCGCCATTGGTTTGTCGGATATCGGAATGAAGCGGCAAAATAATCAGGATTCTTTTTTAATTAATGAGAAGCTTGGACTCTTTGCCGTGGCAGATGGAATGGGTGGGCACAGTGGGGGCGAGGTTGCTTCTGCTCTGTCAGTGAAGGCCATGGAACATGTCTTTAAAGAGAAGCGAAATAAAATGGATATTGTCGATACGCTTCGTTTGGGTGTTGAGAAAGGGAATGAAATTATTTTTGAACAGGCCGCTCAACAACCAGAGCTTTCTGGAATGGGAACAACTCTTACGGCTATGGCCTATACCGAGGGGCATGTTTACATAGCACAGGTGGGAGACTCTCGTTGTTACTTCTTTTATGAAGGGCAGCTTTATCAGGTAACTGAAGATCACTCTCAGATTTATGAACTTATGAAATTGGGATTTGTTACAGAAGCGAATATCCATCATTTTCAGAAGAACGTTATTACTCGGTCCGTTGGTTATGAGCCTTCTGTGTCACCTGATATTTTTGCGATGGACGTAAAAAAGGGTTGTCGCTTTTTACTCTGTAGTGACGGTTTGACGGGTATGGCCACCAACCCTCAAATTGCCCAAATCCTAGCAAATTTTGATTTAGAAAATAGCGCAAAAAACCTAATTCGTTTGGCGAACCTTCAAGGTGGAGAAGATAATATAACTGCGCTAATTGTTGAATTCTCGTGATACCTTTAAGAACTCCGGCCCAAATTAAAAAGTTTCCGACTACGTTGATGTTTCTTGTTTTAACTTCTTTTGTTTTGAGTGCGATGTATTCTGGATATATCTCAACATCGGATTCGCTTTTGACAAGAATCTTTGTTTCCACGCTTCTCTTTCCTTCCTGGCCATTGGGTCTATTATGTCTTTGGTATTTGTGGATTTTTTATCCGTGTTTTAATGTTAGGAAAGGACGAAACCCGGTTTTTGACGCCGGCATTTTTTTGACGCCTCATCTTTTGATCTACATGTTTTTAGATTTTCAGGTCGAAGCGGCATGGAGTTTTGTTTTTTCTCTCACAATTTTTGGATTTGTAATGAGAGATTTGATTTGGGAGACCGTAGATACCCTCGTAATAGGTCCTAAGCTCTTTTCTGTGTATGCAGTGCCTTGTTATGTGCATGTTTTCTTTTTTCTTTTTTATGTCTTTGTTTCTCAGTTAATTCGTCCTGCGTATGGAATGCCTGACATGAGTATCTACCTGGTATCATTAACATCTTTTCTCGTCGGATTTTTGGAGCGGAGTCTGGAGCTAAAAGGGTTGAAAGAGAGCTGAAACGGGCTATATTGGAAGCAAGGGATTGTACAGGGACGTATGAAGATATTTTTTCAATACTTTTTAGTGCTTTTGAGTTTGCTTGGTCCTGAGGCCTTCGCTGCTTTTAATAGCATCTATGATCGTAGTCCTGATACGGAAGATATTCTTAATCATAGAAATCGCAGACTTCCGCCTCCTCCTAAAAATATCAAATCGAATAAATTTAATCCTTCTGAGCGTTTTGAGGTTGCACTTGAGCGCAGCGAAGCCGTTGTAACTCTTTCAGATTCTGAGGAGGAGGGTTCTTCCTCCTCTTCTTATGAAGTGCTACTTGGTACAAACCGTAAAATACGCGACAAAAGTGTATCCTTAGGCGTCGTTGGTGGTGGCTCTTCAGGTGTGGTTGGAGTTCGAGCCGATGTTAAAATTGAACCTGTGTGGTTGAGTGCTCAACTTGGAACAGGTGGAGATTACATGACCTGGGGAGTGGGAGCGAGAAAGTACCTTTTTCCGCGCCTTAGGTTTCTTCCCTTTTTAGATGTTCATTATAGTGAGTGGCTTTTAAAAGAAGCCGACTCTACAGCAGCTGATTATCCTTTTCCGGCCTATGCGACGAAAAAATTCTTTGAGAACTCTTACGAAAAACAGACTGCACGTTTGTTAAGTCCTGGGCTCGGAGTGGCTTATTTGGGGCGAGATGGCCTTGGTGTAGAACTAGGTGCCCAGTATCTCTATAGCCTTCAGCTTGAGCAGGGTGCAGTTTTGGGCTCCCTAGGCCTTGTAAAATACTTTTAATCCCCCTAAATCACAGAGCTAAGCGTGGACAAGCTACTTGAGTGCCATTATGTATAAGTGATTGATGTCGAAAGAAGAACTGGCCAAATTTGAAGGTATTATTATGGGCACACCGGGTGGTGGTCACTACATGGTTCAGTTGGAGTCCGGAAAACAAGTTACAGCAAAACTTTCTGGAAAAATGAAGCAAAATAAAATTCGCTGCATCGTTGGCGATCAAGTAACTGTGGGAATTTCTGTTTATGATCTTAACCACGGAATTATTCTCTTCCGTAAAAATCGTAGGCAAGGACCTCCTCCGCAGTTTAGAAGATAGTTTTTATTTTCTTTTTACGGGATACAGGTTCCAACGTAAAATCCGCCCCACATTCCATTATATCCAATACTCGCTTTGCCAGACACACAGGCGTTGTTCATTCGAGTTGTCATAGTGGTAGGGTCGTTCCCCCAATTACATCCCCAGTGATATGTCGTTGTACCGGCGATCATGGAATAATTTCCTGGGCTAGGATTACTAAATGCAAAGCGCACCATTTGCATTCCATTACAGAGGCGATCACAGGAAAGCGCACAAGGAACTACAGTGTTACAACTAGAGGTGTTACCACCATTTGCTCCTAAACAACTCCATGTCCAAGTTGGACTTGCTCCTGATACAGCTGAAGGAGTACCCGTTGTGCATAAGTTTGAAGTGGGAATACTTGCGGGCGAAGTGCCATGAGCACTTCCGCAGACTCCGTTGACGGGAGCGGGCGGAATTCCGTAGCGGATATTCCATTTTGCTTGAGCGCAATTACTTGCTTGGTCACAAATTTTGTATTCACAAAAAGAAGAGTCATTAAAGGTTGAAGAGCTTTGAAAACTTAAAGACGTTCCTGTAACGCTGCACGAACCTTTTGAGGCGGGTCCAGTGGACACAAGAACTAAACTACTGGGATTGATATCGCCATCGATATCAAAATCATTTGCTAAAACATTTTTACTTACAGTTGATGAAGCTCCAATTGTAGATTGATCATCAAGTGCAATGGGCGCATTACTACTTCCTCCACAGATTCCTTCAATTACTACAAGTCCATTGCCGCCAGCTCCATTGCCTGCACCTGTTCCAACACTAACGCCCGTTGAGTAATCTAGGTCGTATGTTTTGGGTGGATTACTTTCGGTGGACGTTGCTGCAGGGATTGATGCCATAAGAGTCGTAGAGGCAACTAGGGAAGAGTGTAAATAAGAACTTCCTCCGCCTCCATCTGTATCTCCCGCCGAAGGGAAGGTACACCAGTCTCCCACGCCACCACTACCGCCGTAATAACCTGAACCGCCACCACCGCCACCACCATCGGTACAATATGTAGGAGATGCATTACCTCCACTCAGTGCAGCTCCTGGACTGCCAGCGAGTGAAGCACTTAGAGGAGCATAAGCAACACCGCCAGCGCTTTGAGTTCCCGGCATGGGATGTTGTCCGTTATATCCATCGTGTGTTGTTGCACTACCTTCTAATCCTCCGCCAAATCCTCTTGTGACTGTTCCGCCTCCTGAGGATCCGGCACCCGCACCGGCAATTAAAAGTGAATTTGCATGAGTGAAGGAATTTAAAAAGACACCACTAAGTCCACCGCCTGATCCGCCCCATCCAGGAGTTCCCGCACCACCGCCTCCAAAAGTTCTTGCTGTTGATCCACGTAAGCCCCCTTGGCCAACTACAATTGCAAATTGTGTATCCGCATTAATGGGATAAATTCCTTCTGCGTATCCGCCTGCAGCTCCCATATAATAAGTGGGGTAGGACGCCCAACCCGCGCCACCTGCCGCTCCCCAAGCTTTAATGCGCACGTGAGTGACGTTAGAGGATTTTAAAATAGTGTAACTTTGAACGGCGCCTGAATAAGTAAAGACTTTTTTCTCAGCACCGCATACAAAAAGAGAAACGGGTTTACAGATAAGATTTCCATCTTCACCCATTTCAGAAATATAAGAGGGGGGACATTCATTGGGTCCGCCACTGCTAGTAGAGGATGACGATCCGCCCGTAGTTCCGCCACCTGATCCACCACCCGTAGAGCCGCCAGGGATTAAAGTTCCACCCGATTGCCCAGCGAGGCCAAGCTTGCCATTCATAAGTCGAAAGCCAAAACTTGGATCAAACAAATCGTTAGTTGTGCTTGAGGAATCAACGCAGCCAAATTGTCCGTTGCCGTAACTTAAAGATTGAGCAGCGCCGACACAACTTGAAGCAAGGGTTCTTAGGATTCCGGAGCTTTTAAATTTTTCGTGAGTGATTTCGAGGCTGAGGTCTCGAATGTTGGCAAAGAGTTTTTTATCAGAATCGTTGAGAAGCGATTTATCTATGGAGAGATTAAAGTTGATGATGCCTCTTGAGCAAAGCATGTCGGAGCAATCGTATTGAATGGAAGTTTGTGTTCGTAGAAAGCAAGAAGCAGATGCTGAGTTGCAAGTGCCGCCATTTTTGTTGAGGAGACCGTTGAGTAGTGAATTAGTAGCTGTAGAAAAACCCGAGCCCGGAGTGGTGGTGACAGCGTTACTAAGAACAAGAGGGGTAGGAGAAGAAAAGAAGTGTCACAGTTAGAGCCTTGTCCGTTAAAGCAAGCAGCGAGGAGAGGGTCAGTGGCAATTTGAGAAGCCCAGTAGGATCGTTCATATTTGTTTAAGAGAGCAAAGACTTCGTTTTGAGTGAGGCTCATTTGAACACGAAATTGAGCGAGCTCTTGTTGTTTGGCTTGAGAGTTGTAGCTTTGCATAACAAAAGCAGCCGCAAAGCCCGCAATGATAAGCCCAATGAGAACTTCCGTTGTTCCAAAGCCATGTTTTTTAAAAGTAAGATTTAAGGTGCGCATACAACTCCGCACTTTGTTGTGGTGCAACCGGTACCACTTCCAAATCTATTGCTACAAGTTGGAAAACATTGAATAGTTGTTGGGCTTGTTTGTATTACTTGAGGGTTCCACGGCAACGTGCCACTGATGATGTAAGGGCTTCCGACAATTTTTCTTCCCGCAGGACAAGAAGCTATGCACGTTTGTGAGCCACTTGTTGAACAGCTTGCAACGCCAACTTGAGGAGAAACAGTTGTGCAGACTCCTCCACAGGTGCTGTTGTAGCCATATGATCGTCCTCCATAAGCTGTATAACAGGTAAAAGAGGTAGCGCTATTTTGTACTACGCGTGGACCCCACGCCATTTGACCACTTATGACATAAGGGCTAGACGCCATTGCCGTTCCTGCGGGGCAAGTTGCCGTGCACGGTGTGGCTCGATTAGAAGTACAAGTAATTTGCATCGTAACAACGGGAGGAGGATCAGCTAGAATAGTTAATCTAGCTTGTGTACATTTTTGTTTTTGGTCGCAAATCTTGTAATCGCAAAAAGAAGAGCCCGTAAAAGTAGCGCTTGATTGAAATCTTATGGATCCATTGGCCGCAGGTGAGCAAGTTCCTTGGACACTGGGTCCGGAACCGATAATAGCTAAGCTGTTTAAGTCTAAATCACCATCGGCATCAAAGTCGTTAGAGACAACTCGTGTGGTTATGCTACTTGAGGGAATGAGTCGGACTTGATCATCAAAAGCAATTGGAGCGTTGTCGTTACCCGCGCAGTAGCCTTCCATGACAACGAGTCCGTTGCCGCCACTTCCGTTTGCATTGAGTGATCCAGTTCCAATACCTAAGATATAGTCGAGGTCGCTCGTTTTAGGGGGAACTTGATCATCACTTGGAGTGGGTGGAATATTTGACATTAAAGTTGAAGAAGCAACAAGGGAAGAGATTAAGTAAGAACTTCCCCCGGCTCCATCTGTGTCTCTAGTATTTGGCAATTTGCACCAGTTACCCACGCCACCGCTACCACCAAAATATCCAGCGCCACCGCCCCCTGCGCCACCATTAGTACAGGACAAGGGTGAAGCATCGCCGCCACTGAGCGCAGAGCCAGGAAGTCCCGCAAGTTGAGGGTCTTGAGGAGCAACTGAAACTCCGCCAGCAGATTGAGTTCCTGGCATGGGATGTTGACCGTTATATCCGTCATGTGGAGTGTATCCTCCAACAAGTCCACCACCGATACCTTTTGTTTGAGTACCACCGCCAGAAGATCCGCCACCAGCGCCTGCAATAACAAGCGAATTTGCATGAGTGAAGGAACTTAAAAAGACACCGCTAAGTCCACCGCCTGAGCCTCCCCAACCAAGTGATCCAGCGCCGCCACCACCAAAAGTTCTTGAGTTTGATGCTTTTTTCCCACCTTCACCTACGACAATTGCAAACTGCGTGTCGTTGTTGAGCGCGAGTATTCCTTCGGCGTATCCACCTGCAGCACCGGGGAAAAATCCGGCACCACCTGCCGCTCCCCAAGCTTTAATACGCACGTGAGTTACGTTAGAGGATTTAAAAATTTTGTAAGATTGCACGGCACCTGAGTAAGTGAAGACTCTTTTTTCAGCGCCACACGCATAAAGAGAAACGGGTTTACAGATAAGATTTCCATCTTCACCCATTTCAGAAATATAAGAGGGGGGACATTCATTGGGTCCGCCACTGCTAGTAGAGGATGACGATCCGCCCGTAGTTCCGCCACCTGATCCACCACCCGTAGAGCCGCCAGGGATTAAAGTTCCACCCGATTGCCCAGCGAGGCCAAGCTTGCCATTCATAAGTCGAAAGCCAAAACTTGGATCAAACAAATCGTTAGTTGTGCTTGAGGAATCAACGCAGCCAAATTGTCCGTTGCCGTAACTTAAAGATTGAGCAGCGCCGACACAACTTGAAGCAAGGGTTCTTAGGATTCCGGAGCTTTTAAATTTTTCGTGAGTGATTTCGAGGCTGAGGTCTCGAATGTTGGCAAAGAGTTTTTTATCAGAATCGTTGAGAAGCGATTTATCTATGGAGAGATTAAAGTTGATGATGCCTCTTGAGCAAAGCATGTCGGAGCAATCGTATTGAATGGAAGTTTGTGTTCGTAGAAAGCAAGAAGCAGATGCTGAGTTGCAAGTGCCGCCATTTTTGTTGAGGAGACCGTTGAGTAGTGAATTAGTAGCTGTAGAAAAACCCGAGCCCGGAGTGGTGGTGACAGCGTTACTAAGAACAAGAGGGGTAGGAGAAGAAAAAGAAGTGTCACAGTTAGAGCCTTGTCCGTTAAAGCAAGCAGCGAGGAGAGGGTCAGTGGCAATTTGAGAAGCCCAGTAGGATCGTTCATATTTGTTTAAGAGAGCAAAGACTTCGTTTTGAGTGAGGCTCATTTGGACACGAAATTGAGCGAGCTCTTGTTGTTTGGATTGAGAGTTGTAGCTTTGCATAACAAAGAATGCTGCAAAGCTCGCTATGATAAGACCGATGAGAACTTCGCTAGTTCCAAGTCCGTGTTTGCGACACGAAATCATACGGCCCCCCCGGATCTACGCAATTTACGTGGATAACGTTTAAGCCAGCATCTAGCTCGTAGCTTCTTGCAACTTGCTTAGGGTCGGAGCAAAGAACAATATCTTTTCTATCCTGAAATCCTTCAGGGAAAGTGGGACAATTGAGAGAAAAGTCTTCCTCGATAGAGTAGAGCCATTTTCCTTGTGAAACGTTACAGGATGTAATTTCTGTAGAGGAAGAGGTTGTTTTTATATTAGATTGTGAAACGATGCCTTTGCACACAGCGCGCTCTATTCCGTTTTCATCGACCCTTGTTCCTAGAAATATTGGCTGAGTATGAGGACAAATGAGGGGGTTAAGGCTTGTACATTTTGTATCTGTTGGGTTTTCTAGACAGTAATAATTTTTGAGATATTTTGCACAATTGCTATTTAGCCATGGATTGTTTAAGGCCAAACATTGTCGCTCAACTGAGAGATCTTGAACAACTGTTGTTGTGAGAACTGTTTGCTTTGGAAGTAAAACCTCGATTGTTGTGTCGGGTATTTTTACTTTGTTTTTACTGTCTCCCATATTGCCTTCGTAAACGAGGTCAATCAGAGCATACTCGTCACCAGAGCCTATGGGACGTTCTTCAAAACGTATAGCAGTAGGATCAACTTTAACTTTTATTTTGCACTCCACGCCGTTGCATGAAGTTCCAGGAACGGGAAGGTTGAAGTTACTTAAACTTTGAATGTCGGTTTTAATCGCAGCCAAACTGCTTTTGTCAGCCATGTTGAGTTGAATGGAGGTTTTTAAAGTATCTACAGCGATTTCCATGGAATGTCGTGAAGTCATAAGAAGTGTGTCTTGATCGAGAACTCGTTTGTACATGAAAATACTAATTGAGGATGCGAAGAGAAAAGCGCCTAGAGCTAAAACGCTGAGGATAACAAAACCTTCTCGCTTTACTTTAACTTTTTTCATTAAGAGGCACCTCCAGTATTTGCGGATGGCGTGCTAGGAGGAAGAACGGTTGCCGGTGTGCGCGCAGGCAGATGCGGATTAAATTTAGGAGTACAAGAACCATCCGCTTCTTTTGTGTAGAGCTTTGTGGCGGGGCAGCCTAAGCTTGCATCAGGTGGGCTGAGATCTTGAACTTGCGTAGCACTTAACTGTCCAGTGAGTGAATATTCTTGAAAGTTAATGATTGGCTTACATGTAGATTGAACTTGTCTGTTAGCTATCATTGGTGGGTAGAGGTCTTCAAGTTTAAGTTCGTTGAGCGCTTGGAAACTTTCGAGTTTTTCTACGCTACCATCAAGTAATTGAATGTCGAGTGCAGGACATACTACACGGTTTAATTTTTGGCATTCAACTGAGACAATACTTGTAGTGGCATCGAACTTGACTCCAACGGGTATGGACCAGCTCGGACAGGTTGTTGTTCCGAGTTGCCAACAAATAATTGTGCCGCTGTTGTCGCCTTTGATTCCACGAATGAATCCATTGCCACAAATTTGCTCTTGAGTGGTTGTAAATTTTTTAGGAGCAATTAAAAGTGAGCTCGATTCAGGACTCGATAAGTCGACTCTGTAGTGTTGTTGTATGTATTGTGTAACGGCAGCCCCATCTGGAGGCCAACTGGAAACTCCTACGGGAGTAATTTTAAGTTTTGGGTCTGCGGAACTTATTTGGTAGATCGCTCCAAAACGTGATTCAGAACTGGCAATAAATGAAGAAGCCGCTAATTTTACTTCTATTGGATACTCATCCTTTACGAGACTCGAAGCGCTTAAGTCTTCGCTTACATAAACAGAAACTCCGTGTTTAGCTATAAGGACATCACTTAGCTTTATTTCTACTTTGCTTAGATCAGAGTACGATTTTTGAAAGAAAATTTGAGTGCGTATGAGATTATCAATTTTGTACATACTGCTTAAAAGCTTAGATTTTTTATAGCTTTTAGTTATTGGACTCAAAATTCCTGAAGCAGCCATTACAACAAGCACAAGGATGGCAAGGCCCACTAAAGCCTCAACAATAGAAAAGCCACGCTTATCCATATTCACATACTTCTATCGGTATAAAAGAGGAAACTGTTAAGGTCTTTACTGGATATTCACATTAGTGGAGCTGACTCATTATTAAGATTTCGTAATGTTCCGCTAACTGCTTAGTTTGCTTTTTAAGGTCACCTGAAAGTGAAATGAATTGATGGCTATTCATCTCCACTTTGATTTTTAATGGTTACGATTAAAAAGGGAATAGCAACTATTGTTTGGAAAAACCAAACGACGGAATAAACGTCTCTCAATAAAATTGATTTGGGTAATACCCACTCGGCACCGGTCATAAGAAAAAGAACTCCAAGTGTGGCATAGAAGGCTTTACGGTGAGCGGAGGTTTTACAGAAAAACGTAAAGAAAGCCGTAATGAGATACGGAAGTGTTGTCATCATGGCTAATATGAGCGCAGGGGAGTCGACATCTGTTACGCCGTACTGTTTGCAGGACATTAAGAAAATGACAAACAAAGCAAAGAAGCTAAGAGCACTCGTAGTAAAATTTGCAATCTGTGTGCGTGTAAGGTTGATGTCCTTTTCCATAGCTAAAGTATAAGGGGTGGAGTAGCAAAAAAATAAGGGTTTTTATTTCTAAACGGATAAATACTGTATGTTTAGCTGACTTTGACGCACATCGGCAGCTGTGCCTGCTTCATCAAAGATCTGTTATTTGAATTTATGTTAGTTCATTCAGAACTGTCAGAGTTATTGTGATGAGTAATATTTAAAATGGATTTTGTCATCGAACAAAGTTCGAGAATACACACCGTTATGCCCCATGTGATTCTCACCTTAAGAAACTCACGTGTGACACAGCGGATGTATTCCTGCTTAACTTAACGTTTAAATTAAGTGACTACTTTGAATGCTTTTTAGGCGCTTTAGTGGTCAGCTAATTAGCTGGCCTACTGCTGCGAGATCCAGCAGAGCGGCTTCCACCACTACTACTCCCTGAAGCTGCTGAGCGAGCACCGGGTCGTCCAAAAGAAGAACGACCACCGCCGCCTCCACTTGATCTTCCGCTGTATCCACCGCCACTGCTGCTTCCTGATCTTGATCCACGACTTGAAGAGCGACCAAAGGAAGGTCGGCCACCACCGCCACCGCGCTTGCGACGTGATCCCATTTGAGGAAGAAATTCTACACCTTCATCAAACTTACCTATGGTTTCACAGTTTTTGAAATATTTTTTGATGCGGTTAAAGTCCGCATAGTCAGCTTGCATAACCAGAGTAACAGCTTCGCCGTCTTTTCCGTTTCGCGCAGTTCTTCCGATTCGGTGAAGAAAATCTTCAGGATTGGAAGGGAGGTCAAAATTGATAACATGCGAGATGTTGCCAATATCGAGACCACGCGAAGCTACGTCTGTTGCTATGAGAATATTCACATCACCTGTTTTAAAACGAGAAAGTGCGCGAAAGCGTTGACCTTGTGTGCGGCCACCGTGGATGGTTTCAGCTAAGAATCCAAACTCACGAAGTTTGTATCCAAGTTTTTCCACGCGACGTTGAGTTTCAGCAAATACAAGAATGGATCCTGTTCTTCCATTGAGCTCTTCAAGAAGAGTGCCTTCTTTTTTCTCAATGCTTGTGATGATGACTTTCTGTTTGAGAGCATCAACGGCAGTTTCTTTTTGTCCAACACTGATAAACTTAGGGTTGTTTAAATAAGTTTTAGCGAGTTTTTCTACTCCGGGCGCCATTGTGGCGGAGAACATAACAGTTTGTCGTTGTTTGGGAACATGTTTAACAATTTCGTCAATTTGAGGAGCAAAACCCATATCGAGCATGCGATCGGCTTCGTCAAAGATCAAAGTATGACATGTATTGAGATGAAGTTTTCTACGTGCAAGAAAATCGTTTAAGCGACCAGGAGTTCCTACGATAAGACGAGGTTTTTTTGCCAATACATTTAACTGATTTGCAATTCTTGCCCCACCAATAATAGAGGCCACTCGAATGTCTGAGTGATTTTTTAAGAAGATACGAGCTGCTTCTGCGATTTGATAAACAATTTCGCGAGTAGGAGCCAATATTAGAGCGATTTCGTTGGGGTTTTTTTCTAAGAAATCAATTGCAGGGACGAGGAAGGCAGCAGTCTTACCTGTGCCTGTTTGCGCGCAACCAATAATATCGTGTCTTTCTAGACCGAGTGGAATGCAAGCGGCTTGTATGGGGGTGGCGTTTTCAAATTTAGCCTCCTCCAGAGATTTGTTAAGTTTAGCGGACAGGTTAAAGCTAGCGAATTTACGCGTTTCATTGGAAATCATGTGATTGCCTTCGACTTTCTAATCTGTTGGCAATACACACACGAGTCACTTATTTACGTTCAACGTTACGATCAAATCGTTTTTGAAAGCTTGAATAGGCTCAAAGGAATGCCAATAATTAGGTTCTTTGTATCATGTTATCGGACATTCGCACAATTTAATTTTGTAACTATATTTTGGAGCCTAATTTTGGAGCATTGCTGACTTTAACTCAAAACGGCCAATGGCAGCCTCAAACTTTTGATTCAGACTGTCTCTCATCTCAAAACTGCCTTCCATGCTTCCAGTAGGAGTTTTAAGGGGGCAGAAGCTTGTGTATTCAAAGTTTTCTCCAGGTTGTAAAATAGGTTGTTTGCCAATCACTCCTGGACCCTTTACCTCGTCTACCTGTCCAAAAGCGTCTCGAATAATCCAGTGTCTATTGAGAAGTTGCACCATGTCTTTACCGTTGTTCTCTATTTTAACGGTGTAACTGTAGACAAAAATAGCATTGTTTCGTTTGGTGTTTTCTTCGTCGAAAGCAGGCCAAACGGAGATCTTTACTCCTCGAGTTTCAAAAACGTAGGGTGCGGGAGTGTTTTGAATTTCCATTAGGCAGCAGACTCTTCTCTTTCTCCGCGCTTGGCAAATTTTTCAAAGAAGTTCCAGGTTTTCTCGGGCACTTCTTCAATCCTTAAAAGCGTAAGCAAGTCGTGGCATTTAAAGATAGGGTCAAAAGCGGGCTCAGCACATACAAGAGCGCCTATTTTAAAGTAGATCCCCATTAAGGGAGGAACTTGTGGGCAGTCTCCAGGAGTTATTCCAGAGGGAAGCTTCATGCTTTCTAGGGGAGCGACCCCCTCAAAATAAATGGATCGACCCAACCTTTTTACTTCTTGATAAGTGGCAAGTGCGTTTTCGTGAGACATTTGAGCAAGAGAAGCCATTCCAAATAAGTAACGGCAATCTTTGATGTTCATATAGTGTCGTAATCCGCAAAGGAGAGAGATAAGGGTGGATTGTTTGCGGTGTTCAGGGCGAATACACGCTCTACCCATTTCTATGGCTTCATCAAAGTTAATGGGTAAGTTTCTGAGACTAAATTCAGTTTCCGAGTAAAAGCCCTCGCACTTATGGGCTATCTTTCCGGGGAGAAAGCGGTAAGTTCCTACCACTTTTCCATTTTTTTCTACCATTAAATGGTCACAGAAGGGATCAAAACGGTCTTCGTCTCGCTTTGTTAGGGCGCTTTCGGGGAGTCCCTCTCCCAGCTCTTCGTTAAAGACATCGTAGCGTAATCGAAAAACTGCGTCTCTGTCGGCATCTGTTCTGGCAAGCCTTACTTTAAAGCTGGAGTAATCTAGTCCCTCTCCAAGTAGCTTTTCAGAGTCTTTTAAATTGACCCATTTCACAATTGTTAAGATTAGGCGCTGTCTAATCTTTTTACAATTCTCAAATGAACGGACGAAAAACGGCATACCCACTTAGTCATAGTGCATTGAAATTAACTTTGGGTTGGCACGAAGCGTGCAACCTTAAGGCTAAGAGGGGGAGTTTTAATGAAACTCAATTCTATAGCTTTATTTATAATGGTTCTGGCTTTTGGCCTGTCTACAACTGCTTGTTCAAAGAAGAGCAGTACTAGTAATCCGGGAAGAAGTATTGACGTTGTTCCGATCGACACTGGAGATGGTATCGGCGATGGCAACGTTGTTGTCGATGACGACTTCGGAGACGTCGATGAAGTAGATAGAGGTGGCGGCGATGATGTTGTTGAGGATACAACTTCTACGGTCAATCCTAACAACATACTCTTTAATAACTATCGATATACAATTCCAACAACAAAAGTATGTACAAACATTTTACAGGCTCGCAACGCCGAGACTCTAATGAAGTTCTTTAATTGGAACATTCAAAGTTTAGAGGGACCCGTAACAGTATGTATTGAACAAGAAGCAACAGCTCAGGTGTGTCCTAATAATGAAAGTTATTGTGATCTTTATCCCAGCAAACAAGCTCGCATTCGTATCGAGTACGAAGATGACTTTAGGTTTTGGTACTACGACTCTGCAAAGAGCACGAACTACGCAAAATTGTTGAGCTCAACAGGTGGTTCTGGATCGAACACAGTACAGATGCTTTTGATGGATGGAGCCGGCTTCCTAAAAGTGGATGGATTTAAAACGAGTAGTGGAGCTTATGATGTAAGTTTCTCTTTCGCGGATAGACCTTCTTACACTTCGGCTCGCAATTACGACACTGCAAATAGTTATACCTCTAGCTCGCCAGAGAGAAGAGCTGCAACGCTTTACGATATGAAAGTGTGTGCGGAGTCTTCAAACGGCAAGTTTAGTGATGGTCTAGACTGCGCTTCACGCTTTGTCCTTCATTACTCATTCTTTACGACAATGAACACAGACTACTCGGTACTTGAAAATGTAAATACAAGTCTTTGGGTAGCCAACCAAGTTAGATTAGCCAATCAGTACGTTAACAATCAGTTTCCAGGTCAGTTCTCACAATACACTGGTTACAAGGGCGGAACATTTGGACGGTTGTTAATCAATGGACTTTAATAATAAGAAATTCAATATAGCGTTAGCTACGGGGCTCTTTCTGTTAGCAGCAGGGGGGCCCATAGCTTGCGGTAAGAAAACAGGTTCTTCAGCTACAGCAACTACGACTCCTCCGATTGTGAATCCTGGAAGTGACAATACAGATGATGAGTATACAAGACGTTGTAGGATTCCAGTAAGGTTCTCTAACGGTGATGCTCACGAAGCGGCACTTGAAGCACTGGTGCAAGCTCGAGTAAATAGAAGAGAACGACCAACTACAATGTGTATTGCAGCACCTCTTTCGCCCATTAAAAGATTTCCAGCAAGTCTTCGTTTTGAATACGAAGATAATTATGGGTTGCGTTGGGTAACTTTCCGCAAACAAGATCTTGTTTATAGCGAGCAGGGAAGCACAAAGTTCCGTCTTCTCTATCTCGACATGTACGGATATGTGGAAGTAAACGCAACAGGTTCGAACGGTCAGTATTCAGGTGTGGCTCGTCTTGCGAATATAGATGAGAGCTCGTCTTATTTGGACGACATTGAAGAGTTTTTAAATACGATTAAGCAAACTTGTAATGAGAGTCCTGCAAAATGTTTGAATCCTATATTTGTGACTAACCCTAATAGCTATCGGCCACCAACAGAAACTGAACTTTTACAAAGAGCATCGGAGGCTTTTCAGGGGCAGCATGGAGCAGAAGTTCACACCTTGGGCACGGTAAGTTTCGATGCCAACTACATAGAGTCGACGCTCTTTTAAGCATGATATAGAGTCTATCTTTAGAAACGTAGGCTCTATGACAATTAACAATACAGTTATTTCTTTATCCATGACTTCCTCGCAGGCCCTAATGGCGCTCTTCGATGAGAAGGCTGAAAAGTGTTTAGCTTCTGTTGCCTGGGATAACCTTGATGGAGTTGAGCTCGCTCCATTGTTAGATGAAAAATACAAAGAAATTTTATCGAGTGCGAATAGCTCGGGCTTTAAATATGAAATTACAAAAGTATTTGGTGTAGAGGGGCCGGGCTCCTTTACGGGGCTTCGCATTTCGTCTGCTTTTTTAAAGGCCTCGCAACAGCGCTTCAGGTTCCTTTGGTAGGAATCAGCTCTTGGGATTTATTTGCAGAGGACTTTGCGTTCTCGTTGCGACCCACTAAGGCGCTGACCTTGACTTTTGACGAGTGCATTGAAAAGGGGTTTAAGTTTTTAGAAGTAAAAGAAAAGAGTGTTGTAGTTTGTGAAAAACCAGAATGCAAAAAAGTTTTAGGCCTAAAGGATTTTCCGCTTTGGCCAGACTTAAGTGAGCTCCAAAGAGGAACAAGGGCATCACTCCACAAGCAAAACTTTGCATTAAACTACGGTTATACGCCTGAGTTTGTAACAAGCGCTGGAACTTTAGGTTAAGTTTTATATGTAAAATAGATTATTGATTTCAGTGTCTTATGTGAGGTCTTCATGTGTTCTGTTCTGAGTCAGAACACTTTGTTCTGTTTTATATTGCATTGAGTTAAGTGGTGATTTAAAAGCTTTCTTGGGTGCAATTAGAATGAATACTGAAATTAAAAGAGTGCTTTTAGAAGCATACGAGGAACGGAAATTAAAAAATTCTCGCTACTCACTTCGTTCTTTTGCAAAGTATTTAAAACTTCCTCCTTCGACCGTTGTGGAAATCATGAACACGGCTCGTTCTCCCTCTAAGCGAGTCACTCAAACTATTTGTGAGCGACTTTTTTTAAATCCCGAAGAGTGTCTTCAGCTGTTGAATGCGCGTAACGCATCTTACTTTCGTCCAGAAAATACAACGCTCTTAGACATGGATACTTTTCATTTAATATCGAGTGCGTTGCATATAGGACTCCTCACGCTTATTCAGTGCGATGAGTTTAAAAATGATTCAGAGTGGATGGCTGAACGTCTTAACTCTAGTTCAAGGTTAGTGGAAAAAGCTATTGAACGACTCCTTCGATTAAAGTTGGTTGTGCCAGACAAAAAACGAGGCTTAAAAGTCGTATCACTTAATATCCAATCATCAGATGGGATAAAGAATATGTCTTTGAGAAAAAGTCATGCCGAGACTTTAGACCTTGCAAAAGAATCTCTTATGAATGATCCCGTGGAGCTAAGAAGTATCCGATCCATGACTATGGCAATTGATCCGAATTTACTTCCAGAGGCAGAGGAAAAAATAAAAAAATTCCAAGAGGAACTTTGTGAGTTTTTAGAGTCTGGAAAGAAAAAAGAAGTTTATCGAATGAACATTAACTTGTTTCCTCTTACGAGAGTGAAGTTTAAAAAGGGAGATATAAAATGAAAAATTATCTAGTGGTTTTGTTTGCTATAGGAAGTGCTAACTTTATTTGCGCTGAAGGTGTTGGTCTCGGAAATGGCGGACTAAGTCGTAGGCAAAGTAATAATCAGTTAAAACTTGTTGAGCACATAGGTGATCAAACTTGCTTTATGGTAGAGGATAATCATGCTTTGATTCGAGAAGTTGCTCCTAAGCTCGTATCTCGCATACAGGACATTGCTAAAGTGGATCCCGCATTAAGCTTTGCGTTGTGGACTGATATCACTGATCTACACATTAGATTATGTCCTTTTCCATTGGAGAAAATCAAGGGCTGCCCTAAGCCGACTCAAAAGGGCGAAATTGTAAGTGGCTGTCGATTGACTCAAGGAAATACTTTTGGGCAAAAAGTTTACTTGGCCACTCGGGAAGTCCTTAAGCAGCATGATCGACCTGAATATATTTTTATTCACGAATCCTTGCATAGTATTATCCCTGGAAATGATCAGGCTCACCAGCAAAACGTGAATGAGTTTAGCGATTATCTCTATGATCATGAAGGTATGCTCAGCCGAGACTTGATTAGTAGATTTCTTGTAGAAGAAATGAAATCTAATTACCAAAGAAAGGCAACAATAGACTCTAGCTCTTATGACAGTAATGCTGAGGCATTAGAATTAGCAATGTCACTAGTACTTTCACCAGGAACTTCAGAGGAAACTTTGTGCCTTCTTAAAAATTTGGGACTTAGGAGTTCAGATACTTATACAGATCCTGTTACTAAAATAATGAAAAAACTTGTTGAGAAAAAAAATTACTGGCCTTTATGGCCCTCAGATTGTTCTTCGTATTCATCAAGTTACCGCACACGGGTTTTCGAGATACTCGGTGGAGATTTTGCAAAGATGTTTAAGGTTGCTGGAAGTGTTTATTCTACTGGTATGAGCGCAAGCGATTTTGATTATTCTTTATTTGATTGCAATTGGTACGCTAAGGCAGACAATGTGTCTAAGGCAGAGAGCCTTAGTTGGGCCTGGAATGGTATCTACCGTATTCAAAAACAATTGCAAGGCAGGAGTGCTTCGTGGTCAGAGGAAGAACAAGCGCTTCTTGTTATTTACTTCCAATACTTTCCTGATGTCATAAAGGAGTCTGAAAATCTTAAGGTTTTTTATGTTCACTTCTCTTTAAGCCCTCTCGTTTATAAATTGGTAGAAGAGGAAGCCAAAGGTGCCGCGGAAAGCTTAACGTATCATTACGAAGCTCGAAAGTTTTGCAGGGAGAATTTTTCCTGGGATTCACAAAATAAAGAGTGGGTAAAGCAGAGAGCTTCTACAAGAAATAGGAGTTCGACCAAGATTGAATCAAGTCCTGCTAAGGGAAGCGCCGTGAGTCGATTTTTCGGGAAACTTTTTAAGTGAAGACTTTAGGTTAAGTTTTTTATCCAGAACTGGAGTGATTTTGGACTTTCTTTAGCTTCACCAATTTCTTTCCACTCGAGCTCGACGGTTAAATCTTTTTTAAGTTGGTAGTTGAGTTTGCTCCAAAGGTTTTCTGGAGAAAAGTACGAGTCGGGTTTACGAGGATCATTGGAACTACGTTGAACTGAGCAAAACCCACACCGGTTTACTTTTGGAATAGATCGCGCAAAGTTTTCTCTCAGTTCAAAAAATTTTTTCCCAAATCCGTTGCCGCGGTATTTTTTTTGAATAATAGATTCACCAAAGTAAACAAAGGAATCTTCTTTGTAAAATGGGTTGAGAGCAGTTCTAATGTTGAGGTTTTCTTCGGGAAGGTGAATCGCTGTACTTGCGCCAACAAGCTTATCTTTGTTCCAGAGTGCAACAACGAGGCTATTTTTGCTCGAAAAATAACGATCAAGGTATTTGAGCTCGTACTCAATGTTTCCCTCGTAGAGATAGGGATACTCGTGAAAGACTTCGATTCGAAGTGCGGCAAGGGGAGCGAGTATTCTCCGGGCTTCTGCACCTTGAAGGAGTTCGATTTTGAATGCCATTCTGAGTAGTTATTTACTGGGGAATTTGTTGAATGACTCAGTTAGAAGCGGGAAACAGTTGACGCTGTGCGTAGGACTTGTTATTGACTCAATGTGATCTATCTTCTTCAAATTCTAGTCCTTGTATTGAGTGTATCTTTTGGAATAGCCAAGCCAGGGTTTTATCCCAAAAATCATAGTGAAATTCCTTCTGATCTATCTCAAAAAGCAGAGGCTGTATTTTATATTGTTCCCCTTTGTGAGGGGAGTTGTTTTAATGTCCCCGCATCTGAGTACTCTGCATGTGCTGAAGGAACCCGAAAGGGGAATATCTTTAGACAATTAGTTTGTAAGGAACTTCGTGAGTGTGATCGTCAAAATTTAAAAGAGTGTCCAGTTCCTTACTTAACTTCGGGAACTGCGTTTCTCGCAGAAGCACCTGATACTCTCTATACGGCCTTTCACGTTTTTGAAAAGTTTTATGTAAAAGCTATTGGTGAGGGTTCGGTTTTGGAAACCTCTATAAACTTTTTACTTTATAATGATGAAGATACTCTTGTTTTAGATACGAGGACTTTAGCAGAAAAAACTTACGCTTCAGTTTGCGCCCCACCGATGAAATACTTAGAAAATTATATTCACTCAAAAGGTCTTTCTGACCTAGTTCCTCTCCCTCCAATGCTAGAGCCTTTAGATTTTATGCAAATAAAGCTAGCGACTGACCTTTCTTATCGGCCCTTGAAAGTTCTCAGTGAGCCCTTAGCTCCAGGTTCTGATCTTTATATTGCGGGCTACCCAATGCCTTCAGAAGATAGAGAAAAAAAATATGGAGTACCTGATTCAGATGGAGTTCATTTTAGTTTTACAAAAGGAAAGGCAATCAACTCTGTACAGGCATTAGAGATAAAAAATGCAAAATCTTTAATTGCACAAAATCAGTTTATTGTAAGTGATGCAGATGGATTGCCGGGGATGAGTGGTGGACCAATACTTAATGGAGCGGGAGAAGTTGTCGGAGTCTTTACTACGATTCCAGCAGCAGAAGAGAACGCTCCATTGGCAGAATTTCATTCTATGAAAACTTGGGGCCCATCTTTCTATTGGATGAAACACTTTATGGAAGTCGCCCCCATCATAAAGAAGTAAAGAAACACGTGTAAGCCTTTTTTTCTTGCCAAAGCTAAGAGGCAAATTTTAGAAGGACTTCCTATATGGTGCTTCGACTTTTCTTTTCATTTATCTTAATTTTCACTCTTTCATTGCGCTCGGAAGCTCAAAATAACGAACTTTCTTTTCCTGAATTCCTAAAAGCAGTTTCGAAAGATGAGCCGAATATGACATCTTTGATTGAAAAAGTATTTAGCCAGCTTTTAGGACGTGATTATCTTACAAGTGAGCAGTTGCAGAAGATAAGCTATGTCATTCAAACAAAGGATTTTGAGAAATTTCAACGTTTCCCTACTTTAACCTTAAGTGACCTAAGAAAAATTCAAGGTTTAAAAAAAATTGATGCCGAAGAAGCTTCAATTGCATCAGCGCCAATTAAGGATGCTCTTGAAAATATTTTTAGCTCTGAATGTAGTGAAAAACTTCCTGAAGCCAAAATCGTTGTAGCCAGTATTCCTGATCTTAAGGGGGGTAATGCCCAAGATCCAGATGCTTCTGATTGTAAGGTCGATCGCAGCATTAAGCTTGCAAGATTACTTAGTTCGTTAATTCGAAATGATGGATCTGAAGTTACATACCAAAACAATGTGCTCCGAACACCTGAGGATCTTATGAGAGCACTCCTTAGTTCCGGACATCACGTTGTTATGACGAATGAAAAAAACTATGCAGATTTTAATGGCTGGAGTTATAAGGGCAAAGCTGTTCGTACGCCACTTTGGATAGACACCGAAGTGGATTTAGATACGGGTGAAAGGCTTGTTATTCCTGCAGGTCACAGTGCACTTGTTTTTCGTGTCACTGGGGGTGACTTAATTCAAGAAGCTCAAGTGAGTTTTTACTTCGGGACTCTGGGGGTGAATTTTTATCCAGATGTAGAGCTACGACCGAAGTGGAATGAATCAAAAGTATTCTATGCTGTTGATAGTTTAGATGTACGGCAGCGGGATGAGATTCTCGCAGCTTTGGATGTTATTGGACGCTACTCCGAGCGCCATATCCTAGAAATAAAGACCTTGGGACCGCTTCCAATGCAGGGCTATGGCTATCTTGGTGTGTGCAATGATTCGGTTGCAGTCGTTGAGCTTTTAACTCATTCAAAGAATATGGATCTTAGTAAAATAAGCGCTTTCCCCTTAGGGCGGGCAAAAGAGCTCAATCAAAAGTTAGATATTACCGATGATCTGAGCGAAGCTTTCGCTTTGCTCCCCAAGGATTTGGATGTCGTTCCAGAGCGAGCAGATTTACTTCGTCGAGTATTGCGAATGAATCCCTTTGGAAGGGATTATGAAAAGTTCTTTGATCCAGATTTGGCTCGTCAAATACAACAGGTTGAAAAAGAACTTTTAGTTCCTTAGGATATTTTCCTTTGCTGCTTATGTTTTGTGCAGTTGAGGAATCTCTATTCAGATTTTAGACAGAGCTTAACCTAAGCTTAACCCTATCTTAACATGGCCTCGCGTACTCTAAGAGCATATGGGCGCAGCTAACATTATTAAAAATAATCGAAGTTTTTTCATGTTTTCTTTTTTCCTTACTTTTGTTTTTATAGCTAAACCTTTGTTTGCTGAAGAATTCAGAAGAGAAGCAGTTCTAAGAGAAGCAGTTGTAAGTGATACCAAAACTTTTCTCGCACCGAAGAAAGACCTTAAACTACGAGTTCTAGAAAACGCTCAGAAGCGCGCTATTGTGTTAGGGGTCCTTAAAGGATTGGTGAAGAGAGAAAATGATCTTGCTAATCAAATAAGTTCTATTGAGGTAGGGGTTATGCAATCTCTGGTTGATGAAAATCAAATATCGGAAACAGAAATTGAAAGTCCTACTTATTTTTCTGATTGGTTTAAAAAACTTACGGAGAAGCTAAATTTAAAGAGCTTTCTGCACAAGCTGAAGCAGAACTTAAACTTAATAAGGGAGAGCCTTCCTCAGACGGTCTGGCTGTAGAGACAGAAGTTCTCGCTAAAATTGAGTTTATGAAAAAGAATTCTCCTCAGTATGCTGCGCTTTACGATGAGTTTCTATTAACTAAGAAAAGGATTGAAAATCTCACAGCAGTATCGGGCATTGCGCAGAGTGCTCTTGAGCCAGATCAGCCTGAAAGATTACCGAGCTGGTTTAAGGTTTCGGGTGAGTCTGTGGATTCAGGTATCGCAAATAGTCACATTGATACAAGTAATGACACAGGTATCTTAAGCCCACGAAGAGATCAAAGTAACGATCCTATCGAGGTTCAGTAAGAGCACTCTAAGATGATTCTCTTTCCATTTTTCTAAATTTGCTTAAAAAGGCAGCAATGTGAGACGGGGTTTTCTTTAATTTTTCAGTGCAAAAATAAACGGGTTGCCGCGCACCTGTAATGGGAGTGGCTTTTTTGAGGTGATGTTTTTTAGCAAGCGAAAGGGGGATGATAGTACTGCCCACCTCAGATTTCGTTAACTCCAGGGCAGCGTTGAGCGAGTTGACGCGAATGGTGTTTTGGTAACTCACAGGAACTCGTCCCCAAATATCTTCGTATGGCACAAAAACAATACGTGTGTTGAATCCTTCGACGTTGTGATGATTGGCTGCTAAACATGGAATCTCATCGTAAACATGGATGGCATCAGCTCCACTCATGTCACTTGTTTTGTTAGAGATAACAATGTTCAAGTTACCTTGCCGTAACTGATCCATGAGCCAAGCCGGTGGACCAACAGCAATATCAAGAGGCATGTCATGGTGATGTTTTTTGATAAAACCTAAAAGCTTATCTTCAAAAATGGATTGCAAACAACCAATTCGTATGGGACTGAATCCCGGGGTTTTATTCAAAAGTTGCTCCGCGCTCTCAGTGAATTTTAAAGTGGATTGCAACAAGTCGCGACCAACTTTGGTGAGGACGAGCTTGCGTGCATGTCGCTCAAATAATATCTGGCCGACACTTTCTTCAAGGAGATTGAGTTGACGGCTAATAGCAGAAACAGCAATGCCCAATTCTCGCGCTGCGGAAGAAAGTGAGCCGTTTTTGCCGATGGCAACAAATGCGGATAGATAACGAAAGTCCATATGCTTATAATTCTAAAAATTAGAACGATATAATGCAATCTTTATAATTTAAATACAGGCATGACCCGGTTATAACGCAACGCATGAGAAACATAAGCAATAACCTCCTATTCATTTCTACCCTCTGTTTAACCCATATAAGTACCGCTCTCGTAGATACACCTGTTAAGTTCTCGGAATCTGCTTCCAAAGACTGGACCTGTGGATATGCCGCTAAGCTCGGATTAAGTGCCAACGATCTCATATTTAAAAAAGATCACTACCCCAGCTTACACAAGGATGTGCTTCAAGCGCCGGAATACAATGTTGCACGACTTATGGGAGCGCCTAATTATCGTCCCTCGCGTGCTAGCAAATCTCTTTATGGTACGGCTCAGCCGAGCGTAGAAGGTCTACGAGAGTTTTTTGAGGAAAGTAAAGAGCAGAATATTATATGGTTTAATTTGCGCGAAGAAGTCGTCGTTTACTTTAGTGGATACTCCTTTAATTTACGTGCAGTAACAGCTCCCTTTAAGAATTTATCCTTGGCCGGCATGAGTGCTCAAGAACTAGAGCAGACTGAAAAATGTATAGTCGAGAATTTAAAAAGGAATCGTCCAGAGCTGATACTCGTAGATGAGAGTGTCGATATGAAAGTTATTCCCGCTTTGCCTATCGACTATGATGACATACAAACAGTCGCCGAAGTTTTTGCGGAAAATTCCCATTGGGTGAAATCATTACAATATGTGCGCATACCCATCACTGATGAAAAATCTGCAGAGATGGCCGATCTCAAAGCTATTGCAAAATCTATAAATGAAGCGAAATTAAATAACCCGAATGTGGCAATCACTTTTAACTGTCACGCTGGCCGCGGGCGCACGACACAGGGAATGATAGTGGCTTCGCTAGTAGCGAATCCTCAAGCAATCCTAGATGAATTGATCGAATTAGAAGGCCATTTGAAGAATCTTAAAAAAGATATTCAAAAAGCAAGCACTCCTAAAGAACGTGCTGATTTCGAAAAGCGTATTGCCACGTTAGAGGCATTTAAAATGTCGCTTCAAAAGAAAACCTATTAGCTCAATGTTGTCTTGCGACCAAAGGCAGTTGCGAACGCAAGAGCAATAAAAGCAAGTGTTGAGAGTAAAAGGTAACCTTGTACTTCTCTGAGGCGTGAGCCTGTAAGCTCAAGCTTGGCAGATTTTACTTCGCGAGGACGAATGCCAATAAGGTCTTTGTCTTCCATGAGGTAGCTGACAGAATTCATTAAGAAGTCCATATTTCCAAACTGACCGATGAGTCCGTTCGAAGCGACCATGTTACTGCCCATGAGAATAATTCCCATCTCTTTGGCAGGCACTTTCTCTTCGTCTTTTTTGGCTTCTTCTGCCGCAATTGCTTTTTTAATTTCTACGACAACAGCTTTTGAATTGGCTGAAGCGAGTGTGGCTCGTGACACCACTCCACCTTTAAGAGATTTCACATCGCCTTCTTTAAGAAGGGTGCCATCCTCGACACTTACTACAGCTTTTACACTCACTCCTGCAGGAGGCGCAGGAGGAACGTTGATAGAGCGTGTGAGAACAAAGAGTAGCGGTTGAGAAAAACTACGCGCAAAGTCGCTGTCGGCAGCAAAGTTTTTTGTGTAAACCGCAGGAGCGCCTTGGACTCTTTCGTCAATGAGAATGTTGTTGTCGATTTTAACGCCAAAAGGGGCAATGATTTGCTGCCAGCTTGTGGGAGTTTCAAAGCCCCACATGGCTAAAAGCTTCCCGCCCTTAGCAAGGTACTCAGTGAGAAGTTTAACTTCCGTATCCGAGGGAGAGCTTCTGGGACCGACACTCGCAATAGTTTCGCATTCTGAAGGAACTACTTTTTCGGTGAGAAGAGTGATTTCTCTAACAGAATAGCTAGAGTTTTCGAGCGACTCTTTGAAGTCAGAAATGCTTTGCCCAGGATTTGTTCCAGCGCTAGCTTCGAGTTCGCCGTGACCACTTAAGAAGCAAATCATTTTCTTTCTGCCTTTTATGGCTTTAACGATCGCATTCGTGATTTGTTCTTCGGCTTTGGCATCGTTAAAGCTATCAATGCGGCTTTCTCGGCCTGAAGCTGCTTTGGCAATGATTACATCTTTGCGAGTAATTTTGGCTTGAATGGCTTCGAGTCGCTCGCTGTTAGGGTTTTTGACAACTAACTTGATGTGGCCATTTGAGTTTTGAACATAATTATCGAGCATGCGAGGCATGTCGTGAACGCCCGACATTTCTTTGAGGTTAAAGCTCCATACTTCGAGTGTGACATCTTCTTGGAGTGATTTAAGTATTTTAATACTTTGATCACTTAGGGAGTGAATGTTGTTTCGAGTAAAGTCGTGCTTAAGATATTTAGGGTAGAGCGATTGTCCTTGTATCGCGCCCCAGTTTAGGACTGCGAGAAGACCAATTATTCCAACAGAACTTATGAGAACACTGATACCAAATTGACTTGAGCGTTTTTGAATCCATCCGATAATCCATTCAATACTGAAGACAAACCAGAGGATGAAGCCCACTCCCATAAGTGCCCAGCACAGGAGCGGAACCCATTTGATCATCCAAACTGTGGAGAAAAAATGGAACAAGATAATAAAAGCAAAGAGTCCAACTGAAAAAAGTTTTAATCCAAGACGTCCTAACATGATTTATGTCCTCCAGGAGTAGCTCTCAACAGAGCGATGGGTAAGAAACAAAGCCAGGCCTATGCCTGAAAAAAAGAAGGCCAAGGTTTTTGCTTCTACGATGCCCTTCATAAGTCCATTAAATTGCTCTACAACAGCGAGTTGATTTAAAATTGCTTGAAGCGTCCCCGCTGAGCTTTGTGCGGCAAAACTAATGAGCCAAAAACCAAAGAGCGTTGCGAATGTCAGCATCACTGCAATGAGCGGGGTTGAAGAGACGCTCGACCAAAAAAGACCGATCGCTACGTAAAATGCCCCAATCAAAAAGAGGCCAAGGTATGTTGTGAATACAACTCCGAGATCCGGGCCATTTCCACCTTGGCTATAAAGCGTAAGGAATACGGGGAAGATCAAGGTGAGCAAAAGCATAATGGCAACCATGCTAAACCCCGAGAAAAACTTTCCAAGAACAATTTCAATATGCCGAATTGGAGAGGTTAAAAGTAACACAAGTGTGTTCTTCTTAAGCTCATCCGTAAATAAGCCCATTGTGAAAAAGGGCACTACAAAGAGAAGCAACATATTCATGTTTCCATAAAAAGCTTCGCAGAAGCGATCGATAGTGATGGCTTCGTTGCCCATCATAGACTGTTGCTTTTGGTAAAAGTCGACAGCTCTTAGAAAGAGTAAAAACATAATGCCAATAACAAAAGAAAAGGCCCCTAAAAACACGTAGGCCATGGGTGTGTAAAAGTAGCTTTTGATTTCTTTTTTCCAGATTTTGAAAATATTCCCAAAGTTCATAAAATATCCTCCTTAGGCAGGCGTTGTGGTTGGGGCGCTCATAACTTCTACGTCTTGAGACACAATTCTTAGGTAGGCTTGTTCTAAAGACTCGCCCGAACCTTTAGTGAGGCTTTCGACTGATCCATCTACTAGAATCTGACCACGGTTGATAAGCAAAACACGATTACAGGTCATGACAACTTCGGGAAGTATGTGTGTGGAGAGTATGACTGTATGTGCTTCAGCTAAGCTTTTAATGAGGTTTCTTATCTCAACAATTTGAACAGGATCCAGACCCACAGTCGGTTCGTCTAAGATAACAACTTGAGGAGAGTGCACTAAGGCTTGGGCAATTCCTACGCGCTGTTGATAACCTTTAGAAAGAGTCCCAATGATTTGAGTCGCTCTATTTTTGAGACCACATTTTTCTATTACAAAATCAACTTTTGCTTTGATTTCAGAAGAAGGAACTTGCTTAAGTGATGCTACATAGTCGAGGTATTCTCTAACTCTGAGTTCTGGGTATACGGGAGGGTGTTCGGGTAAATAACCAACGTTTCGTTTTACCTCGAGAGGATTGTCGAGAACGTTGTGTCCAGCAACCGTAACTTCGCCCGAAGTCGCCGGCATAAAGCCGCTGAGAATCTTCATCGTTGTGGATTTTCCAGCGCCGTTGGGGCCGAGTAATCCCACGATTTCACCTTTTGCGACTTTGAAGGAGATACTTCGAAGTGCTACGTGATTTCCGTAATTTTTAACAAGTTTTTGAACTTCTATCATAAGGAAACAAGCCTCCTGTGATTTTGTCTTCTACTTAGAAAATCATTGATTGCGAAGACTCAGGAGTCAAGGAGGGCTTTTAAAGATAATGCCCTAGTAAAATTAGGTTTTTTTCATTTTAAGAAAGGAAGTTAATACTCGAGATAAGTATGAAAAGCTTGCCTACAAGCGAGCGACTCGCTGCATTGTACCTGTGGCTAGCTAGACTTATTGGGTAGGCTAAGTAGAGGCAAAAAAAGTGGTGAGTCGGCACGGGCTCGAACCGTGGACCCTCTCCTTAAAAGGGAGATGCTCTACCGACTGAGCTACCGACTCACCGATTGAAGACATTGAAATAAGGCCAAGTTGAAAGTGAAGCAAGGCTAAAGAGCGATTTTTTTTAATACATATAAAGTGTTCGAAAAATCACTCATTATTGTGCTCACAGGGCTTATTTTAAGTGCCTCGGGTGCTGCAATGTTCTGAGTAAATATGGCTAATAACTCACGTATGGGAGGCTTCTCGGCTGGACTCTTAAATTCAAGGACGAGAGGAGCTAAGCGCAGTCCACAGCTTTCTATAAAATGTGGGATGTGCTCGCCCTTGAATTTTTTTGGATTTATAGAAACGGGTATTTGGGAATTGAGTCTGATATCGAAAATAGCCTCTTCAGGGTCAAGTAGAATGTGGGCGCATTCATAGTCTTGAATCGGGATGTTGAGGCGGTACTCCGTAGGTGCATTTGCTTTTTCATTGATTTCAAAATCACTAAGAATGTCAGTTGTAGCTAGGTTTTGAGCTATTCCCGTTTGAAAAACGTCTATTTCAGAAGGGTGTATGTGCCAGCGTCTGAGAGGAGCAAGGAGGTATTTCTTTTTGAGATCATCGAGCTTTTGCGGGAAGAGGGTGTCTATTTTAAGAGATTTGCTGATGCCTGCAAAAAGGTGTTCTTCAGATAAAATTTCAAAATACTCTGCTCTTTGTGGCTCTTGGAGTCTGAATAAGTATTTGTAGCTAAGCAGAGACAATAGAAGGATTCCCAAGAAAAGCTGAGTAATCAGAGTCCTTCGGCAGCAGAGGGTTTTGGGCAAAGTGGGGAGTACAAGGTGGAGCAAGAGCATACTAAAAGAGAGAACAAATGCCGGGAGTACGAATTGAGTGCCAGAGTCGGCAATAAGCGCTGAGTGCAAAAATTGAGGGAGAAAAATTGCCATGAGACTCACGGCGATTATTTGAGTCAATTTATGTGGGTAGAGATAGAAAAGTATAAGTCCCAAGCTGCTCCAGACAAATAAGATTCCAAGTTCGGGATATTGAAGGCTCAAAAAAAGAAGGATGGAGAGCAAGACAATTAGACCTCGCTGCAGCTCGGGTACTTTGTCTTTTATTTTTATAAATACGAAATGTAGGGGGCACAGAAAAATCAGCGCAAAGGCTATAAAGAATAAATAAAAATCAAGGATGAGGGGCATTCTGCCCCAAATTCGGAGCATCATTGAATGCGCAAAGACACTGAAGGGGAGTGTTCCAGCAAAGAAAACGAAAGATATTAAAAAACCCAGAAAAACCTTAAAGGGTTTGCTCCAGCTTTTTATAATTTGCAGAACAAGAACGAGAAGACTCAGGCCTGCAAGAATGTGAATGAGCAATACCGGGTAGCTGATGTGTTTTAGTCCTAAAATATCTTGATAAAGGAGCGTTTGCCTCGTTGGAGAACTAGAGAGGTCTGCACTCAGTAAGTAGCGGGTGGTCGCAAGCGCGGTGTTACCTGCGTGCTGGAGGCTCTTGAGCGATAGGTTCTCTACAGTATCTGAGGAATGGTGATAGTGCTCGAGGCCTTTGGCAAAAGCAAAGTTGAGAGAGGGAATCGCGACGTCTTTAAAAGCACTTAAGTCTGTTTCATTGGGTAAGAATTGATAGAGAAAATCTAAGAAAGAGTTTCCAATAGGGTGGGGAACATTGCGGGTGGCTTTTGAGGTGACGTCATTGAAATCTTTTGTTTCAAAAAGTGCAAAGGGCCCGCTGTTTCCTCGAGCTTCAAAGTTTAATAATGCGCGTACGTGGTACTTTTCGTGAAGCTTACTTTTAACAAAAGCAGTAGCCCCTAAGAGTGAGTTCTCTTCTCCATCCGTGAACAAAAGTAAAAGGGAGTTTTCGTGAGTCTCAGAGTTGAGCGCACGAGCTGTTTCGAGAATGTTAGCTACTCCTGAAGCAGCGTCTCCTGCTCCTGGACTTAAGTGAACAGAGTCATAGTGACTCATAAGTAGAACAGAGTCCGTTTTTTTACCTTTGATAAGACAAAGGATATTTTCAATAGGCGCGCCAAAAATTCCGCTTCTCAAAAAAGCAGAAGAATAACTTTTCTGCAGAGAAACTTCGCAACCCAAGAGGGAGAGTTGCTCCATAATAAAATTACGCGAACGCTCGTGGGCACTTGAGCCAAGTTGACGTGGACTTTCAGAGAGTACTTTTACAATTTGAATAGCTCTTGCAGCACTAAAGTTGTTGAGCGCAGTTGTAGGTTCTTTGGGGGCTGGCAGCCAAGACATAGAAAACCAAGACATAGATGAAAGAAGAAGAGTAACAGTAACGAGTGTCAGTGAGTATTTAAGGGATTTCACACGAAGCATTTATGACAGTATAGCTGGCATCCAATCTATTGACAGAGCTGTAGCGCTTAAGCTTGTTTTGAGGTCATTTTATTGGCTCGCTTCTTAGGTTTTGGAGAGTCGCCGCGCTCTATAATAGATAGAGTTATGAAGCTTGTAAAAATTCTGAGTTTCCTTTTGATCCTTTTAATTCTTCCTCAAGCGCATGCGCGCTATGGTCAGGGCGGTTGGCTTTTCGGGGGTATTGGTGCGGGTGGAGTTATGGTGGGTTCATCTGAGCCGAGTGATATCAACGTCGGACAATCTGAGTCTGATAAGTTGGGCTACGCCATTCACTTAAAGGGTGGATTGAGTTGGTATATAGCCCCAGCTTTTGTAATCGATTTTATGGGCGGATATTATTTTTCTGATGTGAGTGGCGATGCCCCCAGTACGGGAGCTGAAGCTGTTTCGATTCAGCACCGTGTAGGGCTTTTTCAAATCTCACCACGTTTCCGTTTTGGAGATCTTGGTAGATGGCAGATTGGTCCGTTATATAAGCTTCACTTTGGAACGGATACGAATTATCGCGAAAGACAAGGGCAAGACGCAGGTGATGAGCCCATGACTCACTACCTAGGGGCACACTTAAACTACGATATTCCCAGTGAAACAGAAAAAACAATATATCGTTTTGGTGTAGAAGCTCTTACAGATATTTCGGATAGTCGCACTATTTTGCAAGCCAACCTCCTTTTTGAAATTGGATTTAATCTATGGGATGGAGAATCTACTTACGAAGAGCCTGAGCAGCTTCAAGAAGAAGTCTATGACGATAGTCTAGGCATAGAAGAAAATTTGCCTCCTTTAGAAGAAGAGTTATTACCAGCTGAGGAGCCAGATCCAAATGAAGTTTCTGCTCAAGCTTCAGGGAATGCGGTTCTTATTCGTTTTCCAGGCGACCGCTTTCAATTTGCAACAGGAATGTCGCACATCGGATCAGCCCAAACCCGTGAGTATGTAAGAGAGTTGGGAGAATTTTTTGCTCGTAACGACGAGGCATGGGAAAAGGTACGAATTGTTGGTCACACCGATCGACGCGGTCCTAAGGGGAGAGAGCGTGTTGTGAATATGGAATTGTCAGAGGCAAGAGCACGCACTGTATTTAATGCCATGGTAGCCGCGGGAATGAATCCAGCTAAAATGCGCTATGAGGGAAGAGCTTTTGATGAGCCTGTTCCTGGAGCAACAGATGATGCTGCGGGATGGAAACTCAATCGTCGAGTTGAAATTACAGTTGAAGGCGTAAGGGCTCCAGAGCAAATTCTCGAGCAAATTAACGAACTCAATCGCAAGTACGGATATGGAAGAGAGCGCGTAAGCGAAACTTAATTGCTTAACTTATTAGTTGGATGTGTCGAGTGGCGTTTTAAGAACTTCTTTTGTAACTGATTTTACAAGCTTGCCCGTTTTCATGTCGAAGTAAGCCTCAACTTTATTCGTGCCCTTAACTCCGTATAACTTGTAACAGCTCCCTTCAACTACGAGCTCTTTCATCCCATATCCATCGTCTAAAGCTTTCATTTGCATTTGACCAAGGGGGATCCAATCTTTTTGCGGATGTGATTTGCATTTGACGGCTGCGAATAGAAAGGTGCTGTTTATGGCCAAGAGTGATGCGAGTATTTTATTCATAAGTTCCTTTAAGGGGTCATTAGAGGCTAAGTTCTTCATTTACAAAATAGATTCCTTTTTCTTGAAGTGTTTTTAGGCGCCAAGGAGAAGCTAGAGAGTAGCCTTTTGCCTCGGTAAACACTCCAAGAGTAGGAGAGCTGAGCTCAGAAATATGGTTGGAAAGGGTGTGCTTGAGTGTTCTTTTAACGGCTTTTTCAAAAGAGCTTAATTCTTTGGGTTGCTTCAAGAGGTCATTGTGGAGAAAGGTAAAAGTTTCTACACGACCCTCATGAAGCGAAACAAAGCATAGATAAAGTTTGTGGTCGTGGCGCACTGGAATTCCAATAAATTTACTTTCGCCTTGTGCCCCAAGGTAGTCCGCTACAAAAACACCTTCAGCATCGCGCGCAGCTTCGTTAAATTGAGGGTTCTTTTCCATGTAAACTTCGGCTTGTTTTTTTCCAACGCAAGCTTGTAGAGCTTTGAGTCCAAGTGTCCAATGGAGCTTATGAGTTGTGTAGGTTTTTTCTCCGGAATGAACTGTCCAAAGCCCGTCAGAATACGTAATTTCACTTACGGGTTTTTCGAGTTCAACAAAGGGCTTAACGCTTTCAAAAATATCAGTTTTAACTTTGAGCTCTACTAAGGCTTTAAAGAAGCTTTGCCATTGTGGGAGAACGTAGGCCCAGTCAGCATGTTGCCAATCAACCTCACTGGAATTTAGCCACTCGCGTTCCCACCAAATTTTTAATTCAGGTAGCTGGCGTTGAACCTCATAAAGCGAGGTGTTCTCGGTGCCAGCTTCGGCAAGTCTTGAAATAAGAAATTGAGTTCCGCCTATACGAGAAGAAGCTTCTAATGCATGGGTTTTGCTTTTAGATTCTTCAGGGAGGTCTTTTAAAAGATCATTGAGTGTCGCGAGGCCTCGGCTTCCGCAACCGACAAGCAAGTTTTCGAAGTAAGAACTCACCGAACTGCGCTTCCTTCGTTCATGAGGGTCTTTTTTATGGCAACTTCATTGAGAAGATTCTGTGATCTTTGAGCGATTTCTTCGGTTGCAACTTTAGAGACTTTCATTCGTAGCTTCTGAAGATACACAATGATTCCTTTTGTATCTATACTTACAAATTTTTGTGGATCTGGGTTGGGAAACTCTTGAAATGCCCCAGAAAGGGGTGACCAGAGGTTCTCAACCATTTGTAGGAGTTCCATTCCTGTGGATCCCAGAAGTAAAAAGTCGTTTTCAAGTGAATTAATTGCGAGTCGCTCATCTCTAAACTTTTCTAGAGTGAGACGTGCTTGTGCCGAAAATTCTGCAGGATTTAGGCTACCGGGAGTTACCGCACTTGTTTTAAGCTTATCGAGTTCTCTTAAAATACTTTCTAGTGTGAGAGCTTTTTGAACGTAGAGTTCTTTGAGCTGAGTAATGCTCTGAAAGCGTGCCGCTTTTAGTTTTTCTTCTTCAGCCTGGAGGGCCTCGCCTTCAGGCAAGATTCCTCGTTGTAAGGTAACTTCGCCTAAAAAGATATGATCTGCTTTTGCAATAAGTCGATATTTGCCAGTCGGAAGAGCAGCGCCAGAGTCTGAAAGAGGCCCAATGACAAAGTATCCATTTACAATAGAAGTTTTGCCGTAGAGAATTTTTGGCAAGGGCATAAGGTTTGCCCCAGGAACAGGATAGAGTCTGTATTCAATTTCGCCTGCAGATATATTTGTAGAAACAGCGCCTTTAAGCACGGGGAATTCTTCGTCAATGCGGTCGCGAGCCAGCACATATCCGCTGCCTACAATGTCTTTACGGTTGCGATAAGTTCTTAAGTCAGCCCAGTCTTTATGGGTAAAGGGATCTTCAGTCTCAATGGGAGTAAAGGGCTGCACCGTTTTAATCTCTTGGGCGATCTCAACTTTTGAAGTTGGATCCCAGAAATAATAAACTGTTGCTGCAACGAAAAGCACAAGAGAGCTCATAAGGAAAAAGCGAGCTCTGTCAGATTTGTTTTTAGCTGTGTTTTTTGCGTATGGAATTTTTTCAAACTCAGAGGTAATTTCTTCACCCTCTTTTGCGCTGTACTTGAAAAGTTCGGAGAGTTCTTTGATTTCTTCTAAGGGTTTCCAGTCGCCCATGCCTTCGGTAAATGCATGAGATTCGGGTTGTAAATTTCCCGTTAGAATTCGGTGGCGAAGCTCGACTTCTTTTATGGGGCCAATTTCTTTATCGCCAGAGTATACGTACCAAAGTTTGTTGGGATCAGCTTCCATCTCATTTAGTATAAACAAGCTTGGCAATAGTTACAGCCTTGAATGCAATGTTCCTAGCTTAAACAGGTTTTTGCGCACGATATAAAGACTTTTTTAGTTATAGATGCTCTTAGTTACACGTACCGCTAATGGCTGAACCGTTTTCTGCATAGCAGCCACTGCCGGCATTTACACTTAGGGTATGTGCGCCAATATAGTTGAGATCTACAGAGCCATCTCCGCCAGCGCCACCGCTTCCGCCCGAGCCACCTGTACCACCTTTGTAAGTTGTGCCTGAGCAAACTTTGCTTTGAGGGTCGCCCGCGGTACCGACAGCTGAGGAACCACTTGCACTTGCGCTGCCTCCAGCGCCACCGCTACTTCCGTAGCTTGCTGTAGCGTTAGCAGAATTAGATCCATCTCCACCAGAGCTCAATCCAAGTGCGCTTATGGTGCCAGTTCCAGCGAGAGTTTGAGTTGTAATGCTTATGGCTGCACCACCTGCGCCGCCAGCACCGCCTCCTCCTCCGCCTGAACCTTCAAGGTGATAGCCCCATGAGCCAGAACTACAAATGTTATTTTTGCGGCCTCTACCTGCTGTGCCGCCGCCACCGCCGCCACCGCCTCCGCCGCCACTACCTATTGCTCCAACAGCTGTTGCATGAGAGCCAGATGCTCCAGCACTTCCTGTTTCGCCATCGCTTAGCGTGCTTGAATCTGCTCTACAGAGAGCGTTTCCAGAGCATTGCGATCCTTTACTTCCGCCTGAGCCACCACTACCGCCAGTTGCGGCACTTGATCCATCTGTTCCATTGGTGGGTGAGCCCGATCCGCCGTTATTTCCACCACCATCTCCGCCGTCTCCGCCATCACCGCCGAGTTCGCCTCCGCCATTGCCCTGGAGTGTTCCATTCACCGTAACGGTCGCAGCTGTGAAACTAACAAATCCAAGAATATTCACTGTTCCATTAATCGTAATGCTGCACGTATTGTTATCGCCAATAGCAGTGCTGCCACCTCGTGTACCAATTGTTTCACTGCTCTTCACAATATCGCCCGAGCATGTGCCACAAGATCCATCCGCTAAGAAGGTGTCGCTGCCGCTACATGCAGAACAAGAAGAAGCTACGCTGGCTCCGTTCGTACAACTTGCTATTTGTCTTTGTTTTTTCGGGGAAGTCGCGAGAACTTCAGTCCATCCGGGAGTGATAGAGCAATCAGTGCCTCCATTGGCAGGCACAGGGTTATTGCAAAGTTGATAATCGTAAACATAAATTCCTTCAGTTTCCTGAGCCGAGGCAGACCACGCTCCGTTTACGGGACAGCCTCCTGTGTTACAGGCAACTGTTTGAGTTTCGGTATCCGCGCCAGAGCAACTTGCTCCACCATTTGCTGGTTCAGGATTTGTACATGTACGTGTTCTTTCTTGGTCAAGTGTGCCACCTCCACAGGTAACGCTGCATGAAGTGGTATTGTTCCACGCGGTCCAACTCGACCAGCCACCATCAACCGGACAAGCCGGGAGAGAGCAGGCAACTGTTTGAACTTCATTTGTAAGGCCAGAGCAACTTGCTCCACCAAAAGCTGGCGCAGGGGAGTTGCAAGAACGTACACGTCTTTGAGTTTTTGTTCCTGAGCCACAAGTACCCGTGCAACTTGAAATATCGTACCAACTGTCCCAATCGCTCCAGCCCCCATTTATGGGAGTGGGCGCAGAGGATGAAATGCTTGAGAAAGAATACGCTGTTTCTGCACTGACAGTGAGAGTGATATCGTCTGCTGCATTTGCTCCTCCGCAAATTCCATCTGGTCCACAGCTTGTGAGACTTGGCCCAGAAGAATCGTAAGCAAGAGGGGTTCCCCAGGCGTCATTTGCCCATCCCGGAATGTTCGAGTTGACGTAGGGGCCCTTCCAACCTTTTTTAATGTGTGGATTAAAGTCAGTTTGTGATCCCTGAGTTTCAAGTTCGCTGAGACTCGTCGGATAACGTCCCATGTCTGTCAAATATCCTTGCATCGTGAATTGGCCATTGAGTGTGAGTTCAGAGTTTCCTCGAATAATGCCTTTGAGGTCGGTCATTTTTTTGAGAGTCGTAGCACGTCTGGCATCATCTTTATAATTAATGTACTGGGTAGCACCAACCGCCGAAATTATTCCAATGAGGGCAATTGTCATTAAAAGTTCAACGGAGGTAAATCCATTGATTTGAACCTTGTACATACTCCCAATTATTGTATCAATTTCGGCTGTTAAATAGACATTAAATAGACCCTTTCTTAACGGTTTCTTGGCATACCCAAGGGGAATCTTTGGATTAAGGGTCCATTCCTTTAATTTGTTTTAAGAATTGTCGTTTGCTTTCTTCTATCTCACAGGAAGGAAACTGGAGACCCCAAAAGGGAATAATGTCTTTTTCGTAGAGAGCGTTGCATTCAATGGGTTGGTAATAAACAAAATTTCTATACATGAAAAAGCCTTGGAAAAGGAGCAGTGGGATAAGGCAAAGTCCAGCTAGAATCGCTTTTCTTCTCTTTTCATTTTCATGATTTAAAAATTCTTGCATGACAAAAGCAAAGAGTATCCAGCTAATAAAGAGCATAGGGAAATAGTGGTAGAGATAGAGGACTCTTTTAATAAAAAGCATGGGTATAAAAAATGCAAAATAAAGAAAGGTCATTGAAGCAAAGGCAGGGTTTTGGGAAATAAAAGCTGTGCCTCTTCTTGCCCAAAAACCTAGTGCAAAGAGGAGTCCCGTTAAGCCGACTAGCCATGCCCATGGATTTGGAATGAGGTAGAGGTACATGTGCGAGCTTTCTGTTTTTTGCCATCTGTAAATCATGGGAAGAGATCCAAAGGGCCAGGCTATGGGGTAACTGCCTGTAGCAAGCTTTTCGCGTGGGTTAAGAGGGCTCACGTTTTTTTCGAAGTGAAAGATATAGCGAATGTTTTCGTAAAGTTTTGTTGGAAAGTTTTTCCAAGAATCTTTTTCAAGGCCTAAAATCCATCTTTCATATTTGTCGGAAGCAAAGTAGTTCCCGTAGAGCATGAGTGAAGGCTGTACAGTTTTGCCCCTTTCTATATGAATAGCCCAAATAGAAAGTGACAAAAAGCAAACAACTATGAAGTTCATAGGGAAAAGTTTCTTGAAAAGGGTGCGAGAATCTTTTTTGTAATAATAAAGTAGAGGCCACAGTACTAAGAGAGCAAGTCCAAAAATCTTTGTCATAAAGGCAAAGGTGAAGGCGAAAGACATGAGGAAGCTGAGTAAAGTGATACGTCTTGTCTTTGTTGCTGGAGATTTGAGAAGCCAAAAAAATGTCAAAATAGACAAAAGTTCTCCAAAAAGTAAAAAGGAATCTAGCATCGCTCCTCTTGAGTGAAGGAGGAGTGCCGTGTCGAGTATGGGGAGGAGCGAGAGCGCCGCGCTCATGAGGTAAGAACGTGTGATCCAAAATAGAATGGCCGTAAAAAGTAAGATGTTGAAAATTGAGAATAGAGAGGGGAAAAATCTATAACCTGCAAAAGAAAAAGAGGGCGTGAGTTTTTCGTGGGGGATGATGTCAAAATTTTCAAAACCGTAAGTATCCCCATCGTTCACTTTTAAAAGGAGCTCTCCTAAGGCAATTATAAGTTTTCCCAGTGGTGGGTGTGGCTCCATAAAGTAGGTGCCTTTTATATATTTAGCGGCTGAGGCAATATGGTAGTTTTCGTCCCAAAAAAAAGTTTCAGGCTTCCAGTAGTCTTTCCAGTAAACGATGATGGCCAAGTAAAGAACTACAAAGCCCAGAAAGACAGATTTATAACTTCGTTTCATGAACGCAAGTTCTACTTTACAGACACTTTATCGATTCTTTAAGAAAGCGTTAGCGGCCCCTGACGCACAGCTTCCTTGCAGCTGTGTTCATTTTGCGTGAAGGAGTCTTTTTCGGGTCTTAAAGAAAAAATCACAGAATTGGGCCTATAATTATAGAGAGAGTCATGTTGGGGAAATCGTAAATGAAAACAAAAAGTTCTCGTCAGGGGAGCATCTTGATTATGATGACGTTACTCATCGTCATTGCTTCAATGTATGTGACGGTTGCGCTTTTTGATATTCGAGGGACGGTTGACCAAGAACGTTTGTATAAAACCAAAAAACACATCACTTATTTGCAAAATGCAATTGAAGATTATCGTATTAATAACCCCTCATATCCGATAACGGCATTTGAGACCCTTGTCGTCCAGCCTTCTGGTATGTCGAGTTGTTATTTAAGTTATTCGTCTAATTTTGCGACCATGCAATATCCTCGTGGCTGGTGTGGTCCTTATTTGGATACAAGTTTGTTTTTGGGAAATACAACTGCATATAAAGAAGATGCTTGGGGCACAGGGATGGCGCTTTCTTCATCGCTTTCGGGTGGAGTGTATACTTACACTGTGAGAAGTTGTGGCGAAAACTTAGTGTGTGGAGATGCGGATGACATCACAATCGAGTTTTAGTTACGCCTTTAATTCCAGCTCGAAACTGCGAGCGTTTACTCTCATTGAAGTCCTTATCGCTATTGCACTCATGAGTGTATTAACGACCATCGCATTGTCAACCATGGGTAACGTAGTGGATGATGCACGCTTTTCTCAAACGTCACGCGAAATGGAGCAAATTCGTAACGCTCTTGTCGGTGAGACTCAACGTTTGGAAACAGGGCTTCGTAAAAATTACGGTGATTTGGGTGATGTCGGTGCGCTTCCAACAACCTCACAAGGGCTAGACGTTTTATTCTCTGAAGGTTTAGCTGTAGCAGCGGGTGTTTCTTTATGGAGTGTATATGGCTCATATGGAATAGGCGCTGGTTGGAAGGGGCCTTACTTAGCGAATACGATAGACCAAGACTTTAGTCGTGATGCTTGGGGAAATTTATATGTTTACACAAATCCTACAGGTGTGAATGCCACTCTTATTAGCTATGGGGCGGATGGAGTATCAGGTGGAACAGGTTTTAATCAAGATATAGAAATTAGTATTCCTACGGAAGTTATTCGAGGTCGCTTGTTAGGGTATGTCGTTCAGGCGCAGGGTGATGTGGTGGGGGCCGATCAGGTTCCTTATTCAAGTAATGCCTATGTTGAGCTCTTTTATGCCAATGGGAGTGGAGGACTTGCTTCCCAAGGGCAAAATATTAGTGCAGGCAACAGCGGACGATATACTTTTTCGAGTGTCCCCTTGGGGGTAGGCGCTATTAAAGTTTATATTCCTAATTCGACTTCTCCCACTCAAACCATTGGCCCGAGTATTGTAGAGCTCAACAAGGCGGCTACTGCTGCGGTTCCTCTTGCACAAGATACATCAACTATTTATGGAACAAGTTCGAATTGTACAACTGACGAAAATTATACAGTTTCCAATATGTCTATAGACAATGCCTCTCGCATGACAACTTTTACTTTGAGCTTAACTTCGAATTATGCATGGTCGGGGCCTTTTTATTATGAACAGCAAAGTGCAGCGACAATCAGTTATTTTACGATAAGCAATGTATTGGGTGGTACAAGTTCCTATTTTTCCTCAACGAATGGAATAACAAAAAGTTCGACGGGAGCAGGGATAGCAGCTCACACGAATCATAATTTTTCTTCTACTCAATTATTATCATCGGGGACTCATCAGTTTAAATTTTACTATAACCCAACAGGGTGGACCTCGAGTTCAGCGAGTTACATGCCTGTTTTCTATTATCAAATTGGATGCAAGTTCTTTCGTTTTGCACCGGAATAGGGAGGAGTATTTTGAATTGTAAAAAATCACTCAAAGGACTCACTCTTGTTGAAGTGCTTATGGTGCTCGCTCTTGTGGGTATTATCACCGCAGTGTCTCTTACAGTAATGGATTCTGTTGCAGATGATCTTGCGTTCGAAAAAACGTACAACAAAATGTTGCAGATTCAGACGGCGCTCATAGGAGACTTAGATACGAACAAGCAAGGTTTGCGGGAGTACTATGGTTATATAGGTGATATGGGAGCACTTCCTGGATCGGCTGATGGATTGCAAGCGCTTATATTGCAGCCAGCAACGGCAGCAAGTTGGAGTGTGAATTCAACCTCTAAAACAGGGATGGGCTGGAAGGGGCCATATCTCAAGGCAACACCGGGTGTGAATTGGTTTGTAGATGCATGGGGACGGGATATCATTTACAATGGAGGAGGGAATGCCTCTATATTGAGTTATGGTTCTGATGGGCAACCTGGAGGGACCGGAACTGCTGCTGACATTCAACTCGATGTCGGTTCAAACGTAACTACATCTACAGTGTATGGAGTGATTAATACCAATAGTGTGCGATACGAGGGAAGCGCTGTTGTAGAATTATACTATCCAGATGGAAATGGTAACTTAGCTACTGCAACTGAGTCTTTGACCTCGGTCGACAATGGCTACTTTTCATTTACAGATATTCCCTTTGGCGTAAGAGGGCTAAAGGTATTTCTTCCGAATAAAACGAGTCCACTTGATACCATTGGACCCGTTCTTCTTTCTATCGATCAAACTCGTTATATGATTCCGCATAACTATTTGGACTCAGCCCCTGGAGCTTTGCCTCATACCTGTGCCAACGTAGGCGCGTTTTCTTACGTGTCGGGAACAATGAATCAATCGACAACAACAAATCGAGTTTATTTTGATCTTGATATTTCACAGAGCATGACGGTCAATGCTGTTTACTTTCAGGTTTCTAATGGCGCTAACTTTAGGGGCTTGAGGATCGGGAATGATATCAAAAATTGTGATGGATCCGGTACGGATGGCTTTAAGTGTTTAAGGTTTAATCTTTTCGGACTAAGTTTTACGGAGATTGAAGATACAAGTGCTCCATATGAGACAGATCTTTCTGCCTTCCCTGAGGTTCAGTTAAGCAATGAATGGACAATTCCAGCTGGTTCTAAGGTCGGCTCTTATATTGAGCTTTCGTCTTTGAGTACACCCGTTGAATGGATGGATATTCGAATTGGTTGCAACCTTGTAAGGATTGAGGAGTAGCTATGTGTCAGAAACTGCACCCTAAGCTAAATGCCTTTACGCTCATTGAGGTCCTCATGACAATTTCTTTGATGGCGGTTTTGTCGACTGTTTCAATTTCAATGTTTAATTCCTCTTTGGATGAGGCCAAGTTTGATGCGACATACAAAGAAATGCTTCAGCTCCGCAAGGCTATTATTGGCGACTTGGAAAACACAACAGTAGAAGGTGAGCGAGTCCGTTTTGGATACTTGGGAGATATGGGGGGATTGCCTCCTATGTCTTTTGGTTTGGCAATGCTCAACACGAAACCTGTATCGACACCCGCTTATGCCATTGATTCAACTTCAAAGTTAGGTGTTGGGTGGAACGGGCCTTATATCTCATCTACTGAGGTAGGGGATTATTTACAAGATGCCTGGGGGAATGATTATATTTATAGAACAGACACGACGATACCCTTTATATCAAGCTTGGGTTCAGATGCCGCTGTTGGGGGCGAGGGAACAGCACAAGATATTCAAGTAGATTTGCCCCTAAGTATCCGCACTGCAACTGTGCACGGACAGATTACAAGTTCAGGTTCCGTGATGGAAACGCCAGCTCATGTTGAAATATTTTATCCAGATGGTTCGGGTGCTCTCACAAGTCAAGAAGTGACTTTATCAGAGTCAGATGCTGGTCAGTTTACATTTAATAATATTCCATTTGGTGTTCGTACTTTAAAAATTCAAATTCCCAGTGAAACAAGTCCTGTCTTAACTTTGGGTCCCGTAACTTTTGCAGTTGACGATGAAAACTATGTCATCCGAAGTAACGCCCTTGAAGTAAATCCAGCAGCTTCAGATGCTAATTGTAATTCTGTTTCAAACTTTAGTTATGTGCCCGGCTCTTTTTATAATGATACGGATAACAATAAAGTTTATTTTAATTTAAAAGTTAAGAATAGTATTTCGACACGAAATATATATACCTTTAACAATGGCGCGGGTTCTTCAAGTGCAACGAGTCTCGAACAAATTGGTATAGGGGGCGTTGTGTACGGTTGCAAAGGGGTTTTGGATATTATTGCATATGGCGGCATCGATAGAAAGTTCAACGAGTGTGCTCGAGCATGGTTTATTATTTGGTACGATTTAGGTTATGTAGATTTAAACAGTAATTCGAATTTAACCTTAAATAGCTCATGGGGAATAGCTGCGGGAGATAACGTTCAAGCATTTATGAAGTTTGCCGGCAGCACGGCCTCTCTTTCGTGGATTGATCTCCGTTTAGGTTGTGATCTGATTCGTATCGAAGAGTAAGGCGTTAGAAGCCCACTGTAATATCGTCGCTCGCAAAAGTGTCGCCACAAATGCCATCAGGGCCACAACTTTTTAAGGTACGTGAAGTAGAGTCGTAACTAATGGGATTTCCCCAAGCATCAACATTCCAATTCGCAGCTGCTGAGTTGACATAGGGGCCACGCCAGCCTCTTTTTTCATAGACGTCATAGCTAGAATAAGAACCTTGCGAGACTAAAGCATCTAGAGATGTCGGGACTTCGCGTACATCGATGATAATGCCGGGTTTTATATATGAGCCATTGGCGAGAAGCTCGGGGTTTCCAGCAAGAGCGTCTCTATACTCGTAGAGTTTCTTCTCTGTGATAGTTCGCCTCGCATCATCTCTGTAGTCGATATATTGAGTCGTTGCGACCGCGCTTATCACTGCAATGAGTGTAATGGTCATTAAGAGTTCGACCATCGTGAATCCGTTGAGGAGAGCTTTTTTATGCAACATATCTGTAGTTTACTCCGAGTTATTCAATAATGTTAAGGGCAAGAGTTGGATGACTTCCAGGTTGAAGTTGTCCAGAAGATGTTCGTTACGCCACTTCTGCAATTTGGGGTCTCTACAGCGTCTAAACTACAACTGCAAGCTTCGTAGCATAAGTTGTATTGCCCGTAGGCGCGTTTCCAACCGTAGGTATTTACAAGTTGACCTTGGTAAACACATTGAGGAACTGTCGATTCATCCAAGCCACAAGTACATTGCGTTCTACAGAGAGGGTTTGTGAACTGAGCAGTAGCTGCTTTCCAAGCCGCTGTATTTACAAGTTTGTCGTCTGACACACATTGAGTCACGGTAGATTCATCTAAACTGCAACTACACGCTGTTCGACAACTTGTATTGAATTGAGCACTGGCCGCTTGCCAGGCCTGAGTGTTTACAAGCTTATCATTCACTTGATCAATGCATTGAGTTTGAGTGCTGGGGTTGAGCTCACAACTGCAAGGAGTCCGACAGTTGGGATCATCATATTGATCGCTAGCTGCTTGCCAAGCTTGGGTATTGAGAAGTTGGCTATCCCAAACACATTGAGTAGTTGTTGAAGCGTTTAGAGTGCAGCTACAAGCCGTAAAGCAATCGGCATCGTTATATTGTTCAGGGCTATTTTGGAAATCTTGAGTGTTTACAAGGTTGCCGTTATCAATACATTGAGTCACGCTTGATGGATTCAGGGTACAACTACACTCTGAAAAAACACTGCAGCTTGGGTCGCTATATCTCTCGGGACTAGCTTGATAAGCGGCTGTATTTACAAGTACTCCATCGTCGATACATTGTGTAACCGTTGCTGGATTTAGAGAACAACTACAAGGTGTGTAACAAGCTGAGTTCCCGTATTGTTCAGGACGCGATTGATAATAAGCGGTGTTTACAAGTTCTCCTCCAGAAACACATTGTGTGGTGACAGACGCATCGAGCAAGCACGTGCAAGCTGTTCTACATGTAGAGTATTGATCAGGGTCTGCTAACCAGGAGGCCGTGTGTCTTAAGGTAGTGCCGCCCTCCATACAATTTGGGTTTACTGTGATGTCGAGTGAGCAAGAGCATTCAGCATATGTCGGAGGAGTCGGAGGAGAGCTGCAGAGTCCACCGGAGGGGTGCGTTTTATAGGTAGCAGTCGCCCAATAAGAACCATTTGTGTCGACGCAATAAGGATTGCTTCCAGAGTCTAGATCACAAGTGCAAACAGGTCGGCAAACCCTGTACTGGTAAGAGTGAGATTTGTAAGTAGCGGTAGCCCAATAGGTACCGTTTTGATCCATGCAGTAGGGGTTAGCTCCTGAGTCTAAGTCACAGGTACAAGCGGGGCGACATTTCATGTATTGGTAAGTGTGAGATTTGTAAGTACTTGTAGCCCAGTAGGTACCGTTTTGATCCATGCAGTAGGGGTTAGCTCCTGAGTCTAAGTCACATGTACAAGCGGGGCGACATTTCATGTATTGGTAAGAGTGAGATTTGTAAGTAGCGGTAGCCCAATAGGTACCGTTTTGATCCATGCAGTAGGGGTTAGCTCCTGAATCGAGTTCACAATTACAAGCGGGGCGACACTTCATGTATTGGTAAGTGTGAGTTTTGTAGGTAGCCGTAGCCCAATAGGTACCGTTTTCATCCATGCAGTAGGGGTTCGTAGAAGAGTTAAGGTCACAGGAGCAAGCGGGTCGACATTTCATGTACTGGTAAGAGTGAGATTTGTAAGTACTTGTAGCCCAGTAGGTACCGTTTTGATCCATGCAGTAGGGGTTAGCTCCTGAGTCTAAGTCACAGGTACAAGCGGGGCGACATTTCATGTATTGGTAAGTGTGAGATTTGTAAGTACTTGTAGCCCAGTAGGTACCGTTTTGATCCATGCAGTAGGGATTAGCTCCTGAATCGAGTTCACACGTACAAGCGGGGCGACATTTCATGTATTGGTAAGAGTGAGATTTGTAAGTACTTGTAGCCCAGTAGGTACCGTTTTGATCTGTACAGTAAGGATTAGCTCCTGAGTCTAAGTCACACGTACAAGCGGGGCGACACGTTACATATTGGTAAGAGTGCGTTTTGTAAGTATTCGTAGCCCAGTTCGCATTATTTGTTCCTCTACAGTACGGGCTGAGAGTTGCATTGAGGTTGCAATCACAAGGTTGAGGACAAGTACCTTGTTGATCGGGGTGAGTTTGCCAGTCGGTGGTGTACCAAGTGGCTAGCTCAGAATCTAAGCAGCTTGGATCAACTGATGAATCTAATTCACAGTTACATGCTTTTGTTGCAGTTGGCGGAGAGGGGTTGCTGCAAGCTTCTATGTTACAAACAACGTCATTCTCTGTTTCTGAATCAGATCCCGCACAGTCTGCGCCTCCATACGAGGGTGTGGGGTTTGAGCACGTGCGGTAGCGAGTTCGAGAATAAGTTCCGCCGCCACATGCAGCCGAGCATGAGCCGTCAACCCAAGCGCCCCAAGAGGACCAACCACCATTTACAGCTGGACAATCAACGGTACAGGAAAGGTTTCTTTGGTCTTCGGCAACACCACCGCAAGTTGCACCACCATTTATGGGTGTAGGGTTTGTGCATGTTCGAGTGCGAGTTTGGGTCATATATCCAGTTCCGCAAGTAGCGGGGGCCGTAAGGGTACATGATCCATCTACCCAGCTCGACCAGTTTGACCAGCCACCATCTATAGGCGCTGCAGAGGATGAGCTAGAGGATACAGATGCGAGGCTGCGCGTTTCAAAAGATATTATAATGTCATCGGCTGCGTTGTCACCGCCGCAAATTCCATCTGGACCACAGCTTTTTAGCCATCGTTCAGATGCGGAGTACGAGATATAGCCGCCCCAAGGATCAAGTTGCCAGTTATCAAGATCTTTAACATAGGGCCCATTCCATCCACGTTTTTCAAAGTTATTGTATTCCTCATTGCCGCCAATGTTAACAAGTTCATCAAGAGTGTCGGGGATCTTGTTATTGTCGGATAAAAAGCCCCTCTTCACGTAGGTGCCATTTGCGATAAATTCGGGGTTACCAACGATAGACTCTCTAATTTCAATGAGTTTCTTTTGAGCGACAGCAATTTTAGCGTCGTTTCTGTAATCAATGTATTGGGTTGTGGCGATAGTCGCTATGATGCCAATAACCGCTATGGCCATCAGCATTTCAATCATAGTAAATCCCAACGAAGGTTTAGACCTTAAAACCACAGATCCCCCTAGTTTAATATTACCCATACTTTACTGAAGTTTAAGATAGTTTTTTGTCAGGAGTCTATGTCATCTGAGTAAATTGTTAAGTTTAGGTTGAGAGAGTTTAATTAAGGTTATTCTTTAGTTTTTTTAGCCGATTCTAAACTTAAGTGTCATACGTTTTAGGGGCTACTGAGAAGAGCAGTTATCATCAAGATCGTGAGGAGCTTCTCAAGTGCATTTGGGGCTTAAAGGGCACGCGTGTTGAGCACAGAGTGTTTAATGTGCCTTCACAAAAATATAAGAATCTTTTTCTAGATACACTCTATTTTCCGCCTCTTAAGACCCCTCAAAAACTTTTTATGTTAAGTTCAGGTGTGCACGGCGTTGAAGCTCCTTTGGGTTCTCAAATACAGCGACAATTTTTATCGAATACTTTTTCAGATCTGGATAGAGATCACTTAGGAGTGTTGATTGTTCATGTCCTCAATCCTTATGGATATGTTGAAGGGATTCGAGTCACAGAAAGTAATGTCGATTTAAATCGCAATTTTTTTTCTCATGAAAAATTTCCTCATTTAGAAAGCAATGCTTTTGAAAAGTATCGTTCCGTTTTGTCGGTTGAAAAATCACTAAGCTCTCGTTGGCGTGATGGTTTTTCTTTGTTGAGTGATGTTTTGCGAGTGTCGGTTTTAGGTGGAAGTCGCAGAGAGGAGTTCACACAAGCTTTTGCGGGTGGACAGTACAGTGACCCTAAGGGGGTCTATTTTGGAGGCCAAGACTTTGAGCCACAAGTTATGTGGTTTTCAAAGATTCTCGATGAGATTCTTCCATTGTATCAAGAGCTCTTACTTTATGATGTTCATACGGGGCTCGGTAAAGAAGACCAATTACAACTTATCAGTAGTTTGGAGAGCCAAAGGGATCGCGATTTTTTGACTTCATTTAAGCAAAAGGTAGAAGTTGTGGATAAACTTTCGGTGGTTTCTCCAGAGAGCGATGGGTTTTATGTTACACGAGGAGATTTTATAGATTTTGTACATGCGAAGGCTTCACGGCAGGCACGCGTTCTTGCTTTTACCGCTGAGTTTGGAACCCTGGGAGATTCTATAATTTCTAAGCTTCAAACACTCAGTCGAATTGTGTTTGAGAACAGAGGACGAAACTTTGGTTATGCGAATTCTGAACTTGAACGTAGCGTTCAGGCAAGTTTTGTCGAGCTCTTTAATCCAACTTCATCGGAATGGAACTTACGAGCAATGAACTTAGCTAATTACGCAATTAAAGCAGCACTTTTAGAATTTAGGGAATCGCAGGTTTTAAAGAAGGCTTCTATTTATTGATTATTATCTTCTAGCTTCTCTTCTTCTGGATTTCCTTCTCCAGAGGTTGCCTTTTCAAAGGCTTCAAGAATTTTCTTTTCAAAATACTGCCGTGTTTCTTGATTGAGAGGGTGGGCAATGTCTCGGTAGCTGCCATCTTTCATTTTTTTGGCGGGCATAGCGACAAAAAGGCCTGTGTTTCCTTGAATAACTTTGAGGTCGCGAACGAGAAAGACGTCATCGATGATGACCGTGGCGTAGGCCTTGAGCTTTTCTTCGTTCATGAGGTAAATTTGCACGTCTGAAATTTCCATGTTGTTAATATTTTCCTCTCGTTAAGATTATCGGAGTGCATTAAGTTTTTTTTAGGGTGCGTCAAATTATAAAAGGTACCTAGTTACTTTTTACCCGTACCCGCTACCTTTTTGCAGTTTGGGACTATTCAGTTTTTGACGGTCGACAAAGTTTTGCTCCTTGAAGTAGAAAATTGGCATGTCAGAAGAATTTCGCATCGAAACCGACACCATGGGTGAAGTCAAAGTTCCGGCAATCCACTACTGGGGAGCGCAAACTCAGCGCTCAATAGAAAACTTTCCAATTGGGAATCATAAGATGCCAGCTTCGGTTATCCGAGCCTTTGCTATTTTAAAAAAAGCTGCAGCTTTAGCAAATATGGAGTTAGGAAAACTCGATGAAGAAAAGTGTAAGGTTATTTCTCAAGCTGCTGATGAAGTAATAGCCGGAAAGCATGCAAATGAGTTTCCTCTGGTTGTTTGGCAAACGGGTTCTGGCACTCAAAGTAATATGAATACAAACGAAGTTTTGGCTTCGCGAGCAAATGAAATTTTAACGGGGCAAAAAGGCGGAAAAAAGCCTATACATCCCAATGATCATGTGAACATGAGTCAGTCTTCGAATGACTCTTTCCCGACTGCGATGCACATTGCTGCTGTTGAGGGAATAGAGAAAAGACTTTTGCCTTCAATGAAAATTCTTCAAAAAGCACTTTTAGACATTGAAAAAAAATATTCTAAATTGATTAAGGTAGGCAGGACACATTTGATGGATGCAACTCCATTAACTCTTGGTCAGGAGTTCTCGGGCTATCGGTCCCAAATGGATTATTATATATAGCGTGTTGAACAGGCACTGCCTCGGCTGCGAGAACTTGCGCAAGGAGGCACTGCGGTTGGCACGGGCCTGAATACTCATCCAAAATTTGCTGAACTAGTTGCTTTAAAGATTTCAGAAGTTTCGGGACTTAAGTTTGTGACAGCTCCCAATAAGTTTGAAGCTTTGGCAGCTCACGATGCTCTCGTGTTTGCTCACGGAGCCTTGAAAACTTTAGCTTGCACTCTCATGAAGCTTGCAAATGATATGCGTTGGCTAGGAAGTGGTCCGCGTTGCGGACTCGGTGAACTTGCACTTCCTGAAAATGAGCCCGGTTCTAGTATTATGCCTGGTAAGGTGAATCCGACTCAGTCCGAAAGTTTAACCATGGTTTGTTGTCAGGTTTTAGGAAATGACGTCGCTATCAATGTTGGAGGAGCGAGCGGGAATTTTGAACTCAATGTTTTTAAGCCTCTTATTATTTATAATTTCATGGAAAGCCTTGAGTTGCTTTCTGATAGTTGTTCAAACTTTGTAGCAAAATGTCTTGATGGAATGAAGCCAAACGAAGCTAACATTGCAAAGCATTTAGAAAACACTTTAATGCTTGTAACCGCACTTAATCCGCATATTGGCTACGACAATGCTGCTAAAATTGCGAAGAAGGCTCATGCTGAGAATAAAACGCTCCGTGAAACTGCGATTGAGTTGGGACTTTTAACTGATAAGCAGTTTACAGAGTGGGTGCGTCCCGAAAAAATGACTGAGCCCGGCTAGTATCTGTCGCGAAAACCCCATCTTTAAGTTTTTCACTCCCTCGGGACCCTATGCGCGGTCACCTCGGTCGCTCCAAAACATAAATCTGGGGCTTTCGCGAAAACCCCATCTTTAAGTTTTTTACCAAAGAAAAAGTTTGAGGCAAAAAACAGAGCCCCCTGACTTAATGAATTCGCTCGTATCTACGGGATGGACATTGTAACCCAATCCGCTCAGACGTTGAATAAGTCGAGTGTTTTGTTCCTCAATGATGACATCTTTTCCATTGGGGCAAAAAAGGTTTGCTGCGAGTGATTCTTTAGCTTCAATATGGTCTGCGTGTATGACGTTTTCAAAAGCTGCATATATAAGGTCGAGGCCTTCATCCGAAAAAGCATCGTCGGCAATGACAACATCTCGAGGTCCCAGGGGCGCAAAGCAAGTGTCGAGGTGGTAGTAATCTGTGTTTTTAAGTTCGAGTGGGACTACGGGGTATCCTGTTAATTCGCAGAGGCGCGAGGGAGTTGAGGGGTGTGAGCGCATTCCATAACCTGCAAAAATAACTTTTCTCTCTATATCTATAGAGGCATCGCCAGTTCCTTCAAAGCTGAGTTCTTGCGGAATTTTATGGATTTTGTAATCGTGGGCATTGAAATACTCTTCAAAATAAGGGATTTCACCCTGTCGCTCGGAGTGCTTCATGTTCGATAAGAGGACTTCAGGTCTGTTTGTGTTGAGATTCCAATAAACGAAACTTTGATTGGCAGCAAAAACCATATCTGGAAACTTGGCTTGAGAATCCATGATTTCTACCTCAAGACCGCAATTTTCTAGGCTTTTAACGAGTTTTTTCCATTGTTCTGTAGCTTTTGAGCTATCTACCTGCTTGAGTTTTCCGTCTGGAAGCCTCATGTGAGGGTTGATGGCGTAGCTTATTTTATAGTGCTGCGGATGCAGCATAAGTATCTTGTTTCTTTGGGGAATCGTTTTAACCGAAAGCGGGTTAGCGATTGTCCACTGTCTAAGGAGATCGGGCGTATCAAGTATTGCCATTTAAGGGTCCTGACAGAATATTACATTATTGTGAGATCATTTCTTGGCATGTCGCATCATTTTTGATATAGTCGCCCTACCGAGCATATGACGAAAACGAATATTGAATCCCCTGTTCTTTCCGTAACTGCTGAAAATTTCAATGAAATTGTTCAGAAAATCAAGACTCGAGAGCTTGATTTAGACGTGGGACAAAAACTTCTGACGGAGTTTGTTAAAACTCCCAAGCTGAAGAATGAGACAAAGCTTGAAGCTTATTATCATCTTTCACGGATTGCGACTGAGCTTCGCTCCTCGCAAGTCATCGTGGGATATCTCGCAGACGTAGAAAAAATTCCAGTATCAACACCCGAAGAAAAACTTCAGTTGGGACATTTTTACTATGGAGTTGGAACGGTTTGTTCACAAGATGGGTGTTATTTAACATCGACTGAAGATTCTACGGATTCAGCTCAAAATTATTTTGATCGCGCTTTGAAAATAGCAGAAGAGCTAGATAACAACGATTTGGCTTTTAAAGCTGTTTATGGAATGGCTGAAAATTTAAGAAGTGACGGACAGTACAACGAAGCACTTGAGTTAAAGCCAAAATTGGATGCACTCGTTCTTTTAACGGGCAATTCCATGCACAAAGCGTGGGTAAGCCACCTTGCAGGTAATATTTGTCGTAAACAGGGGCGTTACTCTGAAGCGATAAGCTTATTTAACGACGCCATTGAAACTTTTAAAGCCAACAGAAACAGTTACGAATACCAATACTGTTTGTGGGCTCTTGGCACTTGCTATGCAGCTGTAGAAGACGAGCAAAAAGCAAAAATCTTCTTAGGTCTTGCGGCCGATTCAGGTGCTGTTGCAAAAGGCGCAAGTCGCATTACGCTTCTTTCAAAAATGACCTTAGCTGAATTAAAAACAGTTGTAGGTAAGTACGAGAGAGCCGGAGAGCTCTACCGTGAAATTCTCGATTTGATCGGTGGCCAAGAGAATTCATATTTCGGAAGAAGAATGCTTCGAGGAAAAGCGCTTCTTTGCATTAAGCGAGGTGATTATGACAAAGCGAACGAAATTATCGATAAGCTTGTTGTGATTGCAGCCAGTGAGAATAAAGAAAAAGAGTTGATGAGACTTCGCCTTCTTAAGGCTGAGGTTCTTTTAAGAACAGGAGAGTCTGCACAGCACGAGCAAGCGAGTGCGATGCTTCAAGAAGCTCTCATGTATCACCAAAACATTAGTATGAATCGCCACGTAGCGGTTTGTTTGGAGCTTTTGGGACGCTTGGATTCTCGTATGGGATATCCCGCAGAAGCTTTCCGTAAGGCACAAGAAATGTCTCGCGTTGCTAAAGATGCTTCTTTCGAGCGACTTTATGTGCGGGCTAAGTTAATTGAGTTTGTTCTAAAAAGAAAATTGGGAGAATCTGTTCCTACAGCGCAACTGATTGAACTTTATCCCATCATAAACAAGCTCAACGCAGAAGCTGAGCGAAGTATTGTAAATCGCTTTCAAGAAGAAAGCTACGATGCGTGGGCGCAGCAGCTTCAGCAGTTATCTGAACATGCTCAGCGTTTTGTAAACGAATTCTTTGAAGATTTTCACTTTGTTCCCGAGCAAATGCTCGACATGGTTATCGATCCCAACAGTCACTATGTGCGTGAAAAGCACTTGGGTGAAATTCCATTCCACAACAAGTTTACGCTTATGCGCATCTTGTTACTTTTGGCAGAAGCTCCAGGAACAGAATTCTCAAAAGAAGACTTGGCACAAAAGATTTGGGGACAAGATTATAACCCCCTTCGCCACGATAATAACATCTACATCAACATCAACCGCCTTCGTAAATTGGTTGAGCCCAATCCCCGTGAAAGCCGCTACATTATGAACGGATCCAAAGGATATTATTTTAATCCTTTGATGAAAGTAGATTTTTCTAAAAAAATCTCCGATACTTCTCCTAGGCTAACGCCAAGGAGAGGTGATGTTGTTGAGACAAAATTCTAGAAAAGTTGCAGTTGTAGGGGTCTTATTCCTTTCTGTTTTCATTGGAAGTGCAGTTTACGCAAGTAATGCAAAAATAGTGGGTCTTGAAAATGAGGGCTGTGTAGGGTCTCGTCAAGAGCGTGCAATTTTCAATATGAGAGAACGGCTACCTGTTCTCAATCCCATAGTAATTTCTGAAACTTTATGTTCCCCTGCAGATTATCGTTGTGACGGGGGCTTTGTATGGCTTCCTTACTTGATCAACCAGGAGCGGGGCTGGGTGCTGTATACGCTTCCCAAAAAGGGGAACTGGATGGAGGTCTCGATTCGAAACATTTGCACACAGCGGCAGGTTATTAGGGGTGATTTTCTCAACGAGGAAAATTCTCCTTATTTGGAGCCGGGCTCTGCTTATGCTCTAGGATGGCTTAGGGATCAGCAGCAGGAGCTCTATAATGGCTACGAGAATGTCGCCATTCGGCTCTATCGCGAAGTCGGAGAGTACAAAGTTGGCATTTATGGCCTGGATGACGAGAAGATGCAATCTCGTTTGTTAGATAGCTTTACCGTTAGCCCGCTCTAGTGCTATAGCTACTAGACACTATGGGACGTGGAGATAACCGCAAAACAAAAAAAATTCGTCAACGCCGTGCTCAAAAAAGCAAAAAGGCCATTATAAAGGCTAAAAAGGCAACAAAAAAGCAATAGGAAAGTATTCGCTTGAGCTAGCCCATTGATGGGTATAGCTCTATGAGAAGCAAAATTTATGGATAATAAAGACTCTAAAAACCCTACACGTGAAGAATTCGAAAGCAAAGACTTTGATGCGTCTTCAAAAGACGGTCCTCGTGGTGGTCGTTCATTCAACCGCCGCAAAGTATGCCCTTTTGTAGCCGATAAGAACCTCATTCTTGATTATAAGAATTTGAAAGTTCTTCAGCGCTTTACTTCTGAATCAGGCAAAATTGTTCCTCGCTATGTTTCAGGTGTAAGTGCTAAAAATCAGCGCAAACTTACTAAGATGGTTAAAAGAGCTCGCAATGTGGGCTTTATTGCTCCTCTTGTCGAAGCTCAAGCTTAGTTAAACAATAAGTTGTAAGTTATTTAAAAGGACTGAGGCGAAAGCCTTAGTCCTTTTTGTTTTTAAACATAGCCCTTCTAATTTTGGCTACGATGTAACACTCATCAGGAACTATACAGATATTGGATTCGTAAATGATGTCATTGGGAATCAAGTTTTGAAGAAATCCTGCTAGCGGACGATTATTTGTGACGAAGAGGGCTTCATTGGTTTTGTATTTATCAAGTGTCTCGAGAATAGATTCTTTGAAATTTACAGTCTCTGCGTTTGGGGGATGGTCCCATTTTATATAAGTTCCACTTCGTTGAGTGTTGAGATAGTAAATTTCTTTCCCATCTAAGTAGCCTGAGAGAGTGCTCACTGCAAAGTCAGGTAAGCCTATTATGAGTTTATCTGATGCGCTTACCACTTTACTTGCATTTTTTGCGTCGGAAAAAGGATACACAATGTCGGCGCAATAAAGAATTGCTCCGGACAGCGCCGAAAGTGATGCTACTAAGAATAAAAATTGAGATGTTTCGTTTTTAAGCTCTTTGAAGCGCTCTTTTTGAGCGAGCCAATAGAATAGTGCGATTAGCACAAGGAGATGCGCCATATGTCTTATGCTTCCAAGAAATTTAATATAGGAAAAAGCGAGGATGCTGCAGGTACCAAGTAAGTAGGCAAAACAAAGAGTGGGTTTTCTTTTATACAAAAAATAACAAAAGGATGAAATTGCAAACAAGGCCAAGGTGCCTCTCAGGAAAACGAGTGCAGGCATGAAGGGAAACGGTAGGGGCCAAAGGCGCGGATAAAACTGCACGGGCGGAATGTAGAGGAAAACCTCTCCCAACCGTGAAAAAACTTGAAGAAAGGCGCTCCAGTCGAGCTTGAGGAGAGCTGGGCTATTCATGCTTTGGCCTTCTGCGGGGATCATTTGTAAAATGGCAAGAAGAACCGAAAGGAGGATACAAAACGTTGCAATAGAAGTGCTCTTCTTGTTGTGTTTTATCTCTTTGTAGAAGTACGGAATGAAAAGAGCGCATGCGATCATAAGAGAATAAATTGAGACTTGAATGGAAAGCACGAGTGCTACGAGAGATAGGTTCCGATATCGACTTTGGGGTGAATCATAAAAGGCAAGGTAGGTGAAGAGTAAGAAAATTCCTAAAGTATAGGAGCGAGCAACAACGCCATATTCAAATAGAAAATAGTAGTTAAAAACGAATAAGGCTTTAAGTGAGCTCGGGAGTGGAAACTTCCACCAGAAAAGTGCAACAGTGCCGATCATGAACAAACTGTTCGCAAGTTGTAGGCCGAGAGGATGAACGCCAAAAGGCGAAAAAATCTTTAGGGTATAAAACCAAAGAAAAGGATGCCCTTCAAAGTGAAGAGTCTCCCAGAAAAAGTCTTTAATCCCTATTGGAGCCTTCGCTATAAGTAAGGCCTGAATCTCATCGCGCCAACATTCATGAAAATAGAGCGCAGCAAGGCTTAAAAGAACGTAAGCAAAGAAAGGCCAGTTGCGTAGATGCCGCTGCATGTAAGTATATTTTAGGGGCTACGTGTAACTTAGCGCAAGCTCACACATGGCCGAGGCTCTTATTCTCTGACATAATGAGAATATATGACTCAAATGCAAAGCGATGTGCTGAATAAGATTCGAAACACAGCCAAAAAAAGATTTGCTGATGAGCAGCGACTTTTTAGCTTCGAGGATTTTACTCTTCAAGCGGCGAGAGAACCACGTCGTTATTTGCGAAACTCTATTGATTGGGTTTGCGATGCCTTTGATCATTTCGGTCCCACAGAGTCGGGTGGTGCGGCTATTTTTAAGCAGCATTACGGAGATCGTTTTCAGCCTGTCTTTGGTCAACATGAAGTTCAAAAAAAGATCTGGCAGCTCTTGGAAGGGTTTTCTCAAACCGGCCGTGCAGACAAAGTTTTTGTGCTTCATGGGCCGAATGGCTCTGCCAAGACGACGCTTTGTCGTAACCTCTTTGCAGGTTTAGAGAATTTTTCTAAAACAAACGAAGGCGCACTCTACACTTTCTCATGGGTTTTTCCACTACAGAAATTAGGCAAGAGTATTGGACTTGCCCATGCTGTTGCTAATCAGATGGACTCATATGCTCTTTGGCCAACAGAGGATTTGGGAGCCATACTTCGTTCAGAGTTACACGAGAACCCTCTGCTTTTGATTCCAAAGCAAGACCGCTTGGAGATACTTGAGTCTTGGAAAAAGGAGTTAAGTTTAAGTGATCGCGATTATGAGTATTTGAGAAGTCGTTACGAGAACGCAGAGTTGAGTCATAAGAATACACTCATTTTTGAAACTCTTTTAAGTGAATACCAAGGTGATCTTCTTCAGGTGTATCGTCATGTACGAGTTGAACGCTTTTATTTGTCTTATCAGTTACGAAGCGGACTCGCAGTGATTGAGCCACAATTTGGTATAGATGCTCATGTTAGACAGGTAACATTGGATCAATCATTGTCGAATTTACCTCCCTCTCTTCAGAGTTTAAATTTGTATCAGTTCGAAGGAGATCTTGTTGCGGGCAATAGAGGCGTTGTTGAGTTTAGCGATCTTCTTAAACGTCCCCTGGAATCGTTTAAATATTTGCTCTCTACGAGTGAAAACTCACGTATGCAAGTGGGGCCATATGCCAGTGACTTGGACACGCTTTTTATAGCCACTACAAACGATCATCAGTTAGAGGCTTTTAGAGAGCATCCGGAATTTATTAGTTTTAGAGGCCGCTTTGAATTTATTCGAGTTCCCTATCTTTTAAAGTTCAGTGATGAACTTCAGGTATATGATCGCGAGATAAAAAAATTAAAAGAAGCCAAAGAAGTTCTTCCACATACGGCGGCTGTTTTGGCTTTATGGGCGGTGATGTCGCGTCTTAAAAAGCCCATGACAAAAAATAAAACTATATTGATGTCTAAAGTTCTTGAAAGCCTAGATCCTTTAGAAAAGGCAAAAGCGTATGATACAGGCGAAGTGCCTGAGCGTTTAACGGGAGAAGAAAAACGTGAGTTCAGGTCTCATCTCGCAGAATTAAAGTCGGAGCATCAAAGTCAGCCCTTTTATGAGGGACTTTTGGGTCCTTCTGCGCGTGAGTTAAGAATTCTCATCCAGAGAGCAGCTTTGAATTCAGAGAATAAAACTTTGGGGCCTCTTTCAATTATTCGTGAATTAAGAGCGCATGTGTTGAGGCGTTCTGATTTTGAATACTTACGGCTAGAGCCTGTTGGGGCTTATCATGATTATCCGCAGCTTATTGAGCTAGCGTATAAAGAATGGATGTCTATGGTTGATGGCGAGATACGCAGCGTATTGAGTATGGGTCAACTCCCTAAGATTCGAGAGATGATTCAAGAGTATGTCCAAAAAGTTATGATACTTTCCCGCGGAGAAAAAATTAAAAATAGGATCACAGGAAAAAGTGAAGAGCCGAGCGCAACAGAGATTGAAGCGAGCGAAAAGCTTTTTGGAGTTACAGAAAAAGTAGAGGAATTTAGACAAAATATTTTGGGCCGACTTGGTGCCTGGAGTGTAGAAAATAAAAGAACTCTTTCAGGAGAGCTTCCTTTTGATACAATTTTCCCGGATTTGGTTCATAAGGTGCGAAATAGCATGAGGGCTGAAGAGGATACAAAGCTTGCTAAAATGAGTGAAGTTTTTGCTCAGCAAAGCATTTCTGAGCTCTCGGAAAACAGGGATCCTGAGAGTAGCGACCTTTCAGAAGGGGAGCGCTTGGCTATTTTAGCCTACAGAGGGCTCCAAAGTGAAAAAGCTTATGGACCCTTGGGGGCACTTGAGGCTATTGGTGAGTATGTACGATACCGATTCAGAGTAGAGAAAAAGACGTGAGCAGCCTTAAAGACATCATGAAAATCAAGGAAGAAGAGTTAGACCTTGTGGTCTTTACTCAAAAAGAGCGAGAAGCCGGAATTAACACGGTTTATGATCCCACTCTCGATAAAGAAATTTTTCAGGTCTTTGTTCATTATAATTTTCCGCTGCGTGAAGAAAAATCTTGGGAGTTTGATAGCTTTCGTGAAGCAAGAAATTTTGCAGCTTCGCAGTTTAAGGATTGGGAACTACTCCACTGGAATCACGGTGTAAATCGACCCTGCGGCAAGGGAGATGATTGCGGCAAGGGAGCTTGTTCAACTAAAAATCCCGATGGCAGTGAGGGTGGATGCGGCACAGGTGGTTGCACTTCATGTGGCGCCACTAAAGAATTCGACGAAATGCTCAAAGGTGCCTAGCCCTTTTCTCCATACACCTGGACACTTTTTCCATTAAAAATAAAAATAAAGCAGTAACGCACTAGCGTCATTTTTTGTTACGTAGAGTGTCCCTGACACAAATCTTCTTAATTGTCGGTAGTGGCACTGGTTCATCGCGTTATGAGTTGTTAGAAGCATTTTCATAACCCCAATCGATTTCGGGGAAGAAAGGTGCAAAACAAAATGAAAAAATTAATGAATTTATTAGGAACTGTAACACTTGCTATGGCAATTGCTTCCCCAGCTTTCGGGGGTCGAGGAGGTACAAATCAAGGTGCTGCCGGTGGACAAGGGAACGGAGGAGTTCAAGCTCCTACAGGTGTAGATTTGAGTTGGTGTGGTGGAAGAACTAACTGCGTATTGGTTAGCTTATCAAGTACTCCTGGCCGCAAAGGCAAGCTTAAGCTTTACTCACTAAACTCTGCAGGTACAGCTTACAATACAACACTGAGCGATTGTGATGCTATCGGTGGTCTTGATTCCCATCCAGATGGACAACGCGCTAAGAAAACTCCCGCTGGAGTTCATAGCGTTATCGATACCGAAGATAATCTTTTTTACAATGGCCATTATTTAAATAGTGTTCATAATCCGACTTACTTTAAGTCTTTCCGTCCTTGGTCGAGTAACCGAATGGCCATTCACAGTGGCGTAGATACAATGGGTGGAAATAGTCATGGTTGTGTAAGAACGACATCCTCGTGTGCTTCAACTGTTCGCCGCAAAGCGGATAGCGATGGCTACAGTCAAATGAAGATCAAGATTGTTTACTTCTAGGTTTTTTAGAAGCTCAATTTAAAATTACAAAAAAAGCTGAGTTCTCTTTCTGAGGACTCAGCTTTTTATATTTTTTTTAAGTTTTGCTATGAAGAGTAAGCTTTTTCAAGGAATTGAGTTGATCAAGTAAGTGTAAGATTATGTCTAAGCCTTCTTCGTTCACGTTAAAATCTCTTTGAAGCTCCAGGATAAGAACCAAGCGTCTCATGTCTTCGTCGTCAAATTTCATAGTGTCTTGGTCCAGGGGCTTTAACCATTCACGCTGAATGAAACTTTCAAGGGTCTCCTCTTCGATGGCAACTTCTATGCAGAGTTCTTCTAAGCTGTAGAGTTTCATTTTTGAGTCTCCTCAGTTTTGATTGAGTCCTTTGGCTCCGTATTTCCATCACGCCACTGTTGAACGAGAGCGTCGAGTTTGGGGTCGGGCTTTTTAGGGAGCATGACCTTGATTTTAAAAATATGATCACCGCGCTCAGCCTTGTTAGAGGGAACGCCTTTACCTTTAATGCGTAGTTTGGTGCCCGTGTTGGAATGCGCAGGTATGTTTAATAGGATGCTGCCATCCACTGTGTTGGCGGGAATTGATCCGCCCAAGAGTGCTTCAGCAAGTGGGACTTCGATTTCACTTTCAATATTTTGCTCAACACGCGTGAATTCTTCAGAGGGCCGAACACTTATTTCAACATAGAGATCGCCTGCACGTGCTCCTCCGTGGCCAGGTCCACCTTGTCCCGCAAAGCGAAGTTTTTGACCACTTTTAATTCCAGGTGGAATTTTAGTTTGAAGATTTTTTCCGCCCGGGAGAGTGAGTGTTTTTTCGGTGCCTAGGATGGCGTCTTTAAAGTCGACTTCCATTCGATAGACAATGTCTTCGCCAGGTATAGAAAAAGTGGCTCCAGCTCGAGTTCGGCCTCGTGAGCTGGTAGCGCCAGCTCCGCCAAAGATAGAATTTAAAATGTCATCATCAAAATCAAAAGATTGAGAGTATCTCGAATTCGGTCGCGCCTGTGAGTGGGAGTAGTATTGTTGTCTTTGCGCTTGCTCTGCGGCTTCGGTCTCGCCCGCATCGTATTTTTTACGGCTTTCAGGATCTCCTATAAGGGCATAGGCATTTGCAATTTCTTTAAACTTTTCTTCATTTTTCGTATTCCCCGGGTTGAGGTCGGGGTGATGTTTTTTCGCAAGTTTACGATAAGCGTTTTTAATTTCGGTCTGAGTCGCTTCAGGTTTTAATCCTAAGGTCTCATAGGGGTTTTGCATTGCCTTTAATATGGGGTTTTTTTTGGAGAAGGCAAGCCGCAAAAAGGTTGACGCTGCGCGTTGGCTGCGTTAGCTTCTTCGTGTGAGAAAAAAATTAGATTGCTTGTTAGGTTTCCTTATTTTGCTTCTAAGTTTTGCAGCTCAGGCTGGAGAGTTCTGTCATAATGTGAGTCTTTTAATTCGCTTGGGAGACAAGAAAAGCTGCTATCAGGGGCACGCTGGAGTGGGTCTAGATGATGAATACTACGACTGGGGCCCATCGGATGATACGAAGTCTGATTTTTTTTATTATCTCTTAGGAGACAAGGGTCAGCCTTACGAAGACATTCGTATGCGCAGTGATTTTACTCGTAAGGATTTGGCTACCGTTGATGATATTCGTCGCTCACTGAGTGGTCCCTTAAACATATGTGCTGCTTATGAAGTACGCATTCGAGTGAATGAAGAAGAAGCTGCTCTGTTGAAGTATTATTGGGACTTTATTTACGAAAAGCGTCCCTATTTCCATATTTTTAAAAATCAGTGCACCAATATTGCTTTTTCAAGTCTTAAGTACGCCGGACTCTTTAATCATGGGAGGGTTGTCTTATTGCCTAAGACTCTCTTAAAAAAAGCTCAGCAAGAGCTCGTTTCGACCTGTGGAAAAGAGAAGGGTCAACCTGCTAAGATTTATCAGCTAAAAAAATAAGTGTTTTGTCTATGATCTATGTCATCTTAAAATTCATTGTCTAAGAAGTAACCCGGTATTACATCTAAGTTTGTGAATAGAGAAGAAGCCGTTCAATTCCTTAAATCACTCAGAGATAACATTGTAAGCTCATTTGAAAAGATCGAGGGAGGCCAGCGCTTTGAACGTAAGAATTGGTCTTACGAAAAGGGGTACGGTGGAGGCGAAATGAGCGTTTTACGCGGCAAAGTTTTTGAAAAAGCAGCTGTCAATTGGTCGGGCGTTGGAGGAGATAAGTTCCCCATGGACGACTCAAGCGGAGCTTTTTTTGCCACGGGAGTAAGTCTCATTACACACATGGCAAATCCAAAAGTTCCCACGGTGCATATGAATGTGCGCTACATTGAAACCGAAGAGAAAAGTTGGTTGGGTGGGGGCTATGATTTAACCCCGATGGGTTTTCCCGTAGACGAGGATACCCGGCACTTTCATGAAGTCGCAAAAAACTGCTTGAATAAATTTTCGCCTGATCTTTATCCAAAGTTCAGTCAATGGGCTAAGGAATATTTTTACATACCACACCGAAAACGCGAGCGTGGAGTGGGTGGGATCTTTTTTGATCATTACAGTTCAGCGAACAGAGATCAGGATATTGAGATGTGGCAATCTGTTGGGAAAAGTTTTTTGCCCGCTTATATTCCGATTGTCGAAAGGCACCTTACAGAATCTTTCACTGAGACAGATCGTTTAAAACAATTGGAATATCGAGCACATTACGCGGAGTTTAATTTGTTGTACGACCGTGGAACACGCTTCGGATTTCAGTCAGGCGGGAACCACGAGGCGATACTTTGCTCAATGCCGCCCATGTGTTCTTGGTAGTTTCTTTCAGTTTTTAAAATTCAAAAAAATTTTCGCTCCGCTTAATTGATCTTAATAATGCCGACAGAACTATCTTTTTTATGTCAGTCGAAATATTTTCGGCTTTACCTAAAAAAGGAGGTGTGGGGTGCAACTCACTGACAAGCTAAAAAAAGCATTTAATAAATCAACAACAAGTAATATTTCTTATTGGTCATTCATGGCCGGAGTGTGCTCAATCTTTGCATTGAGTTCTATCGCTGAGGGGGCTCCCAAGTTTTTAAGTACAGTTAAAAATGGGGATGTGGAAGCGACGTATAAGCACGATAGGCAGTTTTCTTTTTCGAGAGAAGAAAACGATGTGATCATTAAGAAAATTCTATCCCAACTGCCTCTCGCACAGTCAGCAACCATTGTATCTTCGAGTCCTACGGTGAAGACTCCTGAGACTAAAATTGAAAGTCTTGGATACTCCTACCGTAATCTCAAACAAGTACATATGGTTTCAGTAAGTTTTGTGCGGACTGATTTTGTTCCTACTCTTTACTTTCAAGTCACAGAAAACTGGAAAGATTGCGAAGGTAACCCACAGTATTGTCAGGAAGAAGTTGAATTCAATATTTCGGGCCCAAGCCGAGTTGTAAGAGATTTGAGTGATTTTGGAGCTTTTCCTAAGTCCTTAAATGTCTTGAAAGCTAAGGTAAAACTTGCCAATAACTCTGGAACAAGCTTTGGAGCGAATTCTTCTCCTGCAACTGTCTCTTGGGCGTTTAGCTCTGCCAATATCGAAAATGGAGTAGAAGAGTATCTCCGTTACTTTAGAGGCAAGGCAAGTGCTCAAGAAGAAAAGATAACCCTTAAAAACTTAAAGCAGTCCATGGCCTTGTGGTCTTCTCAAGTTTCTAAACAAGCGTTCAGTAATCTCTAAGGAAAGGGAGTAAAGAAAAATGAAAAGGTGCAATTGGAAATCTTTACTTGCAGGAGTTTGCGTTATTCTCGCAGCCTCATGCTCTAAATCAAAAAATAAACAAGAAGCGAATCTTGGTCAGAATTTTAGAAATGGAGAAGTCATCGTACGAGCTGATAATATTCAAGCCGTATTAGATGAGTCTCCAGATCTTAAAGCAGAACCTGTTTGGGTTGAGCTCAACATGTATTCTGTAGCCGGCAAGTCTATTGCAGGCAAAGAACGAGAATTTGCTGAATCACTCATGTCTAAAGGTCTGGCTACTAGCGCAGAACCTAACTTTATTGTTTCTATTGCGAAGGATCAGGAACTTAAAGATCGAACAACAGATCCTATGTGGTTAGATCTTTGGGGTCTTAGCAATATCGGTCAAGATGCTCCTAAGGGAACTGAGGGCAAAGAAGGTGCTGATATTGGAATCCTTAAGGCTTGGGAAAAGACCAAGGGCAGTGACGAAGTTCTCGTAGCTGTTATGGATACAGGTATTGATTACCTTCACCCTGACTTAAAAGATAACATCTATATCAATAAATATGAGTTTGCCGGTCAGGCCAACAAGAAGGATGATGATCCTGAAGCCGATAAGATTTGTATCGATGCTGAGAAAAAGCGTTGCTACGCGGATGACATCTTTGGATGGAATTTCGTTAGTTACAACGAAACTGAACTTTACATGGGCGTTCCGGGTAAACCCGATCCTATGGATGGAAACGGACACGGTACACATGTAGCAGGTACTATTGGCGCACTCGCCAATAACGGTATTGGTGTTGCAGGAATCAACCAGAAAGTTAAAATGATCGCACTTAAGGTATTAAGTGATGAGGGTTCTGGCGATTCTGCAGATATCATCCGTGCTATTCGATATGCGGCTTTGAAAAAAGTTGACGTTGTGAATGCGAGCTTTGGTGGTGGCGGAGAGTCTCAAAACTTCTTGGCTGCTCTTGAGCAGGCTGAAAAAGCCGGTGTTCTCTTTGTTGCAGCAGCGGGTAACGAGTCTGATGATGCCGATCAAACAGATCATTTTCCTGCATCTTACGATGTAGAAGGCGTGCTCTCAGTAGCAGCTACAGATAACCGCGATATGTTGGCTGAATTTAGTAACTACGGTTACCAAAAAGTTGATTTGGCAGCGCCCGGTGTGAATATTATTAGTACATACCCCCGTCAATTAGCTGCTAACGAAGGAACTCCTGATAATCCGTATAGAGTTTTCTCAGGAACTTCTATGGCAACTCCTCACGTTGTGGGTGCAGCAGCCTTGGTTCTAGCGGATAGAAAAGACCTTCGAAAAAATCCTAAAGCGTTGAAGAAACTTTTGATGGAAAGTTCTGATTGGAAACCACAACTTGCGGGTCGTGTTAGATCAGGCGGACGTTTGAACGTTGCCCGAGCTTTAGCGAACGAAGTGGTTAACTTTATGGAAGACAAGAAGTGGACTGAGATTGAATACAAGTGGTCGTCTCCTTCTCTCCCTGAATCTCACTTGGATATCTTGAAAACAATCAAGCAAGACGGTGTGAAGGCCATTCAAGCCCACATTGCTTCTAACTTGATGGACTCTATCGATTTGTCAGCTGTTTATGACGGGGCTCTTCGATTGGTATCTTTCATACCTGGAGACTTAGTTTCTATGCCTCACAGAAATAAAGATTACTGGACTCCAGTTGTATATGGCGACTCTATAACACTTCGTTTTGCAAACTCACTTGTTTCTGTGACTAAAGTAAAAGAAAAAAGAGTTGTTACTGAGCCTGAAATTTCGGAAATGGATGGAGACGTAAGTTGCTTCCCTACCGGAAATCAAGATCCTTCTGGACAGGATCTTTTTGAGTGTACAGTAATGGACGAGCCCTCTGATCCATTTGGTAATAACCGAAGCGAAGGCTTCACAGTCGATAAAATCCGAGTTCTTAAATAATTGGAATGGAGTGAATGAAAATGAAAACGGTGCAAAAAAAATATAATCTCGGAGCATTAGGATGTTTATTACTCCTTGCCTCCTGTGGAGACATGAAGACAATTGTTGAGGCTCCAAAAGTTACTCTCGACCCTCCTTTAAAGGAGCTAGAAGTAGCCGACGATGCTGCGGCAGATGCGGCAGCTCCTGCTGCAAATCCTGGGGGTGATCCCTTAGCTGAAAAGCAATGGGCTTTGAAGCAAGTCGGAGCTCCAGAAGCTTGGGCTGTTGGTGGAGTGGGCGTAAGACGCATGAGAGTTGCAATTCTCAGTAGCGGCGTTGATTACAACCATGAAGACCTTCAAGGCAACATTGCGATTAATGATGCTGAGAACACGGGCTCAGATCAGTTGAAGCCACAACCTATTGATAAAAAAGATAGTGATGGCAATGGTTATGTGGATGACCTTGTGGGTTGGGATACTGTAGATAACGACGGATTTCCCTATGATATTCAAGGTGACGGAACAGCTGCTGCTGGAGTAATTGGAGCAATTCACAACAACGGATTAGGAATTAAAGGCATCCTTGGAGAGGTCTCTATCGTTCCTGTGCGTTATATTGATTCAACTGGAGCAACAAGTGTTGATAAACTTATCGAGGCTTTGCGCTATGTGAACTCGCTTAAGAAAAAAGTTGATGTTGTTCTTATTCAAGTAGCAAATGTTGATTTTACTCAAAGTGAAGGTGTGGATACAGGCGGATTCTTTCCTGAGGGAATGGGCAGTGGCCTTTCTCAAAAAAGCACACTTGATGCTGAGTTGAAAAAGCTTGAAGCCGAAGACATTCCTGTAATTGTTAACTCAGGTAACAGAAGAACAGACATCGAAAGAAGCAAGGGTGTTATTAACTCTCTTGTAACAAAATCGAATGTCTTTGCTGTTACCAGTGTCGATGATCAGGATGTTAAACCTGAAGCTGCTAACTTTAGTCCAAGAACAGTTATCACGGCTGCTCCTGGGGTAGGGATTTTAACAACAGCGCCAGGAAGTAAATATGCTGAAGCGAAGGGGACCTTTATTGCAGCTGCTCACGTAGCAGCGGCTATAACCTTAGCAAAGGCGCACAGTAATCGTGCAACGACAAAAGATCTTAGAAGTTTGCTGCTAACAAAAGGGGATATCGTTCAGGGTCTGAGCGCACAAGTTTTAGGTTCCAACCGTTTGAATGTTGGAAAACTTGTATCGGGTATTATGCAGCCAGCAGGCCAGTAGCTCGACGACACCACGCAATCTATAAAAAAAAAGCCCGGGCCTTCCATTGGGGAGGGGCCGGGCTTTTTTTGTTTTTGAGCGGGTCTTAGCTTTTGCTTTAGTAGTATGTATGCGAGCGTACTTTTGAAAGTACGAAGGCGCAGTCAACCTTATACCCAGAGTTTTCGAGTAACTTTTTACAAAGCAGCAATGTTGAGCCAGTGGTGCATACATCGTCAATAAGGCAAACACGCAAGGCTTCGTTTCCTGGAGTGGGTATATAGTATTGTTGGTTGATGGATTCTTTGCGCTCGGAGCGAGTGAGGCTTTTTTGCGATCTGTAAATACGTTCTTTTACGAAGACTTTACGTTTGAGAATCGAGGGGGGCTCCTTCAACCCTAGGGCCCTAGAAAGATAACGAGCTAAAAACCAGGCGAGATCACTTTGCATTCTACTTCGTATGGGGTGGCCTGGAATAGCTGTTACAATATCAATTTTCTTGTTTCTTAACTCCGCAGACCAAAATTCACAGAGCTCCTTAAGAATGTTTTTTTGCGTAGGCATGAGTCCGTTAAAGGCAGCTGATTTGCAAGAGTAGATGAAACTCTTCATTTCGGGAGTGTATTCGCTGATGGCATAAAGTTTGAGCCTGCCTTCTAGTTGATGGCTTACACTTCGGGGAAGAAGTGAGTTCTTAATGTCGCGCAGGCATTGAGCACAGGCTACGGAGCTAAATAGGTTTTGCCAACACGGGCAAGGCGCTTTATTCCTATTGGCGACATCGTTATGGGTAAACATGGACGAGCCACTCTTTGGAGAAGTCTTTTTGTTCCAAGAGAAAATCCTCAAAAAACTTTAAACTATAGGGACTCTCTTCAACCTTGTTCCTATAGGAGTTCCAGAGCTGCGTGTAGATATTTTTTTCTCTTGGATTGAGGGAAACTTTAAAGGGGAGATCTACATTCTTCTCAGAAGTAGCTTTAGTTTTGAGTGGAGGTGGTGCTAAGCGTTCGGGTTTTGAAGCTAGAAAAATTTTAACGCCGATTCGATCAAGAAGAGGGCCGCTAAAGCGAGCAATATATTTTTGTCGATGATTTTCCTGGCAGCGGCAGCGAGAAAGGTCGTTACCTCTGGCATATCCACAGGGGCAAGGGTTGGCTGTGAGAATTAGCCAAAAGTCTGCAGGCCAGGTACAGAAACCAGCCTTGGTGTTTTTGAAAACCTTTTTCTCATCTAAGATATTACGTAAAATTTCTCGACTATCGCGAGCGAGCTCTGGAAATTCATCAAGAACTAGAAGACCTCCGTGTGCGAGGGTGAATATTCCGGGTCTCGGGATTTCGTTGCGAGCAACGCCCACGAATTCTGAGAGGTGAGTTCGTGAATGAGGATTTTGAAAAGGGATGAGGGGAATCTCTTCTTTTCCAGCGAGGGTCCAGATACGATCAATTTCCTCTCTTTTTACACGGCTAAACTTTGCCTCTAGGCACTCAAGGGCCCAGCGAGCGAGATAACTTTTTCCAACACCTGGTGGTCCAATGAGGAGCACGGGGCTTTTGGTGTCGGCTGCAATGTGGAGCCAGAATTTTTCGTATTCACAGCCATCCGCTTTTATTGCCTCTGCTTTTATGTATCTTTTTTCTATTTTGTAATCTTCCTGAGGAACTTCGCCACTAAGAATAAATGTCCAGAGTTCAGAGATATTTTTAAAGTTGCGGACGTTTTCATCGTCAGCGTTTGTCATTTCAAAGGTATTTAATTCACCCGAGAGTGAGATGGAGCCCGAGAAATGAAAAGAGGAAAGTCGCTTTGTTTGATCTGGATTTAGGGGTTCTGGCCAGAGCAGTGAGATAGTAGCCAGGGCCATAGGAAGTTCTAGAAGTGGAGTAAATTTAGAAATATCAGAGGGGAGGAGGTTGAGGAGTATTTTATCAACAGGCCCCCACGGGACAATTTGAGCAACGACGGCTTTGATCTTGTCTCTTGAGTCTCTAAGTGAAGAGGAAAGGTTGCCGCTGAGCGAAAGCTGCCCGATGCCTCTACTTTTAATGCCTTGTACTAAAATTTCTTTTCTTTCGATACCTTGATATTGAAAACTGCAAACTTCTACAAAACTCATATAAGAGAGCCTTACAAAAACAATGCCAATACATTTAAAAGGGCAAATTAAGAGGGGGCTTGCTAGGGAGGATCGAGGGCTTTAAGGTCTTGTACAACGGAGGGTCTATGGGGGAACTTTTGAGCCTAGACAAATTTAAATCAATTATTGAGCCATTTCGAATTAAGGTTGTAGAGCCTATTCGAAAGACGTCACGCGCCGAAAGATTAGAGTTGCTTAAAGAGGCACATAATAATCTTTTTAATCTTAAAAGCGAAAATGTAATGATCGATTTGCTTACGGATTCGGGCACCAATGCGATGAGTGCCGAGCAGTGGGCTGGAATCATGAGAGGCGACGAGAGCTACGCAGGTAGTCCTAGCTTTTTAAGGTTTGAAAAAACGATTCAAGAAATTACAGGGCATAAAGTTGTTATCCCTACGCACCAGGGCCGCGCTTCGGAGCGAATTATAATTCAAAGTTTAACAACACCGGGGCAATATGTAATTTCAAATACACTTTTTGATACAACACGTGCAAACGCTGAAGTATGGGGGTGTGAAGTCATAGATCTTCCTTGTGTAGAGTCCAAGGACACACAATCGTCTTTTGAGTTTAAGGGGAACATGAATCTGGCGCTCTTTGAGGGAAAACTTAAAGAGTTAGGGTCCAAGGTCGGGCTTGTTGTGATGACACTTACGAACAATTCGGGTGGGGGCCAGCCTGCCGATCCTGAAAACGTAGGAGCCGTAGCGAGACTTTGTAAGGCGCACAATATTCCTTTTATGATTGATGGGTGTCGTTTTGCTGAGAACGCCTATTTAGTTAAAAAAAGAAATCCTGACTCTCAAAAGTTTACAGCACGTCAAATAGCGCGAAAACTTTTTGAGTTGGCAGATGTTATTTCTGTCTCTGCTAAAAAAGATGGCATCGCAAACATTGGCGGATTCATTTGTGTCAAAGATGACAAGTGGGTTGAGACGATGAGAAACAACCTTATTCTTACCGAAGGTTTTCCTACTTATGGCGGATTATCGGGGCGCGATTTAGAGGCGGTTGCTATTGGCCTGAACGAGGCCCTAGACGAAGATTATTTGGGTTATCGAACACGTTGTATTGAATACATGTGCGAAGGCTTAAGAAAACTCGGTGTTCCTGTCATGGAGCCGCCTGGAGGCCACGCTATCTATGTAGATGCTCGTAAGTTTTTAGATCACATTGAGCCCACTAAATTGCCCGGTCAATCGCTAGCGCTTGCGCTTTATGAGCTGGGTGGAATAAGAACCTGCGAAATTGGGACTGTCATGTTCGGTAAGATGAATGGCACTGAACTTACACCACATACTTATGATCTTGTACGATTAGCCATACCGCGAAGAGTTTATACACAGTCGCATTTTGATTATGTGATTGAAGTCTTTGAGCGAGTTGTTGAGCGCAAAGCTGAACTGAGGGGCTTACGTTTTTCACACCGACCAAAAGTATTACCGCACTTTAGTTCTCACTTTGAGTGGTTATAAGGGCTTAAGCTCCCGCTAGGATTTCTTTCCAGGGAAGTTGCGGTGATGCTTTAAGGACACTCTTAAGATGTTTACCAGTTATAGAAGCTTTTGCTTTTACGATATCTTCGGGTGTGCCTTGTGCGACGATATCGCCACCATGTTTACCGCCACCGGGACCAAAATCTAATATCCAATCAGCAGTTTTAATAAGTTCGAGATTGTGCTCAATAACACAAACGGTGTTTCCATTTTCTACGAGATGATGGAGTACTTTGTGAAGAGTTTTAATATCTTTCATGTGCAGTCCAGTCGTTGGCTCGTCTAAGACATAAAATAAATTAGTGCGGTCAATATCCATAAGTTCACGGGCAATTTTGAGTCGCTGTGATTCACCACCCGAGAGGGTTGTTGCCGCTTGGCCAAGTCTTAAGTAGCCCAATCCAACTTTAACTAAAACACCTAGCATTCGTTTGAGCTTGCGAGACTCGGCAAAAAAGACTTGTGCCTCAGTAGCTGTAAGGTTGAGCACATCGACAATACTCTTATCTTTGTAGGTTACTTTTAAAACCTCAGGTTTAAAGCGCTTGCCCTCACAGTGCTCACAAAGAACGTAGAGGTCTTCCATAAAGACCATTTCAACTTTGTTGTAGCCTTCGCCTTCGCAGTGTTCACAGCGTCCGCCAGGCACGTTGAAGGAAAAATATCCAGGATGAAACTTTTGTCTTTGAGCTTCTTTCGTAGAGGCAAAAAGACTTCTGATTTCGTCAAAAGCTCTTATGTAGGTAACGGGGTTAGACCTAGGACTTCGGCCAATCGGGCCTTGATCTATAAGTACGATGTCTTTTATGGGTTCAAAGCCCGATATTTTTTCGTAATCACCTACTTCTGTTGTGCTTTGTTGGAGAAGCTTCGCGAGAGCGGGATAAAGTGTTTTTCGAATAGCGGTGGATTTTCCAGAGCCTGAAACACCTGTGATACAGGTAAATGTTCCAAGAGGAATTTTAATGTCCACGTTGTTAAGATTGTGAGTTTTGCAGCCCGAAACTTTTAGCCAGCGAGTTTCCTTGTTCATCTCTTCTTGTCTTTGCAGACGTCGTCTCAAGGGAACGGGAATGCTGTCTTTTCCACTGAGGAAACTAAGCGTAGGGCTATTCTTAGGTGCCTTTTTCTCAAACTCCGAAGCCGGGCCTGAGTATAAAAGTTCTCCGCCGTTTTCGCCTGCCGCAGGGCCAAGATCAATAAGATGTTCGGCTGCGCGAATAATGTCTGGATCGTGCTCTACAACGACAACAGTGTTTCTGAGTTCGGCAAGATCTTTTAAAATACCAATAAGTTTTTCAGTGTCGTGCGCATGAAGACCAATACTTGGCTCATCTAAAACGTAACAAGTTTGAGTAAGCCGGGCTCCAAGTTGATTGGCAAGTGCTATACGCTGAGCCTCTCCACCCGAGAGTGTTTTCGTGAGACGAGAAAGCGTGAGGTAGTCCAGGCCAACACGCATGAGAAAGTCGATGCGTGATTGGATCTGTTTAAATATTTCAGTGCCAACAGCTTTTTCAAATTCAGTAAAGGGTGTTGTTTTAAACCACTCTTGAATATCGGCAATCGATAACTGAGCAAGATCCCAAATGTTCTTATTTTGAATGAAAACATTTCGAGCTTCACTTTTGAGGCGAGCACCTTTGCAATCAGGACATAAAAATGGACTGCGGTAGCGCGATAGAAACACGCGCACTTGCATTTTGTATTTGTAGTCTTCGAGTTCGTTGAAGATTCCTTCAATACCTTGAAAGTTAGTGTCACCTGTCCAAATAAGTTCTTGAGTCGACTCACTGAGCTTTTCCCAGGGAAGGTGAATGGATATTTTCTTCTTTTGACAGAAGCTTACCATTTCTCGGTACCATTCTTTAGCAGATGGTTTGGTAAGCGGTTCTACCGCGCCTTGTGAAATGGACAAATGGGGGCGGGGAATAACAAGTTTACGGTCTATCTTGAGGGAGTGCCCAAAGCCTTTGCAGGTAGGGCAGGCACCCGCAGGAGAGTTGAATGAGAAAAGCAACGGGGAGCTTTCAGGAAAACGAGTTTTCCCGCCATCTACCGAAGGGAATTCAGAGCAGACGCGTTCCCAGATGAATTTTTCACCTTTAAGAACAACGACTTTAGCTCGTCCAGCTCCGTAGTGATAGGCGCTGACCAGTGCTTCATTGCAACGACTTTGCTCGCCCTCTTCGAGTGCAAGGCGATCAACCATGATCCAAAGTTCAGGGTTTTTAAAAAGCTTAGCTGAGCTCTTGTCTTCAATTTCAACAAGCTCAAAATCTTTGAGCGGAGAAAGCATTTTTGTAAAACCTTTTTCCATTAAGAAGCTTTGAGGATCAAAACTTTTTTCGCTCTTAGCGGGAGGAGTAAAGGGATAGAAAATATAAACACGATCCCCTTTTTGTCCCCATGCTTCGGAGGAGATTTCAGAGGGAAGATCTTTTTTTACGATTCTTCCCGTGTTGGGATCAATCATTTTTCCAACTTTAGAAAAGAGAAGTCTAAAGTAGTCGTATATCTCTGTGCTAGTTCCCACGGTTGAGCGCGAGTTTTTGGTATAGTTTTTTTGTTCGAGGGCTACAGTTGGACTGAGATTGCGAATAGCGTCGACGTCGGGTTTCTCATGTTTTTCAAGAAATTGCCGTGAGTAAGAGCTGAGTGACTCTACAAAGCGACGCTGCCCCTCAGCAAAGAGAGTATTGAAAGCAAGGCTTGATTTTCCAGACCCAGAAGGACCCGTAACGACTGTAAGACCAATTCGAGGGATCGTGAGTGAAAGGTTCTTTAAATTATGCTGCCTCGCACCTTCGATTTCGATGTCACGAAGAAAACTGTATTTCGACATCAGTCCGATGAGTTTATACGATTATTGGGAAAGATGGTAGGAAGATTCAAATGATGTGGAAGAAATTTCAGATACCGGCTGAGTATCTTAAAAAACGAGTCGACGACTCTTCGTTTAAACGTTGGGCCCAAAGTGTGGGAGAAGGCGAGCACAAGCATTCTGTCTATTTGAGGGGATTTGCAAGTGACGAGGGCGTTGTTGCAAATTTAGGTAGGGACGGGGCTGCAATGGGGCCGGAGCATTTCCGTAAGGCCTTTTATAAGATGCCTGCAACGGTGGATCTTCAAATTATGGACGAAGGTGACTTTGTTGAGGGCAGCTTAAGCCTTACTGAGTCACACAATTGGGTAAGAGAAAATGGTCCGAAGGGACGACATTCCTTGAATGTTTCAGTTGGTGGAGGCCACGATTGGGCAGCTGTTGATTTTGATTTTCCTGGAATGCAAATAATTCATATAGATACCCACTTGGACGTGCGGCCTTGTAACCCTGAGACACTTCACTTCGGGTTCGCCTTTTCACTATCTCGTGAATAAGGGGGGCCAAGGTTTGGAACTTTGGTGCGCAGCCAGAGTATCATTCTCCTGAGCAATGGAACTACGCCATGAGTAAGTTTCAGGGCTTATGGTCTTTGGATGATCTTGAACTGGATTTTCATAAGGCCCTTGATCGCTGTTTTTCAGCCATCGACCCACTTAAGCCTTTGGGGCTAAGTGTGATCAGATGCCTTTCCTCAGTCCGTTTCTCCGGGAGTATCAGCTCCGAGTCCACGTGGGTCTTTCACTTGAGCATGTTGTGAAAATCATTGACGCTGTAGCAAAGAACTTAACTCACGTAGGGTTTTATGAATTAAACCCCTACTTTGATTGTGACGAGCAAAGTGCGCGTTTGGGAGCTTTTTTTACTGTCGAGGTTGTTACAGAAAAAAGTTTTCTTAATGTTGTTGAGCTGCTTGCACGCAATTGTTTAAAAACAAGATGGGCCAGCCCGAATCGGTTTTAAAGACATTGACCACAGAGTCTTGGAATCTAGTGGGTGTAGGGTTTCTCATGTCATTTTGAATGTAGAGATTACGAAAACTATGGCCGTTAAATATGTCGTTACAAGCCGCAGTCATTTGATCACTTTTATCGTGGATATAAGAAACGTAACCATCAGGCGAAATAAGTTCAGGTAAGTTGAGCTCTTTAAGCTCTTCCGTCGTTGTCGTAGGCGCCTAATACCTGAAAAAAACTCCGTTCATCTGAATTGAATGTTTTATCTTCATTGAGTGTACAGTTGTTCCCATCGACTCCAGAAATTTTCAGAGTTGATTCACTCAGGGTCATTTCAAAGGGGCCCATCCGACCTGTGCAATAAAAGGTATTTGCCTGAGATAAAAGTGGAAGCGTTGTGAGGAATAGGAAGAATGTTTTATTTATTTTTGCACCGAAATTCACTGTTTTGCACCATTTCTACATCTTGGGAGATATGAGAAATGTATACTTAACAAGGAGTGCATTCGTCAGCTTAATATCTATTTACCTTGGACTGAGAAGTGCTAGTGATTGTGGCCATCGCCTTTTTTATGCTTGTGTGGAACTTGACCTTCGGGAATTCCGAGTTCTTCTTTAGGCGTTGGAAATTCGCCAAAGAGAGTTGGGTCCGCAGGGTTACCTGTAAGAAAGCGACCTTTTGCTACGTTGAGATCCACTGCTTCGTCACCTTGATAGTCTGAGGGGAAGTCTGCGTAACCGCTTCCCACTCGCGTTTGGATGATTCGCGTTCCTTGATCTTTTTGTTTCACTCGAATTTTACCCGTTTCGTTTCCGACGACGACATAAAGTTCGTCTTGGTCAAAGTCGTAGTTCCAGTACTCAGCTTTGCCACCTAAGTCTTTTTCCAGTTTTTTACCAAGTTGGGTGTTGTAGAATTCGGGATCAACAGGAGTGAGGTTGAGCTCGTCAGCCCCTGGCGGTATTCATCCGGTCTTGCCTGGATTCTTGTGGCGTGCCAGGAACTTTGGGGCGCTGAGAGGCTGTGGAATTTCTTTTTCTTTTCTTCTTCTGCTTTCTGAGTAAGTTCTTTTGTTCGTGGACTTTCTAGAATTTCAAGAAGAGCTTTGTTCGCATCAAACGAAGTGAAGAAGAGTACGTAGCGCGCTTGTTTAACTTGGTCTTCACTGGCTTTGATTTCCAGAGGTCGAGATCAACAATGCTTTTTTTCTCAGAAAGGGGCAGTGCAATTCTTTTATTTTTTAGGAAAGGCTATTTGCTTTTCAAGCTTCTTTGTTTCCCAAAGCCAACAAATTTTGCATAGAAGCGTTGATAGAGGTTTTTGAAGCTATCAACGGGGAGTTCTCTAAGCGTGTAGACCCCAAAGCTTTTGAATTCCTCAACAAGCTTTTTTTGGTCGGACTCCAAAATTTGAATGAGGTCCGGATACTGCTGCATATGTTTTAATAGATCGCTAAAGTCTTGGATCTCTTTGGCGGACACAGAGGAGGCGGTTTTGGCTTGGAGTGTACAAATGGGGCCTTGGGCAAGGCAAAGTGATGCAACAAGTAAAAGACGGCCCCAACGGAGCACAGGAACTCTCCCCATAACCCTTATTTTGACCCAATTTAGAGGACTTAGGTAGCAAATTCTTGACGCAGTTTTGGACTTTGGAGGGGAATCGATTACACCAAGCTCTATGTCAGAACTTGAGGATAAAACTGAGGGCACAGAAGCGTCTCCACGACCTTGGCGCTTGGCTCAAAAAGCAAAGGCTTGAGAAAAAGGTTTCCTTGAGGAAATCGCCGTAGTGACCAAAATACACCTTCAACAGTTGAAAGGCTTAGAGGAGGGTTGGCCAAGTACTATTCCAGCATTGGCTATTGTTCGTGGAATTACAGTTTCGTACGCAAAGCACTTGGGGCTTGATGAGGTCGATGTCATTGATCGTTTTAAGCAACACCAGGGTGAATTTAAGGAAAAAGTAGCGGCTCTCGTAAAGCCCGATAATATTACTTACACCTCTCAATCTGGTAAGCCACTTAGATTTGGGAGCTATAGTGAGCGCAAAGAGCAGTCTAAGTTAACTCATTGGCTTTCTACAAAGAGAACGCTTTATGGTTTTTTGGTTTTATTGGGATTTGTCCTTTTAATTTTTTACGGAACCTCGGTAAAAAAGCGAGCAGTGAAGTTGAGTTAAGTGCTCCAACGGTTGTGGAGACCGGGGGTGCTATAAACCCTCAGCCTCAAGAAACTAAAATAGTTGATCAAAGCGCTGCAGTTTCTGCTTCACTTTTACAGGGAACCCTCCCCTATGAGTTTACTCGGCTGCCTCAGGAGATGTTTGGTTTAATATGCAAGTCGACGAGCAGTCTTTGCTGATGTTTATTTTGATGAGGCAAAATTTAATAATCTGATTGAGGGTATTCGATTACACTGCGCTCCGGTTTATTCTGACGTGGATAAATTAGTAAAAACACTTGAAAATAATCGAGCAGAGCTTCTTCGTGTAAGCGCTACTTAAGTTCAGAACTTGTTCCGGCAACTCCTTAAAATACTACAGTTAACCAATAAATCTTAAAAAGAATGTATTAAGGCCTCTTAAGTATCTTTCGGGAGTCCTTCGCCTAGAATCTGCGTCATTCTATGGTGCAAAAATTTAAGTTCTTTTTTCTCTATTCTTTTTTGTCTCTTAGCGTACTGCAAGCAGAGCAACTAACGGTAGATCTTTTCCCTGTTATGCATTCAGCGCCAGGCATATATGAGGATGAAAAGCTTTATGAAGCTTTAATGAGGTCTCAACATCAGTTGATGATGTATTTGATAGAACACTCAGAAACCCCCGTATTTCTTGAGTCCCTGGGTACCGTTATTGATCAAGAAACTTATTTTGATCCTAAGCACCCTGATTATCAGGAGCGCGATTTATTGAGAAAAAGTATTCAGCTTAATTTTCCTGATGGTGTTCCAAGGCTTTATGAAGATTTTACAGATGAGCAGAAGTTCATTGTTTCTCAATCTGACATGGCTGTTGAGGTTTTGTTTCAGTTAGGAATTTTGAATGCAATGTATCCTACGAATACGGCTAGTGAGTACAAGGAATATGTACTTAAGAATCAGGAGAATCCAAATTTAGGAAGATTACTGGGTATAGCAAGGGGAGCTGTGAGTCCTGTATCTGATACTGAAGCTTTAGAAGCGCAACTTTTGGGGAGAGAAGTGTTTTTGATGAGGGAGCGAGCAGCGCTTCGAGAGATCGCAGATTTTTCGAAAAAGAACCCGGGTGTGAAAAAAGTTGCTCTAGTTTTTGGTAAGTCACATGACTTTTTAAAATATCGAAATGATTTTCCTGAGCTCAATATTCGAAAAGTAAATGTAAAACGTTATGATCGAACTCTAAGCACTATTCTAAACGTAGAGCCTAGATACGAATTAAGTTATTTTAACGAAACAACACAGCGATTTGAGACTCTACCCGGACTGCCGTTTTAATATTTAGATATCAAGTTCCAGTCGGTTTTTTTGCAGTCAGTATTGAAGTATCGAGGCCGGTTTTTCCGGCGTAGGAGACTCCAGTTCCCAAGTTGAGGAAGGCTTTGGGAGCGAATTGTGCAAAAAGTGATTTTTCATTGGCTGTTTCCCATGCCGTATGTCCATCAATAACGCCGGCTTTAACAGCTTCCATAAGTTGGTGGTCGAGTACTTGCATCCCGTCTTTTTTGGCGGTTTGCATGATAGAGGGAATTTGGAAGGTTTTTGATTCACGCACTAAGTTGGCTACAGCTGAATTGTTTACGAGAATATCGTGCAGAGCCATTCGTGACTTTCCGTCAGCAGTGGCTACAAGTTTTTGAGAGATAATGACTCGTAAGCTTTCTGAGAGCATGGATCTAATTTGTGATTGCTCGCTGCCATCAAAGGAGTCGATGATACGGTCGAGTGATTTTGGCGCACTGTTGGTGTGGAGCGTTCCGAATACTAAGTGACCCGTTTCTGCGGCTGTGATGGCAAGTGCAATTGTTTCTTTGTCTCGCATCTCACCCACTAGAATAACGTCAGGGTCTTCACGTAGGGCAGCCTTGAGGGCCGCTCCGAAACTTGTAAAGTGATTTCCAAGTTCGCGTTGGTTCATCATACATTTTTTGGATTCGTGTTGAAACTCGACAGGATCCTCAAGAGTGATGATGTGACTTTTTTCGTTCATATTGATGTGGTTAATCATGGCCGCCAGAGTTGTAGACTTACCAGAACCTGTAGGGCCCGTTACAAGTACGAGTCCGTTGGGGTAGGTGCATGCCATTTTACAAATAGGTGGAAGGTTAAGCATTTCTAGCGTTGGTGGGTTTGAAGGTAGACTTCGAAAAACTCCCGACATTCCAAAGCGCTGTGTGAATAAGTTCACACGAAATACGCCGACGTTAGGGATTTTAATTGCAAAGTCGACTTGTTTTTCGGAGGTCATTTCTTGGCGTTGATTGGGGGACATGATGCCGTTCAACATTTCCTCAAGAACTTTTGGATTAAATACGGGAAGATCAAGTTTTAAGAGATCTCCGCGCACGCGAATCATGGGAACAGAGTTGGCGGCTACGTGTAAGTCAGAACCGTTTTCTTTAACCAATGTTTGAAGAAGTGCCATTAAGTTTGTTGACATCAAAGTTTTTATCGGACTTTTGTTACAGTTCCTGAGTTTAGATTCGATAAAGAAGCTATAGAAATGTATAAAGATGATGTGGGTGCGACAAAATTATGACAGCTTCTGAGATCCTTATTAGCCGCAGTATTGGTGAAACTCGGGTGGCTCGCCTTGAAAATGGTGAGTTAACAGAGTTTTTGGTTGAACGAGAGCACGATAAGGCTTTATTGGGCGGGATTTATAAGGGCAAGGTTGCGCGAGTGCTACCAGGGATGCAGGCGGCTTTTATTGACCTTGGTTTGGCAAAAACAGGTTTTCTTTATGTCGACTTAGTCGTTGATCCTTTGGCAAAAAATCAAGAAGCAGATATCGATCTCGTGGTTGATCCAGAAGAGCGCGAATTGGCTGATGAGGCCGAAGAAGAGGCACCAGACACAGCAGCGACCCCAGTCTTTCCAAAGCGAAGAGAGGGGCGGCCTATTCAAGATCTTTTGAAAGAAGGCAATGAAGTAATGGTGCAAATCACCAAGGAACCTCTTGGGAGCAAGGGGCCACGTTTAACGGGCTACGTTAGTTTGCCAGGACGCTACTTGGTTTATTTACCCGATAGTACAACGGTAGGTGTTTCTCGAAGGATAGAAGATTCTGAGGAAAGAGATCGCCTTAAGGAGATCGTAGATCGCATACGTCCTCCTAAGGGGGGTGTTATTGTTCGAACAGTTGCCGAGGGAGCAACGGAAAAAAATCTAAAAGATGACCTCGAATATATTCTTAAAGTTTGGGGAAATTTAAAAAAGAATTTTGATAAACAAAAAAGTATCGGTTTGATGTGGCAGGATTTTGATCTTGCTCTGAGAATTGTCAGGGACCGTGTAACGGATGATGTGGATCGTATTCTTGTGGATGATGAACATCTTCATAAGCAGATGACCAAGTATATGCAACTCTTCTCCTCGAAGCTTAAGAAACGTCTGGAGATGTTTTCGGGATCCTTGAGCTTGTTTGAGAGTTACGGGATTGAGACTGAAGTGAAGAGGGCTACCTCGCGCAAAGTTTGGTTAAAATCAGGCGGGTATATCTTGATAGATGAAACCGAAGCGTTGATATCGATTGACGTCAATACGGGGCGCTTTGTTGGCAAGCGGAATTTGTCTGAGACATTGCTTCAAACAAATTTAGAGGCACTCAAGGAAATTGCTTACCAAATTCGTTTGCGAAACTTGGGCGGAATTATTGTGGTGGACTTTATAGATATGGATCGAGCCGAGCATCGTGATCAAGTCTTTGCCGCTTTTTCTGAAGAACTTAAAAAAGATCCCGTTAAAACACAGGTCTATCCTATTTCGGGGTTGGGTCTTGTGGAGCTGACGCGTAAGAGAACGCGTGAGAGTCTTTCTAAAACATTGGCGGGTTCGTGCCCCTTGTGTGATGGTTGGGGGCGCGTTGAGTCAAAAGAGACCTACGCTTATCGGCTTTTTAGAGCCTGCGAGAAGGAATCTCGGATGGCATCTGATGGACAATCATTGGTTGTTTATTTGCCACCAGATATGGCTGCCTACATTACTGAGTCTATGAAATCGTATCTTGAAGAGCTCGAAAAACGCATGGGGAGAAGCTTGAGTATTCGCGTCGATGCGCACTTGGCACACCGTGATTTCGAAGTCTATGCACATGATGTGTAAGGAATTTTATCTCTACATTTTGTTGTTAAAAGTACCTTTGACCCACAAGAGCTGCCGAGATTGAAATTAGGAATAAAGAGCAGAAAATAGCTAAAACGAGGAGAAAATGGGCGGCAATACTTATCCACATCAATTGTGGATAAGTATTCACAATTGTCTACGAGCTTCGTTAAGGTGCCATTGGTTTTCCACAACTGTCAAAAAACTGTGGATAACTGTACTTATGGTCCCCGGGCTAACTCTCTGCACAAGTAGCGAATGCAGCGGGGAAAAGATCTGTACATGTAATAAAAGATTACTCTTCGGAAAAGAAATTGTTGATCGTGCATAAAGTTGTAGTTGGCCAACGGGCCGTTTTGAGTGGGAGTGGAGGAACTTATGTCCCTGCGTGCACAAAATACTGGGAATCCCATCCTGGCTTAAGTCAAATTGGTGAAAGATATCTCTCACGAGCGCGCATCCGAAAAGAATCAGACGGTTTAGTTTTTGTAGTACGAACAAATATTCAATTGAGGGTTATTCAACCGTGGAAAGAGGTTCTTGAATCTCTCTTAGGTGAAAAAATAGTTTCCTTTGAAGTTTGTCATGATGCTCGACCTCAAGATGGAACTCTTGCTCAAAAAATGTTGAATCAAACACGAGAGAAAGAGGCGACATCAGGTGCCCTTGTTACGAAGTCTTCGGGCAACGTTGCTTTTGGTGAGTTTTCTCAAGGTCACTCGCGACAACTTGCGATTCAGCTGACGCCAAATAATCCTCAAAAAGACAGGATCGAAAAAGAGAAAGCTCGACGCATCCACGCTCCTAACTATATTAAGTCGCCTTCGTTTGAGGTGGCTCACCATATGCTCAATCGTTGGGCTTCGCAGCTTCGACAAGGCAATCAAGTGATATGGGTTTATGGGGCTCCTGGGAGCGGTAAGACAACTCTCTTGAGGCAGCTCAACCATTGGGTTCCTCTCGAAAGAAAAATGGAATGTTTGGATGTCATGAGCTTTCTCCACGAGTGGAGACGGGCTCTAGATTCAAACAATACCTTTGCTTTTATTCGTAAATTTCGTCACGAAACAGATATTCTAGTTCTCGAAAACATCGAGGAATTGCGTAATAAGGTTCAAACTCAGCAAGAGTTGCTCTTTACTTTGAATGCCCTAGCAGAGAGAGGTGCGTCTTTCGCCGTATCTAGTTCTGTAGCGCCTCAGACCTTGAAGGAAGATCTTGACCCTCAACTCTATAGCCGATTGCTTTCTGGCCTTGTTGCAGAGCTTGGAGAGCCCGACCGTGCATTTAAAGAAAATCTTTGGAGACACATGATGACTCAGCACGCGTTAAATAACGTGCAAGTTGATTTGGTCGTCCTAGAGAAGTTGTTTCAGCTAAATCTTTCGACTGCAGGAAAAGTAAATACGGTATTTATTAACGCGATTGCTCGTTTGAGTGTAAATCACAAACTTACGCTCCAAGATATTTATGATTTTGAAGGCGTCCACGCTCCCGCAGTCGTGCCTATGACTTCTACTGGGATGAACCCCAGGCAGCTCATTGACCGCGTCTCTAAGCTCTGTGGTTTGAGCACAGCGGCTGTTTTGGGCAAGAGCCGCAGGGCAGACGTGGTCCTAGCTCGTAAGTTTGTATTCTTATCTCTTTCGAGAATGTTGGGGATGACCAATACCTCTATTGCCCACTACGCAGAAAAAGATCCCTCTACGGTCTGCCATGCGCTTAAAAGCATACAGAATGATCTTGTGAACTTTCGTCATGTCGCTAAACAGTGGAACTGGATTTGCACTGAAATGGGACAAAGAGAAACTTCACTTAACATGAATTAACCGAAATTAAAGAGAATAAAAGATTTTGCAGCGCTTGGAACTTATTGAATGTCGCTCTAAACTCGAAACGTGGGATCAAAAAAGACCTTCGTTCTAGATACCAATGTTTTCTTGTTCGACGCGCAAGCGATTTATAAGTTTCGCGAAAACGATGTCGTCATACCGATTACAGTAATTGAGGAGATCGATCGCTTTAAAAAAGATCTCAACGAGGTAGGACGTAACGCTCGTCAATTCAGTCGAAACATGGACGAGTTGCGTGCGCAAGGTTCGCTCTCAACAGGTGTTAAGCTTGAACAAGGTGGCAGTATTAAAGTCGAGCTCTTAGACGACAACCTCCAAGTGCCACTTTTATCCTCCGATAAACCTGATAACAGAATTCTGGGTGTTGCCTATGCACTTATGAAGAAAAAGGGCGCTGGAAAAACAGTTACTTTCATTTCAAAGGACACCAACCTTCGTATTAAAGCAGATGCCCTTGGAATTCCTTCAGAGGATTATGATACCAACCATGTAACCATTGAAGAGCTTTACTCGGGCATGGGAGTCTTTGAGGTTTCCTCTAAGGAGATCACTGCTTTTTACACAGATCGCAGGTTGCCCTTTGAGCGACCTGATCTTTACCCCAATCAATTTGTGATTTTGCGAGACCAGGTAAATCCCAGTCACTCTGCAGTAGGTCGCTATGACTTAAGACAGGGCGCAATTGTTCCAATTATTAAATCACCAGAGGGAATTTGGGGATTGCATCCAAAAAACGTTGAGCAAAGTTTTGCGCTCGATATTTTATTGAATGATGAAATTCAACTTGTAACTCTTGTGGGGAAAGCGGGAACAGGTAAAACTTTATTGGCCATTGCTGCGGGTTTATTGAAAACTCTCGACGAAGGTAAATATCAAAAGCTTCTTGTATCTCGTCCGATTTTCCCAATGGGTAAAGACGTGGGTTATTTGCCAGGAGACATTGAGCAAAAGCTTAATCCTTGGATGCAGCCTGTGTTTGATAACATCGAATTCTTAATGGGCGGAGCAGATCACCGTCGTCGCAGCAGTAGTGCGGCTCGTGGCATGCAAGAGCTTATGAATCAAGGCATGTTGCAGGTAGAGGCTCTGACCTATATTCGCGGACGAAGTATTCCCAATCAGTTTTTGATTGTGGATGAGGCACAGAACTTAACACCTCATGAGATTAAAACGATTCTTACACGAGCAGGGGATAATACAAAAATTGTTCTCACGGGTGACTGTTATCAAATTGATAACCCTTATGTAGATAGTTCAAGTAATGGACTGGCTTACGTGGTTGAGCGTATGAAGCAGGAAGAAATTTCTGGGCATGTAAGCTTAGTCAAAGGAGAGAGGTCTATGCTCGCGGAACTCGCATCAAATCTTCTATGATTGAAAATAGAAAGTTTTATCGTCTCCCAAGTCATTCTCGTTTCGTGCTGGGAAATGAAAATCGGGTTTATGCAGGTAAGGCCGTGAACATTTCTTTTGGGGGTGCTTTTGTACATCTTCTCGACGTTACGGGAATTAAAAGCGGTGATCGCATGAAGTGCGATTTTATGTTGAGCGAAAGTGGTCCCGTATTAAGTTCCATGACTCAGGTAAAGCGAGTAGCAGTGGGGTCTTCGAATCCTTCTGACTATAGTGGAGTGGGCGTTGAGTTTGTTGATTTTACAGGCGACTCTCGCAGAATTGTTGACGAGTTTATTTTTGAACAAAAAAGACTCTACGAACTCTTAGGAACTTTGCTCATGAACACCGAGCCTGATTTGCGCTCTATGAAACCAATGCTTTCGAAGCTCCCTCTGCAGCGTCAACCTGACTTAAGGGACCTTCGTGTATTCGTTGAATCCACATTACGTTCCATCCAGCTCGTAGAAAACAAAGGCGTTTAGGCGTCAGAGACCTTTTGGGCATCTGCCCGCTACCTTTTTGTGGGGCTTTAAAGAAGAGTTTTTGAGATAGAATTTTAATCAAGAAAAAGGTACAGTGCTGTTTAGAAGTTACGCATTGTGGGCAAATTTTGTCATTATCGAGCTTTAAATACATAATCAGCTACCTGGATAAGTAAAAATACTTTTACTTGAAGAGCTGGTCTTGGCACGATGTGTGCACTTCATAGGCCATGAAAAAATTGTTTCTATTTTTTACAATCATGGGAGCAGTTTCATTTGCTGACCAATTAAGTCCTAAGGTTAACTCTACAATAGTTCAAGAAGACATTAACCCCATGCGTATGGGTGTAAAGTATCGTTTGTTTGATGACGATGGATTTGAGCACTTTGATATTTACGGGTGGGATTCCAACAACAAACTTTTTCGTTTTTGGGAGAAGCATCATGCGAGTGGGGTCGGAGCGATGCCTAAAATCTCAGAACTGAACCGACAGATTATTCGAGCGCGTTTAACTCATTCACCTGTCAGAGTAAAAATGCAACAGGAAGAAGGACGGGACGACAAGTGGTACTGGATTGAGCTTCAAGATAAAGATGCAAAAGAGCTTTCTGAGATTCCCGTGCCCGTTGCAAAAATTAAAACGAATAAGATGAATCTTAAGAGTCCTCACAACAGTTATTACTATTACGGGGGTTTCATTTATATAGGTGGTATACATGTACGTACTTTTCATTATAAAGATCCTGCCCATTATGGCGCTGAAACTCCTGATCCAATGGCCTTAATTGAAGAGGTGATGGAAAAAGCTAGGAAGATAAACGGGTCAGTGTATATACGTAATATTAATGATTCGAAAAAAGCGCCCGTATTTGAACTAGTACCTTAGTTATCCTTTAGTTAATAGTGACTTGGTATTTGAAATTTTTAGTAACGCCGGGGTTAATTGTACCCAGGTTTATTGTAAGTGTTTTAGAAGGAGTGTTGTAGTTGCCGACATCGGGATTACTAGTTCCTCCGTTTACCGCATCGTCATCTTCTGCCGCACCATCAACAATTAAAGATCCAGGAGTGTAACTTACGGCTGGGCTTGCGAGGCTTAGGTCATCGCTCAGCTGAGTTGATGTAGAAGGAGCAATGGCATCAGAAGGTGTTGTGACCGAAACAGTGTATTCGATAACAGCGCCAGGGATTCTTTTAGGAGAACTTGTTCCATTAACGGGATCTGAAATGACAGAAGATACTTTTGTCACTGAAACAGGTTCAGGCTGGCCAATTGCAAATTCACCAAGCGCGGTTATTCCTGTTGCTTGTGTTGAGCTTGAGCTTCGTGTGCCTGTGCTAGCTCCTATCCAACTGCTGCTCGACCAATTGTTGATAAATAAGTTTGATGTGCTCACTCCAGCATCTAAATCGCTACTATCAAAATTAAAGACAGCGTCATAACTTGTAAACGAAGGGAGGGCAGTTCCACTTACTCCGCTAGTTGTAAACCTCCACCAGCGGTTAACGTTTTGTGTGGAGTTAAGTCCAGAGTTTGAGACTTGTGGATGTTCACCTGTACTTGAAGAGACAATAAGGCTACCGCCGGAAGCTCCCACTCCAGTGAAAGATAAATCTGCAGGTGAATAGAAAAGCGATGGTGTGGAGGCACCGTTTGTTCCCACTTCAAAAGTCATTGAAGAAGATCCAGAAGGAATAAACTTTTGTAAATTACCAGCAACCCATCCTGTTCCAGATCCAGCACCTGATATGGAAGCTCCTGAGGAAACTATCACTTTGTTTGAGCCTGTGACGATTCGCCCTGAAGTGAATGTGAGCGTGTTATCAATTGTTATGTCGTCGTTGATACTTAAAGTTTTATTCGCGCCTGATGCGGTATTGGCTAGAATTAGATTTCCAAAAGTTGTGGCTCCCGTCAGAGTTTGCGAACTTGACCCTGAATAAACAACGGTTGAGCTCGCATCAAAACTTCTTGTTCCACTTACGCTGGGGAGCGCACTTGTACTTCCAGCGAGAGTTAAAGTCGCACCAGAGTTAATATTTAAATTACCTCCAAGGCTAATGTCTCCATTTAGCGTGAGGCCCGAAGAACTACTGTTGTTTACAGTAAAAGTACTTGTGCCACTTGACCATGTATTCATGTTGCTAATATTTGAGCTGCTAATGTTTTGTGAGGTTGTTCCTGAGAAAATCCATTCACAGTTAAGAGTTCCGGATATGCTTGCAGTTGTGTTTTGAAAGGGATTTGCGTCCCCATCCATTTCTATAGAAGTCATGTTATCAAAAGTGCTCGGTATTGAGTTAAAATCTATAACGCTAAACTTCCAAATAGAGGGGCTTCCAATATCTTGAGTGAAGGCGAGTCCCGAGGAACCTGTAGCTGTTTGAAGAATTGCAGAGTTGGTTCCCGTGAAATCTATCGTTCCGTTATTTTTGATGTCATTTATTCCAACTCCAGCAATGCTCAGAGTTTTTCCACTTCCATCCCCCGTTAATGTACCACCTGAATCTACCGTCAAGCTTAGGATGGAGGCGCTATCTACGTTTAATGTTACATTAGATCCATTTTGAATAACTACGGCGTCTGTAGCCGTTGGAACTCTATTGCAAATTCAAGTTTGTCGTCTACTCCAATTTTTATTTCCTGTTTTACTGATACAAACCGGAAGTACATCAAAAGCTACGCTCGTTGCGGTACTCAAACCACTTGCGCTTGCGTCTAGGGTATAGCCCACGCCAGAATTATCAATTGATAAATCGTTGAAAACTGCGATGCCTCCGGTGGCGTTGATGGATGCAGTTCCGCTCAAAGTGCCGCCACTTGGATTACTGTTAATCGAAATGTTAATGTTGTCTGTTGCGCTTGTGACAAGATTGCCGGCAGCATCTTGAATTTCAATACTTATGTCTGGTGTTATCACAATCCCGCTATTTGCCTGGCTAGGTTCTTGTGAAAAAATAAGTTGAGTCGCAGCCCCTGGATTTATATCAAACAAGCCAGAACTTGCTCCAGTAAGCCCAGATGCACTTGCATCAAGAGTGTAGCCACTTCCGGCTTTTTCTATACTGATATCTGTAAAGTTTGCGATCCCTCCAACGGCTGCAATTGAAGTTGTGCCGCTAAGCGTGCCAGAATTCGGATTTGTTCCAATAGCAAGTGTGATTGAGTTTGTAGCGCTGCTCACGAGATTGTCATATGCATCTAGTATTTCAACGCTAATACTTGGAGCTATTGTTATTTGTGAATCTGTATTTGTAGGTTCTTGAGCGTAGTGTAGTTTTGACGCAGCTGCAGGGCTAATATCGAAAGTCGCACTTGTATCGCTTGCAGCATTACTTCCAGTTGCAATAAGGGTGTATCCTGTACCTGCTTTATCGATAGAAATATTGCTAAAAGTTGCAATGCCACCTACCGCAGCAACGCTTAAGGTTCCACTCAGTGTTCCAGGAGGGCTTCCAGCGTTATCTAAAATCGAAAGAGTAATTACTTTAGTAGAAGAAGTAATAAGCACATCGAGAGCATTTCTAACTTCAACAGTAATAGCGGGTGATATGTTTGTGCCCGCTACTGAATTGCTAGGCTCTTGGGTAATGACAAGACTGTTTGTTGTAACATCAAAACTAGAGCTTACGATGTTTGTAAGTCCTGTTGAAGTTGCGTTAAGAGTGTAACCCGTTCCTGAATTGTCTATTGATAAATCACTAAAGGTAGCAAGACCCGCTATAGCAGCGATTGAAGTTGTTCCGCTTAATGTACCTGCACTGGGATTGTTTTGAATCGCTATGTTGACCGTGTTTGTAGCACTTGTAACTAAGTTTCCGTAGCTATCTTCAATACGAACGATAAGAGCGGGGTCTATTGAATCCCCTGGTGTTTGACTTGTGGGCTGTTGTTCATAGGAAAGTTGGGAGGCTGATCCCGCATTGATATCAAAACTTGCACTTGTGTTACCTGTAAGTCCCGTACTACTGGCATTCAGGGTGTATCCCGTGCCTGCTTTGTCGATTGAAATATCACTGAAGGTAGCGATACCTCCTACAGCAGCAACGCTTAAGGTGCCACTTAAAGTTCCAGGAGGGCTTCCAGGATTATTATCTATAGCAAGTGTCACTGTATTTGTAGCTGTAGTGACGAGAGTTCCGTTTGAGTCTTGAAGCTGTACAGTAATGGTTGGACTTATGGCAACACCCGCAGTTGCAGTAGTTGGCTCTTGTGTGAATACGACTTGAGTGGCGAGTCTGTGTGCAATGGCATACTCAGAATTTCCTGCGCCTAGATCTGTTTCCCCAGTTATGGTTGTTGATGTGCTTGTGGGGGTGCCTGAAAGTGTTACTTCGCTCCATGTACCTGTAGCACTGTCGTATCGTTGTGCAATATAGCCGCTCGCTAGGGCGGGGTTATCGTTATCTGCAGGGCTTCCACTTAGGTAACTAAGGTTTAGGTCGTATGACGTAAATCCAATTCCAGAATTAGTGAATGTCCAATAACGGTTTACACTTATTGAAGGGTCAAGGTTTGAGGTAGAAATTTCAGGGTGGTCACTATTTGTAGTAGAAGCTATGAGATCACCTGCGCTGCTAACTGATGCAAAAGTTATGGTTACAGGGGTATAGTTAGCACCTGTTCCAATTTCAAAGGTACGACTGACGCTCGTTCCAGTAGGTATAGGTTTACTTAAGCTACCAATAACGTGTCCAGAGGTTCTTGAGACAGTTCCGCTTGCTCCCATTTGAACGGTGTTAATGTCGGTTGTGATTGTCCCCGAGCTTAAGAGTAGCGTTGAAGCAATGTTTATGTTGTTGCTTAGAAAGACATTTGTTCCGTTTGTAATACTTAGATTATTAAAATCAGCGGAACCAGAAATATTTTGAGTAGATCCATTGAGTACCACGGTTCCTGTGCCTGGAGTCAGTGTACCGCTGTTTGTGAAATCCCCACCAAGAGTAAAGGGGTTGCTGTTGTCTGCTATAAGCTCAGCATTAAGATTAATTGTTATGTTTCCACTCACGTTGAGTGTTGTTGAGTTACTAAGAGCCGTTACTGTTGTTGAATTTGAGCCATTTCCAATACTTAAATTACCTGCAACATCAAAGGTTCCAGCGGCTAAGGTGTAAGTTCTATTTGCAGAAGGGCTAAGGTCAAGATTGTAGTAACCCCCAACAGAGTCATTGATTGTGATATTTCCACCACGTTGAAAACTAACTGTATTTCCAGTGGCTGATGCGTTAAGGGTTGTGACATTGCAGTTGCTTTGTAAGGTAAGTGTTGCACCTACTCCTTGGGTAAAAGTTCCAGTTCCTGAAAGGTTACCACTTAGGGTTATGTCTGTATTATTTGTGAGGTTGATTCCATTCACTCTTAGAATGTTAAAACTAATGGGCACTGCTGCATTGATGCTTTGGTCATTCGTATCGAAAAGATGGAGCCCAGTACCTGAGGTAAATGTAGCTGTGTTCACTGTAAGGCCTCCAGCAAAGTTAGCTTTACGAGTAGTACCTGCCCACGTTCCTCCATCTATTGTTACAAGCCCGTCATAGTTGCGGTTGTGGTTCGATAAAGGGTTAAAAGTTCCAGCTGTTAAATTCATTGGGCCTTGAACATTGAGGATTCTATTTGAATCAAAAGTTCCTCCCGCAATGTTGAGAGTTCCACTGAGGGTTGCATTGCTAACAGTTAGGTTAGATGTCTGGTTGAGAAGTCCACCGTTGATAGTTAGAACACCAACGCTTAGAGTCGTGTCGACTGTGACTGTCCCCGGTCCGGAAATAATTGCAGTATCCGCACTGCCGGGAGTGTTTGCGGATGGACCGTTTCCTCCAGTACAGCCTGTCCATGTTGTAGCAGAGCTCCAGTTTCCACCACCCGAAGTCGAAGTACAAGTTACGGCATAGAGGCTTTGGTTTAGGAAAAAGCTTACAAAAAACAAAGCAAGAGGCTTAATGTCACTCGCTTTAAAAATTTGTAAAATTGCTTTCATCTTTTTCTCAACTAATACGCAGATATGCTGAGAGCTAAAAAATCGAAATTTCTTATTAGTCCCAATAGCTTAACCGTCGTAGAACTTCCTTTTTTTCGACACAGATGCTTGATAGCTTGAGCTTTTTGTTAATTTTTTGATAAGGCGATCGAGCACCTTTGATTCTGCTTACTTTTTGCTTCGGGAAGCTGAGTGTAGAAAATTCTTTAACTTCAGCGACTTTTTTTTGTCGAGTTTTTAAGTCGACAAAAGATTATACGAACTCACTAGCTTGAGGGAGGTTGAGGGCGCCAATATTTCGTTCTTAAGCGCGAATTAACGCTATTTCCTCAGGGCTCTCCGAAAAATATATGTGGAATTATCGCAGGTCGGACCTAACTCAATTTTTTGTGGAAGATGTGCACATCCCCTTCCAGATGAGACTCAGAGTTTTTGTGCTACCTGTGGGGCGCCGTTTTCAAATTATCCACCTACAATAGACTTCGCTTTAATCGTTGAACACCAACTTGAAATTATCGAAAAGCGACATCGTCAAAAGCAATTTCTTGCTCTTGGAGCATGGGTCACTGTTTGTTTAACTTTGTTTTTTGCAGCCTCATCTCTTTTTAAACAAAACAAAGTAGACCGCATTGTTGCCGATAGAAAAGTTGAGTTTTATTTGGCAAACATTGAAGGTTACCCTTCAGTTTCTTCGGCTGTTGCTCGTGAAGCTGTTACAACTGCACTTCAAGGCTTTGAGGATCATTTTGCTTTTAAAGTAAAGGAGTGGTCGTTTGTAGAAGAGAAAATTCCACCTGATGTAGAAGCCTATATGCAGAGTCTTCCCGAAGACAAGGTCGATGACCTAGCCTCTTGGCAAACTCTCTATCGAAGTAAGCTGATGCCTGATTGGTATCAAAACCCTTATCAACCCTTGCGCGTTTTGATAACGAATTTTCCCATGAGAGCACCTGACTTTTTACGTATGGAGACACGGCATTTAAGTTCTTCGCGACTTGTAGGAGGATTTGCAAATCCAGCTTTTGTTATTATTTCAAGTTTCAGAATGCTCACAGAAATCAAAGAAGCTTCACCTAAGGATCAATCACGCTATTTGGGTGAATTTTTAATTGCGCACGAATTAGGTCATGCTCTTTTAGGCTTGCCTGATTTTATTGCTCCACCAGAGTTTCAGGAGTTTGGAGCGCGTGGTCTTGCTTCAGTTAAGACCGAGTCTCCTTACTCTAAATGCCTTATGCATACAGATGAGGGTGGGGGGTTAAAAGCTTGGGAAGCTCTCAAGGCAAGGCCTCTGGGAGAGCCGGCGCTCTGTTATTCTTATCAGGAATTGTTGAGGGCTCATCAATTGAGAAAAGAAGCTATTGGCTTAGCCAAAAACGCTCATTACGACGAAGCTCTTAAGAAAATGGATCTCGCTCTAAATCTATTACCACCAGACCGTTCTTTAATTTGGTTAAAAGAGCTTTGGAGCAATGAGCGCCGCTCCATAGCAAAATATTAGTAAGAAAAAATCTACTTTAAACTGTGAAAATGAATTGTCGATGGGGTCTTCTCTGTGCTTGAATTTCACCTATGGCACAATTCGATTTAAGCCCCGAACAACTTAGCCTTATTGAACTTGCTCGCGATTTTGGCGAGAAAGAAATGAAGCCTCACATTGAGCATTATGATGTCACGGGTGAATACCCTTGGCCCATTATTAAAAAGGCACATGAACTTGGACTTATGAACACACACATTCAGCCTGAGTTTGGCGGTTTGGGGTTAAGTGTTCTCGATGGTTGTCTTATTGCAGAAGAACTTACAAGTTATTGCAGTGGTATGTACACTGCGATGGAGGCCAACGGCCTTGCTCAAGCACCACTCATTGTAGCTGGAACAGACGAGCAAAAAAAACAATTTCTTGAACCTCTCACTCAAGAACCACTTATGGCTGCCTATGCAGTAACTGAGCCTCATGCGGGTTCTGATGTTCAAGGTGTAAAGACGACAGCTAAAAAAGTGGGTGATGATTACGTCATTAACGGAAGTAAAATGTGGATTACCAATGCTTCTGTTGCAAACTGGTTTTTTGTACTTGCTTACACAGACAAAGAAGCCGGTGTTCGTGGTATGTCAGGTTTATCGTTCCTGCTAATACTCCTGGAGTAGAAGTTGGTAAGAAAGAAAAGAATCTCGGTCAGCGTTGTTCCGACACGAGAGGCATTACTTTTAACGATGTAAAAATTCCCGCTAAGTATCTTCTTGGAAAAGAAGGTGACGGATTTAAAATTGCCATGAAGGCATTTGATCATACACGTCCTCCCGTAGCAGCGGGCGCTGTTGGTGTTGCTAGAGCAGCTATGCAGCATGCCATGAAGTATTCGACAGAAAGAAAAACCTTTGGTGTGCCGATTGTGAAGCACCAAGCAGTGAGTTTTATGATTGCCGATATGGCGATGAACATAGAAGCAGCTCGCCTTCTTGTTTGGAAGTCTGCTTATGAAATTGATCAAGGTCGAAGAAATACAAAGTTTGCAGCCATGGCGAAAGCTTTTTCTGCGGACATGTGTAACAAGGTTTGCACCGATGCTGTTCAAATCTTTGGGGGATACGGATACAGCACTGAGTATCCCGTAGAAAAACTTTACCGTGATTCTAAGATTTTCCAAATCTACGAAGGCACAAGCCAAATTCAGCGATTGATTATTACTAAAGAGTTATTTGAGAGATAAATGAGATGGCGAGCTAGACTCGTTTGATAGTGTCTAAACTGTAAAAAGTTTAGACAGCTTGCCGTACTTTGCTCTTTCTTTTGGCTTTAAGGGGCTTTTGAGTTTTCAAAAAGTCTACCAGCTTCCATGGGGCTTGTTACGATTTTATATATGAAAACATTTTCTAAAATTAAACCTATTTTGACTTTCCTAGCTTTGGCATTTTGCTTTCAAGCAAGTGCAGGAGTGAACTCGATTGGTGATATTGAGTTAAAGAAGGTAACTCAAGTTGGGGACGCAGCAGAGCTCACCTTTGTTCGAAAGGTCGGGAGTCGCCAAAGCACAATAAAAGCCATTGATGATGATGGAATGTTAACTTTAGCGGCGGTGCATTTTAATATGATGCAAAATTTTTCAGAGGCTATTCGAGAGATTGCAGATGTGGATGGGCCTTATGCAGCAAATGAACGCTGGAATAGAGTTAGAGATCTGCCCCTCTCTCGTTATTCGAATATTCGCCCTACAGTTCTAAAGTCTTTAGAGAGATTGACCCTCTATACGAATCAGGAAATTCGGAAACTCGAAGCACAGCTTGAGGCTGCAGGAAAAGCGGGTAATAGAGCAGCTTACTCTCAAATTATAGATAAGCTTGTTGCAGCAAGAGGTGAAAACACGAAGGCTAAAGATCTTTATAGTGATTTTGCTACCAAAGATGAAATGACTCCTAAGGAACTAAGTGAGGGCCTAGGGGATTTTTTACTTCAAAACTTACGAAACCATAAATACGCAACACGCATAGGAAATGAAAATGAAAAGCTATTAGATGCTTTTTCTGCGAATTTAAAAGAAAAACCAATAGATCCAGATACGAACCCAATTGGATATATGCTCTCAACTCGCCCCTTATTGATGGGGAATTTTGTTTTCGTAATGCCTAAGAATCGTGGAAAAATTGATTTCGCGGCAAATGTACTAACTGATCTCAGCGCTATTAGGACTCTTGAGGGATTAAATGACTCAGAAGTTATTGAAGGTGTAGATCATACAGCGACAAGATTAAACTCTGCCGATCGATTGCTAGAGTCTGAAATTGATTTTGGAGAGCGAAATTAAGAAAGCTTGTCTGAGATTTTTCTGTAAGCTTCGACCGCGTTTGTTTTAAGTTCTTGAATGATTTGTTTAAGCCAGGCAGTGCTGGACTTTTCTTCCAGCACTGTTAGAAGTGCATGGAACTGTTTGTTTTCTTTGGGGCTTTTTTCCATCAAAGGATAGTTATTTTCTTGCTGTTCAAGGAGTTGGTTGAGGAGCATTTCTTTCGTGTGGCTTCGGTATTCGTTCACCCACTTGTTGGCGTGGAAGTGTTCGTCTTTTAATCTTTTGAACTCGTTAAATTCTACAATTTTATTATTCATTTATACGTTCAACCGAAGGGAGAATATACAAGAAATAATGCACTGAGTCAATACTGGGTTATGTACTGCATGTGCCTGAAATTGCTTGCTCTTTGTTTAGGGGGCTTGTCCAAAGGGTACTATGTTGTAGATCCATTGAGGGCCTTGAGCGGTGGGAGGGCTTCGCAATAAAAGCATGTTGTTGTTGTCGCCACTAAAAAGAGACTGAGCTCTCACATTGCCGGCATTTTCATCCCCCATAGCCCTTAAAGCACCTCTTTTTTGTGCTTCCACACGGGCTTCTGAGCCTGGAAAGATTGAGAGAAAATGAATTTGTCCGAGCTGTTGTCCAGAGTTGGCAGCAATTTGGTTGAGTTGACTCCAGAGTTTACCAATGCGCTCTGCTTGCTTTTCAACTTTGTCCATTTGTTGTGATTGAGCTTGATGAGTACCTGCTTCTTCTTCGCCTCCTCGCATAACTTTGAATGCGTGTGCGAAAGAAGTTTCTTTAACTTCTATTAGTTCTATTGCTCTCGTAAGAGGGTGTCGCCTAATGACATCGATTTCACCTTGTAAGTCGCGATTATCCCTGTCTATTGGAATTCCAAACTCCTTAGGAAAGACATAGTGAGCATCTTGCCCGATGCTCACCAATCCTGCAATTTTGAGGCAGCCCAAATTTCTGCAATATCAGCGCGCATTTTTGTGTCCATGGCCTCGAGTGCTTGAGCTAAGGCCCTATTCCGACCCTCTACGTTGAGAGGCTGCTTTTTTATAATACTTTCTAATTCTTTGTAGTAAATCGATGTAGGGTAGGAGAAATCATACTCAGATCCTTTTTCTCTTTGAAAAGGAAGTTTAAATTTGTAGTCCCTTTCTTTCGCCGTAGGGTCCTTCTTTTTTGCGGCTCGGTATTCCGTCTCAGCTGCAATGAGGTCTCTTCTTAAGGCTTCAAGCATGCTCATTCCTTTTTGAGTGCTCTCTCTAATTTGTCCTAATTTACGCTTAAAGACTTTATGCTCTGGTCCAGCTTCATCTACAATTCGGTAAAGACGATCGATGAGACCTGTGCGAGTTTTTTCCCAAGAAGCAATGGTACCTTTAGGGAGATCGTCGTTTCTAGAGTTCTCTGTAAGATGATGATCGCTCAAGAATTGACGTGTATCTAAATAGGCCATTGTGAGAGCCTTTTGAGTTTCAGGAGATGTCGCTGCAAGCGAACCTATTTCTGCTTCTAGAGTGACAGAATCGTGAATGATACCCAAACGAGTATTGGACAACATTGCTCTGCAAAACAAGCTAACTTTCGATCTTGCACCAGATTTGGATGCCTCTAGTTGTCTAATGCCTAATAAAAATAAAAAAGAGCCCCACACAACAGCTCTGAAAATACGGATGCGCATGTTTGAGCATCTTTATCGGAATTAATCTGCCTCATTTATGTTTAGATTTGGTTAAGAGAACTCATGTATACTGGAAAAGTGAGAGTTTTATTTTTTTTGATTTTCATTCTTTCAGCGAATGTGGAGGCAAAAAAGCCCGTGCATACTCTTGGCGATTTATCTGCTGAGCAGACTGCTAAGGTCTTTTCTTTGCCGCTTAACGAACTACCCCGTTCCAAAGATTGGAGGCTCCAACTAAATGCAGAAAAGTTGAATGGGAATGACCGAATTATATTTGCTCGAGACTCCAAACGAGTTTGCTATGTGGAGGAGAAGACGTTTAGCGGTGGGCTTCAAACACGTATTATTACGAGTTACGTGAATGCTCCTCAGCCTCCTAGCGAGCAATTGTCGTGTTGTTTCGAATTTGATCAGGCAAAGAAGCAAACTTTTAATTTTGAGACAACTCAGCGAGGGAATGCCGTTTCTGCAATAAAGTCACTCGATCTTATTCCGGAGACTCAGAAAGATTTAGATGGAAGAGAGTATACTTCGTTTAAAGTTTTGAGATCAGATCCTGATATTTTTAAGAGCCTTGAGTGCTCCTTGGTCAAAGAGGGAGATCGATTGAGGTCGCCTACGTTATTTGAGCTCAAAAGACTCTTTGGGAATGATTTTGCGATGAAACCCGATGCTCTTTAAGTTATTACTGTAAAAGTTCAAAGCCTTCTACATAAGCTTTAAACTCGTTTTGCATCGTGCGCGGTTCTGGGTTGTTAGGCGCATGTGTGATCTGGCAGCTACCAGCTTCTTCGGTGCATTCTATGACAACGTCGCATTTTTCAAAGTTGCAGTTGAGTGTTTTTCCGCGAAGCATGTCAGTGTAACTCATTTCAGGGTTACTGAGAGAGTCTTCCATTTTTTGAAAACATCTTCTGCGCTCGTCGACTCGGTTAGAGTCAGAGCAAAGAAAATCTTTAGCCAAAAACTTAAAGTTCTCTTTGTCGAGATCCGTGTTTTTTACAATACTAGGGAATCCAAATAATGAGAGGGCCATTGCTTTTTTGCAGTTCTCAGAAGCTTGTGCGGTACCACAAAAGAATTTGTAATGCGAAAGGCCCGCGTTGAGATTTCCCCAATAACCTGCATAAGGATAAGGCTCTGGTTTCATGCGGTGGCAATGACCTGTTGAGCAAGTGTGATCTGCGTTGTCGTAACTAATTGTGTTGTAAGTGGCTCGTGACATTCCTGCGGGGTATTTGCCTGCATCATTGAAGTACCATTTGTTGTTTGCAAATATTTCTTGAGTATTTGTAAAAGAAAGAGAGCCAGCTACTGGGACTCTAAGTGTTTTTGCCAGTTTAGGGGCTTGCATAAAGCCTAGTTGCATCCGTGAATAATGACATAAGCATTCTTAGTAAGTTTATTGGCGAGTTCTTCAGGCCTGCTGTTTCAGAATTGAATCTTTTATAGGCATAGTGAGGGCTGTTGTGTGGAACGTCATCAAGTCCTACACCCTGGTGGGCAGCACTATGGCTAACAAACTCTAGACTTACTATTTGAGTATAGTCGCTGAGAATGTCCATGAGTCGATTGCTTAGAAGATATCGCTCATCGAGGAGATCTATTTTTAGGTTAAGTCTATTGAGAGTTTGAGTGTATTCCTCGTAGGAGTCAAAGTAGCGAGAGCTTTTATCTATTTTATCTGGGCCAATAAAAACCACTTGGTTTTCGGGGTTATTTTGAACATAAAGTTGAGCTCGGCTAACAGCAGTTCTAAAGAGCTGATCAGCAAGTCCTCCGCCGTAGCCAATAACAAATACATGCGTTTTCTTTTCAGGATTAATAGCGGCGATGTTTTTTGTGTGAGAGATACTCAGCGCTTGGACCTGGGGTGAGAATTGAAAACTTATAGCGAGAGTTGCGATAAGGAATTTTGTTTTTCTGCAGATACTCATAATATCTTTAGAGATAAAACCGTATGCGGGTTTCCCCTACGTCATTAACCGGCACTTTTAGCTGAATGTTGTTTAATGATTTAGTGAGTCTTAAATTCCAGGGCTTCTCTTTTAAGAGGCGGAGAGTTTAGAAGACGTGTATTTACAGTAAGGCCTAAGGACTTTAAGGCTTGCTGAAAGGCCCCGTTGCAAGCGTAGCTTAAGCCAATGCAGGGCTTGCCCCAATTTATAGAGCAGAGTTGCAAGGTTTCTTCAGTGTATCCTTCGGGGTTTACTCCGGAGCCAAATGGATCGTGAAACCAAATGTCACATTTTTTATTTCTTTTAACAAATTCATCGCTGAATATCTTGAGTGAAGGAAAAATTTCAGGTTGAGGAAGTGATTCTATGTTTAATTTTGCATCAAGACCTAGATGCTCTTTGATTTTTTCTTGAATAAGAATTTTTTCTTCGGACCATTTAAGTCGTGCTAGCTCATAAGACTCTGTGTCTTGCTCAATGGCAAAATACTTAAAGGGAATTTTGAGATGTTGAGCCAGACACGAAAAAAGAACCCAGTTCGTTCCAGCTCCTAAGCCGAACTCACCCACATTGATTTCTGTTTTTCCATTCAGAATCAGTTGCTGAGCAAATTCAATAGCGGGTTTTACAAATACAATAAGACTTTCATGAAAGGCACCTTTAGCAGACCTAAAGGGTTCGCCGATGTCGTTGTTCCAAAGGGTAGGGCTTCCGTCTTGGGTTTTAATCCAGACATACTTACTCATACTTGTACTTACGCAATCTATCTCATGTTTTTAGCAAGAATTCGCTTACGGCCACGAATGTTCTTAGGTGTGATTTCGATGAGCTCGTCCTCGTTAATCCACTCAAGACCACGTTCGATTGTCATGCTTTTCGGAGGGGTGAGTACAATTGCATCATCCTTGTTTACAGTACGAAAGTTCGTAAGTTGTTTTGCCTTACAAGGATTTACATTGAGGTCGTTTTCCTTGGCATTTTCGCCAATGATCATTCCCTCATAAACTTGCGTAGCGTGGCCAATAAAGAGAATTCCACGTTCTTGTAAGTCAACGAGTGCATAAGAGTTACTGTCTCCAGCTCGGTCGCTCACAAGAGCGCCCGTTAAGCGACGTTGAATGTCACCTTTGTGTTCTTCGTATCCTGCTGATGAAAAGTTGAAGAGACCTTGCCCGTTAGTTTGGGTCATAAACTGGTTTCTTAGGCCGATGAGTCCGCGCGAAGGGATCGAAAATTCAAGACGCATCCTATCGTCTCCACGTTGTGCAACTGCTTGGAGCATCCCTTTTCTTTTTTGAAGCATTTGAGTGACTGCACCTTGAGCGAATACTGGAATATCTAAAACAGCGTGCTCAATGGGTTCGTGAATTTTACCGTCTATTTCTTTAAAAAGAATTTGGGGTTGGCTTAGAGCAAATTCATAGCCTTCTCGTCTAAGAGTTTCCGCTAAAATAGAAACTTGAAGTTCTCCTCGAGCTCTTAAAATAAATCGATCTGCAGAGTCTGCTTCTTGAAATCTTAAAGCAACGTTCGTCATCGCTTCTTTAAGAAGGCGGTCTCTAATCTTACGACTTGTTACGTGCTCCCCTTCGCGACCAGCCAAGGGAGAGTTGTTTACAATCCACTCAATTTCTAGAGTTGGTTCGTCAATTTTAATACGCGGTAGAGCATAAGCTGCTGGGTTATAAGTGGAGTCTCTAACGTCAGGCATTCCTACAATGGAATCGCCGATGGCAATTTCTTCAATACCAGCAAGTACGGCAACATCGCCCCCTGCCACTTCCTCGGCTTCAACTTGTTTAAGTCCGTGATAAGTGTAGAGTGCTTGAACTTTAAATTGTTTGCTTTTGGGCGCGCCGTTTTCGTCAATGCCTACAACGGCTGCCATTTTACCTCGCACAATAGAGCCACTTTTAACTTTTCCGATTGCAAGACGACCGAGATATTCTGAGTAGCCTAAGTTTGCGATCAATATGCGTGGAGGTTGATTTTCGTCGAGTTTAGGGTGGGGAACCTTGTCGATAATCATTTCGAAGAGCGAATCAAGGTTTTCTGCGTTGGGCACTTGGGCCAAGTCAGTTCCGGATTTTCCTTCTCTAGCGATGGCATAGATATAAGGGAAGTCACATTGTTCCTCATTGGCGCCGAGCTCAATGAAAAGGTCAAAGATTTCGTTTAGAACTTCGTCTGCACGAGCGTCTTTGCGGTCAACTTTGTTAATAACAACAATAAGTTTGAGGTTTTGCTCAAGTGCTTTAGAAAGCACGTAACGTGTTTGAGGTAGGGGGCCTTCGGCCGCATCTACGAGGAGGCAACATCCGTCTACCATAGAAAGAATGCGTTCAACTTCACCACCAAAGTCTGAGTGTCCAGGGGTATCAACAATGTTAATTTTGTAGTCTTTGTAGAGGATGGCCGTGTTTTTAGCCGCGATAGTAATTCCGCGTTCACGCTCTAGGTCCATTGAGTCCATTACGCGGTCAGAAACCGTCTGGTGGGACTTAAAAGTACCTGATTGCTTAAGGAGTTCGTCGACGAGGGTTGTTTTGCCATGGTCAACGTGTGCAATGATTGCGATGTTACGAATTTTATCTACCGTGAAAGCCACTGTGGGAGCATAGGTCAAGGTGGGCAAAGACTTCAAGCCAAAGACGCCTTTGCCCAAAATTAATCTCTAGTGGAAGGGGGTAAGGGGGGGTCTTTAACCCCTTATTAACATCACGGATTCTAGGCTCTGAGATAATGAATGCTGAAGGTAGAACGTTAGCAGAATGAATAATTTAAAAGAGGCCGCTTATAGCTACAGGCATGGTTTTACCATGATTGAGTTGTTGCTGGTCATCTCTACAGTAGGCGTGCTTGGGACCGTTGCTACCCCCATGCTTCTGGATTATCGCCAAGAGGCGAAAAAGGCTGCTGTAACAGAAATTGAACAGTCTGTTGGTTCTGCTATTAAAATTCAAACTCAGAACAAGATTTTGCGCTGTTCAGGTGAAGGTTTTCCAAGCTTAGCTTCGGTGCAGAGCAATGACATACTTGCGGGGAGCGATTGCTCGAATTCTCAGATTTATACGGAGGCAGATCGCCGTTTCTTATCAACTTCAAATTACCCTCCTGTTAATCCTTTAAATGGGCTTCGAACTATTGCTCAAGCTGATAGCGATCCGTCAGCAGCTAATTTTTATTCTGGTACCTGTAGCGCAAGTGCAGATGGAGCTCCTGCTGGGTGGTGTTACAATCCCGAGACAGGTGAGTTTTGGGCTTCTACGAATGAAGCCTATACGCAGAATGCAGGTTCAGGCGGCGGCGGTGGCTCAAGTGCGAGTGGAGCTTCATCAGCAGCTTCGAGTGTAGCTTCTTCAAGTAGTAGTGAAGAAGAGGCTTCTTCAAGTAGCAGCTCTGAGTCTTCTGTGAGTAGTGTGGCTAGTTCTTCGAGTAGTAGTCTTTCGAGTAGTAGCTCTGTGAGTAGTTCTTCAGCTTCAAGTCTTTCTAGCTCATCAAGTAGTGATTCGAGTAGTGTGTCTAGTAGCGGATCGAGTGTGAGTGGTGAAGTGATTAGCAGCAGCTCCTCATCGAGTAGTTCGTCAAGTAGTAGCTCTTCATCAAGTAGTTCTTCGTCAAGTAGTTCTGACTCCATAAGTTCTGTTGGGTTGAGTACTCGAACATGTGATCAGGCCTTGAGTGGTGGATATTGTGCATGTACCGAAACGAACCCAGGCTATCGAGAAAACACCTGTACGGAGCTTGGTTTTACAACAAGCTGTTCTGTTCAATATGGTGGATCTAATCCCAATCAAGCCGGAGCGATATGTGAGGGAGTGTGTTCAAATGGATCTCATTATTCCTCTTGTGTTCAAGGAACTGTAGCGAGTAGTTCGTCAAGCAGCAGCTCTTCGTCTAGCGCTGGATCTCAAGTTGCGATTCAGGATATGGACTTGTCGTCGTGCAAAGTGGAGCCTCTAAGTGCTTACCTATGTCGGGTTGCGATGAGTGGCAAGATGATGATTTATCAGTAGGAAGTGATTTATCACTTAGTTACCTCAACAGGAATCGACCTTTCTGGACCATTTCGCTTACTGCTAAGAGTTCTGCAAATAGTAAAACAAATTCTGCAAACGTAGGGGGAATCTCAGCATCCTTTGTTACGAATAGTTCCTATAAATCACTTCTTGTAACCCTCGATCATACAGGAGCCTATAGTGCATCCAAAGTGACTCCCAATGTAGCCTCTGAAATTAGTTCAGGCACAATTACACTCAGCGAATCGATTCCATTTAATGGGTCGTCAACGATTAGCGTGAAGGGTTCTGTCCATTATTGCTCCGAATATAACGGTCATGGAACTCCATTTGAAGAATAAGTCATATGGCCAGTTTCTTTATCGACACAAGTGGATGTGATTTTAAGTCGATCTTAACCATAAATTAACATAAGAAGTTAGCGTTCCTTGCTTTTTACTCATACAATGAAGATACGTGTTTTCGAGTGTAACTTTGCGCTCTTGTAGCGCATTTTTGTGGGTTATATGCAGTTTGCAATGCTTTGTCGCTGAAGGTGTAGAACCAGGACACGATGGGAGCGGTGGTGGCTCTAGTAGCGCTTCGGTCTCAGATCTTAAGGGCTTTATCGATAGACTCAATACAAGCGAAGTCTTTAGACGGTCACGTGCTCAATGTGCTTCAGGTGCAACTTTTAAGAATGGTAAACGGGTAGGGCGTATGTCGACCGGCTATTTTTATGGAATGATGCTTACTTTTTCGAAAGCTGTTTGTAGGATCAAAGAAGCTCAAAGTGGCGACTTGTATTCTGCTACTCTCACGAGCAAGGCAGGCTCTATGTCGAGAAAAGATACTTTTGCTCATGAGAGATATAGGCAGTCATTGCAGGGGGATCCTCTTGTACAAAACTATTCTTTATTGCTCTCTCTTGGAATGTTGGAATCTGGTGGTAAGTATAATGAGGGGATTGACCGTTCGGCCAGCAATACGGATGGAATAACTACCGAAGCGGGCCTTTTTCAAGTTTCATTTAACTCCGTTAATTCCAGTCAGGTTCCAAATCGTATTTATGACGAGTTAATGGCTAAGTATGAACGAGGCCAAAATGGCGTCGCATGTATGACTGGAATCTTTAACATAGACCAACGTCTTTCAAAAAATACAAAAAGTTTTGGAAGTGGCGCAGCGCTTGAGTTTCAAAATGCGATGAAAAGTTGCCCCGCAATGGCTGCGGAGTATATGTCGATTCTCTTACGCAAAGACGTTAATCACAATGGCCCATTGAAACGACAAGAGGCACAACCGAGTCCCGAGTGTTCTCAAGCGCTTACGGAAGTGAAAAAAATAGCTGAGTCCAACTGTAACAATTTAGATGCCATTGCGCGCAGTCAAGCACCGGCAGAATCTTTGCGCTTTGAGGTTTCAAAGGATCGTGAATTTAAAGATATTGATCTTGCTCGTCAGCGGGGTGGAAGTTCGCTTAGCCAAATGGAAGATGAGTTAGAACAGCTAAAAGCAGAGCGAGCAAATGCTACGACGGATGCTGAACGATCTGCCCTTGATGAGAAAATTAAATCAGCAGAAGCAAATTTTGCAGAGGCTCAGAAAAATCCCGATCTATTGAAAGAGCGAGATGCTGTTGAGCAGCGAATTAATGATGCGGTTAAAGCTGACCAAGTAAAGAGTGAGCAATTACTCGATACACTCACAAAGAGCGAGGGATATGTTGAGCGTAGCCCTGAGGATATACAACGTCTCGCTAATGAGGCGGCTAAACTAGATCAAGAAGCGAAACTTGCAGAGGCAGCTGCCCAGCAAGAGAAGAAAAAACCTCGCTCCCAACAGGATCAAGGTATTCTAGGTGCGGCCAATAGCGCTCGCCAAGCAGCGACGGCTAAAAGTAACGAATTTATTCGAGCAAAACAAGTTCAAGAGCTTCAGCAGAAAGTAGAAGAGCGTGAGCAGCAGCTACAAGGCAATGCTGTTGAGGCAAAAAAGGCTGAATTGAATGCTGCAAAACAAGAGCGTGAATCAAGTGGCGAAGTGAACCCAAGCGAAAGTGAAAAGAAAATAACAGCAGAGCTTAAACAATTAGAAGGCAAGCTTGCTGCTTCGCAAACAGCCCTAACAACTGAACGAGAAGTTCGTCAGGCTCTTGAGGATATTAAAAAAGAATTTCCCATTCTTCCGCGTGACCCCGCACAGATGGGAACTATGATCCCCAAGATTACTGAGCAGCTTGCATTGCTAGAGGAGCGAATTGCTTCAATTGACTCGGAGTCGACCGTTGTGGGCGATGCGGACCGCTTAAGGCTGCTCATGGAGCTACGCCGTCGCTTGCGTGCGGAGCTTGTTTATTATCAAAAATTGAATAAACCCTAATTCAAAAGCTAAACTTTAGAATCTCAATATCGAAGACGTTCCATCATCTTGCTTCGCTTGTTCAGAGTATGCCGCAATAAAATCCACGAGAGTTTCAATGACTTTATGTGCTTTAAGTGTAGTGTCTAGAGTGCACCCGTAGAGCCACATTTTATCGCTGTCTTCCAATTGACTCGCTCGCTTTACTTTAACTTTAATTGGGAGATAACTTTTAGCAGAAAAGTAGAGTCTTAAGTCGACTTCTTCGCCTACGTTGTAAAAGCTCCCCTTCGGGTCCATTTTAAAACTGATACCAGATTTTGAGATATCAACAATTTCAACAGCTTTCATGCCAGTCGTTTGCGCGATTGTGTAGCATCCGAGAATTCTCCCAAACAGAATTCGTTCGTATTCTCTGCGTAAATCATCTTGCTTTGCTGCTCTGATTTCACCAATTTGAATTAACTTGCCTTCTCCGTCTGACATGTAAGACCTATCGGGAGAAGCTCTAAAGTTCTTAACCCAAATTTTTTAATGCATTTTATTGGCAGCTGCCAAAATTTTGGGATTTCAGGAGTGATTAGAGGCTAACTCATAGCGCGCATATCGAAATAAAAAAAGAGCAAGTTCCGCTACAAGTGTTTGCTAAAGGAGTGTCAACTTTCTATAAGTTGTTCATGGTCAGTACTTTGCATCCCCGCCCCTATAAAATTTTTGCTGGATCCTCGAGTGAAGACCTCGGTGGTCGCGTCGCTTCTCATTTGGGCGCTACACTCGGCAACTGCCTCCTTTCTACTTTTGCAGACGGAGAGACGCGTTTTGAAATCAAAGAAAACGTCCGCGGCTTAGATGTGTATATCGTGCAAAGTACCTATAACCCAACCAATCATCACCTTATGGAAATGCTGGTCATGTGTGACGCTTTTAAGCGTGCATCGGTTCGAAGCATTTGTGCGGTTGTCCCTTATTACGGATATTCAAGGCAGGATCGTAAACCAGCCCCCCGGAGCCCAATTACGGCGCGTTTGGTTGCGGATCTTATTCAGGTGGCAGGCTTTAACCGCCTTATTTGTGTGGATTTACATGCAGGCCAAATTCAAGGCTTTTTTAATTTTCCAGTAGATCACCTTTTCAGCATGGGAGTGCTTTATCAGGGCCTTAAAGAGACTCTGGCGGGTCGAGACGACCTTACTGTGGTGAGTCCTGATGCCGGCGGTACTGAGCGTGCACGTGTCATGGCCAAGTATTTTAATGCCCCCCTGGCCATTGTGGATAAGCGCCGCGAGGCTCCGGGTAAGGCAAAAGCCATGAACCTTATTGGCGATGTAAAAGGCCGAATTGCCCTTTTGGTGGACGATATGATCGATACTGCGGGGACTTTGGTTGCAGCGGCAAGTCTGCTTAAAGAACAAGGAGCTACTGAGGTTTGGGCTAGCGCCAGCCACGGTGTTTTCTCAGGACCTGCTTTGGAGCGACTTTCCAACCCAGCGCTCGATAAAGTCGTCGTAACAGACACTATCCCCTTGAAGGAAGGGTTTAAAAAGCTTAGTAAACTACAGGTAGTCACAATTGCGCCTTTGATTGGAGAGACAATTCTCCGTATTCAGAGAAACGATTCGGTAAGTGCACTTCTCGAATAGAGGGGCTAAGTTACTGGAAACGATAGTAATTAAGACGAATTGAAAGAGAAAATAAAGAAGATATGTCAAAACAAGCGAATACCAACCTCACTCTTGATGTTTACCCCCGTACTGGATCTGGAAAAAATGCAGCTTTCAGAACACGCGCTAAGAATCTTATTCCAGCCGTCGTTTACGGATCAAAAATGAGTAAAGACGATAAGCCCACAGGTTTGTCTGTTAGCTTAGATCCAAAAAACTTTTTAAAAGTTTATCAAGTAACGGGAAGAAGTTCTCTTGTTGATGTTGCTCTTCAAGAAGGCGCACCTGCAGAACTCGCTGGATCAAAAGTATTGATCAAAGCTCTTCAGTCAAATCCTCTTAAAAGAGAAGTTCTCCACGTAGATATTTTACAACTCGATATGGCTAAAGAACTTCGTGTTGTTGTGCCTCTTAAGTTTGTAGGTAAAGCAAAAGGTCTTACTGAAGGCGGTATCTTGTCTATCATGGTTCGTCAGGTAGAAATCAAATGTCTTCCTGCTGATATTCCTCACGAAATTGAAGTTGATGTTACAGGTGTTAACGTTAACGAAACGATTCACATTCACCAGCTTTCTGAAAGAATGAAAGATTCTAAGTTCGAATTTATTTACGATTCAGACTACACGCTTTGTGGTGTTGTACCTCCTGAAGAAGAAAAAGCAGCAACTCCTGCTGAAGCAGCTGCGGCTGATGCAGCGGCAGCACCTGCAGCGGGAACTCCTGCAGCGGCAGCACCTGCGGCGGCTCCTGCTAAGGACGCTAAAAAGTAATATACGAAGACAATGTATCTTGTTGTTGGACTCGGTAATCCAGGCCCGCGTTATAGCCTTACACGGCATAATGCGGGCTTTATATTTTTAGATTTCCTCGCTGAGGGGCTCAGCGCTAAATTTCAAGAAAAACGCTCTTATGAGGCACTTTACACAGAGGTGGAGTTTGCGGGCACCAGGCTTTGTTTGCTGAAACCCCAAACTTTTATGAACCTCAGTGGGCGCTCAGTGGCGGCAGTTTTAAGAAATACAGAAATAACCCCTGATAAAATTCTCGTTTTTCATGATGAAGTAGAAATCCCCGCTGGGGATTTGCGCATTAAAATGGGTGGTGGAGATGCAGGCCACAATGGGCTTAAGAGCATTCGCGATAGTATTGGCACGGGGGATTTTTATCGCTTCCGTATGGGAGTGGGGCGACCCTCCAATCCTCAAATGGATTTAGCCGCCTATGTCCTAGAGCGCTATGCCAAGTCGGAGCAAGAGCTATTGATGTCTCAGCTCGAAAATGCAGAAGCTTGCTTGGAGATTTTTATCAATGAAGGCCTCCAAAAAGCCCAAATGAAAGCTTCCACCTAAAAGGTACCTAGTTACTTTTTACATGTACCCGCTACCTTTTTGCATATTTCTCTACAAGACGGGCACTGTTGAAGCTGCTATTTATTCTTTATATGGCACTCGAGTGTGGAATAGTCGGTCTCCCTAACGTTGGAAAATCTACTTTGTTTAACGCCCTGACAATGGCGGAGAAGGCAGCGGCAGCAAACTATCCCTTTTGCACGATTGACCCCAATGTGGGCACAGTGCCTGTTCCTGATGAGAGACTTTATAAAATTGCAGAATTTGTGAAACCAGAGCGTGTTATTCCCACGACGGTTTCGTTTGTGGATATTGCAGGTTTGGTTAAAGGTGCGAGTAAGGGCGAAGGTTTAGGAAACCAATTTTTAGGTAATATTAAAAATTGTCATGCGATTTGTCATGTCGTGCGTTGTTTTGAAGACGAAAATGTTATTCACGTTCATGGCAATGTAGACAGTGTGCGAGATGTAGAAGTTATCGAAACAGAACTCATGCTTGCTGACTTAGCTACGGTAGAAAAAAAATACGATAAAGCAGTGAAGCTTGCTAAAACAAATGATGCAGAAGCCAAAGCGAGCATCGAAATTTTGGGAGCTGTTAAGTCTTCTTTGGAGCAAGGTAAGCCCGTCAGGGCACTCATTAAAGAAAAAGGCTACGATGCTGAACAGTTGAAGGCACTTGAAGATTGTCATCTCATCACTCAAAAACCCTTGATGTATGTGGCAAATATTCAAGAAAAAGATGCGGGCAAAGAAGATGAAAATCCACACGTACAAGCACTTAGAAAATTTGCCGCTTCTCAAGGAGCAGACGTGGTGACTATTTCGGCCCAAGTAGAGTCCGAACTCATTTCATTAGAAGAAGCTGAGCGAGCAGAGTTTTTACAAAGCCTTGGCTTTAAAGAACCCGGTCTTAATAAACTTATTCGTTCTGCCTATGTGCTTTTAGGACTACGTACATATTTTACTGCTGGCGTAAAAGAAGTGCGTGCTTGGACTTTTCACGCAGGTTGGAAAGCACCTCAATGCGCCGGAGTTATTCACACAGATTTTGAACGTGGTTTTATCTGTGCCGAGACCTATCATTATGATGATCTGATAAAGTATAAGAGTGAAGCAAAAATCAAAGAAGCCGGACTCATGCGTACTGAGGGCAAAGGCTATGAAGTTAAAGACGGCGATATGCTTAACTTCCGCTTTAACGTTTAGCGTATTCTTTTCTCGCTTATCCTTAGCTAATTTCACTGAGCAGAAGTGGATCTATCATGGACCCAGTGGCGATGAATCTTTTGAAAAGTGTGGCGGCGAGCTTGGCAGTCCACTTGTTAGTCTTGATGAAATTCAAAAGAAGTTTGAATTAAAGCGAAATGGAAAAAAAGATTTCACATTAGAAAACTCTAAAGGAAATAAGATACGTTTTTCTCTCAGACACAATAAGGTATTGGGAAAAGATTGGAGTATTAAATTATCTCAAGCTCCGGAACTTGTTAAGAAAAAGCTTTGTGTTCCTCTCGATTTTGGGGACCGTGTTTTAACGCCTCTTTTGACTGGAGTAAAACCTGAGCCGTGGGATGAACACTTAAAATATACAAGTTTTGCTCAAGTTGTTTTAGATCCAGGTCACGGAGGAAACGATTGGGGAGCTTTGGGCGTTTACAAGGGTGAAGCTCTTAAGGAAAAAGATCTTACATTAGAGTTTTCAAAGGAATTTGAACGCGCTTTAAAGGATAAAGGGGTGCAGGTGGCGGTAACTCGTAATCGCGATCAATACGTTGCACTTGCTGAACGCTATGAGTTGGCGAACAAATTTAACTCTAAACTTTTTATTTCACTACATATGAATTCGAGTGGTGTAAGTCCTGGCTTTGAAATCTTTACACTTTCCATGTTTAAACGTGATCGCAAAGCTCTTGAAGAAGTAGGTTCTATTGTAAGTAAGGGAAAAGAAAAAGCTTTGGTAACTTTTAAATCTGCTGCAAAGCAAGAACTTTCAATTGCATGGGCTGCGAAGTTTAAAAAAGTAATGAGCCAATATATTAAGCCAGTGAATGCAGGTATGCGACGTGAGCCCTTTTTCTTACTCTATGCGGTACAGAGTCCAGGAATATTGATGGAGCTTGGATATATGGATCGCGAAGAGGATTTGCGTTTTTGGTTGAATAAAAAATTGCGTAAAGAGCTTTGGAAGAAATTATCTCTTTTGTTCTAGCATCATAGAGGTTAACCTCTATGGCATGAAGAATTTTTCTTTTTTTATATTCTTATTTTTGTTGTCTTGTTCAAGCCTTGACACACAATCCTATGTGATTCCCGTAAAACAAAGCCCGGAGCAAAAGTCTCTTTATACGGCAACTGGAAAACATTTGGTTATTGCGACTCAAGGGGAAGCTGCAACTGAAGCAGCTCGAAAAATTTACAAGCAAGGTGGAAATATTATAGACGCAGCAGTGGCCGCATCCTTTGTTATTTCTGTAGAGCGGCCACAGTCCACAGGTCTAGGTGGCGGTGGATTTATGATGTTCAAAGAAGCTAAATCAGGAAAAACATACGCCATTGATTTTCGTGAACGTGCGCCGCTCAAGGCTACGGCGCGAATGTATTTAGACAAAAAGGGTGACATTATTGAAGGGCTTTCAAGTGAAGGTCATAAATCCTCTGCGGTTCCTGGTATTGTTGCAGGTTTGCTAGAGACTCATAAAAAGTTTGGAAAACTTTCTCGAGCTCAAGTCATGGCTCCTGCCATTGAACTCGCAGAGAAGGGCTTTAAAGTTTATGAGCACTTAGAGAATGCGCTCAATCAAACAAAAGACTTGCTTGTAAAATACCCTGCAACAGCCAAAATTTTCCTTAAGGCTGATAAAACTCCCTACAAAGTAGGCGATCTTTTAGTTCAAAAAGATTTAGCGAAAACACTTCGCAAAATATCAAGCTCGGGTGCATCGGTTTTCTATAATGGAAGTATCTCTCGTGCCATCGTAAATGAGTCTCTTAAAAACAAGGGTCTTATCTCGAAGAAAGATTTAGCAATTTACAAAACAAAATGGAGAGAACCTGTTAGCGGGACTTATAACGGCTATACTTTGCTCTCTATGCCTCCGCCGAGTTCAGGTGGGACACACGTTATTGAAATTCTAAATATTTTAGAAGGAGCTTCGCTTGCAGAGCTCGGACCTAGCTCCTCCCAGGGGATTCACCTAAGAGCGGCCGCAATGCAACAAGCTTTTGCAGATAGAGCAACTTATATGGGGGATCCAGACTTTTTTAAAGAGATCCCGCTTAAGGGATTACTTTCTAAAAAATATGCAGCGGATGTTCGTTCGCGAATTGAAAAAGAGGGTCACCAAGTGAGTACTGCTGTAAGAGCAGGGAAAGCTTCTGCTTATGAGTCAGAAGAAACAACGAATTTTTCTATGATGGATATTGAGGGGAACGTTGTTGTCTCAACTCAAACGATTAATGGCTACATGGGTTCTGGCGTTGTGGTTCCTGGTACCGGAATTTTAATGAATAATGAGATGGATGATTTTTCGGCTAAGCCAGGTGCAAGTAATATATTTGGAGCCATTGGCGGAATTCCAAATTCTATTGAGCCTAGAAAAACGCCCTTAAGCAGTATGGCGCCTACAATTGTTCTAAAAGATGGTACTCCCGTTATGGCGCTTGGTGCGCCCGGTGGAACGCGCATTATTACCTGTGTTGCGCAGACAATTCTAAATTACTTGGAATATAAAATGCCCCTTTATGATGCTGTTGCAGCGTTGCGAATGCATCACCAGTGGCAACCTGATCAAATCGATATTGAAGAGCCGGGTCCTGGAAAAAGTGTTGTGAAAAAATTAGAGCAAATGGGCTACAAGGTTAATCTTGGCCGAATCGGTTGTCGTGTAAACGCTGTTGCTCGCGAAGAGGGCTCTTTGTTGGGAGCAGCAGACCCTCGCGATCTTGGCTCAAGTTACGCTGAATAATTAGATATATTCTTCTTTGATTTAAGTTTTCATTGATCTCCTGAGGCTTTTTTGTGAGACTGAGCGCATGTATACGAGAACTGAGCGTGCCGCTGATCAAAGTCGTCCTGTTTCAATTGAATTGAATTATTATGAATATGCTGAGGGCTCATGTTTTGTAAAATTTGGGAACACAGAGATTATTTGTGTCGCCACAATTGATAATCAAGCACCTCCCCATTTGCGTGGCAGTGGTAAGGGATGGGTTACGGGTGAATATGGAATGTTACCTCGCTCGAGTCCCGAGCGCATTCGTCGTGAACGCGGCAATGTTTCAGGTCGCACCCAAGAAATTCAACGCCTCATAGGCCGCACTTTGCGCTCTATAGTGAATTTGGAAGGATGGGGCGAGCGCACCATTCAAATCGACTGCGATGTGATTAAAGCCGACGGTGGCACGCGCACGGCAAGTATTACGGGGGCTTTTGTAGCTCTAGTATTGGCATTTCGTCACTTGAGAAAAGAAGGCTACGTTCAGAACTTAGATTTAAAATTCCCGGTTAAAGATTATCTTTCGGCCATTTCTGTGGGTGTTGTTGATGGAAAATGTCTTTTGGACTTGGAGTACATTGAAGATTCTCAGGCGGATACAGATATGAACTTGGTGATGACAGCTTCGGGGAACTTTGTGGAAATTCAAGGAACTGCTGAAAAGGAGCCTTTTGGTGCTGATACTCTCGCAGAATTGTTGAGCATTGGTAAAAAAGGATGCACGGAACTGTGTGATCTTCAGAAAAAACTTCTTGGCTCTCTGGACTGGTAACCTTTTATGAAGCTTTTTCTTTCGACCGGGAATAAAGGCAAGGTTGCTGAGCTTATTCCACTCTTAAGAGAGTTTTTTCCAGAATTTAAAGAAATTATTCCTCGTGCACCTCTTCAGGCTGAAGAAACGGCTGAAACTTTTGTAGGGAATGCTCAAATAAAATCAGAAGCTTTAGCTCAGGAGCTTATAGCGGAGTCTGAACCTTTTCCCTTTGCGGTATTGTCAGATGATTCGGGTCTTGAGGTAGCCGCTCTTAATGGTCAACCGGGTGTGCATTCGGCTCGTTATTCGGGTGAGCACTCTAACTCTGAAGAGAATATTAAAAAACTTTTGTGTGAAATGGCACTCATTCGAAACAGAGGGTGTCGATATGTATGTTGCCTTTACTTGCACATTCAGGCGAGCGAGTCTCAAAGTCATTGCTTTCATTCAGAGGGCTACTGCGTGGGGCTTATAATGCAAGAGGCCATGGGCGAAGGTGGTTTCGGCTATGATCCCATTTTTTGGAGCTCCGAGCTCAATAAGCGCATGAGCGAAGCAAGTCTTAGTGAAAAGAATCAGTGTTCGCACCGAAGACAGGCCTTCGAAAAGCTGGCTTTGATCTATTCCGCCTGATAAAATTTCATTCATGGCACTTACACCTTCGAACATGATTCCCTTAGGAACCCCTGCTCCAAAATTTTCTCTCACAGATGTTGTGAGTAATTCTCAAATTGAACTTGAAAAGTATCGTGGAAAAAAAGCAGTTGTTCTTATGTTTATTTGTAACCACTGCCCTTATGTAAAGCATATACAAGAGGGGCTTGTGGCATTGAGTAGTGATTATGCTTCAAACAAGGATGTTGCCTTTATTGCGATTAGTTCTAACGATGTTGAAAACTACCCCGAGGATTCACCCGAAAAAATGAAAGAGCTCGCATTAAAATATGGGTATAAGTTTCCCTATTGTTTTGACGAGACCCAGGAAGTTGCCAAAGCCTATAAGGCAGCGTGTACTCCTGATTTTTATATTTTGGATTCTGATCTTAAAATTGCCTATCGGGGGCAAATGGATGACTCACGGCCAGGCAACGGAACACCTGTTTCGGGTTCTGATCTTCGAATTGCAATAGATGCCTTGCTAAATGGAACTGAGTTAAGTCAGCTTCAAAAGCCAAGTATTGGCTGCAATATAAAGTGGAAAGCTTAAATGAGCGCTGGCCACAATCATAGCAATCAAGACAAGGATTTTTTCTTTAAAGTTGAGGGGATACACTGTGAATCTTGTGTCGGCAAAATTACACGAGCCCTTGAGGAATCTAGGCTTTGCGAGAATCAATGGGTTGATAGAGCCACGAATGTTTTGCGCGTACGCAAGGGGCATGTAGGTGTAAGTGATTCTGATTTTGAGAAGGAAATTCTCGGACTTTTAAAAAAGCTTGGTTATAAAAGCGTGGTCATGGCAGATCCCTCTGAGTCGGGAAAAAATGAGTGGGTTTTGCAATTGTTTTATTCTGCTTCGGGGTTGTTGCTTTCGTATTTTGTTATCCCACATGAAAGTGTTCCTTTCCCACAAAGCGATCTTTTGTGGCTTTTATTGGTAGTCGTTTTATTTGGTCTTTCGTTTAAGAATTTTATCCGCGGAGCCTGGTCTTCGTTAAAGTCATGGAACTTTACGGTCGATACACTTGTCAGTTTAGGTGCTGGCGCCGCTTTTTATCTCTCGATGACACTTATTGTGTGGCAAATCCCAGGGCATCTGTATTGGGTAGAGGCGTTTTCGATTCTTTTTCTTGTGAGCCTTGGTCACTATATCGAAAATTATGTTTTGGTTCGCGCTGATAAAACCTTGCGAAGTTTAATGGTGCTGGTTCCTCCTAAGGCCCATCGTGTTGTGGGAATGGGGACCGTTGAGGAGGTCTTAGTTTCTGAATTGAAAATAGGAGACACTCTTTTAGTTCACCCGGGCGATAGAGTATCTGTTGATGGGAAAATTACCGAAGGTCGTAGTGACTTTGACGAAAGTTTGCTTACAGGTGAATCCAACCCTCTATCCAAAGGTGTTGGCGATATGGTTTTTTCGGGCACTACAAACTTGTCGGGAAATGTGAAGTTTAGTGTCCAAAAACTGGGTAAAGACATGCTCCTTTCACAGATCATAGATACAGTAGTGCGAGTTCGTCAGACGAGAGCCGATATTCAAAAATTTGCAGATCGAGTGAGCAATGTTTTTGTCCCCATTGTAGTTTGTCTTGCGACATTAAGTTTTCTTTTATGGTTTTTTGCTCCTGAAATGATGCATTCAGCTTCGCAGAGTTTTGGAAGTCTCTTTGGGTTTAGTTTTCACGACCAGGTAGAGCAGGGCGCTCTTTGGACCGGCTTTTCTGCAGCCCTGGGTGTTCTTGTTATATCGTGTCCCTGCGCAATGGGCTTAGCGACCCCAGCAGCTTTAATGGCCGTGAGTGGTATAGCGGCTAAGAGAGGAATTCTCATTCGTGATGGTCGCGCTATTGAGAACGCCGAAAAAATTACACATGTGTTTTTTGATAAAACGGGTACCTTAAGTTCTGCTAAGCCAAAGCTCGTTAATGAGTGGAAGTTGCCTGCGTTTGACGCTAATTTTTTGCAGTCCGTTTCTTCCCAGAGTAAGCACCCCATGAGCCGTATGTTGGCGGAGCATGGACCTAAATCTAAGCTTACGGCAAGTATTAGGGAGTTCCCCGGAGAGGGGATTCAGGCTCAAATTCAGGGGCTTCATACTCAAGTTGAAGTATTAATGGGTCATGCGGGTCTTATACAGCGTATGGAAGTTAAAGGACTTTCGGTGGCGCAAGACTTTGTCATGCAAGAGTTAGAACAGGGTCGCAGTCTTGTGTATTGGGCGCAGAACGGCGTTTTGGTAGCTGTGTTTTCTTTTGAGGATGAATTGAGAGAAGGCGTTGTTGGATTGCTTGAAAACTTTGGAAAAGATCTCCAAGTGAGAATACTCTCAGGGGATAATAAAAAAGTTTTAGCAAATTTAGCACAAAAATTAGGTCTTCCACTGTCGAGTGCGATGGGAGAGTTAACTCCTCTTGATAAAGTCCATGTCTTGCAAAGTTATCAAAAAGATTCTTCGAGCAAAGTTGCTTTTATTGGTGATGGGTTGAATGATGCACCTGTATTGCAAGCGGCTGATTTGGGAATTGCAGTGAGTTCTGCTTCGGATTTGGCTAAGCAGAGCGCAGATATTGTACTTCTGACTCAAGACATAGATGCTATTTTTGAAGCCTTTCAACTCGCCAAGCGCGGAATGAAAACAATTCGGCAAAATCTCATTTGGGCATTTGCCTATAATGTAATTGCTATTCCCTTAGCGTTTATGGGACTCATTAGTCCTGTGTTGTGCACGCTCTCGATGGCTGCCTCGGATTTAGTAATAATTGTGAACTCGCTCAGAGTCTTTTTAATGAAAAAACCGTAGTTTATTTTTCTTTATTAGATGGGTGGAACATCGTTGTCCGTATCATCTTCTGGCTCAGCTGGTTGGTTGCAGGTTTTGGAGTATTCTTTGATTTTTGCTTTGTATTCTCCAAGACAACCATCAAGAGGGTATCCGGGCCCTTTATCTTTTGGTCTATTTTTTTGAATATAAGCTAATTCTCTTCTAAGTGTTTTAACTTCACCACAGTTTACCTTTCCATTGAGGTTTACCATACTAAAAAGCTTTTCCATAAATTGAATGTTTTTTCGCTGATCAGGAGAATTCTGATTATTTTGATTTCTAGCTGCTTGAGTGCAAACTCGTCTATAATCACTTTTCTCACTTGTCTCCTGACCAAAGATTTCTACAAAATAAGTACAAGAATGTTCAGAGTACAATTCTTTTAATTTACTAACAAATTCTCCTGCACAACCGTCAATGCCTCCTCGTGATCTATCTTTTCTAATCTTGTTGTACTGAATTTGAATGTTTTGAATAATTCCACAATTCATAGGTTTAATCGCAAAAAGTCTTTCAAGGGTATTGATGTTTTCTTGTTGTGTGTCCGTAGTTGGCCTATTCTGATTTCGCTCTGATTTCTTACATACCACGCCTTCATCAGGCACAGTCGTCTCCTTCTCTTGAGTGGCAAAAGAAAAGCTTCTTGCGCCTGCAAAAGGAGAAATTAGCAAAGCTAGTAGATAAAAGGAATACAGAAAACATGGCTTCTTCATCTAAGATCTAGGATATCCCACAAGTAATATTAACAGTTTTAAATTTATGTAAAGATTTTGGCGAGCTCTTTAAACTTTGCAAACATGCTTGCGGCACCGTTTGTTCGGTTAGGCGAGAGGTTTTGAATAAGGCCACTTTCCATAAGGATGTTCGTTGGATGCTCAGCTATTTCAGTAGGGCTTTTCCCAGAAAATAGTTTTACCAAAAGCCCCGCAAGTCCCTTAACAAAGAGCGAATCACTATCCGCCGAAAAAATAAGAGTCTCATTTTCTTTTTTAGCAACGAGCCAAACTTGAGAGACACAGCCTTTGACCTTAAATTCATCGCGCTTAAACTCGTCTGCAAGTGGCGCTAGATCTGTGCCCATATCAATGATGTAACTATAGCGCTCTTTCCAGTCAGCAAAGGTATTGAGATCCTCAAGAAGGGCTTTTTCCCGTTCAGCGAGACTTAACTTTTTCCAATCGTTATTTTTATTGGCCTGATCCACTGCCGGGGAGAATACACCTATTTTTTCGGGTTCAAAAGCTCTTTAATGCTTCCAAGTGCTCCTAAAGCTGTAGAGGATTCATAAGGAATAAAGACCTTATCGCCTTTTTCGGCCACAAAATTTCCAAATTCCTTAATGTATTCACTTGCTACAAGGTATTGGGCTGTGAGCTCTGGTGAGTTAAGCGCAGATTTAATTTCTTCAAGAGCTTTTTTCTTAGCTTGAGCGACTTTAAGAAGAGCGTCTGCCTCACCTTCAGCTCTTCTAATCTGAGCTTCTCTATCACCTTCTGCAAGGTTAATTTGCTCGGCCTTAACACCTTCAGAGCGGAAAATAAGAGCTTGTTTGTCGCCTTCAGCAACAAGAACTTTTGCACGTCTTTCTCGTTCCGCTTGCATTTGTTTTTCCATGGCGGTTTGAATTTCGCGAGGAGGCGATATGTTTTTTAGTTCTACGCGATTTACTTTAAGACCCCACTTCTCGGTGGCGTCATCGAGTACAGATTTTAATTTTGAGTTGATGACATCTCTAGAAGCAAGAGTTTGGTCGAGATCCATTTCGCCAATAACGTTTCTTAGGCTTGTTTGGGCCAATTGCGCGACGGCGATAGGAAGATTCTGAATCTCGTATGAGGCTTTAAATGCATCGATAATTTGAACATACATAATGGCATCGATATGAATAGACACGTTATCTCGAGTAATTACGGCTTGCTCGGGGACATCGAGAACGGTTTCACGCGTATCAATGCGAGTAGTGAGTTCTATGATTCCGTTAAAGATCCAATACATGTCGCGAGGTCGTTCAATAAAAGGGATAAGCAATTGAAAACCTGCTTTGAGAGTTCGGTCGTAGTTTCCTAAACGCTCGATAAGAATGACCTCACTTTGCTGAACAATCACAAAAAACTTTAAAACAACTATGACCGCGAAAACTGCGAGAAAAATGAGGACAATTGCAAAACCTGACATAAATTAAACCTTCCTTACAAAAATCTGAGTACCTTCAACATGATCAATAACAACTTTGCTCCCTTTGGGGAGTGCTTCAGCAGGGAGTCCTTCAACTTTCCAACTGTCACCGTAAACTTTTACGTATCCACGTTCACCTGCGGGAATTTCATCTTCTACAATACCTTGCTTGCCAATGAGGCCATCAAAATTAGTGGGTGTTGTGGTTTTAGAGCTTTTTTTGAAGAGCTTTCTGAGTCCAAAAAAACAAAGTGGGGCTAAAATGGCGAGGGCAATAAGGGTAACTTCTAGGGTAGGTACAAAGAAAGCCACGATGGCTGTAAAAATAAAAGCGATCCCAATCGGTAGTAGAACAAATCCAGGAAGGGCGACTTCAAGAATTAAAAGTACGATGCCAATAATGGCGTAAGTTGTGGCCATGCGGACATTTTAGTGACTGATAAGAGCCTTTGTCTAGGCATTCACTAGGAATATACGATTTAGAGGCTTTTGGGGTTATTGTCTTGATCTACAAAGACGACTGTGGCTTTGTGCTTGGCGATTTCGTCTTCTTCGTAATCTGCATAGTTGACGATAATAACGATGTCTCCCGGGTGAGCAAGTCTTGCAGCTGCGCCATTAAGGCAGATTTGGCCCCTTTTTCCAGGAATAACATAGGTGTGTAAACGTTCCCCATTGTTGCAATTGTAAATATCAACTTGCTCGTAGGGGACAAGATTTGCGGCTTCGATAAGACGCGTGTCGATAGCGATAGAGCCCTCGTAGTTTAAGTCAGCTTCGGTAACAGTGGCTCGGTGAATTTTAGAACGCATCAGACGTCGTCTCATATTTATTCCTTTCGTGTGAACTTGCAGAATTAATGTGCGATGAGTTGAGCTCAAGAGCAAATTTGAGTCCTTGCAATATAAGACCTGGAACCCAGTAATGGAAAATTCCTTGATCTTCGTAAATTTTAGAAAAACCACCTGTGCCAATTACGTAAAGTTCTTCATTGGCAAAGTGTTCTTGTTTAATGCGTGAAATGAGTCCTTCAAGGAGGCATAGGTTACCGAGATACAATCCGGATTGAATATTTTCTATAGTTGATCTGGCAACAACTTCAAAAGATTTAGTGATTTCAACTTTGGGGAGCTTGGAGGTGCCCCACTCAAGACTTTCCATCATAAGGCGAAGTCCGGGGAGGATGAGGCCACCGAGGTATTCTCTTTTTTTGTTTACAACACAAAAGGTAGTGGCGGTTCCGAGATCAACAATCACTAAGTTTTTGTCGGGGTAAAGCTGTGTGCCCGCTATTGAGTTGGCTATGCGGTCAGCTCCAACTTCTTGAGGGTTGCGGTATTTGATGTTGAGTCCGGTTTTAACTCCTGTTCTCAACACAAAGGGGCGAATGTTGAAGTACTTCATGCAGGCACTTGCAACAGAGTGCATGAGGTCGGGCACAACAGAACACATTACAATGCGTTCAATCAGTGCAGGGTCAATGTTGTTTTCGCGAAGCACAGCTTTAAAGTAAATACCCGCCTCGTCGCTACTTAAAATTTGATTGTGAGATTTTCGAAACTGTAAGAGAAGCTCTTTGTCTTGAAAGACTCCTCCAAAGATTTGGCTATTGCCAATGTCGAGTGTAAGTACCACGTTTCTAAATCCTCATATTGTCGATAAGTCGTACGCCCTCAACGTGGGCTGCGACAAATCGCCTTTTCCAGTGGTCTTCTACATAGTCCACTTTAAAACCCGCTTCTAGAAGTATCTTCTGTATGGCGGCAGGGGAGTTTTTTTTATTTCTGAGAAGCTCGGGGATAATCTGTGCTTTTTCAAGAGCTTCTGCGCTGAGACGTTTGTTTCGACTGCTGAGAGCGAGTCCATTTTTTTCTCTTACAGTAGCTACAGGAACAATCTTTGATTCCAAAAACAGAGCTTTCGCCATGCCTTGGATGAGCTTGAGTTGTTGGAAGTCTTTTTCGCCAAAAAAGGCCTGAGTCGATTGTGTTAGATTGAGAAGTTTTAAAACAACAGTGAGAACTCCTGTAAAGTGTCCGGGGCGATGCTCACCACAAAGAAACTGGCTGAGATTCTCTTCGGACACTTTGTAATTAAAGTCGTCGGGGTAGAGCATCTTCTCTGTTGGTAAGAATACGGCGTCGACATTTGCGGCTTTTAAAAGAGCGAGATCTTCTTTAAGTGTTTTAGGGTAGTTCTTAAGGTCTTCGACCTTGTTAAATTGCGTTGGGTTTACGAAAATACTTACAACAACTGTGGCGCAATTCTTTTGGGCTTTTTTTACAAGTTCAATATGACCAGCATGGAGCGCGCCCATGGTGGGAACCAGGCCAACACTTTTTTTAAGCGAGCTTTGTTTTTTTCTCCAAGCTTTTAAAGAAGAAATACTTTTGAGGATTTTCATGCTACTTACTCAAAACTTTCGTCCATATTGGGAAAGTCTTTGGATTGTGTCGCTGTAGAAAATGCTTCGAGGGCTTCTTTTATCCAGCTCTCGCCGTCAGCAAATTTGCGAACAAATTTGAATTTATTTCCACTGAGTCCAAGTAAGTCTTGAAGTACGAGCACTTGGCCATCGCAGTGAGGGCCTGCGCCAATGCCAATGGTGGGAATAGAGAGCTCTTGAGTGATCTTTTGAGCAAGTGCTGTGGGTACGCACTCTAAGACAACTGAAAAGGCGCCTAATTCCTGAAGCTCAAGGGCATCTTCAAGAAGCTGCTTGGCAATGACTTCGCTTCGTCCTTGGATTTTGTAACCTCCAAGTCCGTGCACACTCTGCGGAGTAAGCCCGAGGTGTCCCATGACGGGAACTCCAGAGCCAACAATATTTTTTACAATATCTTCATGTCCGCGCAGTCCCTCAAGTTTTACTGCATGTGCCCCGGCCTTCATGAGGACTTCGACCGAGTTCATGGCTTCTGTGATGCCTTTGCGATAACTCAAGAAGGGCATGTCTCCGATGAGAAACTTTCCTTTGCTAGTTTTATTGTTCACTGCCATTTGAACTCCACGCGATACAGCGGCTACGTGCGAGGCAATGCTTTCAGAATCAATGGGAAGTGTGCTGTCAAAACCGTGCATAACCATAGCGGCGCTGTCGCCAATGAGAATTGAGTCGACAGTCGTTTCGGCAATGATGCGAGCACTCCACGCGTCGTAGCAGGTTGTCATGGTTATTTTTTTGTTTTGAGTTTTTCGTTGGGACCAATCTTGAATTTTCATTATTTTAAATACTCCGTGTGGCTATGTGTCTGAGTAAAAGTTTCGACAAAGGCTTTATAAATACTTTGCAGCTCAGGGCATGCTTTTAGCGCTGCAATGTTTTTTTCTAAAGTGGGCGTGTCGTTTCGGGCCAATGGTCCCGTTACAGAAGTGCTTGGGTTAGCGACTACGTTTTGAGTAAACAGCTTGAAGTAAGATTGAGCTGCTGAGTTGGAAACACCTAATTTTTTCATTTCTTTAAAAAAAGCATTCCAAAGAATTGCAGAAAAGTTGCCGCCCACAACACAAAGTGCGTGATAAAGTTGCATCTCTTGCGGGGAGAGTTCTTTGTAGGAATTTTTTAAAAAGGGCAGGGCCTCTCTAAAGAGACTTTCGGGGTGAGGGCCATGGAATTGAATTTCTTCGAAGTTGATTTTTTGATCCTTGTTAAACATCCCCAGTGGGTGAAATCCTAAAATGCGAGAGTCATTTAGTGTCGCTGAAAAATGAATAAGCGTTTTGTTTTTTAAAAGTTCTGAGTGGTCGTCGACAAAAGAATGAATGGCCTTGTCGGGAATAAGTAAAACGACCCGCGTAGCTTTTTGAGTTTTAGTTATTAAATTCGAGGTTTCTTCTGTGCGATGCCACTGTGAGTGAGGAATATTAAGTGCAACAAGTGCTCGTAAAAATTGAGTCGCCATGCGACCACTACCGACTACAAGAGTCTCGTTAGGAGCATCTTTAGAGTGAACAATAGAATGAGCATCAGTGCGATGTACGTTTAAGTCTTTCAGTTAACAAATTCAGTCGCCTTCATCCCCAACGGGAGATAGACGCCTTTCGTTGCACCCAATACTGCCCAATAACCCCCCACTTTTCAAGTAGGCGCCAGGGACCTTTTGAACGTTGCCCGCTACCTTTTTTACAGAGCACCAGTGTGCCGAAAAAGTAGCGTAGGCTTGCCCAAAAGGTCTCTGACGCCTTTTGGACGGAACGAAAAGGTAGCGGGCAACGTTCAAAAGGTCCCTGGCGCCTAAAGAATGACAAAAAAATGCCGATATGGGCTTTAGTGCATCGTGAAGAAGCATCTTAACGAATTCCTCACAAATAATTGATCATTTATAGACGATAATAAAAGAGTGATGGGACGTGTCTTGCCCTCTTATTGGTTAAAGTTAAAAGGAGTGAGGGTTTGTATCATTTTGTTTTATATAGCCCTTACTTCTGTCAAAGCGAGTGCTTTGTTCGGAGGTGTTGATTGCGGAAAATCAGACCTTTCAAACCTTAATAGTGTTTGTCAGGGCTTAGCCTCTCAAGCTTCATTGAATCCTGTAATGGGACTTCGGGCTAAAAAGTGCGCTATGTGTTCTAGTGTTGTTGCAACTGCTATAGGTCAGTGTCAATCTAAACATGGTGCAGCGGCAGGTGTTGCGGCACTAAGTGCGATACAAGGTTTAGGTAGTGCACAAGCAGGTAATTTTTCTGCAGTTGAATCTCAAGCTGGGACAACTACAACTGCTGCAGGTGCTGGAACAGCTCCAACTGATTCTGCAAATTTAAATAGCGGTGGGGCATGCCAAGCTTGTGGCCCAGAGTGCATGGGTATCGTTGAGCAGATAAGAGGAAAAATGTTACGTGCTTCTGGTGATGCTGGTCTTGCTGCTGGAAACGCTGCTCAAACAGGTGCGGCTGCTGGTGGCTTGATGGAGAAAATGGGACCTGCGATAATTGGTGCGGGATTAGGTGCGGCTTTAGGTTACATGCTTGGTAAAGGTGGCGATGAGAGTTCGAGTTCTGCGGCTACCGAAGAGCCTCCTGAGTTGGCGCCTCCACCAGAATCTGGTGAAGGAGAAGTTGCATCGAGTGAATCATCTTCGAGTACGGGCGTGGGTAACTCAAGTTCATCAAGTGGAATAGACACTCCCGCAGTTGTACAAATTCCTACATCTGATCCCAATGCTGAAGGTGGTAGAGGCGATTCTGAAATCTTAGTTGCAGCAAATGACGCCATTATTGAAGGCGATGATGGCACCTTGGCTGACAATGGTCGCGATGTCGAAGATGGTGCTGTAGTTGTTGACGACGGAAGCGGCGATGTAGCCGGTTCTACTTCGGGTGGCGGCACGACCGGAAACGGCAGTGAAGTTGTAGACGCTGGGGGTGACCTTGGTGCTTCTAACGGTGATGAAGTTATTGTTGTCGATGACATGGCACTCGTAGGTTCTCAACGTGGATTGGCCGGTGGAATTCCATATACTCTTCCAACTTTTGGGACACCCGAAAATCCTCTTGCTGAAAAAAACGAGCAAGGTAAAGCGGGCGAAACTGTGATGATGCTCGGAGTTCCAAGCACTTCTCGCGGACTTTCAGCTACCAAAAAAGGTGGAAAAAATTCTTCGGCGGCTACATCGGCAGCTTCTAAGTCAGATACAAAAACTCCAACAGGCCAAGCGCCTTCTCGTGGAGCAGCCTCTAATTCTGATGGAGCTTCGCGCGGTTTAACAAGTGGGCAGTCGAGTAGCATTTCTATGTTTGGTCGCTCACGTGAAGCGATTCAGGCAGATCTCCGTAAGCGCGGTTTAATTGAGTAGAACTTTCTTCTATTGAGTTTTAATTTAAATCAAAGGTGTCAATTTTTTTGACGATTTTAGGCAAAAAAGTGAAAAATATTCCATAAATAGCTATCAATGTACGACGGGAGTGATCCGATGCGTATGTTAAGATGAAGTGTAGGGGAGACTCATGTCTGAAATGCTAAAGGCTCTTAGTCGCATTTTTATTCGATCATTATGCGCAGCCCTCTGTTACGGAATGGTCTTTACTTATCCCTCGTGGACTTTGTTCGGGCGAATTGCACACGCAAGTACAGCTCCTGGGTCTGAGGGGACAGTTGCAGCACCAACTCCAGACGAAATGAAAGTCGACGATAAGCCTGCTCCTCCTCCTCCTCCAATCCCAACTACTCCAGCAAATGTACCCACTCCTTCTCGTCCTAAGCCACCTGCTGCAGCTCCTTCTCGTGGAAGCGGGCACGATAAGCCTGATGGAAGACCAGTCTCATCTGAAGGCGATAAAGAGAAAGACAAGAAACCTACACCTATCCCACCTGGATCAAGTTGTAGTGATGATAATTTTTATATGAAAGCAGTCGAAGGGCTGGGCGATGTAGCGTCTGGAAACCTTTGTAGTTCTGATAGGTATAACAATGCACCAGTGAGTCCAAATTGTTGGAAGCAAGTCTTTACACTTTTGGGTGCGGCCCAAGCAAATGCGAATGCTATAGCGAATCCTGATTCTGATCGAAACGCAGCTACTGCGGCTGCGGATACTATTTCTAATGCGAGAGAGTTTATTCCAAGTGTTTCTAAAGATCTTTCTGAACGAGGAAATGAAGATAAACTTTCGCGTGCTTTGAGTGCAATGTCACAAAGAGATGCGATTAAAGATTCAAATCACCAAGAGTGTTGTCGGGCTTTAGTTGAAAAAGCACGTGGAGTTGCCGATTACATAACCCATGGTCCTGCGGGGCTTGGAAATGAGTTAGCAAGTGCTCTTAATAAAAAAGATGACCTTTATAAATTGATTGAAGCGAAAAAAGCTCAATGTGAAGTAAGTCCCGGGACAGCGGTCGTTGTGCCACCTCCTGCTCATACTGAACCTCCAAAAGAAGAGAAGAAAAAGAAGGGTGTCTTTTGGGCTATCTTAATTTCAATTGGTGTGGGGCTTTTAATTTGGGCTCTTACGAAGAAAAAGAAGAAGAACAAAAAAGTAAAAACACGTCGCCCTGGCGGCGGCGGAGGCACCACTGGAGGAACAAGTGGTGGATCAGAAGCTACAAATACTACAGGTTGTGAAACTGGAACCTGCGGTAACAACGTAGGAACTACAACAGCCGAAGAGCCCCCTGTAACTACAGGCGATACTTATCCAAGTACAACTGGAGATACGGGCCGAGACACAACCACAGGTGAGACAGGTGGAGATACATATCCCGATACAAACAGTGGAGATACTGGGCGCGATAATACAACTGGTGATGGTGGTACGGTTACAGGCAGTACAACTGCAGGTGCTACGACAACTACTGGAACTACAAGCACAGGTGGAGATACTTATCCCGACGCAGGTGGAGATTTAGATCGAACAACCTCTGGAACCGAAAGAACTCTTGCTCCTAAGAAAAAATAGTTTTTAAAAAGTAATAGATAAAAAAAGATGAGCCGCAGTGCAAACTTGCGTTTGCGCTACGGCTCCGGAGTTTCCAACCTTAGGTGCAATAAGGTTGGAAAGCTAACAATGTAATCCATCGATGCGTAAGAGCATCAACTTCCACGGTATACGCTTTAGGATTTGACCCTCTTCGTAGCATTTCGGTTAAAGCTTATTAAAAACTTTTTTCGAAACTGTTGTTACAAACTGTTGTTACAGCTGCTACAGCCTTTGGGTTTTTTAGACCCTGTCGGCTTTTGCGTTTCCGCTTTTCTAATTTTTCCTCTGGGACTTTCCGTCCCCCTCGAGAATTATTTTTAGGCTGACTTTTAAAAAAGCGCAATCGAGCGTTCTGACATGTAAAGAGAAAATATGTCAGCTTCGACACGGAGCTTACAAGGGATGCGAGTCTTGTCGGAATCAACGGAGAGTATTTGAAGTGGAAAAAAATTGAGGGGTCAGGTTGTGGGTGGGTATAAGACATCTCCGGGTAGAGATTTCGATTTGGGGAAACCGTATCTATGGAAAATACCCCAGGTGCGTGGGGTATTTTTTAACCTGACCCCCTCTGTAACTGTTTCTAGTGCTGAGTTTGGCAAATAGATATTTCATTTACTGTCACTTGGGGCCTCAAAGTGTCAAAATGCCCTGTATTCGATTGAGGGGGCATCAAATTACTGTCGCACTTAAAAGTTATTAAACGTTTAACCTCAATCAGAGTTTCGTTAATCTAATAGATCAGTGGGGGGTGGTGCGATGGATAAGGTAAAGTTAGAAAAGTTTAAGAAGTTGTTATTGGAGCACCGTACGAGAATTTTAAACCGTTCAATGGCTCGAGGCACAGAAGCATTTCGTCTGAGTACAGATGATCTCGTGGATGAAAATGATCACGCTGCTGCTGTGGTTCAACAAGGGCTAACGCTTGAGGTTCAAGAACGCGACAGGCAACTGCTCATAGAGGTCGATAGAGCTCTTATGAAAGTTGAAAATCAAAGTTACGGTTTTTGCGAAGATACAGAAGAGCCAATTGATGAAGCTCGATTAGAGGCTCAGCCTTGGACTCGTTATTGTGTTGAGGCAGCTGAACGAAGAGAGTTTCGTAAGAAGAAATTTGCGATTAAGTAAGTTTCTTTTTTTGCCACTAACTTTGTTAGCAAAATTAAATATAAAAAGGGCGTTGGAGCTTTTGCTCTAGCGCTCTTTTTTTTATGCTTATAAAGAAAAAATTTATACGGAAACCTCGCATACTGTCTGCTTTTTAAATTTAGTTCATAAGCTTAGTTTTAGGGTTAAATCTCTGCAAAGCCGTCAAAAAACCTCAAGTTCCCTTTGTTTCGAGTCGAATCAGAGTCAAATCTACGTCGCGTGTAAGCCGAGTTCCTTGAGTCTAGCTCAAGCGGACAAAATCCAAAAAGGAGAAAAAATGAGGTCGCTAAGCTTTCTGCTTCTTTCGCTTGTCTTTATTTCGATCGCTCATCCTGCAGGTCTTCCTCAGTATGTGGTGTCTAAGGACAGCGAATCCGATACCGCTTCTTCTGTTCATAGCTTCATGTTAAATGCCGGATTGATTTTTGCAAAAAGCGACCCAAAGTATGCAGCCATTCTAAATGTTTTAGAAATAAACAGTGTGTTTGATTTACAAAAATTTACGGATGGAGATTTAAGTGGATCAAATTTTCAGGACATTGTTGTTCACGGGGCTTTTCAGTATGCGCAGCAGAATCCTAAGTATGCTGTGGAGTTTGAAAAACTCGGTGTGCGCGATGAGCCGGGATTAAAGCGACTACTCATAGTGAAGGGGGGTGTGAGTGGCGACTTTGTTTATAATCTTGCTCTTGAATATGCGAGGGGAAATCCTCGTTACACCGAATGGTTAAATCAACTTGGGATTCAGGACACCTCGGATATACATGATATCATGAACGGTGGCCTTGAAGGAAGTAACTTGCAAAAGCTAATCTTAAGCTTTGGCCAGCCATACCTTCAGTTGAATCCTAAATTTTCACAGTCTGCATCTATTTTATCTCTGCTTTTGGGAGATTCAGCGCTCTACAACTTAGATTCCCACAGCTTGTTTTTGGGAGCGTTCGAGGGCCTACCTATCAGCGAAATAAAACTCATTCAAAAAACAAAAAAGTTAAAGGTAAGGACCACGGATTATAGAAATTTTAGTTTAAGAAATTAAATCATGAGGAGGGCTTAGAAGAAAATACCTTGTTAGAAGGCTTAAGGTTTGCGGGCGAATCCTTTGCGACCCCCAACATCCAAAGTTTGTATTGTAGAGTATTACCCCTGCTTAGCAGGAGCGGTGACAGTCATTAGGACTCGACCCTAATTTGAATGCTTTCATGCAAAAGTTCGCGGACTTTAAGCCATCTGACATTTTTTAAGATTTAAGAACATTTAAGTTTCTTGAAATCTCAAGTGCCCTACACTTTTGCGCGGTGCAATGAGGTTTTTTACATTTGGAATTTTCATCGGGTTGCTCGGAGCTCATGCTCATTTTGCTCACTCAAACTGTATAACAAGTCTTCGTCAAACGACTTACCCTAATCATATCAATCATTTAACTGAAAAAGATGTACGAGTTGTTAGAAGCAATCGTGCTTGGGAAGAGCCTTATCATTCAGATCAATTTTTTCGCTTTGTTCCTCAAATACTCCAAGGGATTCCACCTACATTAAAAGAAAAAGTAGCGAAGTTATTTTCAGAGCTTGATCATGAAGCCCAGCTGGGACGTGTCAAAAATATGGTGGAATGGATTGGCGGAGTTGCATCTTCTCGAGATGCTCCTGTGATGTCCTTTATTTGTGAGGCAGAATACGCGCTCTACGCGCTCAAGGAGAATCCTCGTTATATAGTGACCTTCGAGCCGAGTGGTGGCTTTTACGAGGGTCATAGGGGAGATGTGGCCTCAAGAGGCATGCGCCAAAAGAGTATTGATCTACGTATCAGTGATTCTGTTACAGGCAAAGTATTAGCTTTGCGTGAAGTTAAGTCTTCGGCCAGTAGAGCGAATCCAGCTGAAAATATTCAAGACGCCTATGAAAAAGTTCGTCTCGTGCATCATCTTGCAGAGCCAGAGCTTATGGGGGAGCCCGAAGTAGAAGTGGGTGTGGTTTATTTTTATGATTATCACCCTAACTTTGATTTGAGTCCTTTGGTGAACCATAACTTTAATTCTCTAAAAGCTGCTGTCGTTACGTATATTGAAGCTATTCAGTCCATGGGTGGACTTGTTGAAAAGCCCTTCGATACATTTACTTTTTTAGATTTTGGATCGGGTCGAGTTTTTCATATTAAGCGAATGAACGATGATTCCTTAGACGTTACCGAGTTCATGCTTCCAGTGGGATCTTTTTGGTCTCTGGCATCTAAGGTTAGTCCAGCTCACGCCATTGAACTACGAAATCAGTTTCAGCAAAATCCTTAGAAATCTGTTGGTATGATGGGGTCGTTTTTAACTCTTTCTTTTTGTCGAGATATGTATTTTTTCCAAGCAGTTTCTGCAAGCTGAGCGGCTTCCTTTGGATCATCAACTAAGTGAAGGTCTGTTAAGTCTTTGGAGCTAATCATTCCGTGCTCAACAAGGTGGTTTTTTATAAAGTCATAGAGAGGAGCCCAATATTCTTTTCCGACAAGAATTACGGGGAAGTCTTCTACTTTTCCAGTTTGAATAAGAGTGAGGGCTTCGAACATTTCATCAAGTGTTCCAAAGCCGCCGGGTAGAATGACATATGCCTGAGAGTATTTGATCAGCATAACTTTTCGAACAAAAAAGAAATTGAATGTTTCGTTGATGTCTACATAAGGATTTATATGAGCTTCAAAGGGGAGGTGGATATTGAGTCCAACACTTAGGGTTTTAACTTCTTTCGCACCTTTGTTTGCAGCTTCCATTGCTCCAGGTCCCCCACCTGTAATAACTGCAAATCCTTTTTTGCCCACTTCTTTGGCTACTTGGGTAGCCAACTTGTAATACTTTGAATCGGGTTTAATTCGAGCGCTTCCAAAGATAGAGACCGCTTTAGTAATTCCATAGAGACGATCGAGACCTTTGATAAATTCACTTTGTATTCTCAACACACGCCAGGTTTCTTTTGTACGGTTGTCATCTCCTCGAAGAAATTTATAGTCTTCGGGTTTAAGTTGGCTAGCTGACAAGGTGTTTTGTTTCTTTGATCGTTTTTTAGAGGCCATATAGTGCAACGATAGTGCTTTGTTTCAAACTTTGCACTGCTCTTTGAAGTGTACATGTAAGTTATGTTTTATATGAGCACCCAAATTTCCTTGTAAAGACATGTGCAGTGAGCTGTGCAAAACGATTTAAGAATTTTGTGGATTGACGATTTAGAAGAACACCCTTTTAATAAATAGTGGGGAGACTAATACAACATCTTAGAAAAGCCTCGGGGTGAGGCTTTATCAGTCCCGTATTGGGGGCTTCGAAGATTGTTTAGACAAATCGTGTAGGGCGAAAGCCTTGCATGCGATGTTTGAACAACTCTGAAAAAGCAACCAAAGCCAAAAAGACTTTGTGGGGGAGGATATATGGCGAAAGGGCATGTGGGCATAGTCGTTGGGGTCCAATCAGGATTCACAACATTATGCGATATCTGGGGGCGAGCCTCTAAGGTATCAGAAATCAGCGACAATCCAGGACGCTTGCATCATAGCGAAGTGGAAATTGTCGAAAATATTAAACGTCTAATCAATGTTAAGCGCTTGTGTGAGCAGAGTGGAATAACAACTTATTTCGCGCTACCAAACTCAGATCAGCTTGGAATGTTGGGGCATTTCTTCCAGTTTTTGGGAGAACCGCTAAAGAATAAAGAAGCTGTGCGTTTGGAAGCTATTCAAAATCTTCCCATCAAAAACTTCATCTATATTCCAATGGACGTAACACCTTCGCGCTTTGTTGAACAAATTGCGCGACTTACATTACTTTGTCCTAAAATAAATCACGTTGTACTGAGCAATGAACCAAAGTGGACTCATGCTTCTTTACTTGCACTCAAAGAAAGCTGGAAGTGGATAACACTCGAAGAGTCTGAAAAGTGGAATGACTTATTAAAAGACATAACAGGACACGGGATTGAGGATTTGGCTGAAGAGTCTAAAAAAGATCCTCTTACCATTACCCGTAGTCTTCGTATGAAAAAACTTCTTGAGATGGTTGATCGTTTCTCAGAAAGCGATCGTCCACTTTTGATATCCGGAGAAGAAGGTGTGGGCAAGGAGTTGGTGTTCAAAAGACTCCATGCCATGTCCAAGGAAGAAGGCGCAACTGTTGAAACAGTTAGCTGTGTCGATGGTTTGCCTTCTTTCGAAGGACTGGGATCCAAGGCTGCGGGTGGTGCACTCGTAATTGAGGCTTTTGATCTTTTAAGTGAGGAAGAGCAAGCCTCTCTACTTGAACATATGTTAAGCGAGGATGTTAAGGTGCAGGGAGGACGCTGGGTTTTTGAGATCAAGAAAAATCTCGAAGAAGTTCCTACTTCCTATATGGAAGCTGGCCTTAATATCGTAGAGGTTCCAGCTCTGCGACATCGCAAGGAAGATTTAGACCTCTTGGTTGATTTCTTTATTCAAAAGTTTAACGTTGAGAAGAAAAAGAAGATTTCTGGTTTATCCAGAAGAGCACTTCGCTCGTTGGCTGCATATGATTGGCCTGAAAACGTCAGAGAATTGGAAGCTCTGATTGAGAGAAGTGTTATTCTTAAGTCATCTGGAATTATCGATGTTTGCGATATTCCAGAAAAATTTGTTCAGAAAACACTTTCTGAAATTGAGTATGAAGATATTTTAAGGGGCGCAAACAAAAGATTGGCGCCACAGGGCACTATTGCCCATAAAGATGCATGTTACGATCAAAGGCACGGGGAGGATTTCAAGATGAGCAACAATTCTTTTTTCAAAGGTCACATCGATCAGATGGCAGCAGGTCACACTTGCGACAGTAATTGTCAGCACGGAGAATCCTCTTACGGTACCAAGGAGGGTGTAAGTTCTATGCAGAAGATTGAGGAATTTTTGGACATGCTACAAGGGTCATTTAAGTGCACGGATGAGGGTGTTGATTTCAACTCTATAGTTGATCGTTTTGAAAACATCTTAATTCTTGCTGCTCTTGCGCGTACAGGTTGGAACAGAAACAGAGCGGCGGCTTTGTTGAAGCTTAACCGCACAACGCTTGTTGAAAAGTTGAAGAAAAAGCAATTGGCACAGCCTGGGGCTAACAATAATCCTGTTACCACTACTGTGAATCCAAATGCGCCTATTGGTTTTTAGTTAGGTACATAAAACAAAAAAACCGTAAAGAAGGTGTCTGGTTATTAAACCAGGCACCTTTTTTATTTAGGCGCCAGGGACCTTTTGAACGTTGCCCGCTACCTTTTTTGGTGGCAAATTTATTCTTGCTCGAGGTAACCTCGTTTAACGGATTCTTGAATGAGACCTTTGGCGTAATTCCATAAGGCCGATGAGCCTTTTTCAATGACTTTATTTTTCTCTAAAACTTGATGAGCTTTAACTCCATGCTTTTTCCAGGAGTGCCCTCTGTGTTAAAATTTGCAATCATGGGTAAGAGTTTATCTAAAGAAGCAACAAAATTAGACTCAGGGCAATTTTGTGCTTCGTAGTCGAGCCAAAGCTCTTTGAATTCAATGGCAAGCTCTAAAGGAAGAAGGTGAAATATGCGATCCGCTGCCTTGAGTTCTCGCTCTGCCTTGCTTTTAGTTGCGATGGCATCGTACACAAAAGTGTCATCTGCATCTATTTCTACGACATCATGTAGAAGTGCCATCTTTAAAGCGCGTTCAAGTTGAATGGGCTTGTTCGAATGCTTCGTTAAAGCCAATACGGCTGTGGCCAGATGCCAGCTGTGTTCGGCAGTATTTTCTCTTCTCGATTCATCATAGATAAGTGTTTGTCTTAGGATTGTTTTGAGTTTGTCGAGCTCTTGAATAAAGAGAAGTCCTTCGAAGGTTTCAGTGCTTAGGTTGCTGTGGCTAGAATGCATAGCTACATCTACTGTGGATCGAGAAGCTGAGTCAAAAAAAGTTGCGGATGAGCTTTTAGCAGTCTCTGGCGCCTGATTGCGCTTGGGGTGTAAACTGTAGGTATGCGCTGCTTGGTATTTCTATTCTATGTTTGTACGCCTGTAGCATTTGCGGTCAATGCGAAGAGTGAGATTAGCCCTTATCTTTTGTTTCGTAAGGAACTCTCCACGCACTGTTTGAAGGACATTTACAGAGGAATCTACAAGGAGGCCTCTATTCTTGGAGATCTCAGCGTGGATTATGGCTGTCCTCGAAAAATTCATGTTTTATCAACGGCTATTGCACCTGTTCTTTTTGTTTCTAATTCCAACGAATCGTGGGTTGTGTATAGTCCAGACGGACACCTTGTTTCTTCTAAATCGGTAGTGGAGTATTATCCTAATCCCGACGCTCGCTGGCCTTCTTTGTGGATGACCCTTTTTCAAAAGATTGATTTGGTTGTGACACCTGAGATGAAGAACGAGGCAGCTGAAATAATGGAGTCATATGATTTACGTGTTGAGAACTCTAAGCAGATGAAAGTGTTTTTTATGACATCGAAAAAGTCTGAACTTCCGAGCTTGATTTTAAGTTACAAGGAAGCAGAGCCGTTACCTGTGAGAATTCAATACAAGGCAAGGTCGCAGTTGAGTTTGGATTTTTCTAGAGTTTCTTTAGAGAAATTAAAGAATTTAAGTCCAAGGCATTTTGTGCCAGATATAACGAAGGCGAAATCCGTCAATACACTTTCTGAGTAATAAGTTATTTTTCTAAAATGTAATAAGTTTCTGCAAGTACTAGCCCATTGTCTAGATAAGCGTCTCGTTGAAGTTCATAGAGTTGCGACTGAGTGCTAACGAGTCTTTGCATTTCTTCAAAACCGTAGAGCTCTATAAGCTTTTTAACATATCCAGCAGCTAAGCCTCGACGTGTTTTTTTGTTTGGGACACTCATCAAAGCACTAAAAGCGTTGGCATATGAAACTAGAACTTCTTTTTCTTTGCCCCTGGATATTTTAACCACAGTGAATCTGTCTTTGAGTGCCACATTGGGGTCTTCAATCTTAAGGACTTCAAGTTTGTAATTATTTACTGGTCCTACTGTGTAGGTTTCTTTGTTTTGCTTAATTGATGAACTGCTATCTTTATGAGTTACTACACTTTCGCCAGCCTCTAAGGTAGGAATATTGAATGTTAAGAGCGCGTACTTCAGAATGCGTTTTTGAAACAGGTAGAGCGCAAGGCGACTGCTTTCGTGAGGACAGTAGGTTCGGGTGCCTTCGTAGTGTGGATTTGAGGCGCAAATAGACCCCCCTGCTTGAAATCAGATGTCCAACCAGCGTCAGAATAAATTTCAATATGGCCGGCATTACTCACACTGTCGCCACAAGCGACACCTCGAACCTTACAGACGTTCACGCATCCGGGAGCTACTCTCCCGCCACTGGGAGACCAGTCCACATTTGTTCCAGCTGGAGTACGAGGCCACAGTTTGTCAAAATACGCTTCATTGTATTTGCAGGCTCCTATGGGATTTTCTCCCCGTTGCTCCCCAAAGAGAGCATTCAGAGTTTTTCTTACGCCTCGGGCACATGCATGGCCGCTCGATGAGCCAAGGTTTTTAATGTAATCATAACCTGCAGACCAATTGACACCTGCAATCTTGCCTTTTGCATAATTAAAAAAACGGCTAAAGAAATTGCCACAGTTTTCACCGCTGCTTCCATGAGATCCGGACGTACATTTGCTTGTTGTGCTTCCTCGCTGTGGGAGGCTCCCTCCACTCGGGTTACACGCGACGATAGGCAAGAATACAGTGAGGACTAAGCATAGGCCAATATTACGCATGTTTTTAGTATATGGGGTCAAGTGTGAGAATAGGGTTAAGGAATTGTTAAGGTTCGGTTAATCATGAAGCTCATTGCCTGTTAATTTGACACTCATTTTTATTGACCCGTGCTGGGAATTTTCTAAAAAGAACTTATGACACAAGCTACTCCACAAACTGCAAAATCTCCCAAATTATATCAATATGAAGTTTGTCCTTTTTGCTGGAAGGCGCGAGTAGCGTTGTCTCTTAAAAAAGCACCCTACGAAAAAGTCGAAGTACATCCTTTAAATAAAAAAGAGATTGCGTTTTCTGACGGATATAAAAAAGTGCCTATTTATGTAGATTCTGTTGGCGCTCAAGTAAATGACTCCAATGAAATCATGAAACATATCGACAAAGAGTTTGCGGATGGACCTAAACTTTTTGCAGATGAAAATTCTGAGGAAGCTAAAGAGCTTCAAAAGTGGCTCGACTGGTCTGAAACTTATGTGAAGGCAGTTCCACCGCTCATTTACGACAATTTGCCAAACGCATTAAAGGCTTTTGATTACATAACTAAAGTTGGAAATTTCTCTACTCTTCAAAAAATGACTATTAAATATTCTGGCGCTTTTGTAATGAAGATGGTCGCTAAGAAATCTAAAGAGAGACAAAACATTGAAGATCCTGCTGAACATATTCTCGTAAAAATGAATGAGTGGACCGCGGCCCTTGGAGGGAATCCTTTCCGCGGTGGAGCAACACCTGACGCATCAGATGCAGCTGTGTTTGGTATTACACTTTCTATGAAAGGCTTACCGGCGTATGAACTGACTCAAAAAAATCCTGAGTTTTATGCTTGGATGAAAAGAATGTCGGAGCAAAGCGGTATTGCCGCTTAAAGTTTTTTCGAATTTAATTTATTCCGTCACTTAAAAAGTGAAAGAGACTCCCTAGAGGGAACTCGGCTTCGGACTGATGAACTTTCCCGTCATGAATGTAAAGCTTGATGGAGTATTCAAGTTCAAGATCAACAAAGATAACGGAGTCTAATCCGTGTTCAACATCGTTTTCTATTTTGTGCATTAAATAAAGAGTAGCTGAGTAGGCGAGGTCTCTCATTCTGTCTCTCGTCGAGGTGCCTGCATCTAAGCCTTCTAGGCGGGGAGATCCGATATAAATAATTCCTGAGAGCTCAACATCATCACCTACTTTGGGGCGTATTTCAGCCGTTTTACTTACAACAGAGCGAAGTGCCCCAATTGCGCTACTGTGTTTGTAGACGCGTTTAATTTCTTTGTAGCTGATCACCTCTCCGGTGTTGGGGTCTTGTATGCGAAGGTCCATGCTCTTTCTGGCTTGAGTATCAAAAAAGAAGCCCTGTTTGGCTTCAAAGGAAAGTCGAATATCTTTGTCTTTTAGGAGAATACTTGCATGAAAGCCTTCGTATATTCGATGTCGTAGATCTTCTAAGTTACTGCCTGCTACAAAGTCTATCCACTCAGTGTGATGAAGGGGGAGCTTATCCATACTCTGTAATTCTGAGAGAACATAAAGAGTGAGTCTGTAGAGATTTGGGTCCTCAGATGCAACCTTTAAAGCCTTTTCGTATTTGGGCCAGAGTGGAGCTGCTTCGAGAACTTGAATACGGCTAAGTGTTGCTTTTTTTAATAGGGCTGTGGATTCTTTGCTGGGTAGAATATGGCTTTCCCCCAAAGCCGATTTGTAGACTTCGTAGATGGGGTGCAGGCTAAGCTGGGTAAGGCAGTTTGGGGCTGCAGATTTACTTGCAAAACAGGCGGGAGCTATCAAGAGACTAAATAATAGAAAATCGCTTAGTTTTTGCACCTTTATACCAACAACGGCGGTCTACTATCCCCGCTTAGCGACAAAGCTAGCGAAAGTTATCGTTGATTTCTCCTTACATGTCCTTTATTTCTACTCCATGGGCCTACCCAAAAGTAAATCCTCAACAAAATCAGCCACTGCTAGTCGTATTGACCGTGAAATAGAACAGTATCTTTCCTTTGATGATGTTCTTTTAAGGCCGGGGCTTTCTTCTGTTTTGCCAAGTGATGTGAGTACTGGTTCTCAACTTGGTCCTTTTAGTTTAAGCATTCCTCTTTTATCGGCAGCTATGGACACGGTTACAGAGTCAGAAATGGCAATTGCCTTGAGTCTTAGAGGTGGGCTTGGTGTGGTTCATAAAAACTTGAGTATTGAAGATCAGGTTTCTGAAGTTAAAAAAGTTAAAAACTTTCAACATGCAATTATTCGCAATCCACTCACAGTAAAGCCAGAAGATAATTTAGACGACGTTAAAGCAATCGTAAGTGAGTCGGGGATATCTGGGTTTCCAGTGATTCAAGCTGATGGGAAATTAGTTGGGATTCTAACGGAGCGCGATTTTAGGTATGCGCCCCCTAAATTAAAAAAAGTAAAAGATGTTATGACATCAGATGTTTTTTCTCTCAAAGAGGGAAGTTCTAAAGAAGATTCCCTTGAGTTTTTTAGAAAATACAAAGTAGAAAAACTTCCTTTGGTGGATAAAAAAGGAATCTTAACTGGATTAATTACTTCAAAGGATTGGCGAAAAACTGAATCTTTTCCTCAGGCTCAACGTGATACCTTGGGGTCACTCAGAGTTGCAGCTGCTATTGGTGCAGGAGATGAAGGTTTGGCGCGTGCTAAGGCCTTGATTGAGGCTGGGGCAGATTGTCTCGTTCTTGATTCAGCACATGGCCACAGTCAGGGGATTTTAGAAACTCTTAAGAAAGCTACAAAGCTAGGAGATGTATCTTTTATTGCAGGTAACGTGGGAACTTCTGAAGGCGCCGAGGCATTAATTAAAGCCGGTGCCGATATTGTAAAAATTGGTATTGGGCCAGGCTCTATTTGTACAACACGAATTGTAAGTGGAGTGGGAGTGCCTCAGTTCTCAGCTGTTTACGAGATTTGTTCATCGCTTCGAAAAAAATATCCAAAAGTTGGATTTGTTGCAGATGGAGGTATTCGATATTCAGGAGATATGGTGAAAGCCTTAGCGGCTGGAGCACATGCTGTTATGTTGGGTTCACTTTTAGCGGGAACATCAGAAAGTCCTGGAGAACAAATTCTCTACAGAGGTAGAGCGTATAAAAAATATCGTGGAATGGGATCTCTTCCTGCAATGAAAAAAGGATCGAAGGATCGTTACGGTCAAGCAGGGGTCGAGGCCTCTAAATTAGTTCCCGAGGGCGTTGAGGCACGAGTAGCCTTCAAGGGAAGCGTGAACGATGTTATTTATCAACTTTTAGGTGGGTTGCGATCGGGAATGGGTTATGTCGGTGCAAAAGACTTAAATGAGCTGGCAGAAAAAGCTCGCTTTGTTCGAATAACCGCAAACGGATTAAGAGAGAGTCATGTGCACGATGTGCAGATTACGGCAGAAGCTCCAAACTATAGTTCTGTAAGTGAAGGAGAAGGAACGTGATAGGCATTGTTGATTTTGGGTCTCAGTATACTCGACTTATTCATAAATCAATTCGTTCGCTTGGAGTTGGGGCTAAAATTTATTCCTCAAAAGTAAAAGCGAGTGAGCTAGAAAGTGAAAGTCTTCAAGGACTTATTTTTTCGGGTTCACCTGCAAGTGCAGGCGATTTGGGACTTGATGAGGCTGTGTTTGAAATACCACTTCCTAAGCTGGCTATTTGTTTTGGTTATCAAATGGCTGCTAAGAAATACGGTGGCAGTGTTGCCGCCCAAAATTCTCGTGAGTATGGCCGTTCAGTTGTCATAAGAAGTGAGGAAAGTTACAAGGATTTGCTTTTAGAGGGAATGCCCGCTGAGAGTATTGTTTGGATGAGTCATGGGGACTCTGTAACTTCGCTTCCAAAATCTGCTTCTTCTCTTTTAACTTCGGACGGAAAACCCGCGGCTTTTCATATTCCAGAAATGTCGCTCTGGGCATTACAGTTTCACCCTGAAGTAGCTCACTCAGAGCAAGGCGAGAGAATTTTTGAAAATTTTCTTTTTAAAATATGTAAACTCGAACGAAAAATCGAAGAAGATTTATTTAAAGATCTTTTTGCAAAATTAGAAAAAGAGCTTAAAGGTGTGCCTGAGGTAACGTGTGCTGTATCGGGAGGGGTAGACTCAACAGTTTTAGCTGTATTGCTCTCACGCTTTACCAAGGTAAAAGCACTTTTTGTCGATCATGGTTTTTTAAGAAATTATGATGAGAGCGATTTAGAAGGAATAATTACACGTTATCCTAATATTGATTTTAAAGTGCTCAATGAAAAAGAGCTTTTTTGGAGTCAGCTGCGAGGAGTTTCGGACCCTGAAGAAAAAAGAAAAATCATTGGTAAGTTGTTTATTGAAGTCTTTGAAAAGCATCTTCCCAAAGGTGATTTTACGTTGGCTCAAGGGACAATCTATTCTGATGTTATTGAGAGTGCAGATAATTCTTTAGCACCTGCCCAAAAAATTAAGAGTCATCATAACGTAGGCGGATTACCTCCTGGCTTGAAAGTTAAGTTACTTGAACCTCTTCGTGAACTGTTTAAGGACGAAGTAAGAGTTTTAGGTAAGGCTCTTGGAATTGAGGCAGAGTTTTTAGATCGTCATCCTTTTCCCGGTCCAGGTTTAGCGATTCGTATGTTGGGTCCCTTGGATGAAGAGTGGATTGATGTGCTGAAAAGAGCGGATGCAATTTATATTGAGGAGCTTCATCGCCGCGGACTTTATAAGCAGGTGTGGCAAGCAGGCGCGATACTTTTACCTGTGCAAACGGTCGGAGTTATGGGCGATGGCCGCACCTATGAGCGTGTTCTTGCACTTCGAGCGGTGAGCTCAAGAGAAGCTATGACAGCCGAGGCGACAGAGCTTCCGTGGAAAGATCTTAAAGAAATTGCTTCTCGTATTGTGAACGAAGTTCGAGGCATCAATAGAGTTGTTTTTGATCTCACATCTAAACCACCCGCTACAATTGAGTGGGAATAGGCTTTGAGGATGAGTGCGATGTCACAACTTGCTGCTCGTGCGATAAAAACAAATGTATTTCATTCTTCAATGAACTTAGAGGACTTTGTATGGGAGCATGTAGGAGCCCTGCTTCAAGAAAAAGTATTTTAGCGATTACCTCCAAGATTGTTTCGATAGCCGAAAAGCGAGTGGTCTCTAAAGAGAGCATTTCAAAAAAAGATTTAATTATTCAAGAGGCTGACCGCTTTATTTGCGAAACAGATCACGATGTCCTGCTTACGCTTAAGCATGGAATTTTGATAGCCTCTGCTGGTATTGATGAATCAAATGCTCAAGAGGGTGGCTATATCCTTTTTCCTGAAGATCCCTATGCATCAGCAAAAAAACTCTATGATTTTTTGCGCGAGCGTTCTCAGATAAAAGAGCTTGGAGTTATTGTTACTGATTCACATACGACGCCGCTCAGAAAAGGGGTGGTAGGCGTGGCACTTTCGCATTGGGGTTTTCATCCGACACGTAATTTAGTGGGTGAAGAAGACCTTTTCAAAAAGTGCCTGCGAATGACATCTGTGAATGTTTTAGATGCGCTGGCCGTCTCGGCTGTTTTGGTTATGGGGGAGTCGAATGAGTCTCAGCCATTGGCCATAGTAAATTACCCCGGACTTGATTTTACGGACCGCGACACAGCCCAGGAAATAAAAATTTCGCCTAATGAAGATTTATATGCCCCTCTCTTGAGTAAAAGATAGTCAAAAAGAAGCCTAGGTCTTATATTCTGCCCTATGGATTTTGCATTTAGTCCCCTCGATAGACGTTACCGTGAAATGATTCCAGCAGTTCTCTCAGAAGAGGCTTCTTTTAGCTTTCAGGTTCAGGTTGAAGCTGAGTGGCTCAAGACTCTGCGTGATGAGGGAATTTGCCCTGACTTTGAAGATAAGACTTTAGACTCTACGCTCTTGGATGTTTCTTTTGCGCGTGTAGAAGAAATTGAGAAGCGAACACAACACGCTACTCGAGCATTGGTTGAAGCTATTTCTGAAGACATTGAAAAATCTGGCCGTAAGGACCTTGCGAATTGGGTGCACGTCGGTTTGACGTCTTTTGACGTTGTAGATACCGCAAGTCGCTTGAGACTTAAGTCCTATATGAAGAAAGAATGGACCCCGCTTTATCTTAAAGCAATGGATTTGCTTAGAGACATGTCTAAAAAGCATTGCAGTACCTTGCAGACAGGCAGAACACACGGTCAGTGGGCGGTCCCAACGTATTTTGGACTTTCTTTGGCTGAAGCTTGGTCGAGACTCGCCGACGTGAAGACTCGAATTGAAAACGATGTTCTTGATTTAAGAGGCCAAAGCTCTGGAGCTATTGGCGGCTATCATGCGAGTGGTCTTTTAGGTAAAAATCCTCTTGATCTAGAAGAAAAGTTTTTAAACAAACTGGGATTGAAGCCAAACTATGGTTCAACTCAAATTCTTCCTCCTGAAGATATCGCTAGTTTAGCTCACGATATTTTCATTGCCTGTTCTGTGTTTACTAAACTTGCGAATGATTGGCGTCACTTAGCGCGCAGTGAAATAGCGGAAGTCTATGAGGAGATGAAGGCGGGCCAAGTGGGATCTTCTACTATGCCGCAAAAGAAAAACCCTTGGAACATGGAGCATATCTGCAGCCTTTATAAGGTTCTCAAGTCGAAGCTAGCTTTGATTCAAGAAGACATGATCACAGAGCATCAAAGGGATTTAACAAATTCAGCTTCGGGACGTTTTTATTTTGAATTTTTTGCTGTTGCCCATTTGCTTGTCGCGCGGTTTATGTCGGTTGCTACAAGTCTTCAGGTTGATCTTGAAAATATGCAAAAGAACTTTGATCAGGCAGGATTTTCTATTTTTGCTGAAGCTATTTATGTTGAATTGACAAAAAATGGAGTGGCAGATGCTCACCACATAGTTCGAGAAGCTTCTAGGAAAGCAGAAGCCACAGGCAAGGATTTATTGGAAATTCTAAAAGAAGAAAAATTGGTTGACCCCGAATGGGATCGAAATTCTTTAATGAAGATTGTTTTAAGTGGAAGCCAGTTGAAGCTCGATAAAATTCTTAAATAAATGCAATTTGTTGAGATAGAATCATTAGTTAAAAAATCTTTGGACATAGAGCCTGTTTTTTCGGCCGCAGGGTTAAGATTGCGCCCTAATTATTTGATATACACGTTGAGTGAAAAGCTAAATTTAACACAAAGAGCTTTTTTACTCGAAAAGGAGATTCCTTGGGTAGAGTACTCCCATTGTTCCTCATTGTTAGCGGTGCTGGCCTTTTTGAAGAGTATTCACGGTGGAATCTATATCCCCGAGTTCGATGAATCCTTTGCGAAGGATTTTGATTTTCAATACGTTTTCTTGCTAGATCCCCATTTTGTGAGTGCTTTTGAGGAATCGGTATCAAAAAAACGCAGAGGTGTTCTAATTCGACGCCCCTTGTTAGCTGGCTATAACTTTGAGAAAGAAATAAGCTTAGAGGCCTTATGGTAAGACCCATACTCGTAACGGGTGCCACAGGTTTTTTAGGAAGCCATGTAGTGTCTGAACTCTATAAATCAGGCTTAGGGTCAAGAGTTCACTTGATGCTTAGAAGTGATCCACGTGAAGACTCCCTTTTGGGATTACACTTTAAAGAAAAGGGCCTGGACCTCAAAGATATTAAGCCACGTCTGCATTTTGCTGATTTAAAAGATAAAGATAAATTTAATTCAGTTCTTTCAACTTTAAAAAATGTGAGCACGGAGTGGATTGTTATTCATCTCGCAGCAGTTATAAATTCTCAAGGAGATGAAGCAGCACAAGAGCAAGTTAACTTTGATAGAACTCGAGAGCTCTTGGAGTGGTCAAATCAAAATGCTAAGCGATTTATTTACACAAGCTCAATTGTAGCTTTTGGTGGAAGTATTGATGATACCCCACGTGATGAGAGTAGCTACAAGGATTACTCTTGGTTAAACACTTTGGATGGATACAGCCGATCTAAGCGAAAGGCTCATAATGCCATTCTTGAAACCTCAAAGATTTCGACTGTTATTCTTTGCCCAGGAATTATTCACGGAGCGTATGAGAATAGAAAGTCTTCTAGGGCTCATCTTCAAATAGTTTTAAAAGGTAAAGTAAGGTGGGTGCCTGGTGGTATAGGTGCATTTGCTTCTTTGCAATATGTGGGTGAGCAAATTTTAGCAGCTGTCACAGAGGCATCTTTTGATAGCGGAATCCGTGTTCGTTTACTGAATGATATTTGTTTAAAGTATGTTGATTATTTTCAGTTGTATCGAGACTGTGCTGGTAAAGAAAAAATAAAAATACGAAGTTTTCCAACTTTTTTTATTTACTTTTTTATTCTGTTGTATGGCGCTTTAAGAATTGTTGGAAAAAAATCTACCCTTTTAGGGAAGCTTATTCAGGCTCTGTTAAATTATAATTTCACTACTGCTAGAACGCGTGAAGAAGGCCTAAAAGCTTTAGAGTCTGGCATTCGAGATAGTTTTATCTATAAGGGATAGCTCTGCTAGTAGAGTAAAAGGGCGACAGCTAAATAATGGCCGTCACCCTTTTTGTGCTTCAGGTGCTGTTAATTCAGGGATAGTTTCTTAGCACTTTGAATGGCTTTAATTTCACTTAAACTGAGTCCGTCGAATGCGCCCAAGAAGGGGTTGTTGACATCAACCACGCTACCTAGTGATCCGCCGTTTAGAAGTGCGCTAATTAATGAGATGTATATTCCATATTGCGGGTTAGCTTGCGCATAAATCATGGCTAACTGAAGAATAACGCTTTTAAGGTCAGTTCCTCCAGATCCATTTAAGAGTCCCTGTAAATCAGATACGTCATTAATTCCTAGTTGATCCAACCAAACTTGATACTTGGGATTATTCCCAATGTAGCTAAAGGCAAGGTTTAGAAGCACATCCGTGCTGGCACCATTTCCTGATCCAAGGAGGTCTTGAATGTCTTGAACGTCATTTACTCCTAAGTTTTGAAGAACAGAGATATATTGAGGGTTGCTCATTGCATACTGTAGAGCAGCATTGGCAATAATACTTTGAAAATTAGATCCATTTTTGTCGCCATTAATAAATTTTGTGAGATCTGTTGAGCTATTGATTCCGAGTGTACTTAGAATAGGGGCTACTTGAGGGTTTGATCTAGCGTAGAAAAGGCCAAGATTGAGCAGAAAGTTTTGCATTGTATTGCTAACTTGAGAGCTACTATTTGTTGTTTTCTTCCCCATTGCTTGTGCGTTGGGTAAGTAGAGCGCCGTACAGAGACAGAGGCATAGGTAAACTCTTAGTTGTTTGTTGTTTTTCATTTTTTCTCCTTAAAGTCTTATCCGGATCAAGGAATTTGTTCCGGCCACTTACACTCAGCAATGAAATCATGCTAGCGCTAGATGGAGAAAAGATAATTAATTATTGGTAAAGATAAAAAATTTTAGGATTTCTACTTTTTCTTTTTTTCAAGGGCGGCTTGAATCTTAGCTCCAAGTGCACCCATGGAGTTTGAGGCCTCTTGGGCCGCTACTTTAGCGGCATATTGCTTAATATCTTCGCTCTCACTTGCGCTCGCAGCTTCGTTTAGTGCGTCTTTTATCGAAAGAGAGATGCGCTTGCTTTGCGGGTTCAGGTCTTTAATCATGACGGCAACTTCTTCGCCCACTTTTACAACTTCATCTGCTTTGTTAATTCGCTTTGTGCTGCTCATTGCAGAGAGGGGGATAAGACCTTCGAGTCCGGGCTTTAATTCAACAAAAGCACCGAAGTCCATAAGGCGAGTAACCTTTCCGCTTACTACGCGTCCAGTTTGTATTTCTGAAGGAAGATTGAGCCAAGGGTCATTTGAGGCATCTTTAAGGCTAAGTGAGATTTTTAATCTACTGCCTTCGTTGTCAATGCGAATAATCGTAGCAGAAACAGCATCTCCAACCTTGAGAAGATCGCTCGGGCTGCTCACACGTTTCCAACTAAGTTCTGATACGTGAGCTAAGCCTTCTATACCAGGTGCAATTTCAATAAAGGCTCCGAAACTTTCTATGCGAGTTACAGTGCCGTTTAGTTTATCTCCGACGCTGCGTTGATTTTTAAATCCTTCAAGAACAACGCCTTGGTTTTCCTCTAAGAAAGTTCTCCTAGAGACAACAACGTTCCTTCCGCTTTCTTCATATTTAGTAACTTTAAATTCAAAACGCTTTCCGACATATTCTTCGGGTTTTTCAATGCGCTTGGTATCCATTTGGCTAATAGGGCAAAAAGCAATTTTTCCATGGATTAGAACATCAAAGCCACCTTTGTTAACGGCTTCGACTTTTCCTTGAACGGGGCGACTCTGTTCAAAGGCTTGGCTAATGTCGTCTGCCAAGCTTTGAGTGCCACCACCCGGAGTGAGGTGTACAATACCACTTCTGATTTGAGTTACGTAGAGGTCAATAACGTCGCCGCTTTTGACTTTGCATTTTCCAGTTTCATCAGTCAGTACGTTTGTGGGGACCATTCCATCAAAGCGAGTGCCAGTAGATACAATTATATTTTCTTTTCCTACGGAGAGAACTTCAGCTTTGATTTTTTCTCCAACAGTAAGTCTTTTTTCTTTTTTTTCAAAAGACTCTTGGAGCATTTGCTCAAAGTCTGAGTTTGTTTCTACTTCTTCTAGGTCACTGCTTTGTTTTTTATTAAATGTCATATTTGTACGTTGGCTCTTTTAGTTACTTTGGAAAGTTAGCTAAGAAGTGCTAGCCGTGCAATCGCGTTAGCTAAGAGTTTTGCTGCAGCTTCTATATGCTTGAAATTACTGGGATTTTGGAGTTGACTTCCTTCGGGTTAGAATCGTTAGAGTGCGAATTGTTTTTAAAAGCTTCTTAGTCCTTTTTGCTTTTGTTCAGCTTGCTTGGTCTGTTGATCGAACGTGTGGCAAGAGTCTAGCAAGTGAGGGAGTGAATACTCGATTGGGAATTCAGGATCAAATCATTGATTTAAAGCAGCAACGAGAACGGGTGAGGGCTGATATTGCAGTGGAACGTGCAAAAAAGGCAGAACTTCGCCCCTTTGCTCAGAGGGAGCGTCTAAGACAGCATTTGTTCCAAAAGTACGGAGAGTCTTGGCTAAATCAGGGAACAGAGCTTTTAGAGGGGTTGGCGAGATCCGATCTAAAGCGAAGTGAGTTAAGTCCGTCAGATTTAGAGTTAGTAGATGGAACATTGTTGTATACGGTATTGGATCGTTGCTTTGAAGGTGCAGACTTGGCTGATGATAAAAGCCGAGTAGCTTTGATGGAGTCGGAACTTCGTCTTCTTCAATTAGACGTTGAGATTACAGAACTAAGCGTTCAGCTTGGTTCGGCTCGTGAGAGTGATAAAATTGCACAAGATAAATCTAGAATTGAGGAGATTGAGAAAACAAGAAAGCTCGCACAGGATAAAATTAAAGATGCGCAAAGTAACATAGCTCGTATTGATGCACTTCTGGATCGTTTGCGAAGAGTTAAGGCATACGATGTGTATCGATTAAACGTAGGTCGTTTTGCTCCTAATATATCTGATTTTTGGAGAGGTCTTAGGTATTCGGAAGTGCCCTATCCTCAGTAGAGAATTATACTGAGTGATTGATGTATCGACTAACGATGTTTTTTGAGTCTGAATCAATGTGTGTGATTTTAAATCCAAATTGTGTGAGCGAGTCCATGTGTTTGCGAACCACCACACCTGTACATCGTACAACATTGTAGCTTCCGAGTTTAAATCGGATGTCTAAGAGAGTTCCTCGTTCAATGTTTTTACTTTTATTTAGATTTTTAATTTCTAAAAGAAGTCCTGATTTGGAAAGGTTGTGTATGTTGGCTAAAATATTTTCACCCTGCTGATTTCTGAGGATAGCCTCGGATTGAGTGGAAATACGAGGCGGGGTTTTCCACCAGTGATTTTTTCGGTGGCGAAGAAGGCCCCGGGGAGTTTTTTTAAGCCAAAGTAATTGCATTGAGAGAAAAAGGACGTAGGCCCAAAATGCGAGTGGAATTGAAGTGACTTCGCTTATTCCTTGCTTCAAATCAATTGAGTGAGCGATTTCGATGACGTATTGAAGCGCGTGATAGCAAAGTGCTGGAAGTGCAATGAACAGCAAAGGAGAAGCGCTAAGGGTAAATCCGACGGCAAGGGCTGAGAGGCTTAGCATTGAAAGCTCGTAGGGTGATTTGAGGATTGTAGAAGCAATATTGCTTTGTATCAGGCTCCATACGAGCGCGAAGCTAAAGAGCGTATATGAGGCGCTTAAGAGGTAAAGAATGGGTGGACGCTTCTTCAACGGAACTCCTTCTAAATTTACATAGTTGTTTAGTTGCTTAGTTAAAATCGGTCGTAAAGTATAAAGGTTGAGCTTTAAGCCCAACCTTTACGCGTTTTTAAAAGTAGAGAGCGAACACTTTTGTTAAGCTATAAATTACTTACAGCCGTAGCGGTCTGAGATTCCTTGAACGATACTTTTTGCGTATGAAAGATACACGTTAGATACGTCGTAACTAATAACGCTTCTGCCGCTTCTATCAAAGTTAAGTTTCATAGGCCTAGAGCTCTTGGTGATTTCTCTATTTGCGATGTCACCTGCGTTTCCGTTCATTACGAACCCTTCAAGAAGAAGTTTAACTGTGTTTGAGTTGCCAAGAGTAGAGCTCAACATTGCTAAGTTAACAGAGTGTTCTTTTCCGAGAATACGACTCTCTGCTACTGTTGGGTAAACTTTATCTTTAAGTGAGGCAATAGTACGGTCATCATTTGATTCTGGAGTGTAAAAACTTCCGAAGTGGCGAGACATTCCCTTGCGAATTTGGCTTAGAAGTTGATAAGTTTTGCTACTGGTACTTGTTCCTTTTGGGGGGATTACCCAAGTAACATCGCCTTCGTTGTAATAGTCGGATGAATTTGCGTGAACTGAAATCATTACAGTATTACTTGTAACGTTCTCATAAGATGAAGAAAGATTGTTGGGTCTACTGGGGTCATAGCTACGGTGATTCTGCATCATGTAGTTAACTCTATTCTTACGATTCGTCACACCAGAGTCTATGCTTCCTTGAGTGGAAGAGTAGTATCCAAATGATTTTTCATATTCGCCAAAGCTTTTTTCTCCTGGGTGGCGAGAAAAGCGAATCATAGTCTGAAGTTCTTTTCGTTCACTCGCACTGAGGCTTGGATCTTTAAGCATAAGGTCGTATGCCATCCACGCTGTGGCCATGTTCAGTCTACCTTCGTGAACTTTAGGCCAAAGGATGACGTATTTTCCGTTGCCACCTCGAACTTTTGCATCACTTCGAGTGGAATTGCTCGAGTCATCGTGACCACCGTCTAAAATTATGAGGTCGACGCCATTGTTGTGCAAGCATTGTGGCCTAATGTTGGAGAAGCTAGGTGGATCTATATTGAAGTTTTCGGCTGAGGCATTCACAAAATAGTTAGGAGACATTCCACTTATGGGAGTGGGGTCTGGAGTTGGTGTCGGAGTCGGTTCTGGTGTTGGAGTGGGGTCTGGTTTGGGAGTTGGAGCAGGGGTAGGGTCTGGTTTTGGAGTAGGTTTAGGTGTGGGTGTTGGCTCAGGCGCGGGTACTTTTCGTGCAAAGCCAAATGCTTTTATTGAAAAGATGAGGGTTATTACGGTTATTATTGTTTTAAAGTTTTTTGTATTCACATAGGGTTCATCGGTGGAGCCCTTAGTTCTTTGACGAATTAACAAAGATTTAATCCAAAAGGTCAGGCTTTGTGATCAAGTAGTTTTTACGGGCACGGCATTTTGTTTAAATGCATTTATCCAATATGAGATTTTTTAAGTTACGAGACTTTTAGCCCTTCATATATTTTTAACAATTTTGGTGGAACATGATGTGGGGGATTTACTTGGTCTTAAGTTGCATCTGGGCCTGGCACCGATTCGGTGGCTAAGAATTTAACTTGCTAAGTAGAATTAAGTCTTCAGAATTGCGTCCCTTGAGTACAACGATTCTCGGTGCAAAAAATGAGGTTGTTGAGGGTGCGTTCCTGTGTCGTTTTTGTGGTCTTGCTGTCTCTTTTGAGGTTGTCTGAGGCGGGCCCATTAAGACCATTTTTTTACTTTTTCTCGAATGGCGCCCAACTCTCAATAAAAGAAGGGCAGCTTATCTTTACTCCCTCGGGCGATGACCTTGATGGCCAAGCCTTTACAGAGAAAATTGCCGAAAACTCTTTGATGTTAGTTCCTGAGACTATGTCTCAAAATGCAACCAATCCGAATGCGACTGTGCTCAATAAATCAGAGGGAAATGCGTTGGTTTTACAAACGCCAAGCGCAGAAGCGGTACCTTTAATGTGGAGGGATGAGTCGGGAATAAGTCATCTTGCGTTTATTACTCAAGAGGGGTCGTTTTTTTACTTTGATCATGCTTTAGCCAATAGTGACGCATTTCCTTATCATCCTGTATCCTTCTCGTATCGAATACTGCCAACAAGTGAGTCGGACTATGTCATTATTGCTAACGTAGGCAAGTCAGGGGATGCGCTTGCTGTAAACAAGGGGCATCCGTGGGTCATCTCTTCAAGTGGAGAGAGTCATCTTTTAAACTTTGAAATACCCACTAGCTATGTTTTTACTTATGACGAAGTTTTAAGAAAAGCTTTTTTTGAAAAAGCAAAGCCACAAAATCTTTTAGAAATCGGTGTCGATAGGGTTACGCAGTTTTCTCACGCCAAAAAAAGGGAAATACCCGCATGGGATGGATCTAAAAAGTATCGTCCTCGATTTTCTGTAGTTTTAAGTGGGAACGTAGAATGGAACTCTGAATCTCAAGGGCGAGCGATTCATTTGAAGGCACCATTGGTATTAACGAGTAGTGATCCTAAAGCACCTAACGTAAAGCGTACACTATCGCCTATTCCTGATATTCAAGTTGAGAGCGGTAATAAGATAAAGGCGGATAAGCTTTTATTTGAATTTGCGCATAAGTATACGTTGTCTGATATACCTGATTACGGATTTCACACCCAGGAATTTAGACCACTTGCGGTCTCCTTATTCGCAGATCCTGCAGGAAGCATTGTTGTTACGGGCGAATCAGGCGGAGGAAAAACCACCTACGTTGAAGCCTTTACTCGGGCAATATTATCTGGGCAGTTTGCAGACAAGGGAATTGATCCATCAAATACCGAAGTCATTCACTTTTCTTCATCTTCTCTAACAAGTGGAACCACTCTTCGTAGTGCAGAAGAGGCAAAAATTGAAGCTATCATTAAGTATGCAGAGTGGGCTCATAAAAATGGGATCACAGTTATTTTCTTTATTGACGAAATTCACACTCTAACTTCGAGCGGCACCTCGCACGAAAGCAGCAACGATGTGTTTCATTCCTTTTTAGGTCCATTGGCTAAGGGGCATTTGAAAATTGTTGGTACAACAACCAATGACAACTATTTAACAATTGCAGCGAGGCCTGACCTTGAGCGACGCTTACCTCCTTATGCCTATAAACCTATAACTGAGGCAGAAGTGCCAGCGCGGCTTGAAATGTGGATTGCTGCTCACGGCAAGGAAAACTTATCTCAAAAGTATTTAAGTTATGTATCGCAACTTGCGATTGAGTTTGATTCTTCGGGCGAACCCATTAGCCGCGCAGCAAGACTTTTAGGACGAATTTATACAGAGGCAAAATTTGATGGCATAGAGATAGCTAGCTTAGAGACGAATCCACAGTATGCCTTAGATGTAGCTGCAAGGTTTTATGGGTATAATGTTCAAAACTTTACAGTTGAAACACTCGATACAAAAATTGCAGAAATAGACGAAAAACTAGGCGAAATCGTTGGCTTTGAGGGCATAAAAGAAAAAATTAAAGACTTCCATATTCGTACGGTAAGCAGATCGCGTTTGGCGGATAAACCCGAGGGACGCTTTTTAATGATTAGTCCCAAGGGCCTGGGCAAGAGTACTACCGTTTCTGCAGTGGCCGATGCCTTAGGGCGGCCTTACGTTCGAATTGCTTTAAGTGCTTATAGCGATAGAGAGATGCTTTATTCGGATATTGCACGTGCTGCCAAGAAAAATCCTTATTCTGTAATTTTGTTTGATGAGTTAGGCGATGCTCCAAGAGATATTATTGCTGCTTTGAATAGTGCGTTGGATGCCCAAAAGATATCAGCAGATATAAACTATGGAAAATCTGGCACCTCGCATCTTAAAACAACAATTGATTTGGGAAGAACTTTAGTTTTTGCAGCAACTAATAGTGGAGCTACTTTGATTGAAGAGGCCTATAAAAATGCGCATAAAGCTATTGGGTTTTCTACTGCTGAAATAGAAAAAGATCCCGAAGTTAAGATTGATATTGAAGCACTCAAAAACAGAGCAATTGCTGAAGGTTTGTTTGACAGTTTGACCGATCGTTTTGAAATAGTTCCCGTGCTTTATTACACAAGAGAAAAGTATGAGAAAATTCTTTCAATTCACTACGACCGAATGTTTCGTAAGCTCAACGAGCGAAACCAATTAGATGTTAGCTTAGATGCAGCAGCTAAAGAGGGTTATATAATCCATTTGATGAAGAAGTATTTTTTGCCAACAGCCTCTCCCCGAGCTGCGATAAAAGAACTCGATGAGACCATTGAAAACTACTTTGCCTACTTAAAGACAAAAGACGTTGCACCCGCTGCTGCAGCACAGGTTTTAAAGTCCTGTAAGGCTCTTTTGAGTAGATAGAACACTCGTTTTGCAATATTGCTACTAGCGGGAATTGTTTCTGAAATAATATTAGGAATTAAATGCAAGGCATTTTTTACATACTTCTATCGGGTTTGTTTTTTGCTGTAGTCAAAACAACTATAAAGTTTCTTCCCAACATGTCTGTTTGGCAGCTCATTTGCTTTCGCTCGCTAGTAAGCTTTGTACTGGCCTATGCATGGGTAAAGCATAAGGGAGGCAATATTTTTGGAAACGATCGCAAGACATTACTTCTTAGAGGAGTTTTTGGGTTTTTAGGCTTGAGTGCGTATTTCTATACAATACTAAAACTGCCTTTGGCTATAGCTGTAACTCTTCAATACCTCTCACCTATTTTTACAACGCTTTTTTCTAGATTGTTCTTAGGTGAGCGTTTTGCACGCACTCTCCCTTTTTGTTGGTTGGTATCAATAGCAGGAGTTGTGCTCTTGCAGTGGAAGGGCGAGGGCCTTGCTGGAGGAATTGTTTGGGACCCTTTAATTGCCTTGGGACTTTTGGGTGCGATGTTTTCTGGAATGGCCTATACGATGGTGCGAAAACTGAGATCCACTGATAGTTCCACGGTAATTGTCATGTATTTTCCCATGGTCGCTCTTCCACTCTCGCTCCCAGGCACAATTATAGAGTGGGTCACTCCCAGTTCTTTTGAGTGGATGCTTTTACTCATTATTGGATTGTTTACTCACTTGGCTCAGCTCAGCCTCACGCGAGCTTTTAGTCTCGGCACTTCGGCAAAGATCTCAGTTTTCTTTTATTTTGGTTCTGTCTACGCCTATCTGATTGGAACTTTTTTTCTAAAAGAAGTCATTTCCACGCAAGCACTCTTTGGCCTGGCACTTATCCTAACGGGCATTATCCTGGGACTCGTTTTTCAAAACAAATTTGAACGACGTCAGGTTTTTCGGAACTAAGTCTTTGAATTAAAATGTTTTGGTTTCTGTCCAAGTCGGGTTTGTGAAATTATTGTAGTTGGTAGGGGTTGGGTCTTAAGCAGTTTTGAGAACTTTTTCGATGTACTTGTTCACACTGAGTTTTTCGCCATCTGCTTTGAGGGCAATGTCCCTGTGTAATACAGGATCAATCCTTAAGGGGATGTTTCCAGAAAACTTTTTGCGTACCATTGGGGTGTGGATTTCTTTTCCGTCACTGACCAATGATTCCAAGTAAACTTCGATTGCCTCGTGAGCCATCTTTAAAGCTTCTTCTTGGGTATCGCCGTGAGTAACACAACCGGGGAGTTCGGGAACACGAGCAAGATAAGCTTCGTCTTCGGGACTGAAAGCGATTTCCACTTTGTACTCTGTAATCGGAAACTCATTATTCACTTTCTTTTTGCGTGCCATATAAAAACTCCTTCGCTTGTTTCATCTGATAGTTCTTAAGGTCTTTATTGTGTGTTGCTAGAGTCATTGTCTTATCTCCAAGCTTCCACACTTCGTGAGAACCTTTCGTTCTATCTAAGACTGCACCCTCTTTCTTAAGGAGAGTTCTTAACTCTGAAGCTGAAATTGTTTTCTGCTCCAGCTTCTCCTTAAGCTTTTCGGTTTTAGTCACAAAATAATGATATCATATTTGATATCATTCCTCAATGGCCTAACTACTTGAATTTGCATGATAACCTCGCTTTAAATGCTTCTAAAGCTTGCTATGTCAGCCACTTCAGCCAATCTGGATTGAGGTAGCGAATAACTAAGCTTCTCCGTTGCCTCTGCTAAATCCGTACCAACGACTCTTAGGTAAGTGTTGTTGGTTTTGAGTTGCTTGTGTCCTACTATGCTCATTACTTGAGCGAGTGGGACGCTTCTCATTAGCATTTAAAGTGATAAAGCTAGCTCTGATATCGTGAAACTTAATGGAGCTGATGCCGATGGATTTGCAGAAGTCTCTGGTGACTTCAGCCTAAGTGCATTGTTCTGTTTCCAGCGTTGGAAATAAGAAAATTGGTCGGCGTGGCGATTAGCCGCACAAGCCCATGAATTTTATGGCTACCAAATGTCTGGGTAGCAACGCGTAGCAATTGAGGGTTGGGGGTTATTTGAGATTTTTCAGGCCTTTGTTTATCTCGGTTATTACATTCGAAGTTATTTGGAAGCTTGAGGCTGTCTTTGATCGATTTCAAGGTTCTGATATGCGCAACCCAAAACTTTTGAAGTGCATCCACATCGCCTTTGTCGAAAGCAATCGCAGTCTTTAGCTCTGTGCCACGAGTCGCCAAGGTTTCATTCAATGCGGACTTAAGCTTTTTGACTAAGTAGCTTGTCTTCGCATAAGCAGCATCGTGATAATCCTTCATCCTGCTGTTGGTGGCCTTTTGAAAGTATCGTCTCCAGCTTTTTCCGCGAAAATTGCCTCAACAGGGTAGGTCATAAGATATTTCTCCAGCAAAAATCGGTTTGCCTCTTGTAGAGAAATGGTTGGTAATCGCTTTCTGATCTCTTTCAACCGAATCGCCAGTTCCGTCATTGGATTTTATCTTTCATGTTTTCAAGGCCAACGTCCAAAGTAACTCGATACCTGGATATGCCATGTGAGGTTGGGTGAGTTCTTCGCTTCCCTCCCATGAAAACGTAAATCCATCTTCGGTCTTGGTTGAGATAATTTCTTCAATAGCTTTTCTAAGTTCAACTTCTTGAAGCTTAATCTTTCGAGCTAGAAAATCCACATCCGTCGTTTCTCTTCCAATCGTTAGATATTGAGCGAGAAGAAGTCCGCCTTTGAAAACGAACTTTTCTTGATGCTTAGATGCAGAAAGTCTTGCGAGAAATCTTTCGAGGAGAAACTGTTTCCACGTTTCGTTGAAACTGATGCCCTTTTCTTTAGCGATTACCTTGAGACTTTCTTTTAGTGCTTGTGCTTTCATGTTGTCACCGAAATAAGATATGGGGTTATTCTCTTTTGAACTCTTAGTACTTTTGCATAACGCTTTATTTTTTCAACATCAATTTTGTCTTTTCCATTTTTTGCATATGCTCTTCGCAGTGCTTTAAGTGCGATTTCGATAGTTGAATATCTGAAAGCATCTACAATGCATCTTTCTTTATCAAAGATGGGCAGTTCAAGAGAACCAATCTTTATCGTAGTCTTGCCGAGTGAAGTGTTTCGCATTCTTATTATACGAACGTCCGAAGAGCTTCTGTGTCTTGTTTGATTGCTAATTGCAATCCAATGTTGACGAGGAATCTCTTCCGTCAGGTCGTAAATCGCAAGCGCAGTAATAAGACAGACGGTTCCATCTTTTACCCTGCTCACAGCCTCGTACAGATCTTCCCACCTAAAGTCATCTAGGGTGGGAGCCACTTTACTGCGGTAAACTCCATGCCCTATGCGCTCAATTGCTCCAGTCCTGATGTAGTAGGCCAGATGAGATGGGCTAACCCCACGAATCTGGGCCTCGGCGCTTGTAAACGTCGGGGCCTTGATGAGTGGGCCTAGCTTTTCAAGAACCTCGGATTGCCTCATATTCATATTTTAGTATCGGCACTCATAATAATCAATTGAGTGCCAAAAATAAACTATAAATACGTTTAAGTGGCATATGGGACTGCTTTGCTTAAAAGCGTAACAATTTATTACGGGTATATTGGAAAAATAACAAATATTAGTATGAAGCGTAACAAGCATCGTATTAACACCATTTCTTCCAAAGACGTTCTAAATTTCATGAGGGCACTAAAGGTCCTAATAGAGGTTCTTGCCATGTTTGGTTAATTGCTGGGTGTCTGCTGCCTTTTGCAAATCTGGTTACCTACATGGGAGTTGGGTTGGAAGGCAAAGGCGTGCAGCCTGACATCGGGTATCAGTTTCAAAGCAAAGACACTGAACCGCTAACCGATTTTGAAATCAAGCAGATAATTGAAAAAGCCAAACCTTTTTTGCCTCGTTAGTCCCTAGATAAACAGTAGAGCCGCAGCCAAATAGCTGGGGATTCTTGAACAACAAAAGCCAATCTCAAATTCTGAGATTGGCTTTTGTATTTTCTCCTAGCGTTTTAACCTAGGGATCTGCTCTTAGATTAGTGTAAATTAATACAAAAGCCCCGTAGACTGGTAAGGGTCTTGTTTGCTTATTGATTTGGTGTTCAAATCAACATTATTATTTTTTAAAAACTTATAATAGTCTTTTGTTTTTATTAATTTATTTTCTAAATTAGTGGGGTCTGCAGCAAGATCGTTGTCTGGTAACTCGACCCAAAGATGTTTTGGAGTAGTTGTCTGAACCAATATAGCGTTAATTCCGAAGTGAGTTAAAATACCATGTAAGATTTTGGCTTTGTGCCGGCAAACACCTCTATCTTTAGAGCATCCTTTAAAAAACTCAGAGGCATTGCGGGCACTTGGGGCGAAAATAAAGCCAGGGAAAATATTTTCATTTTTCGGGTCCCCCTCTGTGTAGTCACCATATAGCTGGGAGTTATAAAAAAGAACAATTTCTTCTGTATTATTTATGGGGTCTTCTAGAAGCTTCCTTATTCTTCTTGGAGTCTGTTCAATAATTTTATGCATATCTAAGTAGATAGCATTCCCCAGATGTAACTTTCCCTCTTTTTTAGCTTCTCTATCGTGATGGGTTGCGGGGACGCCAATAACAATCGCTGCGAGCACAAAGCCTCCCAGTGGAGCTATTACATTTTGTTGAAATTGTTTATTCTTAAATTTTCTCAAGATATTTACACAAATATCACTTGAAAATGACTGATTTGTCATAAATACATTAACGAACAATAGCAGCAGAGCTAAATATTTAATTTTATGCCTAATGATCATGCCGGATACATATCCATCGACTTCTTTGCATATATAAATTAAGTGATATTGTTTTTTTCTTTAGGCAATATAGAAGTGGCTCAAAGCCAAGCCTAGTTGGGCAAGTCCCCTTTTATATTTTCAGCCTGCAAATCAATCTGTACAAAGGCTGATCTTTTGCAGCTTCTTTTATGGTGAGCATCCGTTCACCTGCCGCAACTTTTTTTTAAAAATGACTCCAGGTTATCTACAAAACCTCCATTTTTTGCTATGAGGTTTCTTTGAAAAATTCTGATTGGTTTAAATTTAATCAGAATTTCACTTTGTGAATTGCACGAATTTGATCAACAAGAAGTAGCGGTGGCAGGGAAATGGCAGGGAACTACAAAGACATCTACGGCGTAGAATAAAATATCTCCTAAAGAAACTTGAATTGACTCTAGTGATTTTTAAGTATTTAAACTGTTTGATTTTTGTGTTTTGTGACTAAACTTGAAATAAAATGGTCGGCGTGGCGAGATTTGAACTCACGACCCCTGCACCCCAAGCAGATGCGTACAATGAGCCAGCTACACGCCGATCAAGCTGACAGTCTGCATGCTCACGCATGTGCTTCTGCTCCTGACAAGTACAGGGGAGAGCGTAGCATTAGGGCTGACTTTAGCCAAGCCTTAAGGAAAACCTCCTTATTAAATGCTCGGGGCTAGGGGGCAGGCTTGGTGGAATGGGGGCCGGGCGTGAACTTTAGAATTGTTGAGGTTTTTTGAAAAAAGCTCTAACTCGAGTATGCTGATTCTGTGGGTCTTTAGACAGCAAATAATGAGCCACATTTTCGGAGAGTAGCGAAACCAAGCGAGTTGATTGGCTTTTGAGTCATTTTGGGCTTTGCTCATAGCAACTGTAGGCACTGTTACTCTTTATTCCAAGCTACGATCCTGGGCGTGGCTCAATACATATTTCTTTTCAAGCAGCTCATTTTTTTTTGGAGCGGATTTTTCTAATCGCGATTTGTCTTTTTGTTTGATTACCTAGAATTTTATGGAGCACTATGGCGATAATTTATGGCCTCAACATCCTCATGGTTATCGGCACACGCTTCGGCGGAGTAATGCGCAACGGACAAAAGGCTTTGGTACAATTTGGGTTTATTGGCTGTACCAACCTTCGGAGACCATGAAACTTTGCTAAGATCCTAGCGCTTGCAAAGTTTTTTCACGCGCGCGAATATTCGGGAAGTCTTAGCTTGAGAGAACTTCTACCACCATTGTTTATTGTGGGGGCAGGCACTTTGGCAGTTTTTGCTCAACCTGATCCTGGCACAGGGATGATTGTATGAACTGGCAGCATCAATGATTTTGTTTTTTGGAATAAAACGCAATATCATTTTTACGGCTTTAATCGCAGGCCTACTATTTTCACCTTTTATTTGAAGTATGGCTCAGCCCATCGTCAATGCGATCGTATTAAAGTTGTTTTTGATCCAACCCGATCCTCAAGGAAAAGGTTATAACTCTATTCAAGCAATTATTAAGGATCAGGACAGTTTATGTGGGCAAGGGTTTTAATCAGGTACCAGAATTCTGCTGGGTTTTACCCTGAGGGATATACGGATTTTATTTTTACAGTTTTAGCTGAGGAATGGGGGTAGATTGGGGCTTTTGTGTGCGTTGCCTACCTGATCCTCATTTACAGGTAAGGTATGGCGTGCCTACTCACGCGAAAAATTTGGTTCCCTAGGCCATTGGCGTCGCGGCCATGATTTCTGCGCAAGTAATAATCAATATCGCCGCTGGTGATTGGATTGTTTCATTGTTGGTATTCCGCTTCCTTTGGATGATAAGTGGGGATTCTTCAGTCATTACAATTTGCTTGGCAATTGGTTTGAAAGTTCGTAATATCGGCTACCGACGAATCATGTTCTAGCTTCGCTCTCTCTGAGAGAGTCTGGCAACTTTAGGCTTGAACTGCTATCAATAGAGTCATCTTGAAAGTAAGTGGATTTACTCTTTGTCGTAATGGTGTTCGGTTAGGGTTTCCTTTTAGAGAGTCTATTCGATCTATTGCCCCGTTGTGTGACGAAATCGTGGTGGCTTGTGGTGCTGGCGAAGATAATACTTTAGAAGAACTACAAAAATTAGCTCCTGAGCTACTCCCCTGTAAATTAAGAATTATCGAAACAACGTGGGACCCTGCACTCGTAAAGGGCGGATCTATTTTAGCAGAGCAAACAAATGTTGCGCTTGAGGCCTGTCAGAATGAAATTGTTTTTTACATCCAAGGCGATGAAGTGCTTCATGACGAAGACTATCCCATTATTAAGCGCGACCTCGAAAAACTTGAGCAAAGCTCCGAGGCAGCAAGTTTAGTTTTTCAATGGGTACATTTTTTTGGTGATCCTCAAACTGTGGCGCATTCACGCAAGTGGTATCGCAAAGAAATCAGAGCCTTTAAGAAATCCTCTGGACTAAAAAGTTATAAAGATGCTCAAAGTTTTAGAAAATTTGTTAATGGTGAGTGGAGCACTTTGCCTGCAATTGAATCTCAAGCGCGCGTTTTGCATTATGGTTGGGTTCGCCCCGCTGATCTCATGGCACTTAAAACGAATGAGTTTCAACATTGGTGGCATGGAAAAAAAGGAAAAGCAGATAGAGACAGTATCTTTCGACCGCAGTTCGGAATTTATCCTTATCAGGGAACGCACCCGCACGTTATGCAGTCTTACTTGGCCGCACTGCCCAAGCCCGAGACTTCTTTTTACCAAATGAATCGCGCTCCTCTTAATATAGAGACTCTTCGCCTTGCATTGAGTCAGCTCGTTGAGCGGCTTAGTGGTATTCGTCCAGGTGAATTTAAAAGCTATTCCAAGCTTTTAACTGAATAGATTCAGTATAATTTCACCGTTATTTCTGCAGGGTTAAATAAAAAGTTAAAGTAAATTCTTAAAACACCTTTCTCTGTTCACCTTTTTGACACCCTCCTTGTCATACCTAGCAATGAGACCTTTAACAAAAAACAAGAACACGAAGAACAATGAGGGGCTTCAGTTCTTGTCTTTTCCCTGGGGTGGGATTGAGAGCGTGCAGGAGAGAATTCTTTTCCTCCTTTTAGGATTAGCTGCTGCCGCTCTCAATGTTAAGGCACTCGAAGCTCAAGAAACTCAAAAGGAAGCTGTAGTTGCACCTACAGAAACGACGCAAATAGAAATGGGTCAGGGGAATGAGCAAAATATAGAGGGGTTGAGGGGTGCTTCACTTGAGGGGGTGAAGCACAAACGAGGGGACTTGAAGCTAGGAGCAAGTGTGAGTTTGGGTATGGAGTCGAATGCTTACGCGTGGGGATCGAGGGATCACGTAACGACAAGCACCGCATCCGGAGATGTGTCTCTGGGAATCGATGACTTTACTTTTACAGCTCGCCTTGCGGCTTCGAGAGATAACAAGCAGTACGAAGAATGGGAGTGGGCGGAGGATTTTCAAATGGGTTTAAGTCATAAGCCTTGGAGATTGTCCCGCTCCCTGAAATTCGGAACAGGCGTGAATGTGATATTACCCATCACAGAATACAGTCGAAAATATTCTTTGCTAGACCAAGGGGTGGGAGCAAGAGCTTCTTTAATATGGGATTTAAACCGTACAATTCGAGGACTTAAAATAACCCCGAGTGTGCGTGGTACAAATTATCAATATGCTACTCCGGTAGCATTCGACCAAAGATCTAATGAAGCGTGGAGGCTGAATACTCGATTAGTTGCTGATTACGATTTAACAAAAACAATTTCCCTAAGTGCGCTATTTGGTCGCACATGGGCATGGACGGTGAAGGGTGCGCCACGAGATCGATTTGAAACGGGGCAATCCATTAGTTGGCAAGCTTTAGAGGTAGCGAGTTTAACACTGGGCCACAGCAAAGGAGGGGATGTTTTGAAAGGTAATGGAAATAGCAACGTAGCGCTCTACGACGAGGGCGAAGGGTCAACGTTTTATTTAGAAGTGGCTTTGGAAATTTAAAGTCTACAAAAAATCATTGAGGAGGAGTTATGAGGGAATTTAAGGGATTACTGCGCCAACTATTCGGCCAAAACAGAGGGATATTGAAGAAGGACTTCTTCATTATATTTTTAATCATCGGGTGTGCTAAGGCAAAGCCAGACAAAGAACCCGATCGTACAGTTTCAGTGGATGCGCTTTTAAGTGCACGTATGACGATCGAAAGTGAAGGGGATTTAGATCTTGCTTCGCAGGAGACACAGTTTGTTACAGCATCGAGCGAGCAAAGCAAAGGCATTATTCGAAGTGTGTCGGGGCCGCCAGCATTTGCTGGACTGCTTTCAGGACTGAAAACAGGTCTTGTTGGTCATTTTGATGTGCGTTTAGCTCTTACGCCTAAGTATGTCGTGGCACATGCCTTGGTTCCAAAGGATCAAGTTGCCACTCTTAGCAAAATGGATCAAATACTTGTTCAAAGTGTAAGTGCTCATGAACAGGCGGTAGCGAAGGGATTAGAGAAGATGAATCTTTCAGACATTTCTTCTCGCTTTCAGCTTCTTCCTATTGCACAGGTAAGCATTTTGGCTGCAGGTGTGTTGCAACATACGACTAATGACATTGGGGAATCCACACCGATACTTGAAATTATTCCAACTGAATTTTCAGGAGCGAGCCACTTTGTTATGGGACACATGGATACGCGCTCCAGAATGCTGCTTGCCAGCGAGCAGCTTACACGCGAGGTCTTTTTAGAAGAAAGTATTAATGGAAATGTTTCCACTTATGCCACACTTCGCGACCAAACTGGAATTAAGCTTCGCTTAGAAAATGAGCAAGAAAAACTTTATACCGAGAGAAAAGCCAATAAGCTCAATCTTTTTAGGTTTGTGAGTAAAGCGGGACTAAGTTCTGATGAGCTAGCAGCGCTGAGTTCGGGGCGATCTGAAATTATAAAAGGATGTAGTGCGGCTCAGTCAGAGGCAGCGGGCATGGCTCGTAGTGAATGTGTATTGGTTCTGAGTTTTATTGTTCCTGTTGAGATTGTAGCTATTGAACGCGCGCGTGATAGCGAAGGGTATGAAACCGGTACGGTGAGTGTTCGAGTTCTTACGCCTTCAGAATCTTCGCGAGGACTTATTCAGATTTCAGAAAACGTTGAAGTGGCTGAAGTCAGGCCAGATCAAATTTTACAACAAGTCGATGAGCGAAAAATTATTCGTCCTCAACTTGTTGCGGGAAAAGAGTTTTTATTTAGAAGAACTCTTCAAGATAGCCCTAATAGCTTTGATTATGCTTTTGCAGGGCTTTCTGGTGAATTGGAAATAGTAAAGTTCTCATTCGAAGAGAAAGTCGTTAAGGTTATTCGTGCCGAAGCACTTCTCTCTACAACTGGGAACTCTTCTGTCGATAAAGAAGTTCTCATGGAGATTCCAGCAGAGTATGTGGTAATGACAAGCCTTGCTCCGGATGGAAGCCAGCTCCCCTATGAGCGACCTGTGCCTGCTACGCATACAAATCCACAAGCTATTGCAATAGTGGATTGGGCATCAAACAAAGTTCCAAATGTATCTTCTCCTTTGAACTACTTTGGACTTGAGAATTGTTTTAACTCTCGCACGCAAGCCGTGTCAGACGTTGATAGTCGTGTTGAAAAAAGCGGTATGCTTAACTTTACACTCACGAGCACTTACGCATCTTCAAGTGTAATCGATTGTGCTGGCATTGAGTTGGCCGATTACTTTGACCGTCTTCAAACAATTTTCTCTTTTAAAGAGAGGATTTCATTTAAGGAATACGTAAAACCTGCCAAAGAAGAACCCACACTTGACGTGCCTTTGCTTGCACAAAAGAAAATGGGCTTTGGTCTTTTTACTTACTCTAAAAAGAAACCCAACGTAGATGGTGAAATTCACTTAGAAGACACGCTCGTAAACTTGCCAGCAGTGTTTGATTTTAGAAATTCAAAAACTGTAACTTATGTTTTAGCGGGTCTTCCTACAGGACAAGACCAAGCAACCATAGAAAAGAACGCCGTGATTATTCGTGCGACTGAAAAAGTAGTCGAAGATTTAAACACGGCCTTAAGACAAGCCACAGCTGGAACTGAGCTTCAACGCTCCGGAAACTTTGTGAATCTTGAAGTGGCGGGTCCTACAACAAGTGGTGTTCTTGGTGATTTAGATCGCAACTACATTTACTATGTTGAGAAGGGCACCGAGTCGCCTATCATCGGTTTAGGTGGATCGCATCCGAATCCACGATCAGGGCGAGTAGAGGCTGCAAGTGTATTCCTATATGCCGGCAACATGACCAAGGCTATTGCGCGCATGAAACGCGTTCAGGCAGCTGAGCAAGCTCGGGCTGAAATCATGGCACCTGTGCCATTGGCGGCTGAAGCTGGAGAAGAAGTTGCAGCAAAGGCTGCTGAAAAAGCCTCACGTAACCATAACGAAATTCCAGCCTTGAGTGCTTCTGGAGAAGCCTCTGCTATTCCAAACGCTGGAAAGTTAGCTGCTAATTTCTTGGCCCAGTTTAAGTTAACTGAAAAAGCTAAGAGAAACGTTCAGCGTAAAGGACCCGTGTTGAATCGATTAGATTACGTGGGTAACCGTCTAGATAGAAGAGATTTGGGCTTAAGCATGTCGCCTCGAGCGGCAAAACTTAGCCAAGCCTTTGATTCAATTCGCACTGAGGGACTTATGGCTAAGCCTTCATTTGAAAGCCAAGCGCTTATGACTCAAAAAATTAGCGCCAGCCTTGGCGCAAAAACTATGAGCAAGGCTCTTGTGAGTCGAGTTCGTAGGGCGCAGTACTGTGTGTACGAGGCGAAACCTGATTTCTCTGCAGGAGTAACAGGGGCTAAAATAAAGAAAGAAAGTGACAACGAGTTACTCGGAAAAATGTGGACCGCTACATTGGCTCACGAGTTGGGTCATAACTTTGGTCTTAGACACAACTTTATTGGAT
>JAWKOD010000003.1:0-664262 GCA_041391385.1 Bdellovibrionota bacterium
TTTACCGACTTCAGAGAGGCCTTTGCGTTTTTAACTCGAGCCGCGTTAATAGCCGAAAAACTCGATCATCATCCCGAAATATGGAACGTCTACAATAAAGTTACCCTTAAACTATCAACGCATGAAACCGAGCCCAAAGGCGGAGGCCTTACAGAACTGGATCTTGAGTTCATAAAATCTTTACAACTTTAGACAGACAGTTGTTTTAAGTTTTTTACTCTAACCGTTATCGGTTTTTTGACTGTTTAATCTTCATGAGGGGTAAATCATGAGGAAAGAAATTTTAACGACAGCATGTCTACTAGTATCAACCATTGCAGGTGCAAGCACAGAACAAGTAAAGGTCATTTACGGCACCGACAATAGGACCGATGCACCTCTACATTCGAATAAAGCCCTGAAGGCCCTTACGACCTCAGTCGCTGCGCGCATCCCTAAAAGTGATGTCGTCATTCGGAATGATCGATACGAGCTCCCCAAGCGCACCCTACGAGCTGCTATGGGGGTTTGCACCACTGAACGCTTTTCTACTCAACGCACAGCTGCTGAGTGTACGGGATTTCTTATAGCGCCCGACGTGCTCGTTACCGCAGGACACTGCATGGAAGATAGCTTCGACTGCAAGTCCAACTACTGGGCTTTTGATTACCTCTATACAACTCGGAGCCTTGGAGAATCTCAAGTGTTTGAATGTGATTCTATTATCGCGCGTGAACTCAGCTCAAAAAATGACTTTGCCATTATTCAGCTTAATAAAGTTGCCGAGGGGCGTACTCCTCTGAAACTTAGAAGATCTGGAACGATCTCCGCTTCTGACGGCGTGGCTGTCATCGGTCACCCGTCAGGGCTTCCTCTTAAAATCACCGATGGAGGCACTGTTCGTGCGCCCAATCCAAGTCTTAACTATTTTGTGAGTACTCTTGATACCTATGGTGGCAACTCAGGATCACCCGTATTTAACACGAGCACCCTCGAAGTTGAAGGAATACTTGTTCGTGGTGAAAGTGATTACAAATACGATTCAAGCCGACGTTGCTACAAATCAAATATTTGTTCAATGAGCAGTTGCCGTGGAGAAGATGTCCAAAAAATTACAGCGCTTCCCCTCGCCTCGCTTAATCTATAAAACTAAAAGAGAAGGTAGCTCGTGAGGAGCTGCCTTCTCTTTTTCATTTTAGTTAATCTTTAGAATCTTCATTATTGACCACTAGGGTTCCAGGCGTTTTTCACTCCTGACCAAAAGCTACGACTGTCATATGGGCGATTATCTGTTCCAATAATCTGGCGACCGGTATGCACTGTTCTATTGATAATGTAACCACCAGCCATGCCCACTCCCGTAACCCCTTTCACTATTGGTCCACCTAATCCCTCAGCTGCTCGAGTAAAAAACCCTGCGGTCTCGCCGTCTGTGCTTTGAGCACAGGAGGTTAGAGTTGAAAATGGGAGTACCGCCGCGTAAAGGAGCATTTTTGTCCAACTCATTTCACTTATCTCTTTTTTAAAGAGCGCTCTCTTTACCAAGCCCTGTGCACGATTGTAGGCCGACGATAAAGACTTCGCGGGAAATACATTCAGATCTATTTCTTCTCCGTTAATCCTCACCTTAGACTCTCTAAGACTTAGCAAATCTACTTTATAAAGATTTCCATTATCATTCCAATCTACAACTCCCTCTTTAAAGCTGAGCTTTAAATTTGGATTTGTTCCAGGAAGAATCACACGGTTTACAATGAAGCGCTGATCCTCATCCGAACTTGGGAGCTTATACTTTTTAATAAAAGCCACCGTAGACTTAGCCGCAGCTCCAGAAGAGATGTCTCTCCTCATTGAAATATAATCATCATAAATTTTTCTTGCTTCTTGAACTCTATCCGTAGCCTCATCTGCACTGAGCGAAGCTGAGAGTAAAAGAACTGAAAGTGAATTAAGGGTTAGAAACTTTAATTTTAAGCTCATGGATAAATCTTAAGTTAAACTTTAAGAATCTTAGTTTAAGTTTAAGTGAATTCTATGTTAAGAACGACTAGAAAGTACTCACATATACGTCTCTAATGTAAAATAATGAGTCACCTTAACAATATTACAAGTTATTGACTCGAGATTTTTCATGGCCTTAAGGATAAAGGAAAGTAGACTTCAATCTTTTGCTTACTTATCTAAGATTGAATACATACTAGTTAATTATAGAGGTAGAAAGTAAGTGATGCCTTTGTATACTACGTACATAAACGACCCTACTGTTGCAGCACCTAGTGTAAAAGACACCAATGCGTTGCTTGTTTTATCTCGCAGCCACACCACGACTTTGTTTTCCTGCTTAACTCCGAGCGAAACCGCGACTTTCTCAAACTGATTTTTGTCTCCAATTAATTTTATGACGGCATCAACTGTGCTGCCAAGTTCTCTTAGAGGGTTTGCGTCGAAAAGAATTGTTCGCCAGTTCTTGGGGTCAAAACTCCATTGTAACTGGGCCTTGCCAGCTCTAATTTCAGATAATAGTTTAATGTAAGTTATCACTTTACCTGCATCTTTAGTAGCGCGCCAAGCCTTCTGAGTTTTTTCATAGTCTATATTTGCAGTTATCTGGCTGGCTTGATCGGTAGTAATTTTTCCGAGAAATTCTCCCATTATCGTTGTGGTTAAAAGTTCCGCATTATCTAGGTCTTCAGGAGTAACTTCATTGAGAGATATTTTTAATTTTTCAAGTGTTGGACGTAATATTTCTAGTTCTTTCAAAATACTTTCAGGGGACGTGACAAAATCCAATGTGTGTTTGAATTCATGTTCTAAATTTGAGCTGCCGATTGGTCTCCTTTTCATTGGGACTACAAATTTAGAATCCTGGCCTTCGATGGGAACTGGCAATTCAACAGAAACTCCTGCCTTTGCACCCATTAGATCAAGGGGGCCAGTTTTAGGAGGAGAAAAATAAAAAGGTATTCCATTATCTTTTAGCTGTGAGAATACTGAGCAAAAGTGGTCTCCAAACAAACTAGAAGGTGCCGAAACGAGTTCAAGAAAGTAATGGCTGTACCCTACATTACCGCCTATTTCGTAGACAGCTTCTTTTAACTCTACTTCTCCTCCAGCTTGCCTAATCTTTCTTGCAAATTTTTGTATATTTTTAGGAGCATTAGCAAGATTCGCTTGGTGAATTACCGTAGTTACGCGAGAAGGATTAGCTTGTGCTATTTCTTTAAGTAAAGCCCCTAAGCAGGCGCCTCTTTTTGATTCTTGACCCTGGGCAAATGTGTTCTGACTCAGAACCCCAACTAAAAAAGCTAAAAACCTCTTATTCCTCACTTATATAATCTTCGTGTTTATATAGGAATACTAGAAGCAGAAATTGACCATTAGAGGGTCAATACTCTGGCATATGTGGGGAGCATTTCGTTGATGCGCGGAGGAGTGGCTGCTGGGATTTGAAAATTCTGCATAGAAAATTTCACATGCGATGTGTTTTGAAAACACAGGGTGATTCTGTCGAACAACTTAAAAGGCCTGTAAGCTATGGGCCTAAAAAAGTAAGAGCCACTGCCTTCTCTGAAGAAGGGAGCGGCTCTTGTAATTAGCTATTCGGGCCTATTGTTCTTTTCTTTAGGCCTTAACTTTAAAGTCGATATTAAAGTCCGGAAACCGCTGTAATACGTTGAACATCTTCGCCACGGCAGCTACCTGAATCACACACGTTAGAGACTGCGCAAGACTCAGCTGAGTCCCAAACGTAATCCCTTTCACCACGGACCAAGATTCCTTCTACTTCAAGAGTTTCTAAATTAAATACGGGTGAACCAGAGTTACCTCCATAAGTATCTAGCTCAGCTACAAAGTAATGATTGCTATCGAGTGTTTGGCGAACTTTACCGCCGTCATCAATTTTTAATGGCAAACCAGATGGATGCCCAATAACGGCTAAAGTTGTATCCTCAGACACTGCGCCTTCTTTGCGAAGAGTCAAAGGCTCGCGACCTTCAACAGTTCTATCCAAGCGAACAACCGCAAAATCGTTCACTGAACTTAGCTCTTGAGAAACTATTTCTTTACAGCTGTAAACATCTGCGTTTTTAACTTCTGAAACACCATCCACAAATCCAAAGATCCACAAATTTTGTTCACAGTCAGATTGAGACTTCATGCAGTGACCAGCAGTCACCAACAAATCAGCTCCAACTAAAAAGCCTGTGCACTCTACAGCTGTTTTTTGAGTCGAAAACCGCTCTGTTTGGCAAACACCCATTGACTCTTGAAGAGTTTCCGTGGGCAATACAACACCTGTATCTGAACTTGTAGCTACTGACTTACTAAGACGACCCGCAACTGAATGAGAGAGATTCTTTAAATTCACATTACTGTGAAGCTCTGCATCTACTCTTTCGTCCGCACCATAAATTACTTTCCAGTCTTGTGACCCCTCACTGCCTGAAAAGTTTGCGTAGAGAAATCCACTTCCACTACATATTGACAACACAACTAACTTTCTTAAATTCCTCATATACCCCTCGATTTCCCTTCCTCGGGTAATGATTTTTACAATCAATAATTTAAAATAAGAGGAAATTAATCTTAATAGACCTTACACACGTTGTTGCGCGTTGAAAGCACGTGCGTTGATCGTATCTGTTTTAAAAAAAAACAGAACTAAGAATCAGGTGCGTTATTCTCTAGAGCAAATCGAAGCTCACTCTTTGGCACAGCGCTCCCGCTCCTCTGCCCCTTCATATCAATCTGACGAGTAATTTTAGAAACTGCAAAATACACCGCTAAAGAAAAAATAGCTGGGATAGCTAAAGCTAAATAAAAATAATGACTCGATACCGAAACAGAGATCACCGCACCAAATGCAAATGAGACAAATGTTGCAAAGCGTGAAAAATTAATGCGCCTTAGCATCTTCGCCTCAAAAGGGCTCAATCGACCGAAAAAGCTTCTAGCCAAATCAGTTCCGAAATCAGTACTCATCCCCGTCAAATGCGTAGTTCTAATTTGCCCTTTAGTAAGAGTTGCAAAGCAAGCATTCTGTAGTCCACAAAGTGCGGACAATAAAAAAGCCAGGAACAAGCTACCTTGTGAAACGGTAGAGGTTGATAGATCACTTAAAAGCCCCTTAGCTCCAAGCAAAACTATAAGAAATAAAACGATGGGCATTATAAGCATTATCCGATCGTAATTTGGCTTTAAATTTTTATCTATTTTCGCGCTAGTAAAGACACCATTCAAAAATGAACCCAATATGAAGAAAATAGGTATCAGCATCAGCTCAAGTGATAAGAGCCAATTTCGCTCTCCAAGAGCTAAACCGACCTGAGTTCCCATTCCTGTCACATGAGACACAAATCTCCCACAAGCAAAAAATCCAAACGAGTTGATAAATCCCGCCTGAAAACCAAGAAGCGCCCACAATACAATATACCTAGACCTTAAAAAGTCTTCTCGCTCTAATCGATACATAGATTAAAAACTAAGCTTTTACTGTTTGAGGAGGTTCAGAATAATTTGTTTGTTTATTTGCACTGTAATTGTAATCAAAAGCCTGATCTACAACAACCCGACCACTTTCTAACTCAAAAACTGCACCAACAACGGCCAGCTCATTATCCTGCACTTTCTTAGAGATTATCGAACTATGTGCAAAAATCTCACTAATACTCTCTCTCACATTTGCAGAAATAGTCTTATCAATAAATTGTTGCTCATTCTGCCCCTCCAAATAACTACCTCTGACTGCTGGAGAAATCCGTCTAATTAAATCTTCTAGGTTTTTACTAAGCTCTTTCTGAGGATTCACAAAATGCGAACAAGCCGCATTTATGGCCCCACACTTAGTGTGGCCCATGACCAAAATCAACGGGCTCTCAAAATTCAATACCGCAAACTCCATACTTGCTATTAAGGATGGAGCGACAACATTCCCCGCAACCCTCAACACAAATAAATCACCCAAGCCCTGATCGAATATTAATTCGGCCGGAACTCGAGAGTCTGAGCAAGCAAGAATTATACACGATGGCCTTTGACCATTTGTGGCTAGTTGCTTTAGTTTTTCGGGAGTGGCTATAGTCTCAATATTTTTCAGCCCGGACAGAAAACGATTATTTCCTTCCAGTAAAGACTTTAGAACTTGATTGGACTTTTTGTTTGCTAATTCCATGATGAACCTCCAACGTCTAAACATTCTCATTAGGCGAACAAAAAAACAAATAATTAATAAGCATAAAAAGTATCGTTTTTTTAAATACGAAACGTGGAAGGATCAACACGAAACCTCAGGGCAATTCTTTACACAGAACACAAGCAACTCATGAAACAAACATAAAACAACCCCCGCCAACGCTCTCAACAAAGAGACGTTAACGGGGGATTGCCAGAGAAACAAAAGTGAGACTTAAAATCTAGCGACGGTATTGGAAACCCATGTAAAAGCTTCCGCCGTTACCTTGAATTCCATACTGAGGAATATAAGCACCTTGAGGAGCTACAACATATTGTTGAGTTCCACAGCCTTGGTTACAACCATTGCTGTATTGAGGCACTTGATACACCTGACACTGATAACCACCACCACAACCCATGTTGCCTTGGTAGTATCCCTGTGAGTTGGGACCATATTGCTGAGAGAAATATTGGTTAATGCAGTTTTGATCGTTTCCGCACCTTGCGTAAACATCAGAAGCTGCCGGGTTTGCATTGCTATTGTTATTGCTCTTGCTACCGCAAGCTACAACTCCAACAACAAGTACAATTGCGCTGAGAACATTTTTAATTTTTTTCATAAAATTCATTGGTTCCACAAAACGCACCACAAAGAACCGAATCTCCTTCGGTCCTATATAAGCAAGGAGCGTGCCTGCTCAGAGTGTGATGAAAGAGCAACACAGTGCCCAATGCTTAGTCACTGCCCAGCGCTAAGCGTCCCTTTGGGCAGAAAACTCTAAAAAATGCCAACAACATAGGTTGATGCACCTTATGAAAAAGACTCCCATTACCTCATGAAGAACAAATGGCTCATCCCCACATCTATTCTTACAACCGGACTCCTTGTATTTGCTTCTGAGCTCTACACGACTCGCGACGACTGCGCCCTAACAGATGGAACACAAGGCACTATCATAGAACTCTCCATGGGAGACTGGAGTTGTGATGGTCACTGCATAGAAAAAACTCGCAACATTTGCAGCAACCTCACCCCAGAAAACATAAAAACCGCCTACAAAGCAGCCACCGACAAAGTAGGATTCGACTTTATTAACGACGTAGCAGACGAATACGAAGACAACGCCCTAATGGCCGATAAGCTAAAAACTCTACGCGAGAACAATATTGCCATGTGGACTTTTGAAGACGAAGAATACCTAGAAGAGGGCGAAGAACTAGAACTTGTGAGCCTCGACCAAGATAGCTACTCTCAAATATACCTAGAACTTGTAAAACTTGGGAATGCTGAATTTAAGTACGAAACCCTCCAAGGTAAAAGCATGAACATCGGTGGTTACGGTCTTTTTACTCAATAATAACTTAAAGCTGGACTTTACTCCGCCACGCAATTTCTTCGAGTGCATCCATGCAAGCTTGCTTAACGGATGCGCCGTCTATGCCGTGATAAGTATACACATCACTTGGACGACCTGACTTAGAGTGCTTTCTTACAGCTAAAGCTTTTTGTAAGACACCCACACAGCTTCCGATGTTGTCTAACAATCCAGGTTCACCATCATGAACACTCACAACGGGTATTCGGGCTGCGCCCAACATTCCAAGCTTGGCTTGATCGCCCGGGCTTGGTCCGAACTGAAGTGGCGGATAACTTTGCGCCGACTTTTTAGCGGATCCCAAATAAAGATCGCCCTGAATACCTAGCGTTTCCTTAAGATGTTTATAACCAGACTCATATCCCTGATTTCCGACTAAGAGGTCGGGCGAAGAAACCTGAATCACGTTGGCATAAATGCCTTCTTTTAAAAGTTCATCCGATGCCGCTAAGGCTTCTGAGACCATTACGCCCATTGTAAAAAGATTTACAACGTTATCACCAGGCTTGTAGGCATCTTGCCCGCGGTGATCAACCACATACCATGCACCCTCTAAGCAATCTTTGCGAGTCGCTTCAAGAATAGCAGCATCGTCCATTCCTTCGAATCGCTTATGAGTGCGCAAACGCTGCAGCATTACTTTTTGCTCAAGAGCACGAGTCACGGCGCGAATAAGCACGGCACTTCGCCCCTCAGCATTGTGCTCTTTAACTCCACGATAAGAATTCAAGTGACGGTTCATGGCATCTGCAAAAACCCAATCGAACTCCAAACCGAAGGCGGGCTCCCAAGTAATCATGTTGGCAATTTGGATGTCACTCTTCCAGCCATGCTGTGCGCCCTCGGGAGAAAGCGACACTCCACTGGGTGTGCCCACTAAAATAAAATGCGATTTCCAATAAGCATTATAAAAAAGCTGATCGAGCGCGCGCTTAATAAAAAAATCATAGACCGTCATGACGGGAATATAAGGAATCCCAGTATAGTCGGCCATTTTACCAAAACTACCGACACACGACATGGTGTTGGATTCGGCAATTTCAAATCGTAAGTGACGAGCAAAGGTGTCCTGGTGCGGAGTAATGTCTGGCGCGCCCTTGTCTTCGGTGCCGTAAATCTCATCAAAATCTTGGGCCTCGGGTCCAAAGGTTTTACCGTCCATACTCGCATTTAAGTTTGTGCTTGTGCCCACATCGGGAGCCATGGTCACAAAATGCGATCCTGCCACTTTCCACTTCAACTCCTCAGGAGTGAGGGCACGTTGTTTTTTTTCAGGATTGCCTTCTTTAGGAGTATCTCCAATACGATTGAGTTTTGCGGTGATCTGCCCCAAGACCCACTGGGTGTGAGCCATCGGAACGAGTTTTAGATTAACGCCAACTTCTGTGGGAGTTTCTACTGTCCAACCCGTAGTTTTTAATTCAGTCTCAAGAGTTTTAATATTCTTTTCTTTTGCTGCTTCGACAGAACGAATTCCAGCGTAAACTTCTTCTCCACGTTTTTTGAGATATTTTGCCTCGTCAGATTTTTCGTCAAAGCGTTCAAACGCAAATAAGTCGTCGCTCTTAGTGCCTGACTTTTTAAGAAGCTCTTTTACTTCATCTTCTTCTACGAGCATGGAGTGATTGCTTGGCATTGCTGCACACTTAAGGCCCCACCCCTTAAGAGTATGCGCCACAATCATAGTTGGTTTATCTGTGCTTGCACGCGCTTGCTTATAAGCATCTAAAACTGTTTCAATATCGTGCCCACCAAAATCAGTGAGGAACTTCATAACATCGCTTTCTTTCATAGAAGAAAGCAACTTAGCGGCAGCTTTATCGTAGGCGTCCACGGCCTCGACAAGTTTCTTTGCGTTTTTACCTGCGAGTAAAGCCTGAAGTTCACCATCGGGAAGTGCTTTTTCAAAAACTTCTTGAAGAGCATCGCCGTTTTTCTCAGCGAAAACTTTTTTACGAAAAGCCCCGTGACGAAGCTGGATCACATCCCAGCCATTGGCAGAAGCTAATCCCTCTATACGATCACAATCCTTAAACCCTAAAGCTTCTTCACTATGAGTGCGGTTTCCATCTAAGCTTTGTCGATTATAATCCACAATCCAAGTAAGTCGGTTAAGTCCGCGCTCGCGCCCCTCAGGCATAGCTTCAAGAAGTGATCCTTCGCGAAATTCGGAGTCTCCCATGAGACACCAAAAATGAGGATCTTGCACGCCATAGGTTTTTTGCGCATGAGCCATTTTATAAGCTTCAGCCAAGTAGAGAGCATTTACGGGAGGAATCCCCACCGAACCTGAGGGTAAAAAATTCCAATGATCAGGATCATATGCAGAATGATAACTTTGAAAAGAGGGCTCACCTGTGTGAGAAAAGTGTCGAAGATTTTTCATCGCCTGACGTGAACGCTCATCGTTCATGATGGAGCCATCTGATTCTCTGAAAAGTCTTAAGTTATAGTTAAAGGAGTGATCTGCAGGTGAAGCATGAGGCTTAACAGCCATAAAATCTTCGGGACGTTTTTCAACCAAATGCAAAAGACCCAACAAATGTAATGCAGAAGAAGTAGCCGAAGGATGGCCACCTACCTTGGGGTCGCCTCGCTGTACATCATCACGTGTATTTGCAATGTAGATCATGGCCATCGCATGCGCTTGAGCGCGAAGAAGAATTTTTTCTATGAGCTCATGACTCAATTGAGTGCTGTGTGAAGTGCTTCGTGATTTCTCGCTAGATGGTGAGGTCAGTGACGCCATAAGAGGGCCATATTATTCACTTTATGGAGCCTATCTAGAGAAAAATACGTTTTTAAAGAAGCCCTGCTCTGAGATAGCCCTAAAAGTGCCTCTAAAAGGCATCTTTTTAGAGTTTTTTTCACAACCCCCTTTTCTGAAGCGCCGCTTCGGTTTATCTATAATCGGACTGTCCAAGTGTTCCCATCGTCTAGTGGCCTAGGACTCGTGGTTTTCATCCACGCAACAGGGGTTCGACTCCCCTTGGGAACGCCAATGTCAATACTCTTCGAACCAATTGATTTAAAAAGTGAAGGCGGGATAGCCGCGTACCCGTTTTCTACATCTTTTACGGAATTTGGGCACAAAAAAACGGGGGAGCCGGCCGAAGCCAGCTCCCGTTCTATATAATGTTTACCCATCAAGAAATGAAGTCGAAATGTCGTCGGAAACACTTCAATCTTTTGTAAAAGCATTTGTGCGATTTGTGCTCGTAGCTCACGCCCCTTTGGATCGTCTTGTAATCGACTCAGCCCACTCAAGAAAGCTTGATAGGAAGAAGTTTCGACAGGCACATCAAAAGCTTGTCCGTTGTTTTTCTCAAGTTCACTGATTGCTTTCTCTTCAACGGCTTTTGCCGTCTGAAGCTTTTCCATTTGCTTGTAAAAAGGCTCAGGTGAAAGCGATGTTGGCAACACAGCTATTCTTTCAGCCAAGGCATCGATTTGGCTCCCAATGCTTTGGATCTTATCAATCAGACGTTTCGAATCTGATACCCGATTCCTCTTATCGTGAAGCTGCTGAGCCTCATATAACAATCCATCGACAATCTTCTGCTCTTTGAAAAGTTTTTCAATTTCCATCCATACTGCCGGCTCAAGCCGCTTCGCGAGGATCCGTCGATGTTTGCAGTTAAAGCATTTATCGACAAGGCAGGATTGCCTCTTCGTGCTCCAAGCATGTTCGTAGTATTGGACTTTGCCCGACTTCCCCGTTGCTGTTTTACCAGATAATCTTTCCCCGCATTCTCCACAATAAAGAATTCCTGAGAGTAAATAAGGGAAGCGATTTTTAATCCCTCTTTTTTGCCGGCGATAGTTCTTTTTCAGTAACTCTCCAGCCAGCTCAAAGCTGTCGCGATCAATGGTTGCTTCCCAAACAGCAGGTGATTCAAGTGTTTCACCATTTGTCTTGTAAGTCTTAACTCCGATATAGGCTTTGTTTTTGAGAATGCAATACAAGTTGTCGACAGTGAAGTGTCCAAGTCTCGGCTTATTGCCCCCGCCCTCCATCTTCTGCTTATAGCGAAGTCCTTCGGCATTGAGTCTTTTTGCTGCTGAAGTAAGTGTTCTATCTTTCAAGAAAGCAGCAAATGCTTTTCTCACGATTTGTATCTGTTCTTCATCCACAGCTAGATAGCCAGGTTTTTCTGGAATGAGTTTGTAACCAAGTGGAACAGGCCCTCCATTATAGAGGCCCCGCTTTGATCTTGCGACAATACTCGCGGTCACTCGCTCGCCAGTTTGCTGCCTCTCAAACTGCGCGAGTGTGGCCATAATATTCATAACCAAGAGCCCTGCGGCATTTGTTGTGTCGTAGGGATCTTTTAAGCTTAAAAAGCCGCAATGGTGGCGACCCATAAACTCACACAGTTCGGTAAAGTCTTTTACGTTGCGAGAGAGTCTTGAAATTTCCGTAACCATTACAAAGGTGATTTCCTTGCGTTCAATCGCGAGAAGCATCTTTTGAAGTTGTGGCCTTTTCGTATTCTTAGCGGAAATACCTTCATCCGAGTAAATAGCAGCAACCTCGCCAAAGTGCGATTGGCGGTTTAGTTCTTCAACCTTTTCTCGAAGTCGATGGTCTTGATTTCGTGGCGATCCCTCCGGGTTCTCTGCTTGCTCCTCTGTGGATACGCGAATATAAAAAGCGATTTTATGACTTGTCTTAGCTCTTGCTCGAACTAAGGGGTTTGATTGAGATTGATTCATATTGATTTCCTTCCTGTCGAAGAGAAATCAGAAGTCGAACTGGCACTCCAATACTCGTATAATAATTCTGTTATGTCAGCTAAAATTGTTTGATAGCGCTTTGAGTCGATATAAACTGGAATCAGTTCTGCTTTCCCAGAATGCTCCCATTTTTTCATATTTTATTCCTTTCTATTGGTTCTAAATGTTCCCCGTCCTCCGCCTGCCCCTTTTCCACAAATAATAATCTCAATTCCACACACCTTGCCCCCTTCACCCTGCCGAACCGGCCTGACCTCTCAACATCGTAGAGGGTGAGAGGTCAGGTCGGTTCGGCAGGGTGAAGGGGTTTAAAGCAAGGTGTTTTCTCTATGATTGAAATAAGTTAAATGTGCGTGCAGTTGCGGGCGGGCCAAACATTCAGTTTGGGTTTCGTTTTGAGTTAATAGTAAGTTTTAAGCAGCAAGCGATGATGATGTAGCTAACTTACATGAGTCAGTTGGATCGTTAGGTCTAAAGATTTCGCTTACAAGTAGAAAAAAGAATTTTCCGGCATACTGTAATCTAAAGTCGTGTACTTTTTCACCTATGACTTCAGTCATAATCTTTCGCCTTATAGTTTCTGAAGCTGTTACAAATAACACTTTCGAGAAAGTCTTCGATATTCTGTAGTCGAGTATAATGTGGCGATAGCGACGCTCAGATTTGGCAGTAAGTTCAAGTTCAATAGCAGTAGCTTCTTTTGTTTCGGGATCAATCATCACAAAATCAGGTATTCGTGTTTGATCGCCCACTCCTTTGATATAGCGACTCCCTTCCACGAAAACATTCTTCGGATGTTTTGATTTAAGGCTCTCCACTACATCTAGCAGTAGTAGATCATGTTGCAGTTGCTGAACCCGAATATCCGGCACACTTTCACTAAATGTTTGAGATGCAAATTTATTTGCAAGCGTTCCAATCCCTAAAGAGGTGATTTTTAGAACTGTTCCAACATTTGTGAAGCGAATCGGATGTATCAGGCTGGCAACCTTTAATCTCTCAAGAAAGTCTCCTTGTTCGAGTTTCGTGATTCGGTTTGTTATTGTGGGCCAAGCTTTATTAATGAATATGTATCTCCTTATTTGTTCCATGCTCATCATGCGGTAGTCGTATAGATATTGAAGTAATGTAAAATCCCTATCGGTTAAATGGAGTGGATCTATCTTTTTAGACGCCTCCGTTTGCTTCAAATTGCACCTCCTCTGTAAGTTGCACTCCTGCCACCATGACACTTAAAACACCGCGCCCGTGCGAGAATGCCTTCAGCCTATTGGGATGAATCCTGTATTGCTCAACTTCTCTGAGCGACATCTCGCCTGACTTATTTGTTCCCATCATTCCCTTGCTTGCACGTTCTGTTTCTTTTGTTGTGGTAAAAGTCCCTAAATGTCTTGCAAAGTAGTCCGCAGTATCGGGATCATTGAGGCCAAGCAGAACCTTTGTATTCGTGTTGACGTTTACTGTTTTGGCAAAACTTGGGGACACTGATTCCAAATCTCCCATACTTTGGTGTGAGAGATGCACGGCAACTCCCTTGCTCCTAGCTTTGTTTAGAAACTGCTCGAAGCCCTCGTAAACAAACGCTGAGAACTCATCAATGAAGAGGGTCGCAATGGGTTTTTCGGCATCACGTTTTGCTGATGCCCAAGCAATGGATTGCAGTATAAGCTTACCTAAAACTTTGGCGGTTTTTTGATATTGCATTGTGGGTAGTAGCACTATGAGTGCGGCATGAGTGTTGCCTTCTGTATGTTTAGGATTCATAACTTCTTCGATACTCACATGAGTTGCTTCTGTTTTATTCGAGTTAGTAATCCCTTTGAAGATCCCGGTTGTAAATGGTCGAAGCTGCGAAAGTATCCCAGAAAACCTCTCTTCTCTTTCGTTCACTCTCATCTGAGAAATCTTCATGAACTCATTCCTTGCACTGCCTGGAAGTGGTGTGGATTTGTTTAAACTCTCCAGAAATTGCTGCGGGTTTGATAAGGCTTCATGCAGATCCTTTAGGGTCGGAATATTTCCGACTGCCTCCATTAACTCCAAAGCACTCAGCGTTGCTGAGTATTGCACTTCTCTGAAATATGCTGAATCGAATTCAAGCGATGCAAAAAGTCTGTCCGCAACTTCATGTGAATTCCCGCCTTCAAGAGGATTTATACTGCAGCCACCACCCTCAGGATCGAAGACATGTATCTTTCGGTCAGTATCGTTTGACCATTTGAGAATTTCAGAAACTATTGAGTAATCTCCTTTTCCATCAATAAGTATTGGCGACAAGCCTTGTCTGAGATCACGAGCAAACCACGGCACGATAACTGATTTCGTCTTTCCTCTTCCTGTAGATCCTAAAATTTGAACGTGTCCTGTGCGTTGTTCAGGCGTTAAGTAGATGGGCCTTTGATCCTGTAATGTGTTTCCAATGTAAACTGCCCCCTCTTTCTCGTAATTCTTTTCACATATTTTCAGTAAAACATTTCGCATCCATTTCTCGGGATTTCTTCTTTGCCATTTGTCGTAAGCGAGCATTCCAATTAGTCCCACGGACATTATGATCACGAGCCAAATGAGGTAAAAGTATGTCCTGTAAATGTATGAGATTGCTCCTCCGTACTCATTCCAAAAGACACCAATCATGAGCGCCCCCACGATTGTTGCTGCCCCATGGGCATCGGCCATTGTTATTTCTTGTTTCTGATTTGTGTTCTGCATTTATCTATTTCTCCTTCTTTCTTTTTTTGTTCTGATGTTTGGGTTTAGTGGTGAAAACATTTCAAATTGGAAGTTCACGACGCAAGCTAGCGACCAGAAAAGCAGGTAAGTGATTGCGGAAAAGTGGATTGTTTGTAGACTTGAAATGTCTACTAGTGGGATAAGCGGCCTATTGCGCTTGAGATGACCAGTATTGAATGGTCTAGGTACATATATGCACAAACGGGTGGGTATTTTAAGGCCGTTCCACTCTAATTAATTGATATTAAAGAGAATAAAAGTGTCTATAGCCCCATAGTATTTCCTACAAGTTTTTGTCGCTCAGTGTTATAATTGGTCACCTTTGAGAACTGCCAACCACAGGCGACAAGCCGCCCACTCATGGACTGAAGCCAAGCTTCAGAAGGTGACGGACGAGCTGACTCGTGAGGGTTTCTTTAGTCCCGAGACTAGGCCCATGCTCCCAAGGGCCATGCGCTTTTCAGTGGGAGCTTTCGCGCCTCAGTACAGAAATCACGATCCTGACCTTGCCCCCAAAAAGAGAAATTCGCTCGATAAACTCTTTAGGGATCTTCCTTCAGAACGAGTCGAGCTACTCACAAGCAAGTGCCACCTTTTTCTTCAGGATGACCCCACAGCGAACATAACTAGGCGACCTTCGCAGTCGCTCCGAGAGAGTATCTGTCGCGATCTTGTTGAGAGCGGACAGCTGGATTCTTACCCCACAAGTTTTCGCCTTACGGCGTTTTTGATCTCACGAGGTATCAGAGACCGTGAAAAAATCGAAGAGCTTCTTGACCAGGGGCTACTAACCTACAAGGAGTTTGTATCCGAACAGCCCAAGGTAGAACGGCTCATTAGTAGCGCAAAGAAGCACTACTTCGAGAAACGTAAAGACATTCCCGATAACATCAAGCCAGAGCTTTGGGAAAAGCTTGAAGCTGCTTGGAGCAGCCTCAGCATTAAGCAAAGATCAGCCCTTGAGATTCACATTATGAGTGACGATCCCATAAGTTTAGAAAAAGGGGCAAAGAGACTGAAAATCTCAAAAGCCTCATTCAAGGAAAGAGTGCAGTCTGGAAAAAAGAAAATTGAGAAGATCTTTCCCGAACTCACCAAAGTAGCAAGAAGCACTAAAAGCCCCCCACCCGAGACGAAATCTAAAACCACGAACTTCAAAATCAGAAAAGACGCTCCTAATAGAAAAACACTAGAGAAATGGATAGAGGACACATCACTTGAGACAAGATACCTTGACCAAAACAGTGTCTTTAAAACCCCCATAAGGCGCGATAGTAGCGACTAAAACAACGCTATTTTATGGTTCTAGCTGACCAAGTGGAGGATAAAACACAATTTTGAATAATTGAACTAGTCACCCATCGATTTGAAGCCAGTAAATGTTTTTTCAGAGAAAGCAATGCGCTTAAAGTGGCCGCAATAAAGGTAGCATATGACAATTGTCACATCTGATAACACGTTAGCCTGCTAGCTTAATTTCTAAATGGGGCACATTATCAATACTTTCACTAAGACAGTGCTTATTTTACTGACCATTCATGGACAGGCATTCGCAAACACCACCAAGGAGGTTTCCGAGGCACCACTTAGTTCAAGAAACTACTCATTACCTTTTTTGTTAAGAGGCGTTAGCCCCAGCAACAGCATTAGATTCGAATCGGTTTATTCTTTTTACGAGACAAACCCCAGTAGGGATCAGGGATTTATTCAGCTCTACACGTTAAGCGCATCAAAAAAAATTTCCGAAAGTTTAGCGGTTTTTGTTAAGCAAGCCTATGCCCACAATAACCCAGCTGGCGTCTACAAATCAGCAGACATACTCTCCAACCCGGCCATTGGACTACTCAAGTCGACCAATCTTTCTGAGAAAATAAAATTAGCCTTTAGCTTAACGAATACTATTCCACTGGGAAGTGGCAAGGGTAACACTCCTAACTCAAATGCCAGATTTGCCAATACCATTGCTCAGCTCTCAAGGTCTGCAATGGAAAATTCCCTATACGCAACTAATTACACAGCAATTATTCCTGGAATCGATCTTGCTATACTTGAGAAAAATTATAGTGTGCAACTTGAAGCCAATCTTTTTCAACTTATTCGTATAGATGGCGAGAGGGTAGACAAAGACAAGTATCGAACAAATCTTACGCTAGGGCTTAGCGGCGGACTCAAACTCTCAAACGCACTCAACCTTATAGGCGAGCTCAGGTACCAGAGATGGCTCAATAATGATTCAGTTGAAAAAGCAGCCAATCCCGCAATGGACAATCTAACACTCGGAATTGGACCTCGATTCAACTTTAAGCTTTCAACACTTACAATCAAACCCGCAATCTCTTATAGCCAAGCTCTCTATGGAGCAATCGCCAAGACAAATCGCTCCTCTTCAAGTGGAAACTACAAAACAATTACACTAGACTTGCCCCTTATTTTTTAAATTTAGACATGAAGAAAGTATTTACCCAATCTGCCTTAAAGCTCTCAAACATAACTTTGTTTTTTGTAGTTTTGTTACACGTAAGCGTGGCACACTCCATCTCATCACCTCTGGCCGGAGTTGATCTCAGAAACTTGCAAAAAGTAACAGTGGATCTAAACCAAAAAATAAATGTGCTTATTTTCTTATCTGCGCGCTGCCCCTGCTCTCAAAGTCACGAAGAACTTATAAAAGAAGTTTCCAACAAGTTTAAGGAATTTAACTTTGTAGGTATTCACTCCAATTCAGATGAGCCAGTGAGCGAAGCCTATTCTCACTTTAAAGAGAAAAACTTTCCCTTTCCCGTTATTTCTGATCCAGAATCAATTTTAGCCAATTCACTTAAAGCCCTTAAAACTCCTCATCTGTTTATTTTAAATTCAACAACAATTGTATATAGCGGAGGAGTAACTGATTCTTCTCACGCTCCGAATGCTAAAATCAACTACCTTCAAGACGCCCTTTTAAAAATTCAAAAAAATCAAGAAATCGACAAAAAGATAACAAGAACCCTGGGCTGCACAATTGCAAGACCCAGCATCTAAACAAAGGAGCCACATATGAAAAAACGAATACTATCTCTAACCCTAACTCTTAGCGCTCTGAGTGCTTGCAATGATTCGCCTTTGCTCAATCATAAATATGGAGAAAACCCTAAAACACAAGAAAATGAAAACTGCCCACTTAGTTTTCCCAACAATAAATTATGTTCAAAAATAGAATGGATCGTGGGCCCAAATGGCGATGGCGCAAACTCTTTTAATTTGAAATTTTGGGATAGCGAAACAGGTAACAAAGAAGGACCCTACGTAGACCCCGAGGACAGCGTCAACGTCCAACTTTGGATGCCTTCCATGGGACACGGCTCTGCACCTGTTACCGTTGAGCGACAAGAAGAAGGAATCTACAAGGCAACAAATGTTCAATTCATAATGCCTGGTGACTGGGACATTCGCGTGAAGCTTATGGATGCTGCTACCGTAGTCGATCAAGACATAGAATCTTTAATTATTCAGTGAAAAAACTATTTTACTTAATTTGCCTAGTTGTTGCTCAACAGGCCGCGGGAGCTGCCTGTTGCAACAGTTCAGCAGCTACACCCAATATTATTAGCAACGACAGCCTTGCTCAGATTTCACTCTCAACATCATCCGCAAAAGTTATAGGCGATGCCCCCTCTAACGGATCAGCTATATTTCGAAAGTCTAACGACGATGAGTGGACACACACCCTGTCGCTTGATGCCACTCGTGTCTTTGCAGACCTTTGGCAAGTTGGCGCAAAAGTACCACTCGTTTACAAGTCTCGCTCCAACACTAGCTCTCGTAGCTCTGCTTACGGAATGGGTGACGTTTCTGGCACATTAACCTACGAGTTTCTTCCAGAATATTTATATTCGGCCTACAAGCCTAAAGGATATCTTTTTTTACAAACAACTTTTCCAACGGGATCAAACGTTTATGAAGCCAGAAAAACCTACGCTATTGATGCCAGAGGAAAAGGTTTTTACACTTTTTCTCTTGGATCTTTACTTACAAAATCATGGCAGCGATGGGATCTATCCCTCACTGGAGTTGCCTCAAAGTCTCTAGATAAAACCTTTGATGCTATCGACGGAAGCACCATCAAAGTAAAACCAAGCTACGATTTTTTAGCAAGTATTGGAACTGGCTACTCACTTACAAAACAAAAAGACTTGCGCCTAGGATTAAGCTTAAGCCCTGTTTATACAGGCGCATCTAATGTTGCGAACTATAAGCTGGTGTGGAATAGCACAATAGAGCTTAACTACTTCCCCGCATCTACATGGGCATTCACCCTCAGCTACACAGACCAAACACTTATGGGCCCAGCAAAAAATACCAGCTTAGAGCGTTCAAGTTCACTATCTGCTCGCTATTATTTTGCTAGGTAAAAGCAGAAGCCTTTTGTAGTATGGGTTCCATGGTCTTAAGCAAGGAACTCAATCAAATTCCCCGCTTCTCAGGACTTAAGCCAACAACTTTAAAATGGCTAACCGAACGAATACATAGAATAAAAGTCGCTAAATCAAACTTTGTTTTCTCTGAAGGGGACAGCTGCGACGCTCTCTTTATTGTAGAGAGTGGTAGCATAAAAATCTTCAAATCCTTAGAAAGTGGGCGAGAGCTCACGATCGATATTTTCTACCATGGAGATGCGCTAGGAGAAGTTGCTCTCATCGATGAAGGAGAATACCCTGCGAGTGCCACAGCGCTCGAAGATTCTACAATCCTAAAGCTGCCCAAAGAAGATTATATAAAGTTACTGACCTTTAGCGATGCAACAAGCTCAGTTATTAGGGATCTCAGCTTAAGAATGAGAGCACTTAATCGAAGAGTTAGAGAATTGGGCAGTGGAGAAGTTGAACAGCGCTTAGCTTTGGTTGTATTAACTATTTCTCAAAGATCTAACCCTAAAAATACCGAAACACTTGTATGTGATTTAACAAGACAAGAGCTCTCATCACTCGTGGGTGCGAGAATGGAAACTGTCATAAGAATTATCAGTAAATGGCACAAATCAGGAATTGCAATAAAGTCCTCGAGCGGACTTCACGTCAACAAGACCGCAATAGCTAAATTACTTGAAAACAAAACAAAAGACCTAGATCTCTAATGGTTGAGATCTTTTAACCTTAAGCTGCCAATGATCTACATCGACCTTAGTACATTCCTCTACAAAACCTCGACTTTTAATTTGTTTTCTAAGTGGTACTGGATCAAAAAGCACATGTATTACTAGCTCGTGATTAGAATCAATAGCGCTAAGTTCTTTCATGATTATAGAATAGGGCTCTTCTCCTGCCTCAAGAATGGGCCTTACATCTAAATGAATTACATTACCCTCTACCCAGCGTATATCTTCTGTATTTAACATCACACGATAACTCTAACAAAATTTGCACATATATTCATGACATATGTCAGTGTCTGTAAACGTCAGCAATGACAATATCAAAAAAGAGGAGATAACTCAGATGCCCTATAAAAAAAACATTAAACAAGAAGAAACAACAGACCTTAAAAAGACATGCAGTCTGGTAGATCATATCCAAGAGGAAGAGCATGCGAACATAAAGGTTCTTATAGAAAAACTATGCAAAGAGCTAAGCCTGGAAAACGATCCAAATGCGGCAGACATTTTTATTCTTATGGATAAGGTCAATACTCGCATTAAACTTGAAAAAGAACTTCTATTTCCCCTCATTCGTAAATGGATGGCAAATAAAGAGCTCACCCTTCAAAGCCATAACTTACTCAGCCGCATAATGAACTCAAAGTACTCGAATGCATGGTCTGAAATTCAAAACCAATCCGAAAAAGTCCTAGAGGGTCTAAGTGATTCAAAATACGAAAAAGCTATTGAAAGACTTTCTGCTGAAATCACTTGGTATGCAAAAATTGAAGAAAACAAACTGATTCCAACACTTAAAAAGTTACTCGGCCTAGATACGCAAAACTAAACGCCCCGGCTAAATACAGGTCCCTTAGCAGTAGCTACGCCACCTAAATGAGTGGCACTCAAGAAAAGAGGATCTAGCTCTGCGCAGATATTACGAACAAATGCCCCACCCTTATCTGTTACAGCTACCCTTAAATCAGGACTGATGGATAAGAGTTCATCTTTAAAGAGCTCTGAATCCCTCAGAAGCTCCAGTTCTTTTTCCTCAAGATTGGCGACACCACTACACATTAAATTCAGTATAGTTTTTTTACTTTTAAGTTCTTTCTCGCTGAGTAAATGTCCACCTCGCTGAGCAACCGAATCATTTGCTAACATCTCATACCATTCAGGGACGTCCTTGCTGTTTTGAAAGTAAGCAGTGCCACAATCTGAAAGCGCAGAAGGCCCGATTCCCAGCAATATTTTAGTGTTTTGAACGGTATAGCCCATAAAGTTACGGTGCAATCTACGCTCTGAATGAGCAAGATAAAGCTCGTCTTCAGGAACGGCAAAGTGATCCATACCTACAGCTTGATAAGAATGGGCCAAAAGCATATTACGCGACTCTTCAAATAATGCGCGCTTAAGTTCAACACTTGGTAAACCATGCTTTTCAACTCCACGTTGAGCTAGTTTTACATGCGGTATGTGCGCATAGGAATACAAAGCAATTCGCGTAGGCCTTAAATCTAAAACCTTATCCATGGTTTGTTTTATGCTCTTTAAAGTCTGGTAAGGCAGTCCATATACCAAATCAAAATTGATTTGCTTAATTTTATTTTCTCGGAGCTTATGACAAGCCCACAAAACTTGCTCGTAGCTTTGATGCCGTTTTATAGCGGCTAAGGTAAGTTCATTAAAATCCTGTACTCCTAGACTCACTCTATTCACTCCAAGATCTTTCATGGCCTCAACGTGATCAAGAGTTAAAGTTCGGGGATCGACTTCAATTGCAATATCTTTATAACTTGCCTTAAAGCGGCCTACTATTCCGCTTATTAATCGAAACATTTCTTTTGCCGGTAGCCATGTAGGACTCCCTCCGCCCAGATGAAGCTCTTTTAACTGCAAACTATTGCGAGTTTTAAAATAAGCTTTTAATTTTAAGTCTAGTTCCTTTAAAAGCGTATCCACCAAAGGCCCAGCTTTGGACTTATCTTTAGAAATGACCTTAGTGCAGCCACAAAAAGAACATAAACTTTGGCAATAGGGAATGTGGACATAAAGGGATAACGGTAATTCTACAAGTCCCTCAGATACGCGTTCAACAGCCCCTATCCAGTCCTCATCAGATATTCCCTTCCAGTGCGGCAATGCAGGATAACTCGTGTAACGAGGGACAGGAACGTCATATTTTTTTAAAAGGTCTTCTCCTGAAGTGGATGGCATGTAAGGACTATATAAAATGTCAGGCTTGAGAAGTATGACTTAGGTCATGCTTTATGTATCTATTCATCTCAAAAGAAAGAGCTTCCAAGTGCTCAACTTTAAATTCTTTTGAAGCAACGAATGGATTCATAAAAACTATTCTCAGAACATCTACAAAGCTAGAATTTACTACAAAGCCATTCACAAGAAGATCTCGCTTCAAATGTGGGTATGAATCCAAATCAAAACGAGTTTTAGAAAATCTATAGGGAAAGCTTCCCTCCTGACAACATTTAAGGAGCCTGGAAACTAGTTGGTTAGAAGCCTCCGTACTGTGCTCAATGGGCCCTTTAAAAAGAAGATTCATTAAATTTGTATGCCCTCCTCTCAAAGAATAAATACTTTTGTTTGAAGATATTATTTTCTGAAATCCTTCCTTTTGCTTTAATGTAAGATCCAACAACCTTCCATAACCCTCGCTATTTAACCCAATAGATTTTGCTGATAACCAAAACGCCGTCGCACCTGTCGCTGGCCTTGAGCCTTCAAAAGTTGAGGCACCTGGCCAATCCGTCCCATCATCAACATAGGCTGCCTTTGTTGAATACAAGGAGTAATCCCTTGGATCTCTCACGAGTATAACTCCTGCTGCATAAGGAACATATGCAAGCTTATGCGGGTCAAGAGTTATAGAATCACTTGAGCGTACACCCGCATGAAGCTGCTCAAACCATTTTTCTGTCCTTATATTTTTTTCGCAGCTCAAGAAAAAGGCTCCGTATGCAGCATCAACATGAAACCAGATTTTCTGCCTTAACCCAGAAGTATTTAGAAAATTTAAGATATCCCCAAGTAAATCCATACTCCCCAACTCTGTGGACCCCGCGACAGCTACCAAGAGCCCCCCTCTTAATTCTTGACCAATATCCTCTATGTGTTTTGCCAAAGAATTTAGATCCATCCTAAATTCTTCATCTAGATCAACAATGTGCACTTGCTTTGCACTGAATCCAAAAATCTTTAGACATTTTTGCCAAGAATAATGAGCGCTTCGCGGTATAAACACATGGAACTTTGATAAATCAGGGCCATGATTTAATCTGTATCTTTCTACAGCACGATAAAAAGCTTCTAGATTTGCAACAGTTCCACCAGAGGTAAAATGTCCTCGCGCCGATTCTGGATAATGAACAAGATCCTTCAACATGTCGATTGATTCTCTTTCAATTTTAAGACCTGCTGCAGATGCATCTTGTGAAATATTGTTAGGGTTGTGTAAGAGAGCTACATAATGTCCCAAAGTTGCAGGCATTGAGCACTCACTCAACATATGTCCAAGATAATGCGGAGAAAAGTATTTATTTTCTTTTTCATAATGAGTCATTAATTCAGCAAGCGTCCGTTTAATTGCTTCATCAGCTGCTATGAAAGCTTCATTTTTTTTGTCTTCAACACTTACAGACTGACCTTCTTCGGCATAAAAACTTTGCCTCCACTTAATCCAACGGTTAGTGATATAATCCAATCGCGATTTAAAATTATCTGCATTCTCACCTTTGGCGCCGACAAAAAAAGCTTTTAATCTGATATCACGACTATCACATTCCATGACTACTAGGTTAGCTCAGATAAAAACTTAAGCCTTCAGCATATATTTGGAGATTTACAGATAATGAAAGCACTGCTTCATGACTTGTGTCATGTTTAGAAGAAAATGGCAGTGTTAACTTATAAGTGAGGTACTTATGGAATCACAAGTTATAATACTTAATTCAAATGAAATTAATTTAGACGCTTTAAGACTTATAGAGATGATAAAAAATCAAAGTTCGCTTTATCTTCAAACATCTCACAACCCCGACAAGCTAATGGACATTGTTGCTAAAACAACTCCAGCTGAAGTTAAATGGCGTCACGTTAGCAAAGAAAATGACAGCTACGTTCTTTTCATAGAGCGTAAAGGTTCATGCTGTGGAGTATGTCAGGGGCACTGAGCTAAAAACAGATGACTGCTTTATTAAATAAAAAAGAACCTAAGAGTTTATTCTTTGCAAAACTTCGACTTTAAGCCGTGAATTGCAGCCTCTGTTCTCATATACAACTCAGAGTCGGACTCCGGCAAGACCTTCTTAGTTGCTCCTCTATTATAAACCTCTAGCAGAATATTAGGCACCCCAACCGCGCCGATAAGAAAGCGTATCGCATGATTTTGATCTTTAACTCGTAAATTTCGACTTTTTAAGAATGTCTTAAGTGCCAAAGCAAGTAGCTTAAAATGCTTACTGAAGTTTTTACGCAAAAAACGACTAACAACGACCTCACTTAAAATCACGTCTGATACCAGTGATGTGATTATTTCACGATTATCTCTTGAAAATTTAGCGAGTTGAAAGAGTACTCTTTCCAAGTCATTACCTTTCGACGTGCTTTGTGAAAGCTCTTCGATAAAAGTGTCGTAAATCTGATTTAGCGCCGTTAACACAAAGCGGTCTTTAGTGCCAAAATAGTACGTAAACATCCTAAATTGGCCCCACTTATTCTAGCTATTTCTCTAACAGAAACTCCAGAAACCCCTTTTTTTACCATTAAGTCGATTCCAACCTTTATCATTTTCTTATCTAAATCTTTTGACTTCCTGGGCATTATTACTCCTCACTCATTTAATTACAAAAAAGCAGCATTGACTCTATTATTATACATGCGTATAGTAATAGACATATGGGCAGCTGTAAAAATTATCTAAAACAAACACTACCTCTTCTCACACTTACATTTTTAAATCTAGCATACACAGCTGAAAACAAATTCACCTTAACGGATGTAGTAACTCTGCAAAGCGAAGCAAAAACAATCACTACATTGTTCGAAGACAAATTCAAGGTCATTGGAATCGGTTTAAAAACTCACCAAAAGCTTGAAAAACACCAGACCAATACAAAGGCATTTCTACTGGTTCAAAGCGGCAGAGTTCAGTTCGACATGAACAAAAACAGACAAATAATTTCCAGTGGTGAATATATTGAAATCCCCATAAAAAAAGAGCACGAAGTTAAGGCGTTAGAAGACTCAATACTGTTACTCATAAAATGACATAGGAGCATTAGTCATGTGGAAGAATATATCACTCGCCCTTTCTCTAATCTTAATTTTAATCATCTCGACGTTTGGGTATTTTTTCATTAAAGGAAGAACGTCATCATCTACCGATGATAGACGGAATATCCACCTTTCAGAAAATGAAAGGAACTTAGTCCTAAAAGAGATGAGGGCAATGCTAATTGCAGTGAATGGAGTAATTGACTCACTCGCAGAAAACGACATGAAAAGAGCAGCAGAATCAGCAAGATCAGCGGGTACCGCTACCGCCGTTGATCTTGATCCCATTCTCATGTCCAAACTGCCACTGGACTTTAAGGAGCTTGGACTAGGAACACATGTGCTCTTCGATGAACTATCAGATGAAATTACCGCTGGAGCGAGCAAAGAAACCGTTCTACGAAGGCTTTCTGGGATAACAGCTAGGTGCATTTCCTGCCACGAGGGAAATCGTATTAGTGAAAATACAATTCAAAAGCCTCAAAAAATGAATATGGCCTCTATTCGAAGGAGGCCAAATTATCGTAAAACAAATTCTAAACTTTTACTTAGCAATATAAATAATTCATATTTTTCTTCGGCGAAAACACACTAAACCTAAAGGATTAAGCTACAAGCTCGGTGTCCTTACAGCCTCTTTTGTTAAAATTTTGAATATGAAGTACCAAGTCACCCCGTAAGCCTCTAAGTTGTTTTCTAACAGAATCAACATCATTCTCACTAAGCAACAACGGATGCACAGTACACCTCAACTGAAAATCTACTTTCGAATCTAAAAGATACTCTAGAGATTCTCGTGCAATTTTATGGGAATTTTTAATACCCGTTATTTTTTCATATCTCTCATCAAAAGGAGCCTTTACATCAAAACCAACCCAATCTACACACTCAAGCACTTCCTTAAAACGAGTTGGATAAACACCTGCCGTGTGAAGTCCCACTTTAAAGCCCAGTTCCTTTACTCGAGACATAGCAGCTTTTAAATTTGAATGTGCCGTTACTTCGCCTCCGCTAAAAACTACTGCATCCAAAAGAAGTCGCCTTCTTTGCAAAAAACCTTCAAAAAGATTCCATTGATTTAAAAGATGTACAGAGTCAAATTTCTGAAGCTCTGTATTGTGGCAATAACGACACCTCCAGGGACACCCTTGCGCAAAAAGCACACAAGAGTGTAAGCCTGGATAATCTACAGTAGAAAAGCTCTGCAAACCTGAGATAGGTATCATGCGTAGGACTGAACCACCTCGCCAACCTTCTGAGTGGGTACTTCTTTAAAATGCAGCCTCTCTTTGTGTTCACTTTTTTTCCCGAGATTAAACTGACTTACCGGCCTGTAGTATCCCATAACGCGTGTCCAAACCTCGCAACGCTGACGCTCTTCATTGGTTAAAGTGATTTTTTCTTTTATATTTCTTTTCATATTTTCCTCCTATTTATAACTATTAAACTCAAAAGATTTTTGATTTATATCGTGTTTGCAAATACTACTTTCTAAATTTTCTACTTTCTTTCTGAGAATTTGCTCGTCGCAATGAGGGCAAAACTCATGCTCACCTTGCAAGTATCCGTGCTGAGGACAGATTGAGAACGTTGGAGTTACCGTGATGTAAGGTAGCTTGAAGTTTTCAAGAGCTTTTTTAACTAGTTTTTTGCAAGAATCACTACTCGATACTCGCTCACCTAAATATAGATGCAACACAGTTCCACCTGTATAAAGCGACTGCAGGGCTTCTTGATGCTCTAATGCCTCAAAGGGATCATCGGTATGTCCAACTGGTAACTGCGATGAGTTTGTGTAGTATGGCGCCTCCGTTACACCTGCCTGAAAAATATCTGGATATGTTTTTTGATCAATTTTAGCAAAGCGATAAGTTGCACCTTCTGCTGGGGATGCTTCTAAATTATAAAGATGCCCAGTATTTTCTTGGAAATCTGTCATTCTTTTTCGAATATGGGAGAGTATATCTACTGCGAATTTCTTACCAAAAGGGTCAATGATTGATTGCTTATCATCAAAAAAGTTTCTGACGCACTCATTAAGCCCATTAACTCCAATCGTAGAAAAATGATTCCTTAATGTTCCTAAATAACGTTTCGTATACGGAAAGAGTCCCCTATCCATCCACTCTTGAATAAACTTGCGCTTAATCTCTAAACTTTCAGAGGCTAGGTCTAAGAGCAAATCTAAATTTTTCAAAAGTGCCGCTTTATCTCCCTTGTGTTTGTAACCAAGTCTTGCGCAATTTACCGTCACAACACCCAACGACCCAGTTTGCTCCGCTGAACCAAATAGCCCGTTTCCTCTTTTGAGAAGTTCTCTTAGGTCCAGCTGTAGCCGGCAACACATAGAACGTATGTGAGAAGGCTCTAGCTCAGAGTTTATAAAATTCTGAAAATAAGGAAGTCCATACTTTGCAGTTACTTCAAACAAGATTTCGCAATTAGGGTGGGACCAGTTAAAATCCTTTGTGATATTATAAGTAGGAATTGGAAAAGTAAAAATTCTTTGCTTCGCATCTCCTTTTGACATCACTTCAAGAAAACACTTGTTAATGAGATCCATTTCCTTTTGCAGATCTCCATAGGTAAATATTTGCTCTTTACCGCCCACGAGTGGATGCTGGGTCTTAATGTCCTCAGGACACATCCAATCAAATGTCAGATTTGTAAAAGGAGTTTGAGTTCCCCACCGTGAAGGTACATTCATAGAAAACACAAATTCCTGAATCCCTTGATAGACTTCGTCATATGAAAGATTGTCGATGCGTACAAATGGTGCAAGATATGTATCAAAAGAACTAAAGGCTTGTGCCCCCGCCCATTCATTCTGAAGAGTCCCTAAAAAGTTAATCATCTGACCTAGTGCTGTTCGAAAATGTTTAGGTGGGCCAGATTCTATTTTGTTGTCGACGCCATTAAACCCCTCATTAAGCAAAGTTCGAAGCGACCAACCAGCACAGTATCCCGCAAGCACGTCTAAATCGTGAATATGAATGTCACCATTACGATGAGCAAATCCAAGTTCAGATGGATAAACCTCATCGAGCCAGTAGTTTGCGACTAATTTTCCAGACAAGTTAAGCATTAGCCCACCTAGGGAATATCCCTGGTTTGCATTCGCATGAATTCGCCAATCACTTTTATCTAGGTATTCATTTATTGATTGAATTGGATCTACGTAGTTTGCTGTTGTCATCGCTCCTCCATTATCCATCCAGGCTATATATGGAAAGATATTCGTCCCTCCGTTACCATATATAGTCACATAGGGTAATTTCATCTTCGACTAAGCTTGTTTGGGTTGGGATGACATAAGTCATCCTGCAATGTTTAATTGTAAAAAAAATTTGGAAATTAATTCTTTGACGCAATCCAGACTAGGCAACTTAGCCAAAGGGCCGTAAAAAAACCATGAGCAAAATAAGAATTAAAAACAAAGTTGGAACCTCATTAATAAAACGACATTGGCGCTCACTCAAATAAAAATCTTTTTTGTAAAATCTATTCTTAGTTTGCCTAGCAAACTCCTGATACAAAAGAAGTCCCAAAACGGACAAAAGCTTTATGTGCATCCATGGTCCCTTTAAAAGTATAGGATTCATATAGATCAAAAGAGACCCCGTTAAGACCACAATAACAGAAGCTGGAAACATAATAATCCGCATTAACTTTGTTTCCATTGTTGATAAAACCCTACAAACGTCTTCACTTGCTTTTTCTTTGGCGTGGTATACGAAAAGCCTAAAAATATAAAAAAGCCCCGCAAACCATGAAATTACGAATAATAAATGCAGGGCCTTAATCGAAAGATACGTATTCATTTCAAAAACTAATTAGATAATTTCTTTTTAATTTCCTCAGTTATTTTTGCAGCGCCCTCACCACTTTCGTAATGAGACACATAGTTACCATTTTTGTCTAAGAAATAAATCAGGGTGCTGTGGTCGAAATCATAATGTTTGCCATCTTCTGATTCTGCAATTTTCTGGAAGTACCCTCTATATTTTTTTATTAAATCCGACACTTCCTCCTGTGAGCCCCTTAAGCCAACAAAACTCTTGCCATACTTTGCAAGAAACTTAGTTAAAACAGCTTCTGTATCTCTCTTAGGATCTACACTTATAAACAAAGGTTGAAACTCAGATGCTCGTGTTCCCAAACGCTCAAGAACTTGTGACATAGTATAAAGCCCCAATGGGCACGCACTAGGACAACTGGTGAATCCAAAAAACACGAGTTGATATTTTCCGTGGTAAGTTTTTTCACTTACCTTTTCGCCTTTATTATTTGTAAGTGAATAAGTGCCCCCGATAGTTGGATTAGCAATAGCAAATCCGATACAAAAAATAAAACTGACTAATAAAATTGATCTATACATCACTTGTTCTCCTTTGAAGAATCTTTCAGAATTCTAAAACCCAAATTCGACATGGGTTGAAGCGCTCCACAGCCACCGTTGTATGTGTCTGTAATAATATCAGAAATATGCGCTCTATCTTGCCCTTGGACAATCCTAATTGTACAAGCATCAGGCGAATTCAACTCTTGAGGGCTACGCTCTTTTAACAAATTTTCTACGGATGCATGCCAGCAAGTTAAGGTCCACTCCCAAATATTTCCAAAGTAATCATTCACACCCCAAGCATTTTCTCCGTATGAACCTCGTTTAAGAGTTATTTTTTGTGGAGCAATTCTTCTTTTTGCGAGAGGCGCTCTTCCATTTTGGAGATGATCTTTACCCTCAAATACCGCATATAACCACTCAGCTTCTGTTGGTAAACGGTAGGACTCACCTGTTTCTTCAGTTAACCAACTCGTAAACTGAAAAGCATCATGCCAGTTTACTCGCGCAAGTGGATGCTCTGCAGATTCACCTTCTTTAAGCTGGGCCGATTTTTTACAGTAGCCAGCTCTAAAGCAAAGGTTCCATTCCTTATTACTAATTTCGAACTTACCGATTTGGAATGTTGAAGTTACATTAACATTCTTTTCTAAAAAAATAGGCTCCTGCAAAGTAAGAACAGGTATTGAGTATTTAAAATATCCCGGCTGGAGCTTAATCCACTTATGATTTTTTAAAAAAGCTTGAGCATAGCCAGAGGGCTTAGCATAAGAATGAGGCAAGGCAACTAACACAAGTAGGAGGATCTTAATTATGCTCATACATTAAGATCCTCCTCTTTCATCAAAGTTAGCTTTACTTAGCGTCTTTAACAGGTGTGGGTTTAGATATTTGTTGCATTAAATCGTCGTTCCATTTTCCTTCTACAGAAAAATGAGCAGTAGCGCCCTTCATAACAGCCTCAATCAAATTGTGATTAAGATAAGCATAAACACCGGGCTGTAGAAATTTATAAGTCGCTGCCCCAGCGCTACCACCTGCGATAAACCAAGTTTCCAAGTCAGTTTCAGGCTTATCGTTAAAAGATCCGCGTTCCCATACAAAATCACCATGACCACCAATCAAGTGGGGACGAGTATCCCTATTTGCCTGAGAGTGAACAATAAGCACCGTCTCACCCACCTTAGCCTTCATGGCATTGTCACCCGTTAAGGCGCCAACTTTGCCATTCAAGACAATGTGAGTTGGAGTTAATGTTTTCATAACTTCCATATCATCCGCTAAACTCTCGGCGGGTGAAGCATACTTTTTGTAGTTTCCTTTTTTATCTTTAGGAATGTAATAATCCTGTTCACCGATATAGAAAGCTTTGTCATAAGTAATCGACTTACCATTAGGATCTTTCAACCCGTCTCGCGGTAAAACCATAATCGCACCATTCATGCCATGAACTACGTGCCATGGAATCATGACATCTCCAGGAGCACAGTGATAAACAAAGACACCCGCCTTAGTTGCTTTGAATTTTATTTTTACTTCTTCGCCTGGTCCAACATGTGTCAAACTCGCTCCCCCCAAAGCCCCCGTTGCTGCGTGAAAGTCGATATTGTGCTCCATGGAACTCTTTGTAGGGTTCACAAGAGTCAACTCTACATAATCATCCTGATGAACAACAATCATGGGCCCCGGAACTGTACCATTGTAAGTTAGTGCCCATATTTCAGTGCCCTCATCATCGATAACCATTTTCTTTTCTTCAATCTCTAATCTAACTTCTACTATTTTAGGGCCTCCCTTGGCCTTCTGTGTGTGTTCTGGAACACCAGGCGGAGGAACCAAAGTTTGCTTCACTCTCTCCACTGGTTGTGTGCACGAAAGAATAGCAAAGAACGACACGATAAAAGCTGCCTCTTTGCAGTTTAATTTCTTTATAAATCCTAATTTCATAATTCTCCTCTTGTTCTTGATCGGTTGCAGGACCCATCCAAGTAGCCTCATCATAGATCTCTCCGCAAAGTGGCCGTATGACAAATGTCATAACAAGGCATGAAAATAAGAGTTAATCTTTTCTTAGCTAGGAAAGGGCAAAAGAGAGATATGAACAGTCAGAAAATTAACAATATTATGAACATTAGATTTGGAGTGCTGCTCATGGGGCTAGCCATAAGCTTTGCTAATGCAGAAGTTGTGACTCAAGAGCAGGCATTAGCTACAGTTAAAGCCATTGGCACAAAGTCAGGTTGCATGGCTTGCCATGCTGTTGATGGTGCAAGAATTGGCCCTTCCTACAAAGACGTAGCAGCTAAGTATGCTAACCCAGACGCTGCGGTAAAAAAATATCTGGAAGGCAAAAGCTCAGTTGATTACTTGGTGGGGAAAGTTCGAGAAGGAACTAAAATTGGAAAAAATAAACACTGGGATAAAGACCCTAAAACTGGTCGTGCATACGGCATGATGACAGCGAATCCAAAGGGCCGCATATCGGATGAAAATCTAAAAAAACTTATAGAGGCCATTCTCGCTCTTAAATAAAGCCGGTAAGAACACAATGTTAAGCTTAAAAGAACTCTCCGATGTTGAGAGATTCAAAGAACTAAACTCAAAGTGTTATAAAAGTTTAGTTTCAGGTGCCTCAGCACTCTCTTTAAAAAGAGGTGCTGAGCTTTTCTCAGAAGGTGAAACTCCAACTGGAATGTTTATTATCCTAAAAGGAAGCGTTAAAGTTTCAAAAACTCTCACGAGTGGAAGTGAATTTGTTTTTGATATTTTCTACCCAGGAGAAAGCTTAGGAGAAGTCTCGCTTTTGAGCGAACAAGACTATCCAGCTGTCGCTACAGCCCTAGAAGACACCCGAATACTCAAAATTAACAAAAAGGCCTATTTGTCGACATTTGAAGGTACAAATCAAGCGGTAATGAAAGCCATAAAAGAATTATGTCTTCGCATTAAAAGACAACACAGAAGAATCGGTGAGCTTTCTGCGGGAGATGTTGAAAAAAGGATAGCTAGTGTCATTCTCTCCATTGGAGAACGCACTCAACATTCCAACACAAAAACAATTTCTGTAAATTTAAGCCGGCAAGAACTTTCAGCTATGGTCGGGGCTCGCATTGAAACCGTGATAAGAATCGTCAGCAAGTGGATAGACTCTGGCTTAGCGGAAAAAAAAACCAGAGGTTTTAAAGTAAAAAAAGAAGAAATGTTATTTATTATAAAAGACTGCTACATCAGCAAAGCAATTCCCAGTAAAACTTAATGAACTCTATTTTAGAGAGTCTTTGCAAAATACCTGCAAATGCAAGTGGCAATTCGCTGCTATTTTCAAGCACAGTGTAGTTATTCTTCTTGAACATTCTTGGTAAAAGAGACTTTTTATTTTCTTCAAAAGTAAAAGTATGTGTCAATATTCCTTTTGAAGAGGCCTCTAACACCGCACGAGCTGTATCTGCAATTCCGTAAGAACCTTCATAACGATCGAAATCTATCGAAATCTGTAGGCTTTGAGTCACTAATAAGTATGAGTAACTTTTTAGCCTCCTTGCGTTTATCAAGCTGAGCAGTCGCGTGCCTTAGAGCGGGGCCAATTCGCGTGTATCCTTGTGGTTGAATTCCACAAACCCTGGACTCATACTGAATCCAACTTTCATCGTAAGATTTAAGAATGTCGAAATGACACTCAAGACGAGTATTTGAGTAAAAGGATGCTAGCGCAATAGGATCATTAAAATCTTTAAGTAACTTAGATAGCAAATCGAGAGAACTCAGCGATTCATCAAGAACTCTTTTTCCGTTTACCCAAGAGTCAGAAGATAAGCTTGAATCAAGAAGTATATATGTGGCTAGGTCCCTATGTCTTAGAATTTGCCTTTTATAAACTCTCTCGTCGATATTGCCTGAGGCTTTATAGAGTGCATAGTTCTTCACAACCTGATCGATATCTATTGAAGTGCCGGAGTAAAGTTTCTTTTGGGTTTTACGTTGATTTTTTAATTTTAAGTAAATCTTTTTAAGCTTCTCATAGGTCTTAAAATCAAAAGTGCGTACATTAGAATTGCTCACAAGCTCTTTAGTTGTTTTCTCACCTCACCTAACAATGCATGACATCCCATACAATTATGCTTATCCCACAAGTGTTTCCCCTTAATTGCCTGCGACGTTAAATTCACAGTCTTGGTTTGTGCGGGTATTTTATTAAAAGTATCGTATGAAAGTGCAATAAAAATGGCTGCAAAAAAAGCAGTCCCTACTAGAAAAAATAGCTTAGCGCCGTACTTTGATAACATGTCACTCCTTTTTTGCTGCAACATACTTCGCAACTAAAAAGCCCAGTATGACTAATGTCATAATGTGAAATTTTTTTAATCTTGCCTGAAAGCATAATCGGCCTTGAGCAGAAAAATTAACCTGTATACGCTTGCAACGTGGCCTCTAGTCTTCAGAATCCTTACAAGCCATTTTTTTTTGTTGGCACAATCTCCTCCATGGTCGGCGTTCTGCTGTGGATAACTTATGCGACGATTGATGGGCACCCTTACCCAGGAAGACTTCATGCCCACCTAATGATGGGTGTATTTCTTATGAGCTTTGCACTTGGCTTTCTCATGACGGCACTGCCAAAGCTGACTCAATCTTTTTATACGACACAGTACGAGTTTATTTTTTCTTCTCTTATTCTTGGATGGCTAACAACAGTTGCGATGTTTGATTCAACAGAGGAAAACTTCTTTATCGGAATCATCTTCTTGTATTGTTCTTAATTTATTTCGCAGCTCGAAGATTAAAACTGGGACATTTTCAATTTCCAAACTTCTTTCCTCTACTCTTTTGGGGACTTGTATCAGCCCTTGCCGGCTCGGTATTGTTTTTTACAGAAGCATATAGAGGTGCTGGAGAGGCGCTATTTTATCAAAACTTTATGCTGTGCCTAGTATTAGGAATTGGAACTTTCCTAGTACCAAAAGTGCTGGCAATTTCAGCTGCACCGGCTGTTTACTCTAAGTTAATTTACACCGTAATTGGCTTTACACTCACGGCATCTCTGTTTTTGTACGAAGTAACAGGCCACACAATTTACAGTTATGTGAGGGCCGCACTTACTACTTTTATCATTCTTTTTTCTTGGAAAATTTTTACTAAGGCCGAGAGCAAGACTAGCCTGAAGCTAGGAATCAGAGTTGCACTAACAGGCATAATGATTGGCCTTTGGGTGCTTGCAGCACTACCTCAATACAGACTTGAGGGATTACACAGTATCTATGTACTTGGCTTTAGCCTACTTAGCTACCTCGTAGCATCAAGAGTGATTATCGCACATGGCAACCACGGCCTAGCTCTCGAACTCAACAACAAATACATTAAGACACTCGTGTTTTTCCTAGTGCTTGCAGGGCTCACTAGAATTGCCGCAGCTTTTATACCAAATGGATACGAAAAGCACCTTGCTTATGCATCTGCGTCTTTCACAATTGGCGTACTTGTTTGGTCTAAGTTTTTCATTCCAAAAACTTTCACCACTTATTCTTAAAAGCTTTGCTAAGGAGTTCCTTAAGGGACGAAAAAAACATGGGGTCATCTCACAATATGATCGCCCCCGAAGACAACCGACTATTGCCCCCAAGCTCGCCCTTTTCCCATTTTATTCTGTACGCTTAGACACTGAAACAGATTTGACCTCCTATTTTGCGCTCAAAGTACCAGGGTTAAGTGCCAGCTCGACCTTGATTTCCTTGACCTTTTTCCACTGGGCGGGGTATTCCCTCACCACAGTTAATTGTTCGCAGAATAACGGCCTGAGGACGCCAATTTGAATTTCCTCGTAAATCACGCAGTACCGAGTATGGTTCTTTCAAATCATATCGGACATTTACCCCGTCCAAAACGGGGTTCGATACTATGAAGTTCAGGGTTTGTAGACGTTCAGGTGGAGTCATCACTTTCCACTTTGGTTTCAAACCTTTAGCTAGTTCGATAACGGATTTCGCAGTCTCAATCGAAGCATCAGAAATAATGTGCTGAGTTTTCTCAAGAAGATCCGTGTAATGTGCGCGTTCTTCTCGCACACTTTTAATCTGTCTCGAATAACTTTCTTGAGAAAGAAGTTCCCGTTTCATATCCGAATACAAACTGTCTTCACGCACTTCTAACTCTTCCAAATAGCGTCTGTATTCTTCAATTTCCCGCGTGTGCGATTGCTTGGTTTTCTTTTTAACCTCGTTCATAGCAGCTGAAATTGCTTCCGCTATATCATTACTTAAGTAAACTGAATCCAAGCTCGATTCTAATTGCTGCCAAATCATTTCTTCATTCACATTTCTACCCCTTAGCGATTGATGTTTTCTTTTGCCGTTTGAACATCGGTAATATTTGTACCGCTTCGGCTCCGAGTTCTTCCGTTTTTTATCTTTAGGATCGTAGATAATAAAACACCCACATGTAGGATCACCGCACTTAAAATACCCATTAGCGAACTGTTGCTCTGAAGCATACTTGGTTGAAGAAGTTCCCCTCTTTGTAAAAAGCTGATCTACTTTTTCCAACATTGCGATTGGTATAATTATCGGATGCTTACCTTGGTATCGCACCCCAGCCCAAGTAAACTCCCCCCAATAGAAACGATTACTAAGCCTCTTTTGAACTGATGTATCTCTATACGCTTTTATTTTCTTTTGAGGAACGAGGCCTTCTTGAACAACTTGCTCTCTAATTTTTTCATAACTATACCCGAGTGCTCTCAGTTCAAACTCTCGCCGAATCCAGGTGAGATTCTGTTCATTTGTGTCCCGAACAATAGTGGTGCCTCTTTTAAGCTCTCTCCCATTCTCATCTCGTTTTTTTTCATGTACGTAACCCAGTGGCACATGATTTCCTGGTGCCCAACCATTCTCTGCTTTATCCCTCATAGCATCTCTAACCTTAGTGCTTAGATTTCGGCTAAACTGCTTGTTAACAATCGCAGACATATCTCGCTGAAGAAAATCTGAATCCGGAGAATTTGCATCCATAACTTTTCGATCTTTCACATAATGAATTATTAAAGACCCTAGTCTAATTAACTTCTCGTTATTTTCATTGTCTGTCAGGTTTCGAGTTTCCCTATCAAACATATAAAAAAGCATATGTTTAATACCGTTCGACTTTGCAAATGCGATTGCTTCCTTGAACTGAGTTCTTGAGTCAGAATCTTTTGCTGATTCCACAACGGCGAATATTTTGGTCAGGATAAGATTATTTTTATCGCAATAATCATTACACTCATTTCTCTGAATCTCATGGGAGCTGTTATCTTGCTGCCTTTTTGAACTCACTCTCAAAAACGCAATAGCGCGGTTATCTGTTTTCATGGGAAGTACTCCTTATCTAGTTGTTTGTGATGTTTAAATCTATGGGTTAATTGGTTCGAGGATTCCCCACTACGGCGTCCGTAATGGGGATTTATATCTGAGGAAAAGAAAAAGCTCTACGAGACTAATCCGAGCATCAATTGGCATGTAGCCCCACTTTTCAGAGGCACACACGACCCGTTCGAGGAGATCTACAGACCTTTGCGGCTCTATTGTGTAGTTATTTATCTTGGCTGATTTTAATTCCATATCCATTCCGCCCCTATAGGGTTGGTACTGATTCGGAATCCCTCAGCTTATAAACAGATGGATCACCCCGAATTCCTGCACCTGTTTTTAGAATTTCATCTCTTTCGAGAAGAATCTTGAGTGCGTCAACGACATAGTTGCGGCGCCCACCGACCTTTTCCAACAAAGCCTCCCTGTCGATGCCGCCAGGATATTTGGCTAACTCAAGCTTTACTTCGGCTATTAACTTGGTTGAACTAAGCGGCAAGTCACCTTGGCTCCTCGTGAAGCGCAAAGTATCTGGATCTAAGGCCAGAGCAATCCCTTCTTCGGATTCGCGGTATCTTTGAGTCGTGCTCATTTGAACAAAATTCCCAGGAGGCTTATTGAGCTTTATAACTGAATCAACTGAGCCAAAAATTCCCGTGCTCCCTAAAATTCCGTCCGAACTCGAACTCCCTTTAGATAAGTGGTGAACGATCAAAATGTGACAGTTGTAACTCTGAGCAATAGCGATCAAAGGGCTGAATGCATCAGTGGTTTGACTGTAATCGTTTACATCTCGAATGCCGCAGAACCTACCTAAAGTATCAATAACAACTAGAGCTGGCTTATAATGTGCGATTGCCGTTTCAAGTTCAGACATTGCCGCAGATGTGGACACAGCCTTTCCAGTTAATATTGCAAGATTCTCTTCTTGATCCGACACCCCGAGAGATCGCAGATGACTGGCAACCTTTATAGGGTGTTCTTCTAATGGAGCGTAAAGTACTCTACCACTAACGACACTTTTACCTAGAAATGGTTCACCTGTTATAATACTTGCTACTAACGTCCTAGAAAGTAGCGACTTTCCAACTTTTGGCCGAGCCACCAAAAGAGACAGTGTTCCTAAATCCAACAATCCTTCGACTAAAGGACCAAGCTCGTCAGGAAGCTCATTCACAAATAGACGATACGGCTTCATGGTTAAATGATCAGGAGAAATGTCATCATTCCGGCCTAGCTTACTCACAGCCGACCTCATCTTGTCGCTCGCTAACAATCAGATCACTAATTTTTTGATCTAAACCTGAACGGCCGAATGCACTTAAGATTCGCCCCCGAACAAGTTTCCAAACTTTTGGAAAGCTATCCTCCAAATGAATCTGAACAGCATCAAGCACAACGTCTCGTGTCTGTCCTACAAGTTCTTTAAGCCTGGTCTCAAATTTTACACTTATCATTAAATCCTCCTAGATTCGGAGGGATTACGAAATCATAGGCCATCCATGAGTCGATCCGTCCGGAATACGCTGTATTCGAGTACTAAACCTAGTTTGGACCGATCTTAAAAAAGAGGGAGCGATCTCAAGATGACACAGGTAGCGAAGTTCCCCCCCACAAATTCTGACTCGGTAGGCGATACCGAAAATCACTGCTGAAATTATTTTTCAGCTTCGAGAGGTTTTTATCTCTGTCGAGTAAATATCTACGAAGATCCCTTGTGCCCTTCTTGACTGTATCTTCATCCAATATATTTTTCCCGATTGGTACCAATAACGAAGTAACTAAAGCCACCTGTCTAGGTCCTATGGCTAAACCTTCCAATTTAAGTAAAGTAGTTAACAGCCTATAAAAAAGTCTTCGTCTATTTGCTAATACAGAAGGCCTAAAGGAATCGTTCATTTCTATTATCGTAGAATAAAGCCCAGCCCCACTTTTATAATAATGATTCGCAATCGAAGACTTTTGTATTTGGAGGAACTTTTCTGTATTTTCCCTGAACTGCAATAAACTTGTCCCGACCTCTTGGAAAATACTTTCAAAGAATTCTGCTGACCCATTTTTCGCAGTGATCGCTCTTGCCTTGAGCATATGCTTAACGAATTCAGAAAACCTCTTACTTTTAACGGAGGTGGGCATTGCTCCTGGCAGTACGGCACATTCACAATAGAAGAATGAATGAAATATTGCTCTGAATATTATTATCTGTTTCTTAGGTTCTTTATAAAAACGCTTCCACAGCTTCCGGAAGTTTTCTAAGTTTACATTGCCGATAGTTCGTCGAGGCAATCTGCTAGAGGCTCCAGTCAATAATACCTGACATAAAAAGAGAAATTCACGTTTAGAGTTACCAAACAGTTGCCATCGCTCCGGATGGTCGCTTCGTTTGTTCCCCCGTCCATCGTAGACCTCTCGAATAAACTGAATGAGTTCATCAGTGACCTCCTCCGGTACTAAAATAGTTTGTTTATCGCTGAACTGGAGTTTCCGACCGACCGACGCCATTGTGGCCAAGATTTAGTAAAGAAATGGTCAAACCGTCCAGCAAGTAACTTCTTCCTTAACAATAAGATCCATGATTGGTGCTACTTGAAAGCTAGATTCATCTTGGATGAGATTACCAATCTGAATACTAATTTTCCGACTCAGTTCGATTAGTTTGTCAGTCGGGATCTCTTCTAGTGATCTCTTATCAAGCTCAATAGAAACCCTATCACGGAGCTTCGCCATATCTCTAAGCCTTGTTTCAGTATTTAGTGACAGTTGCTCCCTTACAGAGTCCAGTTCAATTGCTCTGGCATTTTTAATCTCAAGTCGTAAGCTCTTGGACCAAGTCAATAGTGTTTGCTTTGAGATATCGAGTTCTTTAGCAATCTTTTCAAAAGATAGCCCTTTCGCTCGTAACTCAATAAATCTTGATTCAGCTTCAAGGGTCCGTTTCATAAAATGATATTTACAGATTACTACAAAGCTGTAGCAGGCAGTACGAAACCATTGAAATTACAGCGAATTTAAGTGCGACGCGCAAAAAAAGTTGTTTAAAGCGACATATTTTTTTAGTGATATCAACTAGCTAAGTGATAAGTTGTAAGAGTGTCTGTAAGCATTCAATCTATTCACTTCAACAAACCACCGCTTAACGAGGTCGTCTTTGGGGTCTGGATTTCTAATATTCAATGGGACGTCACTCAGTACGGAAAATTTCATTCAGTAATAGCTGAGCACTACCCTAAGATCATGATGCAAAACCCTATTCCACCGCCAGGCGACCTAGGCATGCCATCGGTCCCAGGCGTACAGTTTTTGTCATTACCTGAATTGCCGAGAGTAATGTATGAAGGCAAAGATCCAGCTTTTCTGTTGCAGCTCCAGCCCGACAGATTACTTATTAACTGGAGAAAGCATCCGAATTCAAAAACTGAATACCCACATTTTATTGAGCTTCAAAAAAGGCTTTTAACGGAATTTAATTTATTCGCTGATTTTTGCAAGAAGAGTAATATAGGCAATCCCATTATAGGTGGATTTGACCTTACCTACGTAAATCATTTATTACACAAAGCTGATTGGACTAACGCTGAAGATTTAGGAAAGTATTTTAGTCATCTTGAATGGCTAAATAAATTTCCTAGCGCTAAAGTTTTTAGTCTTGATTTAGCTTACCCAGTTGAAGATTTCCTAGTTAGAACTAATGTTAAAAAAGGAATTTTAATTCAGCAAAGACAAGATCTTTTCATGATCGAGATTGGAATTTCAAAAGCTGGTGTCAATTTGGATTTATTGGAAAAAACGACTGCACAAGCCAATGAAATCTTGGTTAAAGAATTTATGAAACTTTCTACTGCAACTGCTCATAAAGAATGGGAACTAGCGAATGAATAACTTCAGCTTTAGCTCCTTAACCTGCCCAGACGAATACGAGCGAAATCGGCAACGAAATTTTAATGTGAGTCGAGCAATTGGCTCATCCTCTGCCCAACTTGTACCCACTAATTTATATATTTCGATTTCTGGATCGTCCTCGACGCTTGTTGACGTTAGGCATTATGGCAACGATGAAATGTCTTCCGTCATTCAAAGGCTGTTTCAAAGTGATGTGACTGCCGCCCTCCAAGTCGTGCTTGGTATGCACAGAACCAATCAGCTTTCCTCAATAGACGCAACAACATGGCTGTTTCCTTTTTTGTCTGAACAGGATTTGAGAAAGCGGGATTTAGTTTACTCAAGCATTTTGCAGATAGCGGACCCACTGACTCTAGCCGAACTTTTCCTTAAGACATATGCAGATAATAAACCAGAGTCACTATTAACAATGACATGTTCACTTTTAGCTGACCTCGGAAGTTCTGCGCTTACTGCTTACGAATATCTCATTGCACAAGCATCTGGCAGAGAAATTGAGTATTACATCACTCCTCTCGCAAATGAGTACGCTATACAGCTTGGCGTTAGAAAACGATTGCTGCACAAATTAGCAACAAACGGAGCATATTCAGTTAAAGAAAGCTTGCTAGACAATATAGATGGGTTTTCTGAGAAAGAACTGCAAAAATCACTGCTTACAGTTTTATCGAGAGATTCAGACATTAACATAAAGAACTCAGCAACCGATAAACTTACCACGCTCGTAAATTCCCCTTAGGCTTTAGTCAAATGACCGCTGGGGGGCCAAGATCATTCTTAAGAATTCTTGATAAGGGTAGTAAGTCGTGGCTAGAGGAAACACCAGAAGCATTAGCCAAAAGATTCTTATGCTCAGAGCAAGAGGAATGCTCTGTATATTTAGTTCAAAGCGTTCAAGATGAAGTTGAGGTTGCAGCTGCGCACTTTGCGACTTTTGGAAAATCTAGCGTAGATCGAATCCATGGCCTCAGAATAAGTGAAGATCAAATTACAGATGCAGGTTTGAGCGTAAATAGCACACCTGGCTCAACAGGTTTTAAATATATTGACCAGAGACACTTTGATATTGTTGGGATTACGGAGTCGTTCAACAAACTTGCCGAGCTTTTAGTGTTTGAATTGAACAAAGGTGAAGACCTTATGCGATATATCGAACCCCCTTTGATCAAAAAATTTCTGATTCAATTCTTAGTTTCGCATGTAGCTGATATGGAAAAACCCTATCAAGAAAAGGCTTTAAAATGCCTAAAGCTACCTACCTTGCCAACCAGCATTGCCCCTTAGTCGCCAGCAAAAGCCAATGACCAAATAGAAGCATCGGCTTGACACTTCCCCTTGAATTTAAGCGAACACGCATTTAAAACTTTGCAATGGAAGAAATAACGGAACCTAAATGTTGGCTTTGCGGAGAAAAGGCTGAAACAGGAAAAACTTTAGGAATTGATATTCTGACATTCGATTGCACATGCTGCGGAAGATATGCGCTAACCCGCGGAGCAAGATTCTTGTTATCTGGGAACTCAGGTAAAGCACCAGAAAAACTTACTCAGGGACATATAAATTGCGCTCAATACAATATCCAATTCCATAGGAATAACTTCGGACTACCCTTTTGGACCAATACTCAAAACTATGCAAATCTGAAGTCTCAATTTGAGAGTGCCCTTCCAGTAAACGGTGAATTACATAAAATTGCGCTAGACGCTGAGAAAATCTTTAACGCTCCCGTAGACCACTCTCAGAAAGCTACTAGGCTCCTGGAAGTTTTTGCTCGTAATCTTGGAAAGCAAGAAGCGTTTGCTCTTTTTACTGTAGATAATAAAGACCTAATAGAAACTGGTATCGTTTCAAGGACGGAAGCTGGAATTATCCTAGGGCATTTGAAAGACAAGCGTCTTATCAACTTTACCGTTGACGGTAAAATCAAAAATTACACTCAGCTCAGTATCTTTTTAGATACTTATAAAATTAACATTACGGTGGACGGATGGAACTCACTTCGCATCTTAAACACTGAAAAGAATAACAATAAAGTATTTATCGCAACAGCATTTAACTGGCCCGAGTCAGATGAGACACGCATAGAAGCAATCGCAGCAATAAAACGAGCTTGCTTGAGGCTTGGCTATGTCGCGGATACTGTCAGTCAAAATCACACTGGGAACATAACAGATAAGATTATTTCGGAGATTAAAAGCTGTAAGTTTCTAATTGCGGAGTTTACTTATCATAATCGTGGCGTCTACTTTGAATCCGGCTACGCAAGAGGTTTAGGAAAAGAAGTTTTTCATGTAGTCATGGACGGTTTTACAGAACAGGCTCCGGAGTTTGACAAAGAAAACAAGCGAATCCACTTTGATTTAGCTCAAGTAATTTTTAGAAAATGGAAACGTGCCGATGAACTTGAGAATGAACTCTATGACTGGATCAAAGCGTTGGTTGGCGAGCATTCTTCCTTACACACCAACTAAGCGTTCACTACTGCATATCAGCTGGAATAGGGTCCTCAGGCAAAGCAAGTCGCCAATGATATACACCACTTCTAAAAAGAAAATAGTAAAGGCTGAAGCCCGTATACCCACCAAAACTGTTCTTTGCGTTTAATAGTACTGGCACAACATAGCCAAATTTAGTGCCACCATTAACAAGACCAAAAAACACTTTGCCCTTTTCGCACTTTCCAAATTTGAACTGTCCTGATTCAGGATCTTTCAATCTCTTCGACAATTCTGCCTTTATTGTTAGTTCGTAATTTGTTGGACAGCCAGCAACCGTTCCAAAGTCCTCAGAAACTGCTTCAGTTTCAGTTAGTTTCGCGCTTGTAGAACATCCGGCCATAAACCCCACAATGATAATTAAAAAAATTCTTCTCACTTTACATTCCTCCTCTCAATTCTGTGAACAGAGATTCTTACATCCCCGCTAAACAGTTCTTTCAAAATTTCTTCTTTCGCCTCAAACGGATCAGGCATCCCAAATGCCAATTCGTAAAATGAAACGGCTAAAACCTCTGCGACTTTCCTTAGATGAGTAATCTTGGGCTCGGTGCCTGTAGTCCACGAATGCAAAGTTGTTTTAGGCACTCCGCTTAATGTTGAAAGTCTTGAAAACGTAATACGTCGATCCTTCAAAATGCGATTCAGATTTTCAGGGAGCTTCGCGAATTCAGATTGAGACATCGTGAGCTTTTATGTTCGAGCAGTAATTATCATTTTAGGAGCCATGTTCCGAATATCGAACACATATTCGGCAAGAACCCAGTTTAGACTAGTAATTACAGCTATTTGTACGATATCTCGGACGCAGATCAATGCCATACTGTCACGCACCCCATGCCGCAAAACTCAGATAGGATCTCAGCTCTTGTGCTTCCCATTCTGGAACCGCCCCACAGACAGTTAGAAAATTACCCACTTGGGAACGCCATTAAATAATTGAAAAACTTAGCGTAACGAAGTGAAGCTGAGGTTTTCTATTATTTAATTTCGATCATGCAGAGGAGTCGAACCTAGAGGAGATCGTTCGCGAAGCGATGAGCCCATCGGGCAGACGGGCGAAAGTTCGACGAGTGGTCAGGCGGAGGACTTTTATGAAAAGTCCGAGCGCTTGACTTCGACTCCCCTTGGAAACGCCAATTAATCAACTTATGCACTCCATTGAAACTTCCGAAAACGCCCCATGTCTCCGAGACTCTTTATTTTTTGCGTAGTCGCTTCACTTCAAGCGATAGCTACGGATAGAGAATCACTGCCATCACCTAAGAAACATTGTGCAGCATCAATCCACCAGACTTTCTCAGTTCGTCCAAATCTATCGCCCGATCCAAATCGAAAAGCCGGTGGCTTTCGTCGTGAAGAAAAAGAGATTGCAACATTTAGTGAAAACGAAACAGCTGATGTGCTTTCACGTGCTGGTTTTTCAGTTGAATTGTTAGAAAATGTTCCCGGAGCTAATGTTACGGCGGAGTTAGAGTTGGACGACGTCATCGCAACAAAAATAATAGCAATCCAGATTTACTTATTGCAAATGACCCTTTTGAAATTTACACACCCATTTCGAACTACCCTCATCCAATAATTACTGTCCTAAACAGCAAAGCAAGAAAACAAGCAAACAGAATTGTTTTAGATTTAAGTCGAAGCCAATTGGATGCCGATACCCTGAACAACTACATTCAAAGTCGACCCGATCAAATAAGCTCGAGGGTCTTCGAGATTATCGTTATCAAAAATGGAGCAATTATTTCTCATCTTGATAGGTCAAGCGGAAATTTGAGACCTATATGCCGGCGGTGTTATTAGATGGATCATCTGCAGAGTTGCCCAATTTGGATTTAATTAATTATGGAAACAACGGGAAGAGTCAAAGCGACTCAGTCCGCACTGAAATGGGCGAGCGATGACAAGTTAATGAGTATCAACCGTTTTTTACACAAGTTCTTTATTCATCCCAGCATATGCAAAGATACGGGCGAGTGTTGCCACAGGAATCCGTTCCTATGCTCCAAGGAGCAAGACTCAAAGTTGAATCCATATACTGTGCATTCCCCGACGAACCCACACTAAAGTCAGTACAGTTGTTTGCAGCATCAGTATCGCCATCGGAATCAGAACCTGTCCAAAAAGTCCCACTCGAATAACCCGAAAATCCCGTTCCACTGGGAATTCCATTGAACCCATCCATGAAGTCATCCCAATCATTTGCCATAACTCCTCCGTCAATTGTTTCAACAGAGACATCTGCAGGAACGTCTTGATTACTTGGCATATCCTTTATGGAATCGCCGGCAAAACTTAGAACTGCTTTAACATGGTTACAACTTATGTCCCAAGTTGCAGCCATAGAATCGTATTGTGACTGACAACCATTGTCAGCGTAGCTTCTGCCCGGACCAGTTGGCGTAACAGGATTCACAGCACTTAAGTTCCCAAAAACATCTGTGCCATTGTCAAAGAGGTAAACGACTTCTGCGCCCCCACCAATATTATCTTCACTATTACCAGCTATAGTGCTTGTGGTTCTACCTACTTCACAGGAAGTCAAAAAGAGTAGAGGTAAAGTTATCGCTAACGATATTTTTTTGATATTCACTTTAAATGGCATCAACAAATTATGCCAAAAGTAGAAAATAAAATACAGTCAGCTTTTTTACATTACTTTTTTTAATACCTAGACTCGCTTAAACTAAAATGTAATTTTTCACTATCCCCGAAGTCAGAGCAGTACAGACATCTAAATCACGAGTTACAAAAGTTGAACCCAGCTACTGCTCTACACAATAAAAACTATAGGTGTTTTGGCAAACCGGATTTCCAGCATTAATATAGGAGTTATTCACTTGATCCGCTATTCCAATTCTACCAGCACGACTATTCGAATTATCAACCCACCCATTACAGTTATCGCCCGATTCCATCCACCTCTGTGCGGGAATTAACATAACTGATTCCTGATACAGTATTCCGTGCCAAACAGTAGCTGATGTTGCACTTATTGCGTTTGTCAGTGTATCAGGAAGGAGCCCGTTCGCATCTGCTGTCGCTATGGGAGTTCCATCCAGTCTTGTGTAATCGGTATTTGACTTAAGAACCCAATCAATGTGCTCCGCCACGCCTGACCCACTACACATGTCTGTTGTACAAGCTTCTCGTACGCCTGCATCATACATTAGAGCTTTAAAAGTTGCTCCATCATTTGGATTATTCGCATCCACATCGCAAATTGTATCCGCTTGCTCAGCCCCACCAAAATCACCTTGCGTTGTAGTTGCTGAAACAAAGATTCGGCATGTAGTGCAGCCTTGATCTTCAGTTATTGGAGCAGCAGCTCCTGAACCATCTATAAGTTCACAGCCACAAAGCAAAAATAAACTGAGTGCAGAAAGATGTATAAAACGCGGTTTAATTCTCATTGATTAATGTTATGCTTAAAAAAATTGGAATGTTGGTATTTAAGCCAACAAACTCTTGACCCTAAGATGAACCCAAAAGCCACTCTTGACAAAATTTTAGTTTCACCGCCAAAATAACCCCTATGGCACATTACATTGATGGTTTTGTCATTCCCATTAGTCGCAAAAAAATTAAAGCTTATAAAAAAATGGCAGCATGGGGCTGTAAGCTTTGGATGAAACACGGTGCTCTTAGTTACTACGAAACAGTTATGGATGATTTTCCAAAACACGGAATGGGTTTTAAGAAAATGTGCAAACTTAAGAACGGCGAAACCGCCGTGTTTGCATTTGTAGTTTACAAATCAAAAGCTCATCGCAATCAAGTGAACAAAAAAGTCATGAAGGAAATGGGAACAATGGGTTCATGTCCCGAAATGCCATTTGACATGAAGCGCTTCGCAATGGCTGGATGCAAGTCGATCGTACAATCAAAAAAATAAGCGAGAACAACGAACTCCTAATAAGTTATTTTTGAGTGAAGTATTCTGGACAGAGCCCCCGCCGTTAGTAAAATATTGGGATATCACAAAAGACGCCGGCGAACCCGAAGACTCAGTTGAGCTATGGTAGTAACCCGATAGAAGGTTCAAGCTATTAAAATCCACAAGCGAACTCTGTGCATTTTGAGTTGTCGGTGTACCCGAGCTCCCGCAACCCGTCCCAGTACTCGTAGCATCGAATCCCAGTTCACATGCTGCAGGCAAATACCAATCGCTGTAACCTGAAATTGTTTGCTTGCATAACCCTGCTGCGTAGTAATTTAAATTTATCGGAGCACTAGGTGCGTTATTTTCATAATATGTATAAATATTATTGGTGTTACAGCTTCCATCTATTGCACCATTACAAGCTGTCTGCCCCGATACCACCCCCGAATTTGGATTCGCAGAAGATGTGGTAGATGTTTCTGAAATTCCATAAATAGAATCATAAACAATATCTCCAGAATCTGGACCACTCCCATCAGAACTCCAAATGATCCCACTTGGATAAGGAGCTGCTTGATCTGAGACTGCTAACACCTTTCCCGCAACAGTTTCAGAGCTGTTTGGAGTATCGTCAAAGGCATAAACGTATCCACCTTGGTAAACACATCCGTAAGATAAAATATAAACGTTAGCTGTCACCGTACTTGCGTTATCTGAGCCAATGCTGAGCACACCCGCATTCGGAGTTGTTCCATCTGAGCAGGGATTTGAACCATCCGAACTTGCCGTTGCTCCGGGGGTAATCGTAATAGTACAAGTAGCTGCGGCTGCGAGCGTAGATCCACAGTCCGAGCTTGCAGTTGTACCCGAGGGCCAGCTGGGATAATCAATCACCAAATTCGATGCTGAATTTGACCCCGTATTTGTAACGGTAATTGTTCGAGCCACACCCGATGAGGGAGTTCCCGAGACTCCGTACTCAGTAAGTCCAGTTACACTGAGTGCAAGAGTGCTTAAGCTTAGACTCAATGTCGTTGATCCAATAACAGGGGAAACCGCAGTAGACCCGCCCCCCGTTAAATCACAAGCAACCACAAATAGTGTGAGCAACAACACAAGTTTTTTCATTAAGAATTAGTCTACCAATCAAGGTGCTAAAGATCTTGAGGTCGCCACCGTCAAAATAAAGTCAGCTCGACATCTCTAAATGCTTTTCAATTCTGCGATCAGGCACCAGCCACATTAGGGCCACGAAAATAAAAATTGCCAAGGAGATCCGCTATCTGACTTGTGAGGTAGCTTTACGCTCAGATCGAATAAAAATCTATTCAAAATCTTTAAGTTTTAGATAGAGATATCTGCTTTCTTCTTTAAGCAGAATGGTACATTTGTGATCCTCAAAAGAATCTCCCCCGGGGGACCATTCAATTTTAACTTCGTAAGTTGCCCAATCTTTAGAAACTTTCTTTTGTACAGGAGCCGTGTACCAGCAACTTGTACCCATACCCTCACTCACAACTTCAACATTCAAATTGCTCGCAATATCTCTCGCATCAAGTTTTACAACTAAAGAATTACCCACCATTGTTAGCTCTTTGCTTTGTGAATTAAGATCCGCCTGCTTGAGCTCTAATATGCTATCCGAAGCATGAGCACTAAAAGTTAAAAGAGCCAAGAACACAAATAAGCTAGTTTTCATACTCTATCTTCTAATCTCACCTAATGCTGCCCACCAATAGATTTAGCTCTCCGGTATCTTCCGGAACGCCTAAACTATGGCCTTGGCTCTGGTGCCCTTACAGTAAGATCTAAAGAGTAATCTTTTCTTTTGCGAACCTGAGCATTATTGGCTCGATGAGATTTTGCGGGGTCTAAGGTTCCCTCAAGGATAATTTTTCGTTCTGGTTTCTCAGCGTTGCCCTCATATTCTTCAAAAGCAAAGACCTTTGTCCCTTCGCCGTCTTTCAACAAACTCAGATAAATCGAACGCTCATCATCCGAAAAGACCAATCGCCTATCCCCCTCTTTATCAAAAGAAAAAGTACTGTACCCTTTATAATCAAGATATTCGTAATCTAGTGAAGCATTAAATGCTGAATAAGCAGGAGAGAGAACGAGCCAAGGAAAAGCAAGAATGGTGATTTTAATAATTTTATTTTTTATCATTTAAATAAATTAAGTGGCCCATATCCCACTAAAGTTAAATAACGCTAAAAGAATCTTGAATTACAAAACTAAAAAGCCTCGGTGTTCAATGAAACACCGAGGCTTTTACTTTTTAAAATAAATCAATATTATTAGTCGTCACATACGCCGAGCACACCTGTATTAGGTGTCGCAGTATAGTTTACAGAGCTGTAACATACAGACTTACCACTGCTCGCAAGAGTCTCCCAAGCCGTCTGATTGTTTAAGTAAAAACTTTCAGCACTTGACGAGTTTGCAACCAATCCCGCTTCACTTGTACAATCATCAGTACTGTCGATACAGTTTGAACCCATCTCGGTAAAAGAAACGGCTCTCACTGAGTCTGTGTAGTTATAACCAAATGATTTGTAGCCATTAGTAGAGTTACCACGTATAGAGTAAAGCGAAAACTGTGTGTCTTTAGTGGGACCACTTTGCGTGTAAATTCCCGCACCTTCAGAAACATCCGTAATATTAAAGTTTGAATCAAAAGTAGCTTTCAACATAAGACGAACAGAACGCCTGTAGTCGTCTGATGAACGGTCTCTATCGTCTACAGAGTTATAAGCAATAGTGCCTTCGTTAAAGTCCAAAGTTACTTGAGTGATACCACCCGCGCCATTCATACCCTCAGCTTGTTCAACTGCTTTAAATCCCATGCGGTTGTCCTCATTAAAGAAATACATAACGTATGTAAAAGGCTGATCTCCGACAGTCAGACCATCGATATCATCAATATCAACTTGAAATTTTTCTTCATAACCAGTCGACGCCGTATCCAACTTACTTAAAGTAAGGTTTCCTGAAACAACAGAAGGCATTTCACTTAAATCAGCAAAGCAATTAGTAGAGGCTAGGTTTAAATTTGAAAAAGGATGTACCTCGCTCCCCTCAGCTGTAGGATAACTAAGTCCAAGCGCTTCAACCAAACAGGAAATCTCTTCGGCCTGTATAAGTGAGCCTCGAATAGTTTCTGGACTTTCTGAGTTAATGGTAGCAACACACCTAAATAAACGACTTGAGTATTCGTCCTGGTCAGACAAGACATCACCTAATCCACCGTTTGCGGTAACATCCCAAGGTCGTCCCTTATTGCTGCAATCTGGATCTTCCTCACTTTCAGCCTCAGCGCTAAAAAAAGCGCTCGTCTTTAGATTTCTAGATGCAAGTGAACGACTCAAGCGACGAGTGCTGCTGCCAAAGTCTGTATCTCCCAAAGACTCAAAAGCCCCTTCTACAGTAGTCACCATGTTAGAATTCGTAATCCCAGCAGTTCCTGTATTACTTACAGACCCTCCACTTGAGTTACAAGAAACGAGTGAAATGCTTAAAAATGCGACAGATAACTTAATAAAATTGCTCATATTCCTCCTGAATAAAGCTAGCCTACGCCCACAAAAGAGAATTCAAGGAGTCAATAAAGTGGATTCAGAAAAAAAAGACATATAATGTCACAAATATGAAGTCTCCGCTGGATAATATGATCCTTAAGTATCTTGATAAAAAAGCGAATTTAACCGACAAGGAAAAAATCTCTGGACTTGAAAAGGAATTCAAACTTTCAAACAGCGTTGCTACTGATTGGGTCGAAAAACTCTACGCACACCACAAAGACAATGCGGCTCGACTTGACCCTAGAGCTGCTCAAAAAAAGAACTCACACAATTACTAAATATCTCCACTAGTTCTACACAGACTATAGAGTGCTGATAAAATAGACCTATGTCCTTAAACCTTAAAAAACAACTTCTCAGTAAAATGCTTGAAAACTTTGAAGCTGAAATGAACGTCATGGCAAAAGCTGCTGCAGAAGCTCGCGAAGCTGCTACTCACGAAGAAAGCATTGCTGAAGACAAGTACGATACACGTGGCCTTGAAGCGAGTTACTTAGCGGGAGCTCAAGCCAAAAGAGCAGCAGAACTTCAACTCATCATTCACAGCCTTCAATCACTTGAGTTAAACACTTTCGATAAAGATTCTCCCATTTCTATGACAGCTCTTGCTGAAGTATCCTCCAACCTTAAAAGCTCGCTTTATTTTATTGCGCCCAAGGGTGGAGGAATGAATCTCAACATTGACAACAAATGCATTCAGGTCATCACTCCCGACTCAAGACTTGGCAAGGAACTCATGGGCAAACACGCAGGCGACACCTTTGAGCTTAAGATCGCAGAACGCTTAAATGACTATGAAATCTTAAAGGTATATTAAATAAATATGGCTAGAATTTTACTTCTAAATTTCGGAAGCCTGGGCGACCTACACCCCTTTATCGGAATGGCAATTGCACTCCAAAAAGCTGGACATGAGGTGAGTCTTGCAAGTAACCCGATTTATTTACCGCGCATCGAAGCAGCTGGCATTAAAGCCCATGGCGTTGGACCCAAACTAAGCCCTGATGATCCAGAACTTATCAAAGCTGTCATGAGCCCGCTTCGAGGGCCAGAACTTTTGCACAAAAAATACATTTTTCCCCACTCAGAACAAAGCATTGAAGAAACCCTTCCTCTCGCACGAAACTCTGATCTTCTTATTACCGGAATACTCGGCTATTTTGTACCCACTCTTTCAGAACTTACTCAAGTTCCCTGGGCAATGGCCATGCTTGCTCCCATGGGCTACTGGTCAGCACATGACCCTGCAGCGCTACCCGCCATCCCCTTTCTAAGAAGCTTCAAGTTTATGGGGCCTCGCTTTTACAAGCAGCTCTACAAACTATTGTTTCTCCCTTCAAAAAGCTGGTCCGCTCCCCTACAAGAAGCTAGAAAAAAACATGGACTTGCGCCACAGGCTAACCCTATGGCACCCGCTACACTTAATAGCTGTGCTCTAAATTTAGCCCTTTTCTCAAAGCATTTTGCCCCACCTCAAGCGGATTGGCCCAAGAATCTCAAGCAAGTTGGCTTTATTGAATACGACGGAGAAGAAGCTAAAGCTCCACTCAACGAAAACATTGAAAAATTTTTAGCGAATGGCGAAGCACCTATCTTACTCACGCTTGGATCTACAAACGTTTTAGATCCCGGAAAAATTTATGAAACTTTTCACGAGGCCGTGCATCCACTTAACAAAAGAACACTCATAAGTGTCGCCACAAAAGACTTAGCTTATTACCAAGCAAAATTCTCAAACAACAATACACTTGTCACTGATTACATTCCTTACGGAAAGGTTATGCCAAAATCTTCATTTGTTGTTCACCAAGGGGGCATAGGAACCACAGCACAGTGCCTACGAGCAGGAAAAGCTTCTATTATTTTAGCAAGTGTTAACGACCAAGTAGACAACGCTCGCCATGTAGAAAAGATAGGAGCCGGCCTCTACCTCGCAAAAAAGAAACTAAATGCTGCTTCACTTAGAAAAGCTATCTTAAAAGTAGAAAAAAGCACTCTGCAAACAAACGCCCAAAAAATTGGGGAAAAAATAAAATCCGAAAACTCCTGTGAAAAACTTGTCAGCGCCGTCAAGGATCTGCTCGCAAACAAAGACTAAGGCAATTCTCGTAGCTGACGATAAACACGGGTCAACCTTCTCTCGTTGAGCTGAAACATCTTGAATATTGAGTCTCTTAGGAACTGTGCTCGCTCCTTATCCAAACGCCCTCTTATTACGTTGACCTGATAATCATACTCACTCATCGCAAGCTCCAAGAAAGCGCTCTCGTCAAAATTTTCAGACTTAAGCTTACGGGATAATTCCAAAAGTTTAGGAGACAATCTTCCTAACTCTGTTGCTGAATCAACAAATGACAGATAACGATCCATATAACTTTGAGTTAATGTTTGAAACAATGAATTGGAGTCTACGTCTCTTTGGAGTTCTTCTAAATCTTTATATACAAATGTTTTCAAAAGCCGCTGCAGGGACTGAAACTCCGGATAAAAGCTCGGGTCCCCTGTATTGTTCAAAGCTTGAGGTACAAAGCGATTTTGCGCTGCCACGGCTTCATTCTCCAATTGAAAGGCATATGCAATTGCCTGATTCACATCGCTCTGCCCCACATGCGCATAAATATAATCCGGATTAGCGACTCCGCTTCTTTGTAATTTTCTTCTTGTCCTAGCATCGGTTATTGAATGTCGGAGTTCATGCACTAAGTCCCATAATAAATTTTCTTTAGCTCCCTCTCTTCCTAGCTCGATGGAAAGCAGCTTATAAAGTGGAACGCGAATATACTCATAGGCAGGATTACGAACAGAAACGATCACTGCTTCAGCTTCAAAATCAAGCAAGTTCATATCAATAACAAAGGCCCCTCCTCGCTCTATAAAATGCTCAACTGCAAATAAAAAATCAGACCTCAGCTCAGGTGTAATCAAAAACTCAAAATCACTTAAAAGACTTGTAAGAATATCTTTGCTCAAAGATACAATTTCATTTGTATCGCGCGACCTATAAAAGTTCTTAACTTTCTCTGCCCAAACCTGATCAAGTAAAATTTCAAACTTAGGTTCGTCAACAGGTGGATGAACATAAGTTCTTTGAGTTAAATCGTCTTTAAGGTGAGTTAAACAACCTGGGGCGGTAGATTGAGATAGGCGTCCAGCGTAGCCGTTCCACAGTACGGCAAAGAAGAATAGCACACCCAGAGACCGTAACATTTTCCGGGAATACAGCACCTTTTAAAAGACCTGAAAACTTAAAAAGAATTATATTTTCAAAAGACTTTTATTCAGTAATTTCAGCTAGTTTTACGAAGTTTTCGTAGTCCTTACAGCTCTTAAAATAACGATCTTCAATATTAGAAAAGCTCTCTATGCTTAATCGCCCACGAAGAAACTCTAGTTGTAAAAGCGATTGTAAATAGACATGCTGTTCTTGAGCCAAATCACTCGAAATTGAGAAGTGAGTACTCATAATAAGTCTGCGGTCTGCGTTTGAGGCGGGTTCTACAAGTTGCTCTTCCGGAGTTAAAGAATCCGAATCATCCAAAAAGATATCAATCATTGCCTTCGATGCTTCAAAATCTTCAATCAAAGACTCAATATTTTTTACGGCTAAATCAATCCGCTGATACAACTGGCGTGCCTTTAACTCTACGCCCGCTTTAACATTAACAACATCCTGTCGCGCATTTTCGCTCCTAAGCCTAGCGGCCTCTTGCTTAGGCTTAATCGATAAGTCCCATACGGGAATTGTTATTTGAACTCCCACCATGTCGTTTCGAGTCGTATCACTCGTTCCTCCCGACCGACTCGCATTAATACCCGCTTGTGCAAAGAGAGAGGCCCTGGGCCATCTCAATTTTCGTGCCTCACTAAGACCAATGTCAGTTAACTCAACTCCTGCCTCAGCAATTTTAATTCCTATATTCGAGTGGGCCGCGCCTATTGCCACTGAAGATTCAATTTCAGAGAGAACTTTTCTTTTTACAAAAGGATTCACAAGCTCCAAATCCTTCATCTCCTTACCTAAAAAATTAACTTCGAAGGCTGTTTTTTCTGACACAAAATCTGCCAAAAGCGAATCCACTCTTCGTTTTCCTGAGCGCACCTCCTGGTCAAGTGTTAAAAGTAAAAGAGACTTTTTCCAGTTAAATTCTTTTCCAGGATTTGCAGCTTCAAAATCTTTTTTCTCTCGAGCTTTTTCTTTTTCAAAGTATTGAACAAAGTAATCAAAGTTTTGTTTAGAAAAGTAATAACGACTCTTAGCCTCGCTCACTCGAAGAAGGCCATCAGCAAAAATCATCAAAAACTGCTGATCCATCGATTTTTTTTGTAACTCAGAAATGAAAGTACTTTGCTTTGATTTAGAAACGGCATACCATCGTTCAATATCAAAGATTGGCTGACTAAAAGTTAAGTATCCGCCTAGCATTGAAAAAAAGTGAGTCGGATTTCCTCGAACTTCACTTTGCGAGTAACTTGCATTTCCTTGAATATCGACTCGAGGGGTCCAAGCCGCTTTAGCTATTTTCTTTTGTTCAATAGCTATCATGTAATTATTAGCTGCAACGATGACATCGGGAAATGTTTTTTTTATTTCTGGGATTTGATCCGAATACAAGCCAGCTTCGGAAAGGCTAAGCAAGAGTGAATAAAGAAAGAAGCTACAGAAGGGGATTCCTTGCACCGAAAACATGTAACGCATCGTGCTAACACGCTAACCCCCAAGTGTAAACCAACATCAACCTAATAAACTTTCAAATAATTACGGCCTTCAAATCAAAAGAAGCAAGATCATCAAGTAAAGTTGAAAGTGCTTTTAATGTATTTTCAGTAGCTCCAGTTGTATAAAAAACGGCGCTCCCCCCTTTGCACACGTTCTCTAACAGCGAATATTCTAAAAGCCTGCGCTTTAATTGCTTAGCCACTGCTGCCCCCGTATCCACCAAAGCCACTTGTACTCCAGCTTCCTGTTGAATGATTTCTCTTAAAAAAGGGTAGTGAGTACATCCCAGAACAATAACATCAACCCCCTTTAAAACGAGCGGGCTCACATAAGAAGCTATAAGCTGACGCAACTCCCGAGAGTCAAGATCACCGCGTTCTACATACTCAACAAGACCTGGTGCAGCCTGCAGAACAACACGGGTCTTCGCTTCAAACTTATCCAGGAGTGCTGCAAACTGCGCGCTTTTTAAAGTACCCACTGTAGCTAGGACTCCCACAATTCCAGTTTTAGTTTTTTCAAGCGCAGGCTTCACAGCAGGCTCCATTCCCAAAATCGGAATACGAGGCCATTTTATTCTTAAAGGCTTCACTGAAACAGCCGTTGCGGTATTACAGGCAATCACTATTGCCTTGGCACCTTTGGAAATAAGAAATTCCGATATCTTCTCGCTTCTTTCTAAAATAAATTGAGGCGACTTATTCCCATAAGGAACATATGCGCTATCGGCGACATAAATTAAATTTTCACAAGGAAGTAATTTTCTAATTTCCTTTAAAACAGAGAGACCACCTACACCGCTATCAAAAATACCTATCGGTCCTCTTAGCTCAGCTTCCATTCTCTAAACTCTATTTACCCCAAAGCTCTTTTAGCCTTTTATCTCTACCACACGCAAAACGATAGTACTTATAACGAATAGGGTTTTTATCATAATAAGACTGATGGTACTCTTCTGCTGGATAAAAAATTTTAGCTGGTAATATTTCAGTAGCAACCGTTCCTTTAACTTTAAGAAGTTTCGAAAAAGTAGCTTGGGTTTCTAGAGCAACTTTTTTCTGCTCTTCATTTTCATAATAAATAGCACTCATGTACTGATAACCCTTATCGCAAAACTGTCCTTTAGGGTCTAAAGGATCAATATTTTTCCAATAGACTTCGAGAATTTTTTTATACGATATTTTCTCAGGATCAAAAGTCACCTGAATTACTTCTCTGTGTCCCGTAACACCCGAAGAAACCTCTTTGTAAGTTGGAGCCAAAGTCACCCCTCCGGAATAGCCTACACTTGTCGAGATAACGCCCTTATCTTTTAGTTTGTCATACGGTGGCTGAATGCACCAAAAACATCCCGCTGCCAAAATAGCAGTTTCTACTTTCTTAGTTTTAGTCTCAGCTGCTTGCGCAGATACAAAAAGCATTAAAAAAACGAAAATAAGCGATTTCTTTTTCATATTCATACCCTTATTACTTCTCGAAGATTTTTAAGAATTCTTCGTATCCAAGTTCTTTAAGTTTTTCTTTAGGGATAAAACGAAGTGCTGCAGAATTCATGCAATACCTTAAGCCTGTTGGTTGCGGGCCATCTTCAAAAACATGTCCCAAATGAGAATCTGCGTGCTTACTTCGCACTTCAGTTCTCTTCATAAATAAGCCATTATCTTCTCGAGTAATAACATTTTCTTTTACAAGGGGCTGAGTAAAGCTAGGCCACCCCGTGCCTGACTCAAACTTATCCTTTGAACTGAACAAAGGCTCCCCCGATACAACATCCACATAAATCCCCTCTTTTTTATTGTTCCAATACTCGTTTTTAAAAGGGGCTTCTGTGCCATCCTTCTGCGTTACTTTATATTGAATAGGTGTTAGTTTTTTTTCTAATTCGCTTTTTGCTGGCTTTTTGAATGATGACATTTTATAGACTCTCACTTCCTGAATGACAGAAAAAGTTATAACAACTATCCCCATAAGAATTATAAACTTTCTCATTTTACTCATCTTACAACTCCTTCTTGTTAATAACTAATTCGTTTAAAAGTGCTAAAAAGTTACAAATCACAGTAAAAAGGTGCCTGGCGCCTTTTAATCCTTTTTTAACAAATGCTTATTGGTTTTATGGGTCGCTTGAGCGCTCCAGGGGTCTTCGGGCCACGGGTGCTTGGGGTATTTTATCTTTAGCTGGCTACGTAACTCTGGATACGCTGTTTTCCAAAAACTTGCCAAATCCTGAGTCGTTTGTACGGGCCTCTTAGCTGGAGAGAGCAAATCAAAGGTTATTTGGAATCTCCCATCTAAAATACTGGGGGATTTTGCCAAGCCAAACAGCTCTTGGAGCTTAACCTCACACTTAACAAAATCTAATTGAGCGCTGTACTCAAGCCTCATGGATCTCCCAGAAGGAACTTTAATTTCTCGTGGAGCAAGATCATTAAGAATTTTAAGAGAAGCTCGTGGATAAAACAGCTCAATAAATTGCTCAATTTCAATGTCTTCAACACGCGTGCTTTGAGCCGCTAAAACGATTGCTTCAATAAGTGAACGCTTTGCATCTAGGGATAAGCCATCTACCTCTTTTTCGGGACAATATTTTTTAACGTATGCGACTCTACATTCAAAATTAGCAATGACTGCAAAGCGAGAGCACAACTCGCTCCAATTCGATAAAAGCTTATGAATTAACTCTTCACTCAAGTTATCACTTACTTTCTCGCTTGCCTGTAGAGGAAAGGGACCTTCAACAATGAGATCTCGAAAGACAAGTGCTTTAAATTGCTTGAGCTTAAAAGTTTTTAAATCGATTTCACTTTTAATCTCTTCTTTGATCTCAACGCCAGCAAATTTCTTTAACTGAGCTTTCGAAATTGACGACGCCAAACGAACTTGAGTTTCTTTCGCTCCTTTTAGATCCATTAACTCTAAAGCTAGAAAATATTCAGACTCTTGAACTTCCGACTCAGGCGACAAAGTAACACCCCGCCCTCCCACCATGAGCGCAGAAGCAGAATCCTTATTTCGTCTCCGGCATAGTCTATCTGCAAAGGCATCCCACAACCCTTCAATTAAAGCTCCATTAAAACAAGGTGTTTTTTCTTTTACCTCAAAGGCCTTAGCAACGCTCAGTAACTCTGTTGCCACTTGATAACATTTACGAAGAGCAAAAGTACCCTTTCCTCCGCTTTGCTTAAGCATCTCTGCTCGGCTGCTCAAGTCACACTCTACAGTCGATATGTTTTTACACGTTTGTCCTTCAAAAGGGTCGCGCACTCCCACTAAAGAGAGTGCATAGGCCATATCCTCAACTATCCCCAATGCTTTAGCGTTAATGAGAGCTAAAGCAAAACGTGGCGGAAGAGCAACTCGCTGTAAATGTCTTCCTAGTTGAGTTAAGTGTCCCGAAGCATTGAGGGCAGCAATACTCTTTAGATATTTTAAACTTATTTCTAAATTAGAAGAGGGTGGAGCTTCAAACCAAGAAAAAAGGTTAAAATCACTGACTCCCCAAGCTGCCAAAGATAATAGAGTTGACGATAACTCAATTCTTTTTATCTCTGCATCTTCAAATTCTTTAAAAGTGAGCTCATCATCCTTGGTCCAAAGCTTATAGACAACTCCTTCGGCCTCACGCGCAGCTCTACCTGCGCGCTGCTTAGCGGATGCTAAGCTAACTCGATTCAAATCCAATTTTTCAAAATTTCGAACAGGGTCCCACCTCAATACCTTGACCCAACCTGAATCGACAACAGCTCTCACACCTGGAACCGTAAGAGAAGTTTCAGCTATATTTGTACTTAATATAATCCGAGCACGCGCCCCTGCATTTAAGACTTTAGACTGTTCCGCTAAAGAAAGTGAACCATGAAGCTGCAGTATCTCGTAAGAATTAAATTTTTGACTCTGCTCCAAATAAGAAGAACAACGTCGAATCTCACCCACTCCAGCTAAAAAAACAAGGACACTTCCTTCAACCTTTTGTAGAACTAAGTATGACAAAGCATCAAGCACTTGCTCCTCTAAACGTTTTACAAAACTTCTACGATCTAGCTTGGGCTGATAAATTGTCTTAAGTGGAAAGACTCTCCCCTCTGAAAGCAAGACACGTGAGCGAGGCAAGTAGGCCTCGAGACTCTTACTATCAAGCGTGGCTGACATCGCAATAATTCTTAAATCAGGACGAAAAGCTGACTGAAGCTCTTTTAAAAGTGCAATCGCTAAATCAGCGTGGACACTTCGTTCATGAAACTCATCGAGAATAACACAAACAACCCCCTCTAAACTCGGATCCTCAATTAACATTCGAGAGAGTATTCCTTCGGTGACGACTAGGAGCTGAGTGTTTTTCTGAAAACACTTTTCGAAACGGACCTGATAGCCCACTTCTTGCCCGCCCAGCTTCCAATTGTTTTCCTCAGCTATACGAGCAGCTACGGCCTTAGCAGCGAGTCTTCGAGGCTGAAGCATAATAACTTTTTTATCTGCAGGAATAAGATTTTGACGAATTAAAGCGGGTGCTAAACGTGTACTTTTTCCAGCGCCTGGCGCTGCCAACACAATGCAATTTTGACCTGAGCGATAGGACTCAATAAAATCATCTAGAATTGAATCAATGGGCAATTCTTGCATAGGATAAGTCTTAGCTTAACAAGCTATTACAAAAATGCGGCATGTCATAGGCCGAGCGCTAAATTAAATGGCACTGAGATTCGAAGCTCAACAGAGTCTGTTCTTTCAGGATATGATTATTCAATAGACTATGAGTACACATAAAGAAAACTCTCATCACTTCCCTTTTCACACTCCCATAGACCAACACCTTTTTGAGTCACGCACCGTTTTTGTTACTGGCGTTGTTAATGGAGAGCTTGCTTTTGATGTGAACCGCCAGCTATTAGCGCTTGAAAAGGCTGACCCTAAAACCCCTGTCGTTCTATGGATTAACTCTCCTGGTGGCGAGGTCTACTCTGGATTTAGTATTTACGATACCGCTCAATTCATTCAACCAACTGTGATTACTGTTGTTGCGGGTAATGCCGCAAGTATGGGTTCTGTTATTTCATTAGCGGCGGAAAAAGAATTTCGAGTTTCTTTTCCTCATTCAAAAATCCTTATTCATCAACCTTTAATTGGTGGAATGCTTCAAGGACCAGCCTCTGATCTCGAAATACACGCCAAAGACATAGTTGAACTTAAAAAAAGAATGCACCGACTTTACGCCGAGCGCACAGGCGGATCTGTCGAGCACTTCGCTGATCTGATGGATCGCGATCGCTGGGTAGAACCCGAAGAAGGTATTGAGCTTGGTCTTATCTCTAAGATCATTAAATCTCGCAGTGAACTAGATGAGCTTATTAAAAAAGCCTCTAAATAATTAGAACTAAGCTTCTTTTCGTTCTTGTTTCTCAAGTTCTCGCAAGTGACGATAGCCTACTAGTTTTTTCTGTTGCTCGTCCCAGAGTCGATACGAAATAGACTTTAAACTCTTAAAAAAAGTTAAAGGTACAACTTCCTGGAACATGGGATGTGCCTTATGACAACTTTCTAAATTGTAGTTTGGAATACGAGAGCTTAAATGATGGATATGGTGAAACCCAATATTTCCAGTGAACCACTGTAAAATTCTTGGAAGCTTATAATAAGAACTCCCCTTTAAAGCCGCTGCCGTATAATCCCAATCGTTTCCTCGCTCCCAATATGTTTCCTCAAACTGATGTTGGACATAAAACAACCAAACACCCGATGTGCATACTATTGCTGAAAGAGTTAGCTGGATGAAAATGTACTCGCTTAAACCAAAGATATAAATCCCCAAAGAGACCATTCCAAAAAGAAGAAAGTTAGTTGCATATACCGAATAGGCAACCCTCAAGGGAGCCTTTGGAGAAGGAATTCTTTCAAGTACAAAAAACAAAAACATAGGTGCAAGAACAAACAAAACAAAAGGATTACGTAGCAACCTGTAAGTAAAACGCTTCCAGCGAGTAGACTCTAAATATTCTTTTACTGTGAGCGTCCAAACGTCACCCGTTCCTCGCTTATCCAAATGTCCAGTTGTACTGTGATGAACGGCATGCTCCCAACGCCAATGCCAATAACTTGTAAAAAAGAAAAGTCCTATAATGCTCCCTAAAATATGATTCGCCCTTTGTGAGCTAAAAAAAGAACCATGACCGCAATCATGAAAAATAATAAACAAACGCATGGCAAAGCCCGCATTTAAAACCGTAAGGGCCAAAGTAAGCCACCAGGAAACCCCTAACGTATACCAAGTTAATACCCAAATACTTAAAAAGGGTCCTAGGGTATTGATCAATTGCCAAAGTGCTTTGAGATTAGATGGCTTTTGATACTTGAAAATAATTTTCTTCCAATTTGCGACACTCTCACGGTGCGTATTTTGTTCTTCAAGAGAAATTAAAGACATAACCCATTGTATCCATAAAGCAGTGCAAAGACGAAGCACCGATTCTTAAAAGGAATCGGTGCATAAACAAAGGAAATATTCCTGTACTTTAAATCAACTTTAATTAAGTCGTGGGTTCAAATCGGGCATGCGACCTAAGAAGTCTTTGAGCTTTTCTTTCGGTAACGGAAGATTTCCGTCCTCTAGTTTTTTAACAAGCTTTTTAACCTGCGTTTTTTCTGCACGCGTTAAGGCAAAATCTTGACTCCAAGCCCATTTAGGCGCGACTTCAGCAAATGCGATTCCACTCAAAGCGCCACCTGAAGCCAATACACAATCACCAGAGGTTCCTTCCCATATACGAGAGTAATAAGGAAGATGAGAGCGCGGTATATTTGCTCGTGCCAAGCTAGCTCTTGTACCAGCTGGCACCTGCAATAAAGGTCTTCTTGTATTGGTTATTTCAGCAAAGGCTTTTTCAAGTCCTGAAGCAGGATCTGCATCATCGCGCTGAATACTAACGACAGGTACTCCACTCTGAGCAACCAAAGACTTAATTTCTTGATCAGCAAATTTTCCATCAGTTAAAACAAGAAGCGGTTTTTGATCAGCACTCAAGAGCTCATTAAATATAGCTTTTCTATACTTGGCTGTTTCTGTAAGTACTTCAGCCCATTCTTCATCAGTCGCTCCGTCCATACCAAAGGGTACAGTCTTCAAAACTAGATAGTTCTCTGGCACTCCAAGATCTTTCATGAAGCCCTGCAAGTATTGTCCCCTTTCACCCGTAAGAGCACGTGAAGTCACCATGTCATCATACCCCTGTGGGTCTGCTAGAATCACAACCTGAGGCGAGTTGAAAGTTCCACGATAATGACCAAAGTCAGCAATCATTGGATGCGTTTTAATATTAAAGTTAGAAATAGGTAACTTTTGGTGACTTCGATTCTCTTTATCCCACTCTGTCCCATCTTTAAGTCTATAGATTTCTGTAAAGTCTAGATTTTCCTTCATGATTTTTGCGAAGTTAATCTTTACTGTAGAATCTGCATTTAGAACATTAGGACCTGGATCATACACGTCACGCAATTCAGGGCTACGTGGGCGAGTGGTAAAAAAGTCCTTACTTGGATCAAAAGCTTCTGCAGGCTGAGCATCTGTCATTGCTGTGAGTTTTGCCCTGTCAAAAGAACCTCTATCGCGTGATCCAAAAACAATAATGTGCGAATTGCCTCTGCCAGACATGCGACTCGCAGAAGAAACAGAGACCATACGCGAAGCAGGAGTTCCAAAATCATAATACTCTGGACCAATGTCAGAGCGAGCATATTTGTAGTCTTCCCCCGCAGCAAAACTATTCACTAAGTCATCATCAGCCGGAATTTTCCACCCATTATCCACATAAGGCTTAAGAATTTTAAGTCGCGACTTAACTGTTGCGGAAGCATCATCGGGGCTCATCATACTTAAGGCAGTTGGGTGCGGAAGTTGCACCACTAAAATATCACGGTCAATAACAACGGGTTCGCCCGTTAAAACATCTTTATTTAACTCAATTCCTTTAAGGGAAATAGTTTCCTCACCAGCAACGCTAAGCTTTTCCATATCGTAGCCACCAAGTTGGGCGACATCTAAAATACCGTTTTGAAATTCACCACCTTTGGTGAAAACCATTTCAGGAAGATACTGATCAAGATTACTTTTTAAATCGCTTAATACAGACTTTTGTACACCTTGATCCGCATAATCAAGGCGACCAGTAGGAGCCCCCTCTTCACGAGCTCTTTTATCTGCAATTTTTTGAAATATATCTCTGTCATTATCATCAAGTAAAACTGAGAACTGATTGTTTCCACCAGCGCTTACGGTTTTAGTTTCTGCTACTTGAAGTTTTTTCTTTTTAGAATCATAACGCCCCAATGCTGCACCCTTGCGAGAAATGACAAAAGAAGAAATACCATCTTTTGCAGCACCTCCAAAGGCAACGATAAGCTGTAGGGAGTCTTTGTTATTTCGTATAATCCAATCAATTAAGTCGCTCCGCCATTGAGCAACGGGACTCTCTTGATCTTGGCTTACGAGCCAAAACTTATTGTCTATAAAGGTTGTATTATACACTTTATTCGAAGTACCTGACTGATCAATATAAGGAGTATTCGCCGTGCTATATTGGCCATTAATAGTAAAAGCATAGGTGTTTATAAAAGCAGCGCCTTCATTCACTCCAAAGTAAGCAGCTAGATCTTGAGCCCTTCCACCAAAACCAGCTGTTGCTGGGCGATTGGCCGCCTCTGCAATGTGAGTTCCATCTTGGCCAATAAATAAAATTTTCACAGAATTTGGTTTTTGTAACATCCTCCAAGGAATGGGGCCATAAGCTGGGCGAAATCTCTGGCGACCTGCAATTTGTTCAGAAATCTCAGGAGCATTTGCAATGCGAGCTGTGAGATCTACAAGCTCACGTGCCATTTTGCGTTCATACTCATCCGGAGATTTTAGATTAGGACCTGGGTCATACGACCAAGCAGGTAATTTTGCCGAAGCAAGAGAAGATGTACTCAAAAAAGCAATTGTTAAAAAAGTACTTATAGTTTGTTTAAAAATATTTCTTCTTTTCATGTTAGCACCTATTCGTTTTCACTTTGAACTTGTGAAGTAAGAAGTATTCTTACTTGAATGTTTCTTAAAGCATCTAAGCCCTGCTCATTTTTTTCGCCCGTTGAAACAGCAAGGATTTCTCTATCCATATAAAGACCTTTCGTTTCAGGATCGAAGCCAAAAACAAAGTTATACTGAGTTGCAGGCGTTTCAGAAAAGCCCGCCTCTTGAGTTCTCAACTTAAGATTATAAGTGAGGTCATTTTTTCTTTTCTCAAGGGCTTGAGGGCTCATATTAAAATATTGAAACTCTGAAGCTGATCCCTTAAGTGAAGCTCCCACAACATTTACAGGCATTTTCCAATTTCCAATGGGATCATTTGGAAACTTCTGTTCTACCCACACTTTTCCATCTTTTAGATATATGTTGGCTATTAACGAACCAGTCTTAGACTGTGCTCCATCCTTTTTAGGAGGATCTATAACTTTTAACTCTAATCTTTTAGCTTCTATATCAACAGCTAGAAAAGAGTGTCTTTCAAAACTCCCGCTAGCTTCTTTAACTCCATTCACTAAAGTTGAAGCTTGGTAACCTTTCATAAGCTCGGGAACGTTCGCCTTAACCTTCTGAAGCAAAAGCAAAAAGCTTCTTCAGAATTCTCATGAACAAATTGCTGCGCGAAAGAAACGAGGGGAAATAAAAAGAGACATGCTAAAATTATTTTTTTCATATAAGAAGTTGCACCTTAGGGGCTGTCTAAAACCCCAAAAACCAAGAGTCAATGTAAAGATAAGAGGAGCAAGTTGAATTAAGCGTATTTAGAGTAGATCAAACAGACTGAGCAGCTGCCCAGGCAGACGCCCAAGCCCATTGAAAGTTAAAGCCTCCCAGCCAACCCGTTACATCTACCACTTCGCCAATAAAATAAAGTCCTGGAATCTTTCGCGATTCCATATTCTTTGAAGAAAGTTCTGAAGTACAAACTCCCCCTCGTGTAACCTCTGCCTTGGCGTACCCGACCGTTCCGCTTGGGAGTACACTCCAGGCATGCAAAGTAGTGGACCAATCCAGTAAAATCTTCTCTGAGACTTGTGCAAAGGGCAATGAGATCTGCTCAGAATAATTTAAAAATGAGGAGGAAAAAGCTTCAATAAAACGTTGAGGTAAATACTGCGAAAGAATTTTCAATAAATTTGTTTGAGGATTCTTTTTCTTTGCCTCTAAAAGAAGTTCCTTTAACTGTATGTCGGGTAAAAGATTTATAAAAACTCGAGTTTTTTCCTTCCAATAAAGTGAACCCTGAAGTGCAGCGGGGCCACTTATTCCCTTATGAGTGAAAAGAATATTCTCTCTGAATGACTGTCCATTGCATGTTAGGACGCAATCAAGGGAAGCTCCGGACAGGTCTTTAATCTTTTGATATGCAGGATCTGTTAAAGTAAATCCATCAAGAGCTGGTCGTGTAGGCACAACTTTTAATCCAAACTGCTCAGCAATTTTGTATCCAAAGTTACTTGCTCCAATTTTAGGAAGAGACAAACCACCCGTAGCCACAACAACTGATTTAGCAAGAATTTTTGACGAAGTTGTTACTTCAAAACGATAGCCCTCATCGCTGTCAACTTGTTTTAAACCTCGCACAGTTTCGTTGAGTTTAATTTCAACGCGATATTTTTCACACTCGGCAAGCAAAACTCGAACAACTTCTCTTGCTGAAGTGTCACAAAAAAGCTGACCCAATTTTTTCTCGTGGAAAGGCACGTTATATTTTTTAAGGATTTCAATGAAATCTTGTGGGCTGAATCGAGAAAGAGCCGACTTAGCAAAGTGTTCATTCTCTGAAACAAAATTTGCAGGTGTCGTGTGAATATTTGTAAAATTACAACGACCTCCTCCGGATATGAGAATTTTAGAGCCCACTTTAGGCATGTGATCTAAAAGTAGAACCTTCTTAGTTCTGCTCCCTGCCTGCAAGGCGCACATAAGCCCTGCAGCACCTGCACCAATAATAACAACATCATAACTCATTACGATTTGAATGAAGCAATTTGATCAGCAACTTTTTGTGCATCAAGTGCAGGGTCCACGTCTTTTTCTATAGCTCGTATTTTCAATTCTGGATCTATTATAAAAGTCCATCGCTTAGACATTTTTAAAATCATCATCTTCGTACCGTAAAGCTTTACCACCTCGCCTTTCGCATCGGCTAGTAATACAAAATTCAACGAATGCTTTTTATGAAAATCAGATTGTGCTTTTACCGTATCTGCACTTACGCCAAATACATCTGCACCCTGATTTCTAATCTTTTGAATGTTATCACGAAAAGCGCACGCTTGTTTGGTACAACCAGGAGTATCTGCCTTAGGATAAAAATAGAGCACGGTCCAAGTGCCTTTACGCGAACTCAAATCAAATTCGTTACCTTCATGAGTAAGAACCTTAAAAAGAGGTGCCTCATCTCCAACTTTTAATTCAGTAGAAAAACAGAAAACTGGCATTAGTAATGATACAAAAAGTATACAAAGCTTCATATTTTGATATTAAAGCAAGTTTCCTCGCATCTTGCATTCTAAATTGAGCTTTTCGCCTCCAAAGAGTATCCTCAACAGATGAAAAATATTGCTTTGGGCACAAATAGATTCGGAAATGTAGCCCCAACTGAGGAAGCACTTAGCTTTTCGCTTATTGAAAAGAACAATAACCAGCAAATTATCCTCGTATTAAGCATCAACGACTCAACTGTTGAGCACATCAATCTGAGTGAGTCTCTTAAACTCAACTCACACAACCCCTTTCACTTATTCAAAAACAAAAGTTATGAAACCTTATTATCTGAAATTAACGCGCTAAAAATTAATACCACGTCAATTGACTACTCTGACCTCATTCAACCTTTAAAACTAAATAACCAACATCTTTGCGCAGGCCTCAATTACCGAGACCACATTGAAGAAAGCGGCCAAAAAAGTGAATACGTGCTTTTTCCAAAGTACGGAGAATGCTTTTCACATAATCTTGAGATTCCCGTTGAAAACAATACAACTCTTCCAGAACTCCTAGACTATGAAATTGAGCTAGGCCTTGTCTTTGATCACGATATTCGTACTGCTAAGGATGTCGAAGGAGCTCATGTGGGCTTTTTAATCTGCAATGACCTTAGCGATCGTGCGCCACAAGTTTATTTCCATACTGGTAACAAAAAACATCTCAGCTATTCCTTTACGGCTGCAAAAAGTAAAACAGAATATTCTCTAGTCGCCCCTATCCTTGTTATACCAAGAGACTGGAAAAGCTTTTCAAGCAATCTCGAGATGAGTTTGTTTTTGAATGGAGAACTCAAGCAAAAGTCCAACACCAACAAGATGACTCAAACAATTACAGATATGCTTCAAACAGCACTTGAATTTAATTCTCAATCTGAATGGCCTCTCTTAGGCGAAACTCCACTTGAACTCAGCAAAAACAAAAAACTAAAGCTTCTCCCACAAGATCAGGATTCAAAGTTTTACTTGCCCGCAAATACACTTTTCATGACAGGAACTCCCGGGGGAACCCTCTTTCAAAAACCAACCCAGCTAGAACTTTTTTTAGCTCTTATCAAAATACCTTTTTTAAAAATAGACACAAGCAACTTAAGCTTTAAGGAAAAGCTTAAGCTTTCGCTCATTCACAATTGGTCTAATTCTGGAAAGTACCTAAAAGCCTCTGACCAAATCAATTCGCACATAGAAAAGCTGGGCTGTCTTAATTTTAAAGTAACAAAGATCTAATTCGGCTTTACTTACAATCGACTTCACTTACTAAAAACTGAACGGGAGCAGTATTCACATGTCCAATTTTTCTTGCTTGAGTTGCGTCATAGCGCCAAAGCTCTGTGTTCTCGAGCGTGTAAAGAACGCCACCCGAGCTAAAAACTTTGAAGTTCCCTGGGGGGACATTTCCAATCTTCTTTGCCTCAGTACCGTCGTATCTCCAGATTTCACTATCTTCTCTGGAATAAAGAACTCCACACGTTACATAGACATGAAATATATTGGAGCGTGCATAGCCAACTCGAAGAGCTGTCGTGCCGTCATAGCGCCATATTTCGTCATTTTCTCGCGTATAAAGTACCCCATTGGTTGGATAGACTTCGAACAATCCAGCAGGCACATTGCCTACTTTTGCGGCTATGGTGCCGTCATATCTCCAAATCTCACTGTTCTCTAGCGTATAAAGAACTCCTTTAGTGGCATACATCTCGAAGCGTCCGGGTTGAACAACTCCAATTTTCTCAGAGCGAGTCGAATCATAGCGCCAAATCTCAGAGCCTTCGCGCGTATAAAGAATACTCTCTGCCTTAGCTGCAAAGCTAAGGATACCTAAAACAAATAGAAAACAATTGTAAGAAATTTTAAACATAGAACACCTCCACTCAGAAGTGTCTTAACATAAAAGATAGATCATTGCCGCTCCTAAGTACTCAAACAGTCCCCTCACTTTATCTTTTGGTTTTTTATCTCCGTTCTCCGCCCAAAGAGCAGTGGGAAATATGCAAGCAAGAATTATTCTAGTCCTTGAGAAGACGAGCGAAAGCAAGTTGATAGGACATACGCTCAATGAGCACTGCTTCAAAGTTGTATGAAGACTTAGAGCACATAAGTTTAAAGTGCAAAGCACCCGGATTTTCAACAACGACAAAATCACTTAAGAGTAAGTTTTCGTTGTTGGGATGCGCCTTGTAAGCAGCCTCTTTTAAAGACCAAAGAACGAGAGGGGCAACTTGAGAGTCAAAAGCCCCATTACAAATTCGCTTATAGACAGGATCTGAAATCTTTCGAGTAAGAGCTTCTACGTCAGCTCCGATACCTGCAGCGAGCGATGCGCCCTCAAAACTAAGAGTTGCCGCACCAGCAACTAAGGCCGCACCAGAAGTATGAGAAAGAGAAAAGGAAACTCCACCCACATTTTTTGATTTGAAATTTTTTAAAAGCCTCAGAAGTAAAAAACGACTGAGTAAAAACTCTGAGTAGTACTGACTTGTTTCAGGTAATGATTCTCTTAGAGGACCCGCTAAATTAAAGTCTGATAACTCGCTCAGAAGATCATGATCAAAATCAAAAGGCAGGCTTTCGAATGCATAAAAAACTTTAGCTCCAGATTCGAAAGAACACTCTTGCACTTGATCAAACATCTAGAACAAAACTCGTAAGTGTTGAATCAGGACGAAGCACAAAATGTTGCCCCGACTTTTTCTCATCGATAAGGCGTGCAATTTTCTCGCCCACATTGGAGTCATAAAAAGTATCCGCTAAAGCTTCGCCATCAGAGGGCTCATTGTAATTTAGCTCTGATAAAGTTGCTTTAGCACTTAAGCCTTCAAGCAAATCTTCTTGGCCCACAATTAATAAATTCGCTCCCGAAGAAGCTTTTAACTGCGGATGCTTTTTATACATTTCTAAATCTACCCACTCCTCAATGCTCTGTTCTACACAAAAAAGCATAACGGCATCACAGGCTTTTGAGCTCAACAATAAAGTCGCACTTTCAATTGCAGCCTCTGTGCCCTGATAGGAATTACTTAAAGTAAGGGTTGCTCCCTTGAGCCCAAAATATTGTGTTAAAAAACCCGCTGTTGAATTGTGCGAACTTAACTGAAACAAAAAAGGCCTCGCTGTTTGGTTCACTGCAAAGTCTTTTAAAAAGTCACGTGTAATTTCGATTTCACCCACACTCGAAGAAACGATAAAGCCAAGTCTACGCTCCTCAGCCATTTGCCTTAAGACGGGATTATTTTCAAAAGCCCGCTGAATAAGTGCGACACCTTTGAGGATAGATTTTGTTGCACGTCTAAACTCTCGCTTATCAGCTAAACCTAAACCCGCATCAGGCTCGGCCCAAAGTGCCTCGTAAATTGAAAGTTTCATGGAGCTTGCCTCAGAACACTTGGATGAGAAATCAAAAGGGCTGCATTAACTCCACCAAAACCTAAAGAACTTTTTACGATACGTTTTAGAGAAGCTTTTTCATGAGTCTTTTGAACGTTAATATTCAATTTTGAGTCCAGCTCATTTAAGCCTAAGTTTTTAATCCTCAACTGCTGCCTAAGAGCTTGCACACAAATTGCCGTTTCTAAAGCGCCAGCAGCTCCGAGCGAATGCCCATGATAAGCTTTTGTTGAAGTCACAGGTGTTTGTCCAAAAACTTTTTCTATGGCTGTAGCTTCGGCGCTATCGTTAGAGGATGAAGCTGTTCCATGAGCATGAACCCAATCAATATCCTCAGCCTTTAGTTGTGCCTTTTGCAAAAGATCTTCAAAATAGCCTGCTGAACCTGCGCCCTCAGGATGTGGCGAAGTTAAGTGATAGGCGTCCGAATTTGTAGCAAAACTCTCAATGCAGGCAACTGCACGAGGATGAGTTGCATCCAAATTCTCTACACAATAAAAGGCTGCGGCTTCGCTTAAATTAATTCCGTTTCTATTTTGATCAAAAGGCCTTGCTCGTTCTTGAGACAAAAGTCCCAAGCACCTAAAGCCCTCAACGGACAAGGTTGTGAGGACTTCTGCTCCGCCCACCAAGCATCTTTTCACTCGACCACTTTTTACCCATTCGGCAGCCAAACCTAGTGCTTGCGTCGAAGCGCTACAAGCCGAGACAATCATCATGGACTTTCCATTAAAGTTTATGAGCTTCGAGAATTCGTTCAGAGATTCGCCGGGAGTATGTACGCCACCTTGAGATAAAAATTCAGTGTAATCGTTACTCTTAAAAGCAGATATCAGGGAATTTTCCCAATGAGTAATTTGTCCCGTAGTGGTGCCTAAAATAATTCCATCCTCTGAGTTAAGCTCCGTCCAGCCAGCGCGCTGCATGGCCTCTTGAGCGACAAAATAAGAAAGCTGGGCAATTTTTCCGGCACACTTATTTTGAGGATATTTATTTTCAATGTACTTCCACTGCTCAGGACTTAAAGCGCCAATGCCATCCTTAATGCAGTCTTTTTCATCGAGGATTGCGTTCCAAAAACTTTCTAAATCTAATCCGAGAGGAGAAAGGGCCCCAAGGCCAGTAATCATCGCAGGCATTTCGAGTTAAGGAGTCGCCTCAACTCCTGTTTTCTTATTCTGCTCAATGTAATCCGCTAGAGCACCCACACTTTTAAACATGTCACGTGAGTTCTGATTGTTTTCAATTTTTACGCCGAACTTTTTTTCTAGCGCAATAACAACTTCAAGAATATCGATAGAGTCCAAACCTAAGCCCTCAACCATAATGGGCGTCTCAGGAGTCACTGTTGAACGGTCTAGATTTTTCATATTTACAGCTTCAGTAATAACGTCGAGAAGCTCGTTTTTAAGAGTATCAAATGCAGTGCTCATGAGCTTTCTACTTCTAGCTTTAGAGATGCTTAAGGTCGAGTAAATTTCAAAAGCTTAAGAAGTGCGCTTAAGTATATGTATTTAATGCTATTTTAGCCATTTCATGAAGCCTTCTCAGACACAGCTGGCGGGAACTTGGAGCTTTCACTCCAAGAACGCACCCTCAGATGAATTTCTGCGCTTTATTCCCTGCCCCTCATCGGTTAATAAAGGTCCCTCATGCCAAGCAAAATTTTTGAGGTAGGCCACAAGCGATTAACCCTCGGAGAACTCAACAAATTCATATTCTCACGCTCACAGTTCTCTGAACTTAAGCTTTCTCAGGACGCTCAAGACCGAATTCTAAAAAGTCACCATCAATTGCTTGCGATACTTGAAGAAAAAAAAGCACTCTACGGAGTAACGACTGGGCTTGGTGATAGCTGCCATCGCTACATTGAACCCGAATGCTCGGCTGAACTTGCGCTTAACCTCGTACGCTACCTTGGATGCGGCACAGGCGCTGTTCTCTCACAAGATATTTGTCGAGCTGTTTTGGCCATCCACTTTGTCACTCTCTCTCAAGGCTTCTCTGCTGTAAGTCCTGCTCTTATGGAGCACATGAAAGTCTTTATCGAAAATGACTGGTGCCCTGTGATTCCTCGCGAAGGATCACTCGGCGCAAGTGGTGACCTAGTTCCCCTAAGTTATTTGGCGCGCGCTTTTATTGGAGAAGCCGACGTCTACACTTCAGAAGGCGACATTCAACCAAGCGCCAAACTCATGAAAGAAAAAGGCATCAAGCCTTATAAACTTAAATCCAAAGAAGGACTCTCTCTCGTCAATGGTGTTTCTACTATGGCGGGACACATGCTCATTAACCTTCAAGACATCGAATTTCTAGCAGAGACCGCTACGCTAACAACTTCGTGGTTATGTATTGCCTTAGGTGGAAGAAAGGAAGCCTTTGGGAGCGTTATCAACAAAGATGCAAAGTCTCATACCGGCCAAAGCCTTGTGGCAGAAAAAGTGACCCAATACCTTAACTGAAGAAAACTACAGCTCAGCTCAAGGACTCGGTGTTGCCGTTAAAAACGAAAAAGTTACAGAAGATTTTATTCAAGATCGTTACTCTCTCAGATGCACTCCACAAGTATTGGGCCCTCTCTTTGACACGCTCACTCTCAGCAAAAACTGGCTCGAAAACGAGATCAATGCTTGCTCTGACAACCCTGTTATCTCGCCTGAAGGCAACATTGCCATGGGAGGAAATTTTTCGGAGGTTATCTTTCGCTCGGAACAGATTATCTTAAGATTGCCGTCGCAAACCTTGTCGATCTTGTAGATCGCCAACTGATGCTCATCATTGATGACAAATCTAACCGTGGACTCCCCCAACCTCGCTGCATGGGGAACACTCCCACCCGAAAAGCGTCACCTCTTGCATGGGCTCAAAGGTCTCCACCAGCTGCTTCGGCTATTACGAGTGAAGTGATGCCAAAGGCAGTACCTAATTCTATTTTTTCTCGCTCTAGCGAATCCCATAACCAAGACAAGGTGAGTCTTGGAATGAGCGCCTGCACCCAATGCTCAGATATGATTGATCAAGCAATGCGCGTACAAATGCTCCATCTTGTGGTGCTTGCGCAAGCCTTAGACATCAAAGGCATAAAGCTCAAAGGAGCTAAATCTAGAGACATGTACAACCTTGTGCGTAGCCACATCCCATTTGTCGAAAGTGACAAGGCGCTTGGAGAAGATCTTCAAAAACTTGAAAAAGATCTTCGACGAATGGCCAGATCACTTTTATAGTCCTTTACAATGAAAAACTATGACGTCGCAGTCTTAGGTGCTGGCCCAGGTGGATCTCAAGCCGCCACGCTTCTCGCTCGTGCAGGGTTTAAAACAATCCAGATAGAACGACTTGAGTTTCCTCGATTTAGGATTGGGGAATCTCTTTTACCTGCTTCTATGCCGCTTCTTAAAGAAAGCGGTTTTTACCCCAAGCTTGCCTCTGGAAAATATATTGAAAAATTCGGTGCACGCTTTATTGATTATAAAACAGATGAAGAAGTTTATTTTGGCTTTAGCGGCGGACTTAATTCTGAAATCCCCTCTGCCTTTGAAGTTCCCCGAGCAGAATTTGATGCCGATATGCTCGGCCATGCCGTAAGTGTGGGAGTAGAGCTCTGGCAACCCTGCACCGTTGACGACGTTACAATTGAAAGTGATGCAATAGTTCTTCAGACTGCAAACGGAGCTATTCGCGCTAAGTTCTTAATCGACGCTTCTGGCAGACAATCTGTTGTTGGAAAAAAACTTAATTACAAAAAACTCGGCGGAGATTTTAATAACCTCGGAGTTTTTGCGCACTTTAAAGGCGTAGAGAGAGCTCCAGACAAAAACGAAGGCGATATTCGCATTGGCATTTTGCGCGACAAATCGTGGTCATGGCAAATTCCATTTAAAGGTAATGTTACTTCCGTAGGTGTTGTCTCTCGCTCAAAAGAAATCCCCAAAGACGATAACCTAGAACAATACTTACTCGACGCTGTAAGTGGAACTCCCAAAATGAAGGACTACATGAAGAGCGCTGAGCGAATTAGCGACATTCAGTATGTTTCTAACTATGCCCAAGAATGTGAAAAATTTTGGGGAGCTAGGTGGCTACTCGTAGGTGATGCTGCAAAGTTTTTAGACCCTTGTTTTAGCTCGGGAGTGCATAACTCCATTCAATCAGCTACCTTTGCTGCAAAAACAATTATCAACGCCCTCAATACCTCACAAGATCTGGAAGTATCTAAGCTCGGTGAAAATTACGAAAAGGACTTCCGAAAGGGTATTGATCGTTTTCACTCTCTTATTGAACTTTTTTACAGTGATGACTTTGTCCCTCAAATGAAAAAAACGCTACAGCGCAAGGAGCTTGAAAAAGCTTTTACCTCTGCCGTTGCTGGAGACATGTGGGACGACAATAACGTTCTGTTCCAACGCAGTATTCTTTAGCTATGAAAATTGTTCTTTGGAGAGGCTTCCACTCAGCTGCACTTCTTGAAATCCTCTCTGAAGCCTTAGAATCAAAACTTCTTTGCATACTTTGCCCACCACATTTGAAAAATTATGATTTTCTAGACTTTCTTCCCAAAGGAGAAGTCACCCTCGTTGGCGAATGGAACCAGGAAGAACGCACACAGGCAGAGGATAAAATCACTACAAGAACTTTTGCTGAAATGCCCGAAGTTCCCAACTTCGGAGTTTTTACTTCTGGAACACTCAGCTTTAACCCTTCGCTTATCCTCTTTCGGAAACAAGAAGTAGAACACTCCCTGCAAAGTATTCTCGATCTTTTCAAAGCTGAGACTGCTGAAAAAATTATATGCTATCCCCAGCCTTTTCATATTTTTGGCCTAACACTTGGCTATATTCACTCTCTTTTATGGAAGAAGCCCCTCAAAACTCCCGATGGACGTTATCAAAAATCCTTCCACGATGTGTGGTTGAGCAGTGACAGAAAAGGTCTCCTTACGTTGGGAGCCCCAGTGCATTTCTTTGATTTACTGCAAAGAACCACAGACTCGCTTGAAAGCTCCGACTCAAGTTCCATTTGCGGAGGGGCTCGAGTTAGCCCCGAGCTTTGGAATAAGTTTCAAACTCAACTCGGAATTAAATATCCAAGTATTGGATACGGCGCCACAGAAGCTTGCCCGGGCCTTAGTCACCTCCCTCCCGGAATGCCTCCACAAGAAAGCGGAGACATCGGATATTGGCTAAAGGGCGTTGAGACCTTTGAGCATCCCAGTGGATTTGAATTTAGTGGTCCCAATAAATGCTTCGCCCGAATAAGCGAAAACTCTTCAGGAAAATTTGAACTCGATTTTCCCAAAAAAGTTCTCATCAAAGACGATCTTCTTATTAAAGATGGCCGAATTATTTATCAAGGTCGCTGTGACTTGAAAATGAATCGTGGCGGAGAGAAATTCTCTCTTGAACTCATAGAGGAAAAAATTCAAGAATCCCTTGGAATGCCCGTACTCGCAACAGCACTGAGTGACTCAAGACTTGGAGAGAAACTAGGACTCTGTGTTCAAAGCATTAGCAACGTTCCTGACATCAAAAAACGCTGCAAAGAAATCGTTGAAAAAAACTTTCAATGGATTCTTCAAGATCACGAAATTCAAGTCCTTGAAAACTTCCCCATAAATGCCAACGGAAAATGGGACAGAAAAAAAGCTACAAGAAGCTTAAAAGAATAATATTCAGCCGACACCCCGTATTAAAATTTAACCTTAAGCTAACATTCTCTGTCTTACTCATGTTCCAGGTAAAACCTCGGAACGAGGAGGATTTATGAAAAGTTCAAGAATTATGGGTCTCATGGCCCTACTTTGCCTGCCGTTGTTAAGCACAACGTTGCACGCAGAAACCGTAACAGTTGATTGCGCTAGCTATGGTGATTTCTATAGAGAATGCCAAGTGAATGGTGAGATTGAAAGCGCAGTGATGACTCAACGTTATTCAAACTCAGAATGTATTCGGGGCGAATCTTGGGGCTATCGCAGAGGCGGAAACACCCTATGGGTTAATGATGGCTGCAGAGCTCGTTTTAGAGTGCGACTTAGTAGTGGTGATGGACACAGAGACGATAGCTTCACTATGCGATGTGAAAGCATTGGAAGTAATTCACGCCGCTGTGACACAGGTGTGAGAAATTACAGAGTTGTTCTTGAAAGACAAATCTCAAGCGCATCTTGCAGACTTGGAAGAAGCTGGGACTGGGATCGTTACTACATTCGTGTCAGTGGTGGTTGCCGCGGTATCTTTAGAGTTTATCCGTACTAAGCAATAAAACATCGGCAAAGAGCCGCTTCCACAGGTGAGAGGCTCTTTGCTCAAGCTAAAAGAAGTATACTCCGGAACACTTTAAGCATATCGAATCCAAACAACGTTTGACGCAAGGCGCTATTTTTACTAAACACCCCCTCATGAGCATTAGCAAGAAGGCCAAGAAATCCACAGTGACTCTATGCCTTTTCTTGATTTTAGCGCCCAACACAGCGCTTTGCTCCAACACGATAATTTCGAAATTAGTTTCTTGTCTAAACTTACTAAGAGGAAAAAAAGAGAACGCTCACGCTGATCACAAAGCCTCCTTAAGTGAACGTAAAGCACAACACAAAAAAAAGCTCAGTGCCTTTATTGACGAACTAAAAGACTACGAGCTCTTAACTCTTGACGCTCAGTTAAGAACTCCAGGCGCGGGACCCCAGGTTCTCAACAAATTTCCAGAAACACTTCGCCCCGTAAGTGACCTCAACGAACTTTTTCATACAAGTGACCTTCCCACGGTAGAGGAAGCTTCAAACATGATTAATCTTGATGGAATAAGTATCTTAGTAGATTCCTCAGGAAATAGAGTTATCGTTCAAAATTTTGAACCTCGTAGCACAAGTACTCGAAGTGTTCTTGGGGAAGATTACTCAGGATCAAAGCTGCTACAAGTTTCAAGCGATAAAAAATATTTAATCATAAGAGCTGCTATTGTTGATACCCGCGAAATGTTTCATGTTTATGAAATCAACTATGACTACATTCAAGATCACCGAAGTGAGATTGTGGACTCAATAACTAACTTTTATTTTGAGAAGGGATGCTCTGGACTCATTGAGGACATAGCCCCAAACCGAGTACAAGAACTATATTGGGAATGGCTGCAACTCAAAAAAGAAAAGCCATGATTTGCATCAATTCTTAGGAATTGCAAAAAGTTTTAATTGAGCTGTCGCCAAAGTTTCAGAATTTCGTTCTACAGCTCCCTCTACAAGAGTAACGGGGCCAACAACATGGGTTGCTTTTACCCTTACAATAAACTCATCACCGTCGCTCAAGCCTCTAGGAATATTTAAAACGCTATAGTTTTTCACAGCCGCCAAGAATGCATCTTGCAATTCAGCCTGAGCATTCAAAAGACCAAGTTTTCTTTGTGCTGCACTCACATAACCAAAGGATTGTGCCATCCATTCCAAATAACACGACTCTATGAGTGTATCTCCATATGCAAAGCTTGCCGTGGTTGAAAAAGAAACACGTGCCACGCCCGAATTCGCATCTGCATCTAAAACATCTGTAATCCAAATGGCTTTACCTTGATGAGGCAAAAAGTCAGCTAACTGCGTAACGGAAATCGGAAACATCTTCTCGGTTTCTATTCTGAATTATGGCATAGGTAAAGAACTTAGATCAAAACTCATCATAGAATAAGACTCACTCAACTTGGGATAACTCACTACGAAGAAGATCAGAAAGAGCACAGACCAAACAAGGTAGTTCTTCTTATGCTTTGGAAAACGGAGCCTCAATACATAGGTAAAACTTGCAAATCGCACTACCTCTAAAATTAAAAACGAATAAAAAATCACAGCGTAACCACTTTGAGTGAAGGCCATCACTGCGCGAGTCACAAAGTTCAGAACCACGCATAAAAACCAAAATGGCACACTCGCTACAAAGAAAGTTGAAACCCAGTCTTCATGAGACATCTTTGCTTTTAAAGCATGCTTAAAAAACAAATAAATCAGAAAGCCAAGCAACAAGAGGTGAGCATAGGCCACAAGACTTCCATGAAGTATAGCCACGAAAAAGGCTCCCGCATTATTCACTCCATCAATAATTGAGAGACCCATTCCCAGAAAGCCAATAGTTAGAAAAATTAATCCTGCATAGACAAATAAGAGCTTTGATTTTCTTTTAAAGGGTTTTTTAAGAAACACTGTAGGCGCTTTTAGAAAATTTAAAAAAATATCAGCCACATCATTAAACATCTTCATAAAATTCATCTACTAATCCTCAATCCCTTAAAGTTATACTAAAGCCACTTGACTCACATTGAAAGGATCAGCAAAACATCAGATTGATGCACCTAAAGAAAGAACTGCTAAAACTTGGCATCGAGGCAACTCTTGAGAAAAAAAGCGACACCCCTATAATCTATGAAGCCAAAATAAAGATTCCCGCTTCTTTAAAGTTTTTTGAAGGCCACTTTCCTTCTAATCCTATACTGCCAGCATTTGCAGCTATTGAGATTAGCCTAGAGATTGGACGCAGTTTAAAGCTCCTTCCTCAACAAATTAAAAAAATTCCGAACGCGAAGTTTTTAAACGCCCTTAAGCCTGAAACAGAAATTAAAATCCTTATTCGAAGATATGACACGTCTATCGATTTTGAGTGGCAGCATGAAGAAGAATCACAATGGAAAAAAGCCTGCGACATAAGTATCGAAGTCTAAAATTTTAACTAGGGATTCGCGTCTAACTTTTCTTTTTCAGCGACAAGATCATCTACTAACTTATAAACATCTGCCAGAGTGCGGACTTCAGCCATTTTCTCAGCATCTACTTTGAGTTGAATTTTTTCTTCAAGATAAACAACCATATCAACCGCATCTAAACTATCGAGACCGAGCTCTGTAAACAGGTGAGCTTCGGGCTTAAGCTTTTCTTCAGGGATTTCAAAGCCCTCAATCATGAGCTTATTTACTTGATCGATAGTCGACGTTGCCATGTTTAGGGAACGAAGCTATAGCGCATTTTTTACTTTGACAAGTCGAGAGTCACCTTAGGTGTCACTTAGCAGTCTGGGGAGCGACCCAAAAAGAGACTTGTATTAAAGCCACCAAAGGCAAAATTCGTAGATACTGCTGTAGAAAAGACCACCGGAAGAGGTTCTTTCACATGCTGCACCAAATCGCATTCAGGAGAAACTTCAACGAGGTTGCGCGTAGGTAAAATCAGCCCCTCGTTCATCATCTTGCAACTTAACGCTGCCTCAATAGCCCCGCATGGCGCTAAGCTATGTCCCAAGTGCCCCTTAAGGCTACTCACATAGGTTTCAGACCCGAGGACGCCATGAATAGCCTCAACTTCGGCCTGATCGCCTTGAAAAGTTCCTGTTGCATGCGCATTTACATAGCGCGGTTTCTCGTTCTCCGAAGCTGCGCGACTTATCGACTGACGAATAATACCCATCATAGCCTCGGTATCAGATTTGCTCATATGAGCGCCACTGCATCCAAATGCTCCGCCCAAGACCTCTCCTAATGCAGCAACACCACGAGCTCTCATAGAATCGGCTGATTCCATAACAACGACGCCAGCCCCTTCGGACACCACAAGTCCATCGCGATCTTTATCAAAAGGCCTAGGACTCATCTGAGGGGTATCGTTGTATTTTTTTGAAGCGGCAAAAACGATATCAAAAACTTCGCATGAAGTGTGATGCAGTTCATCTGCTCCACCCGCTATAACGATGTCATAAAGCCCACTTTTAATGTATTCCCATCCCATGACCATAGCTTGAGACGAGGTTGAACACGCAGAGCTAGGCGCTAACACTGGTCCACAAAAATCGAGAGCAGAGGCCACATTACTCGCTACAGAATGATTCATTACCTTAAAAAAAGAAGTCCCTAACTGCCCCTCAGGGCCTCCGACTTCATAGGCTTTAAAAAAGTATTCTTTATAGGTTTGAGGACTCCCTGTGGTTGAGCCCATAATGATAGCAACTCGAGTGGGATCAATTGTTTTTAAATCTAAGTTTGCTTTGGCTAGCGCGTCCAAGGTGGAATGCACCATCAACTGACTCATGCGACTCATGGTTCGCCTTACCGTGCGAGGAATGGAACGAATATCAACATCGGGAGCTGGCGCCCCTAAATGAGAGCTCAAGCCCTTGAGAGACTTCCAATCTTCCATGTAGCGAACACCGCTCTTGCCCTCAAGTAGCCCCTGCCACGTTTCCTCAAGGCTCGTCCCCAAGGAAGTCACCATTCCCGCTCCACTCAAAAACACGCGTTTCATAAGATATTTTCGGTTTACTACATCTCCCAAAAGGTACCTAGTTACTTTTTACGTGCACCCGCTACCTTTTTGCACACACCCGGCACCTTTTTAATCACAACTCACTTAACTTAATCGCTTTCCTACGGCGCGCGCTTGCACCAAGGGATGCAATTGTAATGAGCAAGATTGGGTAATAACTTTCTTAGAAGCTCTCACCTTTTCCTGTGCAAGAAGATAGGCCACCAGCGTCGCTACTACTGGTTCAAGACTCATGAGGATACCGAACGTCTTTGCGGGAATTTTCTTGAGAGCAGAAAGCTCCAAAGAATACGGAATAACGCTTGATAAAAGTGCAATTCCCAACGCGAGCGGAATAACTTGAAATGTAAACAAAGAGCTTCCGTGCTTCTGTAATCCCAGTGGAAAAGTTACCAAGCAAGCAATGCACATTCCCATTGCAACTGCACTGGTTCCTAGAGATGAGCCCACTCTTTGTGCGAAAAATATATAAAAAGCCCAGCAGAGGCCTGCCATTAAAGCAAAAGCTACCCCTAGAGGATCAAGATATGCCTGAGTTTTTTCTAACGGCAACAGCAAAATCACACCGGCGATGGCTAAGGTAGCCCAAAGCAGATCTGTCCATTTTCTTGAGAGCAACAATGAGAGTCCAAGGGGACCTACGAATTCTAAAGCAACCGTTATTCCTTGAGGGATTCGCTCCAAGGCTTTGTAAAAAAACAGATTCATTAACCCTAAAGAAACCCCATATACAAAAAAAAATGTTTTTTAACGCTTTTTTTGCTATAGCTAATATGCCAGGGCTTGAAAAATAAAACTAAAATTATAGCAGCAAAGAAAATCTTAACGCCGTCATCCCCTCTGACTAACAAGTGAAAAAAGTTGCTTAGCTAGAGCGGCTCCTGTTTGCAGGGAAAGAATAGCAACAAGCAAAGCAAGAATGGAGCGACTCATATTTTCAACTCCTTTATAGTGGAGAGCCTGGGCTTTCGTTGAGCAAGAAATAGCGAAAAGGTAGCGGGTGCACGTAAAAAGTAATCTAGGTAATCTTTTGGATTTCTTTCGAGGAGTTCTTTGCGCCAATGTTGCCTGCTGCGCGGATACCCGCAGTGGCGGCACCCAAAAAGCCTGGGAAAAGTGTACTTTGCCCAGTGATGAGTAAATTTCTCAAGTGCGTGCGTGGTCCCAAGGCCCGAGGACCCGTGACTGAAATAGAATGATAAATTCCATAGCCACTTCCCTCAGGAGACCCATTAAAAAACATATTCGACAACGGAGAACTTGTTAACTCATGACTCACATTTTCCTGCATACCGGGGCAATACTTATCCACCACAGACCACAGTTGAGAAGAGTAGCTTTTCTTAAAGTCTTCATACTCCACACCACGATGTCCCACTTTAGTATTTTCCCACTTTGAAAACCACGCGTAAGGTCCTGCAGCTAAAAGTTTTACACCTTGATTTTGACTTTTTTCATCGGCCAAGCGTTCTGCAGAATTTGCAAACACCGCACGAGGACGTGAAGGTTCCGCAGGCACATCAAAAAGCCCCTCTATCCCATCACGATCAAAGAAAAAATGATTTCTCCTCGGATGTAATCGAGCGGGTCCACTGACTTCGGCGTAAACGCCAAAACTTGCCGTGCTTTCGCGCAGAGAAGAAAGTCGGCTTTTAAAAACGGGCTTTAAAGCTGTGTCATCTGAAAGCAGTTCAAATGTTTTCTTAGGATGCACACCTGAAACAAAAATATCACCCTCAATGCGCTCACCATCTGCGCATTCTAAGGCCTTAACCCATGGGCCTTCATTGTGTATTTTCACAACTCCCTTTTTTAAAAGAACGCGGCCTCCTTGAGCCTCAATAACTTTTACAAACTTTTGCGCAAGAGCATCACCGCCCTTCGCTAGCCCAAAGGCACCGGTTATAAAAGAATCCATCATGATGGAATGCATTCCAAAAGGAACGTCTTCTGGACGCACTCCATGCAATAAACAATGTGAATAGAGGATAACTTTTAAATCTTCATTTTGAGTAAGGGGCTCAACAATCTTCGCCAAGGGTGTGTTGATGTAAAACATCAACTTGTCTTGATCCACGTGGTCTTGAAACTTATAGGTTTGAAAAAGTCCCGACGAATTCTGCAGGTGCGTTAAAAAAGCATCGATCGCTTGTCCCTCGGCAGGAAAAAGCCCCTTTAATCGATCAGCAAATGCGGCATAGCCCTGAGGCAATTCAACCGTCATTTTAGGAAAATACAAAACATCAAAGGCATTTTCATCTAACGGAACAAAGAGTTCCTCCTCAAAAACACCTACAAATTCCAATAACTGCCTGAAGGGCTGATTTTTTTTCATCGCCCCCATGTAATGGGCTCCTGTATCAAAGTGATGGCCAAATCTTCTAAAGCCATGCAGATATCCACCTGGTTTCACGTAGCGTTCAAGCACACAGACGGATTTACCTTTTTTAGAAAGAATCGCAGCGCAAGTTAATACCGAAATTCCCGAGCCAATTAAAACGACATCAAAGCGTGCCATGACTTATGAAGGGAAAAGCCCCCCGTTAATACTAATTGTGTGCCCCGTAATATAACTCGCTTCTTCCGATGCTAAAAATGCAACAGCACCTGCTACCTCAGAGGTTTTTCCAAAGCGACCGAGGGGAATACGCTTCTTAAACATTTCAAGTTGTGGAATGGTATCGATCATATCTGTTTCAATAAGACCTGGTGCCACTGCATTTACACGTACATTTCGCGAGCCAAGCTCCATAGCCAATGTTTTCGTCATAGCAATTATGGCTGCTTTCGAGGCGGCATAATTGATTTGTCCCGGATTGCCCATTTGTCCCGCTAAAGAACTTACGTTCACAATGTTGCCCTTACGCTGACGCATCATGATTTTAGAAGCCCAACGCATCAGGTAAAAGGTACCGTAGAGATTTGTTTTTATAACAGAGTCAAACATCTCATTGCTCATAAGAGGTGTAAGCGTATCCTTATGAATGCCCGCATTATTCACTAAGACAGCAAGCTCGTACGAACCTATGTCCGCCAAGGCATCCATAAGTGCCTTCTCAATTTCATGGTCAGGGGCTGCAACGTCAAATCGAACAATTTTTCCCTCAGCGCCTGCAGCTTGTAATTGCGACAAAAGCTCAGATGCTTTAGCTTCATTAGAGTTATAATGGAGCAGCATAAAATAGCCGTCTTTGGCCATTCTTTCGGCAATAAAACGACCAATTCCGCCCGAAGAACCGGTGCATGGCGACTTTTTGGGATATCTTGAGACATGACGGCTGAGTTTTCCACTCTAACGTGAAGTCTCAAGGGCCAAGTACAACTTCTAAAGCCTCTACGCGTGCAAATCTGCACTTTTACTGGCTCGTTCTAACAGCAATAGCCTGGGGAGCCCCTATCATCATATCCCTCTACCTCCCCCTAGCCCTCATTGAAAAGCTAATTGGACGCAAAACAAAACTAGGAAAATACATTTATAATTTCCGAAAAAAACTCTTCGCCAATGGAATTTATGCCTACCTCTGTATGCAGAAGTTTTTTAAGCCGCACTATGACCTTAAAGAACTAAGAACTCTCGAAGAAAAAAATGAACGTTTCCTAATTGTCTCCAATCATCGCTCACATCTCGATGTTTTTTTGTTTATCGCTCAAATCAAAGGACTTCAGCTTCTTGCCAAAAAGTCTCTCTTCAAAGTGCCCTTACTCAACATCATGATGATTCTTACACGACAGATTCCCGCAGAAAAAGGCGACTGGAAATCACTCGAAGCAGCAACCCTTATATTACAACAACGTATACGTGCAGGTGAAAAGGTACTTATCTTTCCTGAGTTCAAACGCTGCGAAGCGGGTCTCCTTGGAACGAACGCCTACTCACTGCTTCCCTTCCGCTTAGCGATTCAAGAAAAGATTAAGATTTTACCACTCGTCGTCTATGGAACAGATCAAGTTTGGCCGAAGGGAAGTCTTAAGCTTAAAACTCAAAATGTCAGGCAAAACGTTGTCGCACTTCAAGTCATAGACAGCCAAAATTATCAATCCGCGAAAGAACTAAGAGACAAAATCCAAGCTCTCTCTCAAGATAAATACGTGGAGCTTTCGCGTGAACTTTAAATACCTGCACTGCGTACCGACTTACAACAATCCGCAGACCATAGCCGAGGTTGTCATTGACCTCTTAAAGGAATCTCCAAACGACATACTTGTTGTAGATGATGGTTCCGACAGATCTGTCGAAACACTTGTAAATGAAGCACTTTTAAAAGCAGAACTTCAAAACACACGAATTTTCTTTTTACGTCTCAAAGAAAACTTAGGAAAAGGCAAAGCACTGCAAAAAGCTTTCAAGTGGGCACTTGATCATTCCTATACTCATGTCATTACATCAGACGCTGACTCTCAACATCCCGCCACTGAAGTTATGAAAGTATACAAGCGCTCATGCGCTGAACCCTGGTCGCTTGTCATCGGAAATCGCAACATGAACACCGAGAACGTACCAGGCATTAGCCACTTTGGAAGAAAGTTCTCAAATTTCTGGGTCAAATATCAAACAAACACGCAAGTCTCAGATTCTCAAAGCGGACTTCGCTGCTACCCACTTATTCATATTCAAAATTTCAATTTTTTTACAAAGCGTTTTGACTTTGAAATTGAAATTTTAATTCGTCTCATCTGGAACGGCGTTAACATCGCAGAAGAACCCGTAGCTGTTGTGTATCAAAAAGGCTCCAAGAGAGTGAGTCATTTTGATAAAATTTGGGACAATGTCCGTATTACTCTTCTCAACACCCTGCTCATTATCCTCTCGCTCTTAAAAGAGCAAACAGCTCCTTTTAAACTTGCGCTCGCATTTGGAGTGGGAATTTTCGTTGGATGCACTCCCTTTTACGGACTGCATATTTTAATGTGCGCGGCCCTATCGTTTTTTCTTAAACTAAATTTTGTTGGGCTCTTTGCTGGAACTCAGATATCCATGCCTCCACTCGTTCCCCTTCTTGTACCCGCAGCTATAAAACTCGGAGAAGCTTTCACACACAAAGATGGCGCTTATTCTTTTTTTATAGGGACAACGCTTTTAGGCGCCTTACTCGGCACACTAGGCTTTTTTGTAGCTTGGATCTTTCTCAGTTCACGCGAGCGCACACGAAGAAGAGAAGAGAAAGCTCTTCAATGGAAAGGTGAGCAACGAGGCGGAAGATTAGGGAACCACTTTCTTAAACTCTTAATGCGCACTTTTGGGCTTAGAACATGTTACATTTGTGTCGCCATTTTTGTCGTTCCTTACTTTTACCTCTTCGCACCCAAGGCTCGTAAAGCTTCTAACGAATATTGGAAAACAATAGAACCCCAGCTTTCTTTTGCTCATAGAAACATTAAGATACTCAAACACTTTTATGAATACGCTGTAACGCTTCTCGACAGTGTTTACCTCTCAATAAAAGGCGAAAATGCTTTTGCGCTACGAAGTTCTGGGTACGAAGAACTCAAAGCCTCTCTCGACAAAGAAAAAGGGCTTCTTATGCTCACCGCACATTGTGGAGCTTGGTACCTCGCCTCAAGAGCATTAAAAAGACATCGTTTTAAACATAGTATTCACATCGTACATTTTAGGGAGCCAAGGGATTAACCTTTACTCAACTTCAAAACGAATCGATGGCCCCTAAAAGGAAATCATCATCAACAATCATAGTCTCCCCACACTTGAGATAAGAAAAGCCGCACTTGAATGGCAATCTCGTAAGTATGATGGAGACAGACCCATTGGAGCTCGCCTCGAACTTCTAAAGTTTATCGAAGAAAGCGGATCTTCATCTGAACGACCCTCTCCGCATTTCGCATCGCCTAGCCTGTAACAGTGAAATATTTTTCGGATTTGGTTTTGAGACAAAGAAAGCAATTCTTATGTTTTTGAAGTTGAAACTGTCAAGATCTAAATCACAATGAAAGCGCATCCAAAGACAAAGCTGCACTCGCTATGGCACAGCGATACCTTCATCATCTTGAGGAATTTGTTCATAATACCCTTATCAATGGTTTAACTGGTATAAATATTTTCCTTTGATAAAAAACTTTTTCTCAAATAATTCGCCACAGAAGAACATTCAACACAAGGCCACATACACCTCTTGCGAAACCTGATAGACCTTCTGCTTCAGCACAAAGCGAATAAAAATCTCAACACTTAAAAAAGAAAAGCGACTGCAAAAATAAAAAAAGCGAAAAACTTACAAGAAAGAAACAAACTTCATATTTTCTCCCGTGAATCTCACTATTTCTGTTTTGAAATGATCCACTCTAAATCTCGCACCATCCTCAAAAGTACTGAGTACGCGTATATCCCTGAAGACTCCCCCGCTTTTGTGCATAACAACTTGAAACCTCTTTAAAAGCACTTCACAATGGGTCGTTGTTTTCAAACAGGGTTAAGATATAGGAGTTCAGGTGCATGACCCTTAGTTAGATTTGCTTTCATCATACTCATTGAAGCGGCAGCGATAGATGTTACTTGAGCTGTTTCTTCACCTAGTACAGGTAATTACTCGAAGACAGTTCAATTCTCCATCGGGACCATAAGCAAATACGTCATGCCGTTGTTTCCCTCTCGAAAAAGATGGGGAAGAATCTAATTCGACGCTTGCGCATGAAACAAGAGAAGGCGTGAGAAAAAAGAAAACCCCTTTAAAAGACTCACAAGCACCCCCTCAGCAACAACAGTCTCCAAAATACTCTATCAGCGCCTTGTGCGGTGGAGAAAGACTCAGTCCTTTTTTGGCAAGCGACAGCCTCAACTTCTTTATTGAGGCAGCGTGAAGCTAAAGTTACGGCGTAATAGTACTCAACATGCTCAAAGGGATGTGGTTCAATTCATCAAAAGCTTCCTGGCATCTATTTCGTCTCAAAAGGACAAAGGTCTTTTAACTGAGAAGATTTTCTTTCAATTCAAAATAAGTCTCTTCACCCGCCGGATCGCAAACTAAACGCTCATGAGGTTTTGTTCAAAGACTTCGCAAGATCGTAGGCTAAATGCGCCAACCATAGAAGGCCGCTAACTCGTAAGAAGTTTGAGAATAGGTATCAAACAATACTCCATGAGCTATTAAGTGCATCAATCGCTCTGATTGCTAAGTAAAGCTGTTCAGAGTTTTCATTCACACCTTTGTCGCGCAATATTTTTAATAAAGAGCGAAGAATAACTTAGAGAGATTTTGGATGACTTGCGTGTAGTTCATTTTAAAAAGATCTTGACGTCGTTTTTGACGGTAAGTGCTCGTAAAATCAATATGCGACTTAAATTAAACTCATCTTGCCCTAAAGACTTCTGCTTCAGATGATTCGTCACAGCTGTCGCCGTTTTCACTTCCTCATATCTAAATTAAAAGCACTTTTTTCAACTTTGAAGAGGCGGCCAGTTTTCGAGTCCAAGACCATATAGATGTCAGTGATCATTGAATCCGTATCATAGTCTTTGAGAGCATCTTCGAAGTCTCAGCTTCTTGTAAAACTTTTGTAACCAGCAATGTGGAAAGCCCCTTAAATTGTTTATCCCGTGAGCCCGCTGCCTTTATCACCAACCTCATCTGCCTTTTCATTAACACCTGAGACAGCTCCAACCATACCGGCCCAAATAACAGATACATATTTAAACCCTTTTCAGGAATACCCATTCGATTTTCTCTTCATCAAAAATTCGGCCACCTTCAAGTCAAAGTTCTACCAACGAGCCAGTTTTCTCAATTGGAAGAACAAGTGCAAAGGCTCAAGCCTAAAATTGATTGCAACTGAAATCATTAAGGGATTGTGGCCGATTTCAGATCATGATACACCAGCTGTCGAGCATAGGGTGAAACAAAGTGCAAAAGTCTGCAGAGGCCGACTGAGAAACCCCATTTCTTTAAGCATCCGGGGAGAAAAACAAGTTCAAGCCCTGAAAAACTGCAATCAACCAGTCTCAAAAGGCAGCCTTCCGCGTTACAGGAGATGGTATGAGCTCACTGTGCATATCGACGAGCTCCGTTCTGACGGTAAGAGCAAGTCTTGGAGTTGAATCCCCACATGAAACCTCGCTCGAAAGGAGATCCTCAAAAAGCATGGTTAATGCCATATTGTTCTTTCGAATAAAAAGAAGATTGTGATTTAGCCTTTTCCCACTCAAAACTTGTAGGGGCTATCCGTGGAGCTAAGACGTCACTCCTCAAATAAAGACTCATAGCCCACGAAAAAGCAATAACTGCTGTATAAAACAAGAGTTTAGAACTTCTTCTAATTACTCCTAGTATCATCGGTGGTTTCGTTGTCATTTAGTCCTCATATCTTGGCCTTGCGCTTTAAAAGTACGTCTCAAACCTGCAAAATAAGGTACTCCCCACACACCCCCCACAAAAGCGCCAATTGTTCCCAAGGTTAGCACGTAGCCCAGATCGTTCAACACAGGATGCTTTGCAAAAACAAGAGGCAAATATCCCACAAAGGTCAAAAGAGCATTCATAATAAGAGAACTTAGAGTTTTTTCACTAGAATCATTTGAAGGTGATACACGAAGTGCATCGACTTTAAAAATTCCATAATCGACACTTGTTCCAAAAATCATCAACAAAGCGACACAACTTACAAAACTAAAAGCTTTGCCCATAAATACAAAACTCAAAAAAATCAGCCCACAAGCTGAGAACAACGGAACCAACGAAAGCAGAGTAAATGAAAAACGTCTTGTGTGAAAGTAAAGCAATGAAAAACACAATAAAAACCCCAAAGGAAACATTGTCCAAATCTCACGAAGTAAAAGCTTTGGAAATGATTCAAAAATGCTTCTCAACGAGACGAGTGAAGGAAATTGCTCTAAAAGTTGGTTTTTCTCGACAGCATTTTTAGGAAACCAAACGCTCAGGAGTTGTGACTTATCTTGACTCAAAAAGTCTTGAACGTACGTGGGTGGATTCGCAGGAGTCGCATAAGAGTTGCTACAGAGCCCGAGGTCATAAAAGGGACTAAAAAACTTGAGCGTAGACGATTCCAACTTACGGTAAGAGTCACATACCGAAGGTGTCCACGTTAGTAAATTTTTCTTTTGAAGTTCTAAAGAAGGCACATACAACCCCCACGACTGCTGCGCTACCCCTAAAGACTCAGAGACCTTGTCGTCGTCATGAGCGTTCTCCAGTTCGCTCGTTGGATAAAGTTTAAACAAGACCTCTGGAGCCTTGGTTGTTTTCCAAGTTTTCTCTTCTAATTCATCTTGATACTTTTGCCGGAATTCAAAATTCTTTAAATTCAAATCAAGTTTTAAAAAAGGCCAGAGAAAAAAAGGACATAAAGCGATGAAGGCCGCCACAACACTCCCTCTTGAAGAAAAGGGGAGTTGAAACTTAAAAGGAGGAAAACTTGTCTTCGTCCAAAGTCTTAGCTGACTTTTTGAAAAGAAATAATAAAGAACAAATGAGACAATTAAGCCCGACACTGCAAAAAGAATAATCTGCCTAACTAATGGGATTTCACTAAAAGATAAAACCAAAAAACCTGAAAGAGTCGTCAGTAAGCCAAAAAAGTTAGAAGACCACGCACCCTTTGCGCCCTGATGGATCTTTGTATGAATTCCATAATCCAATACCATCCCCACCAGGCTTGGTCCGAAAGCTAATGTGAGCCCATGTATCGAACCAAAGAAGCAAACGGTTATGGCAATCGAAACAGCTATTGATATAAGAAGAGGCAAACAGAGCGAGAGAATAGCTGCCCCCCGCTTTAAACCTAAGAAAAACAAAGTCACTAAAAAGAAAAAAACACCCAAGACTGTTAACAAAGAGAGGTCACTCAAGACCTGTGTTTGATTCAACCAAATAGCTGCATGAGGACCCAGGAGCGTAGTCTTAGGACATTGCTCCTCACACAATCCCTTCAGCGAGGACATAAAAGTAGCACTCGATTGAATATCTTGTGGTGAGCTTTTTAAAGAAAAGGGAATCATAATCACACTGTGTTCAGCGTTACTGAGATACCCTTGAAAACGTTCCGTAAAAAAGAATGCCTTTTCCTTTAATTTCCAAAACTCCTGCGATGCCCCCAGCGGATCGACACGCAAAGACGAGATAAGACTTCTAGGAATTCCAGGCAGGCTTGCAAATGCAAGTTGCTTTTGAGCACTTTTTTCAAAAGCTTTAAGTGACAAAGCTGATCCACGCAATGAAGCATCTTGAATCCACTTATTTAGATTTTGAGAATTCTGCTGAAAGTCCCTCTCCGTACAATAGTAATCAGAAATCAAATCGTCATTGGCTTTTAGTAATGCGCAGAAGTCTCTTGCATGATTGATGGCCATCTCTTCTTGAGTTGCATCGATTAAATAAAATCCTCGCCAGAAAAATGAAAAGTTTTGACTTGTCTGAGCAAAATCTTTCATTTGCTTCGGCAAAAAAATAGCAGAAGAGTCGTCTTTAAACGAGGCTGAGGCTTGAACTACAAAAAAAATTCCCAGCAAAAAAAATCTAAGATGTTTCAAATTATTTTCCCGTAAAAGAAATACTCAACGAGTCTTCCTTGTTTTCTTGAATATAGACTTTTGACAAGCTTGCGTGATCTGCAAAGCTAAGCTCAATAAAGTCAAAACCCTGATCACTCTTTAGGGGCTTCAATCTAAAACTTTGAGGAGAAACCAGAGAGACATCAAAATGTTCCACCACTAACTCAGGTTTTTCCATTAAAAAATGGATCCATGCTCCACCTTCCATTTGAGAAGACTCAGACGCTGCCTTTTTAATAATCCTAGGGGGCGCACTTGGACTTGAGTAGATACGTACGTCCTGAGGACTTATTTCGACACTAAAATAGGATGGTTTGAGGATTTTCCAAACGGCATGAGTCGCATCTTTTACCTCAAGCTCCCCTTCAGAGTGAATTTCTATATCAAGTCCCTTCATAAGCTTCACTTGTTTAAACTTAGATCGAATCGGAATTTTCTTTTGATGAAGCTGCAATGTTTGCAAAAGTGCGTCTGAGGATCGCTGCGATCCCGCATAAGAAGGCATAGAAAAGCCCAGAAGCATGAGGAAAAACACGAAACTCATGATCTAGGACGATAGCCGAGCTTGGGAGCTTCGTCATTTACACCCTATGACAAATTGATATAGTGAGCCCATGCTGGATCGACTCTCAAAGTGGAGACCTATCCTTGGAAAGCCCATTCGAAAACTAGCGCCTGAGAAAGCTATTTATATTACTTTTGATGACGGCCCCGACCCTGAACTTACACCCCAAGTCCTCGATCTTCTTAAAGAGTTTGGAGCTAAAGCGACTTTCTTTGTAGTGGCAAAAAAAGCAGCTGCGCATCCCGAAATCATCGCCCGTATTCAAAAAGAGGGTCATGCTATTGGAAACCACTCCCTTGACCACAGTTACGCTCCCTTTTTCAAAGGATACTCCGCAATGCTCCAATGGATTGAGGAATCTGAAAGCATTCTTAAAAGTCTCAATATCCAAAGTATCGGATTTCGCCCTCCTGTAGGCATCCGAACACCGGAACTTGCAGCTGTTCTTAGAAATCTTAATGTTCCCCTCATCCTTTGGCAAAGGCGCGCCTTCGACACAGTAATCAAATTTACATCTCGCAAAGCAAGCTCTATGGCCCATAGGTCTCAAGAGGGAGACATTCTTCTTTTACATGATTCACAAAAAAAATCTTGGCAAAAAGATTTTATTAAAGGGCTCCAAACTCTCATTGTACAACTTAGTAAAAAGGGATTCTTCCTCTCTCAAATTGACTTAAACTCTCAACCGAGTCCGCATCAAAAAATACTCTATTTAACAAAAAAAGAACAAACTTAATTCAATAGACCTTAAGCAAGAGCAAACTTTTTATAAAGCACGCCAGAACCCCAAAGAAGCAACAACATAAAGGGTGCTATAGCTAAACGAGACCCCGGCTCTTCCTTGTTATCTGAACTACTTCCATCAGGATTGCTGACGGCTGTAAGTGAAGGTCTGCGGTAGCCTTTAGCTCCGCGCTTCTTAAACAAAGAAGACATTTGAGGAGTTGATTTCATCTTTGTCTTTGGCAGATATTTAGCTTTACTGGGTAGAGATGCAGCAGAAACAGCTCTTTCAGCAACAGGCTTAGTCAAAAGCCGTGCTCCCAAGTCTGTATCAAAAAGTCCTGGTCCTGAGCCAATATCTGGGCCACTTCCTCTATAAGAAGCAAAGTCGAGTCCACCACCCGAATCAGTACCTGCTGCAGCAGAATTTAAGCCTACTTCTTCAGAATTAGAGCCACTCCCACTTTGGGGTGAACCAGAAGATCCCGAATCAGAGGAAGAAGATAAAAGACCCATTCCCGAAGCCCCTTGCAAAGAAGCTCCTCCAGATAAAGAACTTTCCTGTGGGCCAGAAAAATTATCAGATGATGATGCAGAAGTATCTGTAAGTGACCCTTGTGCAACCCCTGTACCTGTAGTTAAAACAGGATTTCCCTGACTCTGGTTAGAATTGTTACTTGGAACTCCAGCGTTAGCCGCATAACCACTTGGATCTGGAATATTGGGTGATGGAAAATCAAAATTAGGACTAGAAGAAGTCGAATAATCACTTGGAGTATAACCACTTGGATCTTGTGGCATCGAAGGCGTTTGCGCCAAAGGAGCTGGAGAAGCAGCTGGTGAAGACTGTGGCATTTGTGGCTGAGCTCCCGCAAGATCCTCGTCCGCCTTACTCAATTGATCCATATTGTCTGTATTTTGTTTTGCCAAGCTAGCGTCATAAAGACATTTACCGCGGATCAAGTTCGCGTAACTCTGAGCTTGTGCTGCTGTACTAAAGCCATTGCACGTTGAACTTGCAGTAGTATAGCGTTGAACACATACCTCGTTTGCTGCTTGATCTTGTTTACTAAGTGCCGAAGTTGTATTGGCAAGATTTCCTTGATCTGAAAATTGTTGAGTCCCCGCTTGTTTGGCAGCACTGGCTCCTCCACCTGTCGCTAGACCACTGTTAACCGCATTCAAACACGAAGCATAAGCGCTCCCGAGTGAGCCTTCACAAGAACTAATGGCTTGAACTTTTGCCATATTTTTCTGAGCTTGCGCTGCAGCCTTTTCTGCTCTGAGCGCTTGAAGGAGAGCGTCTTTTTGAGTTGTTCCACACTTTGCATCCGTTAATTCAGAAGCCTCTAAAAAAGAAACTCCGAAGAAAAGAGAAAAAAAACTCAATTGAATAAATTTCATATAAAACATCACTCTATAAATTAGTTTAATGCTCTTAACTTTGTTTTATTCTTCATAATGAAGCTCAGAATCTAAGCAGAGCAAAATTAACCTTAACAGTATGAAGAATTCGTCCATAAGCTCGTCACATCTTCACATAAATGTCTGTAAATCCAAGTCTATTTGGGTTAGTCTCGACCCCAATGGAGAACACAGTAGATTCCGATCGAAGCTACGAAGACTACCTCGCAATACTAAAACACTCCCCGGATCTCCTTTTTGAAGAAGGCCACAAAGAAGAAATATTTAGTACCGAGCGCCTTGAACAATATGCGGGCTATCTTGCAAAACAACTCGTCGTAAACAAAGTTGCTACAAAAGGAAAATCACTCACTCCCTTTGTTAAAAAAAATGCCGAGAACCTTCTAAAGTCTTATCTTTCATTAGTGGGTGTTATTCGAAGTAATGAATCATTCAGTCCAGCAGCTGAATGGTTTATAGATAATTTCCACATTGTTGAAGAACAGCTTCGACAAATTAAAAGAAACCTTCCGAACAACTATTACAATGAACTCCCAAAGCTTAGCTCTGGTGAACTCAAAGACTTTCCACGCGTCTATGCAATTGCACTCGCTATCATTGCGCATACAGACAGTCGCATTGACGTAGAGACACTCCGTCGTTTTTTAATCTCTTTTCAAAAAACAACTCCGCTGAGCATTGGTGAACTCTGGGCAATTCCCATTACCTTGCGAATTGCACTCATCGAGAGACTTTGCCCACTCGCTGCACGCATCGTAAAGGCACGTGAAAAACGCCACGCTGCCGACATCTTTGCCGACCATCTTATCGATCTTTCAACCAAAGCAGACACAAATGAAGTCTCGCTTAAAGAGGTTTTCTCCAAAGAACTATCACGGCCTGGCAATATGGACAGGGCTTATATTGTACGACTTGTTCAGAGATTGCGAGAACAAGACCCTTGCATGGGACTTTCATTCGACTGGCTCGAAGAAAAACTTCAAACTCACAAAACGACTACACATGAAGTTATTCAACTCGACCTCAAACGCTTAGCTTCAGTTCAAGCTACTGTTGGAAACATCATCGATGCTATGAGACTTATCTCCAATCTAGATTGGAGATATTTTTTTGAAAGCACAAGCACGGTCGATAGCATCCTTCAAAAAGATCCTGCAGGCGTTTATGCTCAAATGGATTTCGAAACCCGAGATCGCTACAGACACGCCATTGAACGTCTTGCCAAACAATCCCCGCTAACGGAACAAGAAGTTGCTCAAAAACTTATTGAAAACTCTGAGAGTGAAGACTCTCTTCCTCAAAAACACATTGGATTCTTTCTGATAGATAAAGGCAAAGAGGATTTTCAAAAACAATGTGGCTACAAAAGAAAAATAAGAGAAATCATCTCTTCTCTCATAAAAAAGCATGCAACTCTATATTACATAGGAGGCATCTTCTCCTTGAACGTAGTCCTCTTCGCTCTTCTTTTTCCCTACCTACGCCTCCCCCAAGCACCTCTCGGGCAACTGATAAGCTTTTACCTTCTCAGTTTCTTTGTCACCAACGAGCTTGCGTTATGTATCTTTAATCACTACGCCACTTTTTTTGTAAAACCTCGGAGATTACCGCGAATAGAAACCAAAAATGGTCTTCCCGAAGATGCGCAAAGCATGGTTGTGATTCCCACTCTTCTTTTAAGCCATAAAGTCATCAACGAACTCATTGACTCGCTCCAAGTTCACTTCTTAGCCAATAAAGACCCACATATCTTCTATGCCTTACTTGGCGACTTTGCTGATGCAAAAGATCAAAATACCGAAACGGACCCGCAACTTCTTTCCGCCGCCGAACAGGGGATTAAAGAGTTAAATAACAGATATCCCCACCCTGTAGCAGAGAAGAAATACTTTCACCTTTTTGTTAGAAAACGTCTTTGGAACGAATCTGAAAACAAGTGGATTGGATGGGAAAGAAAAAGAGGCAAGCTACACGAGTTCAATAAACTGCTGAGAACTGAAAAAGAAACGTCATTTATACACAAGTCTGCAGATCTCTCTTTTCTTAAAAACATTAAATACATTATTACGCTCGATTCAGACAGTCGTATCCCCAGAGACGTCGCACGCTCATTAATTGGAACCATTCTCCACCCTTTGAATAAACCCTATTACAATTCAGAAAAAGAAAAATTGACTCGCGGCTATGCTATTTTGCAACCACGAATAAGCATCACGCATAGTAGTTCTTCTCGAAGTCTCTTTTCAAAAATATTCTCTGGCAACACAGGGCTTGATCCTTACACGCACGCAGTCTCTGACTTGTATCAGGATCTCTTTAAAGAAGCTATTTACACCGGTAAGGGCCTTTACGTAGTAGACGCTTTCGAGGAAGCCCTTAAAGACCGAGTTCCAGAGAACACCCTCTTAAGTCACGATCTTTTTGAAAGCTGTTACGCTCGCGCTGGTCTTGTGACTGATCTCGAACTCTACGATGATTACCCCTCTGACTTTGAAAGCTACTCTAAGCGACAACACCGTTGGACACGTGGAGACTGGCAGCTATTTCAATGGTTGCTCCCCAAAGTACCAACAGCAACAAATAGATCCACGCCCAACCCACTCTCAGTTATCTCTAGATGGAAGATCTTCGATAACTTGAGGAGAAGTATTGTCCCCGCTGGACTTGTGACTTGGCTAAGCCTTTCATGGTTTATTCCGACAATTTCCCCGCTCCTCAGCACCTCTCTTTTTATATTCGTTCTAATTTTTCCCGCTTATGCCCCCCTCACCAACAGCGTCATCCTACGAGGCAAAGGGGTTCCGTGGAGAGGTCACTTTAGAAATATTTGGCAGGAAGCCAAAATCAAATTCGCTCAAGCCTTCCTTAACATTACCCTTTTACCAAGCCTCATGTGGATCCAATGTGACGCAATTTTAAGAGTTGCTTACAGAAAACTTATATCTCATAAAAATCTTTTAGAATGGGTTTCATTTGCCCAGGTAGAAGGACACATAAGCTCCTCCTCTAAACTTAAAAGTTTTCTTAGCTTTAGCCCCATTTTTGCTTTAGTTGTAGGTGCGACAGTTTGGCTTCAACATCCAAATGCACTCTTCTTTGCTAGCCCTCTTCTCATCTTATGGTTTTTAAGCCCACTGATAAAACTTAAAACTGCAGAAGCTTTAAATACTGAAAAAGTAGCTCTAAGCCTTGAAGAAAAAAAAGTTCTTCGTAAATATTCTCGAAAAACATGGCACTTTTTTGAAAGTTTTGTTTCCGAATCAGATAACTGGATTGCTCCTGACAACTTTCAAGAAGACCCCAAGCCTGTTGTTGCCCACAGAACTTCTCCTACAAATATTGGTCTCCAGTTCCTAGCAACAATGAGCGCATATGACCTAGGCTATGTAGGCTATCTCGAAGTTCTTGAATCAACCGAACGCACACTCAACACGCTAGAAAAGCTCTCTAAGTTTCAAGGGCATCTTTTCAATTGGTACAACACTCAAAGTCTTGAACCACTTTATCCTCAATACATTTCCACTGTAGATAGCGGCAACCTTGCTGGGCACCTTTTAGTTCTTAAACAATTTTGCTCCGAGTTTTCAAGAAGGCCCTTTATCCACTCTCAAGTTATTTATGGACTCCAAGACTCTTTTCAGTTGTTAGAAGAGGAGTTAGACCGTGCTTCTAAATCATTCGATGTAAATGGCCCACTCGATTTTTCTCACCTCGAAGAAAACATCAACGCTATACTTTTGACCTTAAATTCAGCGGAGACTGAAAACGTTTACGAATGGAACTCACTTCTAAAATCAATATCCCTCAATCTTTCACGTTCAGAAGACGTTCTCACTGTCTTGAACACTCAACTTGGGGAGGAAAACCTCACTGAACTCAATACATGGTTTAAAATATGTAAAAAACAAATTCAGGAGTTTCAAAGAGACCTCAGTACTTTTAGTCCCTGGGTTGACGAAGAGATAGAGATGTCTGATCGCGAAGCAGGACTCTTTCAACGAAGCGTCCCAAGTCTTTCTCAACTTTTTCGCATCGCAAAGCTTGTGAGTAAAGAAGAGTCATCGCCGCGCACAGCTTTTACAAGAAAGCTAAGCCTAGCCGATCTCAACACAAAGAATGTTTTTGCCCGCCTTGAAAAGATCCAAACTTCGGTAGAAAAAATAGTTGAAGAAATGAACTTTAGATTTCTCTTTGACGAACAGAGAAAGCTCTTTGTCATTGGATATAATGTTACTGAAAGTCGCAGAGATAACTCGTACTATGACCTATTAGCTTCTGAATCACGTCTTGCAAGTTTTATTGCTATTGCCAAGGGCGATGTCCCTCAAGAACACTGGTTTAGACTTGGCCGTCAATTAACAAATATAGCCGGTAGCCGAACTCTTATTTCATGGACGGGTACAATGTTTGAATACTTGATGCCCTTGCTTGTCATGAGAAATTACGGCAACACACTTCTAGATCAAACTTACAACGCTGTTATTGGCAGACAAATTGACTATGGGAAAGAGAACTCTGTTCCGTGGGGAATTTCAGAAGCTGGCTATAATGCTCGAGACCTTCAGCTAAACTTTCAATACGGCCCCTTTGGAGTTCCTGGACTAGGCCTTAAAAGAGGCCTCAGTGAAGATCTCGTCGTTTCCCCATACTCGACCATGCTTGCATTAATGGTTGATGAGAAATCAGCTTTGAATAATCTCGAAGCACTTGAAAAAGCAAACACACTTGCTCGCTATGGTTTTTATGAATCAATCGACTACACTCCAGCAAGACTACCTCAGGGAAAAAAATCTTTTATTTTACGATCCTTCATGGCCCATCACCAGGGCATGTCGCTTGTTGCACTGAATAATGTTTTACATAAAAATATTATGCAACGTCGATTTCATGGAGTTGCCACTGTAAAAGCTACTCAACTCCTACTCCAAGAAAAAATTCCCCAACAAACACAGCTAACAAAACCACGAGCTGAAGAAGTTAGCAGAAATAGCCCACTCCGAGTTAGGATGAGCCCCAATCCACGTCGCTATACGGATTCAGAGCTCCCAACACCCAGAACACAACTACTCTCAAATGGAACATATTCTCTAATGATAACCAGCGCGGGTTCTGGATATTCAAAATATGGCTCTATTGCTATTAACCGATGGAGAGAAGATTCGACTCAGGATCACTGGGGACAGTTTTTCTACATTAAGAATTGTAGAACCAACAAAATATGGTCTTCAGGCATCCATCCTAGCGTTGAAAAAGCAGACAAATATGAAGTTATCTTTACCGAAGACCGTGTTGATTTTGTGCGCAAGGAAGACAAAGTTATTACGCACACTGAAGTCATTGTCTCTGCTGAAGATAACGTAGAGCTCAGAAGAATATCTATCACGAACCTCTCACTGGGACGCGAAGAGTTTGAAGTTACAAGCTTCATGGAAGTTGCACTCGCTTCTCAGGCTGACGATACAGCCCACCCTGCCTTTAGCAACCTTTTCATCGAAACAGAATTTTCACGTGAGGAAAATGCACTCCTCGCAACTCGAAGACAACGTTCAGAAAAAGATAAAAAGCTTTGGGCCTTTCATGCGCTCGTAGTTGACGGTGTCACTCGGGAGCCGACTCAATACGAAACCGACCGTATCCGCTTTATTGGTCGTGGCCAGACCACCTCAACTCCAGATGTCATCCATAAAAATCAAAAGCTCTCAGGAACCGTGGGTGCTGTACTTGACCCTATTTTTTCACTCAGACAAAAAGCGAGTATTGCCTCGGGAGAAACCTTAAGCTTCCTATTCGCAACAGGAGTTGCAGACACACGCGACGACGCTCTTCGACTTGCAGACAAATACCACGACAAACATATCTTTACTCGCGAAGTTGGACTCTCCTGGACAAAATCTCAAGCTCAATTGCGCCACTTAAACATTAGTAGCGACAAAGCTCACAACTACCAGCGCTTAGCAGGCCGACTTCTCTTTTCCGACCCCTCACTTCGTCCCGGTTCACCTTATCTTTCAAAGAATACGCGAACTCAATCAAACCTCTGGGCCTATGGGATAAGCGGAGATCTTCCCATTATTCTTGTCCGTTTAAGCGAGGAAAAAGAGCTGGAGCTTGTTCGAGAATTACTCCATGCACATGAGTACTTACGCTTCAAAGGTCTTGTTTGCGACCTTGTCATACTTAATGAACGATCTACAAGTTATGTTCAATCCCTACAAGATGAACTCCAAAAACACATTCAAATGAGTGGAGCTAATTCGCTCATAGATAAACCAGGTGGTGTCTTTGTCAGAAGGATGGACCTTATCCCCGAAGAAGACTTAATCTTATTAAAAACTGTTGCCCGTGTTACCCTTACGGGCGAAAAAGGATCTTTTCAGGAACAGATAACTCGCCGTCCTGCTGAGCCAACACTTCCCGAGCCCCATTCACCAAGTCGTAACAAAGAAAAATACGATTCTCCTTCACCTTCATCAGACAACTTAAGATTTTTTAATGGCCTTGGAGGATTCAGCTCTGACTGGAAAGACTACATTATTTTACTGAAAGAAAATCAGAAAACACCCGCTCCATGGATTAATGTCATTGCGAATTCACATGATTTTGGATTTACGGTTTCAGAATCAGGCTCTGGCTACACCTGGTCTGAAAACAGTAGAGAAAACAGACTCACACCCTGGTCAAATGATCCTGTAAGTGATCCAGCTGGCGAAGCTATCTATATTCGAGATGAAGAAAGTGGAGAGTTTTGGTCTCCTACGCCACTCCCCATAAGAGAAAAAGAAGATTACATCATTAAACACACTCAGGGTTATTCTCAATTTGAACACTCTAGTCACGGTATTGAACAACAATTACAAGTCTTCGTTTCTCTTTCAGATAACGTAAAAATCACCCGCTTACGTCTAAAAAATACAAGCCGGAGAAAAAGAAAGCTCTCTGTAACTTCCTATATTGAATGGGTATTAGGATTTCAAAAAAGCTTTACCTCGCCTTTTGTCATCACAGAAGTTGATCAACATTCTGCAATTATTTATGCAAAAAACCCCTACAACAACGAGTTTAATCAAAGAGTTTCATTTCTTACTTTTAGTGAGACAAACTTTTCTTTTACTTGTGACAGAAAAACATTTATTGGCAGAAATGGAAATCTAGCTAAACCTGCTGCGATGACTCGTGATGAACTCGCTGGTATTTCCGGTGCGGGCCATGACCCCTGCGCAGCTCTTCAATCTCATTTTGAAATTGGGCCCGATGAAGAAAAAGAAATAATTTTTTCACTTGGGCAAGCTAATAGTAAAGAAGAAGCCCACGAACTCGCAATTAAATACAAAAGTCACGCCCTCGCTAAGCTTACATTCAAATCGGTCATTAATTTTTGGGACGAAGCTCTTAGCTCCCTTCAAGTTAAGACCCCAGATGAAAGCATGAATGCACTCCTCAACAAATGGCTCCTCTATCAAACGCTTTCTTGTAGAATTTGGGCACGTAGTGCGTTCTACCAGTCAGGGGGAGCTTATGGGTTTAGGGACCAACTCCAAGATACACTAGCGCTTCTTTACTCTAAGCCCGAACTCGCACGTGAACATATTTTAAGAGCAGCAGCACGACAGTTTCCCGAAGGAGATGTGCAGCACTGGTGGCACCCACCTACGGGACGAGGTGTCCGAACACGCTGTTCAGACGATTTACTCTGGCTTGCCTACGTGAGTAGTCTTTATGTGAAAACAACTGGCGATACCTCAATCTTTGACGAAGTCATTCCTTTTATTGAAGCACCTGAACTTACTGAAGGTGAAGACGATTCATACACAACACCACAAGTATCAGAACAAAAAGCCTCACTCCGTGAGCACTGTATAAGAGCTATAGATAGAAGCTTAAAGATAGGTCCCCACGGACTCCCGCTAATGGGTTCTTGCGACTGGAACGATGGAATGAGCCTCGTTGGAAACAAAGGAACAGGAGAAAGCGTCTGGGTCTCGTGGTTTCTACATAAAACTCTCGAGCTCTTCATCCCTTTCTGCAACAGCCAAGATTCAATCGAAAAAGTTGATGTCTACAGAAAGCATATGCAAAAGCTAAAAGCCTCAACGGAAGAAAACGCGTGGGATGGCGAATGGTACCGCAGGGCCTATTTTGATGACGGAACTCCTCTCGGCTCTCACCAGAATGAAGAATGCAAAATTGATTCGCTTACTCAGTCATGGGCCGTACTCTCAGGCGCTGGCGATAAGACCCGTTCTAGAACTGCTATGCAAGCAGTTGATAAATTTCTAGTTAATGAAAAAGACGAACTCATTAAGCTCTTCACACCTCCTTTCGATAAAGGCGCGCTTAATCCAGGATACATCAAAGGATACCTCCCTGGAGTTCGTGAAAACGGTGGACAATATACGCATGCTGCCATTTGGACACTGATGGCCTTTGCAGAATTAGGCGATCTCAATCGAGCGAAAGAATTATTCTCTCTGATCAATCCGATCAATCATGCATCTAGCAGCGAAGATGTTAACAAATATAAAGTTGAACCTTATGTTGTTGCGGCTGACATTTACGGGATGTCCCCACATACAGGCCGTGGAGGCTGGACATGGTACACGGGATCTGCAAGTTGGATGTATCGAGCGGCTATTGAGTCCATTCTTGGATTTAAGATAGAAGCCAACAAACTGTATTTAAATTCTCGATTACCAGATGATTGGCCTGAATTTAGTATCAACTATCGCTATAAAAAAACAATGTACAAAATAAAGGTCTTAAGATCTTTTGATGACAAAGCTTCTGGAGAAGCCTCGGGGCGAAAGCTCCTACTAGACACAGAGCCGGTTCGTGAGAATTTCATTCACCTAGAAGACGACGGAAAAATTCACAAAGTCGAGCTCTATATCTAGAAACAATAAACTCCTTACAAGGTTATTGGGATATTTAAATTTTTATACAAGAGCTTTCCAACAGTTTTTCCGTCATTACTTGGATTCGAACTAATCCGACGAAGTCCTACAGAAAATTTATTGGAATCTATTTTCGTATGAAGCTTACAAACTAACTTGAACTTTTTACTCTGACCCGCTTTAAAATCAATTGTTCTTTCGCCTGTATTAAAAAAAGTATGCTTTGCTTCGCCTGCGGTCGCACCCTTCTTACACGAGATATCATGCAAATAAACAATAACGCCAGACTCCGTTAAATTTGTAAGTGTCAGCCCAAAATCAAACTTAGACCCCTTATCCTTTAACCAGTCGACATGTGCCTCCATGATACCCTTTGCAGTAGCGTGTGCTTCCTCTCCTCCAAATTCTTTCTTCACGCCTTTGGCTTGAATAAAGCTGAGAGACAAAAGCGAAACGATCATCAGATTTCCTATTCTCATATACTAAACTCCTCCACACGAATATGAATCTTGTGTATGCTCTTTTCAAGGAAAAGGAGATTCTATATGAAAAAATTACTATTTATCGCATGCTGCGCACTTACCCTTAGTTCTTGTGGTGGCAGAAAAAAGTTATCTGAGTTTGCAGGTATGAGTACTGCCGAGGTCCCAAATCTCGTTACAATTCGAACTGGCTGGTTAAAAAACAAAAAGAAATCTTTTGATATTGAACTTTGGATCACAAACACTCATTCTCAAGATCTTGTCATCCCCACATCTAAAATTACATGCTCAAGAGGCGAAGTTAACGGATCTTTTAGATTTTTAAGATTTGACTCAACACTTCTTCCACTCGCTGCTGGTGAACAACGGCGCATTATAGGCGACTGCGAACTTGGCACTAAAAACAAGGGAGAGTGGACCGTTACATTTCGAGATATTGCCCTACTCTCAGACACTGGCGTAGCGGGAAAAGTCCTCAAAAAAGAACTTGCCCTTAAGTTAAGTCCTGCAAACTAAAAAAAACTTGGCAATTTTCTTGCAAGGACTGAGCGGTGGATATCGTTCAGTCCTTTTTATTTCAACTCGAATCAATTGCTTCTGAACTCTGGACACCACAGAGCCGAAATCTCGCCCTACTCCTAAGCACTGGGCAAATAAAGGGGGGGCTTTCATGGACTTTAATGAAAGAATATCGCCAATGGGGACTCCTACACTTACTGATACTTTCTGGAAGTCAGTACTATAGCTTCGCAACTGCGTGGCAAAATATTAACTTAGGAATTCAAAAAGCTTTATTTCGACAAAGTTTCCCTCGTATCACTCGCATTCTTTTAATTTTAGTTTCTTTGTTTTACCTTAACGCCTTAGGCAGCCCCGCTCCCCTGCTTCGTTGCGCACTCTTGAGCTTTGCACTTTACACTCTAAGTCCTTTTAAGTGCTCCCAACGACTCATTGTGCTCATCGTTTTTGTTTTGCATATGTGCCTAGAGAATTGGCATCCTTCGGACTCTGCCATTTTGAGTTGGATGGCATACCTCATGCTTCAGATCTCAAACATTTTAACTAAAAACCCCGTTTTTCGTATTGCATTTGTCAGTGCCATTCTTCATATCAGCATAGGGTTTTTTAAAGATTTAGAATTTAGCTTTCGCTCATTACTTGTTGCATCATTAGCCAATATCATCTGCCTTCCTCTCTACGAAAAGGTCATTTTTCCCTGCATTGGTTACCTTAGCTCTCTGACGTTGCTCTTAAGCCCACTTTGGGCAATCTATCTAAGTCCTGATTATTTTAAGGAATTTGCAGCTCGCCCACTCTCTTTTGTCTTGGATTTGGCTATCTTCCCAGTTCTTGTAGCAAATAGCACGTTCAGGTATACTTTTTTAGAATGACCTTAACGGAAAAACTAGTCGCTATTTTAACAGAGCGCTCATTTGAGATGCGCGATGGGGCCTCAAAAATGCAAGTCATTGAGGCTACCGATTTTGAACAAATAGCTTTAGATATCCAAGAGGTTCTAAAAGCTGACTATAGTTTCGACCCCGAAGAGGGATAAAGGATAGCAAGAGCTGCCTTGCGCAGCCCTTTGGTTAAAACATGTTTATAATTCGTGAAGTCAGTGAGTCTGACCTTGAGTCGCTACTCAGGTTAGCTTCACTTTTAAATTTAATTAACCTGCCACGCGACAAGCACGAGCTCATGAAGAAGATTCAGCGCTCAAAGAGTAGCTTTCGTGGCAAAGAGCAAGACCCCTCGAAGGCCCAATACCTTTTTGTCTTAGAAGACCTTAAAAGAAAAGAAATTGTTGGGACAAGTCTCATTATTGGAAAACACGGAACACCTCATGAGCCTCACGTCTACTTTTCGATAGTTCCTAAGAAAAAAGAATCGCGCTCGCTACATATGGGATTTTTACACCAAGTTTTAAGACTTGGTTTTAATTACGATGGCCCAACAGAAATTGGCGCTCTTATTCTTTTGCCAGAGTTTAGAGGCCACCCCCAAAAACTCGGGAAACTCATGAGCTTTGTGCGCTTTATGTATATGGCTGCACGACCTCATCAATTTATGAGCGAAGTCCTTTGCGAACTTCAGCCTCGCTTAAACCAAGATGGCGAGTATCCGATATGGGAAGAGATAGGCCGTAAATTTACAAACTTAAGTTACGATGAAGCCGACAAACTTTCTCGAAAGAACAAAGAATTCATTCATTCTTTATATCCTGAGGGAGATATCTACACCTGCATGCTTTCAGGTGAAGCACGTGAAGCTATTGGACAAGTTAACCCTGACACTGAACCCGTTAAAAACATGATAGAAAAAATTGGGTTTCGCTACAGAAACATGATTGACCCCTTTGATGGCGGGCCTCACTACTGGGCACGTGCAACACAAATCAAACCTATCAAAGAAACATTTCTTGTTAAATTTCCCCTCAAGGAAGCAGGTTCCACTCAAAAGAAGAATGGCATCCTCCTCTGTATTTCTGACAAAGGGGTTAAGGCTCTGATCGGAGATTTTTCTTTTAAAACAAAAAAAGAAATAGTCCTTACTGATGAGCAAAAAGAACTATTGGGCGCTAAACTAAGACCAGAACTATATTTCTTACCTATGGAGGCTTAAATGAGCGAGTCCGTACTACAACAAAAAATAACTTTTAAAGGTTCCTTCATTAAGGGCCGTTGGATAAAACATGAAAAGCCAAGCGGAAGTTTTGGAGTACAATCTCCAGCAAACTTAGCGTGGAAACTTCCAGAAGTAGGCTTTCACTATGACGACATCGAAGAAGCTACAGCTATAGGACGAGCCGCATTTAAAGAATGGAAACTTGTTCCCGTAGAGAATCGCATTCAAGCTCTTACTCGCTTTGGTGTAGAAATTGAAAAACGCTCCGAGCTCCTTGCGCGACTCATAGCCTTTGAAATTGGGAAACCACTTAAGGAAGCAAAAGGAGAAGTTGCGGCCCTTGTTAACAAGATTAAAGTTACATGTGACGCTGGACTTAGCTATGTCAAAACACAAAGGGTTAGCATGCCTAATGGGCATGGTGAAATCCACTATCGCCCCAAAGGCCTCATGCTCGTTATTGGCCCCTTTAACTTTCCCGTACACTTAAGCCATGGTCACATTGTGCCCGCCCTTTTAATGGGTAATTCTGTTATATTAAAGCCTTCTGAAAAAGCTCCCTACTCAGCTCAAGTCTACATGGAAGCTTTCGAAGCTTCGGACTTTCCCCCAGGAGTTTTACAAATGCTTCATGGCAACCCCGAGATGTCGACGCGCCTCGTGCGCCATCCCGAGATCGACGGTGTAATTGCAACGTGTTCTTTTGAAGTTGGAGCTAAAATTCAAAATGCATTGGCTTCGAATCCCGAAAAAATAGTTGCCCTTGAAATGGGCGGTAAAAACGCTGCTATTATTTGGGAAGCCGGAGAAGGGGGTATTGAAAAAATTGCCAATGACCTCATTACCAGTTGTTTCCTAACAACGGGTCAACGTTGTACAGCCCTCTCTAGAACCTATGTTAAAAGAGATCTTCTCGATGCCGTCCTCAGTTGTTTTCATGACAAGGCTAAAAAGCTCATTATTGGAAATCCTTTTGATGAAAATCCCGATCCCTTCATGGGTCCGATTGTAACAGCTCAAGCTATGGAAAAATTTTTGCGCTACGACACACTTGCTGCAAATGAAAATGCAGAAGTTATTATGCGTCCCAAAAGACTTGAGAAAATAGGTCGCGCAAGTGAAAAGCCCTTGCCCGAAGGTTACTACGTCGCCCCCTCCATTCACCTTGTGAGCAAGTGGAACGCAGAAAGCAGTTACCAAAACCACGAAATATTTGGTCCGGATATGTTTTTCTGCCCGATAGACTCTCTTGATGAAGGAATTGAAGCAACAAACGCTAACCAATACGGATTAAGCTTCTCTTTGTTCTCTCCCAAGCTAGAAGACTTTAATTATGTAGCAGATAGAGTTGATGTCGGATTGGCCTATTGGAATAAGCCAACAGTCGGCGCAAGTGCCCTCCTTCCTTTTGGTGGATGGAAACGCTCTGGCAACCACAGACCTGCTGGAATTTTTGCAATTTATGCCTGCACCCAAGCACAGGCACGAATTCTTTAAATCTTAGAATTATCTCGATACAAATTTATAGTGGGCTTCAAAAACATCCACAGGACTTATGTCCATATGCAGATCTTGTGAATAAAACTCATGGGGATAATGAAAATCACCAGGACGCTCATGTTTTTCTATATAGGAACCCTCATCTACAATCTGACGACTTTTTTTAAGTCCATATTGGTAGAGATGGCGTGCATCCAAAAGCTCACCAAACTCCATAGAACGTGTGGGCACAAGGCCATCATTCATCGCCCAAGAAAATCTAAACAACGCCCAGTAGTAGCCTGTAATAAGACCATAACTAATCCTCTGTATAGCATCTGGAACTTCTTTGTCGTCGGCAACAAAATTTCTATAAGAATAAAATGGAATATCTCTTATTACTGGAGAATATTCATTCGACTTCGGATCATTAAAGCGTTTGATATTTTGAAGACTTAAGTCCTCTAGGCCAGACATTAAAAAATCTGGAAAGTCATTTAAAAGATTCGCTGCAGGTGTTCCATGATGTGGAGAACAAAAAGAGCTCATTGTTTTAATTCTGTTTTGAAAATCTAAATAATTCCCAGCATAGCGAATAATCACTCCGCCCATAGAATATCCAAACAAATGACATTCAGCAGTTTTATCTTTTAAAAGAAGTTCAGCAAAATCATTGTGAATGCGCTCAGCACGCTCTTCAACACTCCCCCACTTGCCACCATCGAAAGCAACAAAAGGAATCCCTCTTTTCTTTAAGGCAGGACCAATATTAACTTTCATGAAATCGCTAAGACCAGCTGCTCCAGGAACATAACAAAGATAATCTTTAGCTTCTGAAAAGTTCATGAACAAAAAGAACATTAAAACCTTAATTGCTTTCATATGCCTCCTATAACCCTCGCAACAAATTTTATGGGCGACCGAAGGGAGTTGCAAGCTCTGTAGCTCTACACTTGACTTTTTTTAAAGGAATCCCAAGTTATAAATGTAAGAGCGCTCTAAAGAAATTAGGAGGAATATAAAAATGACACGATACGATTTAGTTAGAACACCATTTGGAAACTTATTAGATACCTTTTTCTCAGACTCGCTTAATGGGGCTGCGCACCACTATGCACCTAATCCAGCTCATTCAGATTGGGCTGGCTTTAGAGTTAAGGCTAAGGAGAATGGATATTCACTCGAAGCAGATCTTGCTGGAGTAAAAAAAGAAGATCTTAAGATTGAAGTTCTTGGAGATACTTTAAAAGTAAGTGGTTTTCGCGGATCTAAAGAAGAAAAGGATGGATTCTGCGAATATAGCGAATTTACTAAAACATTTAGCGTAGGATCCGATGTAGATACCGATAACATTGAAGCACGCTTTGAAAATGGTTACTTGAATCTTTTCATTCCAAAAGCTGCTAACAAAAAAGCTAAATTAATTGATTTAAAATAAAGAAAACTTACGACCTAGCAAAAATAAAAATGTCCTTTGAAAGCTGCGGATACACCCACTCTGCAGCTTTCAACTTTATCTTTCGTCAACTCTAGCCATTTATGTCAAAATATTAAGAAAGTTTATGTTCGCACGCTTCAATTAGTCTTTTATAAAAAAGAAACTGTGAAAAGTTATATAATTTTTCTTTTTCAAAAATCTAATCGGAGCTGGCGTATCTCACGCCGCATATAATTCTACTGGCCTTTCGGCCGCAAGCATTTAATCACAAGTCTATATATTTTTTTAACAAATAAATAATCGCAGCAAGTCTGCAGGAGTTACTATGAAACATTTAATCACACTTATTGCCTTAAGCTTTATCAACACAGCTATCTCACAAGAGAATGGTTATCCTATAACTTGTACTCTGGAATCTTACATTCACACAAACACCATAGGAGAGAACGGAGGATTTCCACTTATATTAAGGGATACAATTGAAACTGAATTTCCGCAAAGAGGTTACAAGTATTACAAATTCACTTCTGAAGGCAAAATGCTTGAGCTTCAAGAAGCTGAGTATCGAAACATGATACTGAGCCCGAATGAAGCCATTAAAAGAAAATATTTTGCTCTCTATGTTAACAGCATTGAATATTTTTATGGGAATGAATTAGCCATTACGCTTCAGCAACCTGGTCGCACTCAGCTTAGAGCGCGCTCTTATGCTGTCAAAGATAAGGCCGAAGCTGAGTTAAAAGGAGAGTTTAAAGAAGATGTTTTAGAGGGAAAATCGACAAGTCACAGTTTTAATGTGAATTGCTACCGAAAAGAAAGCTAAAGCTTACCGCCAAAACTATAGATGTAGCCATCACGGGAGCCAACAACAATTCTTCCACCAAATACAAGAGGAGTGCTTTCAATCGCGCCCTCAGTAGGAAGCTTGTAGACATCTATCAGTTTAGGATGAGCCGGGTCTTCTACTAAATCATAAATTCTAAATCCACCTGGGACGGTTGTTGGAACTAGCAATCGTCCCTCAGATACGACTGAAGATCCCCATGCATGGTAGCCAATTTTATTATCTGAAAAGGTCATCTCTCCTGTTTTTTTATCAAGTGCTACAAGATGCCCAGAATGCGTAGTTGTATAAACGAAGCCCTTATACATAGAGAGTGTCGCAAAAATTCCTCCATCAGAATTATAGCTAACACCGAGCTTTTCTTTTGTAGAGAATCTCCAAACGATTGAATCATCGCCGACTTTGCTTGGATCTAACTTTACGATATCGCCCACTTCTTTTTGTCTTTTGCAGGCTGCCACATAGCTCTTATTGCAACGCTCTTGTTCTTGACCCAAATACAGCATCCCCTCCTCATCAACTACAACCGAAGTATCGACATCGTCTCCAAGCCAAATATCGTAAACAATAGGTGCTGTTCTTGTCTTTGCATCAATTCTAGATAAATCAAGCCCAACAACTCTTCCTGAAGAATTAGCAACATAAAGAAAGTTTTTATAAACAGCGGGCGAACTCTCTATACTTGAATTCACATCGCCCATTTTTTTAACAAGCTCTTTGTTAAAAAGAGGCATCTCTAAAATTTTCTCGGGCTTAACCTGAACCAATCCCTTTTCGTCGTAACTACGGTTTAATTTAAAAACAAGAATCCAGCCGTTCTCGCCACCTTGAATCCAATAATCGTTAATAATATTTGCTGTTGAATCCCAATCTCGACTACGTCCATTCAGCGGACCACTCACATCGGAAGCATTAAACTTCCATAATTCTTTAGCTGCTGGCTGCTCATATCCTTTAACAAGATTATCTGACCGATCGAGAGCCAATATACGAAGATTATCGTCAGTAGAACCAAAATACATAAGCGGAAATCCATCGGGATCGAGAGTAACGCTTGTTTTAATAATTCCACCCGTCGGAAACGCAGGGCGAGTTTCGACTCCATCGTACCAACGAAAAAAATGTACTTTTTTATCATACGTCCCAACAACAACTTCGTACTTTGAAGCGTTCTCAAGTGCTGCGTAGCTAGAATCTATTTTTTCATCTGAATTTAAAGAGGGCCAAACTGCAGGTTGTCCCGTCCAGCCAGAACCTCCCCAGGTTTTTCCGTAATAGAACGATGAATAAGAGCCTTTTCTCCACTGTATTTCCAAGTCAGTTGGTATTGGGCCCAGACCGCTGCATGAACGTGTGGGGTTTCCTCTAAACTGACATACAGCATTTGCAGACTTCCAGGGCTTTCCAACAGTAGAGGGATCAACGTATATCTCTGCCGAAAAGGCTAAAAGGTTAAAACTTAGAGTTAGGGTGAGGAGCAAGTACCCGAGCATTAACGCAACGTACCAAGACTCAAAAACCCTGTCTATCTAAACGTGAGTTCTAAGTACCAATAAACTCAAAGCCAGGACGTAAATGCCCGCTAATATTTTGAATTTCATACAGACCTTTCATTTAACACCGAAAAGCCAAAGACCGTCAACTTAGCCAAAGCCTATAGTCTCAATGGGACTGGCGACTCCAAAGGCCCATTGCTAAGATAGCTCAGTGGACGACCCCAGAATCCTTTTTGAAGATACCCATCTTGTCGTAATCGACAAACCTGCGGGACTCTTAAGCCAGGGCGATATTAGTGGTGACCACAACCTTGTGGATTGGTTAAGAGTCTACTTTGGCAGAAACTACGTAGGTCTCGTACATAGACTCGATCGAAATACCTCAGGACTTATGGTTGTTGCAAAACGATCAAAGTCAGCCAATCGCCTTACTGAAGCGCTTCAAAAAGGAGAGCTCAAACGGAGCTATATTGCCATTGTCGAAGGCCACACACATGACAGCAAAGAACTTAAACACTTTTTACTTAAAAACGAATCCACCAACGAGACTCGCGTTGTAAAAGAGGGAACAAAGGGAGCCAAAGAAGCTCGCCTTTCCTATAAATGTTTTTGTAAAACTCAATTCGAGGGACATGCGATATCAGCACTTCACATTCACCTCGAAACAGGCCGTGGTCACCAGATAAGAGCTCAATTATCCCATGAATCCAATCCCTTACTCGGTGACGCCAAGTACAAATCAAATCTAAGTGCCCCAGGTCGACCAGCACTTCACTCCTATAATATTAGTTTTCCCCACCCCATGAGTCAGGAACTCTTACAATTTAAAGAGCCTTTACCCAAAGACTTATTGAGGCTACTTCCTAAGGATATCCAATGGCCTTAAATAAAAAAAACAGCCGCAAAACTGAAGCTATGAATAAAGGCTCAAGTGACGACAGACTTCCAATCGAAACCATCCTCGATGAATACACCCGCAAAGGAGCCAAAAGTTACGCACTTCTTGATTCGGGCGAAGGAAGAAAACTCGAAGAAGTTGGGGGACACCTTATAGAACGTCAGTGTGCAGTTGCATTTTGGAAAAAACGAAATCCTAAAAGCTGGAAGCATGTCGCAGCTACACACCAACGAACAGAACAAGGTGGAGGATTTTGGGAAAGTCACTCTGCGATTGAACCCTACTGGTTTACAAAGCTAGGTCGCATTGTACTCAAAACCAAACTGACATCTTTTGGTCACTTGGGATTTTTTGTAGAACAAGTCTCTCAATGGGCATGGCTAAGTGAAAAAATTAATGAAAAAGTAAAAAACCTTTCTCCTGACCAAGAGTTTAAAGTTTTAAACCTTTTTGCATACACAGGTGGATCAAGTATTGCGTGCGCACTCGCTGGCGCTCAGGTAACTCATGTCGATGCTGCTCGAGGAGTCGTTGATTGGGCTAAACAAAATGCTGCCATTAACCGTGTTCCTGAAGGCTCAATCAGATTTGCTGTTGAAGACTGCAAGCTTTTCCTAGAGCGTGAAGCCAAGCGGGGCAACAAATATGATGCTGTCATCATGGACCCTCCCTCATTTGGTCGAGGCCCCAACAAAGAAGTTTTTAAAATTGAAGACGACATCACAACACTTCTTCAATGTGTAAAAAATGTCATGAAAAGCAACGTTACGCTTTTTCACTTCTCTTCTCACTCTCAAGGATTTAGCCCTGAAGTTCTAAAAAACCTCACGGGAGACATTTTAGAACTGGGTCAATTTTCTTGCGAAGGTGGCGAAATGCTTATGCCCACAGAAAAAACTGACCGTCTTGTCCCAAGCGGACAATTTTTTAGGATCCTTAGAAAATAAGTCGCCGAAGTGCCTAAGTTTTATATGCTTACTTTGAACAAAGTCAGTTTCTTAACACAAAATTAACAATAAAGGCTTTTTTCAACCTCGCCAAATAAAGCAAAACGTTTGAAAATGAAGATATGTCTAAAAAGCTATTTATTTTAAGCGCTCTTTTATTTTTCAGCACGGCTAAGGCCACCAACAGGGCAGATATAGAAGAAGCAGAAAAACAAGCTAAGCTACATTCGAATGCTGTAGCCACGACTCAAATACTCAATAAAGTTTTTACGAGTTACAACAAACACAAAGATATCTCAAAAGTCGTCAAAGAATTTAAAGACTCTAAGATAGAAGTCAGTAAAGAGTCGCGAAAGTTTTTTGCAAAAGAATTCACTAGCCCAGCACCTCAGGCATACTCCATTCAAAATCAAGTAAAGCTCGACTTTTCAAATGGAAACGTTGTCAGCCTTGAAATCAGAGCAGACAATCCTAATGTAGTTTACATCAACGACAAAGCTGTCGACATCAGCCAAGCTCAATCTTTAGCCGACCTCAAAGGACTTATTCACAAAAGCTTCAAGGAAGAAGTTGTCTCACAATCTATTTGGAATCAAATCCTAGCAAACATTCTTCCTCAAGCCCATGCAGGCATCGGTAGTATCTTTTCAAGCTATGGGGGGTATATTGCCGCAGGCGTTGGATTACTCCTAGCCATGAACGACCACAAAGCGATCGGCCTTGGCCTCATAGGCGGTGGATTAATTTATCAGTTCACCAAACAAAAAGACGGCAGCACTGAGCATAGCTCAGGTGGATACTAAATACGGCCCAGCTTAGCTGAAGCTATTTTAGATATACCCGGCTCTTCCATCGTTACACCATACATGGCATCTGCAGACTCCATAGATTTCTTATGGTGCGTGATCATAATAATCTGAGAAGCCTCAGCCATTCTACGAACCTGGTTATTAAAACGACCTACGTTCGTATCGTCCAAAGGTGCATCGACTTCATCCAGAACTGCAAAGGGTGACGGCTTAATACTAAAGATACCAAATATAAGACTCACAGCTGTCAGAGCCTTCTCTCCACCAGAAAGAAGAGTCACTGACTGTAATTTCTTACCTGGCGGCTGAGCTACGATTTCCACACCACTCTCAAGCAAGTTGTCAGGATTTGTTAACTTCAGTTCCGCAACACCCCCACCAAACATAATGGGGAATGTATCCTGGAAGGCCTTATTAACTGCATCAAAAGACTCTTTAAAGCGATCTTTCGACTCGGTATCAATTCTTGATATGGCCTCAAACAAGCTGTTAATCGCGTCTGAAAGATCTTGTCTTTGAACATAGAGATATTCATATCGCTGTGCCAAGTCTTGATACTCTTCCATAGCCACCATATTAATTTTGCCGAGGCGGTCAATCTTACCGCGAAGACGCTCAATTTTTTCGCGATTAAGTTCTGGATTTAAGTTTTCTTCCAAGTCAGAAGGAGCCATCAAACGAGCCAGCTCTTCTTCAGGAAGTTCAGAAAGCTTAATCTGATACTGAGACGCTAAGCGGTCTTCAATATTGCGAATTTCGACTTCATTAACGGCACTATCTTGTTCAAGATTCTTAAGTCGCTCAAACTCTTTTTGAAGATCATTTTGAAAACGAGAAACATCAGCTTCTTTCGTAGAAACATTTTTACGTTGCTCGCGAACCAAAGCATCCACTCTGATTTCTTCGGCCTGAAAATGCGTAAACTTCTCGCTAAAATCCGTGCGTGATTTTGCAAGTTCTTCTCGGCTTACCTGAATCACGTCTAGCTGTGCAGAAACTTCCTTGAAGTCTGCTTCAAGTTGCGCAAGACGAGAAGCCGACAAGTTCTTCTCTTGAAGTAAACTTGCTTGTTCTGTTTTCTGAGAGGTCAATTGCTTGAGAACTTCATTGTAAAGTTTCTGAGCAGACTCTAATTCCGTGCTCTTTTCTTTAATTCTTAATTCAACTTCTGAAAGCTTTGCCTGAGCATCCAATAAAGATTCTTCACACGTTTTACGCAACTCTGTTTTTTCTATTAACAGCGAATTGCGCTCTTCAAGCTGGACTTTCAAATCCTCTAACTTTTCAGAGTTAAGTTCAAACTCGCGGCTGAGGTTTTCTTTTTTCTCACCCAAACGCGCCACTTGCGCTTCGAGCTCACGAATAAGATCTGTATGTTTTTGAAGACCTGGATTAAGAGCCACAAGTCGCTGAGTTAAAAGTTTATAGGCTTCTTTTTCAGCTCCTAAGGAGCGCTTGAGCTCCTCAACAGTCACTTGAACAGCAGCAACTTCTTGTGCTTTTAGCTCAGAACTTTGCTTAAGCTCTTCAAGCTCTCTTCTTCTTTGAACAAGGTGTCTGCCGTATTCGGGATTATCCTCAACAGGCGAGTAATCTAAAAATCCATTGGGATGAGACACATCTCCGTCCAATGAAACTAAGGTCACATTTTCATCAATAGACGGTCGAAGCGTTTCAAAAGCACTTCTGTCACGCACGACCCACCAATTTGAATAAAGACTCGCCCACTCAGCAACTTGGCCGCCTTGGGAAAGAAGTTCATTCATATTGCCAACAACTGCTGGATGCTCTCTCAAGTAACGGTCAATCGTCATAGAGGGTTTTACAAGCTCTGACTGTGCAGCAAATGCATGAACATTGTCAGGGCCTGGATTTTCAGCAGGAGGCGTAAAAGCTCCAGGCGTATTACTGAAATACGCTGGGGCAGTTTCCTCAATTTTTGGTAAAGCATCGCGAACAAAAAACCTTACTCGCGCGCTCTTTGCTTCCAAGTCAGAGGAACCTTTAAGGTAATTTAAAAGCTCTTGAACTTCTGAATACTGATTTACAACAATCGTCTCAAGAGAATCTCCCAGCGCAGACTCCACAGCACGCTCAAGCAACTGAGGGACCTTAATCTGATCTGCAATCATAGGGGCCATATTGCCCTTTTGATCCTTCAAATAAAGAGCCAAACTTCGACTGGCAGAGCCAATACCCTCTAGATTCTTTTCAAGTTCTTGGAGGTGACTCAATCTTAATTTCTGACGTGTGAGCTCTTCTTGGCCCTTCAATAACTTTTCGGTCTGAGCAGTTAACTCAACATCGTAACTCTGGATCTGGGCATCAATAGACTCCTTTTGCGCTTCGAGATCTTTTCTCTCTGCAAAAGCTTCAACTAAAAGTCTCTCAGCGCCAGACTTTTCTTGAGTTTTAACCATGAACTCGCGTTCAATCTCTTGTCTTACTTCACTGATAGTCGACTGCCGGTCTTCCAACTGAAGTGTTTGTTTTTGGTCTCCCTGAATTTCCTGAGAGATCTTTGTCATGCTCAAATCATGAGTATGTAATTCCTTGCGATAGCCTTCAACTTCCACTCGAAGCGACTCAAAATCATTCCGAATGCCGTCTATAACGGATCGCAGTTCTTCAATATTAAGACTGTGCTTGGAAGCGTCGACTTCGGTCTCTGCCAAAGAAAGACTTAGTCTCTCTAGAGTTTCAGCGAGCTCAACACCTCTGCGCTGAAGCTCATCTTGAACGCGCTCATCGCTCTCTTTTCTTTTTTGAAGAGTTTCTTCCTTAGAGGCCAAAGCCTGTATTTGTCCTTCAACTTCTTTGACTTTAATTTCCTGCTCTTGCCTCGAAGATCGCAGTGTTCCCAATTCTTGCTCAGAACTCTCGAAAGACTCACGAAGTGACAGGAGTTCTTCTCGCCCCTTCTCAAGCGACGCTTCTAGATCCGTAAGTTTTGTTGAGGCAATAACGGAATCATCTTTACTTTTTATGAGGCGATCACGACGAGCAACCCACTCGGTACCCGCTACGCGAATCTCTAAATCACGAAGCTCATCGCTCCACTCTTTAAATTTTTGAGCCTTTTCAGCCTGACGCTGCAATGAGTTCAGTTGCTTTTTAAGATCGGCAACCAAGTCATCTACACGTTGTAAATTAAGTTTACTTTGTTCAAGCTTGCGTTCAGTTTCGGCACGACGTGCTTTAAACTTCGTTATACCGGCAACATCCTCAATAACCAAACGACGCTCTTCGGGCTTTTGAGCTACCATGCGTGTGATCGCACCTTGTTCGATAATTGAATAACTTTTTGCACCAATTCCTGTGTCCATAAAGAATTCTTGGATATCGCGCAAACGACAAGAAATTCGATTGATAAAATATTCAGACTCGCCATGGCGGTAATAACGGCGAGTAATCTGCACCTCATTCATGTTTTGAAACTGAGGAGGAAGCGCAGGATCTTTATCTGGATCGCGCTCTAAAACTAAAGTCACCTCAGCAACGTCTAAAGCATGTGTAGTTTTCGTTCCCGAGAAAATGACATCTGTCATGCTCGCACCACGTAAGTGCTTAGGGGACATATCTCCCATAACCCAATACAAGGCATCAACAACGTTTGATTTTCCACAACCGTTACTTCCTACGATTGCCGTAATAGGCTGGTTAAACTGAATAATGGTTTTTTCCTTGAAGGACTTAAAACCGTGTAACTCAAGGCGCAGGATTTTCATTTATAGATCGAGTTTAGACACCAAAATCACAATTCTAAAGAGGAAAGATTAAAGAGTGCAAAGAAAGATCAAAAACTGCCCCCTAGTCTATGCACAGAAGGCATGGCTCCGGGCGTCAGACTATGGAAGAAAGTGATAACTAGCCGCTGGAATCCCAAAAAAACCCACGGCCAAGACAACACACGCCAAAGCAAAGACGACGAGCCCCAGCGTATTTACCCTTAAACCTTCCTCCAGAAGGCTTTGCGAAGACTCATCCCAAACAAGACGCGCTAAATGTGCTTTTTTAAGCTTTCTAGTGGAATTTACGCTCTTCCCAGTGCTCGCTGAGGGGGTACTCTTTTGTTTCTTTAAAGCTGACATACAGTACCCATATCGGAATTTTGTCTTTAAAGCTTAAACCCCACCTGCTAACTAACTAGAATGCTTAAAAAAGCCATCTTTTCACTCTTTCTTTTGACTCAAGCTCCCCACATTGCGCACGCAACTCTCGTTGAAGAGAAAACTGAAGCAACGAGCAAAGTTGATGCTCTCAAAGAAGAGTTTCGAGGCTTTCAAATTGATCTGCCCAGCTACTACCGCTATACCGAACCCAATCTTATGAGCTTAAGAGGCATCAATTATAGAGCGGGAGTTGAATACACTTTCTTTTTAACTGAAAGTTCAAGATGGCTCATGCACATCGACTACTCATTTGCCTATGCAAAACTCGACTACAAAAGCTTTGGAACTGGCTCTCTAGACAATCAAAAAAACACGATCCACGAACTCAAAGTCAACGTAGGTAAAGCTGCTATCTTTTTAGGCCACCCCTTCAAATATTACTGGGGACTTGGATACCGTCTCCTTAATCACGATGGCAGAGGAGTGAGCACAACTGGACACAACGGCTACAGAAGAAAATCTCAATACTTTACATTCACTGGTGGATACGATTGGGTGCTCGCTTTGAGTTCAAATTGGGACTTTAAACTCAAAAACGAAATTTCTCTCATGCCTTTGGGTATCCAAAAAAGTTACCTTGGGGACGTCGATACTTCCAATGACAACGTTACAAACATACAATCATTTGGTGTAAACTTTAGACTCAACCCCACATTCGTTCTCTCAAAACACTTTGTTGTCGGCCCCTATATTGATCTTTGGTACATAGCTGAGTCAGATAAAGTTAGATTCTACGATACAGACTCCTCAAGTTACGGATACCTCTACGAGCCTGAAAACAACACGGTAGAGTTTGGCCTCACTGTAGGCGCTCGCTTCTAATTCTTTTAAACTACAAACTACAAACTACAAATAATAATGCAAAGTCAGCAAAGCATAATCGCCCCACTGTCCGGTACTTTTATTATTCTCTTTTAACCAAATTGCCTGAAGTTCCATGTGTGGCCTTGGAAAAAACTGAAAGCCTGGACCAAATCTTTGCCTGGAAGTTCCGTTGTCATCTAAATCTCTTTGCGAGTAATCAAGCCACGCAGACACCCAGAGCCCCTGAAAGGGCTCATACGTAAGCTTTGTTGAAGCAAAAAGTCCCCAAGTTCTGGGACTTCCACTTTGAAGCTGTTGTTGAAATTGCCCATCGGTTAAAAGCGCCCATCTTTTTGAAAGGCCTAAAAGCGCATGAGCCCCGTATCGATCTTTGCTAAAAGTGTCTGCTCTGCGATTCCAGTAATGAACACCAAACTTATAGTTTTCTACTATGTATTCGCCCTGAAGATAAAAACCACGCTCAGCATTTGATTGCGATCTCAACTCATAGGGACTTTGCTCGACACCCGCTACAATTCCAAAAGTTTCAAAATTAGCCTGCACTTCGGCGAGATCCTTATACTCCAAGGGTCCCAATCCGCTATCTGAACGACTGCTTAAAAAATGCTCACTTACCATAAGGCCCAAGTTAGGATGGGCACGCCCAACCTTTAAGGTTGCAGATTCGTTCACGGTTGCAACAACTGCTGTTTTTCTAAATCGGTAACGATCAGTATTTGCAGTTTTTTCCTGCCCAAAAGTTGTTAAAAATAGAAGGTTTTTCCACTTAGCCCCTAGCTCAGCATCTGCCTGCATAAGAAACCATTTTCTTCTACGAACACTGCTACTTTCCTGATGCACTTGAATGTAGCGAAGATCACCCCCTACAATAAAACTGCTTTCTTTCTCACCTTGAACCCAACTACTCGCATTCTTTGACAAAGCACCCTGTAAAACACGCTCTTCGCCCTTATAACTCCAAGTACTTAAAACTTCAGATGAGAGACTTTTCCCATAGGGAGTTAAAACACCTCCTCCTGCAGGATTAAAGTGACAAGAGGCACAGTGAACATAACCGTGTCGAATCATTTCTGGAAATGCCCAAGAGCTGGTACAGGTGAAGAAAAAGAGGAATGCAGCTATAAAAAAACGGAAATGCATCTCTAGCGAACCAAGGGAGGAGCTTCTTGAATAACTTCAAAAGTTGTCGCTACTTTTACGAGATCTGAAACACGAATGCCGCTCCAAGAGGGAATTTCCATACCATAATCACTCAACTTAATTTCAAAATTTGCCGTAACTAAATCGCCACTTCTTTTTGCATGAATAGAAACTTCGTTGCTTTTATCTTTTAAAGTGAATAACCCTTTAAGATCTTGCTCCCCTTCAAAGACTAAAGCTGAGTGCTCAGGTGATTTTAGAGTTAACTTTGCCGTAGGATAATCCTTAACCTTAAGATATTTATTTTTCATATGCTCATCACGAAGCTCTATTCCCGAGTCTAGGGACTTCAAATCAAATTCAAAAATATCTTCGACACCCGCTTCTGTAGCAAGAGTATGATGTTTTAGTTGAGAGCTTTCTCCTTTTATTTTAAGAAAACTCGGTTTTCCCAAAGCCTCAAAACTTACCTTTGGGTTTTTTATGCCCTCAAGGGCATAAGAGGTCTGATGCATAAACAACGTAAGCAATAATACTTTCAAAAAGCGATTTTTCATTTTTAACTCCTTATTCCTTTGGCATTCCATTTGCGATCCAAGTTTCTATCACTTCAACTACATCAAGGGACAGTTTAGGCAATCCCGTACGCTGAGGTGGCATGACAGCGCGCTCGTTATCCGTAACCAGCCTCGCAACAAACTCACTTCTATCTGGATGCTCTATATCAAAAAGCTCAGATATGCCCTCACTTGTAATGGCTTCGTAAGTAGAGAAATCACCAATTCGAGCTCCTGCTTTGTGGCAGCCCAAACAATTTTGCATAAACACATTTGCCTTTAATGACTCATAAGTAGCTTGAAGCACGGGAGGTGGAGGATCAACATCACCTGGATCTCCCGAGCATTCAAGATTTGCATCTTCTTCATTAAACGGTGCCCCTTGATTGATCCAAGTCACCAAAAGTTCTTTATCTATTGCAGCCAATGGGCCGCGTGGTGGCATGCGATCAGCCAAAACAGCTTCTTTAACTTGCGCTAAATTAGCTTTAACTTCCTCATAGGTAGTCAAGTTAATGGAGGAACCCGAATGACACCCGTTCACTGTACAGTTACGAATTAAAATTTGAGAATGAATACTTGCATAAGAGATTCCCTTCGTTCCACATGAGAGAGGATTAAACGCAGCAAAAGAAGATTTTCCTTTAAGCACTGTTTCGTTGCAGCCACTTAATAATAGAAAAACCGTAAAAACGACATTGAACGACCTCTTCACAAATACCCCTGCGAACATAAAATAGCATAAGTAACTCGCAGCCTGTTAAATCCCTTAGTCAATTCTTGGCACTAATCGTCAGTATTTTTTTCACGGTTTAAGATTAAGAAAAAAAACCTTGTACAAGCGCTAGCTTGACCTACGATATAAAGCAGCGTGGCAGACATCATAGCAAGCGAACTGAAAGACATTGTCAGATTTTCTCTAGAACTCTTAGGTAAGGCGATCGAAGTAGAATACGGAAGAAAAACCTACGACCTTGTTGAAAAAATTCGCCTTCAGTTTAAGAGCGCACGTAAAAGCTCCCTGGAAAATAGCCTTAAAACGAATGCGGCAGTCCTCGAAATCCTTAGCAGATTCACTCCCTCTCAACGCTTTCAAGTAACACATTCTTTTGCCGTCTCCTTAGAAATTATTAACGCTTGTGAAAACGCATACAGGAGCAGTCGTCTCAAAAGCAAAGCTCAAAGTCACCTAGAGCACCCTGGAGAAAGAATAACCTACGTACTCACAGCTCACCCTACAGAATCCCGAAGCCCTGAGTGCATTGCCATAATGACCGACATAACGGCACTCCTGATCAAAATGATTGAAGAAAGAAAACCCAGCTATCACGAAGAACTTCTTCACCTCTTACTTCTTGCTTTAAAAACTCCCGTCTCGAGGACTCAAAAACCCGAAGTTGCTGACGAGGCCGATTACATTTACACAACAGCTCTGAGAAAAGATCTTATTTTATCAATGATCGATAACTTAAATGAGAAACGCACTGTCTACCTACGAAGCTGGGTTGGTGGCGACAAAGATGGCCACCCTGGAATCAACGACAAAGTAATGCTTGAAAGCCTCCAGGGATCTAGAAAACATCTCTACGCTTTCGCTCTCGAATTACTCAACAATTGTGAGAGAGATAGCTCTCTAATATCCCCTCCTAAGGATTCTGATAAGCTTACAGCCAAGCTAAAAATTCTCAAGAAAGCACTCAACGTCCTTCAACATGTAAAAGTAGGTGACGGCGCTAAGCTCAGTTTATTTAAGAAAAATCTCAAAGAACTAGATATCCTTTACCTAAAACTAATTCACACAGAGTCTCCCCACCTCAAAAAACTAAAAAAATTGCTTCTTCTTTTTCCGGGCCTTGTACTTCCCCTTGAACTCCGTGAAAGTAGCCAACTTATAGGCCAGGACGTAGCAACTGCAAAAGGCCCCATTGCTGGAATGCTCAAAGCAATCAACTCTGTTTCAAAAGGAGGAAATCCCCTTTGGTACGCAAGAGCTTTAGTCATCAGTTCCACAGAAAGTTCTCAACACATTGTAGAAGCTCATCTTCTTATGAAAAAGTGCATGGGAAAACACGGCCTCCCACTTGTTCCTCTCTTTGAAAGTCGAAACTCACTCCTAAACGCAGAAGCCATTTTAAAGGAAACCTTTCAAAACAAAGAAATCCTCGAATTATGTCGCAAAGAATGGTCTGCCTTCTTTGAAGTTATGTTGGGCTACTCGGACTCAGCAAAAGAGAATGGATCACTCCTCAGTCGCAGTCTTATTCGTGAAGCCCTCTATACCATTGAAAAATTTCTCCTATCCATCAACATTACACCTATATTTTTTCATGGCTCCGGTGGGAGCGTAGCCCGAGGAGGTGGCTCACTGGATGAGCAAGTATCCTGGTGGCCCTTGTCTGCTCGAAAAATATTTAAGGTTACCCTTCAAGGTGAAATGGTTTATCGATCTTTTTCAATGCCAGAAATCTTTAATAGCCAACTTAAGAAAATCCTTCTTAACTCAAGCAAAGCCCAAACACTCAATACACACCCAGCATCGCAAAAAAACGTCCTCGACTTTGCCCTCAAAGTTTCTAAAAAATACCAAGACCTTGTCTTTAATACAGAATTTTTAGAAGTTGTGGAGAAAAGCACGCCCTATACATATTTAAATGAATTAAAAATTGGGTCCCGTCCCAGTAAACGCTCCCAAAGTCTCGGCATCGACACACTCAGAGCTATCCCCTGGGTTTTATGCTGGACGCAAATCCGATCACTTCTTCCTATATGGTGGGGCATTGGAAGTTCTTATGCTGAGTTAACTGCCGAAGAAAAGAAACAACTTCAAGTTGCCTTTAAAGAAGACGCTTTCTTTAGCTCATTCATAAAACTTCTCGCATTTAGCCTTGCCAAAATAGACCTCTCTATTTGGTTTAGTTATCTTCAAAACTCAAAACTAAGTCCTCAGCTAATTACGAAATATAAAAAGTTATTTCTAGAGGAATACCAACTCACCATAAGCTTTATAAAAAGCATCAGTGGCGAAGATAACATTTTGTGGTTTAGGCCTTGGCTCGAGAACAGCATCACCCTGCGCTCAACCATGATCCACCCCTTGAACATGGCTCAAATTGTAGCTCTTAAGAATAGCGATGCAGCTCTGTTGCGCGAAAGTGTAACGGGCATAGCAAGCGGCATGTTGACGACAGGATAGTAGTTAATCAAAACCAAGTGCTCTAGAAGATTGACTCAGATATGGTTACAATTTGTAACCATATATTGACTTTTATTCTATTTTTATAACCAGTTAATAGTTATAAAACTTCTCCTGAGGAGAAAAACATGAAAGCGTTCAACAAAAAGAATTTAACAAGAAGTATAAGCGGCCTCATGCTGCTTTACACAATCGGAGTCGTTAGCCCTGCTCAAGGAGCAGTAAACGAAACTATCTTAACAAGTCCATCCGTAACACTTACGGCAAAAAGCTTAGAGGGAAATTATGATCTACACTTATATTTTGGAAACACGAAACCTTATCTTGATGGCGTGCAGCTTATGCGAGGACCTGAAGACGGACTTAGCGGAACGATGCATGTACCAGATGACTTCGACGCACAACTAGAAGAACTTAGCTTTGACTCTACACATATACGTTTTGAGGTAAAAGTGCCTGCAAATAGTGCGCGTCCTCAAGATATGCGCTTTCTTTACGAAGCCACAGTTTCGCCACATGATGAAAAGAATTTTTCAGGTCATGTAACGCTGACTCATGTAGCTGGAGAGAAGCTTGAAAAAGCTTCCTATGTGGCAAGTTTTTTAATGTTTAAAACAAACACCCAAAATTAAAGTCATGAATAAGATTATACAACTCGAAGATCATCACGTTCACGAGCTCAGTTCCAAAGCTGAGCTCGTGAACCTCATGGCAGATACGATAAAAGCTAGACCTCACCTAGAAGACCTAAGTCCACCTCGTTTTAAAGTAGGCCATCTTCAAGAAATGGGCATAATGCCCGAAGTCAGCAGGCAAAACCCACATGTGATTCAAAGTAAGTTTGTATCTCTCATCTCCGGAAAGGGACACCATGGACAAGTCTTAAGATTTGACTCACAAACGGGAGAGTTGAACGCAATAATACGTGGCAAACTCTTTACTGCCTATAGAACAGCCGCCGCTAGTCTTGCGGTAGCTCGATATTTTAAGCCACGAGTTGAGCATATTGTTCTTATAGGCACAGGAGAACAAAGCCTGAGCCACTTTCTTTTTTTTAGGAGCTTTTACCCAGAAGCACACATAAGCGTAGTGGGCCGCACAGTAGAAAGCCTCAAGGCCTATCAAAAAAAACTCATGCGCTCCGATCTCAATCTAGAGCTAAAAATTCCCCAAAGGAGCGCCGAAATCATATGCACTCTCACAAACAGCGAAAGTCCCATTCTTAACCTAGATCAAAGTCACGCCGAAAGCCTCATAATCGCCGTAGGCTCATGCTCAAGAATCCAAAGAGAACTGAGCGCTGAACTTGTTACAACATCAAAACGAATTGTAGATTCAATCCCTCAAGCTATGCGAGAGGCTGGAGACTACCTACTCCCCATAAAAGAAGGCCTCCTGAAATTATCAAAACAAGAAGAAATCGCTCAAGAAATGGGCTCGTACTTTCGAGGAGAAAAAGAGCATCCCACGGGAAGAATCATTTACAAATCTCTAGGAATTGCCGAGCAAGACATTGCCTTCGCAGATTACCTATTGGACAAATACCATGAGCACAATTGAAGCCATTAAAACGCCTCTTATAAAAGACCCACTCAGTTCGAATGTTTTACTCAAACTAGAATACAAGCAACCTGGGTCCTCCTATAAAATTAGAGGGCTCACAGAACTGTTCAAACAATTCCCCGCGCTTCCAAATGAAATAGAAGTTTTAAGTGCAGGTAACATGGCCAGAACGCTCCTTATGATGGCCTCAAAGAAAAGTCGAATTACTGTCTGTGTACCTGATTACATTCCGAAAAACAAAGAAGAAAAGCTCAACGCTTTCTCTTGCAAATTAAAAAAAATGCCAATTAAGGAGCTATGGAAGAAAGTTGAAGAATACAAATATAAAAGCGGTGAATTTTTGATTCACCCTTGCGACAGTCCCGAGATACTCTCTGGATACTCAAGCTTGATTGACGAAGTGCTTGAAGAAAAGCTCAGTCCCGCAGAAGTTCATATCCCCTTTGGCGTTGGAGGGCTTTTCATTGGAGTCGCTCGTAAAATTAGAAAGCATCTACCCAACACAAGGATCACGGCCGTTGAAAGCAGTTACTCACATCCATTACTTAGCTCTCTTAGCGATATAAAAAACCCTTCAGAAAAAACTTGGATTGATGCTATTGGCACCCCACATACTCTCCCTCGAGTTTTAAAAATAATTCTTGATGAAAAACTTTTAGATGCTGTTCACACTGTAAAACCAGTAGTGGCCCTTCAGGTAGCACAAAACTACTTTGCTTCTACAGACGAAAGAATAGAAGGAGCTGCTGCAGCGAGCCTCGCTTCAGCTCAGAATAAAGTAGAAAACAAATTCATACTGTCGCAAAGAAAGGAAAAACTAATCGGGGCGCACTTAGCTTTGCTCACCGGAGCAAATGTAGACGCAAGTCATTATGCATCTTAACGTCAAAAAGGTAGCGGAGCTATGCCCAAAAGGTCTCTGACGCCTAAATGTCAACTGACTCATTATCTTGGGGCGCAATGATCTTAAGTTCCGGAGAAGCTGATGTTGCTTCTGCCAGAACAGCCGAGATTTCTGATTCTGTGTAATTAGGATCGTAGTGAAAGAGGGCCAAGGTCCTGGCCTTAATTGCTGTAGCAAACTGAGCTGCCTGCTCGCCACTGGAGTGTCCCCAATCACGACGTGTCTCATGATCTTTCTTTAAGTGAAAAGAATCACAAATAAGCAAATCGGGTGATTCTAAAAACGGAGAATTCTTAAGCTCCGTCAAATTCACGTCAGACATATAAATTGCTCGCCTGCCATCTCGCACAACTTCAATTGCAAATGTTTTACCCGCATGAGGAACTTCAGAAAAACTAATATCAAAGCCAGAAATTTTTGCAGTTTTTTTCACATGAACAAACTCCAATGACCTAGAAACAATACTCGGATCAATGGGGCAATAAGCTCCAAAATAAAGTGTTGAAATATACTCCTGAGAGCGCTCTTCAGCAGAGTAGATTTTTAATTTAATCCCCGTATAGAAAAGATCATAAATAGAAATAAGACCCAAGATATGGTCCCAGTGAAAATGACTTAAGCAAATAGAGAATTCTCTTTTTCCACTTTTATACTTTGAACGAATAGCATCACCCAAGGCAGTCCCGGCATCTACAATTACAGAATCGTTAGCACACACGAATTCCACGCAGGGACTATGATGCGAATTAAAGCCCTCATGAAGATGGCCAATAACAGGTGAGCTTCCACGAGTGCCCCAAAAAATTAACTTCACTCTATTATTAAACGCCAGCGCGTGGCTATCTGGCCAGTTTTAGAAAACAGTATTTTTTGACTCCTTTGGATTCACCCTCAAGTGAGTATATTCTATGCGTATGGGATCAAATGAAGCCATTCTCCACAAAATGCTGCAATCACGACTTTTCGAATACATGAGCCTATCTGAAGTCGAAAGCATGTACTCTATTGCCAAGCATGTTTCATTTAAAGCCGGTGATTATATCATTCAGGAAAACGAAGAAGGTGAAGACTTCTTTTGGATTCATGCGGGTCGCGTTTCAGTTGAAATCACTGCTCCCGACAACTCCGGTAAAAAAGTTCAGTTAAGCACTCTCAACGAAGGCAATCTTCTTGGAGAGATGGTACTTCTCGGCAAGAACAGAAGAACTGCAAGCGCTAAAGCGTTAACAGATTGCGATCTCGTCTCCTGGAAATGCACTGAATGCTTCAAAATATTCAACGAAGATTCTCACTTAGGCTTTAGGCTCATGAACAACTTTGCACAAATTCTCGCTCACAGAATTCATGAAATGAACTTAAGAATGAGAGATAACTCCGAAGACCTTCAATCAGACTTCTTACGTTACCTAAGATCAGCTTAAGGTCTTTTACCTAGTGCGGCCTGTGCAGCAGCCAATCTCGCTGCGGGCACTCTGTATGGAGAACAAGAAACATAATCTAGCCCTGCATCTTCAAAGAAGTAAATCGAGCGGGGATCACCTCCGTGCTCACCACAAACTCCAGTTTTAAAGTTCGGACTTACTTTGCGGGCCTTGGCCACACTCATTCTCACGAGCTGCCCCACTCCATCCACGTCAATACTCGCAAAGGGATCTCTTGGAAAAATTCCCTTATCAATATACTCAGGCAAAAAGCGAGAGCTATCGTCTCGAGATAATCCCAACGTCATTTGAGTAAGATCGTTCGTTCCAAAAGAAAAGAAATCTGCCACTTGTGCTATTTCATCTGACATTAAGGCAGCGCGAGGAATTTCAATCATTGTTCCGATCTTCATCTGATCGGCTAAGCCTGCTTGATTCAAAATAGCAGAAACTTCAACTGCGATTTTATCTCGAAGCAAAACAAGTTCTCTTTTTTCAGAAATTAAAGGAACCATAATTTCAGCCTGAACAGCCTCTTTGGTAATCTTTGCAGCCTCTACGATCGCCTCACCAATAGCCCTTGCTTGCATCAAATAAATCTCTGGGAAAGATACTCCCAAGCGGCACCCTCTGTGGCCAAGCATTGGATTCACTTCTTTAAGGGCTTCAGCTTTTTTCATCAGGCGTTCGGTAGAAGTACCCAATTTTGAAGCTAAAATTTCAATATCTTTAGCGGAGTGAGGTAAAAACTCATGCAATGGAGGATCCAAAAGACGAATCGTCACAGGCAAGCCCTTCATCTCTAAAAAGATTTGAACAAAATCGTTTTTCTGAAATGGAAAAATACTCTCAAGCGCTCGCGCTCTCTGATCAGCAGTTTCCGCAAGAATCATCGCCCTTACAGCATCAATGCGCTCAGGATCAAAGAACATATGCTCTGTTCGACATAGCCCGATCCCCTCCGCGCCAAAGTTTCTTGCTGTCCTCGCATCGTGAGGGGTATCTGCGTTCGTTCGAATTTTCATTCTTCGAACTGCGTCCGACCATTCCATAAGTGTTCCAAAATCAGCATCTAACGTAGAACTCAACGTAGGTACTTCGCCCAAGAAAACCTCTCCCGAGTTAGCGTCAATTGTAATGAGTTCACCTTCTTTAACGACTATAGGGTCGGAACCACGACCGATGGTGAATTGTTTTTTCTTATAATCAATTTGGATTTCAGCGCAGCCCGCAATGCAACTTTTACCCATTCCACGCGCCACAACAGCAGCGTGCGAAGTCATTCCGCCAAGCGCTGTGAGAATTCCCACCGAAGCGTCCATCCCATGAATATCTTCAGGTGAAGTTTCGTGGCGAACGAGTATAACTTTTTTGCCCTGAGCTTTTTTCTTTTCAGCGTCATTCGACTGAAACACAACCTCTCCACATACAGCCCCAGGAGAGGCAGGTAAACCCTTAGCAACAGGCTTGCCTTTTTTCTTAGGGTCTAGTCTTGGGTGCAAAAGTTGATCAATCGAATAGGGATCAACTCGCATAACAGCTTCATTTTTATCAATTAGATTTTCCTTAACCATATCAACCGCAATTTTTACGGCTGCTTGAGCTGTGCGCTTACCCTTTCTTGTTTGAAGCATAAAGAGTCTGTCTTTTTGAATCGTAAACTCAATATCCTGCATGTCTTTATAGTGTTTCTCTAAAAGCTCACAGGTCTCTTCAATTTGTTTATAAATAACCGGCATCATCTGCTCAAGTGAGGAATCACCTCCGCCTTCTTTGCGCTGACGCTCGTTAAGAGGATAGGGATTTCGAATTCCCGCCACCACATCTTCTCCTTGAGCATTTGGCAAAAACTCACCAAAGATCCCAGCAGCTCCTGTTGCAGGATTACGAGTAAATAAAACTCCAGTCGCGCAATCGTCACCCATGTTTCCATAAACCATAGATTGAATGCTCACGGCTGTGCCCCAACTCTCGGGGATCCCCTCCATCTTACGATAGTGAATAGCGCGTGGAGACATCCAAGAATTAAAGACAGCACCTGTGGCTCCTAAAAGCTGCTCGTGAACATCTTGAGGAAACTTTTGCCCCTCAGACAAAACAACTTCCTTGAATTTTTTAATAATTCGCAAGAGATCTTCTTCTTTAAGATCTGCATCGAAGTGCACTCCCGCATTATCTTTTTGTTCTTCAATCAAGCTCTCAAAAAGAGAAACGTGAATTCCAAGCACAACATCCGAATACATTTGAATAAATCTTCGATAGCAATCCAAAGCAAAACGAGAATTTCCAAACATCTTAGCCAAAGCTTCGGTTGTTTGATCATTTAGACCTAGGTTAAGAACAGTATCCATCATCCCTGGCATACTCGCCCGAGCACCGGAACGAACGCTTACCAAAAGTGGCTTTTCGTTGCAGCCAAACTTAAGACCCATGCAATCCTCTAGTTTTTTCAGATTGCTTTTAATTTCAGCATCGAGGTCTTTGGGATAAGTTTTATTGTTGGCATAAAAATGGGTACAAATTTCGGTGCTCAAAGTAAATCCCGGAGGAACAGGTAATCCGAGATTTGCCATCTCTGCGAGGTTAGCTCCCTTGCCGCCAAGAAGATCTTTCAACTCCCCCCTGCCTTCTGTCATGTTTGTTTTTCCGTCACCACCAAAGAAATAAACCCACTTATTACTCATAGGTGAAACGCTAGCAAAAAAGAGGAACGAGGCCTATTTAAAAGGCCCTTACTCGGTTTGTTAAAACTTATGCACAAGTCCCATGCTCAACTGCTCCCATGAACCAATAATGCGCAGGGTCAAAGTCGCCTCGCATAGCTCTGCTAAACTAGCTAAACAGGCCTAAGCATAGATGGACGTTAAAGAATCAATTCAAATCATAAAAGAAGCGTCTACGGGCTGGTCCAACGACAAATGTCCCAAACTAGCGGCCGCCCTCTCCTTTTATGCAATGATCGCAATGGCCCCACTACTCGTTCTCTTAGTCAGTATTAGCAGCCTGGTTGTAGACCAATCTCAAGCCGAGGAGCATATCCTTAAGCAAATAGCAGAGTTTATTGGATACGAAGGCGCGAAGACCATTCAAAATATGCTCAGCAATGCCAGCCAATCAAAAGCGGGAACCGTTGCGGCTATAGTGGGATTTGTAACATTTCTCATAGGCTCCTCGGGAATGTTCGTAGAACTTAGAGACTCACTAAACACTATCTGGAATGTAGACTTACCTAAAAAAAAATCAGCCCTTAAAAGCCACATTAAAGACCGTCTCATTTCATTTCTCATGATTTTAGGTGTCGGATTTATTTTAGTTGCCTCACTCATTACCAGCGCATTCATTGCTGCTACAGAAAAAAACTTAGGCAGCGCTCTCCCTCACATAGGCGCCTTTTGGGCAATCGTTCATGCGCTTACTTTTATCGCCGTAATCGCGATACTCTTTGCGATGTTGTTTAAATTTTTACCCCAAACGAAAGTTCCCTGGAAAGATCTTTGGCTAGGCGCCCTACTAACCTCTTTACTTTTTAACATCGGAAAATCCTTCATCGGGGCTTACCTTGGAAGAGGCACCTTCAACGATGTCTACGGGGCCTCGGGCTCTTTTATTATTTTACTTCTTTGGGTTTACTATTCGGCCCAAATATTTTTCTGGGGCGCTGAATTTACACAAGCCTACGCCAAACGAATGGGCTCACGCAAAAAAAATACCAAATCTTGAAGCTTAAATTAAAATTCTAAATTGCCTGTATCATAGAGCGTAAAGTCATCTCCAATCGTAGCCACTACTTCGCCATTGGATAAAACATCATCATCACTTTTGTAAGCGTCATTCTTCTTGAAGCAACGAAGCTCAAATCCATAGCTAGGTAGTTTAGCAAGACGGTCACGTTCTCTTATTTTCTCTTTTGCCTTTATATATTCCTGACTACTTTGGTCAGCAAATTTAAACGTTAAGATGCTGAGTTCTGGATCAAAACCTGGATCTCGATAATCTAATCCAGCAGGTGCAAAAGTAGTTCCGATATCTGTATTTGGTCCACCAGATGCATTCATACGTCTTGAGCGTCCCACAACATTATTCACCATAGTTGTGCCTTTGGCCAAATCGTAATTAACGTGAGTCGAAGTGGATGGATTAGCAGTTGCTCTTACCGCGTAAACAACACAATAGGGATTTTCCTTATTAAGCTTAGCTTCGCTAACACTCTTACCATCTTGGTAAAACCTTCCACTTTCCGGAATGCTCAAGTCATTATTGAGAACGGCACCCAAAGCCTGTCCGTTAAAATTTTTCTTATTGGATTTTTGAATTGGGGATAGCACTTCACCATTTGGTCCCTTCGGCCCATGTGCACCTGTCTCCGCAAAAGAAGAAATCGATACGACAACAAAGAGGAATAAAAACTTATGTCCCATAATTTCAGTATAGTGAATTTAAAATTAAAAAAATGCTGTCAATATTTTGAACAGATATCGTAAGCTACCTAGAGTTCAAGAAAAGAAAGCAAAGACTGAGCTGGCCGGAATCGAAGCGGCAGTGTCGGTCTCATGCGACCAAAAAACCAAAATAACTCTGGCCTTCGGCCCGACTTATTTTGGTGCTTTCGTCTGGGTTAGAACAATTCCTAATACTTATACCCACCTGTAGCCAAGGTATAGCCAAAAAATATCTATTCATTACGTTTTCACGGCTTATTTCTTGGCTGACCGATATTTCGTCCGAGTTTTTCAAAAACTTCTACCGAAGGTAACACCTTGAGAACTTCTGTCACTCCGTCTATCTCAATTCCTGCAAGCCTAATATAGCGTTGCATAGTCTTCAGGTCTTTCCATCCGCAGATTTTCTGAATCTGAATCGGTGGAACCCCCGACCTGATGAGCTGTGTTGCAAAGCAAGCTCGTAGCGCATGAAAACGAATCGAAGGAAGTCCTAGCCCAAGACAGAAACGCCTAAGCTCCACCGCTTGCCTACCGTCGTCCCATTTCCACGAACGAGGAAGAACAAACTTTCTCTTAAGCTTTTCCGATTCTTTTTTAAGCTCTAAAAGCATCACCTTCAGTTCAGACGAAATTGGTACAGTCCGACAATATCCAGACTTGGTAGACTTAATAACATTTAATCGTTTGTTATATGATTTATTAACTGAAATTGTATTAGCGACTAAATCAACGTCATCCCATACTAAAGCATACAGTTCTCCATTTCTCATTCCTGTAAGTAAAGCCATTGCCCATATTGGATACCAAGGATCTTGAAGTTTTTTAGCGGCTTCTAACAGCCTTCTTATTTCAGAGATATTAAGAATTTCTGGCTTTGTTTCCTGCTCCCTACCCAAGTTAATTCCAACTGTGGGAGCTTGGAGCGTTCCAGAGAGCAACCTATTTTCAATTCCAAAATCAAAAACTCTATTTATAACTGTCCTCATTCTCTTCATATGACTCAAAGAATACCCATCGGCTTTTAATTGCATAAACAGCTCTTTAACATCTGTCTTGGTTAATTCTGCTACTTCTCGATTCCACCATGCTAGTGTGTGTTTTTGTATTGCCGCCACATAATCTAACTTAGATGTTTCTGCTAAACCCGAATCAATGTCTCGACGTATATAAGTTTCAAACTTATCAACCATAGAGCCCCAGACTTCACCACGATTCTCAAGTTGTACCAGCTCCCGCTCACATGATCTAAGGAGGCGAAGCTCTTCACGCTCCGCCTCTTTCATAGTTTCAAGTGCAGTAGTTCTTTTTTGAACTCGCAGATTCGCCTTTGTCTTGCTTCGTAAATTAACATACACTTCCCAACGTATTTCGCCATTAGGCATTTCATATTGCTTGATTGCCATTGATATTTTCCTTTCTTTAAAAAAAAGGTTTCAACAAACTATCAAGGTCTGTGCGCAAAAATCTTAGTCTATGGCCAAAGCGATAAGATTTCACTTTGGCAGCGTAAACAAGATTTCTCAATTGCCCAACAGAGACACGTAAGTAATTAGCTGCTTCTTCAGAGGTCATCCATTTACTGTCAAAGATCACATCGAGTTTTTTATTACTCGACTTTGCTTCTATGTTATCGACTTCGCTATTAACTGCCAAGAGTTTTTGCAGATTCGAGCGGTTACTCATGGCCTACCTCGACACTATCGGCCTTAAGTCTTGCACTTTGGCTCTTATTCACGGTTCTAGGCTTCAATCGCACGCGCTGGAGGAATTCGGCCAAGTCGACCTTTTCTCCGCGTTCTTGGGCCTGCTCAATCTCTTTAATGGCATATTTAAGAAAGCGCACCTCGTTGTAATTAAGATCAGCTATTTCCTTTTCCTCGACAGAAGAAAGATTCTCTGGCTTGTTCATGATGAGCCAGTCCACGAGCTTTCTTCGAGACAAATCTACACCTTGTCTGGATGATGTTACTTTCTCGATCCATTTATCAAGTTTCTGAGTGGCTTCAAGACTTAAAACAACTCTTTCGATTGTTTCTATTTTCTTATTTTTCATAATGATTAGTTCCTCGTCTTCCACGCGCTAGGCTCTTCGATGACATAGACCTTGTGTGCTTCAATAAAAGTATTTCCCTCAATTCGATCAGGAACAGAAATCATTTTGACTTTTGCTCCTCTTAACGATGGGAACTTATCAAGCGGATTATGTTTCGTTGCACATGAAGATAAAAATATGCAGACAACTGCGATACTCATAAGGTTTAGTTTCGTTTTTTGTTTTTCTTTGGTTTTGTTCATAAAAGGTATCCTTTTTGTATAATTTGATGATTGATTTGGGGGTTCATAGGGACATGGGGGGAGTCAGTCACAGCGAAGCGCCTCCCCTGTTGCGGCACAAGTGCTCGGAACTGTTGGGGCAAGCCTCGTATCAAGAACACAGTTGACTTGATTTTTTTCCAATGATTTTCCACGGGTTTTCCAAGTTTTTTCCCCAAAGCAAGTGTTCATTAAACCCATGAGTTTCTGATCGCTCTTGGCTGACGACACAAGCCTTGCGTTCCAGCCGTTCTCGATAAAGTCTTGAAGTAAAATAAAATGATGCTTACACGTAGTGGAGTATCTATCTGTTTGAAGCTCGCCAGAAATTGCATTAATGATTTTTTCTGATTCTACAATCCAAACAACAGCATCAATGTCATGTGACAAAGAATAAAGTAAAATACTCTCACGGTAACGCTCCGCTGATTTTCTTGAAGTCTCTACTTCGAGTGCCACAATTTTCTTTGTAACGCCCTTGTCATAAATCCAATATCCATCAGCTCTATGTGTGCCTTCTTTTTTGAGAGTCACGGGAAGGCAATCAGGATGAATGCGTCTAAGTTCCTGCTCGGTTACAAGCTTAAGATTATCCGATAAGGCATTAACCTCCAAGTACGGCCCAAGGTGAGCTGCTTGCACAAATAAATCGTGGGTCGGGTTTTCTGACTTATAGCCGCTTTGAATAAGTTCAGGCAAAAAGCTTTTTAGAGCTGCATAGCTTTTGTCGGTAAGCGTCCACGCAAAACCTGGCCTCGGCGCAAACACACGAAGCACATCAAGAAAGCCTTCTTCCTTAAGGCGATTAAGCCTCTTATAAAGCGTATGTGAGCTAGTTTTGAAGTAATTGGCATATCTACAGCTCAAAGCGGAACTTGTCGCCAATTTCCAACGCCAGAGGAATTTAAAGATCACAAGGTCGTGGTCTGTGATCTCCATATCTTTTTTACTCACGACACTTCCTCCCATTTCAATTCTGGAAGTGAGGAGCTTCTCTCATCGAGGTCAAAGTTTTTATCTTTTTGATCCAAAACCACGTCTTCTTGCTCAGAGGCTTCAGGCACTGACTCTTCTTCCCGAATAAGATTTGCTTTTATAAACTCCCGTCTTGTTTCGTCTGATGAAATAAAGGGTAGCTGTAGCTCAGTGTAAATTCCTTGCTCTTTCCAGATCGCACGTCCCGCGTGCTCGGAAGAAATTTGAGTGGCGCGAGCGGAGTCAATGATCGTATTACTTGAAGCAATATCACTCATAAAGAAGGCGAGCCTTCCCACAAGGTGCGCTTTAAGTTTTGTATCGACACTCCTAAGATCAGGTCGTTGTGTGGCAATAACTAAACTTATTCCAGCCGCACGCCCCTTAGCCCCAATGATCTCAGCCAAACTTCTAGCAGAAGTGGCGTCCTTGGAGGATGTTTTCTGGCTAGACATGAAAAGCGAGGATGCTTCGTCAACAACAAGCACAATACGTCGTAATCTTGCCTCAGAAGAAATCGCCTTTGTCCATTTGATCTTTTCTTGTTTTGTATTTTTCAAGTCGTCAATCGACAGCAACTTATTGTTTTTCAAAAACTGCATTCGGTCAGAGCGAATATGTTCAAGCTCTTTTAAAAAGCCAATGGCTCCGCCGACGTTATCAGCACATCTAAAATTTCTTGATCCTTCAAACACGGCAGCCTCCGTGCCATCTTTCAAATCCACATACCAAACTTCTGTGTTTTTCAGCCTGACAAGCAGGTAAGTCACAAGGAATCTTAAAAAAGAACTTTTCCCCTTACCCGTACTCCCTCCCACAAGTATATGGGGAGCATCGGCAAAGCTTGTCGTTACCCAACCCACACGGCCAAGCCCAATGGGAAAATGTCCATCACTAAAAGTAGGAGTTCCAGCAAAACTAAGAGAAGTTGGGAGCGATGTTGAGGCATACCGAATAACAATAATGTGAGGATTTCTAGGATCAGGACTTATGTCATCAATGGAGAAAAAAGTGGCCTCCAAGTAATCCTTGGCCTCAATAAACTTCCTCATGGGGATACCGTTCGTAAAAAACCGCATTTCATAAACCGCGTTATCTAGCGCCCTATTTGAAATGTATTTAGGAAGTAGTCCCGCATGGGTGACTAGCCCTGCGTTCTGGAAACACGCCTTGACGCGCGCATAAAACCTTTTAAAGCGAAAGTATCTATAGGCTCCATAAGCAATGTGGCCCGCAAAAAGCCCCACTAGCTTATAAGCAACAAAGAATTTTGTGGGGTAGAAAAATTCTATTCCTAGCGTTTTAAGTAAGTAGAAATCAAATCCTGTAACGACAAACAGAAAGAAAGTCACTTGATAAATAGTTAAGGGGACAATGGGGATTCTCTTATCCCTATAGCCGTAATAGTTCTCAGTAACAATTGAAGTAAGAAGAGAACAAAGCTCCCCCAGACCCTTTTCAAAGCTTGCGGCCCAATCAGCATTTTTAGAAGCCATAGGCGTCATCCTTCTTTGAGAAATACAAAACAAACTCTTTACCAGCCGAAATCGGAGTTACGACCTCTTTTGACTGTGCGTTTGAAATTGTATTTTGAGCCTCGTCATTCGCAACACGCGAAGCTCCCTCTAAAAAAGCATTCTCTACGGTGCCACCAAGCTTCCTCCCCATAGTGGAGCGTGTTTGAAGTCCATCTGCTAAGCCTCCAAGGAAAGTAAATGCGATTTTATGGGCCACATTCCAAGCCTTTTGCTTTGCTTGACTAGGGGCTATGCCCTCAAGTGCGTCTGCCTCATCAAAGGCCGAGGCCACGACAGAGAACTTATCTCCCGTAATGGCCTCCATTGTGTGAAAGTTAATGAGTATCCGCTCAGGACTTGCCGCTGTTACTTTTCCCACTACTTCAGCCCCCGCTCTTGAGACAAGCTCTCCGTTGACTCTAAAATTTTCTAGGAGTTTTGCGTGCACTTGACCCTTTGCGACTGAGTGCACGAGCTTGGCTTTGATTTTGATTTCTGGGATATCAAGCGCATCGTAACGAGTAAGCAGTCGGGGCGCCTCAAAAGCAGTCCGACTTTTTTTCTTTGCTTTAACTTTAACTGTAGATTCATCAATCAATTCGCCGCTGGAATAAACCTCAGCCTCTATCAAATCCTCTTTGGAAACTCGCACTTCTTCTACAGGCTTTTTAAAAAATAAAGTCGTCGCAATAAGTGCTAAAACGATAAAAGACCCCAAAATAACATTGTTTTTTGCTCTCTTTTCATCCTCAACAACTGAAAAAGTGTTTTTGATGTTTCGCCTTACTTGTCCAATCGTGGTTTTCCCAATTTCCTCATTTTTTTCCACGAGGTGCCTCTCCCTTACGAAGCTCGACGGAATCCCTTACAACCACCATTTGCTTAGCTGCCTGATTCGTTACAAGTTTTAGAGAAAACCTTCGTCCAAAGACGTAAACAAAAAGTGCTGATTTTGCGCCCTTCACTTTAGGAGTCAAAATAAGGTCTGTCTCTACGGGAGTAAGCGCAAATTGACTGGGATTCACCAGCACCACCTTAGATGGAGGCGCTGGAAAACTAATCGCTGTCCCCTGTGGGGACACCTGAACAAAAACGCTCTCTTCGCTTGAAAGAAAAACGGTTTTTGCTGGCTCAGCCATAAGGAGTGAAGAGAAAAAAAGACAAATGAGCAAAATACTACTTCTCATTTGGCTTCTCCTTCACGACAGACACAAGCCTTAACCCATAGGGGTTTTTCTCGGAGCGAGTAACCCTTTCAACTTTTACAACAAGAGGGAAGGCAAAGGCTGAGCGAAGTTTCCCCACACGCACCACTCTGTCAGCGTTTACAAAAATCCCCTTCTCTGTGCGCTTTACTTCTTGCACAAGAATGCTTTGGGTAATTTGTTTTGAAGCAAGCTCTTTTTCTTCAAGCTCGTGGGCTTTAGCTTGCTCTTTACTCAAAAGATCAAGCCCATGCATTGGAACTTGGCTATTAAAGCGACTCACTAGTGCTAAAGATAAGAAAGCCCCTAGCTCTTTGTCGCTGTCCTCGTTATTCACGGGAGTAATGACTTTTGTTTCTATGCTCGATCTATCAATAAGAAGCGGATCACGCACGGCAAGCGTCGTGAGTGCCCCCGTTAAGAGACAACATGCCACCATAAGACTTAAGTTAGATAATTTTAAAAGCTCTCTTTCAGAAAAGCTTTCTTTTAAATGATTCAAATAATTCATAATAATTTCCTTTTATTTTTTTGATTTTTTAGGTGTTCTTTTTGAAGACTTATTTACAGAGCTAAATGTCAGGCTTTTGGGGGCTTCCATTCCTTTTGAAATGGCTTTTCCCGTAATTCTGGTAGGACTAAACATGTTCGCAACACCAGATAGCCCCATTGCTGAGTTCACTACGTTAGCAATTCCCTGTCCCGCAAGAGCACTCACCACCACAGGAGTCAAAAGCAGTGCTGATGCCAAAATGAGATTGTAGCTAATAACGGTGAGATAATTTACTTCTTCACTCGCACTCATAGAGCCCATCGCCGAGCTCCAAAGAAGCACTGCCGATATAGCCCACATGATTTTCCAACAGCAAACCTCTATCAAAGACCGAAATAGCATTTTCGTTGCTCCTTCAGTTGCAGGTGTCAGATAAAGAATAATCAGGATCGGCGATACGATATACAAAAGCACCCACACATACATTGCTCCCGCGTTCACGATGAATACGGAAATATAGAGGAGAAAAAAAGTTATAAAAGCAAGAATCAAAATTCCCGTTTCTTTAAGACTTGTTAAATTCCATGAGAAATCCTTCAATTTGGCACCCATTTGATCCAAGACATTGTTGATCTCGTGAAAGCCGCCGATCTTTTCTGTCAAAGAATCTGTAAAGCTTGCCAGCGCATCAGAAATTTCAGGGTAAAAATACAAAAGCAGAAGTGAAATAAAAAGCCTACTCAGCGTTTCCCCCGCATTCGGCACAAAACTTAAAAACGAAAGCTTGAAGTAATCCGAAATCAAGCTCAGAGCAATCACAATGCCAGCAAGACTAAGTGCTGTATCAAACAAAATTGAATGTACCCTATGCGCTTCTGTAGAAATCCAAGAAGGATCAAAAAGCGTACTCATCTTCGCCCCCAGCGTGGAAGTGTGAAATCCACCTTAAGCTCACGCATCTGCTGAGCTAGACCACTTGCTGATTCAATCGTCGTCTTTGAAAATTCCTTTTGCTCTTTGTTCTGAAGAGCAAGTGTCTGCGCTTGTATCTTAAGACTTGTTGCTTGCGCTCTAAGGCTTTGATTCATCACTGTCAGCATCACACCAAGACTTTGCGCTGTTAGCTTGGCAGCTCCCCCAGGCGACACCTCATGCGAATACTTTTTTATAAGCTCGCCAATTTGATCGACCTCTTTGGTGTATTTGTAAATGTCGTTATTTAAAACAACAGCCTCCGCCACACTTTGATCTGTATTTTTTTCTATTTCTTCGTTTTTTGAAGGAGTAATTTCGCCGTAAACCTTCTGAAGCTCCTTAATGGCAGACCCTATATTGCTCCAATCTTTGTAAATACCTGCATCCACATTAGGAAAAGTCGTATGGATCATCTGAAGAGAGTCGTTAATACCCGCATTGATCTCGCGCAAAAGATCGAGCTGATCCTCTTGGTTCTCAAGCATATCCTTCATGGTGAGTAGCTGCTGAAGCGTATTAAAAACAATCTCAATAAGCAGGGGGATGTCTCCGCCCCACATATCTGCTCGCGCAGGCTTTAGTGGAACTAGAAATAAACACATAGCTAAAACAAATTTTTTCATAAGAGCGCCTCCGCTTTTTTTGAAGCCAGTACGCCCTTTGGATACTTCTTAGCCAAGAATGTCAGAACTTCTATAAGCGTATATTCTGGATATTCTCGCTTTGTACTCTCAATCACATTCAAATCAGGAGGGTCAGTTGTGGCGACCCAATACTCAAGGGATGTTGCCTCAATTTTCAAATGCGCCTTATTGTCTTTGGTTACAAGAAATACTTCTGAATACTCTCCTTTACTTTGAGAAAGGGATTTCACAACCTCGACTTCGTTATCATTAAAGTTAAGAATTTCTTTTAGTCTTTTCCCGTCAGCCTGTGGCTGCATTAAAAGCCACTTGACCGAACAGTTTGGAAGGATCGCACTAGATATTTTACTCTTGGCAAAGTCGTCAATATCCTGAGATATAGCTATTGCAGAGGCGTTTTCTTTCCTGAACGCTCTGAAGGCTTTCTCAATAAAGTTAATCGTGGCCTCATCTTTTAGAAGTTGCCAGCACTCATCAAACACAATGAATTTCTTCGAGCTTGCGTGTTCTACAATTTTTCGACAGATCAGATCTATAATGATGTAAAGTGCCACCACTTGAAGATCTTGAAACTGCTCAAGTCCCTTGAGGTCAAACGCAGTTAGCCTTGTATCAAGGGATATATTTGAGGGAGCATCGAGAAATTTCCCATAAGCTGAATCCCCGCACCACGAGCTTAAGATTTTCGCAATTTTCCGAAGTTCCACATCATCATGCTTCTCAAGCTGAATTTTTAAGTGACTCAGACACGGCTTCTCGTTTTTTAGAAAAACTTCTTTGATCGCAATCTCTAGCTCGCTTCTCACAAGCTTTGGCAGACGTACTACGTCCTCTTCCTTGGTCATTAACTCCACGAGTCCCACAAGAAACTTCACCTTGTGATCACTTGGGGTTCGCTCTCCCACAGCTAAATCAAATGGATTAATGGAAAGCCCAGAGCCAAGCTTGATGGGGATATTTGCACCTCCAAGGTTTTCAGTAAGCTTTTTATAGCTCCCGCCTATATCCACAAAATAAACGTAGGGGTTATCCGATAAGCACTGAAGGAGCTGATAGTTGCAAAAATAACTTTTCCCAGCACCACTTCCTCCTGAAAGGAGCTGATTAAAATTCGCCAAGCTAATATCGAAAGGGTCGAATTTAAAAAGTGCCCCTGTGCCCGCGTTTTTAAGCAGTACCTTGGCACTACTCATGCCCTCCCAAGGCGTAAAAATCGGTAAAAAATCACTCAAATTTGAGGTTTTTATCTTCCTTGATCTTTCGCGCGCACGTGCATTGGGTAAACTAAGTTCTGTAAAAGTGGGGAAAGTGGCGAATGTCTCCTCCATCGCCACAGCCCCATTCATTTCTGAATAGGCAGATAGCGCCTCCGATGTAATTTCCTTAATTTTCACTTCGCTCTCAGCTCTAAGGAGCGTATTCATGGAAAAACGAAAGACCTTCTCGCCGCTTGAAATCATCTCCTCAAGAAGTGCCTCAAGCTCTGTAAGCTTCGCCTCACTTTCAAGATCGGCTGCCCCCGTCTTTTTCCCTCTTGCCATCGCCCAAGCCACCCGACGATCTTTCTTTAAGTGCTCGATCTCAGAAATTTGGTCAGGCACCTCGATAGTGACAAAAGTCCTTGAACCAATCGGCATGAGCTTAAGCACCGTACTCATTCCGCTAACCGTGTGATCGGGAAGTGTTTTAAGACTCACTACTCGGTGCATGGAATTTCCAATAGAAAAGTGAGTCTGGCTTATCTCAACATCACTCCTACAGAGTGAAGCTCTAAGGTCATCAGGATGTTGTTCCGAGGATTTAAAACGTTTTAGCGTCTGAGGATTCCACTGCTCATCAAGCAACTCTAAAAGCTGCGCTTCCCCCAACCGTTTAAGGCTCAAGCCAAGTGATCTCAAACCACTCTCAAAAGTACCTGCTAGAGTTTCTAGCTCAGCCCTCTCAAGCTTATATTGCGTTTCGCTTAAATCACAAAAACGCGATTCTCTTTTAAAGAACCCACCAATCTTTAGCTTTTTAATCTGCGATTCTTGGCGCAGAAAAAGGTAAAGCTTATAGGTAGGAATTTCCTCGCTATCAATTTGCCCTAATACTTTCCCTATGCGCTCTTTTGATAGTTCTCTGGCGGCCACGATTTCAGATTTTTTTGAAATTTCTTCGTGTTCACGAGCGGTTCTGTATTCGCTTGTAACATCGAAAACAAATTGCAGTGAAATTCCTGATTTAAGCGAGTTTAAAAAATTACCGATTCGTGATTTTAATGTGTTGATCTCTTCGTCGCTGCAAGAGTCCGCGTTGAGTCCTTTAAGTTCAAACGCTGCCCCCTGACTGCCATCTTGAAAAATAAAGTTCTCACCCTCTACCCCCCAAACTTGAAGATGTTTTTCTACGGAAGCCATAACTTGCCTCCTGCATACGTAGGGGGAACGGGCACAGAACTTCTCTCAAAGGCTGATATTTCTTTAGGCGATAGGTGATACTTAATTTTGTGCTGAAGATACTTGTCTGGCTTTCCTCGTTTTTCATACCTGATAACAAGCGCAAGGAAAATTGTTGGAGCCCAAACAAATACGAGCTGATTTATACTACCTAGAGTAAAATTCAGAACTGAAAGCACTCCAAAAATAACCAGAAGATCAACGACTTCATAACCCAAAAAAGTGAGTTCTTCTCTAGGCAATTAGGAACGGGGCTACTTGTAAGTGACATACTTCGCCCCCTAATTCACAATCCCGCGCAGAAACGCGATAATACTAGGGGCACCAAAACCCACAACGGCGCCAATGATTCCAAACCAAAGTCTTTGGCGTGCGTTCTCATGGCCCGCAACAAACGATAACCCAGCAAAGGCAAGCCCAATGATGCCAGCCAAAGGCAGAATCACGTTGATAAGCTTTCCCTGAATGTTCATCAGTGTTGATTCAACACTTGCCATCGCCATGAGAGGTGAAAGTGTGCTTAGGACAAAAATGCTTTTTGTAAAAACTTGTATGTTCTTTAAATTTTTCACGCGAACATCTCCTCTGTAATTTGTTTTAAAAATCTTCGACTCTTAATTTCCTCCCTGTGCGCGCGCCTAAGCGCAATTTCCATTACTTCGCGCGTGCGCTTCATCATGTGGAGGCATTTTCTTAAATGTGCATTTAAACTTTTTACCCGAAGCTCATCGCCGAGCTTCAGTTGCACTTCGAGACTATCAATCTCTCGAAGAAGGGCGTGCAAAAGATGTCCACGGTTTTTCATTTCCCGCGCCCTCCCTTGCCGCTGAAATCAAGCTCCTCTGGATCTCCGTCCGTCAGGCCATAGCACTCATGCGCCTCTTCCTCGTCATCGCAAGAACCCAAGATAGGCTTTCCCCTGTAGGGGTCAGCACTTTCGGTTTCCACGGATGAAAACGAATAGTCGCAGTTGAAGCAAAATCCGTGAGCACTTAGAAGCTCCAGTGACTTTTCTCCACAGCGGGGACAAATTGTTAATTGATTTACGTTCATAGTCAGAATTCCTTTTCTGCACGGCGCTTTTCTTCGCGCTGTACAAAGGACATAGTGCAAATCTAAGGACAGCTTTTTTTTGAACTTTGCCAACTCTCGCTAAGAAACGGATTTTTATTGGGAAAGTAATACTTTGAGTGACGAACTCTTTTGCACCTGTTTTGTAACAAAACAGCACTTTGTTACATTCGGCTGTAACAGCCTGTTACATTTCTTACTTTTCCCACTATGAAAACGCTAAAATAGATCAATGGTGCGCCAAGAGAACTCTGGCTTTGATGAAATCATTGGAAGACGCTTTGGAATCCTCATCGTTGACGATGAAGATTTTTATCTAAAACGCGCAGAGGGGCTTTTCACAAAAGAGTTCTCTGGTGAAGAAGTAAAAATCAAAGGCATCTCAAGCATTGAAAAACTCTTTGAAGAAATCACCCGCCCCGAGTGGGGGGTCTTGGTTCTGGATCAATTCTTTAAAAATTCCGAAAGCTTTAAAAACGGGATTGATGCCATTCCTGAAATTTTAGCCCGCAACCCCGATCTGCAAATCATTATCCACACTTCAAGCACAAGCTGGAAAGACGTTAACCGTGCCATGAGAAAAGGTGCCGTTGCCTTTATTCCAAAAGACGTAGACCACAAGGAAGATAAAAAATCCTATGAGGAAGTCTTTTGCCAACAAGTACGCCTTGCGCTTCAAGATGCACGACTGCGCTTTAAAAATAAACTCATACAATCAGGTGCACTTATTCCTGCCCACAAAGCACGCAACAACTTCAAATCCTCCAGCATGAAAGAAGTGCTGAATTATTTTAAAAAATGCGCCACTACCGATTACCCTATATTACTCACAGGGGAATCAGGCGTCGGAAAAACATTCTCCGCACAGCTTATCCACCAGATGAAATTTCAGAAATCAGCTCCCTTTGTGAGCCTTAACTTGAGTGGCCTTAACCCCAATGTCATTGAAGCTGAGCTTTTTGGTGTTAAAAAAGGCGCGTTCACAGGAGCAACAGCAGACCGCGACGGATATTTTAAAATCGCTCACGGGGGCACTCTTTTCTTAGACGAAGTGGGGGATCTCACGCTTGACCTTCAAACAAAGATTTTGACCGCAATTGAATCTAAAACATTCACCCGCGTAGGAGACGCAAGAAACATTATCAAAAGCGATTTTAGACTCATAACCGCCACAAATAAAAACCTCGATGAGCTTTGTTCCAAAGGACTCATGCGAGAGGACTTTAGAGCACGTATTGAGTTTTTCTCCTGCAAAATTCCCTCGGTTTCTGAGCGTATCGACGACATAGAGCTCATAATCGAAGATCTCCTTCCAAAAGTCTCCGCAGGCTGTAAATGCTCAGTTGCTTTTTCTGACATACCCTCGTCTTTTATCTCTTGGGCTAAAGAAAACCCTCCAAAAACGAACTTTAGAGGAATTGAGAAAATGCTTGTTTTCTTGGTGACTTTTGCTCCTAAAGACTTACGCACTGGCCGTCCTCTTCTTGAGAGCTGGCAGGAAATTTCGCACCTAAATAACATCCAAACAAAGCTCCTTGAGCTTCAAATCGGATGGAGAGACGTACTAGGCCCCAACGCCCAACTTCTTGATTCTGATTTCCCAGGCTTCATAGAATTTTGCAATCAATTGAAAACTAAAATCTTAAAAGACGGGAAGAAACTCTATCCAAAAACAACTGATCTTGCTCGTGCTACAGGTATTAGCCGTATGAGCATTTCCAGAGAAAGAAAGGCTAAAAAGTGATTTTTAAAAAACCACAACCTCCCCTTTCTCATGAACTCAGAACACTTCGCACTCGCACACGCGCCCTTGAAGACCTCGTGCAAGCAAGAAGCGGTAAGAAAGAAGAACTTAAAACTCTTCTTGATGAAATTGAATTGATGCTCTCAGAACTAATCAGATCAGCGGAAAAGGGAAAAGATGAAAAATAAACTCATTCAGCTTTCCCTAGCTGCTATTTCACTTGTTTTCTCGGTGTATATTCTCTCTGGGATTCTTGGCTCTTATTCATGGAAAACTGTTACGAATCCAGCAGCTCTCTTTGAACTTAAAAACTGGGAACTTTGCTTTGGTATTGATGCGCAAACTTGTCAGAAGATTACGCTGCCCCAGACCTCGCACCCTGATCCTAAGAATTTCCACTGGATGAACTTATCCACGAGTTTTCCACAAATTGATGCTTGTAAAAAAAGCTCATGCTCAATTCTTTTTTCTGAAATAGGCGAGGCCGCAGAAATTTATCTAAATGGCGTTTTAATTAAAAAAAGCGGGGACTTTCCTCCGAATTTTCAAAACGCTAAAAACTTCCCCGTGGTGGCAACGCTCCCACCTGAAATCCTAAAAGCTGAAAACAATCTCAAGGTCGTTGTTTATACCTCGCAGATTCCCCAAAGCGGAATAAGAGGAAAGTTCAACGGCGTATACCTTTCAAGTGACGCTAGACAGTTTGAAAGATTCACGAACTTTTACAATATCGACCTTCCACTTCTTCAAGCACTTATTTTCCTTATCTTTGCTATATACGCATGGAGAACGGAATCAAAAATCGTAAGCATTCGTCCTTACTTCGTAGCCTTTAAATGGAGTTCCGTTTTCGGAGCACTCTTTATGCTCTCCTACACGGGGCTACAAAAAGAACACGCAACACCTTGGATCTCCAACACCACTCACCACATGCTTAGGCATCTTATGGATTGGGGGCTTATTTGGTTTTTACTTAGCTTTTATGCAGCTGAGCCCGCAACATGGAAGCAAAAACATTATAAATTTTACAAAGTCATCCAACACGTTTGGCGAATATCAAAATTTTACGCTCACGGGATTTTAGCTGTGGGAATGGCATCATTTATCTTAAGTCTTGCGATTTTCTCTATTGCGGATTCAGCAACGCAAGGCACCTTTGCCTCTCTACTTCCCTATAAAATTACAACCGCTTTAGGCTGGGTTAAGTGTCTTCTTTTGCCCGTATTGCTACTAGGAGCTGCTGTAGATACCAGAGAAGCCCCACTCGGAAGAGCTGGCACTACCGCTATTTTACTTTTGTTTGTTTACTTCCAGCTTGATGACATGTTCGCCTTTACTCACGATCTTGTGGGTATCTCTTGGGCGAAACTCTATCCTGCTTTAATCCAGTTCTTTTACTTCACCAAAATTGACGAGGAAAAAGACTTTGAAATACTTGCTCGTGCAAGGAAAAGTAAAATTGATGCTGAAAAAGCCAAAATTAACTCCCGCGTTGCGCATAACATTCGCCACCCACTCGTGGCACTTAATCAACTCATTCGCCGTGTGGGAGCAGAGCTTTCCCCCACTGACTTAAGAGATTTTAAAAGCTGCGCCACAACACTTTCGCAAACCATTATTGAGCTTGAAGGCACGCAACCTCTACAAATGGAGGCCCAGAGCACTCTTGTTGCGGCTGTCTGTGAACGAGCTTTTGAGTTTAAGCGCGTAGAATATCAAAAGCTCCCCGTGGAACTTTCCATCAACATACAAGATTCAGCACTTGGGGTTTTCTGCAAAGTTATCCCAAGCGAGATTTTTGCAACACTTTCAAATCTGATTAAAAACTCCGTGGAAGCTTGCGAGGGGATAAGTGATGCAAGAGTTGACCTCACTCTTCGCCGTCACCCATCAAGCGGCAGACTGGAAATCATCGTTTCCGATAACGGCAAAGGCATCCCGTCTGATATGCTAAGCCTCTTAGGACAAAAGCAAATAACAAATAAAACTGGCGGGCACGGCATCGGCGTCTTTGAAGCTAAAAAATATATGGAGCACTTGGGAGGAGCCTTTAACATTTACTCCAAGGAAAACGAGCGCACCGTAGTTACGCTTTCAATCCCTCCATGCCAAAAGCCTCCCATCATAACAGAATCCCTTGATCTTCGCTCAAAAGCAGAAGTTATCATCGTAGATGCAGAACATTCCTTTGCAAGCTTTATGCGCGAGAGATTCCACGCACACGCACCCAAGCTTAAAGTGACGCATTTTGAAACACTAGAACAGTTTGAAAATTTCCTTGAAAAAGAGCCAAAGCTTGAAGAAACCATTATCCTCATCGACAACTTTTTTCCAAAGTCCGAAACAACTGGGCTCGACATAATAGAAAAATATGAGATTCAACGCTCAGCCTACCTATCCACCCATCAAATTGAAGACCAAGAACTTCTGAGAGACACTAAGCTCATTGACGCAAGGATTATCCCTAAAATCATGGCTCCCGTTATTCAGCTTGTCGCTGACAAACAAAGACAACCAACATTTGTGCTCATTGATAATGACCGCATGATTAGGTCAGCTTGGGGAGAGTCCGCACAAAAGAAAAAAGTTAAGCTTAAAATTTTTTCCTCTGTCCGCGACTTTTACAAAGAGCTGCCCCTGATTCCTTATGACAGCCAGCTTTTCATTGACGCCAGCATTCACGGCACAAACGACGGCCTGAGTGTGGCAAGAGACGTACAGTTCTTAGGCTTTAATTTCGTTAAAATCGCCTCAGGCACGTCAAAGCACAATGCCCCTGCCGATGCTCAAGATTTAGACTTTGTGGGCAAGGAACCCCCTTGGCTTCGTAGAAAGGTCAGCTCATGAAATACCTACTGATTTACTTTACTGTCATAGCAACACTTTCCGCACAATCTGGACATCTACCGACAGAAGCAGCAGAAAAACAAAGTGGTGCTAGCCAAATTATAAATGACACATCATTTGATTCTGTGCTGGCTTACCAGCTTACGGGATATGACAAGGAAGAATTTGAAACTGCGGAAAGTCTGATTCGGATTATTCGCCAACATGAGAGCAGGCCACTCAATGCGTTTATGGGCCCAACCCTTAAAGAGTACAGCTTAGCCAAAATACCCATCGCAATTCCAAAATCGAAGAATAGAAATGTATTCCTCATTTTCAATTGGGATAAAGCACCTGTCGCTGGAATGCCCCTCAATAAAGAAATGACCAAGGTAATGGGAAAAAATGTTTATGATCTGGAAGGAATTGAACAGAAACAACTAACGACACAAAGAGAAGAGAATGGTCAAATACGAGGCTTCTCTTATCTGTTGGGTTCTAAGTCGATACCAGGTTGGCAACCTCACAAAGACTATTTGCCAGAAACTCACCCGCTTAGGGTAGCTCTAGGAGTAGAGCGAATGACAATCCTAAATCCAAGTTTTGATCCGTGGCTGGACTTACTTCAAGGTCAAGCTCCTCTTTCTGCAATTTTTAAAGAGGGCGCAAAAGTCTCCTTGCTGGATACTTTCGTTCACGAAACCTTTCACTCGGTGGAAATAGTTGCGGAGCTAAAAGAGAAAGGTCAATTTCAACCTTCGACTTATAGTCTTTTTTTAGCGGCGAAAGAACTTAAAAACAGCCCTGAAGCTTATAAATACTTTGCAGCTTACGATAAAGAGATCTCGGCAATTTCATTACTAAATGATCCAAACTCACAAAGCTTTCAACAAAGACTCAGCAACATATCTTGGCTTCTTAAAGAAATAAAGAAAAGGTATCCCGAGAATTTTCTTGTGCTACAGGGTCTGGAATACGCGGAGGGTGGAGCCACATTTGCTGCGGGTGCTGTTCTCATAAACGAAGGCATTCAAGGAAAAAACGCAATTGTAAAATCGAGAATTGAAGATGAAGGAAACAATCTTTATTACAGAACGGGATCACTTGGCGGCCATCTTATTTATGATTTAGGGATCAAGTTTGAGCCTCAAGTGGCCAAAGAAAAGACCTATTGGGAACTCATAGCTGAAAACCAAATGCTTCCAAGCGCCCCCGATCCTCAAATGGACATCATTGAAAGAGTGAAAGCGGACGACATTAAACAAACCGCCGAACTACTTGGTGAATATATGGGGACCGAGCCAGCATCTAGCACTGATTGATAACGACCGTATTGTTAGGTCGGTTCCATTCTTAGGCTTTAATTTCGTTAAAATCGCTTCAGGCACGTCCAAGCACAACGCCCCTACCCGAGGCTCAAGATTTAGATTTTGTGGGCAAAGAACCCCCTTGGCTGCGCAAAAAAGCCTAAATCCACAAAATCTAGCGATACTTCTCCCATCTCCACATTAGAAACGGGCAAAGCATTCCCTCCCACCTGCGATCTCCTAATCCATATTTACAGTAATTCTAACAAGTTGGAACAAGTACAAATCTACATTCAAAACCAGAACCAGTGTCGCTCTGTCGCCCGCATACAATACAGCCATTCGTCCCTTGGCGCTTTACAGTTGTTAGGCATCTAGGAACAAGGTTATAAAACTCAGCTATGCTAAAAAAAATCACGGAACACATTAAAGAACATAAAGAAGATTTTTTTAGATACTATGATCTTCATGACTCCTTTGAAGTCTCCATAAATTTCATCGAAGCAAATGCAGACATCCCCGTACACACACACGACAAGGATGTATTTAATTATGTTTTTGAAGGTGAAATCGAACTCACGATTGATAGCAACCGTAAAACCTATCGCGCAGGAGAATGGATTTACATTCAAGGCACTCAACCTCACTCAGTGCGAACTAAGCAAAAAGTTACATTATTAGAGTTGTGGAAAAAATAAACTTCCCCAAGTTAGGGCGTTTTTTATACATACTTTTGTTATTAACCAACTATGCCCTTGCCAAAGTTGAGATCAATCAACCCGCCATCTACCGACTAAAAGAAACATACACCACATATCACGACACAAGCGGCAACCTTAAATATGAAGACGTAAAGAAGCTACCATTTAACAGCAATCTCAAAGGTGGTTTTTTTAAAGGCAGTGTCTGGGGCAAAACTAGTATTTGCAACCATCTCTCTAAGCCAGTTTATTTTTTATACAAGGATTTGATTGATTCTATTGAAATATACTCCGACCAATTTGCAGCTCCTGCCGAACATAAGTTTTCAGGACACAACAAGCTCGCCGATCACTTCTGGGTTCTTATAGAGCTGCCCGTTCAAGGGTGTAGTGATCTTTATGTACGCTTCACTTCGGGCGATGTTTTCAATTTTCATACATACATTTTGGATAGAGATAGTTTTAATAAACTAGAGTTGAATTATTTACTCTTCTACGGCTTTTTTTACTCAGTTGTCCTTTTAGTTCTTCTACTCACTTTAATCTTTTTTATAAAAACGAGAGACTCACTTTATTTCTGGTTTGGGCTGCTCGTAGTCTTCCAAGATATTTTGGGAGCTTCACTACTCAATGGCTTTTTATTCAGATTTGCAATGCCCTCTGATTACTTTCTTGAATACGACGTAGGGAACTTTTTTGCACCCGTCATGAATATAGCCCTAGTAGTATTTGCTCATAAATTCGTCGGCAACAGACATAAAATACTCACATGGATTTCTGGGGCCTTTATCGCTGTCCAAGTTCTAGTGGTCATGCCCATAATCATAAATTTCTTTTTTCCTTTCCACTCACAAAACATATTTACATCCCAAGTCGTCAACACATCCATTCTTGTTTCCTGCCTGTGGGTTCTCATAGTTGCTGGGTTTAACCTCAAAAACCCCAATAGCTGGTTTTTTATATATGCGAGTGGCCCCAAGGTAGTAGGGAGTTTCATAAAAACTCTTCTCCTCCAAGGTGACATATCCGATAGTGTTACTCTCCTTAATTTTGATATGAACTTCATTATTTACAACATAGGAGTATTGGGCTCACTCATAGAAGCACTCGTTATCACCAGCACTTTAGTATTAAGTTACTTTAAAAACATAGAAGAAAAATCAAAAGAGCTTCAAATCGCAGGAGATCGGTTGAAAAAAGCTGAATTTGAGGCAGAGCTAGTCAGCACATACCAACAAGTTGCGCATGATATTAGATCTCCGTTAACTGCCTTACGAGTTGTTAGTATGAACAAAAGCAAAATGCCGCCAGAACTCTCAGACGTTCTAACAAATGCTATTGATCGTATTAAAGAAATAGCGTCAGACCTAAATAAAAAAGGCAATGCTGAGTTATTAAAGCAGAATTTAAACAAGCAAACCTTTATCAAACTTGTGGAGGACTTGTTAGCGGAGAAGCGCATAGAATATAAAAACAAAGGATCTATTCACATCGAGGAAAACTTTCTAAATCACGACGAAGATTTTAGCCTTCCTGTAGACACAACATCTATAAAACGCGCCCTATCTAACCTAATAAACAATGCCGCCGAAGCTACCAATTTCAAAGGATTGATTTCCGTTAGTATTGAGAAAGAAAAATCTTCTTTAGTCTTATCAATCAAAGATAACGGCAAAGGGATGTCCCCTGACATTTTAGAAAACCTCGGAGTTAAAGGCTTTTCACACGGAAAAAACCAATCAGACAGCTCTGGCTCTGGCCTCGGGTATAATTATGCAATGACTGTCGTTAACCGACACAACGGTTCAATTGAAGTAACCAGCAAGCCCGATAATGGTACAGAAATCAAGATCAAGCTACCTATCACGCTATAGAAATCCTATCTTTGGTAAAACTCCACATAGCCACAACTCATCTCACTAAGCGTTCCTAGTGGTTTTTCTTTGGCTCTAATGCGTCCTTACTTTTTTGACCATACATCTGATTGCCCTTTGGACGTAAATCCATAAGCTCACATCTACGCTGCCTAAAAAACTCATCTTTCTTTTTAGCTAAAGCCTGATCATCCTTGTCAGCCATATATTTCATTACTTTAGTTTCGGTTAGCGTTCGAGAAAGAATAGTTTCTGCTATAAGAACAGGCTGAACGGGCTCTAACAAGTCTTTAAGAAGAAGGTCTGAAGCATCCACAGCTGCTTGAATCTCTTTTGCAAAAGACTTGAAAACTTCTTGATCGTACTGCTTTAACCCTTCGTGCAAAAACAGGTCAGATACACTTTCCAATTTAAACTTAAAAGCTTCAGTTGTTTTTTTTGCTTCTAAGTATGAGTCCCAATGCTTTGAGGCACTCATTTTTGTACTTATATCTTTCAAATTTAAGTCTTTCGTTCTTTTCTCTAAATCTTCAATGGTTCCCCAAAGCGCGCCTAAAGACTCCCATGCCTTTTGACTCATTTGATCCTTGTTTTTAAAATTAGATTTTACTTTAGTAATTAAACTTTGAATTTTTGATAGAGCGGCTTGCCTGCTTCCCTCAATTTTACCAAGGGATTTTGACCGCTGCTCCTTAGTTTGCTTGTACTGCTCTAGTTCCGTAATAACTTCTTTTCTTTTTTCCGACACATAACTGTATAAAGCACTTAGGTCTGTAGTGTTCGTGTCGACTTTAGCGTCTTTTCTTAGGATAAAATAAACTGCCTTAATTCTCTCTAATTCACTTTCAAGAAGCATCTTTTTTTCAGAATCACTGAACAGATCACTTCCATCTTTTTTCTTAGCAAGAATTGAAGAAATGTCTTTGGGGTCTTTGAAATTAAAGAAAACTGGATTGTCTGTTTGAAACTCTCTTTGTACATCAGGAAGAAATGTAACTTCACTTCCCGTCATACCTGCGTCTTTTCCCTGAGTAGATATTGTCCCGTCTGCATTAAAAATAGGGGCTAAATCCCTATCCTTAATCCCCCTGCCAGCAGCCTGAAGAAGAGTGAACTTTTGAGTTTCTTTGTCTAATTTTTTTATAGGCTCACTTTCAAACTGCTCACCCACCCTTGGGTTTGTTGCCGCCATATAGGGTTGAGCTTGTGCGGCAAAACATACGCAATCATTTTCTGCATTAATCTTCCTATTCTCAGTCATTTGATGATCTATGATTTCCCTAGCAGCATCCGCTCCTTGGCACTGCCCATGCAAATGCATCGTGGGCATTCCCCTAAAGGCTTTCGCTAAAGCCTCGTAAGATTTCACATCTAAAGCCCCCATGCTTGAAGGTCTGAAGTTACCTGATAAGTTTTGCAGCTTAACCTCTCCCCAAAGACCTCTCGTGACATTTGGCGCTCCATGATCTGAGCCTATGAACATAACCTGCACTCCCGCACGGGCTCGCTCATAAAAAGCATCTAGCTGTTCTTTTGTGGGATTTTCTGGATATGCGTAAACTTCCTTAAATTTTGGATTGGAATCTATAATCTCTCTGATTTGACTCTCAAATGCTGGAAGAGCTTCGATAAAACTTCCCTCTCTATACGGATCTAGTTTGATTTGATGTACGGGCTTACCGTTCACTGTAGATTTAGTACCCCACTCTACTCCTTTAGGAGCATAGTCTTCAGTTGCAAGAAAAACTGCATCCATTGTTTTTGAAAAAAGCTCTACATCTTTATTTATAGTGTCTTTGTAAGAAGCTGCTCCGTAATACAAATTTCCTTCGTTTTTGGGAGAAACGATAAAGCCTACTTGAGCAAGAATCTTTCCATCTTGTACGCAGTTATTTCCAAAAGCAAAAAGGCTTGGAGAAATCAATAGTAAAGCTTTGGCGATTTGTGAGCGCATTTTTTCTCCATCTCAAGTGCGTTCTTACGAGTATTTAATCCAGAAACTACTTTTACATTCTTCTTTAACGCTAAAAACTTTTCTTTAGTAATCGCTTCAACACCTCTAATTTCGATTGGAGTCGTTGGGAGTAAGGTTACGCTTTCCCAGTCTTTAAATGTGAGCTTAATATCAGCCTCACTTCTAGCACCTTTATTGATAACGATTGTGGCTGTTGCTCCATCAACTTCTTTCACAAGACCCCTCAGAGTGAGACAACTCGGAAAAGGAACATAATAAAGTTGATCGAATGCGTTTGCGCTAGTGAGCGACAGAGCCGCCAGCACCAGATACCGATGTACCACCACTGCTTCCTCCATAAAGAACTAATGCGTTACCTACGTTCACCATCCCAGCGAACTCGCACACAACACCTGACATATGATCCTTGGGGAGTTCTCCAGTTTCTCCAAATTGTTGAACTGCTGTACTCACATCATTTGGATCACCACCGTAGAACTCCTGAGCCATACCATTTGATACAGCTTCAATTGATTCTTTGCAGGCTGCAAAGTCACCTTCCTTAGTGCCACCGCATCTTTTTGAAGGACCAACTACTCCACCGCACTGTTTTTGGGCAGCTTTTAGAAAATTATTCCAATCTCCATAGCAATTACCAATTCCACCAATTGCTGTACCGCTTTTTGCCATATCTCCGCCGTAACTAAAACTTCTTACAGTCGATACTAAAGTTGATACTGCATTTGCCCCTGAGCACGTTGGACTCATCGAGAACTTATCAACATTTACGCTGGGAGGGGCTGTAGGAGGTTTTGTAACAAGCCCTCTTCCTTGAGTTGGCTTTTTTTCAGGTTCCTTTTGAGTCTTCTTCTTTTCTTCTTCAGGAGGAGTTGCGGCCGCTACAATCACTTGTGGCCTTGTGGGTTCTGTAAGCAGAACATCAGAATCTTTATTATTTGCGACGTTTGTTACTGTAGGCTTACAACTAGGATCAGTTGGATTCTCAAGACAAGCTGCTTTTTTCTCTTGGGCTTTTTCATGCCTTAACTTATCTGATCCAGTGAGTGCTTTAGTAATGGGATCATCGCTACCGCTTGTTCCTGTGGATCCACCTTTAGCAGTTGACTGAGATCCCTTAAGCCATGAGTTGAAGTTACCAAGTGTCTCAGGATCAAATCCACCAGTTCCTGCGCTTAAAGGCTTATTGGGATCCCAAGCTTTACCATTCTTATCAATTGCCTTCACAACGCCAGTGCTTACGGTAGGTGAATTAGCACCATCTCCTGCCAGTTTTTTGTCAGCGTTTTCTTTCTCGTTTCCTTCTTTGTCCTTGGTATCGCCATTGTTATTGATGTTATTTGTAATCGTAATTTTAACCTCAACTCCGTCTGAGGCACTTGGGAACAAAGATCCTAAAGCTTTCTTCAAGCTTCCACCCTTCCCCATTTTTTCCTTAATTAAGTCCATAAGATCTTCTCTAGTTAGAATAAGCTGAGAGAAGCCTTTCGAGCGGACATATTTCTGACTTAAATCAGAAGATTCGGGCGTCCCCTCTACTGCATGGCCGATACCTGCCCCAAAATTTAGAAATTTATTAAAAGAGAAACTTGCATGAGCGTAGCCAAGGAAAAAATCTAAAAGTTTGACAAGTCTCACTCCTAAATCCTTAGACATTTTTTTTATTTCATTGAGAAGCTCTGGCCTTTGTTTGTTTGCTTTATTCATTCCCTTGAAAATGAGTCTGATGTCTTTTTGCCAGTAATCTAAGTTTTCTCTCTCTTTGGGGTTGTGATCCAGAATCTGAACAACACTTGCAAGTTCCTTAGTGCCTGAGTTTAAATCCCCTGTAATGACTTGGCTTGCGCGCGCATAACTGTTTTTAGCCAAGCGATATTCACCAACGATATATTGGTAATCACCCTCCAAAATTGCCTTTTCGTAACTATCTCGACTCAGCTTTTTAATTTCCGCTAATTCTTCTGTCACAAGCGTTTTATAGCTCTGCAAACACTTTGGATGCTGCTCGGTCTTTCCACTCTTTTTTTCTTGCTCCTTGTAGTCCATGACGACAATCAACTCTTTTAAATGGCCCGAGTACCTTTCAAGCCTCGCCTCAAGTGGCGCATTTTCATAAACATTAGCAAGTTTCCGATTTACGACAGAACAATAAAGCGCTCCATCAACCATTAACTCTTTAGCATTTTTTCCAGACTTGTTGATGTGCGAAGTGCTACTTGCAAAAACGGGCGAAGACATTAAAAAAACAAAGTAAAACTTCCACATACCGTAGCCTTTTAATTTTAACCTGATTGAGCTTTTTCCTTGTGTTAAAATTCTGTTAAATCGCACCTAATCCGCTGATTTTACTCTTATCTTTCGTGAAAAATCGGCATAGATCTTGCCAAAATGACAACATTTACTTTCGACATGGCGGAATTGTTTAGCCCTCAAATTTATCAGGATCGGCTCTGCCTTGAAGCTGATCACTTTTCACTGTTTTTCTTGCTCGTGAAAAGCACTCACAGCATCCTCAACACATTGATAAAAGCTTTCGTCTGAAATCTTATAAAGCGTCCTAAGCTTAAGCAGATAAGGCATGGGAACCCGCAACAGTCCCCCTAATTCATACTTATGAGTCGAACCTGACTCAAATCCCAATAACTCATCTACCTCATTCACGCTCAAGCAACAGCTTTCGCGCCAAATTCTCAGGGTATTTTTCATTAGCTCTCCAACCCCTCCAGCATACGATCATATGCACATTAGTCAAAAACTCCGCGCACAATCAAGAGCATACGATCATGTGCTTGATATTAAGGGGGAATTTTGGCAAAAAAGCGACAAACCGCTGGGCTATCCACAGTAGATAAAAGAATCCTCCTCAAGTTTGGTCGTAAAGTCCGCGGGATACGAGAAAAGAAAAAACTTTCCGTCTACGACATCACGGGAGAAGACCTACCCATTAAGTCCCGACAACATTGGCAGCTGATTGAATTGGGCCAAAAAAACATTAACCTCACAACAATCTTTAAAATCGCTCAGAGCCTCGAAATCAAAATCGAAAACTTACTTCAAGATATTGAGGAATAAAGCCAACCACTAACTTTTTTTACTAAGTGCGCAAATACCACCACACCTAAATAGCTCTATAGAAACAAGTTGCAAAATCAGCCGAACGCCAATCATTAAAAGTGTTCCAAGTGTAAAACCGTAATGACCGCTCCCATTTGATATAAGCTTCCCCTCTTTTTCGATCCATTGCTCGCGTTCCCAAACTTCCTTATCAATTTTGGCATTCATTTCTGAAATTGCCCTCGTTCCTGACGTAACCATCCCCTTTGAAAAAAGCTTGTCTAAGCGACGAAGATTTTCTGCCCTTTGTTTCTCAAGCTCTCGAATCTCTTGCTGCGTCTCTTGCATCTTATTTTTATGAATGACGCTACTCTCTCTTTGCTGATGCGCCTTAGTGGTCTGTAAAAGCACGAAAATGCTCGCATTGTAAAAAAGCAAAGCATACGCGCATATACTCAATAGGCGCTTGCCCGACACACTTGCGAAAAACAAGGCTAGCTCTACCACAAGCGCCAGTTGCAAGGCCCACACAAAACTTAAGCCTTTGATTTCGTAAAACTCCACAAGATCACGCATTAAAAAAACAGAAATCCAAATACCTAGCCCCACACTCCCTCGCTGAATCCATCTTTTCGGCATTTTTCTTGACTCGAAACTTGATACGCGAACTAGCTTGGCACTTGCTGCGGAAACGGATATTTTTTTGCCAGCACTTTGCTTTTTAAGCTGGTACCTCACGGCATCTTTTTGACTTCTTGGAAGGGAGCGGAACTTTTCACTGCGAGCCAAGTTTTCGCTCGTAATCCCTTCACTGCGAATAAAATCCACCGCCCACGAAGAAAGCGCCGTGTGAAAAGCTTTGATTCCACTGGAGTTTTTCACGACTTCCATTTCGCTACCCCTTCACCTTTCCGCTTGTTTCAAACCATTTCACCGTGGCAAGACGGCGAATAAGCTGCGACTTCCCAGAGCTAAATTTGAATTTGCTTTGAATAATCGGAGCTAGCACCGCTAAGCGCCCCTCCTCAGACGGATAGGCTTTTTCTAGCGCCACCTGAGCCTGAGTGTAGCGATCTTCCTCAACCTGACGCATTTCCTGCTCTCGTTGCCTTTGGGTTTCCGCAAGTGTTTGTAGCTCAAGAACACGCGTCTTTTCCTCTTGTTTTTTCCCTGCCAACTCAAGCACCCGATCAAAAGATTTTACCAAGTACGAAAGGGGCATAAGGCATTTCTTGCCATCTCCCACAACCCCATTTTGTTCGAGGTACTGAAAACAAACTTCAAGCTCCTCGGCCGTGCTCATCGTTTGAAGTTTTTCCAAAGCTTTTTTTTCAGGATAGAACTTTGAAGTCCCCTTGAGTGAGTGAATATATTTATAAATAAGATCACTCACTCTATTGGGGGTCACGTTGCCCCCAGCCCCAGAGTCGTTTTGACCCCCCTCGTTTAAGTTTTCAGCTACTTGCGCTATTTGTGCGCCTTTAGTTGCGGGGTCAATTTGACTCCGTGGTAGGGTCAAGACGACCCGCTCAACAGGGGTCAGTTTGACCTCAGATAAAATGCTTGTGGGGTCGTATTGACCCTCCCTTGGAAAATGAATTTCGTACTCGCTTAAGTCGTCCGTGTTTGCCTTTGAAATTAGTTTTCTGGAAAGAAGGCCCGCAATCCCACGCTTTACATTCCCCGCATCAAGCCCCGTCCATTTTGCAATATAGCTTTTGCTAGCATGGCAACTCGTCCTTTCTTCAAGGACCGTAAACCTCATAAGACAAAGAAAAACTTGCAGCTCTGTTTTAGTTTCGCAATTTTGAACAGCAAAATGGAGTAAGCTTTTTAGCTCATTTTCCCTATGAAAATAAGCATTTTGACTGCTCTGGGTTTTAGGTTCAACAGGTTGCGGATTTTGAAATAGATGTGACTGCGCAAATGCGCTATTATGCCCTTTAGACATTGTGGCCTCCTCAGTAGGTCATTTTGTTTAGAGGGCATCGGGTGTTTCCGCACTCGGTGTCCTCGTTTTCTTTCATACTCGCTTAAATTTAACCCCATTTCAACGCTATCCACCGCTAATTTCCCGCACTTGACCACATGCAATATAGTGGAAAATATGTTAAAATCACTATAGTATAGAATTATGGCCAAATTCGAGTTCCTAGCCCTGCTTCTCCAGTGGTTTGAGAGTATGCAAGAACTTGAGTTTGAATGGGATCACGGCAATAAGGTCAAAAGCGCCATTAAACACGAGATAACCTGCGAAGAAGCTGAAAGCCTCTTTCACATGAAAGACTTTCTCATTCTTTTAGGAAAGCAGGTAAGGCCGCCCGTCCCAGAGGATAGATACGGGGCTTATGGCGTTACGAATACAGGTAGGCACCTCTTCGTATGTTTTACGATTAGAGGTAAGAAAATAAGAGTTATATCTATTCGGAAAATGAATAGAAAGGATTTAAAAGAGTATGAAAAATTACGTTAAAAGTGAAAAAGGATATGAGAAAATTAGTTTCGACACCAAAAAAGTAAAGGCTGCCTATAAAAAACTGAAGTCATCCAAGAAGTTCCCAACCAGCATTAACTTGCCCCAAGAAACCGTTGCCGAACTTAAATCAGTAGCTGCAAAAAAAGGATTACCTTATCAAACTCTGATGAGAACCCTTGTTATTGAAGGCTTGGAAAGAATGAAAAAAGCCGCTTAAGCACTTACGTTCGATATTCCACGCTCTTTTTTCCACTCCCGACTTTCAAGCCCAACGGTGCCCACACTCACGTCAAGAATTAAGGAAATTTCCCTGTGAGAAAGCCCTTTAACCAAGAAACTACGAATAAGCGAACTTGGCCTAGTCCTCTTTCTTCCCACTCGCTTGCCCTTGGCCCGAGCGGCTTGGACTGCTTTTTTTGTTCTGTCCGAAATGACTTCTTTTTCAAAGCGCACAAGAGTCTTTAGGTTACCAAGAAACCCCTTACCCGTAGGTATTTGGCTATCGAATTTTTCCAACAGAGAAACAAAAGAGACTCCCCGTGCCTCAAGCCCCTCTAAAACTTCAAGTAGTTGCATAGAGCTTTTAGCTACACTCGAAAATGAATAGACGAAAACTCGGTCAACCTTTTTCACTTCCACCATATCCCGAAACTTTCCCCAGCTTGGCGCTGAAGACTCAGCTTTGTTTTCCTCTAAAAGTATCTCAAATTTATCTATATTATTGCGCCCGCAGAAATGCTTAAGCTTACTCACTTGCGCATTGTCGTGCGCGTACAAGACAACTACACCTTGATTACAATTCTTCATATCTATCCTTTTGCACCGATGAAAAAGCCAAAGACCCGCAAATTCTGCAAGCTTCGGCTTTTTATAAATTTATCTATTAATAATTGGTTTCTTTTTCCAATACGCTTTGGGAGCTCCCACGGGGGTTATTTTTCTGTATTTGAGCCCGCTGTTTAACCCCTTCATACTCATTTGACCGTGTGTAATGGATCGCTTGGCTTTGTTTGCCATCCTCACAACGTCCACCGCAGAAATCACCAAACCTAAAGCAAACATCCTTGTATAATTCTCCAAATAATACTGACCATTCTTTTCTCCTTCGTGGCCCCTTAGAGCCCTTCTAAATTCCTGATCTTTAGTAAATGGATGACCCGCTACACTGACCAAACATAATGCTGAATTTCACTGTAGCCAAAAATAGCCAAAGAATAGCCAACCCTTCTGTTTTCTCGTGTTGTGCCTTGATGTCACGCATGCTCAGACCCTCTATTCGTAAAAACCAGCTTGAAACAATTTCAAGCCTTTAAGTTTTGGGGGATTTTTCTTCTGAATTTTATTGGTGCTGCTGGCCGGAATCGAACCGGCACGGGAGTCGCCCCCCACAGGATTTTAAGTCCTGTGTGTCTACCTATTTCACCACAGCAGCATCGTTTGTATACATTCTTCTATAACCACGTCTTTGGATCATCAAAGTTTGTATTTGGATCGATTTGAATTGCACCACCAGCTTCACCTTCAGAATCAGATGCAGCCGCTTTTTTTGCAATTGAAGCAAGTTCTTCAGCGCTAAAGTTATAACCTTGCTCGTTACGTTTTTTTGCACGAAGTTCGGCAATTAATTTATGTTTAGGATTTGCTATGTTTAGGGGTCCCTGCCCTTTTTTAAGCTGAGCAATAAACTCAGAAGACATCGCCCAATTCTTAACGCCCTTAATACTCACTAATTTATAAGAAAGCTCCAAGGGAAGTTTAGAATTAACGACCTTATAATCTTCAACTGTCCACTTTCCTTCAGCTTCAACTTGAACTCTTTTTTCTCCACAGGGGACTTTTGTAGAGGCCGTTCCATGACCAATCAAAATACCGTCCACATAGATATCACTCGTCTTTACGTTTGTTTTTACCTGAACCTCGCAAGCACCTTCTAGTAAATAAAGCTCTGCCCCCTTTTCTTGAGTACAAGAAAATAGCAAAACAAGAGCCAACAAAGGGAACACATGCAGAATACGCATAAAAAATGTATAGCAGCCGAGTTTTCGGCTGTCAGCCACGAGTCTGCTGGAAATAGCTATAAAATATCCCATGCATAGTGCTCTTGCTCGGTAGCAAAGACCGCCAAGGACTTAATTTCCTCGTCCATGTTGCGATCTATCTGTTTTTGGTTGTCTTTCATGCGACGTTTTGCTTGGAAGGCAAAAGTCTGCAAAATCTCTATTTCTTTGGAAGAGGCTTCTGGCCCCTTTTCCTCAAGGGCCTGAGTCACTCGACTGATCATACATGCCATAACAAACATATCGATCATAATATTGGCCAGTCGAGAAGTCGCAAACTGCTTACCAATAATGGCTTTGCCATGCTTTCGTAGAAGCTGATCGACAACATTTACCAAATTTTGCATTTCATCTTCGAAAAGAACTGCAACAGCCTTAATGTCAGCATGTGCTTTTGTGAAGGAAGGGCGTCCGTACTTTGTCTTCGTCGCCACCCTCATTCTTGCGTATTCCTTTAAAACACCAAAGCCCTTAATGGGGTCTTTGAAAACACTACTATCGCTTCCTATATTAATGGCCTGACTCAAGCCTTTAAGTTGATCTACGGCATCCTTCATAGCTGTCAAAGCCACAAAGAGAGTCAGAACTTCATTGGCCCCTTCAAAAATTCGATTGATGCGGCAATCGCGCATCATTCTTTCGTAAGGGTATTCGCGCATAAAACCATTTCCGCCAGCAACTTGAAGAGCTTCATCCGAACACCTCCACAATGCTTCTGAGGCGAAAATCTTAGAAATAGCGGCTTCAACGGCATAGTCTTCATAGCCCTGATCGATTAATCCCGAAACCATAGTCACAACAGATTCTGAGGCATAACAATCGACAGTCATCTGCCCAATTTTCTTTTTAATGAGGCCAAACTCAGAAATGCTTTGTCCAAACTGCTTGCGCTCTTTGGCATGTTTAGTGGCAAGCTCAATACACTTTTTCATTCCACCCACACAGCCGCCACCTAATCCGGTACGACCATTATTGAGAATTTTTACAGCAACCTTAAAGCCCTTACCTACCTCACCTAAGACGTTCGCTTTAGGGACGCGCACATTATCGAAATTTACAGTCGTTGTAGAATTAGCCCGAATCCCCATCTTATCTTCGTGAGGCCCTATGCTAATTGTTCCCATATCGGGCGTCACAATAAAAGCAGTGATTTTTCCCTCTGGAGTATCGGTTGCAGCAAAAACTGTAAAGAAATTTGCAATCCCACCATTGGTAATCCAAATTTTTTCACCGTTTAAAACCCAATGATCGCCATCCAAATGAGCCTTCGTTTTAATTGAAGCCGCATCAGATCCAGCTCCCGACTCAGTCAAGCAATAAGCTGCTATCAATTCACCTGTCGCAAGCTTCGGTAAATATTTTTTCTTTTGCTCGTCGTTCCCAAACATTAAAACTCCGCGCATACCGATACTGCTATGCTCACCCACAGTCAGTGCAATGGAACCGTCATAACGAGAAAGTTCTTGAATAATACGAGAGTAGGCCATGGTACTTAAACCGAGCCCACCAAACTCTTCAGGAATAATAAGACCAAAAAGTCCCATTTGTTTTATTTCTTCAATCAACTCAGGTGGCTGATCTCCAATCTGATCCCACTTCCTAAAGTCTTCTGTTTTAGGCTTGAGCCAAGTAGCAATCGAATCAAAAATACTCTTAAGCATTTCTTTTTCGGTATCCTTAAGCTTGGGATAGGGGAAAAGAAGTTCTTCTTCAATTTCACCGATACACATGGAACGCACAAAAGATGCTGTTAAATCGCCAGACATACCCCAAGATTATTGGATGGATTGCAGTCTCACAAACAAAATTTACACGATTTAACATCAAAAAGGTGCCTTGAATAAAAGCTAAGTCATTTTGAATTGCCTTAGGCTCTTCAAAAGCCTAAAGACAGAGTCGTGACATTGCCCGACATCAAATTAACGAAGCGCAATCCGCTGCGGGCTGTTCTTGGAATGTTTGGGGTCGTGGTTTCATTTTTTTTGTGGTCTTGTCTCATACTTTTGAGAAAATTCCTCTTTTTGCCTCCACGCTACGATGCACACTTGATGCGTTCTTGCGCTATATGGGTTATGTGGAGCTTAGAACTGACAATTCGCATAGAGAACTTAGATCTCTACGACCCCAAAGAACCCGCCGTGGTCATAGCAAATCATTCAAGCCTGATAGACATCCCCCTCATTTACATGACCTGCAGCCCGAACTTAAGAATGCTAGCTAAAAGAGAAATGTTTTGGATCCCCCTTATGGGCTGGGCGCTCTGGGCCGCTAAGCATGTCGCCATACACAGAGGCCACAAGAATTCCGCTACCCGAGCCAAGAGCACTCTCACCGAAAGACTCAGCGAAGGATTCCAAATTTTTCTGGCACCCGAGGGTACCCGAAGTGCCACGGGCTGCCTGCTTCGTTTTAAAAGTGGCGCCTTTAGAATTGCCGCAGAGCAAAGAGTCCCGATTTATGTACTCGCACTCTATAAGCCTTGGGAAGTCCTCCCCAAAGGAGACTTATATTCCAAGTACAAAGGCGAGCAAGTCAGCCGTTTTCTTGGAAAAATTAACCCCATAATTGATGAATATTCTGTCAAAAGTACTGACGAACTCATTCAAGAGGCCCGTAAACTCTATATCAACAACGGATTTGTTGAATGTTAAGATTGGGTTAACTTTTACTTTAAGTCTTTCTAAGTACTACCGATATATTTGAAGGTAAGGATTTAAAAAGGTATTTTTTGTGGATAAATTTCCTTCGTTAGTCTCTTTGCTAGATGAATCATTGCACCCCTGCGACTCTACGCAGGTAAAGTTCTCTGTTCGCCAGCTTGCAGCACAAGAAAAAGCAAGAAGACTTTTCGTCCGACTTTTTGAAAAAGACCCCTACACATTTTATCACTCACTGCGCGTTGCGGAGCTCGTAAATGCGTTCGGATGTGAACTCAAGCTTCCTCCTGAACAACTTACCGAGGCAACGCTCTGCGCGCTCTTTCATGATGTTGGCAAGATTTTTACTCCCGATAGTATTCTTAAAAAACCTGGTCCTCTCACTCCCGATGAACTTATTCTCATGAAGCTTCATGCTGTTGATAGCCAGAAACTTGTTGAAAGCGTAAACAGCCTTAAGCATATGGGCGAAACTATTCGCAGCCACCATGAACGTTGGGACGGAAAAGGCTACCCCGAAGGACTCAAAGGAGAGCAAATCCCCTGGATCGCTCGTCTGATACTCTTAGCAGACACTTTCGATGCCATGACATCAACTCGAATCTACAGGAAATTCAAAACTGCAGATGAGGCCTATGCCGAAATCGAACGTTGCACCGGGACACAATTTGATCCCAAACTGGCCCCCATTTTCATTCAAGCACATAAAAAACTCAACATGAGCACCATTCTTAGAGAAAAACTAGCAGCTTGACCCCGCTCACCCCATTCATTCTTAAATGAAGACTTCCCAGACCTCTGCTTTTTATGTATGTTTTAAAACGCAGGTGCCAAGTATTGGCCAACCTGTAGTATTTAATGGAGCGTTGGTTGTGCCTTTGGAATTATCTTTAGAGTTAAACACTCAGGAACGGAAAGAATACCTCCGTGCAATTGAGCTCTTTAACTCAAAGTACTTTTGGGAATGCCACGAAGTTTTAGAAGACATCTGGATGATTAAGCAGCCCCCACTCAAAACTTTTTTACAGGGTGTTATTCAAGCTGCTGCAGCCTTTTACCATGTCCTCGGAGAAAACCCGAAGGGCGCTATCAAGCTTGCTCAAGACTCGCTTAATAAATTCGAAAAAATGGGAGAGTCTCATTTGGGCCTTGATCTCAACTCTCTTCGCAAATCTCTTTTAACCTTCAAAAACGAGGCTCAAGAAATTATCGACCAAAAAAGAAGTTTTTTCACATTGAAAGACATCCCTGTGCTTAAACTCCCGGAGCTTGAGCAATGATCTGGCGCCTTTTTAAACGAAAAGCAAAAGTTCCAGAAAACTACAAAAAACTTATTGATTCACAAGCCCTCGACATTGTGAAAGATCTCCAACGTGGTGGGCACCGAGCCTATCTGGTAGGCGGATGTGTAAGAGACCTCTTGTTAGGCATGCAGCCCAAGGATTTCGATATCGCAACTTCGGCAAACCCCTTCCGAGTTAAGATGCTCATCCAAAGATCGCAAATCATTGGGAAACGCTTTCGAATTGTTGTCGCTAGACGCCGAAAACAACTCATGGGCAGTAAGCAAATGATCTTTCCTCCCATCGATCGCAACAAATACCTTCATGAATTTCAGATAACAACATTTAGAAGAGCTCCTGAAAAAACACTCAGTGGAACCATCAATGAAAATGTTTTTGGGAGCGAAAAAGACGATGCCGAACGAAGAGATTTCACTCTCAATGGCTTGTTTTTTGATCCCACAAGTAAAAAGATCGTAGACTATGTGGGTGGCGAAAAAGACATCCAGCTTAAACGCATTCGAACTATAGGTGACCCTTTTATACGCTTTGAAGAAGACCCTGTACGTATTCTTCGAGCAGTTCGCTTTGAAGTTCGCACTGGCTTTCACTTAGAAAAACAAACTGAAGCTGCTCTTAAGAGCAAAGCTGCTTGTTTGCTACAAGCAAAAAAAGAGCGTACGCGCGAAGAGTTTTTAAAAATGGCTAAAGATGGCTACCTTTCAAGCTTTATTCAAAAGCTGCAAAAATATAAATTACTGGAATTCGTAAGCCCTTGCCTTGCAAAACATTGCCATCAACAAGGAGCTGCTTTTTTTGATATGCTCAGTTGCTATGACAGAGCGGCCAAAAAAATCCATTGGCCCAATCAGCACTTATCCGCCCCCTTTCTATTTCCGCTTTTGTTTCATGTTACAAAAAATAGAATTGAACTTCGTCCAGAAACGCTTCATCTAAAAGATGACATACTTGTCTCCAAAGCGGAACTTGGATATCTCGAAGCGATACAGCAAACGCTTAATCGAGTTCTCAAAAGCCATCGTCCACAACAGCGACTTTTCTTTCTTCAAAAACGCAATATCGAAACTCAAGCTCAGTTCTTTTTCACTCTCAAAATGCTCGCGGAATGTCACGGAAATCCCTTTGATCAGCTCTGGAAAGTAAACGAAGAATTCTGGAAAGAACTTAAAAGTAAACACTTTTCTAAACGCGCTAGACACTAAGATCTTCTATAAAGTCAAAATTCATAGCTAAAATTGAAGCTGCGGAATTCAATCTAGTTCTGCGACCAAGTCAACTCTTTCTTAATCACGCACAATGTTAAGTGAATTATTTTTTCTTTCATGCATTTTTCCCTTTCAAAACTCTTTTGTCTGATTGTAAGACAAGAGGAATGAGTTTAAGCCGCTTCGATTCAACAGGAGAATTACTAGAATTTGTTTCATTTTCAACTGAGGTTGCCAGGGGTCAAGATGAGACCGCTCACCTTTTTGAATTCATTCCAACTACAACGCCTCAGAAAGAAACCGAAAACCCACAACATGTCTTTTTAGTTATTGGACCCCAGTCCAAAGAAGCACGTGTTGATTCCTACATTGCAAGCATGGCCCTTAAGAGCCTGCAACGCGGCTACATGGTTCCGCAAGACAAACTCTACTTCTCTACCCTCGTAGGTTTTGATACGAACGCAGAGGCTACAGGGCCCAAAATCGAGAAGCTCCTTAAAACAGTCGATCGTTGGATTACTCAAGCACAACCTCGTTGCGTAATTCTACTGCGCAGAGGAGAAGCTGGGCTTCGCTGCCACAAGCTTACAGATCCTATTCACGATAAACTTGCTGAAATAAGCGAGAAGCAAATTACCGCTTCAGAACTGACTCTCGAGTCAGTTCCTGGAAATACCCTTCAGGACGAGATCCTCAAACTTTGCATCAAAAAAGACCTCAGCATTCTTGAGATAGGCCTCGACCCCATACAAAAGTCTTTTGAAGAATGTGCACAGTCTGAATGGAAACTTTCCTCTGGTCCCGTTATTAGGTGGATGTTTGAAAGCCTTCCCTTCAAAATGACGCTTGCCCCAGAAATGCCAGTTCTCGAGGTGATCCCACCTTTGGAGATACCTGCAGAATTCAATCTCTAGACTTATAAGAAACTCTCATCTTAACATTGTTAACAAAAGTGTTATCGGGGACAGGCCCTTAACAGCTGTCTACTTTCTATACGGCATTTAGTCCTTTTTTAGTCGAATGCTTGAGAGATCTGACATCTAAAGCATCGTAAAATGAGAGGATGAAGAGTTCTTACAAAAATTTACTGCTTACAATGAGTCTTTGCTTTAGTTACCTAGGGCAAAGCATAGAAACAACACTTGAGCTCAGAAACCAAATTACACTCATTGCCTCAAAGAATCTAAGAGCCTTCAATGATCCCGAAACTTGTGCCGAATGGAAGGAAGCTCTTCTTAAAAAGTTTAGCGGTTCCCCAGTCTTTGCCAAAAAAGAAGAAATTGATTTGCTTAAGACAATTGCCACAGAAAACATTCAAATTTTAAGTGAAGTCTGGAATGAACTCTTCTCAGAAACAAGCCAAAGTCCCGCTCACTACGAAATCATTTTTGCAGATTCATTTACAAAAGCAGTTCAAGGCAAGTCCTATATTAAAGCCTACAGCGAAGCCTACGGCCCCCACATTCTCTCACTTGAAAAAATAGCCGCGCAATATCCTGAGGGAGAGCCAGCACTTGCAGCTGATCGCGCCCAAGCCCTTGAAAGAGTCTATCTCGCAAAACGCATGCTGCAATATGCAACCCAAGCAAACAAAGCTATGAACATGCAAAAAGTTGCCTGGTTTTTGGCCCTTGACCGAGCTCAAAGAAAACAGCCCGAACGCTCCGAAAGTCTCCTAAAAGCAGCTCAAGTATTGGCAAGCTTTGAGACACCCGTAAGTGAGCTTTGTCCCCAAGCACAAACAATTCGCAGGGCTGTCCCTGTGGACCGACACGCACTCCCAGCACGAACACAGCAACAGTAAGTCGCTAGCTCCCTTTTATTCTGTAATAATAGAATGAATATCGGGCAGGTCTCTGTAGCGCTCAGACCAATCCAATCCGTAACCCACCACAAAAACATCGGGAATTTCTACGCCAACAAAATCAGGCTCAATCTCAACTTCACGACGAGATTTTTTATCTAAAAGAGTTACAAGCTTTACGCTTGCTGCGCCTTTTGCCAAAAAAGCGCCTCTTAACTCGAGGAGTGTTCTCCCTGTGTCTACAATCTCATCGAGTAGATACACATCCTTGCCTTCAACACTGAGAGAATGAGGAATCTCTACCTTCACAAGACCAGAGCTTTGAGTGCCTTGCCCATACGAAGAGGCCCTTAAAAAATCAACCTCGACTGGAGCTGGAATTTTTCTTACGAGGTCTGCCATAAAAACCCACGCACCTTTAAGAACACAGATAAATATACTCTCACGCTCAGAACCCTTCAGAGAAGCCCCTATTTCTCCAGCAAGCTTGCTCACAAGAAGATCTATTTCTTTAGCCGAAAAGAGGACTTCAGATTTTTCAGGTAATTTAGAAGTTGTTTTCATCATGCACCTACTTTTTCTTAGAGGGTGTATTGGGAGCCGCTTTGCTTTCGAGTTGTCTAACGCTTTCAAAATGCATGCGAGTCGCTGTTGTAAGGCGATCTGCCCCTGTTACGTCTTTTATAAGAGAGGATTCCTCACTTAACGCTAATAGCACTTCCATAAGACGCAAGACCTTAGAGGGCTGTGCTTTATGAAAGTCTTCTCTCACAATAAGAGGATCGTTTGGAATAGGTTCAGAATAAGCGAGCGCTCTAAATTTAACTTTCTTTGGCATATTTTCAGAAAACTTTGTCCATGCGCCTTCTTTAGTTGAAGGCTCATCTGCCCAAACGCCTACCGCGTCGACTTCGCCCTTAACAAGAGCTTCGAGCGCCTTTTCATGAGTCACATGAAAAGACTCCGTGTAGCTTCCGTCCGGCAAACCTGCCTGCCTTAACATCTGCCTTGGATATAAATAACCGCTGCCACTTTCGAGATCTACAAATCCAACTTTTTTACCCTTAAGCGCCTTAAGATTTTTGATAGAAGAATTACTCAAAGTTGCAATTGCAGAATAATAATACTCAGACTCGCCGTAAACTTTTTTAAGTAAATATCGAAGAGGTGTTTTAGCCTCTAACTTAATCGCTAAGCGCGGAGGTAAAATTGCAAATTGAACAGCTCCTTTTTGAAAAGCAACAGAAAGCTCTTCGTAATTAGGCGCAACAAAAAGAACAACCTTTTCGCCCAATCTTTTAGCGAGTTCGGCCTCAAGTTCTTTTACTTTTGGAACCGCTTCATTGGGAGTCAATCCGATGAGAATATCTGGATTCGCAAAAAGAGCAGAACTCAAAAAAACACTCAAAAATAAAAAAATTCTAAATCTCAATAACTGCTTCATATATCTAAGGATGACCCCTCTCCTTTAATCGCACCGTTTTCAGCACTATTAGAGAACTTTTCTCCTACTTTTGCCAGTAGAATTCCACACTCAAAAAGTACTTGAAGTGGAATCATCATTAATAACATGCTCCAAGGGTCAGGTGGGCTTAAAAAAGCCGACACGATCGCGTTTAAAACGACAGAAATACGCCTTGATTTAGCCCAGGTAGCCGATTTAACCCATCCCCAGAGGGATAGATTGAACATTACGGCGGGTATCTCAAAAAACAGCGCGCTCATTAGTACAATCCCAATCGCTGCATTCACATATGACGAAACAGTCAACATGGGAACAAGATCTTTATTTCCAAAAGACAAAACAGTTTTAATGACAAGGGGCAGAATATACTTGTACCCAACAAGGCTTCCCGCAATAAAGCACAGTACAAAAGAGGTAATTAAGGTCTTCACATGCTTACGCTCCACCTCTTTGAGAGCAGGTTTTACAAAAGCTAAAACTTCAAAACCTAAAAAAGGCGAAGCAAAAAGAACTCCAGCAATAAGAGCAATGCGAAACAAAACTCCAATTTTTTCAAAAAAGCGCGTGAACACCAATGGATTATTGGCTCCTAAAAACACCTCTACAGGCGCTTTTAGACCTTCAAAAATTATGTCTGCGAAATAATATCCTACAGCTGCTCCTAAGACGATCCACAGGAACGCTCTCTTTAAGCGCCTCAAGAGTTCTTCAATATGAGACAAGAGAGGCATTTTATTCATCTTTTGTTTTGTCTCTATCTTTGTCTTCTTGCATAACTTCTTCTGTAAGCACAACTTTCAGATTATTGATCTGAGTTTTAATTTTTCCCATCCAACGTCCGAGTTGTTGCGAAGTTTTAATTAAATCTCGAGGGCCCATTACAATTAGGGCGATTGCGAGGACAAGGAGTATCTCTGGGAAACTGAGTTCCATGAATTAGCTCTAGAGCTTAGCACTCCAAGGAAATGACGCAAACTTATTGAAGAGGCACTATTGAGGTGAACCAAAGAAAAGGGCTTTTGAGGCTTTTCTATGCGCGGGCTCCTCACAGGAAGCACTCCCATATGAACCCACAGAACAGGAGCCTTACAAGAGGGGTCTTTGTAACTTTTATTGAAAAAGCGAGAAAGAGCCCGAACCCACTCACCCCCGTCTTTATGCAAAGGCGGAGTGACAACTACAAGCGGCTGGGAGTTCTTAGAGGCCTTTTCCATAAACTTGAGCAATTGTGTATTTTCACCCCGAGTAACATCAAAGCGAAGGATCTTATCTTGCGCTCTAAAGCGTTTCCACTCGCGGGCATAAGCTCCCTGAGGGAGCAGGACTAACCAAGGAGATTTAGAATTTGGATTTAAGTTTTTCACCAACTCAGACTCCGTACCCAAAACCCAGCTCTGTGAATTTAACCACGCTCTATTAATGAGCTCTCTTTTTTGAGCAAAAGAAATGGATGGAAACTTTTGACTTTCATATTTAATTTTTAAAACTTTTTCTTTTATATTTTGAATGCGTGCAATCTTTCGATCAACATCAGCCTCGCTCAACTCACCACTCTGCATCGCCTGAACAATGCGGTCCCTGACACGCTTTTGAGCTTCTTGATCCCAAACTAGCAATACAGAATCAACTCCCGAAGTTAAACTCTTTAATGCAGTATCGGCAACATCTATACTCTGAGAAGAAACTCCTCCCATTTCCAAATCATCTGATAAAATAAATCCCTCATATCCAAGTTCTTTTCTTAAAAAATCAGAAAGCACTCGCTTCGACAAACTTGCGGTCTGCCTTCCAAAGGCTTCTAACTCTACGTTAGCGGTCATAAGGCCAGGAATACGAGGATCATGCATCGCATGTAAAAATGGTGGCAAGTCCTCACTCATCATTTTTTCCTTACTTTGATAATTTATCCCTTTTATAAAATGCACATCTTGAAACGCAAGAGGTCCGTGACCTGGAAAATGCTTAGGAAATGGAAAAGTGCCGCCTCGAATATGGCCTTCTAAAAACGCACTCGTCATTTGAGTTACGTCCTGTGAATTATCTCCCCAAACCCTATTCTCCAAAAAACTTCTGGCGTCGCCCCTGTCCATGACGGGTGCAAAATTTATATCAACACCAATATTCTTAAGCTCGCGTGCCATCATGAATGAAACTTCGGATACGAGTTCACTATCGCGCGTAGCTCCGAGAGCCGCCGCATCAGGCACTGCCGACAGGCCACTTTTAAGACGCATCACACGCCCACCCTCATGATCAAGAGCGGTTAAGGCACGCTCAAGCCCTAAAACTTTCTCTTGTTTGCGTATACCACGTACAGCATTCTGCAAATCTTGCGCCGTTTTTATATTCCAACCAAAAAACACAATTCCAGAGGGCTGAATTTCTTTAATCTGCTCCAGATTGTGATAGCCCACCCAAATCAATTGACCTGCCTTTTTCTTCAAAAGCTCTTGCGATGAGTGCGCTTGAAGTTGACCAGAATAAGCAAGCGTCAAAGGCACGGCACCTAGAATAAAACTACAAGCAAAAATAAGACTCGCTACGAATGCCCTCACTCTTCTCTTATCGATCTTTAGTGCAGAAAGATGAGAGACTTTGAGTCTCCGTCAAAATATCCCTGTTTTTTGGAATAACGCTGTTCAACTGTCGAGTGCCTTATCCGATAAAATATAAAGGTGAAAACAATGAGAAAGTACTCTCTAAGTCTTGTGGCCCTATCTACGTTTTTTGCATACCAAGGACATTCTGAATTTAACTTCGGAGTGATGGGAGGCGGAAACTACACAACATTTACCTCGGGAGTAACGGCATCAACAAGCATTAGCTCAACAACATATTCAGGTTCTCTGGGTCCCAGTGGTCTTTTAGGCTATCAATTCGGAGGCCTATTTAGATATGACCAAGACACCTGGGCATTTGAAGCTGACCTTCTTTACACAAATCGATCTGCCAAATGGGCCGGAGAACTAAGCGATGGCGCATCTAGTACCGTTAGAAACTCTATTGAATTAACACTTCGTCAAATAGAACTTCCCATCATTGGTTATTACAAAGTGAAGACTGAAACTTTTGCAGATTATCGATTTGGACTCGGCATGTACGTTTCCTATGGTATTCAAAAAATATCTGTTGATAGTAATTACTCTAATGTTCCTGGGAGCGTAGTTAACGTGAGCCGTGACTACACTTGGAGTGAATTCGGATTTAAGAGGATTAACTTTGGCGGACTCTTCGGCCTTGCCTCAGATTTTAAAATTGGCCAAGCCACTAAGCTTGGTGTTGAGCTAAGGGGACAGGTAACATTCAATAACATGACAGACACCCTCAACCCATCTTTCGGCACAGGGGGCGATAAGATTGGATTAGGAAGTATCGACATTCTGGTGAGCTACCTTTTCTAAGGAAAGCTAAAGATATCCCTTTTTAGCTACTTGTATCCTTGTATTCAGCACATCAATTAGAGGCGCATAATCCTTAACGGAAGTATGTTTTATGATTTCGCTTGCAGATATCGGCTCTAAAAACTTTGCTTCTAAAGTACAAAATGGCTTAGGAATAAATGTTTTCGACCAGGAACGACTTAAGGTCCAGCGAGAGTTAGCCAAGGCTACCACGGGAACGACTGGTGCCTCTAAAAGCTCTGCCAGTTTAAAAACTCCTTTTTTACTTTGAGCGATAGGGCCACGTGGTCCATCCATTGCAAATGTTATCCAACAAAGATTCTGCTCTTTTGTAAGTCTCAATAATTCTAAAAAACCAGACGCAGCTCCTCGAGAAGAACTCCCCCGGGCCACAACAAAACCAATCTTCTTAAAAAAACGAGCTAAGAGGTTGCCGTCTTTACTGTGAGAAACCAAAACTCCCACGGGGACGCCTACAAAAAATGCACTTAAAGATACATCATCTTGATGGAGGTGTGCAAAAATCACAGGTTTCTTTTGATCAATACGTGCTTGAATTTCTGGAGCCAATGCTCCTTTTTTTTTACGCCAAGTCAGTCGCATCAAAAGATGAGCAATTGCTATAACTTGTACAATTAGAAATTCTTTAAATGCCTGCATTCAAAACTTATCCATTAATTACAAATGGCGAAGCTTCTCTTTGACTTGCTTGTAAATTCCTTCAGCATCCAAGCCATATGTTTTTAAGTTATCCTTTGGACTTGCTGAGGCACCAAACTCATTCACGCCTACCTTAAGGAGTGGAACTTGTATTTGTCTCTGAACCAACTCTTCCGCAACAGCCGTCCCTAAGCCACCAAAAGTGTAATGATCCTCAACGCTAACTACGAGATTAGGAGCGAGGTCTTTAATTTTAGAAAAGTTCAAATCTGCAATTGGATTCAGCCAAGAAGCATTCACAACAGATACCGCATGGCCATCCGCCTTGAGTTGCTCTGCTGCCTGAAAAGCGTACCCCAAAAGACCGCCAGAACTAATTAAGACAATGCTGGTTTGTTCTGTATGAAGAAAGTCCCACATACCAACGGCTGCTTTATCTTTCTTCCATTTTACAGCTTTTAAATTTTGTCGCGTTAAACGAAAATAACACGGACCATTGTGAGTCAAAGACCACTCCATTAACTGAAGCGTGTCTTGCTCGTCTGCTGGCTGAAGAACTGTCATATTGGGAAGTGAGCGCATTAATGCAATGTCTTCAAGGCCCATCTGACTATGGCCATCTTCGCCAATTCCCACTCCCGCATGTGTCCCCACAAGTCGAACATTTGTCCCTGTAAATGAAACACTCATTCGAATTTGATCAAAACGACCTGTTAAAAAACAGGCGAAACTTGCTGCAAAGGGAATAAATCCCGCGCGAGCAAGACCAGCGGCAGTACCAATCATATTTGCTTCTGCGATTCCCATATTGAAAAATCTCTTAGGGAACTTTTTTGCAAAGTGCTGCGTTTGAGTCGACTTAGAAAGATCCGCATCTAACACCACAATCCGTGAATTGCGTGATCCTGCCTCCGCCAAAAACTCACCGAAAGCAGCGCGAGTTGCCTTTGCTTTTACATTAGAATCAAAATAATTTTCAAAATTTGTTACAGATGTCATATGGACTCCTCAAGAAGTGACCCGTTCACTCGATCATCTGAAGCATAAAGCTCCGTAAGAGATTTCTTAAGCTCCTCTTTATTAGGAGCTTTTCCATGCCAATCCACAACACCTTCCATGCTCTGCACACCCTTACCTTTTACAGTGCGCGCTACGATAAACTGCGCGGGAGCATGAGGCTTAATTTCAATGGAGTTAAATTTTGCCTTCAGCGCTTCAACATCGTGCCCATCGAGGTCCGTAACATCTAAGCCAAAGCTTTTAACTTTATCGACAATCGGCTCAAGATTCATGACGTCTTCGGTGTAACCATCAATTTGCGCTTTATTGGCGTCTAAAACAAAAATCAAATTGCCGGGTAGAAATTTACCGCAACTCATAAGACATTCCCAAACTTGCCCCTCTTGAGACTCTCCATCTCCAAGAACACAATAGACTTTAGGCAAACGAGAAAGCTCTCCAGCTTCAAATTGTACTCTAAGCCCCAAAGCTAAACCAAGTGCTATAGAAGCGCCTTGTCCCAAGCTCCCAGTCGAGGCTTCCATCAACGGATATCTCAGCCTATCAGGGTGCCCCTGTAAAAAATGTCCCGACTTACGCAAGCCTCGCATTTCAATCGCAGGAAAATAACCCAAGAAAGAATAAAGTGCGTAGAGCGCTGGCACACCATGCCCCTTTGAGAGCACAATACGATCCCGTGTAGGATCTTCTTGATTTTCTGGTGAATGCTGAAATTTAGATTCAAAAATTGAAGTTAAAATCTCAACAAGTGAAAGAGAGCCACCAGGATGTCCCGACTCAGCTAAATGAATAGATTCTAAGATAGCTTGTCGAAGGGCGAGACGCACTGGGGCCGAGGTGGGAGTTCCTTGAGGCCAAGAAAATTTCATGTCTTATTTCTAGGGCGAAGACACTAGAATTCGCAAGCTTTATGCTCTGATACTTAAGATTTTCTTTAGATGCTGTTCTTAAATGAGAGGCCCTTACTAGTTGGTCTGCTCAATAACCTCTTCAACCGTTGTGATATGGTTGAGGATTTTTTCAAGAGAATTTTCTCTCATCCGCTTAAAGCCTGCAGTTTCCTTTAAAACAAGAGCAATCTCTTGGTCAGTTTTGCCATCTGATATAGCGCGTCTTACGGCTTCGTTGGGATTTAAAAGCTCAAATACGGCCTCTCGACCCGAGTATCCGCTATTAAAACACTTTGGACAGCCTACCTTTTTACCCACAATGGTGCCTTCGGGAATTAAATGTTCCCCATACCAACGTCTCTCATCTGGATCCACTGGCCCCGTTGTTTTACAATGAAGGCAGAGCCTCTTAACAAGACGTTGAGCAATAATCCCTACAATAGCGGCAGCCACAAGAAACGCATCAATCCCCATATCCATAAGGCGGTAAATGGCTGCTACGGAATCGTTCGTGTGCAAGGTACTAATAACCAAGTGACCCGTTAAAGCGGCTCGAATGGCAATGTCAGCTGTTTCTTTATCTCGAATCTCACCGACCATCACCACATCTGGATCCTGTCGTAAAATACTTTTTAGAGCCGCAGCAAAAGTAATACCTGCTGCATTGTTAATTTGAACCTGATTTATACCATCAACCTGATACTCCACTGGATCTTCAATGGTGGTAATGTTTTTTAGTTTTTTATCTAACAAATTTAGAACCGAATAGACTGTAGTTGTTTTACCAGAGCCTGTCGGACCGGTAACGAAGATAATCCCATAAGGTTTTGTCGACATCGTTTTAATATCTGCTGCCATAGTTCCAGGCATACCCAAAAGGTCAAGCTTCGCCTTTAATGCAGATTTATCCAAAATACGCATTACACACTTCTCGCCTCTTACGAGAGGCAAAGTTGAAAGACGTAAATCGATCGCACGCGCACCCCAGTAATGCCTAAAGCTACCGTCTTGTGGTTTTCTTTTTTCAGCGATGTCCAAGTTTGCAACAATTTTTAAGCGCGTTACAAGGATGTTATAGAGATCATAGGGAATCGTACTCGCTGTTTGCAAGGTACCAAAGACCCGATAACGAACTACAATGTTGTCTTCCATCGGTTCGATGTGAATATCCGAAGCCTTTCGTTCCATCGCCTCATCAATAATTTCACTCACCAAAGACTCAATAGAAAGAGCATCTCGAGGAGCTGCTTGTTTTTCAGGCTTTTTATCCGTCTTATCTAAAGCCTCTTGCTGTAACCTTTCAGCTTGGTTAACGCGTTGAAGTTTTTTTGCAATTGCTTCAGTGGCGCTATTCTCATCCAAATAAGCCTTATCTAAAAACCTCCGCAGCTGACTTGCAGGTACAACTACAAACGTAACCTCACCACCTACGAGTTGCCTTACAAAGTTCAACTCAATAAAGCGGGTTGGATCATCAATTGCGATTGTTAGTTTACCTTTTTTTTCTTCCAAAGGAAGAGCCATATACTTTTTAGCTACTCTCTCTGGAACAAATTTTAAAATCTTTTTATCAAGACGAACGTTCGCTAAATCTCTAAACTCTAGACTGGCTTGCTTAGCAAGTGCGCTCGCCAAATCGAGCTCAGTCACCATGTTTTCTGTAAGCAAAACCGTGCCCAAGGGCTCCTGGCGCAAGGTTCCTTTCTTAAGTGCTAGTTGAAGATCAATCTCAGAAAGCTTACCCATACCGACGAGAATCTCGCCGATTTTCATTTTGCTCCAATTTTGCTCTTCTACTTTTTCTTCGACTTCGCTCATATCCTCTACCTTGAAGAAAGTTTCTTATCGTTTTTATCGTTCTCTAATTTTATGTTATCTAAATTGATGCTCTTTTCAGTGGCCATATCTATTATCGAAGGCGTTATAAAAGCCATAACTTCCTGACGCGTATCCGATTTAGAGTTACTTTTAAAAAGCCAACCAAAAAGAGGCACATGCATCGCCAAAGGAACCCCTGCTGATTTATCACTACTTTGTTTTTTATAAAGACCAGCAATTGATGCGGTCTGGCCAGTTTTCATAATCATTTCAGTTTGAACGGCCGTACTCGTCTGTCCAGGAACACCGTCAATACGGGTGTCATCAAACTGACTATTTGTAATATTTAACTTCAAACGTAAGCGACCATCACGCAACACCTTAGGAGTTACATCTAGTTTTAAACCTGCAGTTACAGATTGCAAACTACCCGCAGTTGCGCCTGAAGAATCCGTACTTGAACCTGTTGTTCCAATTTTAACGTTAATCGTGTTATCACTGCTAATATTCGCTGCAATTCCATCAGACGTAATCACCTGAGGACTTGAAAGAGTTTTAGCATCACCATTAGACTCACCTGCATTCAATGTGGCAGAAAGTCCCGTACTATCTATAATTCCAAACTTATATCCAAGGGTGAAGTTTGCACCGCTTCCGCCATTTGGAGAAGTTATATCTCCCTTATTTGTACCCGGCTCTCGGGAAAGCGCAACACCTAAATCCTTAGAAAAACTACTTGTCACCTCAACTACTCGCGCAGAAAGTAAAACTTGCGGCGGAGAAACGTCAACATCATCTGCAATTTGTCTGACTAGACGATAAGTTTGCTCATCACCATAAAAAACTACAGCATTGTTTTTCGTATCAACATCCAAAAACTTAATGTCTTCACCTGTAATAAGCTTAATTTGCTTAACCACTAGAGAGGGATCTTGATAATTCATGTTCACGGTTCGAAAGCGATACCCACTCTCTCTAAGCTCCATAGGCGTTGCATCAGCTGCATCTTCTAGTGAGGCAATAGAGCGGCCACCTTTTTTATCGGGGGCATTTACAGTGATCGCACCCTTATCGACTTTAAAAGAATATCCATATAGATTTTCAATTTTCTTAAGAGTGTCCTGCAAGCTAGCTTCTTTTGAGCCAAATGAAATAAGAGGATTCTCTTCAGTATTTAAAACAATTTTTTTTCGACTTTGAGTTCCGATATCATCCATAACATCAGAGAGACGTGTTTTATAAGCCTTCACTTGAATCATCTGCGCTTCTAGCTTTGTATCTTGAAGAAAAACAATTAAAGACAATAGAAACATTAATAATTTAGATACGTACATCATTTCTCATCCTCCTTGCTCCCCGCAATACTTCTATTGGCATCTGGGATAACAAGTTCATAGTCAAAAGTACCCTCTGTAATTATGACGTAATTCTCTCCAATGGCTGACACATAACGTTTCTCATCAACAAACTGCCCCTCCCTGTACTTCTTACCATCTAGTACTGCATAGGGAACCGCATCGTCTTTGATGACAACTGAACTCAGCTTAGGCCAAGAGTCTTTGGCTAAATTAGCTTTCGCGAATCCGGGTGGATTCTTAAATGGATCACGCATCCAGCGTGAGTAAGGAGTTTTTGAAAAAAAAGTATCATCAAAGTCAACAGGATACTCCTGAGCGCTCAATTGACTAACAAGCACAGCTGAAAAAACGAAAATAAAAAGAAATACAGTTCTCACTAGTTTCTCTCCTTATCAAGGTAAATAGAAAGGGATACTTTAGACAAAGACTTCTGTAAGAAATCGTCTACCTTAGTTGTTTCAACTTTTTTAAATTCCAAAAACTTATACTTTTCCTCTAAACGCTCCATAAGCGTAGCCAAATCCAAGAATGTTGACTCAAGCTCTAGATTTAAACTCACAGCATAAATAGAGTTTTCAACGGCTTTCTCCTGAGAAGTATAGCTATTAACCCTTACGCCACCTTCTTTTGAATTAATCTCATTAATGAGTTCCGATAAAAAACGAGTCGGTTTATCATTCTGCGCTTGCTCCACTCGCTTATTGAGGTCTCCTACCTTAACTTTCAACTCACCGATCAGCATTTTATTAGCACTTACTTCTTTTTTTCGTTCATCAATTTTTGAAACCGCACTTAAGAGTTCAGCGGAACGTGGCTTATATATCCTTGAATGATACATGAAAAGTCCGGCACCAACTGCTACAAACATGAAGGCTACTTCTCTAGGATGTCGTTTGCTTTTTAATTTAAACATATCTCATCCACTCACTTTCCTTCACTCGCTAGGCTACGCCCACTTGAAAAAACATCTGAGACAGAAAAATCAAAAGCATAAAGTGACGGAGTATATTCCGGAGATGCTTTAGATGAATTTAACTTCACACTATGAAAAGATGAAGAGCGCTCCATACGACTTAAAAATCTATTTACTGATTTTTGAGAAGGTGCAAGTCCCGAAAACCTTAATGTCACAGCTTCTCCTTTACCGTCAATATTCATCTTTAATATCCACACATCAGGTGGCATAAGGTAGGTCATCTCTTTTATAAAAGAGTTCCACTTACGTCTTTTAGCAACAAGAGCCTGAGTAGCACTTAAATCCCTTGTACTTTCCTTCGCCTTGAGTTGTTCAATAAGTTTACGTTGCTCAGCAGCTTCAGCTTCGTACACAGCCAGCTCTGTTTGGTTCTTCTTATTCTTAGAATTAACACTTACAAAACTCAACGTAACCGTAATGGCAGAAACACAAAGAAAGACCAAGAAGATCAAGTCCAAATTAATAGTCATCTTTGGTCTGAGGCCCTGAGGCAATAGGTTAACGCGTAACACTACCAATCCCTCCTGAATCTGTTCCCGAAAGAGCTAGCCCAATTGCTACCGAAGACACTAAAGAAAGGTTCACCTTTTCCTTAATTTCAGGTGCAATTTCAATATTTTTTAAAGGATCTACTCGCTCAATATTTAATGGCGTTAATGCCGCTATTTTTTCTTGGCAATAATCTAGAAGTTCTGTCTTTCCAAAAAGAAGAACCTTGCGGATTGCTGCTACGACACTTTTTTCCTCAAAGCTTGAGATAATCTTACCAATGTCGCTCATTTGCTCTTCAAGAAACTTTTTAGAGTCAAACTCAACCCCTTCTTCAGCATTAAAAGTATCTTTAGGCGCTAAACAAAAAGTCAACCAAGGAAGTCCATTTGTTACGAGTGTAAAACCAACATGCATTGCACCGATATCAACTAAAAGATAACTAATTTCCTTTTGAGTCATATACCCGTTGAATTCAGCGCAATTTAAATTCGCTATAGTCTCAGTCAAAGCTCTCTCTGGAACAAGATTATAGTTACTAGCTAATCCATGGTATCGAGTGACATCGCTCAATCGGGTGCAAAAAGCTACATAATCATTCTCTGAAACTTCTTTTGGATTTAAACGTATAACGTCAAAAGCTGCTTCTTCTAAAGGGAATGGGAGCTTCTGCTCAATTTCAGCACGTATTGCAATATCTTTTTCCTTAGGAGGAAGCTTAGGAAGTTTAAAGGAAATTAAAAGAAAATTTTTATCAGGTATTGAGATAGATGCTTTTGAACTATTTAACTTACGGGAATCAAACTCGCCTATTAACTTCATAATATCCGTAGTTTTGTCCTCGCCAACACCTTCTTTTTTAAAACTAAAGTACTCTTTAAGCTCAATAACTTTGCCTTTTTTAGCTATGACTGCGCAATCAACACTTACTGAACCTAGATCTACGCCCACTAAACTAGCCATCACTTATCCCCTCGTTCAATGTAAGCCAAAACATTTAGCTTTTTAATACGATCCTTAACAACATTCACTGTTGAAGGATCCATCTGCTTTCCTTCAAGTGATTTTCCATAGGCCAAGCGAGCGTCCGTAAATTTACCTTGCTGCTCTTGCAGCCTGCCCATACTTAAAAGTACTCTGTAATTTTTAGGCGAAAGTTCAAGCGCTTTTTCAAAATGCTTCATAGCCTCTTGTGAACGCCCTTTATTAAACTGGAGCATTCCCATGTTATGATGCAAAACCCACTGACCGGGTTCTAAATCAATAGCCGCTGCGAGATGCCTTTCAGCATTCTCTAAACGCCCAGCTTTTTTTTCAGAAAAAGAAAGTAAAGAAAGAAAATAAGCGTTTTTACTTGATTCCGTATAAATTTCTAAAAGTATTTCTTCCGCACTTTTGTACATACCCTTTTTAACGAGTGCAGCTGCCCTAGAAAGCTTTTGATCTCGTGCAACATCAAGAGGATTGCGGTTATCCTGTATCACTGTCTGTGTCACTTCAGGTGGTGGTACCTTAAATTTAAAATACGCAACAGCGCCCAAGCCAACACCCATCACAGCAAAAGTTGCTGCGCTTATCTTTGAAATCAGTATTGACTCAATGTCTTTAAATTTAATCTTCATAATCCATTCCCTACTTGGGTCTCCCTTTCCTTTCGGCAACTTGCGCGTTGAACTTGAAAAAGATTAGCTACTAAAGTGTTCATTCTATTGACGCCTATTATGGAAAGAATAAAGATTTAATGAAGAGAGGGAGATAACTAGGGTGTCAAAAAACGACCGCAAAACGCTCATTACAAAATTCACAATTGTATTGCCGTGTTACAACGAAGCACACCGCCTAGCACTCTCTCTCCCAGACCTGTTTATTTGGCGCCAGGGCTTCCAAGAGCGAAACAAGTGCCTTGTTCAAATACTTTTGGCAAACGACGGCTGCACTGACAAAACAATAGAACTTGCCAAAGAATTATCAACCAACGAACAACATTTTGACATTGTTGGCTACGATGTAAATCAGGGGCGTGGCGCGGCTCTTAAACTTGCCTTTGCCTCTGCCTGGAAAGACTCAAGCTTTGTGCTCTACATGGACGCAGACCTTGCTACTGACCTACAACATGTCCAGGATGTTTTAGACACATACACAAACAATCCACATAAAACTGTCGTATGTGGCAATCGTTATTATGCGGGCAACAATCTCAAACGCCCCCTCTTGCGAAAAATTTGGAGTTGGGGATGGCGTACATTTGTGAGTACCCTTTTTCTTAAAAAACTGCCCGATACTCAATGTGGATTCAAAGCTCTCAGCGCAGACCTTATTGAACCTGTAATGTCCCTACTCAAAATTAAAGGTTTCGTAGCAGACATAGAAATCATTCTTAGGGCCTGGTCCGCGAAAGCAAGTGTAATAAGCTTGAATATTAAATGGGTAGAAAAAAAAGGTTCCACCATTCGTTGGAGCACAATCTTTAAGATGCTGCTTGAACTTAAAGACTTGAAAAGTAATCAAAAGAAGTGGCTAAAAGAGAGCCAAGATCTGGGCAGCGATAACCCCAATAACACTACTGACGCTGCTTAGCTTAGACATAAGCATAAAAGAGGCCCTGAGTGGATTGCTCCACCCAGGGCCTCTTCGTGTTTTATTATTTATGCAGTTCTACTTAGAACGCACACTCAGACTTCACGTTAGATGCTGCCCAGAAGTTTCCTGAAGCTGCATCGTAACACCATCCACTACCACTTACGTTAGTACATTGCTCTGCTGGAGTAGTTGACGCTGTACATGCAGTCACAGTTCCACTTGTAGTCATTGGGTTTGTAGGAATCGATGCTTGGTCGATAAATCTTGCTTCTGCTGAGTTAGTGACTTCACTTGAGTCACAAGACGCCCCAAGTAGGATATCGTTTCCAGATACTGCTGCTAGTGTTGGCCATGCGCCGTTTGATCCACCACAACGTAAAATTTGCTGACTGTATTGCAATTTAATACCACTGCGGATTGAACTCACAAGTGACTGTGTTGCTGCAATCTTACCTTCTGTTCTAAAGTCCAAGAACTGGGGTAATGCTACCGCACCTAGAATCGCTACCAACATAATCACCATTAGCAATTCGATCATTGTAAAACCTTTGTTATTTTTTCTTTTCATCATACATTCCTCTTTTTCTTTTTTATTGTTCACTTAGTGTTCTAGTGTAACTTCTTCGAGTATGCGGGCGCTTCCCTAAAAGCACAAATTAAAATTCCGCCAATTTGTTGATTTTATTTAAAATTAATCTAAAGCTCGGCTGCTCTTAACATTTCTCTCTAAAGCTTAAAGATACAGCTATAAAACATGAAAGAGGCCCTGAGTGGATTGCTCCACCCAGGGCCTCTTCGTGTTTTATTATTTATGCAGTTCTACTTAGAATGCACACTCAGACTTCACGTTAGATGCTGCCCAGAAGTTTCCTGAAGCTGCATCGTAACACCATCCAGTACCGCTAATGTTAGTACATTGCTCTGCTGGAGTAGTTGACGCTGTACATGCAGTCACAGTTCCACTTGTAGTCATTGGGTTTGTGGGAATCGATGCTTGGTCGATAAATCTTGTCTCAGCTGTGTTAGTGACTTCACTTGAGTCACAAGATGCTCCAAGAGTAATATCGTTTCCAGATACCGCTGCTAGTGTTGGCCATGCGCCGTTTGATCCACCACAACGTAAAATTTGCTGACTGTATTGCAATTTAATACCACTACGGATTGAACTCACAAGTGACTGTGTTGCTGCAATCTTACCTTCAGTCCTAAAGTCCAAGAACTGGGGTAACGCTACCGCACCTAGAATCGCTACCAACATAATTACCATTAGCAACTCGATCATTGTGAAACCTTTGTTATTATTTCTCTTCATCATACACACCCCTCCTCTTGGCTTATGTACCTTTAGATATAGTCTAAATACATTTTAGATTATGGTACAGTGCCTAACTAGAAACAAATTAATATCACGTCAAAATCCGTGCATATCTATACTCGGTGCAACAAAGACTATAAAGCACTTAGAAATGAGTAATCTGAACACTTTATTCACACTTCCAGGCACCCAATAGCAGAAGCATAAATTCAAGTTAAGAGTTCCTCCTTTTAGGTCGATAGGAATGTAGGAAATATGTCTACCTATTACTACCGAGCGCGAGATAGAAGTGGAAATTCTGTCGACAATGCCATTGAAGCCACAGACCTACCTGACGCTCGTAAAATGATTTATAACCTAGGCCTTATTCCTATCGAAATTTCAGATAAGAAAAAAAGTGGACTCGAAGAAAGCATAAAAGAGTTCGTAAAAGAACTCTCAGAAAACGTTCAAGTATCCGACATCCTCGTTTTTACCAGGCAATTTCAAACAATCTACAGAGTAGGCGCGCCTCTCATCAAAGGGCTCAGTCTTATTGCCATGCAAACCCAAAACCCTTACTTTAAGTCAAGCTTAGAGAAAATCATTGAAGACTTAAACAATGGTAAATCCATTGAAGAATCACTTTCAAAATATCCAAAAATTTTCGACACAACGTATGTCAGCCTCGTTAAAGCGGGTGAAACCTCCGGTACTCTCGACACCGTACTCGACAATATTTGCGATATGATTTCACAACAGTCAGAGAACAAAGAGGCTATTAAGTCGGCCATGTTTTACCCAAAAATCGTACTGGGTGTAATGGCTATTGTATTCTTAGTTATTGTCTACTTTGTTATTCCAAAGACAAAACAGTTCTACGACCGCTTTGAAGGAACTCTTCCTCTTGCGACACGTATGGTGACTGGAGTTTCTGGCTTTTTCATTAGCTACTGGTATCTCGTGTTCGGAATTTCAGGCGGACTCTTTTATGCGTTTAAGAAATATGCAAAGACATCTCATGGAGAGTACACCATTCACAAACTCACACTGAAAGCTCCTGTCTTTGGTCCTCTCTTTTCTATGATCGAAACAAATACCTTCTGCTCTATCTATCGACTCTTACTCGATGGTGGCGTTCCAGTCGTTGATGCTCTGGAACTGGTTAAAGGCGCTATGAAAAATCGCCTCTACAAAGACGAAGTCGACCAAATGATTAAGGCTGTAACAGAAGGAAATCAAATCTCCACCCACCTCGTAAGAAGCAAGGTCTTTCCCCCACTTGTTGCCGGACTTGTAGAAGTCGGCGAAGAAACAGGTAGCGTAAGTCCGATTCTTAGTAATATTTCGGGCTACTATAGCGTCCTTATCAAGCACCGACTCTCTAACCTTTCAAAAATGATTGAACCTATACTTATGGCCATCATCTTTGCAGGCGTACTCGTGCTTGCACTGTCAGTATTTATGCCGATGTGGCAGATGACAAAACTTGTAAAAAAATAAAATCTATTTTTTCAGCCGTGTTACATTATGCAAGCTTTTCTGCTTACATAAACGGATATGCTAACAGGATCTAGAATCATAGGCCTCGGGCTTGGAATCACGGCCATTATCGTTTCAAGTGAATTCTCATATTACAACGACACTGCGAAGTTCTTGCTCATCAACCTAAGCCTCCTAAGCACGGCTCTCTACTGCTTTACTCAAAATATTTCACTTAGCTTTTCAAAAGATAAAAAAACAATCTTAAGCCTTTCACTTTTGTTTGCTTGCATACTAATCGCCGCCTTTTTCTCTAAAACAGGCGAACGTGTGACGGGATTGGCTCATATTGCGCTTGCGAGCCTACTCATTCTGAACGTCGTCGCCCTTAGCAGACAAGAAGGTTCTGTTGAATTTTTAAAACGTTTTATAAACATACAAGCTCCCATAAATCTTACAATATGCTCGTATTTACTTTTTCATATTTTAGTATTTGGAACTGTAACAATTCCTTTTTTTGGGAATACAAATCAAGCTGGAAATTATGTATCCATTAGCACCCTCCTTCTCTATTTTTTTCGTGAAAATCAAACAAAACGCTCCAAAAAAATGCTCCTGAACGCTGCCCTTCTCATGAGCCTTATTCTTTTACTTCTTCTAAAAGCAAGAGCCGCAAGCATTGGCCTCATTATGGCTTATCTATATGCTGAAGTATTTTCACAAAAAATATGGTCCTATAAACAGTTCATAAGATCCCGATTTGGCATACTGATTACAAGCCTAAGCCTCATAGGTCTTTTTACTATCTTTTACCAAAAGGGAATTCTCTCAGTTAAATACCGACTCCTCTTTTGGCTCAATACTCTTTGTCTCGTAAAAGATTACCCATTTGGTGGTGGCCCCGGTTCTTTTATTTATCTTTTTCAAAATTATAATGGCAAATGCTTTCCCTCCGCTGAACTGTCAGAAAATTTGCTCGTAGGAAACCCACATAACATGTTTATAGAGTTTGCAGCTGAAATAGGTATTTTAGGCGCTTTCCTAGTAGGCGTCCTAATCTACTTTATAGCTAAAGAAGTTTTAAAGAAAACAAAAGCAGAGCCCTCAACTTCAAGGTGGATTCTCAGCTCAGGAATTCTTCTATTAAGCATTTCATTCTTCGAGTTTCCACAAGATGTTGCCTATACATTTTTCTATAGTTGCATAGTTCTAGGTGTAGCATTTTCGCTTATCGGCAAAAAAATAATCTTTTCTGAAAAGTCCAGAATTCTCAACCTTGCTCTTGCTTTCGTTATACTGAGCACCTTCTCAATCAAAGCACTTTCTGATCACTTAACCCTCTATTCTCAAGGCAGAAAAGACCGCTACTTATCAGCTTGCATCCTAGATAAAGAAAACTGGCGTGGATGCGCACTCCTCGGCCTCACCTATATTAAAAACAAAGACTACAAAAACGCAGTTCTCATTATCGATAAAATAGCTGAGCGCTTTGAAGGACACCACTCACTTATGCGTCTTAGAGGAGCGCTTGCAGAAGAGCAAGGTAATGTGAGCGAAGCTTGTAAACAGTACAAATTGTTTGACTCACTTTATGGCGGTGACTCCTCTAAAAAATCATATATCGAAAGCAATTGCCATTAAGGCCAAATCAAGTGACTATAAGGCGCTTGGGTAAGGCTCGCCAGGAACAACTATTCTATAGTCTCTCTTTCGCTCCTCAAGTCTCATGACTCGATCTGCAGGATCTGGGCAGCCATAAAATCTTAAATCCCAAAAACGGAAGAGGGCCCTTGCATTTGCTTCCTTACAACTTAAGCCCTCCATATAAGTTAGGGGCTTAAAAAAAGAAAACGAAGCAATAACTCCAACAGTAAAAAACAAAGTCAAAGGTATTGAATATTTTTTAAAAATCTCTCGATTAAAAAAAGCATCTTTCCAGAGAAGAGCAAGCATAAGAAAAGTCAGCAAAAGGGGACTTAGGTAATGATACAAAAACAATTCTCTTCGAATAAAAAGCATCGGCAACATATAAGAAAAATAAAGAACCAACAAAGCAAAAAGATATGAAGAAACTCGTGGGCTAAGAACGCGCTCTTTCCAAAAAAACTGAACACAAAGAATCCCAACAGAGACCACCAAAGCAAAAAGCGCAAAAAACCAACTTAAGGCATTAGGTATAAAGTAAAGATATTGATGAGACTTGCCAACTGAAGAAGGTATCAAGTCTGATCTAATCATGATAGGGCTTGAGCCCATAGGCCACATAATTGGAAAACTACCAGTGCTTGCCGTGTTGTTTTTTAAACTAAGTGACTGTACGGCTCGCTCATAGCTTCTAAACCATTCTATGTTATCCCGTAATTGAATATAAAAGGCCGTGACTTCTCCAAAATCCCGCGGAAGACCTAATAACACTTTTTCTAAGTCAGCAGATGCTCCATACATACCCCCATTAGGAGACGTCACTTGAATCTTGGGTGTCAGTTTAAAATGTGTATACCATATCCCATGAAAGCCAAGAATCACCACAAATGCACTCAGCAAACCGAATTTCAAAAACAATTTTTTTTTGTCCCTAAATTTAAGAACGTATAAAAGCGGCCACAATACTAAAAGAAAAAGTCCTAAGACCTTTGTCATAAAGGCTATCAATAAGCCAAGTGCCATTAAAAAAGAGAGCCCCCATAGTTTCTTATTTTTTGTTTTTGAAAAATCTAAATTCAAAAAACTAAAAAATGCATTAAGACATAAAAGAACACCAAAAAGCAGAAAACCCTCTAACATGGCTGCTCTAGACTGAACAATAAGTGAATTTTCAAAAAGATAGAGAGAAGAAAAAACAAGAGCTAAAAACGCAGAATCCAAAAGCTTCAAGAGCAATAACGAAAACAAAAGAGCGTTAAAGCAGGAGAATAGCACAGGTAAAAATCGATACCCCGTTGGAGTAAAGCCCGCAGGCAACGCCAACGAAGCCTCCTCGTAATACTCAAGGCCCTCGGTAGAATCTTGCTTTGTAAGGGGTCTTAATAGAAGTTCACTGGCAGCTATCAGCAACTTACCCAACGGTGGATGCGGCTCCATAAAATGTATTCCCTCGATATATTTAGCCGCCGCCGGGATAAAGTAACCTTCATCCCATACATTTGTGGGTGGATACCAGTAGCTCTTAAAATAATTGCAGTATGAAGCTGAAACAATAAAACCCAAAGAAAATCCACTTAAGCAGAGGATTGTTTTTAAAAATTTACTTGCCTGCTCTTTCATTGATAATGACTTTAAGATTTTTTAGGTACCCGACTAGGATCCACAGTAATTATAAGTTCAACGCGTCGATTTCTTGCCTTACCCGCGGGTGATTTATTATCCGCTACGGGTTGAGACTCCCCCGCCCCACGACTTGTTACGTATTGAGAGACTACGCCGTTAGCTACTAACTTACTCGCAACAGACTGAGCTCTCTTTTGCGAAAGAACTTTATTATAAGCTTCACTTCCATCTGCATCTGTGTGACCTACTACTTGGATATTATTCTCGGGATATTTTTTTAGAATTTGAGCAACTTGCTCAACATTTGTGGCTGTTGAAGCCTTGATAACATAGGAGTTCGTATCAAAAAGCAAATCACTCTTGAGCTTTGCTACAAGCCCCTGTTCAGTTCTTCTAACTTCTGCAAGCTTTTCAAGTTCCTTAGCCTGCTTATCCAAGCGATTGCCAATAAAGCCCCCCAAAGAAGCACCAAGGGCAGCTCCAATCAACGCGCCCTTACCTGCATTCCCATTCTGACTTCCAAAAACAGCACCCAAGGCCGCACCTGTAGCCGCCCCTGCTCCTGCACCAATTGCAGTTCGCTTACCGGGACTTGTACATGAAAAAAACGAAAAAGCTAAAATACAAAAAAGAAAGTTCTTTCTTAGAGATGCGCGCATAGTACTACTATAGGGGCCTTCTTAATTCTTCTCTAGAGTCATTAGAACTCTTCGCAGCATTGCGTCTACAATAACGTTAGGAGGGAATAGCCGCTAAAAGTTTTCGCGTGTAATTGTGCTGTGGGTTTCTGTACAAATCATCAGAAAAGTTTTTTTCAATAATCTCGCCTCGGTACATGACGGCAACTTCATCACTTATAAACTTAACAACCGATAAATCATGCGAAATAAAGATATAAGTCAGTCCATATTTATCCTGTAAGTCTAACAAGAGATTCAATATTTGAGCCTGAATAGAAACGTCAAGCGCAGAGACACATTCATCACACACGATAAATTCTGGCTCTACAGTAAGTGCGCGCGCAATGCAGATACGTTGCCGCTGCCCCCCCGAAAACTCGTGGGGATATCGCTCTAAAAACTCTGGCCCCAAGCCTACCTGTCGCATAAGTTCTGCGGCTCGATCAATACGCTCCGACTTTGAATCTCCAATAGAATGAATTTTCATCGGCTCCAAAAGAGCCTCCTGAATCGTCATTCGAGGATTTAGAGAGGCATAAGGATCCTGAAAAACAATTTGCATTTTACGGCGAAGCTGTCTCATTTCTTCACGCGGTAGCTCCGTCACATTTGTATCACCGTAATATACACTTCCAGCGGAGGGCTCTACCAATCTTAGGATTGATCTTCCAAGTGTTGTTTTTCCAGAACCCGACTCTCCAACAAGACCTAAAGTTTTTCCACGAGCGACGTTAAAACTTACATTCTTAACAGCGTGGACCTTTTGCTTTACAGCACCCCAAAGCCCACCACGAATTGCAAAATCCTTGTTTAGATTCTTAACTTGCAAAAGTATTTCGGATTGCGACTTTAGGACTTCTCTCTCACGGGTATCCACCTGAGGCGTTGTCTCAACTCCATCGGCGTCTAAAAAATCACTTACAGTAGGCAAGCGCCACGGCCGCGTATTCATCGGCGGGCGACACTTAAGAAGCCCCTTTGTATAAGGGTGCTGAGGCCGCTGAAAAAGTTCTTCAACCTTGCCTCGCTCAACTAGCTTGCCTTTGTACATCACCAAGACATCATCGGCAATCTGACGAATGACCCCTAAATCGTGAGTAATGAAAAGCATACTCATATTGCTTTTCTCTTGAAGCTCTTGAAGTAAATCAAGAACCTGTTTTTGTATTGTTACATCGAGCGCCGTTGTAGGCTCATCTGCGATAAGCAGTTGTGGCTCACAACCAATGGCCATCGCAATCATCACACGCTGTTTTTGACCACCGCTTAATTCGTGAGGATAAGAATTTATCTTTTCACTTGGATTTACAATTCCAACTCGATTTAAAAGCTCAATTGAATACTCCCACGCTTCTTTGGGAGCAAGCCCCTTATGAAGCTGAAGAACCTCTGCAATTTGATACCCAACTGTAAAAACAGGATTGAGTGAGGTCATAGGCTCTTGAAAAATCATAGAGATTCTATTGCCCCTATACTGCCTGTATTCAAGATCAGTCAGACGAGTTAAATCTTTATCATCAAATAAAATACTTCCTCCAGTAATTTTACCTGGAGGATTGGGAACCAAGCCCATGATTGCCAAAGAAGTTACGCTTTTACCAGAACCAGACTCTCCAACAAGACCAATTGTTTTTCCCTTGGGAATCTCAAAAGACATCTGATCAACTGCTCGAGTCTTTTTTCCAACTGATTCAAACTCAATGCAGAGATTTTCAACCTTAAGAAGCATAATGTATTTTAAGGCTTGCTGGCATCAGAAGCAACCAAGAAGTCTTTAAGCGCAGTTGCCCCAAAAGCTTTCGTATTAAGACCCGTGGCGCGTTTTCCTAAAACCACAAAATCCTTTTTGTATCCCAATGGAAGAGCTGGCAAATCTTTCAAAACAAGTCGATGAGCTTCTTCTGCCAGTGTTTTTCGAGCAGGAGTCGGGAAAAGCTTACTTAGTTTTTCAAAAGCAGCATCAAAAGTTGCCGATTTGTAACCTGAAAGGTTCTGAGTGTTCTTTTGACTGCCGCTGTAATAAAGCTGAAGGAAGTTAGTTGCTTCTGGCAAATCGCCCTCCCAAGAGAGCGGGGCTATTTGAAACTCCCCCTTTTCTATTCTCTCCAAGTACGTAGAAACCTCCGTAGCTTCGAAGTCAAAATAATCTCCTAGTTCCTCTAAGTTATTTTGAAGCTGACTTATCCAATACTGGGCTGTTTCTGGATAGATAATGTTTAATTTTTTCTTACCCAAAGCTTTTTTTATTTTTTTAAGTGCTGCTTCTTTTGAAAGTAGCTTAAGAGGACTCTCATCTAAAGCGCCTTCTACGCCAGGTGGAATAAACTGATTCGAATTTAAAGCAAAGCCTCTGTACATTTGATTCATAATTGAAGCCGAGTCCAGTGAACTTAAAAGCGCAGCTCTAAAATCAGCCCCTAAAGCTTTAACAACAGGGTCCTTAATATTAAAGAGTAACATCTCTAAACGCCGTACCCTTAGCTCATTCAAGGTATGCTCGGGCAAACCCTTCAAACTCACAGTTTCAATATCCACAAGACTTGATGCTAACTTCAAATTAAGCGCTGAATAGTCACTTGCCTTAACAACTGCAGGTTCCAATGATTGAGTAACGACAACATAAGAAAACTTCAATTGCTCAGACCCAAGTAAATTCCAGTTTGCTCCACCTACAGAAGCTTCTTCAAAATGATAAGGTCCAGTGCCTACAGCTGCGAGTAATTTTCCACCCTCCATAGCCTCAACAGGTTGAATTGAAAAAGCTGGCAATGTTAGCAGTGCAAGAAAATCGGGATACTTTCTCAAGAGGCGAATACTAAACTCGCTGTCACTTATAATTTTAAATCCTGAGGGTAAGTTTTTTCCATGCCACTCTCCCGCTTCTTCTGAGCCCACCCAAGACGCTAAGCCCTCTATGATTCCTGTTAGCAGATTTCCATAATTAGACGCATCTTCAACTTTTACCCCTCGAAGTAAACTCATAATAACATCTCTAGAAGTTACACGCCTACCACTCTCAAGTTTTGAGTTCGAATGAAAGGGGGTATTTTTTAACTTAAACGTATACGTCAATTGATCTGCAGAAAGTGTTGGAAGCTCAGATAAAAGTACTGGGAACAAATCTCCACCCGACTGAGCATTAGGAGCATATGCAAGAAGAGTCTCATAGACTAAAGACAAAACCTTCAGCCTTTCTTGATCAAGATTTAAAAGTGGATCCTTAATGCCCGTAGAAGGACTCAAGTTAATTTTAAAGGTATGTGCCTCATCAACCTTTCTTTGGCAGGTACAAGAAATAGTGAATATAAGTAGTGTCAATCCAAGAAGCTTTTTAACCATACTTACATTCTCGCCTGTAAGGGGAATTTTTCAATAATTGATTCGCTTAACACCCAAAGATTCTGGAAAAAAGGGAGCTTTTGCCCCTAATTCAGCTCTCCAGCTTAACTCAATCCACTCAAAACTCATTTCCTTGTGCTTATTTTGATAAAATTCGAACTTAGAGGCAAATTCAAGTGTTTCAGCTTGATACAGAGTTCCCGGAACATGCTTCACATAAAACATGTCACTTGCCTGACCCGTCTGTATTGGAAAATATGAAATGGGATCAAGCAAAACATAACGCGAGCGTCCCTCATCCTTCAATAACACTGCATATGCGTTGAGATCTGGTCGCCATTTACAATTCGTAATTAAAACAGGATCAATACGCCCAAAAACGAGCTCCAACATTTGTTCAGGTTTGATTTTTACAGGAAGCAGCTCCAAGAAACGCTTTTGCCTTGCGCTATTTCGCCAAAATTCTGCCGATGGAATTCGATAAAGCTCTTTCCGACGTGGAATATAAAACTCGACCCAGTCCTCATCTGCTCTAAGCACAGCAAAAGCTCCGCCCATAGGAGAGCGGATCTCAATCCAAAATTGACGGTCAGCGCGCATCGCTACCAGCACCTGCCATCTTCCAGACGAATCTCGCATGAGAGCCTTCCCCTCGACACGTTGAACAAGCTGACTCCTAATCGACATTTTCTCTTTTAACTGGGCACAAGATAAGATCTGAGTGGGAATTCGCGGCGCTACCGGTCTACTTGTTGTGGAACATGAACAAAGAAAAATCAGAATCAATAACGTTTTTTGATAAAAATATTTATTCAGCGGTTGTGATTTTGCGATCAGGCTGGCTTTGCATACGACCAACAAACTCCTGAATTCGTATTCGCTCATGTGTTGCATCGATTCCAAGTGCGAGAGCTTTTTCATACTGCTTCATAGCTTCTTTAATTCGTCCCATTTTTGCAAGGACATCTCCCAAATGTATCAAAATAATGGGTTCGTCTGGCCTTAGTTTTTCTATGCTTTCTAAAATACTCAATGCCTCTGAAACCTTATTCTGCTTGAATTTAACCCAAGCTTTTGAATCCAAGATAAAGGGATCATCTGGCCTATGCTTTAATGCAGATTCTACCAGGGTCTCAGCTCGCTTTAACTCAATCCCCTGAGAGGCTAATAGATAGCCCACAAGATTTTGCAACGCGGGATTCTTAGAGTCTTCTTTTAACAATGCTTGCCCAAGAAGCAGCGCCTCTTTAACTTTGCCCTCTTCATCCAGTGCAAGAGCATGATTATATCTCATCTGTGGACTCTGAGGATACAACTCAAGAGCTTTACCCAGTATTTCTTTTGCTAATGGCTTAACTTTTTTCTGACTTAGGAATGTATACACCACAGAAAAAAGAGCTTCACTCGTCTTCTCTTTCTTCGTCATCAAGTCTTTCGCGATATGAGTTGCTACCTTTTTTGCACTCTTCTCTTGTCCCAAGTCCCAAAGAGAATCTAACTCAATACGAACTCTTTCCGAGTATAGCGACGAAGTTTCGCTTATTTTCCTAACTTCAGTTAAAGCCTGTGACTTCTTATTTAACTCAAACAAAGCAGCCGCATAATAATAACGAAGCGACTCATTTGCAGGTTGCTGCTTAATGAGTTCCGTTAGTTTATACTCTGCCTGCTCATAATCTTTAAGTTCTAAATAAAGAGCAGCCAAACGCGCCAAGTTTTGCTGATCCTTAGGCTGGTGTCTGGCATACGACTCTAAAGCTGCAATTGCTCGACGTGTGTCAGAACGCTCTAAATACAAATAACCTAATCTTTTGTGAAACTCTGGATTATCCGTCAAATCTGCCAACCAAGCATAGGTCTGAAGAGCCTCATCTTGCTTACCCGTTAAATCTTGCAAAAAAGCTAAATGAGCTGCAGCTGAAATGTTTTGAGAGTCTAACTCAAGCGCAGTTTTGTAATCCTTAAGAGCTAGTTTTTCTTTATTCTGCATTTGTCGTAGGCGACCACGTAAAAGATATGCTTGGGAAGAATCAGGAATATTCGCTAAAAACTTTTTAAGAAGCTTCTCAGCTCCTGGCACATTCTGATCTTCAATCTCAATACGGGTACGCAAAGATAAAAAATCCTCATCTTTTGGATGAGATTCAATCCAACTATCGAGAGCGACTCGTGCCTCACTCAAATTACCCTCTCGAACTAAAACCTGAATATAAAGCCGCTCAGCATCTGCATCTTCAGCTTTTAACTCAAGCAATTCTTCTCGAGCCGAAGCATAAAGCCCCCTCGTATAAAGGTCCTGTGCTTTCTCTAGCTTTAGAGTTGAGGAATGAGGGTCAAAGGCTATGCTTTTATCAAGTGCCTTACGTGCAAGTTCCACATCGCCTTTATTATTATGATACTGAAATATCAAAAACGAATAAGTAGCATTTAGCTTTTTCTCGTCTTGTTTAAAATTATTCCCCGTATTACTTTTTAAATAGTGTGGCTCTTGCTGACGCGCCTTGAAGGTACAAGACACAAAAGAAATAACCAAAAGTAAAACTAGAGCGTGGGCCCTCTGCATAACTAGTTTTTATTCGGCTATTTTGTGGAAAATCTTATATAAAAAGCTCGTTTGAAATATGTCTTAACAGAATCTTAACTTTGGCTTTTAATAACATGTTGAATCTCATCAAGAGAAGCAACTGCTGTACCAACTTTAGACACCACGACACTCGCAGCAGCATTGGCCATATATGATGACATTCTAAAGTCGACTCCTAGCGACATAAACACTCCCAAGGTTGCAATAACGGTATCTCCAGCACCGGTCACATCATAAACCTCTTGCGCAAAGCTCGGAAAACTAAAAGAATCACCTTTATGTGAGTATCCTGTCATTCCGTGTTTTCCACGAGTTATCAAAATTGAATCTAGTGATAACTTTTCACATATATCCTTTGCGGCTTCCAAGACTAAATCTTCGCGCGCTCCACGCTCTAAGCCCCTACCCCAAAGCTTTTCAGCCTCATCAATATTAGGTGTCAACAAAGAAGCTCCGGTGTACCAATGAGAAGGGGTATTCCTATTCGGATCAACTAAAACTAAAACTCCCTTTTCTTTAGCTAAAGCTATCGACTCAGCTAAAAACTTTTCCCTCAAAAGCCCCTTTGCATAATCCTGACAAATAAGAACTTTTGACTGGGCCAACAATGGCTTCCAATCATCTGGAAAATCTCGAGGCTTTTTCTTATCCCAATCAGCACTCTCCAGATCGACTCGTAAGAGTTGATGCTGAGAGCCCGCTATGTAACGAGTTTTTATTGGGGTAATGCACTCGGGATCGTTTTTTAAATGGAGGGCCAAGCCCGGACACGATTCCTGAAGTATTTCAACGAGACGCTTTGAAGCATCATCATTGCCCACAAAGCCTAAAAGATGCCCAGAAAACTTAAGATCGTGAGACAACGCCGACATGTTTCTTACAACGTTAGCCGCACACCCTGCCTTATCCTCCTGACGTTCTGCAAAGAGAACGGGTACGGGGGCTTCGGGCGAAATTCGATCCACATTTCCAAAGACAAAACGATCAACAGCCATGTCACCCACGACTGTCAGCTGGGAAAGCGGACTTGGGAGCTTTTTGAGGGTCTCTATTTTTTCAAGGGCTGCCGTTTTAAGGGACTTCAAATCCATGCCCTCAAGCTATCACATTTAGCTATTGAGCAAACACTTTCAGTCCCCCCAATCAGCTGCTATGCTTTGCCAAAATGAAAGAAGACCTCAAGCCCATGTGGGACTTTTTCCTCAAACGCCTTTGGGTGCAAAAAGCCTCCCTAATTCCCTCCATTATTTTCGCCGGTTTTTTTGCTGGGTCACAAGCTATGATTGCCAAGCTGGGCGGTGCCTTTACGAACGTTGCCTTTATACGCAGAGCTTGGGAAGAAACCGAAATCCAAAGACTTTGTCTTTTTCTCATTCTCCTTATGCTCGTCATGGCTGTAAGTGAGTTTTTCCACAAATACCTTGTTCGAAAAAGCTTAGAGCTCATGATTCAAAGACTTAGAAATGAAATTTTTGGCAAATATCTAAGTTTTTCTGAAAGCGTAAAAAGTAAATTCAATACAGGAACAGCGATCCACCACCTCATCTCAGACATCAACCTTATAAATGAATCTAGAAACCTCATTACAGAACTAGTAAAAGAACCTCTCACTATAGCCGTACTTTTGGGAACTCTGTTTTCTATAAACTGGAAGCTTTGCCTCGTGTGTTTCGCAGCAATTATTCCCATCGCCCTTATCAACAATATATTGGGGAAAAGTGCACGTCGTAATCAAAATAAAGCTCAGCAAAAACTAGCTGAAATCGTGGCCCATACAAACGAGAACTTTCAAGGAATGCGCACAGTTCACAGTCTGCTGATGGAAAAAACCGTAAATGCTGAGTTTCAAAATCTCATGCAGATACTAACAACCAAGCAGCTCAAACTAACAAAGCTCGAAGAAAGTGTTAGTCCAATGATTAAGATATTTTCAATTTTAGCGGGTGTGCTCATATTCTACGTTGGAGCCCAATTTGCCTTTGTTGGTAACAGCATGTCAGGAGGTGATCTCGGCAGCTTTATCATTGCGGCAGGACTCTTACCCACTCCCCTTAGAAACATCAGCAATGCAGGTGTACACATGCAAAGGATTTCAGCCGGTGCTAAGAGAATTTTCGATCTTTTCAATGTGAGCTTCGATGCTCTCTCGAAAGATCAAAAGACACTCCTTGATCACGATAAAATTTACGATGTTCCTCGGGCTCCCATTCCTCTCGAATTTAAAAATGTATGCTTTTCATACCCCGGCGCAGAAAACGACAAAAAAGCCATTCATAACCTGAGCCTTATACTTGAGCCCGGGAAAAAGATTGCTCTTGTTGGACGAAGTGGTGCCGGCAAAAGCACCCTGGCACTTTTAAGTATGCGATTCATTGACCCCATTTCTGGGAGTATTACACTCGGCAATGTTGACGCTAAAGAATGGGAACTCGGTGAATTTAGATCCTACTTTTCGTATGTTTCCCAAGAAGTCTACTTCTTTCAAGCAAGTATCCGTGAAAACTTAAGCCGAGCGGCTCCCACTGCAACCGAAAAAGACATTTGGGAAGCCTTAGAACTCGCACAAATCAAAGACCGTATCTTGTTATTACCTGAAAAACTAAATGCGCCTCTAAACGAAAAAGCTTCCAACCTATCAGGTGGAGAAAAGCAAAGGCTCGCTATAGCTCGTGCCATCTTAAGGGCTGCCCCTATTCTTGTATTAGACGAAGCAACTTCCAACCTTGACTCAGAAAACGAGCACCTCATCCAAAAAGGTTTAACAAACCTTATTCGAGATAAATCCACTCTCATTATTGCTCACAGGCTCAGCACTGTTATGAATTGCGACGAAGTTATTGTAATGGACAAAGGGGAGATCGTGGAGCGAGGCAGCCCACAAGAACTGCGCTCTAAAACTTCTCATTTTTCTAAAATGTGGGAAATTCAACGAGGTGAAATTTCTTGAGTCATAAGATACTTGTACTCTCTGACCTTCACCTCGGAGAACAGAGCCGAGATTCTCGCTACATCCAGTTTCTACAAGTACTCAAAACTTTCATTAATAGCGACATACAAGAACTTCTCCTGATGGGAGATGTCTTTGATATTTTAATTGGTAACAAAAAATTCTGGAAAAAAATCCACCCTGATTTTTTTGAAGCCCTGAATGTGGCAAAAAGCCAAAACAAACAAGTAACATGGGTACAGGGTAATCACGACTTTCTTTTAAGTGATCTCGTAAAGCCTTATAACGTAAAATGCATCGAAAACCATGAGATTCTCACAAGAGAGAATATTGTAATATCCGTAAGTCATGGCGACTTAGCCGACTCGTCCAATAAACTTCACCTTTTATGGAGAAGCTTTTTAAACTCAAAATTACTTCAACTTTTTGTGTTCCTCGTTCCCGAGCTTCTTGCCGAGAAGCTCTTTTATCCGCTAACTCTTAAATTGAGCAAAACATCGCGACACTTCTCAAAAAACAAAGAATACATTGATCGTGCAACAACAATTTTTAGAAAGCATGCTCAAGATCTTCAAAAGCAGTACAACGCTGACCTTATTCTTTTAGGTCACAGCCACATTTTTGACGATTTCAATCTCCAAAACGATGCACGTTACCTAAACATTGCCTCTTGGTACGAAACACCCCAACTTGCGCTCATAGAAATAAACGATCGATCCTTTGACATAAAAGTTTCTCCTATATCGTCTTGGCTAGAATCTTCTTCAAAGTAATAATAAGGAAGTGAAGAAAATACTTAGCCTAGGCCTTCATATTGTTGCTCCCTATTTAGTTCTAATTCTTGGTTTCTTCACCTACTTCGTTAATTATGAAAACCCGCCTAATCTCTTCTGGGATGAAAACTACTATTTAACAGCTGTTGAAAAATATAAAAAAAATATTTTTTTTGAAGAAAGTCACCCCCCCCTTGGAAAACTCATTATGTATGCAGGTGATGTTTTATGGGATGCCAATCCAAATCTTATAAATGACTTTGAAAAGACTGACTTTGCTCGTAACATTCCAACAGGCTATTCATTCAAGGGAGTACGCTTTTTTCCTGCATTCTTCGCGTGGATTAACTGCTTACTAGTTTTCTTTCTCTTCATCCTTTTAACTAGAAACTCAGGATGGGCGCTTTCGTTAAGTCTTCTTTATGCGATGGACAACGCCCTGATTGTTCATAGTAGGGGAGCCATGCTGGACTCTATGCAAATTTTCGGCGTACTCCTTGCCCTCATTGCATATTTTAAAATTTATTCAAAAGAAGTCTTCTCAAAAAAATGGGCTGCCGTCCTAGGATTAGGAATTGCGTGGGCCACATGGATTAAGCTCAATGGACTGATTACAATTCTGCTGCTTCCGATGCTCCTCTTTTACCCCAAAAAGCCTACCTTCAAAGAAAAGCTTAAAACCCTTATCCCACCAACAAGCATTGCTAAAATCACTATTCTTATTTTTTCCATCCTTGTTTGGAGTGCTCACTTCTCCCTGGGGAAACGTATTGAGCCTGCCCTCAACAACTCAGGCTGGTATAAAGCGAGTGCAGAACTTAAACAAATTAAACTCAGCCCACAGGAGCACAAGAACTTTGTGTCTAATTTTTACATTGAACTGCGCGACTACGTTAAATACATGAACAACTACGCAAAAGGGGTTCCTCGACTCAACCTCAGCAAAAAGGGTGAAAATGGAAGTCCTTTTTTCTGGTGGCCTTATGGAGCACGTACCATTAATTACCGGTGGGAAAGTAAAAACCAAGGTCAAGAAGTATCTTACCTCTACCTCGTCCCAAACCCGGTTATCTGGTGGCTCTCTCTACTCTCGGTATTCCTTAGCTTGTCTTTCTTTGTAATGAAATTTATTTTTAGAAGCCTAAAAATGGAAAAAAGGGATGAGCAACACCTAGCAGTCGCCTCTCTACTTTACCTTGCCTACATGCTCTCGATATCTCGCATTGATCGGGTGATGTATACCTATCACTACTTTATACCTCTTATCTTTTCATTTATCCTTGTAGCAAAATGGATTCCTTTCCTTGTCTCAAGAATCCCAAGTAAAAAACTCGAGCATAAAGACACCCTTGCTCAAGTTATACTCATGGTCATGATCACAAGCGCATGGAGTTTCTATAGTCCACTTACCTACTATCGCCCCATAAGTTGCTCTAGCTTTATGAAAAGAATGATTCCTGGGTGGCAAATGAAACCTGTCCAGTGTAAAGAGTTTAAGGACAAATCTATTTACCAAGTACTCAACCAAACTCAAAACCAAAAGAAAGTTGAAAGACTAAACAGCAGCGTCTCTTCACGCCGAACAAACGCAGGCAAAAGAAAGCCTAGAGATCCGCTCGCAGGACTTAAGCTACCAATAAAAAAGCCGACGACAGGTCAACCTCGGACTACGAATTCTTTACCATCAAAGCCCCAGAAGTAAGTTTTGTTTTCTTCAGAAGTGGTTTCGATGAAAACGGGTTTTTTCCAAATCCCGTATAGATTTTTAAGAGTGAGCTCTGCATAGTCTTTTCGAAGCGTTCTTCCATCAAAGGAATGCTTCAAATGAAGTGCCCCTCGATTCTCAAAATTCGAATCGACAACTTCAATAAGGGGGCTTCCAAAATTAGTAAGCTCCGTTAAAAATTGGTTTTTAATTTTTTGAAATTCACGGGTTTCAATTTCCCAACGTTTAGAGCTCTCATTATAATGAGAACAAAACAGGCCCTGCTCCTCACAAAACTCTTGAGTTAGGAACTCATCGACAAAGGTAAGATCATTGTGAGTTTTACGAACCTCAAAAATCTTCTCCCTGCCTTTATTCAGCTTTAAATCCCATTCATTTCTCTTGACCGAATCTTCGCAGTCAAGCCAGTCCTTACCAAAGCGCCCCTTATTCCAGCGTTCTTCAATATTTCGAAAAAGCTCAATTCCTACTCGGTAGGGATTAATCCCATGAGGGTTAGGAGCAACTGTTCCGCTGTGAACACAGGCATAATCAATAATCTCGGAATCATCTAAGATGTCGTGAGTCATCATTTTACTATGCCAATAACTGGCCCAGCCTTCGTTCATGATTTTCGTCTGACCTTGAGGGGCAAAGTAATAAGCTTCCTCTCGGATCATCTCAAGAATTTTAACTTGCCAATTTTTGAGTGGCGCGTGAAGCAACAAAAAACCTAATACGTCTCTAACGGGACGATAGGGAATTTTATCAGCTTTCTTTGAGTTCTCATCAATCTTGTCACGTTGATCCTGCAAGAACTCGGGCGTGTTAATAAATTTATCGAGGTAATTTTTAGCCTGAATTTTTTGAACCTGCTCGGGACTCTTATCCGAATCATCAACCGTCTTTGGAAGCTCTCCGGCTGAGCGAAGATCTATAAGATTTTCCAAACTGAGACACATATCAATAAACTCTTCAACGGCTTCAACTCCGTGCTGCTCTTGACACTGTCTTACCAAAGTTGAATGGTTTGCCATTTCATCTAGCATTTTTCGATTTGTTTTAGAAAAATAATGATTGTTCTTAAAAAAGTCCGCATGACCATAGACATGAGCAATAACGAGTTTGTTTTCAACAAGTGAGTTAGAGCTCAATAAGTAGGCGTAACAAGGGTCTGTATTAATAACCATTTCATAAATTTTACTGAGTCCATATGTATAAGACTTTGAGATGCGGTCATATTCCATTCCAAAGCGCCAATGTGGATAACGCTGAGGGAATCCGCCCAAAGACGCCAACTCGTTCATCTCTTTATAATTAACTTTCTCAAAAACAACCTCAGTGAAATTAAGCCCATAGGACTTAGCCTTATCTTGAGTGTAGGCAATCCAATCGATGAGTTCTGGCTCTATCTCTCTTATCTTCATTAGCGTCCTGCTCCTAGAAAATGCTTAATGGATTCATGAATCCCCTCGCGGTTTTGTATCCGACAAGCCACAAGGCGTTCGTCTTCGCCGAACTTCTCAAGAAGATCTTTAAAAAACTGCCCTGAGCCGTACTTACTCTCAACTTGGCCATATGAAAACTGATTAACTGTAGGAATAATTTCATTTTGTAAAAGATCAACGCAAATTTGCGAGTCTTCATTTGACCAGTTGTCTCCGTCACTAAAATGAAAAGGATAAATATTCCAATGCTGTGGCGGGTAATCCTTCTGAATAATATCTAAAAATAATTTATAAGCAGAGCTGATTAAAGTTCCGCCACTTTCTCGAGTTCTATAAAAAGTATGCTCATCTACTTCACGGGCAACTGCATCATGAATAATGTAACGCCGTTGTAGTCCCTTATATTGAGACCTTAGCCATGTATCGATCCAGAAAGCCTCCGTGCGAACAATTTCTTTTTGCTCATCACCCATAGAGCCCGACACGTCCATGATGTAAACAATCACCGCATTTGTCTGAGGCCGAGGAGTCTCTGCCCAGCCCCGAAAACGCATATCGTTCTTAATGGGAACAATCATGGGGTTCTTGGGGTCATAAACACCGGCAGAAATTTGACGCTTAATAGCTTCCCTATAGGTCCGCTTGTAATGCCTTAAACTTTGAGGTCCAAGTCTGTGAATACTCTTATAGCGAGAGGATTTCGTATCAATTTCATGAGTGCCCTTGGGCTGAATGCGGGGAAGGCCAAGTTCTTTTCCGAGCATTTCTGCAAGTTCGTCAAGAGAAACCTCCACTTCAAGCTCATGCTTGCCTTCTTCATTTCCAGCTTCTGAAGGATCCCCCTCTTGCTGTTCCTCTCCGTCAACAGGATCGCCAGGGTTTCCCTTCCCTTGGCCAACTTTACTCCCTTGATTTTTTCCAAAAACAAAACGAGGAAGATCTATAGAGGGAATCGGAATAGAAACATAATCGTTTCCAGTTTTCCCAATGAGCTCTCCGTTTGAAATAAATTTTTTGAGATTCTGGCGAATCTTACCGGCAACGATATCCTTGAAGCGTCCATGGTCACGCTTGATCCCGGACATTGTAAAGATTTTGCTGTAGTCCTTATCGCCCTTCATACTTTAAGTATAACACGGGCTTTTAGGCTGCGAAGTGAGTAGTCGCTTTGTATCAGTCTTAAGACACTAAATTTTTCTTAATTTAACCCAAAAATAAGTGTGCTTCTCCGCTTGTATTAAAACAGCTGCCCACCAAACCATGTTTTTTGCTGTAGCTCAGATTACTCAAGCGCAACACATCTCCAGAATCCCATTCTTTTTTAAGCTCAGGCGCTGGCGGAAGGTCTTCCATATCCTCAGGCCTTGTTGTTTCAAAACTATAAAGCTGAGTTGATCTCTCTTGAGCAACAGAAACCCATATTTTAGCTTTTCTGGGCTCGCCCTCGCCTACCTCAAGCTCTGTACACGTCACAGAAAGCGGCACTCCAGATTCAAAAGTTTTAACAAGTTGCAGTTCATCTAGTTTGTTTTCAGTGTTTACTCGCACTCTAAATAACGATTTGCCCGCTACTGCATATAACCAACCATCGGCGGCCGAATCAGAAGAGGCTCTCATCGGCAGATCAGGAAGTTTCTTTGTCGTTGGAAGAGCTTTATTATCCATAAGCCCCAACTTCATCATGCGACTTTGATCGCCCGCTAACCAAAAAAGACCATCCTCAACCTTATGAAGACGATAATTCGTCTCTAAGTCCTCTCGTAAAAAATACCTTTTTTCAGAATTTAAATACGGTTCTCTAAAAACTGTGTTCCCAGATAGACCGAAAATAAAATCCCCAATGTGGGCTACGTCTAAAAGAACACCTGGCTCTTTGACTCGTCTTAACTTAAAGGCACCATCGACAATTTGAACAATAGAATGCTTGTAAGAAAAACCGTAGGAACCCTTTCCTATAGAAAGATCCTCCCAAAGTTCATCTTGGTTTTTAGGTGTTCCAGCTTTTTTAAAAAGTCCCATCAATCCAGCAGAACCTTTATGCAAAGTTGCAAATGCTGTGTCTCCAGTACTGGTTCCTCTTAACCCGCCGGTTATCCCCAAGTAATCAGCGTCAAACTCTGACTCGATGTCTAGGGAGGTCATATCTTTAAGATTCCCTTGGTCGTCTAGACTTAATTTCAACAAACTTTTTTCTGCAAAAAGAAGCCCGACAAAATAAGAGCCGTCTTTTTGTTCCTGCAAAGTAGAAACCTCTGCGGGGAAAATTGTAGATTTTACATTTAAGTTAATTAGTTTAAACATCGTCGACTCACTCCCTACAGTGTATCCAATTGTTTGAGATTTTCATTGAGTTTCTGAAATTTCTCTTCAGCTTCTTTAAGTTTAGCTTTTTCTGTATTCACAACTTGTTCTGGCGCACGAGCCACAAAGCTCTCATTGCCAAGCTTAGATTTCAAACCACCAATATAGCCATTCAGTTGAGCGAGTTCTTTTTTAATACGATCTTTTTCTTCTTTAACATCGACTAACTCAGCAGCGGGCACCTTAAAGCTCAGAGTCGCTCCCGCTTGTATCGACGAAGTCGTCAACAGGCGACTTGGTCCACTAAAATCCTCACTTAAATGAACAGCACCTTTACCCAAACTTTGAATCCATAACGCATTTGTCTCAAAAAGGGACTTCTCCTGAGCTGTTAACTCAGGAACATAAAGATTAACTACTTTCGAAAGCGGCGTTTTACTCTCATTTCTCACGGCTCTTAATTCAACAATGAATTTTTTAAGTACTTCAAAGTCACGCAATTCCCCAGAAGCTTTTCCCTTAGGAAAGCATTGAAGAGATAAAGAATCATCTGCCGATACTCCAGGTAAGGCATGCCACAACTCTTCCGTCACGTGAGGGCAAAGTGGGTGCATAAGCTTTAGAGTTTCAGAAAGAACAAATAAAAGTACGGGCTGGTATTTTTTTCTATCGGTTTTAGATATTTCCAAAAACCAGTCGCAAAAATCGTTCCACACAAAATGATAAACGTCTTCAGCAGCTTCCTGCATTCGAAACTCTTCCCACGCTTTGTTTACGCGAAAGGCACAGTTATCAAGACCTTCAAGTATCCACCGTGAGGGTAGATCAAAGGGCTCTACCTTTTTAATCTCTTTTACACTCTCATCCATCAATACAAATTTGGTGGCGTTCCATACTTTGTTGATAAAATTCCTGTAGGTATCAATACGGTCTTCAGAAAGTCGCAAGTCCCGCCCTTGTACACAGAGAGCATTTAATGTCATCCGAAGCGAATCAGCTCCAACAGTTTTCATAATCTCTAAGGGGTCGATTGTATTGCCCTTAGATTTCGACATTTTCTGTCCATCTTCGTCTCTCACCAAAGGGTGCATATAAATACGAGTAAAGGGTAACTGCCCTGTGAGTTCCTTGCCCATCATAAGCATACGAGCCACCCAAAAGAATAAGATATCAAAACCCGTCTCTAAAACTTGCGTTGGATAAAACTCTTTCATATCTGAAGTTTTTTCTGGCCAGCCCAAAGTAGAAAAAGGCCAAAGTCCTGATGAAAACCAAGTATCTAAAACATCTGGATCTGGTTTGAGATTTTTAGATTTACACTTAGGACATTCTTCTAGATCAGACTCTGTAACTTCTACATGTTGACAATCTTGGCAGTGAAAAGCAGGTATGGCATGTCCCCACCAAAGCTGTCTCGAAATACACCAGTCACGAATTCCTTCCATCCAGCGTTTAAACTGATTATGAAACTCGTGGGGGACGAACTTGAAATCACCCTTATCGAGATCATTCGACACCGCTTGCGCCATGGAATCCATTTTACAAAACCACTGGTAACTTAAATAAGGTTCAACAGGAACTCCTCCACGCTCAGAGATTCCGATGCGCGTTTTATAAGCTTCTTCTTTTACCAAGTGCCCACTGTCCTGTAATAACTGTACAATTTTCTTGCGCGCTACAAAGCGATCCATATCTGCAAATTGAGCCGCTTCTTGAGGAAGGCCTTTTACAATTTTAGCATCGGGAGTGAAAATATTGATTAATTCTAATTTATGACGAGTCCCTACATCAAAGTCAGTAAAGTCGTGGGCGGGTGTAATTTTTACAACTCCTGAACCAAAGTCTTTTTCTACAAATGAATCTGCAATGATAGGGATTTCTCTTTTTGTAAAAGGGAGAAGTAACTTTTTGCCGATCCATTTTTTATAGCGCTCATCATCTGGATGAACAGCCACCGCAACGTCACCCAAGAGTGTTTCCGGACGAGTGGTTGCCACTACCAAGCCTTCACTTGGATTTTCCACTAAGGGATATTTAATGTGCCAAAGCTTGCCCTCGCGTTCTTCAAAAATAACTTCCAAGTCACTCAACACCGTAAGAGATTTTGGACACCAGTTAATAAGTTTTTGTGCGCGGTAAACATGACCCTTTTTGTAAAAATCCACAAAAGCTCTTTTCACGGCTTTGTTGAGATCCTCGTCCATAGTGAACTTTACGCGCGACCAATCGCAACTCACTCCCATGGCTTTAACTTGGCCATAAATACGGGGCCGATACTCTTCTATCCACTTCCAACATTCTTCTAAAAATTTTTCACGCCCAAGACTTTTATACTCAATTCCTTGGGATGCGAGATGTTTTACAACTTGCATTTGGACTGCAATTGAAGCGTGATCTGTGCCGGGAAGATAAAGTGTTTTCTTTCCACGCATACGCTCCCATCTGACAAGAGTATCTTCAAGAGTGAGCATGAGGGCATGCCCCTGGTGCAAAACACCCGTTACATTTGGAGGAGGCATCATAACGACAAAGCTTTCAGGGCTTGGCTCAGGATGAGCGGCATGACTCACCTCAGGTTTTTCAATTTCTTTTGTGTCCCAAAATTTCTGCCACTTGGCATCGTGTATCTCTGGCGTATAGGCCTTTTCCATACCCGCAAGCCTATGAGACTTAAGCAGGAGTCTCAAACACTTTTGCGCCGCATTACACAAAGGCGTCAGCGACATTTGTGTAAAAAACCAAGTAAAAGGTAGCGGGCAACGTTCAGAAGGTCCCTGGCGCCTTTTTGTATTATGGTCGTCGTATGGCGAATGAGCTTTCCAAAGAAAAAAGCCCCTATCTTCAGCAGCATGCCCACAATCCTGTGCACTGGAAGCCATGGGGAGAAGCCGCCTTTAAGCTCGCCCAGGATCAAGACCTTCCCATTTTCCTTTCAATTGGATACAGCACCTGCCACTGGTGTCATGTTATGGAAAGAGAGTCCTTTGAACGCAAAGAAATAGCCGACTTTCTCAATAAAAACTTTGTTTCTATCAAGGTTGACCGCGAAGAACTCCCCGAAGTTGACGCCCTTTACATGGAAGCCTTACAAATCATGACAAGCCGCGGAGGCTGGCCGCTCAATATTTTCCTCGATCACAAACTCCAGCCCTATTACGGGGGAAGCTATTTTCCGCCCCAAAATTTCTTTAAGATCCTCCATCAACTCGATCGAATGTGGCGCGACAGACGAGAGGAACTCACAAAAGTCTCTGAAGAACTCAAGATCTACCTTACAAAAGAGGACGAAAAAGCAGAAGGCATTAACCTCAAACATTTAAAAACCGCCTTCATTCAATCGAGCGAGCACGCTTTTGACCCACTTCATGGCGGACACAAGGGCGCACCTAAATTTCCAATGAACTACGAAGCTATTGCCCTCCTGCGCTTTGAAAGCACTCCCACCTCAGACGTGCACAAAAACGTAGAAGTCTACTTAGAAAAAATGCTCTCAGGTGGCATTTGGGATCACGTTGGCGGTGGAATCCACCGTTATTCTACTGATGAGGAATGGCGAGTGCCTCACTTTGAAAAAATGCTCTACGATCAAGCATCGCTTTTGTCACTTTTAACAGAATGTCTCATGAAAAAAGAAAATCCTTTTTTCAGAACGCGCGCTGAAAGCCTTATTTCCTATCTAGAACGCAACTTGAAAATGCCAAACGGAGCCTTTTACACCGCCGAAGATGCCGACTCTGAAGGAGAAGAGGGAAAGTTTTATATCTGGACCCATGAGGAGCTTTCTAAATTACTCACGCCCAATGAACTCAAGAGTCTTAGTCAGCATTTTGAGATAAGCCCCGAGGGTAATTGGGAACAACACATTGTTTTTCATTCCTCCAAAAAAGAGAGCGAAGACTACTCTGCGATTTGGTCAAAACTTTTAGGAAAAAGAAGCCAAAGAGAGCGTCCGCTAAGAGACGAAAAAATCCTAACTTCTTGGAATGGCCTTATGATTAGCGCACTTGCTCGATATGCGAGAACAACGGACTCTCCCAAAGCACTTGAACTAGCAAAAGAAGCTGCAGACTTTGTGCTTAAAAAACTTTACGAAAAGAAAAAACTCATGCGCAGATGGATTGATGGTGAAGCCAAGTTTGAAGCGCAACTCGAAGACTACGCTTTTCTCATTGAAGGACTCTACGAAATATACCTCACAAGTATGGAACTCAAATACCTTAAAGTAGCTCTCGAGCTCCAAGACCAAGCCCTTGAAAACTTCTGGAAAGACGAAAAGGGATTTATCTCCAACAAAGGTGAGTCCGTATGGAGAGAGAACCAAGAATTCAGCGATAACGTTGTCCCGTCTGCCGTAAGCAGCGCTCTTCTCAATCTCGCATGGCTTTCTGAAATCGCACTCAGAAATGATTACGCGAGTAAAATTAAAGAAGCTGCTTTGAGTTACCCTCAGAGCCTGCTCCAGTACCCTCTCATTTACCCTCGAGTCCTTGAGTTTTATGACATTGTAGAAAATAGCCTCGAAAGCATAGCGGTTGTCATAAGTGACAACACCCCATTTAGCGACTTTCTTAAACACAGCTACAATCCCAAACACTTTGTAATTGCTGGAACTAAAGACTCACAGCCTCTTTTAAAAGACAAAGCTCTGACGTTCAGCCCAGCGACCTATTATATTTGCAAAAACAGAAGCTGCTCAGCGCCTCAAAAAAGTCTTAGTTAATTTTGTGTAAACAAGTTGCCTGATAGCATTTAAAGCCGAAAAGCCTAAGGTGGCAGATGTATATCACTTTATTCATGTTGTGGATAAAAATCTAAAAATTAGTATTTTAGGAATAAAATCTGCTCATTGTTTTATTCAAACACTTAATCAAACAGAACTCTCTCTCTGGAACGTTTCAAGCGATGAAAGTGGAACGACATTACTGGCTAAAGATTGGCTTGCACAAAACGAGGCAGTAATTGCGGTATGTGCCCATGCAGAAGCAGAAGCTCACGAACTCAACTTCGGACAATATGAAGAAGTTGCCCCTATAAAGATCCTTCACGAGGCCACACGAAGTGAAGGCGGTGAAAGCGAAAAACGTCAACACAAGCGACTCCGAGTGCGGCTCAATGTAAAAATAATTAACGAGAAAAAGAAGTTTGAAGCCTGCACAAGAGATATATCTCTTGGAGGACTCATGCTTGAAAACCCCATCCCCCAAGACTTTCTTTTTCAAAAAAACAAAATCGTAGTATCAACTACAGACAATTCTTTTCACTTTGAATTTGAAGCCAAAATCCTAGAATCCTCCACTCGGGGAACTCGAATCATGTTTGACAATATCAGCCCCATGCACATGAAGAACCTTCAAGGTTGGCTCTGTGAACAAGACGAAAGTTTTAAAGAAGAATTAAAAAAAGCTTCTTAAGAAACTATGCCCTTATCTTTGAACAACTGCGCAAGCTCACCTTTTTGCGCCATCTCAGTTGTAATATCACACCCGCCAATAAACTCTTCTTTTACATACAATTGAGGAATAGTAGGCCAATTGGAAAACTGCTTAATAGCGCTTCTCAAATTTTCATCATCCAATATATTTATGCCTTCAAATTTAACACCTAAAGAATTGAGAATCTGAACAACTCGGCCTGAAAACCCACACATAGGAAAATCTGGGCTTCCCTTCATAAACAAAACAACGGGGTTAGCTTTAATTTGATCTTGAATGAATTTGAGAGCTTCTTCGTTTGTCATTTGAATTCCTTATTTTGATTCATTCCTAGCTTCTATCAAAGCCTTGAACTTTTCAAATGATTTCAACACCAAGGGGTTTTGAAGCGCTTCAAGGTTTTGCGAAGCCTCGCCCTTTAAAAGGCGCTTAACGGCTATTTCAACCTTTTTCCCGCTTAATGTGTAGGGGATCTCAGCGACTTCAAAAATAAAATCCGGCACGTGGCGTGGCGAAGCCTTTGTTTTAAGGTCCTTCTTAATTCTCAGCTTTAAGTCGTCACTCAAGGTGCCTTGCTTAAGCTTTAAGAAAAGAACGACCTTCTCATCGCCATCAATGACTTTTCCTACGACTAAAGAATCAGCCACTTCGGGCTCAAGCTCTACAACACGATAAATCTCAGCGGTACCTATACGAACACCACCAGGATTGAGAGTTGCATCTGAGCGCCCATGAATTTGCACTCCGCCCTCTTGGGTTAGCGTAATGAAATCTCCATGGTGCCAAATACCTGGAAAACGAGAGAAATAGGCATCCTCGTAACGACGATTCTCAGGATCATTTAAAAAACCTACGGGCATAGACGGAAAAGGAGTTTTACAAACAAGCTCGCCGTCTTCTCCTCGCAAACTCTTTCCATGAGCATCCAAAGAATCAATATTCATTCCAAGGCCCGCAGCTTGAATTTCGCCCCTTCTCACAGGAGACCAGGGATTACCCAACATAAAGCAACTCACAATATCAGTTCCACCCGAAATACTTGCAAGCTGAGATTTTTTTTCCGGATCAATCACTGAGTAGTAATAATCAAAATCTTCTGGAAGTAAGGGCGATCCCGTAGAAAATGTAATGCGGGGTAATTTTATTTTAGGTGTCATTCCTTTTGATCTGCAAGCCGCTATAAATCTTGCTGAGGTTCCAAATGCCGTAATTTTATTTTCATTTACAAAATCCCACAATGACCAATCTCCCACCATGGGAGAACCCTCAAGAGTATAAAGCTCAGCTCCCGCAAAAAGACCCGAGAGCATCCAGTTCCACATCATCCACCCCGTGGTGGTGTAATAAGAGAAACGTTCTCCTTTTTGAATGTTTGAATGAAGTAAAAGTTCCTTCACATGCTGAAGCAATACCCCACCTGTAGCGTGAACAATACACTTAGGAACACCCGTGGTTCCTGAAGAAAAAAGAATATAGAGAGGTGCAGAAAAAGAAACTCTCTTAAAGCTTAAATCCGTAAGCTTCGCCTTTTGCCCCTTTGCTTTCTCCCACAAATCTCGCAAAGAAAAGGACTGCATTTTTATTTTTGAAGAAAGTTTTTCTGAAAGTGCTGTTTGAATATTTTTAACTTTTTCACTCAAATCAAAGCGCTTCCCTCCGTAAACGCTTTGTGTGTCGTAAAGAAAGAACTTTGGCTCAACTTGTATAAAGCGGTCTAAGACTCCTTGCTCGCCAAAATCAGGAGAGCAACTGGCCCACACTCCACCCAAGCTGTTCACTGCAAGCATAGCAACAAGGGCTAAGTGATTGTTGCCGACAAAAGCCGCTACATGGTCGCCCTCTTGTAGCCCTTCTTGCTTGAAAAAAACCTGAAAATATAGAACCGCTCCCAAAAGTTCATCTTTTGTGAGTTCTGCAATCAGTTCGTTCTTTTCGTAAAAAGCGCGAAGAGGCACTTCGCTCAAACGGCTCAGTAAATTTTCGGAATAACTTAAAGAGAGGCCAGGAAACCATACACCTGTATAAAACTTTGAAGAGTCGTTCTTATAAACAAGATCACTACTGCCGGAGTATTGAATGCCACTCCAACCCAAGAGTTCTCTCCAAAAAGATTGAAACTCATCTACCGACCACTTCTGCAATTCGGAGTAGCTCTTAAATTGGGTTGAATACTTTGCCTCAAGATGTTTTTTGAAGCCCCAAAGCAAAGAAGCCTCGAGATATTCTCCCGAGGCTTCCCATAAGACTGTATTTTGAACTGTGTTATGAACAGTATTCTGTTTTTGCGTCACAACCCTAAACTAACAATTTAGTAATTGTATGCAACACCCAAGTGCGCAGCGTATGCTCGCGTTGTGTAAGAACCAGCAGGAGAGATTGCTCCCAAGTCCTGTCCGTCTCCATCAACCATGCTGTAGTCAAACGCGAGATCTGTTTTGAAAGCTCCAAACTGAGTTCCAGTTCCGAGTGTAAAGGTATGCCCAATTCCCGGAGGAGACAAAGTTGCTTTTGCGTAATCCTTGCTTGTAACTTGCGATGTAAATGCGTAACCCGCTCTGAACGCCCAGTTCTCAAGTGCTTGCCATTCAGTACCGAGTCTTGCGACCCACTGATCTTTCCACTTAAGTTTAATGTCCGCTGCTGACACTCCAGAAAGGATAGCTCCTGCAGTTGGGTTTCCGGGCGCAGTCGCTGTAATATCTAGTTTTTGGTTAGCTGCATAGTTGGCCCAAGAAACTTCAGAGAAAAGTTTCCATTTAGGAGCAATTTGGTAATCTCCGCCTAAAGCAATCAAGAAAGGAAATTCAGCCGCAACAGTTGCATCTTTGTATTTACCTGCAAAAGTAGGACTTCCTGAAAGTTCAGCATCTCCCTCGAGTGACATTTTCACAGGAGTACGAACACTCAAACCCAATCCAAAACCTTCGGTACGGTATTGAGCGCCTGCTCTAAAACTCGCAAAGTCCAATGCACTTAAATCTTTAAGTTTAAGTTGAACGTTTGGATTAATAACAGAGGAAAGTGCCGCAGTTGCATAAGTCATTCTCCATGCAACACCGAGTGAAAATTCATTCGTCACCTTAGTGGCTGCTCCAACTGTAAAATCAAGAATTCGAAGAGTTGATTCCGCTTCACCACTTGTGATTAATCCACCCGCATTAATGCCTTCATATGTTGTATTTGTTCCGCCGGAGACAAAAACTCCTGCGCCTAAAACAAAACGATCATTTAATCGGTATGCACTTGTAAGTGCTCCAACTGGAGAAAAGCCATCTTTGGAGTCTTTATCTCCCTGTGTAGGTGAAACAGGCCCGCTAAACTTAGAGAAAGTAGGAGAAAAGTTAAGGTGAATATCACCCTTGCCTTCTACAGAAGCTAAACCCGCAGGGTTAAAGAACATGGCTTCAGAATCATCTACAGAAGAAGCCGCAGCTCCCGCGTAACCTTGATACTTCCCTGACCAAAGAACGTTCTTTTCAAAACCCGCCGCGTTAACAGCTGATGCCGCAAAAGCACCGACCACTAAAAGAGCACCATATACATTAGAGCGGCTAAACTGCACGCTAGATCTCAACATACTCACTACCTCCATTAGCTCTTGGGTCTCCCACAGCTTAGGCTGTTGATCAATCTCTGATCTGCTTTTTAAGATAAAGCACGTCACAACGCAGCGCTTCAGTTGAAGTTTTAGCTGGATGAAGGCTGCTTTTGCATTAAACTTTTAAGCGTGACGAATATTGATCCACAACTTGAAGTCCGCAGCGGTTTTCTCCCTGTAGGCGTAGACCATCAACTCTACTTTGAAGACATCGGCGACATTACACTTGAGCCCCTCTTGTTTTTGCATGGAGGCCCCGGACTTGGCTGCGAAGAAAAACATCGCACCCAATTTGATCTCAAAAAATACCGTGTCATATTGCTCAACCAGCGCGGCTCCGGACGGAGTCAGACCCAGGGAGAGCTTAACGACAACTCAACTCAACTCATTGTCAAAGATATTGAAACGCTCCGAAAAAGACTCAAACTAGAAAAATTTTCTCTTATCGGTAGTAGCTGGGGCGCAGTTCCCGCCACTCTTTATGCAGCCGAAAATCCTGATCGAATAAATACTCTCCTCTTAAAATCCCCCTTTCTTGCAAGACGAAAAGATTTCTTGTGGGGATATAGCAGCCAAGGTGTCGCCCAACAGCTCCAATGGGACTGGGAGCAGTTTTCACTTAAGGGGCGATTTCAAGGCTCAACCCTCGTACAACAGTACTACTCTGCGCTTGTTCACGCAGAAGCCCCCAAAAAAGAACGTGCCGCTTGGGCGTGTCGTTGGATCAACTGGGAAGGCGCTCAGTATTTTTATAATCGTCCTCATGAAAAGATTGACCTTACACCCGAAACAATTACACCGTACTGGATGAACGTCGCTCGCATTCAAATTCACTATGCAAAAAATAATTACTTTTTAGATGAAACGGGGATTATGCCAAGTTTAGAAAAACTTGCCGCAACAAACATAAAGGGATTTTGTCTCCAAGGTGGAAAAGACATTATTACTCCCGCTTCTGAACTTGAAGAAGTAAAAGCCATCTGGCCATCACTTGAAATTAAGATACTTCCAGAAGCGGATCACAAAATACCCGAAGAAGAATTACTTAAACTCTAGCGTGAAATATCAATGAAGTAATCCCGTTAGGGGGAGCTTGCGTACAATTTCAGCTTCTGCTTTAAGCATTTCTATTAATCGTGAGCGAATTTCTTTTTCTTCGAAGTAACAACGTGCAAGTTTTATGTATTGCCCATAGTGCTTAGCTTCTTCAATACTGAGATGCTCGTAATAAGCCTTTAAAGGATCTCCATCATCAAGAACTTCAGATACAAGAGCAAAGCGCTCGCAACCACGGTTTTCGATGATGGCCGCCATTAAGAGTCTATCCAAAAAGCGATCCCTCACTCCGTTGCGTAATACTTTTAAAAAATCGTGAATATAAAGATCTTTCTCGTCGCTTTTTAAAACATGACCCTTTTTATAAATAATTTCTGAAACCTGCTCAAAGTGTTCGAGCTCTTCTTTGGCGATAGCGAACATTGTTTTTACAAGCTCAGGCTTGTCCGGATATTTTGCAATGAACGACAAACAAGTGCCCATCGCTTTTTTCTCAGCTGCTGCATGATCGAGCAAAAAAGCATCAAAGTTTTTCATGACTTTAAGCGCCCACATGGGTGAGGTTTTTTCCATGAGCTTAAACTCGAGTAAATCAGCTATATCTTCCATACACCTTTTTTAGCTCTGAGGTAGCTCTCTGCAAAGAGAAAAACATTGGCCAGAATCAAGAACAGGGCTCCAACAGAAAACTTTAAAGACGGAACTTCCAATTCAAGTTGGTAGCCTCCTAACTGAAAGAGTATAGGTATCCAAATAAAGTTAAAACCAATCGTAAAAATTGCCTCTAAAGAGTAAATAAAGGTGGCTTCTGTTCCCGATATTTTGGCCTGCCAAAGATTCATAAGCGCATAAGGTAAAAGCGAACAAAAAACGACCAAGACGCCGCTAAAAAACAAAAGTACCCCTACGCTCGCATTCGGAGAAGCTCCAATACAAAAATGACTCCAATTAAAAAAAGGAAGATTAACCAAGGCAAAAAATAAAAACATGACCCATGTGCTGCCCGTTGTAACCAAGTGTCCCCAACGCTTACTTTCTAGAAGTAATATTTGAGCCGTAAAAAACACAGCCGCTATGAGAGTTTCTGCCTCACCTCGACCCAGCCTTAACTGAGATAACTCCAATCCCGAAATAAGATAGATCCCCGTAAAGCCAATCAGAAGGGCCAAATTAAACAAGCCACTGAGACGTCGTCTTCCTCGTAAAAAAGTTATCAATGGAACGAGGATGCAGGTCATTTGAGTCAAAAATGCGCTCGTGCTCGTATCGGTAAAAGCCAGTCCATCGCCCTGAAACAAAAGCCCCATGCCACCAACGATGCCAATAGCCGCACCCATGAAAAATTCTTTTTTAGAAATTTTTAGTAAAAGTTTTCCAGGCTTTTTCCACAAGACAACCCACAAAGTAAAAGCAACAAACGAAAGAAAAAACCTAAAAAATACAAAGGCTGCACTTTGAGTAAACTCACTTGCAGGCGCACAATAAAATTCTGACCGAAGAGCTTTCACAATTGGAAAACTCATTCCCCAAAGAGCAGTCGCAAATAGGAGAAAAATTCGCGCCAAATTTTCTTGAGAGGTTATGAGATTTTTTTTATTCAATCAGCCTGAGCTTATAGTTAAAAGATGTAGTTTAAGCCAGCGCTTTCGGTAGTCGTATCTTCGGTATCTTTGTCATCTTTAAATTCATTTCGAATGGCAACTGAAACAGAAAGGTTTGATCGAATAAAGAATGAAAGACTTGAATAGCCTGTATAAGTTAAAACTTGATAGATATTGCTTTGCAAAAACCTACCAAAGCGAGCCGACACTGTTGTAAACAACATATCGCTCTGCTGAGAAGTATAACCACCCTGAACATCCCAGGACCAAACACTATCCGTGAGGGTTAACTTATAACTTCTTTGAAAAGGTAAAAATGTCGTTCTAAATTTCCAGGGCTTGTACCGGCGCTGATTGGCAGGAGGTGTTCCCAGTGTAACGTCAACAGCTACAGCTTTTTCAATTTTCTTCACACCTTCTCGAAGTTTTTGAAGCCCCAAAAGTTGAAGCATATATTCAGGCAAACCCTTGTTAACAACAACACCCGTTACAGCTTCGGCGTACTCCCTACGCGCATCTTCTTCTTCTTGGCGCTGATAAGGGCTTAATATTTTTCTTTGTGTTGAAGTCAGATCGTCCGTTGGAACCGTAAAAAACTTTCCTTCTCGACCAAGGTAGTCATTTTGAGCGTCTACCAAATAAGCTTCTCGAAACAGATAATCCCTCAACTGAGACTCTCCCGCGGGTTCCTCTGAAAAAGAGTTCCAAACAGAAGGCGACATTGGCGTATAGCCCACAAAATACTCGTCAGAGCCAGAGATTTGGCCCTCACTCTCTTCTTGTGCAAAAATTGGGGCAATTAGGGCGAGCAGAAGCGCCATAAGCCCATAGAATCGGCTTTTAGAGCGCATTATATCCATACTTATAGTGTAGCAAGAAGAGGGCCAGCTTATGTCGACTTAGGACTAAGCTAAGATCAATTCAGGGTTAAATAGTGTAGAAGTTTTTGACGCTGTTGCCCCTCTATACAGCCCCAATCAACTCAATGAATACGCGCTCTAAGAGCGGCATAGTGCTATTGACGACACGAGTTAGATAAAATTTCTCTGAACTTCGCAGGTTGACTGCGAATGAAACTCGGTTGAAATGATGTCTTAAAAAGAAATGGCATGAGCCAAATCTTTAAGAAGGAGATTTTAACTATGAAAAAATTTGCAATCGGAGCTCTCTGTTCAGTTGCTTCTTTGGCTTTCGCTCAAGAAGGAACAATGGAAACTACAACTATGGGCGACAGCCCCATCAAAGTTTTCGCAAACGTTGACTTGAACGTTGCTAAACTTACGAACGATGGTACTGGTGGAGACCTAGATGTTGGTTACAACCTTGCAGTTGGAACTGACGGCGTTTACATGTTGACTCAAGAAATGGGCGTTGGCCTTGGTCTTGATTTCAACATGCTTAAAGGCGACAAAGATTTCTCAGGAACAAATGTAGAAGTAAGCAACACTTACCTCGACGTTCCTGTTAGCTTTGCTTACAACCTCGAAGCTATGCCTGAATTGAACTTTATGTTCCTAGCTGGTCCTTACGTTGGTATTGCTCTTAGCGACTGGGAAACTAAAGCTGGTGGAACAACTACTAAAGATAACGGAAAAATGGCGTTAGGTCTTAACCTTGAAACGCATGCTACATGGACCATCACTGAAGCATTCGCTCTCGGTGGTCACATTGGATTCAAGTATGACTTCACAGACCTTTCTGAAGCTACTGGCGACCAAAAATACTGGGCTGTTGGTATCGGTGTTGGCGCTAAATTTCTTTAATAGAAACATATAATCATAAAGTCAGGTACAGGGTATCTATGCGTACCCCGTACACTGTCTGTCATAGGGTCTTCCGAAAGGGAGGCCCTTTTTTTATGCCTCTTTTGTGACTCAATGAATGTCTAATTCGCCAAAACTGATCTATTCTGTTTTTTATGAACATGCGTTTTGGAAGTTTCCTTACTCTATCTCTTTTTTTAGTCTCAGTTCTTCAAGCTAAAGGGAATTATTCAAGCAACTACGAACTCCCTCGTGAAATCGCGTCTGAAGAAGAAAGCAGTACTCCTGCAAATATTAAAATTTACTCAAATATAGACCTCAACATCACACGCATCTCGAGCGTTAATGATGTCGGATTTGGTCTCACCGCAGGCACCGATGTCGTGTGGCACTTCTCTCCCGCAGTAGGACTTTTTGCTGGTTTAGATTACTCACAAATCAAAGGAGAAGAAGGTGGAGACGAAGTCTCTGTCGACTACATAGACCTTCCCTTTGGAGTTGCCTTTGGCGTTGCTTCTTCGCGCATCGGATACTCAACAGCCACTCATATCGTAAACCTTGGACTCTACTACGGCATTCCTATGACAGATCTCAAAGTAGGTGCCACTAAGATCGACGCTGAAAACATGTTAGGACTCAACTTTGAAACGCATAGCGATTTCAAAATTACTGACGAATTCTATTTGGGATTTCACATACAAGTAAAATACGGGTTTAGAGATATTATTGCCGACAACAAAAATCCCTTTGGCAGCTCCTCAAAGCCACTCACTACAGCCCTTGGCTTAAGCGCGCGTTTTCTCTAATAACTTCCCTAGTAACCGCTAAGAACATCTAAAGCAGACTTAGCTGGAGCCGCCTCTGGCTGAGGGTTCTCTCCCTGCTTAACGGCCTTCTTTGCTCTAATCTTGTTAGCAAGTTCTAAATTCTCTGCTTTTAAGTCACGAATTCTATCGCGATCTTTTTCAAGCTGATCAAACGCCTTAGAGGGCGCCGTATCCCCATAGTTGTTTGTCATGGCTTCATTAATGTCTTCAAGAAGTCCAATTTCAGCTAAATTGAGATTGATTGCTGCATATTCTTCATTGGAGCTCGCTTCTAGCTCCTCAATATTAAGATCCTCAATGGTCACAATTTTTGATCGCGTATAATCAGCGAGCGTTCGAAGTGCCTCGAGTAATTTGGGATTATTCTTATCTTGCAATTCATCTTCGGCAGAGATTGTCCTCAAATCAGCAACTACTTCACTCAGATTTGGAGTATCTGCAAGCTCCTGCTTTAAGGTAGAACTCATACAGCGCTCTATAGCAGTGGCTTTTCCTGTCCAAAACGAAAGCATACAGACGCGTTCTGCTACAAGTTTTTCTAAAGTAGCTCGTCTTAATTGAAGTGGCGTTGTCTTATCTTGTTGCCTAAAAACAGGAACGGGATTTCCGTGAGCATCTATAGGTCTAAAACTATCCTCAGCTTTAGCCTGTAGTGAAATGACAAAAAGTAATAGGAAATTACGAAAAAGCCTCATCCCTCTATTTTAAAGAAACAAGGCGGTTCAAAGCTGTTAATTAGGGACTCAATGACTCCAAAAAGTCATCACTTAAGCAACAAATGCACAAAAGATCTACAACAAGACAAACTCAAAACGCCTTAAGCGCTTTTAGCAATTTGTCTGAGCACGTAAGAAAGAATTCCACCGTGGCGATAGTACTCAACCTCAATAGGAGTATCGAGACGACAATCGACCTCTACACTCTTCTTTACGCCTTTTTGCTCATACTCCAAAGTAACACTTTGTTGAGCGCGAAGATTATCTTCAAGTTTAAGAGAAAAGACTTCGCTTCCATCGAGTCCCAAACTTTGCGCTGTCACGCCGTCTTTAAAGCAACAAGGCAACACGCCCATTCCCACAAGGTTACTGCGGTGAATGCGCTCAAAACTCTCAGCAACTACAATCTTAACACCCAAGAGGTGCAGGTCCCTTCGCTGCCCAGTCACGTGAACTCCCAGTGCCGCTTCTTTGCCGCCAATGACGATCATGGGCCAGTTTTTAGCTTTGTAGTTTTCTGAGACGTCAAAAATAGCCGCTACTTTTCCATCTTGAGTAAAATCTTTGTATAACCACCCTCAACTCCATCAAGCATGAGATTTTTAATTCTCACATTGGCAAAAGTTCCTCGAGTCATAATACGATCATTCCCACGACGACTTCCATAAGAGTTAAAGTCTTTAGACTCCACACCTCGTTCAAGGAGGTATTTCCCAGCAGGTGTCTCCTTCTTAAAACTAGCAGCAGGCGAAATGTGATCGGTAGTTACAGAATCACCAAAGAGGCCCAGTACTCGAGCACCTTCAATGGATTTGATGGGCTCTACTTTGTAGAGAAATTGCTAAAAAATGGAGGTAACTGAATATAAGTACTTTTTTCGTTCCACTTATAAAGCTCGCCTTCAGCTGAAGGGATCTCATTCCACTCAGGGTTCATTTTAACAAAATCAGAATAAAGCTCCTTAAATGCAGCAGCCGTAAGTGTTTTCGCCATGACATCGCGAACTTCTGTATTTGTAGGCCAAAGATCTTTTAAATAGACATCTTTTCCATCTGCACCTTACCAAGAGAGTCGCGTGTTAAGTCGATATCTACGTTGCCTGCTAAAGCAAAAGCGACAACCAATGGAGGAGACATCAAAAAGTTCCCCTTAACTGCAGCATGAACTCGTGCTTCAAAGTTTCTGTTACCAGAAAGCACACTTGCGACAACAACGTCGTTTTCGGTAATTGTCTTCTCTATCGACTCGTCTAAAGGTCCAGAGTTTCCAATACAAGTTGTACAGCCATAGCCTACTAGATTGAATCCAATTTTATTTAAAGGCTCCTGAAGTCCTGCTTTATCCAAGTAATCAGTAACCACTCGTGAACCAGGTGCGAGAGAAGTTTTCACTCGAGGGTGAACCTTCATCCCTTTTTCTACAGCTTTTTTCGCCACAAGCCCTGCCGCAATCATTACAGAAGGGTTAGAAGTATTTGTGCATGAAGTAATCGCTGCAATAACCACATCACCGTGCTTAAGAGGAGACTTCGCTTCGTTTTGAACCGTAAATTCTTTTGAGAGATCTTCTTTTTTTTGACCAAAACCACCTTCAATTTTTGGTTTTGAGAAAAGACTCTCAAACTGAGCTCCAAGCTCAGGCAAGGGCACTCTGTCTTGAGGACGCTTAGGGCCCGCTACGCTCGGCATAATTGAACTCAAGTCCAACTCGACAACTTGCGAATAATCGATGTCTTCTTTACTTGCAGGAATTCCAAAAAGATTTTGGGCCTTATAATAGTCCTCTACAAGTTTAATCTTTTGAGCATCACGCCCGCTATTTGTTAAATACTTAAGACTTTCCTCGTCTGTAGGGAAAAAGCCCATAGTGGCTCCATACTCGGGTGCCATATTCGCAATAGTTGCGCGATCAGGTAGAGAAAGTGCTGCAGCACCTGGGCCGAAATACTCCACAAATTTTCCGACAACTTTAGTCTTACGTAATAGCTCCGTAAGTGTGAGAGTTAAATCTGTAGCGGTAACGCCTTCTTTAAGGGTTCCCGTGAGGTAAACTCCTACAACTTCAGGAGTGAGGAAATACAAGGGCTGACCGAGCATGCCTGCTTCGGCTTCAATTCCACCCACGCCCCAACCCACAATTCCCAGACCGTTAATCATGGTTGTGTGAGAGTCTGTTCCAACGAGTGTATCGGGATAAACAACACCTGCTTTTTCGAAAACGCCTCGAGCCAAATATTCCAGGTTAACTTGGTGAACAATTCCGATTCCTGGGGGTACAACTTTGAAGGTATCAAAAGCTTGCTGCCCCCACTTTAAAAATTCATAACGTTCACGGTTACGCTGAAACTCTTTTTTTAAGTTTTCTTTATAAGCTTCAGGTGTTCCGGCCACATCCACTTGAACCGAGTGATCGACAACCAAATCCACAGGAACTAATGGTTCAATTTTTTTAGGATCCACACCTAATTTATTCACAGCATCTCTCATAGCCGCTAAATCCACCAAGAGAGGGACACCTGTAAAATCCTGTAAAACGATGCGAGCGACAACAAAGGGAATCTCGTAGCTTGCGGGCTTTTTTGCATTCCATTTACAAAGATTAAGGATGTCTTCCTCACGAACTTTAAGGCCATCGCAGTTACGAAGAACGCTTTCTAATACGATTCTTAAACTCACAGGAAGTCTTGAAATTTTAACGCCAGACTTTTGCTCTAACTCAGGGAGCGAATAATAGGAGTAGTTTTGGCCAGAACTTGAAAAGTTTTTTAAACAATCTTTACTAAGCATATTCATAGGCTAAGCAAGGCCATGGGCTCTGTCCAGAACTGAGAGGCCCGAAAGCGCCATCAAGAGACATTTTCCACATTGGAAAGCGTCATGAGCACAGAATGATTTTACAAATACCTTACATTTAGATCCTCTTAAAAATTAGCTGTATTCAAGAAAATACGCATGTAGGCTTAAATCTGCGTTAGCTATTATGAAATTCTCACAGGGACAAAAGGTTTACTGGAAATGGCTCGGGGGCAAGGTAAAGGGCGAAGTTGTCGAATGCTATACCCAGCCCATATGTAAAGAAATAAAAGGTAAGCTCATTAAACGAAACGGTTCCCTCGAAAAACCCGCTTACCTTGTTAAATCAGAGGCAGGAAACTTTGCTCTCAAGCTTGAAACTGAGTTATTTGAGTAAAATTATATAAAACTTTTATTCCTGAACTTTTATTCCTGAATATTGCGAGTATCCGCCTCATTCGCAAAAAGCACCTTTAAATTTTTTACGGGATAATCCGACCACTCTTTTTGAGTCAAAACCCAAGAATGAATAAATTTACTCAAGGATTGTCGAGCAGCCTCTCGAATCAGGCTTGTCTTAGCCGGTGTCATTGCCATAGCCGATAAAGTTGGAGTCAAGGTTGCCTCAAGTTTATCCAAGTTTTCTCGCGCATTAAATCTCATCCAGCCTGCCTCCGATCGCTTTTCCATCTGATCCGTATGAATGGCAGGAGGCAAGGAAGGACGCACTTCAGGCGCAATAATCTGCAGAGTTCCATTCTCAAAAGACGAATTCCAAGCATCACTTAAAAGAACATGATAACGATAAGTCACTTTTACCTTTATTTCAGAGACTGTCGTTCCAAGGTACAGCAGATCATCAAAAAGAGATTTGGTATCTCTTCGAGTAAGTGTGTCGAACGAGTCTAAAGTCGCAACCTCAAGAACATCTCCCTGTGTAGGAGTAATCCGAAGAATAGACTCCTTAAAAAGCACTGTTAGATCTTGTTTTTGGATTGAAAACCCAGGCGTTAGAAATCTTTTGCCCAAAGGCCACAAAGAAAGTGCGACCAAACCTACAAGAGCAAAGAACCAAAGCTTCTTATTTAACTTCTCCACCATAAGCCCCTTTAGGATACCCCTCCGGACCCATAGTGCCTACATGTCAGAATTTATATTTAAGGTCGATATGCTTTCGTTTTTTCACTCAACAAAGAAGGAAGCTTTCCTTCCTCGGCTTGCACTTTTAAATGTGAAGCAAAATTTGCGGCTCCCTTATAGCCAGCCCAACCAGAATTTTGATTGTAGATCCACTGAGACACAATCTCGACAAAATCAGCTCGTGCTTGATCGTCAAACTCAATCAAGTGTTCTGTGTCTAACAAAGTCACAAGAGTAGGTCCTGGATAGTTTTCAGCAAAAGTTTGCTGAGTCTCTTCTGTCTTAATGATTTTATCTTTTGAAGGAATAAAAACAAGTGCGGGGACTTGAGCCAGCTTTTGATTTTTAAAGACGGACTTCATTTTTTTCGTAAGTCCTGCAGCTGAAAGCAAAAACCTATTTGTAACTTTTCTTAATGTTAAACTGTGCGAATCATCTCCCATTTCAGCAAGAGCCTCTGGATTCGAAGTAAAATCTACGTCTTCAAGTGGAATTCTTTGATAAGCTTCGATAGGTGCAACTGCCCCCAATCTTCCTCCTATGTTTGGCTCTCCCTTTTTCATATTCGTTCCAGGCGAAGTCATGATGATAGAGGCAATTCCCTCTTCAGGACGACGCCACTCTCCTGCGTAAGCAAGAGCGATGCGTGCCCCAAAACAATTCGCATAAAGGTGTATGGGCGCATTTGATTGCTGAAGACTACGCACCAAATACAAATGCTCATAAGTCACTTGAATATCTTCTAAGAATTCCGAAGGATCGCCCACAGCCTGATTGAACGGAAGTCCAATAAGGTGATCAAGAGAAGTACTCGCAACGTGCCCTCTCATAGGACGGCCATTCCCATCTAAAACAGAATCACTTATTCCCGAGCCCCTGCGATCATAAAAAAGTGAAGTCACTCCTCTTTCTGCAAGCGCTTGTCCACTACTTGCATACCAGCGAGCATTTGACTGCAAGCCATGAACTCCCAACAAATACCCCCTAGGGTCAAGTGCTGGAAACAAAAGCGCCCTTAATTTTAAAGTTTTTGGAGGATCAAACTCACCAAAAATTCTATGAAAAAGACCCCCTACAATTGGAATTTGTCCCAAGACTCTTCCAACTTGTCCCACTACAGGTAAATGAATTTGTAAGTTACTCACATCATACTGAGCAGAGTACTCAAGCACGACGGGCTCAGTAATACCGCGGAGCTTTTGAGAATAAAGGATTTCAGAAAGCTCTTGGCGTCCTTGTTCCGAATCCAGATTAACTGCAGTGCGGGGAGATATCTCTGAGATGTACTCACTTGCCGAAACGCTTAAGGGTAAAAGGGCTGCGCCCAAGAATAGTGTGATGTTATGCACGTTCATCATGTGGCCCAATGTAGGGATTCTAAAGTAACGACACAAGACGAAGAACGGTCAACACTGTCTCATTTTTGAACAAAGAGAGTGCTCTTTAGGACTAGCTGAGGCTTTGGCAGGCATTTTGCACCACGTTTGCCGTCATGAAAAAACTCGCGCGAAGAAAAGCCACCAAAGCCTCTTTAATACAAAAACCGAGCCCCTCTTTGAGGATCGCTTTTTGGAGTTTAATTACGACTTCGGGAATTTGTTGGACCTTAGCGCTCTTACTAGGAAGCTCGCTTTTAACATCTTGCTCAGGAAGTATATTTAGCGAAAAATCAGCCCCGGCTCCTGGCGGCACTCCTCCAGCAACTACTGACTCACGAAACCTTGCCCCAAACTCAAGCTCTAGCTCTTCAGATGGGCCCGGCAGAGATATTGAAGAAAGGCCTCTCACTGAAGAAGAACTCAATGCCCGAAGAGGACGAGTCGTTACCGATGTTGCCGCTCTTGATATCTACGATCTGATTGCGCCTTCACAAGTAGCAAGTTGGACTCAAAACATGAACGATCGCCAACGACTTGATTTTTTATCTCAACTTGAAATGGATATTGTCATTGGAAAAGCAGAAAAAAGAGATAACAACATGACCCTTCGAAACGTCGTTTTTTATATTCGAAAAGATAAGAAAAATATCACAAATAACCCTAAGAAAAACTATCCTTACGCATCTATTTTAATGCGTGTCTCCCAAGACGAAAGCGATGGCCCTATTCGACACTTTTTTGCCAGTGGGTATCTTGATGTTCGCGACGACGGTGCAAAACCACTTATCGGCCTTAGTCTTCGATTTATAAAAGTAAAAAACTCATATGTCGTAGATGATGGAAAACTGTTTGACTACGTAAACGGCGACCCTCAAGAAGGGTTTCGTCTCACAGGTAACTCACTTGTTCGAGTTGGAATCCATTAGGCATTTCGCTTAAAGATTTTTTCAAGTCGTCTTTTACGAAAAACAAAAAGTTGCGTAACGACTTTTTCAGCAACCCAGCCAAATTTTCTTAGCTGTGGCTTGAGCGAATACTCAACACTATCCACAAGCCAGGTTCCCTCGTTTTTAATGGGGAATTTTTTATCATCTACAATGACCTCTTTAATCCCACGTTTAAACTCATGCTTATGGCGCCAAGATTCAAAAGGCCCGCTATTTTGAAGATCGATAAAATATTTCAAATCAGGCTCTTCATGCCAATCTACATATTCCACGTTCCATTTAAAAAAATTCTTAAGCCATCTATTTTCAGAGTGAATCTGAAATTTCGAGCCCTTTGCTAAAGGATAAGGAACATTTTCTAAACTTAACTTTAAAAAGTCAGGAGATATTTTAACTAAATTCTGAGGGTCACAATGGAATTCCCAAATTTCTTCCAGGGGCTGACTCAGCCAAAGTTGGGTCTCAAGTTTCTTAACTGTCATTCGGTTTTAGTTTAAGCGCTTTTCTTAGGTTCAGGAAATGCTTCGTCGACACCCAACTTCTCGTTAGGCTCGCCCACTTGACGTCCACGCTTGCCACTTCCACCTTGGTGCTCTCCAATGGTAGGACGCGCGACTGCAACTTTGTTTTGAAGCTTAATCAAGCCATCAATAAGAGCTTCTGGACGAGGGGGGCAACCTGGAACATAAACGTCTACAGGAACGACTCGGTCTACACCCTTAAGAACGTGGTAGCCCTCTTTCCAATAAGGTCCACCCTTCGTTGCACATGATCCCATGGCTATTACCCATTTAGGATCAGGCATTTGGTCATAAAGTCTTTTTCACACGAGTCGCCATTTTGAGAGTTACAGTTCCCGCAACAATCATAAAGTCAGACTGACGGGGAGTTGCGCGAAATACTCCGCAACCAAAACGCTCTAAATCATAACTTGAAGCACCTGTTGCCATCATTTCAATAGCGCAACAAGCAAGACCGAAAGTCATCGGCCATAAGCTGTTTTTTCGTCCCCAGTTCACGACTTGGTCCACGCGAGAAAGCATTACGTTATCGCCACCAACAGGACCTTTACTGAAAAGCTTATTAGAATCCATATATTGCCCCTACCATAACCACTCTGATTAATTTTTGCTAGGCTGAAAAGCTAGATCCGCAACCACATGAACTTTTTGCGTTAGGGTTCTTAAAAACAAATCCCTGGCCATTGAGACCATCCGAAAAATCGAGTTCAGTACCCTTCAAGAATAAAAGGCTTTTTTTATCTACAGCGACCTTAACTCCCTGCACTTCAAAAACATGATCACCTTCTTGAGTTGTTTCCTCAAAGCCCATTTTATAGGAAAGTCCTGAGCAGCCCCCACCTACAACGCTCACGCGCAGGTAAGTATGTGTTTTCCTTCACGTTCTTGAACTGAAAGCACCTGTTTTACGGCTTTCTCAGAGAGTACAAAGTCCATACCTCTATCATAGCCTGCTTCTTGGAGATTTCCCATGAATTTCCGGCGATATTGGACTACCCTAGGCCCCAAATGCAGCACTTGCTACGCGATCCGGTTCACCATACGGTGCCGCTTTCTCGCACCGAGAAAAACCTTATTGATCACCCTCTATTCCAGCGATTGAGGAGAATCAAACAAACGGCATTTCTTAACTTGGTGTTTCCGGGCTCTACTCACGATCGATTTAGTCACTGCGTGGGCGCCATGCACCTCGCTGGGCTTATCTTTGATTCTGTCTCACAAGAGTTCATAAACACGTATGGCCCTCGCTCACTTCAGCCCCCGCAACAAGACTACTTCAGGCGCCTTTTACGAATGGCAGCCCTTATGCACGACATCGGTCATGGGCCCTTTTCACATAGCCTTGAAGGCGTTACCCGTCTTGGCCGCCCCCTGCACCCCCAACGCAAACTTCTCTTTAGAGAAGGTGTTATTCCCGAAGACTGGGTTCACGATAAATATTTGAAATCAGAAAAATGGATGAATGAAGCTTCTTGTCATGAAGACTTCACCATCGCAATTCTCTCCCTCATGGCGAGCGAAGAAGAAGGCCGTATTGGTGGTCTCATGGCCCAAGACATTGCCTGCCTCATCGTAGACTGGGCAAGACCGAGTCCAGAATTTCAAGAAGTTGATCAAGTAGGTCCTTCGGGCAAGTGGCGCTTGCACGATGCACTCAAAGAACTTGTCTCCGGTGAGCTCGACGCAGATCGAATGGATTATTTACTAAGAGACTCTCACAACACGGGCGTGCCCTATGGGCAATACGACAAAGAGATGCTTATTGGCAATGTCCTATGGCGTCCCCACCCTGAGAAAAAAGGACAGCTTGTTACAGCACTTCGTCGCAAAGCCCTTCATGCTTTTGAAGATTTTCTTATTTCCCGATTTCACATGTTTATGCAGCTATACTCGCATAAAACCACCGTGGCCTTTGATGTCATTTTAGAGAACGCCCTGGCTGAGCTTCCTAATTTTTCAATACAACCTGACCTTGTAGATTATTTGCGTTGGTCGGATGATTGGCTCCTGAGAAAAATCATAGAAAATAGATCCTCCAAGTGGGGCGAGCACATTCGCGACCGCATACCACTCAAACATTTGTTTACCGTAAGACAAGATCAGCAAAAGAAGTTCCTTAAGCTCATATCTCGCTTTGAACGAAGTCACGGAACCACTGCCTGGTTCCCGTCGCTTAAAAATAAACCCGACAAGGGACACGATAAAGATGTTCCCAAAATTTGGTGGCGTCACAGTGTTTCTTATCTCACCAAAAAAGACAGAGGCCGCTACCCCCTCTACATCGAAGACAAAAACAAACTCATTCCGATTGAGGAGATCTCACTTTTACTTAAGAGCGATTATGTCCGACGCTTTGATATGATTCATATTTATTGCCTTCGAGGCCAAGAATATGAAGTCAAAAAGTGGATGAAAGAACACGACATGCTCCCTCAAGACGAGGAACGTTCTGAATTCGAGCTCTAAAGTGCTCAAATGACGACGTTATTTCTCTCTCGCTTTTCTAAGTAAATACCGTAAAATAATTTTATATGTATCATTTAGCTATAGCTCTCGTTTCTTCACTTTTTATGACTTCGAGTCTTCTTGCGGATTCAGCAATAACTATTCCAAAGCCAAACCATGACGACGAAAAAGTTGAAGTTCCAGCCCAAAAGGGAGGGGACGGTGTCGATCCTATCGTGATTAAAGAAGCCATCACGGGAGAAGATTCCATACTTACCCCAAGAGAAGTGAACGCCAAATATATTGGAGACAAGTTCAAAAACGATCTCAAAGGTAAGGGGGACTTAATTATAAAAACAGCAAAAGAAAATGGAATAGACCCTCTCTTTTTTACATCTATTTTAGCCTTTGAAACTGGTTGGGGAGTAAGCCGTAATTTCAATGAAAACCATGCACTTTATCTGGGCCGTAAAAGACATGTATTTAAATCTACCGAAGATGCTCTTAACGGATTTGCACGTTTTCTAAAAGAAACGGGCAAGCAAACTGAAACAATTCATGGTGTTGTTACTGCACAAACTCAAGCCGTTAAGTCAGAAGCCGAAAAATATCCTGCAAATATCCTTTCAATCATGAATTCAATACAACGTAAGCAAAACAACGAATAACTATTCTTTTGCGCTTACAAGAGCTCCATTTAAAGTAAAAAGCTTATTCTTAGCTGTGTATCCATTTGAGACATGGATACGTCCGAGCTGCCGATAATCTATTTCCTCTAGGTCACTTCGCTCCTCATCGCCCAACATATAAAAATAAGCGTGATGTTCTTTTCCATCCTCGTTGTCGATGTAGATAAAGCCCAGCCGGGAATCGTAGGCGTCTCCATTCGTATCATCAAGAGCCACAAGGGTGGTGGCATGCCCCCCACTTCGAGTCCAAGCTGAAGTAGAAGAATTTCGGGACAGGTTATTCCAAGTAACAACGGGAGAAAATTTGTTACGAAGCGAGCGCTCAAGCTTTTTTCTCAAGTAATAAAGCCTTACATTGGGCGGCACTCCTTTCTCATCAAAAGAAGCCTCGCCCCTATATTCAAGCTTCATTTCATTTACGTAGTGAGGATTTAACTTTCGAATAACTTTCAATAGATCTTCTAACCACATCCCATTTTTTTCTACGCTTACAAAAATAGGAGCGAAGCCCCCCATCCAGCGCAGAATATCGTAGTCCTCCCATGCATCAAAAAGACCTTGGAGATCTGTGGTGTTTTCATCTTTAAAAAATCCTCCGCTCTTTTTTGCAGGACGATAAAAATCGCTACACTCATTTAAAAACTTATCGAACTTTTCTTCTTGTGTAGCCCCTTCTACTTGAGACCAAAACCCTTTGGCATCATCAGCACCCAATTGAGTTGAAATGTAAAAAGAGAGGGGTACACACGTAGACCCTGGAAACTTATCTTTATAAAAAAAACTAGAATCGGCAAAACTAGGCCCAGCGGCCAATACTAAAAATAGCCAAAAGGAATACATAAAGAGCTGCACCCAAATCCTCACACACGCAGCAAAGCATAACAACTTTAAGCTAACTCCTTAAATTCAATTAACTTAAGACTTTGAAAGGCTACTCGTCTTCAGTAGGTACAGGGTCTCCAAAAGGTCCACAATGATTCAAAAGACTTAAATCTTTTCTATAATTTTGATTCCTATAAGAAACGCGCACTCGAATACTCTGCTGGCCCGCTATCGGGATAATTCCTGAAAAAGTATTGAGTTCTTTACAGCGAAAACTCTTTGCAAGGTCATCAGGATCACTTGGCGTTTTTACTACCACTTGAATAAAATCGTCTACCTCAGAGCAGTAACCCTCTACCCAAAGCTGGCACTTCATCATATGCTCCCCGGAACAAATACACGCTCGCAAATCGATATTCTCAACATGCAAGACACCTTTTGGCCCAACATAGCTAGCAATATTTCGATCGCCCTCTTCAGGAATTGATGCAACTCCAACAGTGTCTTCAGAGAGATCAGCTTCCTCTTCAACTTCTTCTTGAGCACCATTCTGTTTGTCTTGAAGTTCTTTAAGTTTTCGAAGTTGCTGTGCCTCTAGCTCCAAAAGCTTCTTCTCCAAAAAAGCTACTTTTTCAAAAAACTTAGGAATGGCTACTAAATTACTTGAACTACTTTTTCGCAAAGAAAAAGAAGGCCGACTAGGGGCTTGTAATAAGTGGGGCAAAGCAGAGGCTCCAACGAGTACACTCATTAGAACTACAAATAGAAATTGCATTCCTGTTATTCTTTTCCTAAGGGGTTTTTCGGTTCACTCAGAGACTTAGGCTGTGAAACTTAAGTTAAGACGGACGTCAAATAAGTGCCAAGAGCTCGGGATTGCTAGCCGTGTAGCCTCCGTGAGAATCCTTCAACTTCGAAGCCAATATTCTGGCAGCCTTAAAATCCTTATTAGAAACAGAGTCTCTCTTTAGGAGCTTTTGTGTAGGTGAAGAACAACGCTTCAATATATAAATCCTTTGTCCTAAATCGCACCACTTCACAGAGAGCTTTATTCTAAAATGCTGTTTTCTTTTAGCGCGTGATTTAGGAGCTATAGGGAGCTCCAATAAAAGCTCTTCAATCTGCCAATCCACCCACTCATGACTTCGACTCGCTAAGTTAGACATAAGTGCCTCAGAATGTGAGTGGAAGGGCGGAATAAGTGACATCTCTATTCTTTTCCATGGATTTGTTTCTCCGTCAAAAGAGCCGAGGTATCATATTTAGATATGGATCATGCGAATTTTCTCGAACAATGCAAAAAAGCTAGCTCCCTTGTTTTAACGGCTCCTGCAGGGGCTGATGGCGACTCCGTAGGAACCCAATGTGCGTTCTATGAAATATTCAAAAGCCTATTTCCAGAAAAAGAAATCCTTATTGTGAACGAAGACCCCTGCCCGCACCGCTACCAATTCCTACCTTTTACTGAGTATTTTAAAACCTCTGAGGACTTATCCAAAGAAGGATGGGCACAAAAAGAGCATAACGACTTGTGGATTTGTGTTGATGGGGGCCCAAACCGCCTAGGCGATAAAACCACGGTATTTTGGAAGAATGCCAAAGCACGTGGACAAGTAGACCACCACAAGGTTTCGCAAAGCTTTGAGCTCGATTTTAAATTAAATAACCCAGATGCCGCCTCGACCACAGAAATTGTTTATGAGTTCTGCCAACATCATCGTATTGCCCTCACCTCTACTCTTGCACAAAGTCTCTATGTCGGACTCATTTACGATACAGGACTCTTTAAGCACTCCAACACGAATCCCAAAGTTATGAGAATTGGAGCTCATCTTTTAGAAAGTGGATTCAACCACACTCGAGCCGCTGAAAAAGTGTTAATGATTCGCACCGAATCGAACATAAAACTAGCTCAAAAAATCTTAAGCCATATGCACTTTGAACAAGAAGGTCGATATGTGTGGGCAACCCTTACACAAAAAGATTTTCAAGATGCGGGTGCTAAACTAGAAGATAGAGAAGGTCTTATCGACTTGCTGTTTCTAACAGAAAACTGTGAAGTTGCATCACTCTCGAGTGAAGTCGAAAAAGACAAATGGAAAGTCTCCTTTCGCGCACGACGTCTTGATGTTGCAAGTGTTGCCAAGAGCCTCGACAAAGACGGTGGCGGCCATCGCCTCGCAGCTGGCTGTAGCATTTCTGGAAACGAGGCTGCTCTCTCTGCGGCTCACTCCGCTGTAAAAGCACTCATCGAGAAAGCAGAGTGGATTTAAATGCAACGAACTTTGCTAAGGCAAGGATTACTCTGCGCAGCCTTGCTCGCTTGTGTACACTCAAGTGCTGCTACAAATACTATTTTAAAACCTGAAACACTTAAACAACTCATAAAAAAATTAGGATACAAAGACCTCGACACTGGACTTGGAGAATACCTTCTATTTAGTGAACGCATTCAACAAGGCTTTGCAACATCTGACTGGATAGAAAGTTGTAAAAAAGAACGTAATCGATCTCTCTGTATGGTTATTGAAGATTACTTTGAATTTGCAAATCGCTCAAAAAAAAAGAAATCACGCAAAGAAGCTGTAAAACGTCTTGGTCGACTCTCCATTAAGAAAGTCAGCAAATATCAAGCTGAATCTTTTCAATCACTTTTAAATGCTCTTCCGAGTAAAGACACAAAATTCTTACTTTCCTATGCAAATGAAACTGCAAAAAAAAGCACCTGCCCACAAAACTTAAGCCTTGCACTCGCTTATGAACTAGAACCTTTAGCTGGCAGTAAGAAACACTTTCCCCTTATAGAAAAGCTCTATAAAAACGGTATTGCCTGCGCGGACCCAAAAGACACCTCGTTTGAGCTTGGGAATCTTCGTCTCGGATTAATTTATACAGCGCTCGGTAAAGAAGATGAGGCCATTCCATTTTTTAAAAAAGCACTCGATGCTGAGTTTCCTCGCGAAGATTACCGAAGCATTTACTGGCTTGCGCATTTACTTAGAAAAAAGAATCCTGCTGAAGCAGAGAAGTATCTTAACTCAATGCTGGAGAAGTATCCTCTCAGTTGGTATTCGATCGTTTTATTACACGAAAAAGGCTTAGACCCTATGAAGATGAACCTCCGTTCTAGCGATGCACCTGACGTGTATACAACTTCAGATAAAAAAACAGACATTAAATTTTCTTGGATGAAACTCGGCCTTTTGCTCGAAAAAGATCCATATAAGTTAAAAAAATATGCTGAATACATAGCCGACCAAATTACTCCCGACATCGAGTATGGATACATTCAACACATGTCGAGACTTTTTCATGCGGCTGATTTATACAAGGCCCAGATCACTATCCTCACTCGATTCTCAATCTTAAGTAAAGCAGCCCTTACAGAAGAGGCTCTAGGCTATCTCTATCCGGCTCCTTATCTCGAGCTTTTTAATCTTCATGGGGTCGAGCTCGACACAGCAATCATCATCGGCCTAGCCCGACAGGAAAGTGCTTTTGATGTGAATGCAAAATCTAGCGCAAATGCACAAGGTCTTTTACAAATGCTCCCCTCTACGGCCAGACATATGGGAGCAAAATCATCCAAAAAACTTTGGAGCCCATCGGAAAATATACGTTTTGCCTCTAAATTTCTCATCCGTCTTGCAAAACGCTTTGACAACAGTATTGAAAAAGCAATGGCCGCTTACAACGCTGGCCCCTCTCGAGTTGAGCAGTGGGAAAAAGACTTTGGGTGGATAAAAGACCCTGAGCTTTTTGTCGACATGATCCCCTACCGTGAAACACGCGATTACGTTCCCACTATTCTAAGAAATGCCTATTGGTATCACCGCGTTTACCCGGGCACCCTCAACATCACTAAAAAAGAATACGTCACGAGCGGACTCCTCAAACCTTTAATTTCTAAATTTAAATAACAATGCTATAAATTGCACATGAACACTTCACTTCCAGTTCATCCAAAACAAGCTTCCGTTATTGTTTACAGCAAAGACTACTGCCCCTACTGCACAGCCGCCAAAAATCTTTTAACTCAAAAGGGTGTGGGCTATACCGAGATAGACCTCTCAAAAAACCCAGAACTACGCGACGACATGATTCAAAAAGCAGGTGGGCGCACAACTGTTCCTCAAATATTTATTGCAGACCAACACGTTGGTGGCTTTGACGACATGAAAGCTCTCGACGAAAAAGAAAGCCTAGATGCTATTTTATTTCCCAACGGAAAGTAACGCCCTCTACTCATAGACACTTATGACAGCAGCAACTTCTGGCAACTTCTTAGTAGATGCGTGGAAGGTTTTAGTGATTTTTCTTATTCCATTTGGCGGAGGTATCCCCGGGGGAGTCTTGCTTGCACGCGACAAAGGTATCGACTGGCCTTTCATCATGTTCATCTATTTTGTTTCAGATTTGATTCTTGCATGCCTCTTTGAGCCAATCCTGAAGCTACTCTCTATAGTTGGAAAAAATGTTCAATGGATGCTGAAGTTTAGCGAATTGTTTAAGTTAAGCGTTCAAAAAACTATTGCTTACTATGGTAATCGCACAAACCCCGTAGCCCTTATCTTGATCGCATTTGGAGTGGACCCCATGACTGGCCGAGCAGCTGCAATCGCCGCAGGTCACGGATTTGTGGGAGGTTGGCTTATCGCAATTGCAGGAGACATGATTTACTTCACACTCATTATGGCGTGCACCTTGTGGCTAAGTCATATACTTGGAGACGGGACAGTAACCATGTTTGTCATACTCGCAGTTATGCTTATACTCCCCATGCTTATTCGCCGCGTGCGAAAGAAGAAAAACAGACTTACGCCCTAGCAACTCGGGGCATCAAGTACCACGCAATACATGATTTCATATACTCAACACGCTCATGAGCCGCTAAGCTTTCGGCTATGGGTTTTGTTGGAATTTTACTTTCACTCTCTCTTCTCATTTATTTCGCATACCGAGGCGTAAGCGTAATCATCCTCGCTCCCCTACTCGCGCTTCTTGCTGTACTGATGGATGCCTCACTCGAAATGCTCCCAACTTATACAGAGATCTTCATGACTCAAATGGGTGGCTTCATTGCCAAACTCTTTCCCATGTTTTTACTAGGCTCTATTTTTGGAAAACTTATGGAGCGCTCAGGTTTTGCAGAAAGTATTTCCAAGGGCCTCGTGCGCTCTTTCGGTAAAAGCGGCGCCTTAACTGCAATTGTCTTAGCTTGCGGACTGCTCACCTACGGCGGAGTTTCTGCGTTCGTTGTTTGCTTTTCAATGTTTCCTCTTGCAAGACAAGCCTTTACAGATGCCCGTATAAGTCACCGACTTATACCTGGAAGTTTAGCTCTAGGCGCACTCACATTCTCAATGACCTGCTTTCCTGGAACAGTACAGGTGCACAACTTAATTCCCATGCCTTATTTTAAAACAACGCCCTTTGCTGCGCCTACCATAGGTATAATTGCGGGCCTCTGCATGATGATTTTTGGACTTTTGTGGTTGAACTACCGCCGCAAAATAGAGCCCTACTACGAAATCAAATCAAGTGATCACGTGAAGCTATCAAGCCCCATTCCTTTTTGGGTTGCCATTCTTCCCATCATCGCTGTTATTGTCCTCAACTACATTTTTTCTGAATCCGCATACAACATAGGAACTTGGACTTTTAATAGCCAAAAGTTCCAAACAATTGAAGCATCAAAGTACAAAGGGTCATGGTCAATGATTCTCTCTCTCTTTCTGGCTTCTCTTTTTATTTTCGCACTCGCATTTAAGACTCTCTATAAAAATATCGCACACTCTCTTGAAGAAGGAGCCAAAGAAGCCATGTTGCCTGCATTCAACACAGGCTCAGAAGTTGGCTATGGCGCCACAATTGCAGCGCTAGCAGCTTTCGCAAGTATCAAAAGCGGGCTCATTGGACTTAGTCCACACAACCCACTTCTCACCGAGTGGCTTTCTATAAATGTCCTTGCGGGAATAACAGGTTCTGCCTCTGGCGGTCTAGCCATAGCCTTAGGCGCTATGGGTGATAGCTTCAGACAGCTTGCACAAGCAAATCACATCTCTATGGAATACCTACATCGAATCGCCTCAATGGCATCGGGTGGCCTCGATAGCCTCCCACACAACGGTGCAGTCATAACTCTTCTAGTCGTTTGTAAAATGACTCATAAAGATTCCTACAAAGATATCTTCGTTGTCTCTGTTTTGATTCCGCTAATCGTGACTCTGTCGACCGTACTTATACTGTCATAAAATTACTGAGAGCTATCGATCATGAAGGTTTTACTGCGATCACCCGTAGGGCTCATGAGCTGAGTTCCTTCAACAATAGCCTCGGGGCTACCGGCGCCGCGAGCGATAGAACTAATTCGACGACTTTGTAAGTCCATCATAGGTAACTTACTAATGAAGTATGCAATGTCTACAAAAGCGACATTGTACTTAACAGAACGTACAATCTTATCGAAATAAGACCTCGCATCTCTAGCAGATGGATATTTCAACTCACGCAAAGCTTTTCCTTTAAGCGCAATAGTTCTTCTACGTTTCCTTGTATAAGTCGTTTGAAAGTCTTCTGTAGAATAGCCCTTAAGTTGATCCAAATAGTTTCCCTTTTTGAGAGAAGCAAGGATTCCCGGAGGCGCTTCTTTTATGTCAACACCCTTGAGATTCGCATTTGAATCGTAATGCACAATAATATGGATAGGCTTACCATCTACTTCAATGGTTGAACCATGTGTAACGCCAATAAGCTCTTTTCCTCTAGAGGCAGTATAGATGTAGCGATTAATACTCATTCCTTCGAACTGAGAAGGGCTCCATAAGACGGCCAATAAAATCCATTAAAGTACTTCCACCCGATTGAGTTGGGTCTACTTTAATCTCTTCAAATTTTGTAGCGTCTAAATGAACGTTTTTTTAAGTGACGTTTGGTAATCCGTAATACGAACAGCATCCGTTGCATGCGCATCTGGAAGATGCGTAAAAAAGATTAGACCTGATGCAAAAAAACAAAAAATTTCTCTCTTCAATACCATATGCTATCCTTCGGCGTTATGCTCTATCCAGAATACCACAAAAAAACATTCACTCAGAGACGTCAAAATCTTTTACACTCTATCAAAGATCCTAACCCATTCTTAATTATATTATTTAACTCTCCTGTCTATCCTCAGTGCTCAGATGCCCATTATCGCCACCGTACAGACTCTTCATTTTTCTACCTCACTGGCTTAACAGAAGAGGACTCCGCAGCTCTTCTCTTCTTTGACGGCAAGAAGACACGTTACGAACTTTTCGTGCGACCAAGAGATCCTGCCAAAGAACAGTGGAATGGCCTTAGACTTGGTCCTGACGGAGCTAAAAAAAAATTGAGCCCCGACGAGGCATTTGAAATCACGGAACTAAACTCAAGAGTTGACCTTTGGTTCAAATCACTTCCCAAGGGAAGCCTCCCGCATATTTACTCAAATTTTTCTTCGCATGAAGCAAGCTTCCAAAAACTTCGCAACATAACTCAAAGTATCTCCAGCAATATTCGATTGGGAGAAGCTGAAAGCTCAGCCTACATTGAGCTACTTCCCTACGTCAGAGCCCTTCGACTCATCAAAGATGAACATGAAATCAGCGAGCTTCGAATTGCTGCGAAAATAAACATGAAGGCCCACCTTGAACTGATGAAAGAGCTCAAGCCTGGAATGACCGAGTATCAAGCGCAAGCAATTCTTGAAAAGAATTATATTTATGAAGGCGCGCGTGGGCCAGGATACGATTCGATTCTAGGAAGCGGTCCCAACGCCGCAATTCTTCACTACAACGAAAACAACTGTGTCATGAAAGCCGGTGAAATGCTTTTAGCGGATGCGGGTTGCGAATTCAGAATGTATCAATCAGACATTACTCGCACACTCCCAGTCGATAAAACATTTACGCCTCTCCAAAGAAAGCTCATGGATATTGTCCATGAAGCCAAAGTTGCAGCAACTGCGGTGTGTGTCGAAGGCAGAACCCTTGTAGATTTTCATAAAACAGCCTCGCTTGCTTTGATTGAAGGGCTCAAAAGCCTCAAGCTTTTAAAAGGTAATAATGAAAAAATTCTAGAAAAAGGAGAGCACCGCTGTTACTACCCACACGGCACTGGGCACTGGATGGGACTTGATGTTCACGATCCTTGTCCGAGTTGGTCAGAAGGGAAAAGTATTCCCTTTAAAGCTGGGATGGTTCTTACTGTAGAGCCTGGCCTTTACTTTATGCATAACGACACATCCGTCCCTAAGGAATTTCGTGGTCTAGGTGTGCGCATTGAAGACAACCTTCTTATTCAACCCAAAGGAAAAGCGCCAGAAAACCTCACCTCAGAACTCCCTAGTACTTGGAAAGAAATAGAGAGCGTCAAGAAAACGACTCAGAAGTAACCTAGCTAACCGATAATAAGAGTTGATGCTTTCAACTCTTAAAGCCTCCCTTAAGCGGGCTCTTGATCTTGATTTAAGGTCACTGGCAGTTTGCAGAATTGGGCTCGGCTTTATTGTCTTTTTAGATAGCCTCTTTAGGCTTTCAAACTTACAAGCCCACTATACTGATTTTGGAGTCCTTCCTCTAAATGTTTTGTATAAGCTCTACAAGCCCACAGGCCCATGCCTCCATTGCTTGTCATCTTCCTACGATTGGACGATAGCGCTCTTTATTGCACATGCAGTTTTTGGGCTGATGCTCATGATTGGCTGGAAGACACGTTTTAGTATTCTTGCAAGTTGGCTCTTAACTGTCTCAGTACAATTTCGAAATCCTCTGGTTATTGATGGCGGTGATGTCCTCTTACGTTGCTATCTCTTATGGATGCTCGTACTTCCTGTATCCGAACGCTTCTCAATTGATTCAAGAAAAAACAAAAACCCTTCTACGAATAACTTGAGTTATTTTAATCTGGCTCTTCCACTGCAATGCTTTTTACTTTATTTTATGTCCGCACTCTTTAAGACAGGTGCAGATTGGTGGCCTCTTGGCACTGCAACAGGTTACGCCCTTTCTCTCGATGCTTTTGTCACCCCTTTGGCCAATGGTTGACGCAATTTCCCGAAAGTTTAAAGGATACTCACTCGAATTGTATACCTATCAGAACTTTGGGCTCCTTTCTTACTCCTTATAGGCGGGAACTATCGCCTCGCAGGAGTCATTCTTTTTATTTTATTCCACGCTGGCTTAGGGCTTGCCATGGACCTCGCACTCTTTCCCTGGGTAGCATTTGCCTGTCTCTTTGCGCTTATGCCGAGTGAATTTTGGAATTTCTTTTCTAGGGTATTTTCTAAAACGACACTTCCTGCTCGCACACTTGCAAAGAACTCTTCACTCACAAAGAAGATGCAAATACTCATGACTCCCATTTTTTTAATTGCACTCGCTTGGAATATAGCTAGTTACACAAAAGACCCTCTACCAACACCTGTTAGAAATATTGCTCAGTGGCTCCACATAGATCAATATTGGGGTATGTTTGCGCCCTACCCACTCAAAGACTCTGGATGGTATGAGTTTGGAGTCGAACTTTGGAGCGGAGAGTATCTCTATGCCTTTGTAGATGACACAATGGAAGAGCAGTGGGACGAAGATAAAGAGCGACCCAAAGCTGGATACAAGTATTACGTAGACCAGAGATGGAGAAAATATCTTATTAATCTCTGGAACAAAAAAAACGCTAAGTTTAGGCCTGCGCTTGCATCCTATCTCTGTAGAAAATGGAACGAAGAGTACGAAGCACCCAGCGAAAAGGCCGTAAAGATAGATCTTGAATTTACGCTCTATCAAAACAAAGAATACCTTATGCCAGCACGCGGACCTGCCAATATTTATCTAGGCAGCTATAAGTGTAAGTAAAAGAATCTCTTTTCCAGACCTCATTCTATGCATTTAAACGAATAAAGTTGTGAATACTGTGTCAACTTTTACTCTTAACAGAAAGTTAAAAGTTTTATTTTCAAATGAGGCTCAAGAATAATCCATTTATTGACGAACAGTTAGCATATCCCTACTCGTTGAATGTAGCCGCCGGGAAAATATTTAGGAGGTTACATAATTTATGTTCACAAATATTGCTACGTTTTTTCATGAAGGTGGTCCTACAATGTACGTCACCGCTGTCGTCGGAATTTGCGGTGTTGTCATTGCAGTCGAACGAACTATGAAATTACACTTCAAAGTTAAACACAATTCCCAACTCTTCATGTCTAGGATTAAAGAACTTCTTCTGCAAAACAGAATTGAAGATGCAATCCAATATTGCAATGTTGAATCTCAGTATCCTCTACCTAAAGTCGTAAAGGCTGGATTAGAGCGTATCGGATGCGACGAAACACTTATCCGTCAGAGCATGGAAAGTGCTTACCTTGAAACAACTCCTCGCCTTACTGAAAGACTAGGTTACCTTGCTTTGATTGCAAACGGTGGTCTCTTATTCGGTCTCTTAGGTACAGTACTTGGTCTTATACGCCAGTTCTCTGCCTTAGCTTCTACCGATGCTGCAGACAAACAAATCATGATGGCTCAAGGTATTGCTGAAGCAATGAACAACACGGCGTTTGGTCTTATGGTCGCGCTCCCTATGTTAGTCATTCATGGCATCTTATCTGCTAAGAGCACTTCTATACTTGAAGAAATTGAAGCTGGTTCATCACAGTTCTTAGACTGGGTTGGCCTCTACAATTATGGAGAGCTAGAAAACCGCCTCACTAAAACTGGGAACGGCACAGGCGGAGATCACGAATCTCGTCATGCACGTTCTGCATAGACCGACTTAAAAGAGGTACTTATGTTTCGTAAACCAGGACGTAAACACAGTGGAAGCGATGGGCATGGTGGATTAATGATCACCCCCCTTCTCGACATGCTAGTAGCACTGATCCCCATTCTTATTTTGGGTGTCGTACTCACTCGTATTAATGTCGTTGACGTATCCGTTTCTAAACCAGTTCAATCTATTAGCAAACCTAAGCCAAGTAATTTTGACCTCCTATTAAAAGTTGGCACTAAAGAGATTGATCTCGTTTTAAATGGAAAAACTCGCTTAAAGGTTGCTAAAGAATCTACAGACTCTTTAGACAAACTGCACAGTGAAATAGTTTCAATAAAAAGAGAATTTCCTCAAGAATTTGAAATTAAAGTTGAACCCGAAAGTCAAACAGCTCTCGATAACATCATGGAAGTTATTGATGCTGCCCGCGAAGTCAAAAACGGAGATCCAGAAATGATTCGCAAAGACGAGGCTACGGGTAAAGACGTAAAAATTAAATTTCTTTTTCCTAGGGTAATCCTGAGGGGAGTGTATTCATAATATGGGACTCGTACATAAAAGCTTTGGCGGCAGAGACCGCAAGCAACACATACATGCCGACCTCAACCTCACACCGATGATTGACACTCTCATTGTGTTACTCATTTTTCTTGTAAAAAGTTACTCAGTAACCCCTTCATATTTAACACCCACTCAAAGTATTGAGCTGAGTAGGACAGTTTCAAAAGAAGGTGCGCCTGATAAGCCTGCTCTTATAATAGGAAGAGATGGTATTCTTTTAGATGGAAAAATCATCATTGGATTTAAAGATGGAGTTCCTGAAAGAGATTTCTCGCGCGATCCATTTATTCAAGAACTTAAAGATCGTTTAGATCAGAAAAAAGGTACCGATCCTGAATTTACGGGAACCCTTATTCTTCAGGCTGACAAAAGCATACCTTTTCACGTACTACGCCCCATACTTCGCACAGCTGGAGTATCAGGATATTACGATATTAAGTTTGCTGGCCAGGGGGCTGAATAAGCATGAAGAAGCTACTCAGCCTTTCTGCCTTTCTTATTTTTTCAGTACAAGCCTACGGTGCTAAAAAGACGAGCGCTAGTAAAAAGAGCGTTTCACAAGAAAATAGAGCTCCCGTAGACGAAGTAAAGTTCAACGTCTTGATGAAAAACATCAGAGGCTCTAACGAAGTATTAGATCAGCTTAAGCAAATGGAAACTTTGCGTGCAAGTGCAGAAAACTCGCTGAGTACCCTTTTAAACAAAAAGCCAAATGACCTTGAACTCAATTTACGCTTGGCAGAGCTACGCTTACAAAGAGCCAGAGACTTTGAACAATTTTCGCTTGAGTTAAGTCTTGGAGGCAACGAAGCGAAAGCTCAGGAACTTGGTCTTCAAAGCAGAAAACTCTTTGAAAGTGGCCTTAAGCACTACAAATCGCTTTTACCACGCGTAAACCGTCACCCCATGGAAGGCGAAATATACATTGGTATGGCAAGGTCTCTAAAGTCGCTCAATCGCCCCAAAGAAGCCTTAGCCCTTTTAAAAAGCATTCAACACAGGAGTTTTCAGAAAAAAACAAACTTCTACCTTGCTCTTACTCGAGGTGATTTAGAATTTGCTCTTTCAAATGCTCACGGAGCTAAAGCAGCCTATGACGAAGCTAGCAAGTATGTTGTAGCTGGATCACAAGAAGACATGTATTTAACTTATAAAAAGAGCTGGGTTCTATACAACTTGAAAGATACTGAAATGGCCCTTTCGCTTCTTAAAAAAATTATCGAAGCTAACAGAGATAAACTTGCACTCGCTCAAGAGGCTGTACAAGACTACTCTCTATTTGTAGCTGACCTCAGCAGTGCTGATCTTGAAAAACAAGAAGACGGCATACCTGGAGTATACCGCTACCTCTCTCGTTATAGTCGTCCTGAAATTTCAGAAAAAGCTCTAGAAAAACTCAGTGAAACCTATTCTCAGAACGGTAGACGCGCCGACGCTAAAAAGACACTTGAATTTTTAATTGAAAACAATCCAGATTCTCTAAGAAACGGAGAACGAGCACTTAACGTCGTAAAATACGACCATGACCTCGAAAACACAAAAGCCCTAACAGGTAGATACTTTTGGCTTATTAAAAACTTTGGCCCACTCTCTTCTTGGTACAAAAAACAACTCTTACGTCCAGATATTCAACGAAACACTTACGATGCAATTGAAGAAAGCCTACGTAACTACGCAGTAAACTTGCACAAAGAGGCAGATAAAGAAAAATCCGAAGTTCGAAGAACTGCTTTGGAAGAAACAGTTGCTACTCTTTACGATGCACATCTTGAAAACTTCAAAGAAGTTCCACGAATTCACTATTACAGAGCTGAAATTTATCGCCGTCTTAAAGATTACGAAAATGCAGCAAAAAACTACGACAGTTTCATTCTCGACCTACAAGGATATGATGAAGCAAAACTCGAAGAGTTTGATCATAAAATTAAAAAAGAAGCCGCTTTTGCCTCCGTTGAAATGTGGGCGAAAACAATTGATAAAAACCCTAAACTTGCTGAATTCATGCTTAAAGCATGTGACCGCTATGTTGAACTCTTTCCTAAAGACGAAAAAGCAGCCACCGTGGCACTCGATGCTGCACGCGTAGAGCATAAATCAGGGCACCCAGAAATTGCACTTAAACGAATCCAAAAGCTAGTTGCCACCTACCCTCAAAGTCCTGAGGCTGCAGAAGGCGTAAATGCAGGTCTTGATATCTTAAACAAACAAGGCGACTTTGTGAACCTTGCTGGCTATGCACGTGACTGGAGAGAAAAAGTTACGGAGTGGGCTCCAGAAAAGAAAAAAGAAGAACTCAGAGCTGACCTCGATAAAGTTCTCTCGACAAGTGAGGCTAAGTCCTGTGAAGAGCTTGCCAAAAAGAAAACCAAAATCCTGGAGGCTGCACTTTGCTTTAGAAGAGTAGCTGACACAAACCAAGATTCAGATATTGCACCCAAAGCACTTGTTCTTGCATCTGATCTATTTAAAAAATTCGGAGACCCCTTTTCCTCTCTCGACGCTCTGGAAACTCTTGTGCAACGTCATCCAAATTCAGACCAAGCAATCGTAGCTTTTTCTAAACTTGCAGAAGGCTTTGAAAGAACATTTCAATTTGCTAGGTCTGCAGAAATTTACGAAAAACTTCTAAGTCGAAAAGACGTTCCGAATCGCAAACAAGTTATTATGCGTCTAGCTGGTCTTTACACTGGCCTTGGCGAAAAAGAGAAGCTCGAAAAAATCATTCAAGATCCCGATGCAGGTCAAGAGCTTAAGAATCAAGTATTTACAAAAAAACTTCGCTCGAGTCACGACGAACTCCTTAGCCTTGAAAGAGGAGAAGGATATAGCAATGGTAAATTCACATCTGACAGAGCTCAAAATATCTATGCTGAATTCAAAGAGCTCGAGTCAAAATCAAAACTCCCTCCCCATCTTGTATTAGAGCTTCGCCGTATAGAGGGGCATTTCCTTCACAGTAAAGGGAACCTCCAAAAAGCAGATGAAACTTGGATGGCGGGATTAAGGAAATTTTGGAAACTCTCACCCAAGACTCCAGACCTATGGGAATCTGCAGCCCGCATGAGACTTTCTCAAGGTTCATATTGGCGTTCAATCTTTAAGAGCGCTGACTTAGCCGCTAATCCACAAAAGAAAGTCGCTCTCTTTCAAAAAATTGAAGCTTGGAATGCTGAAGTTCTTGGAATGAACAGTCCAGCTGTTGCACTCGAAACACTTTCAAGTACTGCCAAATTCTACCGTGAGTTTGCAGCTGAACTAAAAACGAAAGATGCCACGCTTAAAATGGCAGCCGACATGGAAAATAAGGCAAAGATTGTAACTCAAGAGTTAGCACGTAGAGCACAAAACTGGGGACTTATTAGTCCTCTCTTGCTCTCAACCCTAAAAGATCTTCGTATAGCTCGAGGCGAAAAAGAGGCTGACGAAGTCAATATCAACTTCCCTTGGCCTGAACTCCCACGTGGACTTGAAATGTCAGCCGAAAGAAAAAGCATTTCAGACTGGTCAAGAGAAGAAAAATCCCTACAAAAGAAACTTAGAAGCTCAAGTGACAGACGAGAGCAAAGAAACCTTGCATACGTTCTCCTCATGAAAGCTAACTCACTAAAAGGTTCAAACCTTAATGGATGGGAAGAGCTCCTTACGAGTAAAGATGAAGTACAAGCGCGGATTGAGGCTACAATACAAGATAACCAAAACGACAAAGCCGAAATGATTCTTGCACAATATGAAGCTGTTTATGGAGACGATCTCTTTTCAGCAATTGCAATGAGTCGACTCGACGTTAATCGTAGAGAATATTCTTCTGGGTACAAACGAGCCCTTTCACTCTTTCAAAGAAGTGAATTTGCCTCCAAGTATTACGCAATTGGCTGGAAGAGTTTATTTGATGAACTTATTGAGGGAGAACTCTCAAGCTCTTTTAAAAGCGAAGCTTTTAAAGTCTTAGCCAGCAGCGCAAAAGCGACATGGGAGAAAAAACTCCTTGCTACACTTTGCATGCGAGGAACAATTACTTGCGGTGGTGAGTATTCTGGAACTTCTCTTCTCAACTTAGTTGACTCAGGCACAAACGAAAGCCTCGTTGACTATGCGGATCACAGAAGCCTCTGGCGCATCGAACGAGACTTTTTAGAATTGACGTTGATGTCTGTAACAAAAACAGCAACTCGCCCTGAACAGATTGAGACTCTAAAAAAAGCTCTTTCTAAATTTAAAAGCATCGAAGATGGAAGTCTCAACTCGAAAGCACATCGTAGAGCCATCGAACTTGCTCGTAATGAAATTAAAAAAACAGAAACAAAAATACTCGCTCAGCTAGAAGCTGAACGCCGCCCAGCGGAGAAGGTGGAATAAATTATGAATTTCAAATACCCCTTACTCATTTGTTTAATTTTTAACCAATATATTTGGGCTGAAGACAGCAAAGCCCCCACTCCCACTAAGGGAAAAACGACTTACAAAAAGAATATCAGCATGGAATTTGATGGTCGTTCTGTTGATGGAAACGTTGTTAGCCCCGACTCAGCTGATGTAGAAGGCGATAAAAACGTACGCTTTGATCCCTTGCTAGAGGGTCGTAAAGATTTCAAAAGAGAATTTAAACGCAGTTCAGGAGTATCAAGATGAGCGCAGTAAAAAGAACCTGGAAACTAGAATACAGCCAAGGCACGAAAAACTGGACACGCATCGTTCGTTCTGAGGAACTCAAAATAGGAAGTCGTCTTGGCAACAACTTACGCTTACCCTCTCCTTGTCCTGAACACCTCCTAAAGGTTTCGCACTCTTCCAAAGGACTCGATTGGGAAACCTCTTCTAGCAAAATTCAAGCTAAAAGCCACAAAGGAAGCATTGTTCTTGAATGGCATAAGCGCACCTTAATTGTCTCTGACATTACTGAAGACAAAAAGTTCCAAGCAATAACCGACAAATCCATTCAGATACATCGTTCAAGTACTTTAAAAGATCCCACCAAAAAAACATTGTGGTTCTTTTATAAAGGCCTTCTTATTGAGACAGCAGCCCTTGAATCAAACGACCCCAAAGTAAACCCCATAGCCATATTAGGCGCTGGTGTGAAGGTCGAATTTGACACCTACTCCCGTAAACTCATCGTCATATGGCCTAGTGGAGACCTCAAAACTCTCCCCTTAAAAAACACTGATCTCGGAATGGAAGTCAGTGAGGGAGAGTACCACTTCATTATTAGTTCCGCTCCTGATCTTAGCCAACTCCCTGTCGATGTGAGTGAAGAAAAAGGAAATCGCATGGCCCCTGTAATTTTTACAGTCATGGCGACTTTTCTTATCTTACTCGCTATTTTACAAGTTAACTGGAATCCAAATGATGGCCTCCTTGAAGAAGTAATACCTGAAGAACTTGCAAAACTGACCATAGAGAAAAAAAGTGGTCTCCCAGGTGGTGGCGTTGGAGGTGGCGGAGTACAAACCGAAAAACGCGACGCACGTGGTGGAGCAGGCATTGCCCGTCCCGACGAAGTCCTTGTTAAAAACTTAAACATAGCCGCTTCATCTGGAAACTTGTTAAACGCACTCACTGCACTTGATAGCAAATACACAAATCAAGTTGCTAAAGCAGCGATTGGCCCCGTTGGTGTTGGTGGCCCCAATGCAGCTCAGGGCATTTTAAAAAGTTTAGGAAGCATGACTGGTTCTGGCGGTGGCGGAGTCGGTATCGGTGGTTTGGGCACCAAGGGATTTGGCGGCGGTGGCGGTGGCGGTAACGGCCTTGGCTTTGGAACAAAAACAGGTAATGGCGTTGGCGAAGGAAAAGAACTTCGCGCAATTAGCTTTGAATCAGGCTCAGGAGAAGTTAGAGGTGGTCTTGAAAAATCAGAAGTTGAAGCCGTTATCAGACAAAACCTGGCTCAGATAAGAAACTGCTACAATCGTGGCTTAAGACTTAATCCAACACTTTCTGGAAAAGTTAAAGCCAGCTTTAGAATTGGTGCTAATGGTAAAGTAGACCTCTCAAGAATTGGAGACTCTACACTTGCTTCAAGTGACGTTGAGGAATGTATCAAAGGAAGAATACTTTCTTGGAACTTTCCACAGCCTCGTGGGGGCAGCACAGTTGATGTGAGCTACCCCTTTTTACTAAGGCCTCAATAGTATCAGAGACTAGACATCGTGATCTAAGTAGCAAACGATATCTTTAAACTCTAACTTAGAGGGGCCCTCTTCAGAATAAGAATAAATAAGAAGAGAATTACCAGCATCCTTAACGCGAGTTGGATCCTTCAATACTTTCTCTAAACTTGCCGCATCCCATATGCCTTGTTCTGAATAATCTGTTCCTAAGTAGTTGAGATGAACGTCCGTATTTTCATTCAAAACACTTAAAACAATCATTGCTTGATTGCTTCTCATTGTTTCAGCAAACTGAGCATTACTCTTGTATGTTTCATTCATAAGAAGAGTTCCATCTTTATCTTTAAAAGTAAACGCTGCCTGGTTAAAAGAACCATAAACACCACTTGTATTCATACTTACAGTGGCCAACTTTCCACTATACGTTTCAGCCATACAGAGACTTCCAGCCTGTGCCAATGATACACTTAACATAGCAGTCGCAATTGCAATTTTTTTCATATAACTTTTCCTCCGTTATTGTGAAAGTACAAAAAGCATTCACGAATAACGAGCAAAGACCCAACCAGTTTTAGTAAAAAGTGTCAGTTAGATCGGATCAGGACTCAACTTAAATCCAATACTCAGAAGCGAGCTTATCTCATCCAGAGAAGGCAAATGAGATTTTTTCATATCAAGCCCATCCAAGTCATCAACAATTTCAGAACAGTACATCTCTTTTAAAAGATTTCGTGGGTACTGTACTTCAAAATGGATGGCCTGCTGACGAAGAGATTTTTTCTTAGGCGCTAATACAATTTTAGAAATTTGCACAAGCCCACTTGATCCAACAAGAGCATCCTTATTTGTTACAAAACAACATGAGAAAGACCTTATTGAATGAGGAACCTGTGTTGCTTTTGGATAATAATAAATTTGAGGCATTCCATTTTTTGAATCAAAACACAAGGACTCATACTTAGCTTCAAACTCAAATGGAAAATTATCGTAGGTCTCTAAGCTAAAAGTCCAATTATGAGTGGGGAGCTCATTGGATGGCATCGTCCATACACGTGACTGAAGCCCAGAAACATCATGCGTATTTAAAGCCCAAAGGGAAAGCTCACAAAAGTAAAACACTAGAACCAATATCTTTTTCATAAAACTCCCCCCTTAAATAGGATAAAAGAACTTCAATAGATTCGAGTGTCTATTTTTTTTACACCTGACTGAGAACTAGGCTGCTTTTCTTAACAAAGTACGTGTTTTTTAATAAAGAAATCAGTCACTTGCACCCCACAATAGAGTTATGAGGCATTTAACTTTATTCTTCTTACTTGCTAGTTTTGGCAACACAGCTCTTGCAGCTGATAGCCACACAGGGAGCGAGAGCATGCGAGCCTCTAACGACGACCGCGTAAACGACTACAATCGTGGAATTGTTGAAGCCATCCGAAACGCAAGAAACCGCGGAGAACGTGACCGAGTATTAATGCAGACAGGTAACGAAACGATTTTCAATAAGGCAGCTCGCCCAGGTGAGGGAGTTGATTTTTACGGTACAGGTTGGAAGTTCTTAGACAACCTTAAACAAGTTTCAAAAAACCAATGTATTCCAAATCTAACCATACTCTCACATGGATGGGGATCTTCTCGCACAAGTGGAGGTAAAGGTCTTCCAATTGCAGAAAATTCTCAACAAGGCTTTCCCGTAACGGGATTCTATCTTGACGAGCAAACTCGCGAAGAAGAACTCATGCAATCTTATAACGAGATAATTTCTGGCATTAACGCTGCTTTAAATTCTCCTGAAACTCGTGAGCGCTTTAAAGAAGTTAACGGTAGAGACCCCACTCAAGCAGATCTAGTACATGTTAGAGCCAAAATGCTTCAACGCTATGACCCTAGAAACGAAAGCAAAAGAAATAGTGGCAAACGCCAAATACAAACAGACGCTGAACTACTTGCGTCTTTACGTCTAGAGAGCAAAGAGAATTCCATTACAATGAGTGACTTCAAAAAAGCTGTCAAATCAGGCCCCTTTAACAAAGCAGATGTTAAATTCTGCTCTCAATGCATGATCCAAGTCTACTCCTGTAACTTACACGAAGACTTTGTAAACGAATGGGCGACAACAACAGGCTGCCAAATTGTTTATGGCACTGGAATGACAAGTGGAACTTCTGACAAACAAGGAGACATAACTTTGCACGGTGATCACTCCAGCAAAGACACGAAAGATGCAAATGGCAAAACAATTAAAGTTGAAAACTCAAATACTCGTGATGGCCAGTTCGTGCGCGTAACGCCCATCAAAGGTACTGATAAAGTCATTACAGAAAAACTCGGGAAAACCTACACCTTATTTAAATAAGACTTAAAGAACTTTCCTATTCAGCATCTGACCACAGCATGTGAACATCGCTCCAGACTACTTTACTTTGTGTAATAGAGTCCAAAAGCCCAAGCACTTCTTTGTTCTCCACATCTCCCTTGGAGCAAGTAAAGCGACATTGAAAGACATCTGTCATGTGACAACTAATTTTTCCCTCGGGGCCAACGCGAGTCCCGCGATTAAACACGTCTGTGCAGGTCCAATCGATAATTTTTTCAAATTTCGGGAGAGTCGCACTTTGAATGTAAACATCAACAGCTTTAATTTTCATTTCTTCTCCTCAACCTAAATTTCTAAACTCGATATGATTTTTTTCGTAAATGTAGCCGTGTTTCCACGCCCCTTTAAATCAGCCGTGCGATCTTGCTCCGAAAGTAGTGCTTTGCGAAGAGCTGTTTTTACAGCGAAGGCATGATCCGGAAGCCCAATGTGATAAAGCATCGACACAGCCGAAAACAAAATAGCTGTGGGATTGGCCAATCCCTTACCCGCGATATCAGGAGCAGAGCCATGAACGGCCTCAAAGATTGCTCCGTCACACCCGATGTTCGCACCTGATGCGATTCCCAATCCCCCAACAAGACCTGCGCACAAATCACTCACGATATCTCCAAATAAATTTGGAAGCACAAGCACATCAAACTGCTGTGGTTTTTGAACCAACTGCATACAACAATTATCAATCAAAATATCATTCGCTTGAATCTCGGGATATTGCTTCGAGACTTCGTAAAAGGCCTCTAACCACTGCCCATCTGTAAGCTTCATAATGTTGGCCTTATGAACGCAAGTCACAAGCTTACGACCTTCTTTTTTAGCCAAATCAAAGGCGTACTCATGAGCTCTTGTCGCACCCGACTTTGTAGAAATTCTTAAGGCCACGGCGCAATCGCGACTTTGTCGATATTCAATTCCGCCGTAGGTATCCTCAATATTCTCACGCACAATCACAAGATCTACGTCCTGGAAGGGAGTTTGAAGTGCGGGTAATGACAAAGAGGGTCTTACGTTTACAAAAAGGTCTAAGGCTTTTCGAATGCGCACATTTATACTTTGGTGCCCTTTACCAATTGGAGTAGTAGTCGGCCCCTTCAAGGCTATTTTATTTTTTCGGAGGACATCGAGAACCTCAGGCCCTAAAGATTCCCCTGTTTTTTCAAACGCTCCGAGGCCAGCATAGACCTCTTCCCAAACAACAGGCACCTTAGCCGCTTCAAAGACTTGCAGCACAGTATCGCAAATTTCAGGTCCTATTCCGTCACCCCTCAACAATGTCAGCTTATGCATATGCTTAATTGTTAGCATGACCCTTGGGAGCAACCAATAAAATCACTCCCCTAAAACACCCTAAAAATTCATTGGTCCGTCAAGATTCTCACGCTAAGCTCTGCCTCCAATGACAGATTCAGCCCCTAAGACACCTCCTACGCAAACCCCTTCAGGAAGAACTCCTGGCAGCCCCCTTAAAGGCGTAAAACACATCATTGCTATAGGCTCTGGAAAGGGTGGAGTTGGAAAATCTACAACAAGTGTCAATGTTGCAGTAGCTCTCTCAAAAATGGGATTCAAAGTGGGCCTTATGGATGCAGATATATATGGACCAAGCGTTCCCAAAATTCTTGGAACCAAAGAAGCTCCAACTCAAAAAGCAGGGGAAAAAGTAAAGCCCCCCGAAGCATATGGAATTAAATGCATGAGCATGGCCCTCCTAGGTGGCGATACCCCTATTGTTTGGAGAGGTCCCATGGCTTCAAAAGCTGTTACTCAATTTCTCTCTGAAGTTGACTGGGGCGAACTCGACTATCTTTTACTCGATCTCCCTCCAGGCACCGGTGATATTCAACTCACACTCGCTCAATCTATTCGCCTTAGTGGTGCGGTGATTGTCATGACCCCTCAAGGGCTTGCTACACAAATTGCCAAACGAGGATTGCAAATGTTTCAACAAGTGCGTGTCCCTATTTTAGGCGTTGTCGAGAACATGTCTGAATACATTTGCCCACACTGCAATAAAGAAAGCCTGATTTTCCGTTCAGGTGGTGGCAAAGAAGTTTCTGAAGCCATGCACGTTCCACTTTTGGGCTCAGTCCCCTTAGATGGAAAAATTGTGGAAGAAAGCGACAACGGGACTCCCGTTATTATTTCTCGACCCGAGAGCAAACCCGCCCTTGCCTATGCGGCGATTGCAAAATCGATGCTTGCAGAATTAGAACGACTCGAAAAAGGTAGCGAAGAGCTTCCCCCTCAAATTGTAAACCTTGAGCCCAACCCCAAGGCAAAGCTCCTCAAAATAAGCTGGAATAACGGAAAGCAAAGCCTTGTCACTTTTAGAGACCTGCGTTTTCTCTGCCCTTGTGCCTCTTGTGTAGACGAGGGAACGGGCGTGAGAAAAATTAAAAAAGAAGATGTGGACCCCAATGTAGTCCCCATGCGCACCGAAACAGTTGGCCATTATGCCATACGTATTCAATGGTCTGACGGACACGACACGGGCCTCTATTCCTATGATTACCTCTGGAAACAGCTCACGCACTCCTAGTGCGGCTTATCAGGCTCATTTGGGTCATATTTTTAAGCCCTGATATCAATTACTTAGCCTTGACGTTCTTGCAGGTATTTTTAACTTGCGGCACCGCAAAAGACTCGATATAGCCTTGTGGCGAAAAGAAAAGGATACTTATGGCGGTTAATGCCTCAGAACTAACTCAAAAAGAACTTAAAGAACTTAAAGCTTTGCTTGATAAAAAGATGTCAGACCTCAATGAAGAGATCTCCCTTCTCGAAGCTGAACTCAAAGAAGAAGGCGCAAGCGAAGAACAAGGTGCTCCTGATGAATTTGATCGAAGTAGCTACGAAGAAAACCTTCAGCGCTCTCAAATTGTCCTCGATGGAAAATACCGACTTCAAAAAGAAGTAAAAGCTGCAATTGAACGCCTCAATAAAGGCGAATTTGGCGTTTGCGAACTTACAGAAGAACCTATCGGCATTAAGCGACTACGTGCTCAACCCTGGACTCGCTTCTCCATCGAAGCGCAAAAGGATGTAGAAAATAATCGCAGGATGAGATCAATGACTCGTGGATCTGGCGCGGGTCGCGGTGAAGACGATAACGAAGATAGTAGCGCTGAAGATTAAAGAAGTTTCAAGAATTGGAGAAAATCTTTAGGCTCTCGAAAGTAAACAACTTGAGAGCTTATACATCACCCTGATTCGCCAGTTTTTTAATCATTCCTTAACAAATTGTGTCCCGCACTTGCAGAAAATAGCCCGTTAAAAATTCCTATCCTCTGGGGCACTTTTTAATTAATTTACTATGGAACTAAGAATACTTCCTGGGTTTCTGGATCTTTAACTTTTGTCCCTGAAGCAATGCCTATAACATCTAAAATTCTGCTTTTGTTGTAGGGAGAGTAAACATAGCCTGCTTTTCCTGCCACGGGAGTGGCGTAAGGAATTTCGATCATTTTCTCAACACGAATAGCAGGGCGTATTTCTATAGGAGCTTCTACGTTTGGCATTATAGGAATTTTCTCTAATAGCGGAATTTCATTAAGTTCGTCGCAGTCTCTAAATTCTTGTTTGATGGAGCTTAGGCTTTTGTTGTTTTTAGAGGTAAGTTGACCGCGCAGTGAGTAATTGGCAATGGGTTGACCATCAATTTGAAATTCCTTCATAGTGAGCGAAATGTTGGCATTGGCCAGTTCAACTTCTTGAGTAGAGAGCTGTTGATATTGGCTCATGCCTGATAGTGGGTTCTCGGTATAAGTTCCTCGTTCACTTCTTAACACGAGCGTGTCTTCGTCTCTTAAAGAGCATGTCATCTGAGTGTCCGAGCCTGCACAATAGATGGCGTTAATTGTCCAACGTTCTACGCTCCATTTATGGTTTCTGTAAACTGCGCGTTCATGAGACAAATCAAAGAGTCCGTCGATCTTTGATTGGACTGCTTTGAATTCAATAATGATACTGTAAGTAATGTCGTCAATAGGTTTTGCAACACACTTAAACCCGTTGGGTGAACTGGCTTGTAGTTGAAGTCCTATTAATAAACTAAGCCCAAAAATGAGTTTCTTCATTGCACCTGCACCTTAAAAAGGAAGCTAAATTTTAAATTGAGGGTCTTCAAGAAATAGGTAGCATCGTAAAGGAAGTGAAAGGGTGCAAGCTTTACAGACGATTAAAGAAGTTTCAAGAATTGGAGAAAATCTTTAGGCTCTCGAAAGTAAACAACTTGAGAGCTTCTATGAGGAATCTCGGTAATCCACCCACACGATTCCCCCACTAAAATAGCATAGCCTCCGCGCGACAAAGAAAATTCCATAGCAGAGCGATCTAAGAGATCATCACCCGCTACCACGGGAATGGCCTCCTGAGGAACAAGTCCATTTTTGTAAGCAAACTCCAAACAGCTTCCCTTAGAGCATTTCTTTTGCAAAAGCTCTGCGCCTCTATCTCCAATACGCCATTCCCATTCCGGAGGAAGCTCAATCTCTAAGGAATCAATAAATTTCTTTAAATATTTTCTCTGAGTTTTTCTAAACGAAGCAACCCTTGCAGCTGTAGCTTTAATTTCTAAACGATAATTTAACTCATGCTGTTGAATACGCTCAAACAACAAGGCAGATAACTGAGCGGGCAGTTCGTTCCCAAGGAAATTAATTTTTTTATTTTCTGAATCCCAAAACACTGAACCTTGTACAAAAAAACCTGAATGCTTTAAAAATAGGTCACTTACGGAATTTAAAGATTCCACTCTGCGCCCCGTGTTCCACCAGGCCCCTAAAGATTTTTTGGAAACATTATTAACAGCTTCGTTAATCAATGCAGGGTTGTACCCCACTCCTTCCCAAACTTCCATATGAGGGCAAAGTGTACCGTCATAGTCCAAGAAATATACGCTCTTGGAAAGATCCCGCAAAAGTGCCTTCATAGCTTTATCCTAGGGCGAGTCTTTTAGTTATCGCAAGCCCAGAGCAAAGAGAATGCGTTATCAACGAAAAATCCTTGATTCCCAGCCATTAAACGAGAATATGGCTTTGCCATGAAAATAGCGCCCCCTATTGTAATATTCGTACGACCTATTGCACATGGCAACGTGGGAGCACTCGCACGGGTGATGTCTAACTTCGGAGTTAAATCTCTCCGCCTAGTGCGTGAACCCACAGGTGAAGCTGCCTTTGACAAGGAACATCAGCCACTCGACTGGGGCCTTGCGTGCCGTGGTGAAAGTGTGTTGAAAGAGATGCAAATTTTTTCCACACTTGAAGAAGCACTTCACGATGTTCACTGGGCAGTTGCTACAACTGCACGTATGAGAGAAAAAGATTCTGGCTACACACGCCCCATTCAAGATTACTCCGAAGTGTTAAACAAAATTAAAACCGAAAAAACGGGGCAAAAGTGGGCTCTTGTATTTGGCCCCGAAGACGATGGATTAAGCGATGCTGATACTTCGCTTTGTCACTGCCTCAGTACTATTGATACACAGCCCGAAAGTCCCTCCATGAATATTGCCATGGCAGCTGGATGCCTTTTGTATCACTGGTCTATAAGTAATAAGGAATTAAACGAAAAAGCCTCAAAACCTCTTAGCAACTCAGAGGTCGCAGCTGCAGAACTTGCCACAGCTGGTGACATCGAAAAACTCTCTCTTTATATTTCAGAAACACTCAAAACATCTGAGTTCTTTAAGTATCCTGACGAAGTCGCAGCCCTTGCACGCATTCGAAGAATCTTCCAAAATGAAGCTCCACCCACTCGTGGTGACATTCTCTTTATTTTTGAAATTTTTTACCAACTCCGCTCTAAAATTCAGGGACAATACGAAGATAGAAACTTTCTCAAGTAATTGAGAAAAAGATCAAAGAACTTTTTAAAAAAAGTAGCGAGTGATGGGCTAAAACACCTATGGCCACTTTGTTTACACTTTAAGTGTAAACAAAGTTACCGTTGGGCCTCTGAGTACCTTTATTAAGTAGCTGCCCTTTTTACTGAGCATTTTTTGAGCATCATTCACATTCACAATCTTGTTACGTTGAATCTCAAGAATGATATCACCACGTGATAAACCTGCTCTATCAGCAGGACTACCCATAATAACTTCACTCACAACAACGCCTCTGATATCGGATGCTATTCCCCAGCGACTTCTTATCTCAGGACTCAACTCAGCAACTTCAATTCCAGCGCGAGACAATGGAGTTAAGGACCCCGGACGAGAGGGGCTCGAACGTCTTCTCTGAAAAGATTCTCCCGTTGCTGCCATTAATCCTTTTTCTAAATCTCCAAGAGTCAACTGAGCCACACGAGTTTTGCCCTCTCTAAGGTACTCGACTTTGACCGTAGTCCCTGGATCAAGTTCTCTAACTGCTTTTTGGAAATCAGTATTTGTGCTTACTTTTCTTTCTCCCACTTTTGTTACAACATCATATGACTGCAAGCCAGCCTTTGAAGCGGCTTCGCCTTGAACGACATCTTCGATTAAGGCACCTTCAGCGCTTTTTAATCCGAGCGATTTAGCCGTTTCTAAATCAAAATTAGGATACAAACTTACACCTGCATAACCGTGCACAGCTTTACCTTTAGAGAGAAGATCCCGAATGGCTCTCTTAGCTGTATTAATAGGGATTGCAAATCCAAGACCTTGTCCTCGAGGGTCAATCGCTGTGTTCACACCAATTACTTCGCCTGTCATGCTAATCAATGGTCCACCTGAATTCCCTTGGTTAATACTCGCATCTGTTTGAATAAAGTCTGCCGAAATTTCAGGCAGAATATCGCGCCCTAAAGCGCTTACAATTCCCTTTGTTACTGTATGCGATAGCCCGTGGGGGTTACCGATGGCCATAACCCATTCTCCTACCTTTAACTTATCGCTGTCCCCAAATGGAATTACAGCTAATGGTTTTTTAGGTTTTACCTTAAGGCGAAGAATTGCCGTATCCACAATGGGATCAACTCCCACAACTTCTACATCAACGCCCTCATTTTTTTCTGAGTCCCCCAAGAATTTAACTTTTACTGAATCAGCTAATTTATCTCCGCCCATTCTTACAACGTGTGAGTTTGTAACAATAAGACCATCAGGATGTATTACAAAACCGCTACCTAAGCTTTGCGCTTTACGCGTTTGAGGTCTTTGAGGACGACGGCCTCCAAATCCATTAGGAGGCATGCCAAAAAAGAATTCAAAAATATCATCCGATTGCATCATGGAAGGAACACTCACATCACTTGTGGTAAGCACCGTCACCACTGCCGGTGAAAATTTATTGGCAAGTGCCACAATAGATTCATTCAAAAGATCTGCTTTTAGCTGCATTGATTTTTTTTCACTTGCAGATTGCTCCGTCCAATAACTCGTAGATTGCGACCATATAAGTTCCGAAGCAAAAAAAGCCCCCACCAACAGTGTAGAAAGTAAAAAAACAGAAGCTTTTCGAGTCAGAAATTTCATTACATTATCCCTTTCCGCTTGCCTGAACGTATTGCAGGCGTATGTCGCGTAAAATACGCTCCAAGAGTCCTCTCTCTTCATCATCTAAATTGCCGCGCGTTTTCTCTTGTAAAATTTGAAGCAAGTCGATGTGCTGTTTAGCCGACTTAAGGTCAAGTCTCTTCTTATTCGAGTGAGGATCTTCAACCAGCCCTAACTCTATAAATGTTGCCGAAGCTAAGCTTAAAATGAAAGTCGAAAAATTAACACCTTCGGTGCCTTGTTCTTGAGCTTGTGTCATAGCTTCCAATCTAAGCATGCTAGCGCCTAAGGACAAGGGGGCATTCAAAGAAGCTCTTGGCCTATATTGTTGCGACATCATAGATATTTTTAACTTCTCAAGATTGCTTTAATTGGGCGTGAATAAAGTCTAAAAAATAATTGAGCTAATCCCTTAAAAATCCATTCCATTGAATTTTGGCAGGCTCACAGCCTTTCGAGTCGCGTCAATTCCTCATAAACCCTTAGAAATTTGGCATTTTTCCTCAAAGCTGAGTAGAATTTTGACTATGTCAGACCTCAATCAACTTGCAGAGTTAATCAAACACGAAGGTGGCTTCATAAAGCAGCTCGAATCAGAAATGGGACGAGTTATCATTGGACAAAAAAAGATGGTGGAAAGAATCCTCATGGGACTTCTCAGCGGCGGACATATTCTACTTGAAGGGCTTCCGGGTCTTGCCAAAACACTCGCTGTTAAAACCCTCGCCGATCTTATTGATCTCAACTTTAGACGTTTACAGTTTACCCCAGACCTTCTCCCCTCCGACTTAACAGGAACGATGATTTACAATCCAAAGTCGGGTGAGTTTTTTCCTAAAAAAGGTCCGATATTCGCAAACATTGTTTTAGCAGACGAAATAAACCGCGCTCCTGCTAAAGTACAATCCGCCCTACTCGAATGTATGGCCGAAAAACAGGTCACTATCGGAGAACAAACATACAAACTCGAAGAACCCTTTGTTGTGCTTGCAACCCAAAACCCCATTGAGCAAGAAGGTACCTATCGACTCCCCGAAGCTCAAATGGATCGCTTCATGTTTAAGGTCTTAATTCCCTACCCTTCAAAAACAGAAGAAATGAAAATCCTTGAAACACAATCTGGATTAAAGGACGCTCCACTCAAGCCCGTTGCAACCTCTAATCAAATACTTAAAGCGCGTGGTCTTTGCCAAGAAATTTATCTTGATGCCAAAGTGAAGGACTACATTATTGAAATCGTCTTTGCGACTCGCGATCCCAAGGGCAGAAAAGAACTTAGAGAAATCGAAGAATTCATTCAAATAGGCGCATCCCCAAGAGCTACGCTCGCACTTGCTAGAGCCTCTCGGGCAAAAGCTTTTATTGAAGGTCGTGCATTTGTTACGCCTGATGACGTCAAAGCAATCGCACCTGACATTCTTCGACACCGCATCATTCTTTCTTTCGAAGCTGAAGCTCAGGAAGTTAACTCGCAACAAGTCATCAACAAAATACTCAGTGCACTTCCAACGCCGTAGGAGCCTACACAAAAGACATGACACTTGAAGAATTCCTTAAAGAGATTCGAAGCATTGAAATTCGAAGCCATCATATTATTAAAAAAAATCTAATTGGCGAATTTCAATCCCGTTTCAAAGGATCAGGACTTCAATTTAAAGAGTTTCGTCCCTACGTTTATGGAGATGACATTCGACACATCTCATGGACAACCTCTGCGCGCATGAACGACCCCGTTCTTAAGACGTTCGAAGAGGAACGAGATAAAAATTATTTCTTAGTTGTTGATGTGAGCGCTTCTGCCAGGAAGGGCCCGCTCGGAGGTAGTGTCGCCTTCCGAATTGCAGAAATTGCTGCCACCCTTGCTCTCAGCGCCGAAGATTTGGGCGAAAAGATGGGTCTTCTTACCTTTACTCAAAAAGTAGAAAAGTGCCTGAAACCCGAAAGAGGAAGAAATCATGTGCTTCGCCTTTTAAGAGAGATTCTTAGAAGCGATGGTCTCGGGCGTGGTACTGATCCCACGCGAGCTCTCAAAGAACTCAGGGGAACGCTTAAAAAACAAAGTGTTATTTTCTATATCTCTGACTTTGAAAAGCTCCCAGACCAAAGCATCATTAAAGAATATTCCATTAAGCACGAATTTATGGCTTTTGGTGTTTTTCATAGCAGGCTACAAAGCTTCCCAAGCTTCCCCTTTGTTGAGATGGAAGCAGCTGAAAGCTTAAAACCCTACACCGTAGCTACTGACACCGCAGCCTTTCACTTTAAAGTTAAAGAAGAACAAAACAGAATTATTCAAACCTCACGCTTTTTTAAATCAATGGGCGTGCCTTTTTTACATGTAAATGAGTCTCAAGATTTTCTTAGACCATTAGAAAACTTTTTAAAGAGTTGATAATGGATACTATTGTTGCTGGTGAAAGTTATTCTGGATCTTGCCCCGAAGGTATGAAGGCAGAGATATACGTTGGAGATAAACTTCCGAGTCCAGAAAATCCTTCAGTTCAAGTATTAGAAGTTAATGGTTCAAACTTCGTGCTTGGTCCTATGAAAGCAGGAGAGGTCATTGTTAACATTCCCTGCGACAGCAGCTTCCAAAAGATCTCATTTTTAGTAAATGAAATGCCGCCAGAAGCTGCCATGAACCGCTATGCGCCCTTAGGCTCAGAAAAGGTTGAATACCCATCCAGTATTTACATTTTAATTGCTGTAATCGTATTAAGCCCCGTCCTCGCTTTCTTGGCTTATTACTTCAAAAAGAAAAAAGTTACGCTTAAACAAGCTCCCTTTAAAAAAATCAAAAAAACCCCTCGGGAACTTCTCGAAGAAGAACTTAAGTTTTTTGAAACAAACGTTCAGCTCCCAGAAAGCCACCATTTTCACACTCTCTACAAAAGAATTCGTAAATTTATCGAAAAAGAACTCAATTTAAAAACTCGCTCACACACGACTCAAGAATTCTTGGGCACATTTAGAGCTCTTGCATTACAACAAAGCGCAAATCAAACTATTATCTCTCAATTAGAATATCTCTTGCGAACAGCTGACGATGTTCGATTTGCTGGAAAAACTTTTACAGCCGATCTATGGAAAGATTATTTACAAAAGACACACTCTATTATTTTGGCTTTTCCACCTAAAGTTGAGGAGGTCAAAAAGAAATGACCTGGGCAAATCCTGGAGCCTTTTGGCTCTTCATCCCTCTTCTAGCTGCTCTCTTTTTTTACTGGCGAAAGTCAATTCAACATCGCAGTCGCCTTATATTCCCATTCGACTGGTCACAAAATAACAGCAAAAAACAGGTTCTAACCCCCTTTAGACTCCAGGGACTTTTACAATTTGCTGGCATGAGCTTTCTTATTATTGCACTAGCGCGACCCCAAAGACGCCTTGAAAAAGAGAAGAGAATTGTAGAAGCAGTCGACCTCATGCTTGTTTTTGACTTATCAAAATCCATGGAGGCCTTAGACTTCTCTCCAAACCGTAGACGTGTTGCTATCGATACCCTTACTCAGTTTATAAGCAAGCGTATGGACGACCGTATTGGACTTGTTCTTTTTAGCGGTGAAGCTTACCTCAGCACTCCTCTAACCATTGACCATAAGCTCGTTCTTACAAACTTAAAAAACAGCTCGAACTCTGGACTTGAAGATGGAACTGCTATCGGACAATCACTCGCAGTAGCCGTTAGCCACCTTAAGAACTCCGCCGCGAAATCGCGAGTGATTCTGCTTGTAACCGACGGAGATAACAACATGGGATCCGTGGATCCCGTATCTGCCGCGCAAATAGCCGCAGGTTATGGGCTTAAAATTTATACAATTGGTATTGGTAAAAAAGGTCGTGTCCCCTACCCCATCCTCGTGGATGATGGATTTGGTCGAAAAAGACAAATGCTAAATTACCTGACGGATGCGGCAAACGATGAACTTTTAAAAAGAATCTCAGATCTTACAGGAGGTAGATTCTTTTCAGCCACTGATCAAAATGTTTTGCCAAAAATATTTCAAGAAATCGACCGTCTAGAAAAAAGCAAAGTTGAGGTCTTAAAACAAGTTAAAATAACTGAACTTGCAGACTCTTGGATGTGGCTTGGACTCTTTATCCTCTGCATTCAATTGTTTGCTCTTCAAACTCTTTGGAGGAAATATCCATGAGTGCAGAGTTTTACTACCCTGAACGAGCTCTAGCTTTTTTCGTTATTCTTCTACTAGCTTTTTTTGTTTTGCGATCGCATAAACTTAGAAAAGTATTTGCCAATGGACTTAAGACAAGCAAGTCGCTCGATCGCTCTCATTCTTTTCATGCACCCAAAAACAGACTCATTAAAGAAGGTCTATTCTTAATAGCTCTTATTTTTATTGCCCTAGCCCTTATGAGGCCCAGGTGGGGAGATAAAGAACGAAGACGCAAAATACAAAGTGTAGATCTGTGTATTGCACTTGACCTCTCGCAAAGCATGCTCGCAGAAGACATGAGCCCCAACCGCCTTAAATTTGCCAAAAGAGAAATGACCCTCCTCTTAGAAAAACTTGGCGCCTATAGAGTTTCACTTGTAGGTTTTGCAGGCGGAGCTTTCATTGCATCTCCCTTAACAAACGATCTTGATGCTATTGCAGACCTTATGAGTCCACTTGATACAGACTTCGTGAGCCTCCCCTCAACCTCCTTTGAAGGTGCCCTTATTACATGTGCTGAATCCTTAGGCTATTCCAACATTTCTCAACGCAGTGACGATGACGACAAAGAGTCTGCTGGAATTATCCTTCTTGTGAGTGATGGCGACGACTCGTTTGAGCTTGATTCTGACGTTGTCAAAGGCCTTAAGCGTAAAAAGATTACAGTAAACAGTTATTTAGTTGGCAAAGAAACCGCTATGCAAATGCCCCTCAGGGATAACCAAGGTAACATCACAGGCTTTGTGCGGGATCCTTCAAGCGGAGCCGTAGCCACTACTACGCTTCAAAGTAAAAAAGCCATTGAACTCAGCAAAGAAACAAAAGGAAAAGTCTATATTGCAAGCCAGGTTGCAGATTTTAGCGAACTCTTTAAAGACGACATCAAAAAATTTGAGTCCAAAGCACGTGACGAAGGTGTTGAAATTGAAAAAGAAGAACAATTTCAGATACCACTTCTTATAGCAATTCTCCTTCTCCTTTTAGAAAGCTTCCTAACTGAAACAGGCGGCATATGGCCCCTATTTAAGAAAAAATACCTCAATTTTATCTGGCTTCTCTTCTTCCTCACCCCTCCCGCTCACTCCGTGGGACTTGTAGAAAGTCTAAAAAATAACTTTGGTGTTTTTCTATTTGAAAACGGCAAATACGCTTCTTCCATAAAATGGTTTCAAGACAATATAGAATCATCACCCGACAGTAGATTTTTTCTCTACAATTGGTCTTCGGCAAAATTGAGTAAAATTGAGAAAGACCTTATTCAACTACAAGCCGAAGGAAAACTAAGCCCAGAAGCCATTGCATCAAGCCCCTCTGCTCTAGAAGCTGAGGAGATATCGCATATGATTGAAAATGTCATAAAAAAAGAAAAGGACCCTTTTTGGAAAAAGAAATGGAACTTCCAACTTGGAAACGCCTATGAATTGAGTGGGAAAAACAGTCCCGCTGTAAGCTCTTATTACGACGCACTTAAAGCACCTGCATCCGCTGAACTCGATACCGCATCCAAACATAATCTAGCGCGCCTACTTAAAAACACTAAGCAAGGTGGTGGAAATGGCCAAGGAAACTCAAGCGGCGGAGGAGGTAAGGTGAAGGCGGGGAGATCCCAACGAAGAACAGAGCAAAGGACAGTCTAAAAAACCTCAAGACTACAAGGGAAAAAACTTCAATCCTGAACAAGTAAAGCAAATTCTTCAAAACGTTGGGAGTGAAGAACGCAATGTAATGAAGAAAAAATCAAAAGAAGAATCTCAAAAACGATCCAAGGAAATGGGAGAAGGGACGTCAAACGATAGACCATGGTAAAAGAAACAAAAAACTTTCTTTCTCTTCTTCTAGCTCTCGTTATCTTAAGCGCGAACGCAAGTGTAGAGGTTACAGCAAGCCCAGAAGAGAGTAATGGTGATCCTGTTGTTCTTAAGTTTCTTGCTACAAACGAAGAGAACATTCCTGATGTACTTAATGTTCCAAACAATAGTTCTGATTGGAGAATCTCACCGCCATTCACCCAAAGCGCTAAAAGTTTTAGTGTGAATGGCCTCAGTATGGAGAGCCAATCTACAACGACAATAACCTTTTTTCTCTACCCACTCCGAAAAGGCCAACTGAAGCTACCCAATATCCAGATAAAGCTAGGAGACAAGGTCTATTCTGCTCCAGAAAAAAGTGTTCGTGTAACACAAACAACTCCAAAAAAACAACCCAATCAAAGAAGGAATTCGCCGCTTCAAGCAATCCCCGGCTTTCCTCTTTTCCCACTTGAAGACGAACTCCTCAACGAAGCCCCCACTGAAAACGAATCCAAATCACTAGACGTAGCCATTATTGCTGAACCGAGCAAAGTTGAAGTCTACACTGGGGAGCTCATCACATTACCTTTCTATATTTACACAAATGAAAATATATTTAGAAATCTAGAATTTGCATCTTTCCCTACGTTTAAAGACTTCATCAAAGAAGAACTCTACCTACCCAAAAACTGGAGAACTGAGCGCACGAAGTACAGAGGTGAGAATTACTACAAAGCTGAGATCATTCGTTTTGCGCTCTTCCCGGTTAAAGAAGGGAACTTGCTCATAGACCCTCTCAATATGCGATTTGAAATTGACGACTCTATCTTTAGCCTTCGAAAACATTTCAATGGGCAAACAAGTAACGAAGAAAGCAACTTTTTACGCTCTTCTGGGTCTGTCCCTATTACAGTAAAACCCCTTCCACCCAAACCAGCTGCAATCACTCAATCTGAAATCGCAGTTGGGAACTACACTATCAAACTCATAGCGCCGTCTGTCGAGCTGGTACAAAACGAGGCCTTTACCATTAAATTAAGAGTTGAAGGAAGAGGAAACATTAAAGGTATCCCTGAGCCTGAGCTCGACATCCCTTCTGGCATACAAAAAAGTAAGACGGAAACCGATTACTCTATCAATACAATGTCCGAGGGATATAAAGATTTTGACCTATTACTCGTCCCCAGAACAAGTGGGACTCTTGTAATCCCAGAAAAGAAATGGGCCTACTTTGATCCTGACAAAAAAAGCTATGAACTTTTGCCCATTCCCAGAGTCGAGCTAAACGTTCTTCCTTCAAACAAAAAGAACAAGAGCATAGGCAGTGAAAAGAAGCTTCAAAACCTAATTTTTTCTGGCAAACAACACTTTGAAAAAGAAAACACTCCTGACGTGAGCCCATGGCTTTGGTCAATTCCAGCCCTGATCTACCTTCTATCACTCGTATTTTTTATTCAACGACGTAGACTAGAAACAGAAGAAGAACTCATTCAAAGACAACCCTGGATCCCAATTGAAAGAAAGATACAACTTCAACATGATCTCAGTTCAAACGAAGCCCTTGGACTCGTTGAAGCTTGGATATTTAAACGCTTCCAAGTGTTAAAGCTCGAAGAAGTTGCCTTCGATGATTTTACACAAGCTCTCAGAAAACGCGTTCCAACTTCAACTGTAGCAAAAGTAGATAAACTCTATGAACGTTTTAGACTCATTGAATCCGCACGCTTTGGAACTAAAAGAAAAACGAATACCCTCAATATATCTTTTGATGAAATTAAAAAATTATCCGAAGAAATTATTCAGGCCTGCTCATTATCGGATCAGTCAGCTCTAGACAAAATAAACGAGGAAGATGACGACGACTAGACTCGTTAAAGGTCTCAGAAAAGTAAGCTTAACGCCTACTCTTCATCCGCTTTTTTAACTAAACGAAACTTGGCATCGAGTTTTGGAAGAGCAGACTTAGGAACCCAAGCACGTACTCCACTGCTTCGAACAATGACTGCAACCCACTTTTTGTTTCTTGAGAGCTTGAAAGGGGTAACAATACTTTGAGATGGGATTTGAGATAAGACCTTTCCAGTTCGATCAGGGCGACTCCTTCCCTTCACTGAAAAAAGAGTTTTGACTAAGCCACTCCCACCGCGCTCTTCTGGCTGCTCATTCGTAAAAGTAACGTTCTTATTCCGAAGGATTCGAACACCCTTAACTTTAGGGGGCGGAGGTAAAATCTGGTCCTCAAAAGGCCTTGCTTCTACAAAATTCAAGGAAAAGAAAAGTAAAAGGAATCCAAGAACTCTCATCAAAAGCTAACCCCCAACTGAAGCTCCACTGAGGCTCTAGATTGCGCAAAGAAATCGTAGGCACCCCTTAGGGTTAGATCAAAAGGACCAACAAATAAACCTGAGGCTAGTCCTAGAGAGAAATGATGTCTGTAATCACTACGCACCTTATCTATAGAATAACCCATATCGGGCCCATACACGAAAGGTCCCCACAATGGGGCCCTCCATACATAGCGAGCAGCTGCACTAAAATCTGACGAATGAGAACTAAATGGAGAAGGCAAAGAAGCCTCTACAGAAGCCCATGCGGGATCTACAGCAGAAGCTCGACCCAAGGCATGTAACCCTAAATTATAGTCAACCCTTAATCCCATTCTCGAAGAAGCTGGCTCTGCATCAGAAGTCCATTTTTGCAAAGGTGCAATTCTTAAGAATGGGCGAAATGATTCACTCCCCTGAGCTTTTGAAAGTTCAGAAATCATTTCTTCTCTAGATTTGTTTTTTTTATCTGGTACTTCTTTTGTTAAACGAGAAATCCTACGAATCTCCTCAATGCTTGATCGAGCCGACTCGACCTCTTTATAGTCAGTTCGACTTATAGGCATCCAACCAACAAGGCCATCCGCAGATCGTAACTTTACCCAAATACTTCTTTTAGATTTTTCTAAGTATAAAAGTACAGTTCCCTCTTCAGCCTGAGCTAACTGCTTACTCTTAATGCTCGGACGTACAAATAAAGGGGTATCCTTTTTTACCTCTAACAAATATGGGACTTCTTTTGCCGAAAGACAAAGTATATTCAAAAAGAAAGCACACTTAATGAAAGGCCACGTCTTCATGCCATCGCCCCTTCCACTCTCTCAATAAAGCCCGAGTCCTTACTATTGACTCGTCTTCACCCTTCTTAAGCTCAATAGCCGCATAATTAAATTTTGTATGCCTTCCCAAGCTACTCAACTCTAGACTCGTTACTTCAGTCCAAGTTCCCGTATTAAAGTACTTTTTTGCTTCGTGATATTGTCGACTTTCATAAACATGAGTGTGCCCCATTACAACAGTATGAACTTCTCTATTTTTTGTTAGAATAGATTTCGCTGCATCTTCTAATTTAGGAGCATTAAAAAGCTCCCCCATCATCTTCAGAGTAGTTACAAGATTTGAAGTTCTATAAATCGACTTTGAAAAACGTGTACCAAAAAAATAAAGAAGTACTTTTAGAAGATTCTTCAGACACCATGAGGTGTCATGCAAGAGACTCCATCGAATAAACGCCTGAACAGGCCTCACCCTATCAACAGCCATCCGTTGTAATTTAATAGGAGTTACAAAGTTAATTACAAAGTGACTCCCCCAGGGCAAATTGATAATGGGTTCTTTCAGATTCTTAGTAATAAACATTTGTTTAGGATTGAGCCTGTTAAGGTTCTCAAATTGTTGCCCATGTTCGATATGAACTCCATCATCAATGTAACTAAAATTAAAAAACTGTATATCAGCACCAATAACCCTACACAAAAGTTCCTGACAGCGTCCCCAAATCATTTCAACGTCGTGGTTTCCAACGACATAAGTAATTTTATGATTAGGTGAGGCAGCAAAGCGCCGCAAAGCTTCGACAAAAACAGGATGTCCATCCAGCACGCTCTGCAGTTTCTCAACAGAAATTCCTTCAGTTAAAATAGGAGAAAAATACCCCCTATAATCAACTCGGATTAAATCAAAAATATCACCGTTTAAGACAAGCTCAACTTCAGCATCTCTGTATTCAGCCTCGCTATAAAACTTTAAAAACTCATCCCATTGCCTATCAGCAAAAAACTCTTCATGGATATTGGCTGAGCCATCACGCAAAAAAGCGCCTTTTCCGAGGTGAAAATCTGAAACTACTAGCTTAACCTTCCTAGTCATTTAATCCTCTAAGCTGCTTTATCTTTATCGTCTTGAAGCATTACATCTTCTTCGAGTCCAGAGAGAATACTTTGAGCCAATTTTAAAGATTGAAGTGCTCTACCGACTCGCTTTCTTCTTTCTTCACTCTTAGAAGCTTCCTCCATAAGACGCTCTTTAAATGCGTCTAAATCAAACTCAAGTCGGTCCATTTCTCTCTTTTGGTTCAAAAGACGTTCGTCCTTTGCACTCAATAAAGCCTCAGCATCTCTCTTCTGAATTTCAAGTCGACTCGCTAGTTCACGTTCCCTAGAACGAATCTTTTGTAAATCGTTTCGCACTCTCTCTCTAAAGTCGATTAATTTTTTATCTAATTTGCCTGCTTGAAATTGTGCACTCTCTAATTGCACCGACAATTCCTTTATTTTTTCTTCATAGCGACTTTCTATGCCTTTAAGCTGAGCTCTATTCTCATCCTTCTTATCAGCAACGGTTCGCAATTCATTATCCGTTTCTTCTAGCTTTAAAATAAGCTTTCTACGCTCTTCTTCACTTTTCTTAAGTCTTTCATCAAAATATTTAATTTGTCGTCTCAAAGCCTCAGCTGCTGCCTGCGACTCTCTAAGCTCACGTTCCTTAATACTTGAGTAACGCTTGAGCACTTCCATGTCCTCACTTGAAACACTTGGGCTCATAGCTGAAATCAGTTGACTCACCTCAACAGAAGAAGCGAGACCTGCCTTGCTCTTATCCTCAGCATCACCAAAGCCTAGAGGAGAAGTTTGCTCTGGAGGCTTAACAGCTTGCTCAATCGACAGCTCTTCATCTGCCTCAAGAGAAACTGGTTGTATCACCTTAGTTTTCTGCTCTGAAGCTACATTTAAGGATAAATCTACATTTTCCTCTTTATTATCGACCTCATTTGGTAAATCCGCTGCAAGGCCCATTTCTTCGTCGAAAATATCTTCAAGCGAGTCCATTTCTTCTGAAGCTACAAGCTCAGTCTTTTCTCCTGCAGATGGTACAACAGTATCGTCTTCAGCATGAACAGCAACAACCTCCGACTCTATCTCATCAATTGCAGTAACCTGCTCTTTCTTATCAAGCTCTGGCACCTTAACTTCAATATTTGGCTCTTCTTCAACGACAGATTCTTTTTCGCTATGCTCAATCATACTGGCAAGCTGATCAGCATCGGCCATCAATAAATTACCATCAATCAAAGACCCTTTGTTCTCTTCAATAGCACGAGATACTTCACTTGCGAGGTTCACATCAAAAATAAAGGCGTCTTCAATAACCTGAGACCCTTCCCACAAACCTGTAGTTTTTAAAAAATCTAACTCATCAGCTCCCCAAGCAATCTGCTTTGGAACTGCATTCGCATTAACAATATCTGAAAAAACATAGACTAAGGACAACTGCCCCTCATTTAGGCTAGCCCCTAACTCAGATAAGACATTTTCTGGATTTAAGTTCTTAGCAAAAAGCATACGCTCGTACGCCGATAGCTTTTCAGCTACTTTTTTTATTTCTTCAGCATCCTTTTTAGGGTCATAAAGCGTTGTACTAATGGAGTGGCTTTTAAGGCTTTCGAGTAATGCTGTAAACCAAGCATCACCCCAAAGCTCTTCATTTCCCACGAAATAAAGAGTTTTCATAGAGTATTTATCGGTAAATTCTAGAAAATCCCAACCCTTAAAAGCTCAAAAAAGCTCCGTTAACTTTTTGACAGGTCCCTGAACTACTTAACTAGAGGCAAAGAAAACACAAAATGAACGCCCTCTCCACTTTCGGTGTCAACAAGCCGTAGATCGCCCCCCATCTCTTGGGCAAGCGCTCGGCTCAAAAATAAGCCTAAACCAGAATTTTTAGGATTTATTGGAGCTTCTTGCTGCTCACTCATTTCAGCAGTTTCAAAAACGGCACTAATACTACCCTTCGTTGAAAAGAAGGGTTGAAAAATATACGGCCGGTGAGTTTTAGAAATGCCAGGACCATTATCCCTATAATGAACATGAACCATTCCCTCTGTAACTTCTGTTTGTATAGTTAACTTAGGACTTTCTATTGATTGACGTTCTAAAACTTCAAAAGAATTCTTAATAAGATTCGAAAATATTTCAATGAGTGCACTTGCATCCAAATAGACCTTAGAAAATGACTCCTCGAAATCTAGCTGAATTCCGCTCTTGGCCGCCCTGTTCATCCATAGCTTTTTAAGCTCCTCAAAAAGATCCTTTAATTCAAAAATTGCCTTCCCCTCTTCTCGAGGCTGAACAATTCCTGAAGTGACTTCGTGATCTGCGCGCAACGTAAACAGGCGATCCGGATTACCTCAAGAGCATCTTTCATATCTTCTGGAGTTTGGCTCTCAAGCGCCCAATCCGCATGGCCGAGTGCTGCACCCAAAATATTGTTGAATTCATGCGCCACCCCCAAAGCCAGCAAGTCCATACGTACTGGATCTTGATTTGACTGCCAATTTCTAACTATTTCAAAACGAAGTCTCTCCGCAGCTAAAGCTTGACGTTTCCAATTTATGCGCTTCTTCGCTCCAACACTCATGACTCTATTGTCTAGCTAAATGAATATGAAAAAAAGTCCCTATTAAGATTTGTCACTTAAGGTTATAAATGTCTTATGGATTCAGATCGTCTAATTGTTGTCGGTGCTGGTTATGTTGGACTTGTAGCAGGGACTTGTTTTGCAAGTGCTGGGTACAAAGTAGGAGTTGTTGAAAACAACGCACAAAAGCTACTCTCACTTAAAGAAGGTATTTGTCCCTTTTATGAACCCTCTCTTTCCGAACTCATGAAAGAAGGCATTAACGCTGGAAAACTAAAGTTTTATGCAGATCAAAAATCTGCCATTCAAGAGTTGAACCCAAACTTTATTTTTTGTGCTGTAGGAACTCCAGAAAGTCCCGATGGAAGTGCAAATTTAAAATATGTAGAAGAAGCACTCAAAGAATCCCTTAGCATTGAGACTAAAGAAGATCTTTATTTTGTTCTCAAATCAACAGTTCCCGTAGGAACAGGAAAAAAGCTTCAAGAAATTGCCCAAGAAAAAACAAATGGAAAACTTTGGGTTGTAAATAACCCCGAATTTTTACGCGAAGGCACTGCAGTCTCAGACTTTATTCGTCCCGAAAGAGTTGTTTTAGGTGGCGCACCCGAAGCTGTGAACGCCGTAGCAAAGCTTTATGAAAGCTTCTTGCTCAACAACCGCCCTCTTATAAAAACAGATTCCACGAGTGCAGAGCTCGGAAAACTTGCCGCAAATCTTATGCTCGCTTCTCGTATTAGTTTAGTGAACCAAGTTGCTCGTCTCTCTTCAGCAACTGGCGGGAACATTCGCGCAATTGAGAGAATCCTACAAACTGATTCTAGAATAGGCTCAAAATATCTTTATGCTGGACTTGGATTTGGCGGAAGCTGTTTTCCCAAAGACATCAAAAACTTTATTCACCTTTGTGGCGTCCATGGTGTTGAAAGCTCAATCGCGCAGTCCATTGACACGTTTAACGATGAACAAAAACTCTTTTTCATGAAAGACATTCAAAAAGAGTTTCCGAATCCCAAAGAAACAACCATCTCACTCCTTGGACTTGCTTTTAAGCCCGACACGGATGACATAAGAGAAAGTCCAGCTCTTTCTATCGCAGAATACCTCTACAACGCGGGATACAAAGTAAAAGTTTACGATCCTAAAGCTATGGGAAACTTTAAAGCTTGGGCTAAACATTTAAAAGATCTCTCTTATTGCTCGAATGCATCAGATTGCCTAAAGGATGCAAAAGCCGTAATCTTGGTAACTGAGTGGCAAGAATTTCAACGATTAAGTGCTGATAAATTTAAATCCCTCTTCAAAGGCTCGCACATCTACGACGGAAAAAATGTCTTAGCTGGAGAAGAGCTCAAGAAAGCCGGATTTACTTACAAGGGAATTGGACAAAGTTAATCTATGAATAAAGCACGCAATACTAAGTGCTTAGTTTAGAAAAACTTCCAGCTGCTAGAAACTTAGGCATCAGTGCTTCGTTTTTCTCAGTAACTGCCGCTGCAATTGCAGAGAGTTTTTCAACACATTCCATACCAACTGCCGCTTGAGCTTCGCGTGTAGAAGCTGCAATATGTGGTGTTGCGATAACTCGTGGATGCTCAAGCAAAGCTTTGCTCATAGGATTGTCAAAGCTAAAGGGCTCTGTTTCATAAACATCTAAAGCCGCGGCTGCCAAATGGCCTTCTTGAAGAGCACGCAAAAGATCAGCTTCAACAATAATCCCACCACGAGCTGCATTTACAAGATAAGAACCTTTTTTCATTTTCATCATACGATCATAATTAAAAAATCCCTTTGTTTCTGAAGTCATTGGCGTATGAATTGTAATGACATCTGACTTCGACAAAAGCTCATCAGCACTCAACAACTCTGCACCTTCAGGAGTAACCTTTAGATAGGGATCAAATATTCCAACCTTCATTCCAGCAGCACTCGCAATTTTAACCACACGAGAGCCGATATTTCCGCAGCCATAAAGCCCTAGATAAGTTCCTTGAATCTGACGCCCTAAACTAGACGCTTCTTTTTTAGCCCAAACACCAAGACGACTTGCGGAATGGCTAAATGGAATCGCCCTCAAAAGAGAAAAAGTAAGTGCTATGGCATGCTCTGCAGTTGCTAAAAAATTACCTGTAGGTGCGTTCCAAACATAGACCCCGCTCTTCTTTGCTGCCTCAAGATCAACGTTATCAATTCCAACTCCAGCACGAATAACACCTTTTAAGTTTGGAAGTGCCTCAAAGTCAGCTGCTTTAATCTTAGTTGCAGAACGCAAAATAATAAAATCTGCAGATTTTGCAATGGCATGAAATTCTTCTCTTGGAGTTTCTTTTCTAACCTCTAATTCAAAATAAGAATTCTTTTTTAAAGCCTCTGCAGCGATTTGGTCCATTCCATCAGTAGCAAGAACTTTAAACTTCATTATCTCATGTCCTCAGGTGTTTGATTGTTAGGATCTTCAATGACTTTCCAAAAACTTTCTAGCCCTTTAGCAAGATCAACTTTTTTCCCTTTTTGTTCAAAAACTTTAGCGAGGGCTACAATCTGACACAAGACATCCCACGCATCCATATACCCGATATGCCCGAGGCGAATAATTTTACCTTTAAGCTCATCTTGACCACCACTCACAGTAAGACCAATTTTTTTAAAGCCCTTTGTATCAATTAGACCTTCACTCATTACAGAAGTACATGCGGGAGAAGCATCTTCGTCACGCTTAGCAAGTAACTCAAGACCCATAGCCTTTACAGCTTCTCGAGTCGCCTTTTGCAATCTCCAAGCTTTTTCATAAAGCGTTTCATAACCAGTTTTTTCAAAGTCCTTGAGGACTGCATGCAGACCGCCAACAAGTGTTACAGGCGAAGTAAAGGGGCCAGTATTTTCAAGCGCAGTTTTTTTAGTTTTACGCCAATCATTATAATATCGAACATTCTTAACTGTTTCACATTTAGCCCAAGCCTTTTTGCTTGCAGCACCCAATGAAAGACCCGGCGGAAGCATCAATGCTTTTTGAGAACCCGCAACAAGAACATCAATTCCCCAAGCATCCATAGGAGTTGCAAAAACACCTACAGAAGTTACACCGTCGACTAAAAGCAAAGCTTCAGGAGCTTTTTCTTTTAGCATCTTTGCAATTTGTTTTATAGGATGTCTCACTCCTGTTGAAGTTTCGCTAGAGTGAACAAAAACGCCTTTAGTCTGGGGAGTAAGCTGTGATTCCACAGCCGCTACGTCTACCGCACGACCTCGTTCTACAAAAATTTCTTTAACTGTAAGTCCGTATATTTTAGCCTGCTGGCTCCAACGGTCTCCAAACTTTCCGCTATTCACAGAAATGACTTCTTCGCCGGGGGAGAAAAAGTTTTGTACAGCACCCTCCATTGCAAGGGTCCCAGTACCTGAGAAAATCATAACTTCTTCCGTCGTGCCAAAAAGAGTCTTGAGCATGGCTCGAGTTTCTTCCATGATTTTAGCGAATTCGGATCCTCGGTGATAATGCACACTCGAAGACATTGCGCTCAAAACGAAGTCAGGAACTGGAGTGGGTCCCGCTGTTAAGATTCTGTGTTTAAAAAAAGCGTTAGCGTGGGGGTTTACTTGATTATTTTTAGATTCCATTTAATATCAGCCTCTTTGAGCTTGAGTAACTTATCGCGCAAATCTGCCGCTCTTTCAAACTCAAGTTTACGGGCAGCTTCTTTCATCTCGGCCTCCATGCGTTGCATTTCCTCGTGAATCTTTTCGGGAGCAACTTTGAGACCTTCAATTTCAGCCTCGGCCTGCGAAAGCTCCAGATAATCATGCAAATCGAGGCGATCTGTGACCAAATTCTGGTCTACCTTGAGGATAGTTTTGGGGGTAATCCCATGTTTTTTATTGTATTCTTCCTGCACCTGGCGCCTACGAGTGCATTCGTCGATTGTTTCACGAAGACTTCGAGTAATCTTATCTGCAAAAAAGACAACATGTCCCCTGTCGTTACGGGCAGCACGCCCACAGGTCTGAATTAAAGATGTTTTTGACCGCAAGAACCCCTCCTTGTCCGCATCCAAAATAGCAACCAAGGAGACTTCTGGAAGGTCCAAGCCTTCTCTTAAAAGGTTGATCCCCACCAACACATCAAATTTTCCTAAGCGTAAGTCCTTCAAAATCTCAATTCTCTCGAGAGTTTCGATGTCTGAGTGCAGATATCTGACTTTTACATCATTTTTTCTTAAGTAATCGCTTAAATCTTCAGCCATTCGCTTGGTAAGTGTTGTAACAAGTACACGCTCATTTCTGGCAACACGCTCACGTGCTAAATCAAGTAAATCTTTCACTTGATCCTTAACAGGCCGAATCTCCATAGTAGGATCAAGAAGCCCGGTGGGTCGAATAATCTGCTCAGTAATCTTGCCTTGAGCTTTTTCTAACTCATATTGAGAAGGCGTCGCACTTACATACAGGGCTAAATTAACTCCACGTTCAAATTCTTCAAATTTTAAGGGTCTGTTATCCATTGCACTGGGGAGCCTAAAACCATGCTCTACCAACACTTGCTTCCGAGCCATGTCGCCGCGATACATTCCACCCACTTGTGGAATAGTCACGTGACTTTCATCAGCAACAAGTAAAAAGTCTTTGGGGAAATAATCAAAAAGCGTTGGGGGGGCCTCTCCCGCATTTCTCCCCGTCATATGTCTTGAATAATTTTCTACCCCAGGGCAATAACCCACTTCTTGCATCATCTCGATATCAAAAAGCGTACGACTCTCTAAGCGCTTAGCTTCTGCAATTTTTCCGAGAGATTTCAATTCCACAAGCCTCACCCTCAGCTCTTCAAGAATAGAATTAATAGCCCTCTTTCTATCGTCTGCATTTGTCACATAGTGAGACGCAGGAAAAAGAGCGACCCGCTCGAGCTTAGATATTTTTTTTCCCCTCAACGGATCCAATTCATGAATACTTTCAATTTCAGAGCCAAACATTTCTATACGAATAGCTCGCAAAGACTCATAGGCCGGAAAGATATCGATAACATCTCCACGAACTCGAAAAGTACCTCGATGGAAATCCTGATCACTTCGAGCGTAGTTAATTTCTATCAATTTGCGAAGAAGATCATCTCTACGAATTTTTTGCCCGTGCTTAAACACTGCCATCATAGCGAGATACTCTTGAGGAGATCCAAGGCCGTAGATACACGAAACACTCGAAACAATCAGTACATCCCTACGCTCCAATAGGGAGCGAGTCGCCGAATGCCTTAGCTTATCGATCTCATCGTTAATGGCAGAATCTTTTTCAATAAAAGTATCTGTTGAAACGACATATGCTTCAGGTTGATAGTAGTCGTAGTAACTGACGAAATATTCGACAGCATTGTGCGGAAAGAGTGCCTTAAACTCAGAATACAACTGAGCCGCTAGTGTTTTATTGGGCGCCATTACAAGTGTGGGTTTATTGACCTTTGCCACCACACTCGCCACTGTGAATGTTTTTCCAGAGCCCGTAACCCCTAAGAGCACTTGATGCTTTTCTTTCCGTAGAATCCCCTCTGTGAGCTCTGCTATGGCTTGTGGCTGGTCTCCCGCAGGTGAATATGATGTGACAAGTTCAAATTTGCCACTGAGCTTTTCAGAGGCAGATGTAGTCGAACTCGCAGAAGAAGGGCCTTTATTTTTTGACACCACTGTCAAGAGTAGCGCGTCTTAGCGAATTATTCACGGAGCTTTCTCTTAGGCTTGAAGATGCTTTGCCGAAAGGAATCTTACGATGGCAAGTTCATTGGATTTTGAAACACATATACAGAACGTACTTCCTACAAGTATTCTCATAAAATATCGCATAGTGCCCATGGCCATTCGCGATCGCAAGCTTTGCCTGATAGCAAGGCGCCCCCTGAGCAACGATGCTTTGCTCGAGTTAAAGAAGATTACGGGCATTGAAGACTACGAGCTTCAACTCGTAGGTGACGATGTACTCGAAGAGTACATAACACTCTTCATCGGCGGCCAACTTTTCGCACAGCCCGCTTAAGAGGCTAAGCCTCGGCAAAAGTGCCCTTAAAAACGCTTTCCACCAGGCTTTGTCTTTGACGCCTACTCCAAAAAAATTCACATTAGGCAGCCATGTGGTTCCACGCTACGACTCTTTTATTGTTACTCTCTCCACTCAACCTACAAGCTAGCTGGAAATGTAGAAAACTTTTAAATGATGAAGAACCCTTTATTCGCTTAGCTCGCTCCACCACAGACGATGGGTTTTGGATTCCAGAAACTGCCCATCGCGAAAGCTTTCAACGCTTTAAAGAAGCACTCCCCGTGGAGCTAAGAAATGCGGCTGAACTCGCAGACCTTGCCGCATACAGCCCTCTCCTCAAGCGCGCGCTCACAACCTTTGTAAACTCTCTAGACCCAAACTCTTTTCTCGGTCCCGAAAGTGACTCTATTCATGTTGTAAATCACCTTATGAAAAGTCTCTTTAACGAAGACTTCCCAAAAACTGAAGCGGCTCAAAAAATAGCCTCCTTTCTGCGCGAAACTCAGTTACGAGCACTCTCTCGCATCACTCCAACCGAACTACAGATTAGCTCTCCAGATAAAAAACTTCATCTTTGGGCTACCGAAGTTGACAATGAGCTCAGAACTCGCTGGTACGACACAGCAAATGACGAAACGGTCTACAGCTGGTTAACGGCAGACAGTGATCCCAAAATTGAAGCTCTCTTATGGGGGAATAGAGAAAAAGAAGCAGGCATATTCTTACCCGCAGACGCCAACATTGCACGTGTCGAGAAAGCTTTAGCAGATAAACGACGCGCGCCTCTTTTAAATGCAGGTGAAGTTTTGCGCGATCACTTTCGAATTCTTTTAGAGAACTTTGAAAACGGGCCCCTCCACCTCTTAAACGAAAAATACAAAAGAATGTACGCAAGCAAAGACGCAGGCGCAATGGACAACGTAAACAAGCTCCTATCCCCTTACCAAGTAGCTCCTAAGGATGGGGATCTTGTTAACGTCTATTTCTCTAAATCGCTTGAAGTGATACAACGTCTTTTAAATTCTGCTCAATTCTTTGAGGACTTTGTTGCCTTCAAGGACAGTTACATAGAAGCTGCTGATACTCTTTTAGATCTAAGTCGTGACCCAAAACTGACACAACTTGAAAGACAAAAGTTATCCGATATCGCCTCTGAGCGCTTGATTAGCGCTTCGGTAGATTTAGTTTCCATTGGTCTCAACTATAGCCACCCTCACGAATATCGCTACCGCTCGCATCTTTTAGAAATGCAACATTTAAACGGCCAACTTGAAAAAGAAGTCATTCCACTAGGACATATCCTTAACTTTGGGGGCGAGCAAAAACCGCCTTCAATCATTATCGCTCCCTAAGAGTCTAGGACTTTTTCTTTATGAGAGCTCAGACCAAACCTTGGCTACCGCATTGTGCGGATGAAGACTTTCCTGGTGCTCCACTTCAATACAAAACGAAGCGACTTCACTCTTATCCTTAAACAGAGCCTGAAGACGTCTTGCCGCATCCTCACAAAACATTAAATTTTCAGCATTCAAACGAGCAAACTCTTGCTCATCAGCCCGCTTTACAAACGACTGAACAGGGGTCTTCAAAGAGCGTTCTGTCTCATCAATATAAGCTTCAAAGGCAGAAAGTAGATTCTGTGGCGTCTTCTTTAACTTAAGCGAAACATTTGCAAAGCTGCGCTGACTATGCGGAGTTGCACACACTGAATCTTCTTTCATGAGCCAATCAGAAATCTCACCTGTGGGAATATTTTCTCTTTTAGCAAAGTCCCCCTGAAACTTTTCTTGAATCAATTGGCGCGAAAGTGCCGCTGAACATGGACATGTACTCGAATAAGCAACGCTGTATTTTAAATGCCAATGAACATGGCCTTCCTCGAAAATCACAACACATTCAATCGGGTAATGTCTCCAGCCCGACATATTTGAAAGAAGCGATGTCTTACGTTTCATAATCTGAAAGGCTACTCTCAACTCAGAATCTAAACTTGATCCCTCGTGCGACTCCTGAAAACCTTTCACAACAGATTCTAAAAGCGCTGCTGTTAGTGGAGCATCAGCAAGCTGCTGTAATCGACTAAAGAGACGTGACATGTGTATTCCCTTCACACTCTCTTTATCCAAACTCACAAAAGCCGAAGCCTTAGCGGGCATACGATGCATTTGAGAATCGACCTCGAAAAGAACAGGAAGTTCAATTTCCGTCATGCCTACACGATTAATCTTCCCCTGAAGTGTCGCCTTCGTATCCATGGCGACATCTGGCATTTTGCCTGCTGATTTAGGTCCTGAACTCATGAGGCACTTATAGCAAGGCTGTAGCCTAGGCGCACCTTTTGTTAGCCTTGAATTTTCTTGTCAGAAATGCCCCAAATCGCTACATTAAGCCCAATGCTGCAGCGCCCCCGACGCAATCGCTCTACACCTGCCCTGAGAGACCTGATTGCCGAAACTCACCTCAAAACAAGTGACTTTGTTTGGCCTGTGTTTGTGGTTGAAGGGTCTCAAAAAAAAGAGGCTATTCCGGCCCTGCCTGGCATTTATCGCTGGAGCCTCGATCTCCTCATCCCCCAACTTAAGGAAGCCCTCGCTCTTGGAATTAGAAGCTTTGCCTTCTTTCCAAAAGTAGACGAATCCCACAAAGACTCCACGGGTTCACTTTCTCTAGACCCTCAGTTTTACCTCTATAAAATTCTTCGAAGTTTAAGAGAAGAAATCCCGGAAGCCACTCTTATAACTGACGTTGCCCTCGACCCTTACTCAAGCGACGGGCACGACGGTATCTACAAAAATGGCGTAATCTTAAACGATGAAAGTGTAGAAATCCTAGCTAAGCAGGCACTTTTGCAGGCTCAAAATGGAGCCCACATCGTTGCTCCTTCTGACATGATGGATGGAAGGATTGCAGCTATCCGCAAAACGCTTGATCAAAATTCATTCAAAGAAATTGGAATTTTAAGCTACGCAGCCAAGTATGCTTCTTCTTTTTATGGACCCTTTCGAGCTGCCCTGGATTCTGCTCCCAAAAGTGGCGATAAAAAAACGTATCAAATGGACCCGCGAAACAAGACCGAAGCTCTGCGCGAGTTACGCCTCGATATTGAAGAAGGTGCAGACATGGTCATGGTGAAACCCGCCCTCGCCTACCTCGACATCATTCAACTCTTTAAAGAAATGTCAGATGTGCCCGTGGTGGCATATCATGTGAGCGGAGAGTACGCCATGATCAAAGCCGCGGCTACGCAAGGTCTTCTCGACGAACAAAGTGCAATGCTTGAATGCCTCACTTCGATTAAACGCGCCGGAGCTGACATTATATTTTCTTATTACGCTCTCGAGTTTGCAAAACTTAACAAAGGCCAAGCCTAGAGTTAACCCAACGCAAAGTTGCCAAAGCATCGAAGCTCTCATTTAAAAGACGCTTTTTTTGTTCCACTTTTGAACCCTGAGAAAGTATTTTTAAAAACGTAGATTCAAAAGACTGAAAAAACACTTGAGAGTCAGCATCCAACTTTAAATAAAAATTTTCAATTGAAGCTTCATCAGCGAGTTCGTTGAGTGATACAAGAACTTTCTTTAAGTCCTCAAACACTACCTTTGGATAAAGCACATATTCTTTTTTACTTAAGGCCATGTTTTCAAGCGCCCTCCCGGTACCAAAGGGAACCCTGTCGGAGTGTCTTCCACGTATTTCTAAAGCGGGATCAGTTAGGCGCGAAATCAGTCCGACTTTTCTTAGTTTTGATAAAAAGTGAAAGTCTTCACCCGCTCGGATATTTGGAAAACCTCTTATTTTCTCATAAGCACTGAGGCGAAACATGAGAGTACTTCCCAAAGCCCAATAGCAATACGGCGAGCCAGCAAACTCCAAACCTTCGCAATAAGATGCCAGCCACTTCTCATAATGTTGAAGTGCTTCAAACTCCTCCGAGTTCAATTCCCTTGAGTATGGAAATATGGATATGTAGCAGCCACTTCATTTTTTTTAAGCTCTGTTAAAAAGTAAGTATCAGGCACTCGCACGTCAGCGTCCGTCTGGCGATGAATTTCACTCTCTAAGAATCCCTGCTTCCATAAAGCCAATGCCAAGTCAGCAGGGACCTTACGAGCACGCCCTACTCCTTCATTTTCTTTAAGAAAAAAAGGCTCCAGACTGCCATTTATAACGAACGCATAATCCCGCCCAAGTGGATTTAAGGAAAACTTAAAGTCATGAGGGATAGAAAAAAAATCAAGCGTTCTTAAATTTGAGTCGATTGCAGACTTTGATGCCGATGCTCTCTGATTGATAAAAACTACAAATAGATTTCTTTTAAGATCTTGCTCCGAAGCCTTCTCAAGACTTTCCCACATCCCGGCAATTCGCTCCGCCTCCTCAAGCAACGGAATGCCGAGAGATTCACCAAAGCTTAAAGAGTGTCGCTTTAAAATAGGTGTCAAAAAGCTCAATGCGTCTTGAGCAATAGGATCGAGTGAGTAATCCACTTGCATTTCATAACACATTTTTACGCTGTAAACTTTTACACTCTTCACTTTGCCCTAGGCCTCCGGGACTCCTGCCTGTATCCTAGAAAAGTGATCAAGCTTGAAGAGTTTTCAGAGGATAAAACATTTGAGATAAATTTTAGCTACTCACAAAGTAAAAACGAATTGTGGCTTAACTTCACAGTGAACGGCCCCGTGCAACTCCTCTATCCGCAAGAACTTCCCACCATTGAGCTTAAACAAGCTACTGATCTTTGGAAGAAAACATGCTTTGAAGCCTTTTTCTTTAATCAAGAAGGACCTAGTTACTGCGAAGTTAATTTTAATGTTTTGGGAGAATATTGCTTTCTCTTTTTTGATGACTACAGAATAAAAAGTACACATTGTTTAGGTTTAGACTTCAAAATCAAAGCAATTCAAAGAGAGCTTTCGGACAAAAAGTTAAAAGTAAGCGCTTTAGTTGAGCTACCCAACAATCCTTCCTTCCTGCTTTCGCCCACCCTCATTCTCTATCCTAATTCTGGTGAAACACTTTATTATGCACTTAAGCATGGAGCTAAAGCGGACTTCCACTCGAGGCAAGTCACCGAAAACAAAGCTTTTATCATTAGGTAAAAGAACACCAAGAACTGCCTGTTACAACAAAGTAAAGACTTTGATTTTCATGTAATAATAAAGTACAATTTTATTATGTACCAGCGACTCCTCCAGCTGCCTAAGCACCCTAAAAGTTCGTTCTTTTTATGGGGCCCGCGACAGACAGGAAAAAGCAGCCTCCTAAAAAGCCTTTACCCCGATGCCTTGTGGATTAACCTACTTAAAAACTCTGAGATGATGGCCTACAGCACTCGACCTGATTATCTGACTTCCGTCATTTCTGAAAAAAAACCGAGGCTTGTCATTATTGATGAAGTGCAAAAAGTTCCTGCCTTACTCGATGAAGTTCATTCTCTAATTGAAGATAAAAAAATTGTTTTTGGACTTTGTGGATCCAGCGCCAGAAAACTTAAAAGAGGCCAAGCGAACCTCCTCGGTGGTAGAGCGCTAAGAAACGAGCTCTTTGGACTTGTTTCAGCCGAACTCGGTAAAAACTTTAACCTTAGTGCGCTCCTCAACGATGGCTACCTCCCTCGATTTACCAATCGTCTGATGCACGCCGAAGGCTTGAGGCCTATTGCGCCGATTACCTCAAAGAAGAGATTCTAAGTGAGGGCCTACTCCGTCGGCTGCCGCCCTTTTCACGTTTCTTAGAACTAGCAGCACTATCGGATACTGAGCCCGTATCTTACAAAAGTTTTGCTCGCGATGTAGGCGTGAGCGAACCCAGTATTCGTAACTACTTTGATATTCTAAGCGATACACTTATTGGAAGTTATCTGCCCGCTTACACGCTCAAACCCAAGCGAAGAATTAGAAAAACCCCAAAATTTTATTTTTTCGATGTTGGCGTTGTAAACCATCTTGCCCAAAGAGGTCCGATAAAAATAGCTTCAGAATTATTTGGGAAAGCTTTTGAAAATTGGGTGCACCATGAGCTTAAAGCCTATTTATCTTATAAAAATCGAAATGAACAACTCTCTTATTGGGCATTAAGCTCGCAAGCCGAGGTAGACTTCATAGTGGGTCACATGAAAGCCGCCTTTGAAGCGAAAAGCAGCTCAAAGATTCACTCGGAACACCTCAAAGGTCTACGTGAACTCAAGAAAGATCATCCTGCCATAAACAAACGCTATGTTGTATGTATGGAACCTAGAAGCAGGCAAAGCGATGATGAAATTAGAATACTCAACTACTTAGACTTCAGTGAGAAGCTTTGGAATGATGAGCTCTTTTAGCTAGAGTATTCTTACATAACCTTGCAGCCACCTTACAGATTACCTCAAGGCTTGCCAAAGCACGTGCATCATTCTAGCTTTTGCCCATGACTTATGGTGTCAGCGCTGAAGCCTCTCGCAAACGAATTAATCTCGATAAACTTCTCCTTGATACGGTGAAGATTATTACGAAACACCCCCCTCAAACGCTGACTTATTCAAAACTCTCTCGCTTCTTAAAAGTTCCACGTAGCACGCTTTACTATTATTTCGGCAAAGACGTTTATAATCTCATCAACGAAGCTGCTCGATTTGCGATGAAAAAATTCACAGTACTCGACAAGCTTCAAGATTATCGCAGCTACTCGACCTGGAAAGAATATCAAATTGCGAGACTTTATCGCGGCATCGAACTCATTCAGAAAAACCCCTGGGCTCCACGTATGTTTTTTCGTTACCGCGACGACCAAAGCAGCATTGGAACAACAATCCGCAAAGCAGAGAAAGAATACCTCTATTTCATGAGAGAAGTTTGGATGTACTTTCACAAAGGTAAAGCCCCGAACGAAGAAAATGAGATGCTTGCCGCCTCTCTTAAACTTGGTTACCTCTGGGGAATCTCAGTAGGAGTCGCACCTCTTCTCAGCAACCGTCCCAACGCCAACGCTTTAACGGGTTATGACAAGCTCAACAAAAAAGTAGCCACTCTCATAGAAGAATTCTTAAGCGATTAAGTGCTTCTAAGTGTTTAAGCGCTCTTCTTAATATCTTCTACGTGTACTACATTAGTAGCTTTCGTACCACCTTTGGGCTTCTTAGGTTTTTTAGTGTTTTTATTCGATCCAGTATCATAAGATCCTGAGCTATCATCAACACCTTCCAACACAAAGTAGGAATAACGTGACAAGAAAAGTTTCATTTCCGAAGTAACTCGTTGGAGCTTACTTATCTTAAGCTTTTTTGCGTTGCTGCAAATTACAGACACGCCAGAATAGCGCGATAAATCTGCAGCATCAGGGCCTAATAAACAAGGGGCGGTATGAATAAAGATATAGTCATACTCTTTACCTAATACCTGAATTAGATCTAAAAACCTTCTGAGGCCAATCGACGAACAGCTGGAAGTGCCGCTCCGTCTCCCGTCAAGACTTGCAAGTTGCGTTCTAGTTCAACAGGTTTAATATCAATATCTCCTCTATGAGAATAAACCCCCTCTAAGCCTCCTGACAATGGAACGCCCGTTAGACGTGAAATATAATTCGACTCTAAATCCGCATCTATAATCAAAGTTTTACGTCCTGTACGAGCATAGTATGTTGCTAAATTATACAAAATGGTTCCCGAAAGAGCTGGCGTGTCCTCGCTCGTGAATAACACAACCTTACTCTTTATAAATGTCAGAATGTTGCCAAGATTTATACCAATTCGAGAATAAGCCAGTGTCGTTTTCTTATCTATATTACTATGTGGATCTGCATTTCCAAGCAAGAAAGCCTCACTCGCTGGAAGACCACCCAGTACAGGCACTCCCAATTCTTCAAAAACTTGCACATTACGTAATGAGTGGTCTCGAGTTTCTACAGTAAATCCGGCAAAAAGACCTAGAAGACCGCCTAAAAATAGAGACAGGATTGCGAGGCTTGCAATTGGCATAATTGTTTTTTCTTCAATTGGTCCAGCGAAAAACTCTAAGCGCCTCACGGACTTAAAATCTGCAAAGTCCAAACGCACAGAGGCCATATCAAGTGTGCTTACAAGGTTTTCTTTAGTAAGCAATGCTCTCTCTAATTGTAACTTCTCAGACTCTTTAGTCAATCTTGTATTTATCTGATCCCTTAACTGGTAAAGAGTTTCCTCTAGCTTAGCGGCCTTCGCCGAAAAGTATGCTGCATTATCTTTTAAGTTGTTAACAGTTTCAACTTTCTCCATCAGCCTAACTTCTTGATTGATTGCAGTATCTCCCGCAGTCAAAGTATCTTGAATCTTAAATCCACCTTTACTTAATTCACTTAATCTTTGCAAAGTATCGTTGAGCTGAGCATTCATTTGCCGCATACTCTCGCTGCTCTCATGAACACCCTGAACTCGAGCCAAGCTCTTTTGCTGAACCAGGCCAGCTGCCTCTTGACGCAAAATATTTAACTCATCCCGACTTTTTTCAGCATCATTCATAGACAGCACTTTGTCTTGAATATCTTTCATCAACCAGTTGTAACGACTCACCAAAGAAGCATTGCCCACAATGGACGCCCTTACGGCTTGTAATGCTGAATCCACACCTTGATATGTTTCAAAAGTTGTAGCTGGGGTCTCACTTTGAATTTTAGCCAAACGAAGATTCATCTCATCAACTTCTTTTCGTTTTTCTTGCAATAGCCCAGAGACTAATTGCCTTGCAGCATTGACGTCATCAACTTCGCGCTTAGCTAGAAAATCGCTTGTTAAACGTTGCAAAATATCGGAGATTTCTTCTGCGGCCTCAGGAGTTTTTGCTTTTATCAAAACCTTAAAGCGCCCCCCGCCCGAAGATAAAAGACTTTTAGCGCCACTCCCAACTACGGGCGTAACATCCACATTCTTGCTCATAAATTCTAATAAATGAGCATATGCTTCGGGGTCTTTTTTTAATTCCGAAAAAGCACTAAGTTCAAATGCGGATTTCATTTTTGGATCATCAGAAGCTTTTTCTAAAATTAATTTTAAAAAGTCATCTGACTTAAGCGCATGAATTGCGCGTGCCGCATACTCTGCAGGGCTATCCCAGCTTACTTTAGAGTCAGATGGCAACAAGTTATCTAAGTATTGAAACAAGGAATTGTTCTCATAGTTGTTATATTGAGCAATGCTTTCTCTCTGATACCAAGTCCCCTTGTAAAGAAAAAGTACCGCCATAGCTGACATGCTCAAAAACAAAACCGAAAAAACCACACCTTTGTGGCGCCACGCTTTACGAAATACATCCAGTATTGAAATATCTTCTAATTCCGACGAAGCTGGCGCACCATGCTCTGTTTTTGCATGACGAGACCTTACACTCGTATTCCTAAGTACCTGTAGAGTACGCGTAATTTCTTTTTCTCTCATAACATGCGACTCATCGGTAGAAAGCGTTAAGAGTTTAACAAGAAACAAAACTACTCTTTACAAAAAAATTCCCTTAAGTAGAGCTAAGTTCTTGATAAGATTAAAAAGACTAATCTTTCTAAGCGGCATCTCTTTGACTGCAGGTAAGCGATAGCCAAAAAAGCTAATGACTCGATATAAAATAGAAAAAGCTAATTATTAAGTAATGTAAGTAGCACTCTTATGAGCCAAGTAATTGTGTCTATTGCCAATTTTTGCACACTAGCCACTCATTTTAGAGAGCTTCTCATAATGATCCTTATTTCGGGACTTAAATTGCTTAGCAGGTGATCCGCCAACAATTGCAAGCGGCTCTATGTCGGAAACAACGACAGAGCCAGCCTGTATAATAGCACCATCACCAACTGTAACACCACCAAGAATTATAACCCTGCTACCAATCCAAACATTATTACCAATTGAAATTTTACGAACAATATATTCATTATCATATGGTAGCTTCTTAGCATTTTCATAACTATGAATATCCGTAATAAAGAGGCACTCTTTTCCGCTATGAAAATTATCACCTATTCCGACGACGCCTTTTCCGTCAATTTCCAAACCATTAAAACGACAATTTCTTCCCAAAAAAGTGTTTTTTGTTAACTTGCATCTGCCATTTATTGTTGGGAATTCTTTAAAATTATTTCGGAACTGTAAATTATACAATTTCCAAGGTATTGATAATAGCCTTCTAATAAACTTTCCCATTAAAATCTCCTTAACTCATTTTCTGCCTTCGCAAACTATCAGCCAAAAATCCAGTACCTGCCATCAAAAAGATTAAAAAGAACCCATGATGTAAAAAGTAGTAAACAATGCACTTGTATTGAACTGGTATACGTAAATAAATAAAAAACCATAGTATTTGGAGAGATTTTAAAGCGACTCAGTAATGCTAAAGCAATAAAAAGTATAATCATATGTAAAAATGCACCCGCATACCCAAGATTGGCAAATCCATCGGACGCAAATCCATTATTAGCGCTAATCATACTGGTGTTAAAATAACGAACTCCAACAACATAGGGGAGTATTTCCAAAATCATTACTCAAACCCGATAGAAAACTATGACTATACCGCATATAGTTATCGCTAAAAGTTTGAACGTAATACTCATTTAAAATTGCTGGTAAGATTAGCAATCTTCTAACAAAAAGAGACTGTAGCAAATCCACTCCAGACACAAGATAAGTAGCATAAGAGGTAACCATTAAACTCAAAAAACCATAAATAAACTTTTTTTATTTTTAGACTCAGAAACTACCTTGACCTGAAAACAACAACAAAACAATTGTAGAGAAAAGAACTGATTTATGTGCGCTAGTTAAGTATAAATACAGCATACCCAGAACACCAAGACATATAAACCACCCCTTTCTTCTTCCAATTCCATAAACTAAAAGTAATGGTAAAAATATCTTACTTGCCCAACTATACAAGTAGCGTGAAAAATTGATTACGTGACCCAGCAGCTTCGTCTCGAATGTCGTAAATCGCTTCAAGGAATAGCGCATTCAAGTTAACTTGAAAACCATGAATAACAAAGAAGTACATTAAGGAAAAAACAGCTAACAATATTACTATAGCGTTTTTATTTTTTTCCGGTACGCTAAACATCGGCACCCTAAAACACAAACTTCCAACATATAAAAATAAGTATATAAAAATGATATAGAGAATCGGAAAAAATAGTGCAAATCCTGTTGTAGAATAAAGCGAAATACTCGGTATGACCATAAGGAATGAAAACATATGGCAAAAAGTAGCTAAAACAGTATCCTGTTTTGGTACGCAATTATTTGAAACAAGCATCACCATTAAAACAAGCCCCACTAGCATATCTCCAATATCAAAAACGATTCGCCACCAATGGGTAAGGATACAAATTATCGAAATGAACTAATAAGAAATAACAAAGAAAAATATGCAAAAAGAAAGTAACAAATTACAGTTAACACACGATCCAAACGTACTGAATTGCCTTTAGTCATTTCATCACTTATCTATATTCAACAAATCCATTCGTGAGCACACTCAATAAAGTATATTAGCTTAATGGGCTGGCCCAAATGTCATATGACCGTCGTTTTCCAACTAAAGAATAAATTCAGTAACTCAACACCTGGACTCTTTTCGTCAATTTGACGTTACTCTCTTTTTTCACCTTTGATAAAGACAATTTTAAGAGTCCCTAAAAAGATTTGAAAATCCCGGAACAAACTCATTTGCTCAATGTACTGATTGTCCCTTTGGAGCTTCTCAGCAGGAGTCATATTGAGATCTCCACTTATTTGCCAAGGGCCTGAAATTCCCGGGCGAATTGCGTAGCGTGCAGCCAGTGCTCGCGTAACCTCATAATTTTCTTCGTAAATATAAGGACGTGGTCCGATAAGATTCATCTCACCCTTAATTACATTAAAAAACTGAGGCAACTCATCCCATTTATACTTACGTAAAAAACGCCCCACCCCTCCTTCTACGCGAGGATCATCAATAATTTTCTCCATCGGCCTATAGCCCATTTTTACTACACGGGGGGCATTATTCATCATGGTGCGAAATTTGTACGTATAAAAGGGCCTTCCATTCAAACCAATACGTTTTTGTTTTACTAAAACTGGCGCTCCAGATTTAATAAAAATTACTAACGCAACAAGCATCATAGGGATACCCAAGATCAGTAATAGAATGCAAGACCAAAATGTTTCATTGATTAATTTAAATTTGTAATAAAGGGGTAACTTTTCCTGAATTAGAAAAAGTTCATTCTGAAAATCAAGAGCCTCTTTAAGAGTTCTATCGTCAAGCAATTGACCATTGTTAGCACTACGAAGAAATCGAGACTGCACTGCCATGTAGAGAGTATCGGCAAAAAAAAGAAAAAGAAAATTAAAAAATCAATAAGTGAATTGAGGGTTCCAGAGCCAGTATTTTTACACGTTACTACTCAAACCATTTTCCTAGGCTGGGGGCCAAATCTATGACACACAAACCACAAATCAATGCGAAAAGACTACTTAGGTTGGTTGAGTTTTGAGCGATAAAGATCAAACACCGAATGAAAGCGCTTACCTACACTTTCCCAATAGTAATTTTCACTAACTACTTTGATGCCTTTCATGCCCAAACTAGACCAGTCAGAACTGCTAGCTTTAAGAATTTTAATGCATTCTGCCGCAAAAGCATCACTTTCGTTACAAACAGCAAAGCCACTTTGCTCAGCATTTACTATACCTCTCGCAGAAAGCTCAGTAGAGACTACAGGGATACCGTACTTCATCGCTTCGAATAGTTTTGTCTGCACCCCACTGCCAGATAACATAGGTGCTACGAATAATTTTGCCTCTTGAATCAGCAACTCAATATCGTCAACAAAACCTGGAAGAATTATTGATTCATCTACTTCAACAAGGGATTCAATCCCTGGCGTTGGATTCTTACCAATAACAAAGAATTTTGTGTCGGGCACTTCGCTTTTTATGCGCGGATAAATATTTGAAACGAAATGCAAAACCGCTTCCTCATTATGTGGCACATTTAGTATTCCGATAAAAAGAATAACATTCTCTCGCGGCTGATGTGACGCAAGAGCATACTTAGGGGGATTTGTGCCGTTAGGCGCCCACTCAATATTCCCCATGCCGGAGACCTCGCGTAGCAATTCTACCTCTGCAGGCGAAACTAATGTTATGAGATCAAAGTGCTTTGGAATAGCTTTTTCTGCTTTTTCAACCAATTGCATTTCAAAATTAAGCAGCAATCTTTTTGCCCAGGAAACATTCAAGATCGCCATTATCAGCGTCCAAAACCGTGAAGAGTATTGACCCATGATAGAGCTAATTTGCTTAGTTTTTTTGCTCTGCTGCCTGTAACGAATTGAAAACAAATCAGCCAACTCGCAAACTAATAAATTATTTAAGCGAGGTCGGTAAAGCGACATCCTAACAAGCTCACAGAGTACGATGTCGGGATTAACTTCTTTTACAATTTGATAAATACTTTTATCCAAGGCTTTTGACCAATATAAGTAGCATTGCATAGGTGCTCGCTGCAGTACCAAGGAATACAAAAGGACATTAAAGATCTGTTTAGCAACTGAAGGTTGCTTTAGAATTATTAACCGCTCTAAAAAATTTGGCCTTGGGAAATTTTCTGGAGCATCATTAGTGACACAGACAAGGGTGATTTTGTATCCATATTTTTCGTATAGACATTTTAAATAATTTTCAATTACTCGGCCACGTGCCTCTGTCGAGGCTATAGGAAACTTTGGAGAAATAAACACTAGCTTGCAATCATTCATAATATAATTGCCTACCAACTTAAACCAATATAATTATCTTTACTCCTCAGGTCGGGGTGAATGCGAACTAAATCAATGTAAGTCTTATCTGGAAACTGCTTAAGAGTGTGCAGAAAACAATCTTCCCGATAACTAAAAACAATAACTTTAGAGTCCGAAACCACTTTCTCTAAATCATCTGATATTAACTCGCTTAAGTGAGGTAATCTTCGTTCAATTTCTTCTTTGTTTTTTCCCGTAAGTTTGGAGAGATGCACATACTTGTCGTAAATACGAACAATGTGTCCCTTGCCGATAAGACGCTCAGCAAGTTCAACTGCAGGGCTATTTCGCAGGTCATCCGTTCCCACCTTAAAACTTAAACCTAAAATTGCAATTTCTGATTTGCCTTGATCCACAATAAGCTTTAGCGCATTTTCCATATGAAATTTATTACTAACTTCAATATTTTCAAGAACTGGCGACTTTAGATATGCATCGTGTGACATTGCATTCAACCCACCCAAATCCTTTGGTAGACATGAACCACCATAGGCAAAACCAGGAAGGAAATATTTAGAAGAAATATTCAACCTGGTGTCTGCGCAAAAAAGTCTCATTACTTCGTGAGAGTCCAGAAGAAGAGACTTACAAACGTTTCCAACCTCATTAGCAAAGGTAATTTTCAATGCGTGGTAGGAGTTGTTAACATATTTTATAATCTCGGCAACCCCTGGTTGAACGAACTCAATTTTACCTCCTAAAGGTGAATAAAGTTTTGAAAAAATCTCTTGTGCTTTTTTAGACTCCGTTCCCACTACAGTTAAGCAAGGGTTTAGATAATCCTCAACGGCAGAGCCTTCACGTAATAATTCAGGATTCGAAACGACTGCAAAGTCTTCGCCATTTCTCTTACCCGACTCTGCAGCAATTATTTTAGCAACTTCATTATTTGTCCCTGGTCTGACCGTGCTGCGTATAGCAATAGTATGAAAGCTTTTCTTGCTGCGTAAAGCAGCGCCTATTTGCTTTGCAACGCCGTAAATGCCTGACAAGTTCAAATGTCCGTTATTGTCGTTAGGAGTCCCGACACAAATAAAAGAAACATCACTTTTAAGGACAGCTTCGGTGGAGTCACTAGTAGCGGAAATAAGCCCCTTTTCGTAACCTACTTTAATTAAGTTATCTATATTTTTTTCAACTATGGTCGCAAGTCCTCTGTTAATCTGATTTATTTTTAACAAATTAACATCTACCCCAATTATTTTATGTCCCTGATGAGACAAGCAACCAATTCCTACGCAACCTACGTAACCCAACCCAAATATACTTATATCCATTTGTGTACTACTCCTCTCATTGCCCAATAGCTTTAGTTTAAACCATAAACCACTTTGACCTAGTCTGAGCAGAGACGAAGGTAGTTAATGTTCCGTCAAAAAAGTGGCTTATATTTAGTAAGAAGGCGATCGCCGAAGAAATGTTACTTTGCCGTACTTAGAAGATGAGAATAGAATTCACGAAGAACACCCATCCCGCCTCGTCTCTCCAACTGTAGAATGCCAGGAATACTTTTAATGGTGTCAATAGCATTATCTGGGCAGGCCTTAAATCCAACTGCACAAAGAAGATCGTAGCAATTCATATCATCGCCCACATAGGCAACTTGCGATATGTTTATTTTCAACTTTTCGCAAAGCTCTTGTACAACTTCTAGCTTATTCTCTACTCCCATGTATAAATGATCAACTTTCAATTTTTTAGCTCTTCGTTTTACAAGTTCGGAATTCTCGGACGTTATTAGTCCCGTTTGTATACCATGCTCATGTAAGAGGCGCAAAGCAACTCCATCATAAGTGCTGAATCGTTTAAGCTCATCGCCTTTTTCAGAATAATACATACTTCCGTCGGTCAAGACGCCATCGACATCGGAGAGAAACAACTTCAAAGTCCCAGCCAACAAGCACTGACCAGTGTTTCTCAAATGGCGTTTAAACAATTCTTCAACAATAACCCAATCAGAAGGTTCATCTATCTCAAAATAAGAATCTTCAGTCATTTCAAAAATTTCAATTTTCCCGGACAGACGATTATTGTTTTTAATAATATTTTGAGCACTATTAATGTAGAAAGCTCCATTTTCCACAAAGCATCCTGCAAAATCCTGCCTACGAGGTCTCTGGGTATAATCATAATTAATTGGCCGTCCACTCTTGCTCCACAAGAACCGCTTATTACGACACACTGAAAGTAAAGAATCTGCTTTTTTTTTCAATAACAATTTGAGAGCTTCGCTTAAATCTTTCGCCGTTGTAAATGGATTCGTTGCTTGAGCGAGTATAATCCGAGTATCTCCCTTTTCCTTACTTACTTCAAGATACTCCAGCAATACAGATTCAGTAGATGCCTTATTTGTCGCATTTGCTGGTAATCTTCTATAGACAACAAGCTTTTTAAATCCAAAACTGAGGACGATTTTTTCTATCTCAGAAGAATCTGTAGCTATGACTATTTGATCAACATCAGCGCATCGCTCACACGCTAGCAAGAGCCAATAAACTAGTGGCTTGCCGGCCAAAAGCTTAATGTTCTTTAAAGGTATGGACTGACTTCCTCCTCTAACTGGAACAAAGGCAATTGTTCTCAAGCTGCTTTCTTTTCCCTATACTTAAGCTTATCGCGCTGAATCTGCTCGATGCTGAGTATCTCAGCTTGCTTATAACTTAACGCTTTATGAGTAGCATTTAGATCGCGACAGAGCTTCTGCATGCCAGCTGGCTCTAGAGAAGCTGCATGGTCAGTACCTTTCCATGTTCGGTCTTTCGTAAAGTGTCGCTCGATTATAGTTGCCCCTAATGCATATGCCGCAATATCAATAGCAATCCCCAAATGATGTCCAGAAAAAGCAATTGATTTTACTCGTGACTTATACTTATCTGTTAAACGCGAGATTTCCAATAGGCAAACATCTTCAAAGGGAACAGGATAACCCGAAGTGCAAGAGTAAACAACCAAACGATCTTTCGCTTGATTTTTCTCTTCAAAAATCTGAACAAATTTCTCAATCTCTGAAAGTGACGTCATTCCTGTAGAAATATGAACTTCACCACTATATGAGTCTCTTAGTAATTCCATCATCTGCAAATGATTGTTACAGGCAGATGGAACCTTGATGAAATCAGGTTTGAGGCCGATGATTTCTTTAGCTGAAGAAAGGTCCCAAACCGAGGTCGAATAAACTATGCCAATTGATTCACAATACTTTTTGAGTTCAGCATGTTGAGTGACCGTAAACTCCAAAAATTCACGATGCGCGCCATACGTCGTTCCGTAAGCATGAGAAGGATTTGGATGTGGAGCGTTGTATTGATCCTCAGTCAGTAGCTCTTTGGAATTTCTTTTTTGAAACTTCGCAGCATATGCACCGCAAGCTTTCGCTAGCATGATCAGCTCCTTTGCTGTTTCAAATTCCCCACGATGATTACAACCAATTTCGGCAATTACTTTCGGCCTATTGTCTATTTTCATAACTCCCCCTACTGGCTACATGCCAATAGAGGTATCGTCAACGACGTACCTTAACTTTAGAAATTCAGTCAATATTACAGCTATCTTAGCCATTAATAGCTGCTAGACTTAACACAAGATACCCAGTGAAAACGTTCACCTGAATGTCAAAGTTTTGGCAAGCAATTTAGGATGTGTAAATGAAACTAAAGGCGAAGGATATTATTCAAGACTTGATTAATAAAGAGCAAACCTTTTTTACTGACAAAAATCAAAGTGAAATCGATATTTGGATGGGAATTAGGTTTTATGTACTATCAAAAATTGTCGCAGCCAAGACTCATTTGCAACTTCCCTATGAACCTGCATGGAAAGACATATTTTCGCGTGGGCTGGCTGGATTCAATTCGATTTTCGATCTTTTGGGTTTGCGCCTAGTTAAGTCACCTAAATCAGTACTTTTCCTTATGCACGAAAGATGTACAGATGGACATGACCCTTATTTAAGTAACATTGAAAAAGCGCTCCCCGAATCCTTACGAAGTGCGAAACATTTGTGGCTAGGCGATTCTCGCTCCTTACGTTCCATCACAAACTCACAAAAAAATTACTATTCCGTAGAAGCTGTTAAAGTCTTGTCCAAAATTGGAGCTAGATTTCTTTATCCATTTCAACCCAAAAAAAAGGCCAAAGACATAATTCTTTATTTAAACGATACTCCATCTCCTCCGGCTGAAAAAGAATATCTAATAAGACAAAATGAACTAAGAATACAAAAATTAATTTATCGTTTTCTTTTTCAACCCTCAATGAACCTATCTGCATGTTTTCTGAGTGTTTCCTATTGCAATCAACCACTGATTCAGATCATAAGAGACCGTTTTCCTCAAGCCAAAATCGTCGAGGCCCAGCATGGATTAATTTCAAAATTTCACTTAGGTTATGCAACCCAGTTAAAAAGTAGAAAGTCTTTTCCGGACGCAATCGGTCTCTTTGGTCATGACTGGGAATCTCAACTGAGCATGCCTATCAAAACTTTCGTTATGGGAGCCACATCAATTAACATAGAAGCTCATAGCGAAAGTCGATTCACTACCTTGGGCACAAAAAATGTTTTAGTTGTTTCTCAAAAATCAATCGCACCTCTCTTAAAGAACGCCATTCTTTGTGCTTTGACCAATAAAACAAAATTAAATTTTATTGTAAAATTACATCCAGCCGAATTTACTCAAAACGTATATGAAGAACTAGTCGAATTCCCCGAAGTCATCCTTGTGCGAGCAGAACCGCTGACCAAACTCCTTGGCCAATGCGAATATATAGTTGGTATTTACTCCACTCTCGTGGTTGAAATTGCTCAAGCCGGCTATTCTGTCAATATTCTGTCCCGTGATGGTTCAGAAAAAATGCCAAAATTAGAACAGGCAATGAGACTTATTAACGATCTTAACGAAGAGTCATTGATTAGCAAAAGGGCGAAACATTTACCGCTAAATTTATTTGAATTACCGAATTACGAGGAAATAAAAAAATTCCTTACAGATGAATTCAACAGAGGAGAATCCTGATAATGAAAACAACTTTAACTAGCATCCTATTAATCCTTGCGAGCTGCTCGAGCACTAACAATTCCCATATTGCAAGGAACATCAATTCGACTCCGGTAGCGTTAGGCCGTCTCGAATGGAGAATGGACGTTGCAGGTCTAAAAAGCGAGACCAGCGATCCCCAGACCCTACTTGGCGAAAAAATGCAAAATCTCTTACAACAAGCATCCAAAGATCTCGTCGCAACTCCCACCCTGAGTGTCATGTCGGCTTTCACACATGAAGGCAAACTACAAACTGATCCTAGCTATATTGCGTTTAGTACAGCTCATAAAGATTTTGCAATTCTCTACCGCTTTGCACTTTGCGCAAAAAGTGGTGACGAAAAATTAGCCGATGAATGCGCTAAGACTGGAAGATACAATCTCATGCGGTGGGTTCAAACTTTCAAATTTTCTGGCCAACCCATGACCGAAGTTGACTTTCTCCAAGTATTCACCTCTGCAGATCTGCTCATCGACAGCATGCCTATACCGGATAAGATACTACTACGAGATTGGTTAGTGAGCGCAGTCAAGACAAGTGATGCTTTCTATAAATCGAAGAAAACCACTGATACTTCTCTAATCAACAACCACAATACTTGGCGTCTCGCCGTAAGAACAATTGCACTAAAAATTATAGGTGACTCAAAAATGCTTAATGAGAATAGTCGTTTAATTTCCGAGCATGCAAAAGCCAACCTACTTCCTCCTCGTGAGTGGAAACCCGATCCAAAATGTCCAAATAATTTCAATGAAAAAACTTACGGAAGCTATGATTTTCGTCAAAGAGATGCACTTCATTATCATGTTGGTAACTTAGAAGCTTGGACATGGATGGCCCTTATGGTTCCTAGCCAAATTGACGCCAACACAAGAAAAACTATATTAGAAGCATTTGAGTTCTTACGCCCCTATTTTACAGGAGAAAAAGTTCATAAAGAATTTGTTTGCTCAACTATTGGATTCGACGCTAAACGCGCCAGTGCTGGTCAAGAAGGTTTTGCGGGAAATTGGAAGCCTGAACAGGCCTATAAACTGTTACAGATGGCGCGAGCGGCCTTTCCAGAAATTAGATCGTGGTCCGAAGCCATCAATGAAAGCAGATATGATATTTGGCGCGAGACACTCGCTGGAATTCAGCAAGTCAAGTAACGACCCATTAAGGACGTTTATTATTGCAACGACCAAGCTATCTCCAGCTAGATCAGTTGGCAATATCACCCCCCACTTGCTCAGCCCTACGTTTCCGCCATTGAAAGTCTTTTGAGTTGATAGGCGCTAAAGAAAAGTTAAATGATCCGACGTCACATAACGACCAAGCATGATATGCTGCGGCGCCCACCTGTCAAATTCCAGATGGTTTTGAAAAAAGGAGATTTTGAGCGACGATGTATCTATGTCTTTCAAAAGAGCGTTGTCGTTTGTTATATTTTTAAGCTTTATCTCAGCACATATAGCTCCAGCGCAAAGCTTATCTGATGGGCCACCAAGGGTAGACCCGAAGTTAAAGAAATATTCCTTAGGCAATGATTGGCGAGTGGGCAACGAGAATGGATTGGGTGATTTTATTGCGGGATACTATCCTGGGGCAGTCATGATCCCAGTAAATCTTTGGGGCGCAACCAAAACAAGCGGCCTGTTTAGAGTACCTAAGAACACTACCCTTACTACTTTGCTTTCATACGCTAGGGGGCCAACTGAGGATGCTGAACTAGATGAGGTCAAAATTAAGCGCGTATCGGGCTCCAAGGAACAAGTCTTCAAGGTAGACGTGGAGAAGATTTTTGATAATCCAGCTGAGAACGACGTAATTCTACAACCCAATGACATTGTTTATGTTGTACCTAAGAAGACTTACATTGACCCACGGCTAGTCTACCTAGTTGCATTCATTGCTTCTATAGCAAGTATTGGCGTGGCGGGTGTAACTATTTATGACCGCAGTAGATAGTTCTGCGGCTAGGCAACAAGCTTTAGATTTTGGGATTCTGCGTATTTTTTGAAGCGGCTGTTTTTCTGAAGAAGATCAGATATGCTACCTTCTTCAATTAGCCACCCATGCTCTATAAGAAAAACTTTATCGCAATGTAGTATAGTCGCAAGCCTGTGAGCAATTGTTATACTCGTTCTACCCTTGCTAACCGATTTAATAGATTCTACAATTTTTGCTTCAGAAACGGTGTCCAAAGAACTTGTTGCTTCATCAAAAATCATAACCTCCGGATTTAAAAGTAGCGTTCTAGCGATGGAAAGCCTTTGCCTTTGACCGCCAGAGAGCTGCACGCCTCCCTCGCCGATACTTGTTTCAAGGCCCATGGGTAGTGAGCTAACAAAATCTGCAAGGTCAGCCTGATCAAGCGCTCTCCAAATGTCGATTTCGTGAGCATTTTTTTTAAAGTAGCAAAGATTTTCTCTAATTGTTGAAAAAAATAAAATTGAATCTTGCGACACTAGCCCAATACGTTTTCTATATTCTTTAATGTCCATTTGACTAATATCTTCTCCGTCTATGGCAATTATCCCATTGGTAGGAGTGTAAAATCTCAACAACAAATCTGACAAAGTAGATTTTCCAGAGCCACTTGGACCAATGATCGCAACGGAGTCTCCTTGTTTAATATTAAGAGTTATCTCGTTTAAAACTTTTCTGTCTGATTCAGGGTACTGAAAAGAAACTTTTCGAAAGGAAATGTCCTTTTTAATTCTTCCGAGGGTTTTATGCATTACTATAGCGGTTGTCCAGCGTTTGTCAGCAAGAGCGAGCTCAACGGATTTTAGTGTACCATAAGCGCCTGCTATTTCTATTACCCTATTAAGCACTATGTTAAAAAGAGGAAGTGAGCGACTAAGAATGAGAAGAAAAGTGAAAAAAGTATCAATCTTCACATTTGCACTAGGCCCAAGGTAAACTACAGCACTTATAAATGAAACCAAGATGATTATGGCCGCTACTTCTGTTATAGGTTGAGCTACCCCTGTTAAAAAAGATATTTTTGTTAGCTTTTCTTGCAAATCTTTACTCAAATGCTCGACCCAATCAGCATGCTTTTTTTCTTCATTTGCAAGCTTAACTAGTCGTATACCCCGTATGGTATCATTTATCGATTGAGACAAGACTCCAAACTTAACTGCTCGCTGGAGACTTAAGACCTTAACTCTGTTTCGTATAAACTTTAAGGTAAAAATAAGGGGGAAAAATCCGACAAAACACACTAAGAATAGTTGCCAAGAGATATAAGTGAGCACACATGCATAAGCGAGTAGCTGAACGCACATCCCCAAACTTTCTATTGTGTCTACGATAACTTTTGCGGATTTTTCTACGTTCATCAAAAGTTGATTGGAAATATTTCCACTTCCTTCTTTATAAAAAAAATGTAAATCTTTTTTAAGGTAGTGTTTAATTAACTCTGTTCTGAATTGAAGCAAGTGGCGTTGACTTATTTTAGCCACCAAAAACACTCTAAGCGTAATCAGTGCGTTTTTAAATATAAACAATGAAACTGCAAATGCTAGGAGACATAAAGGATTGCTAGGTAACCACCACAAGTATTTCGCAATTAAGGAATCTATTTTTGAAACCCCTAGCGCATCGCTACCTATATTAAAAACCTTGAAAAGAACTGGGACCAACAGCGTAAGACCTATGCTGTTGAGTATCGTGGACAAAGCAGAAAAGAAAAAGATGAGCGCTGAAATTTTTTTTTGTTTTAAAATTACCTTCAAAATAATAGACGCTGTGCTCTTTTTCATTATTCATGGTTTTATCGGAACAAAAAAATGAAACTATAGGTTTCATTTACAGATCGTTAGACATGTCAAGTTTTTGTAACGACATGTAAGTTATCGGTAAATTCTATGTGCGGAGATGTGCCTTAATAAGCTTTTCTGCCTAAACCTGTTGATAGCCAATTCTACGTGTAAATTAATAATTTATACACTTGAGACGAAGGACTTCAAATCGCCCAACGGAACGGCAGGCACAAAGTGCCCATTTGCTCCGTGCATTGAATCTGCTGCAGTCAACGCGTTCCAAATAGCTTCCTCAGTGGCTTCCAGTGCAGCTATGTAAAACGGATTCACATAGGTGTCGTGCAGGGCTTGAAAAGTAAAATAGGGAGATTTTCCAAAGCGTTCAATTTTGTTAGCTGTTGAAAATGCCAATATAATTTCACCCGAGCCATTCGCTGCGTAACTCCCCACACGCCCAATACCTAAGCCAACTCGCTTAGAAAGCCTATTGAGTTGATGCACCGTAAAGGGCGCATCCGTAGCGAGTACTGCAATAATGCTGCCATAATTGTGACGCCTTTTACTATAGTCAGCAAATTGCGGTAAAAGCTTTCTTCCTACAGGTGCGCCATCAAGCCTTAAGTCTTCCATCTCTCCAAAGTTGCTCATGACGAGCACCCCAACAGAGTACTGATCTTTTGCAACACTCACGATACGCGAAGAGGTACCAATTCCTGCTTTAAAATCACAGGTGATCATCCCTGTGCCGCCCCCCACTGAGCCTTCTGCTACGGGACCAGAACTTGCAGACTCTAGAGCTTCAACAACATTTTTGTAAACAACATGCGTTCCAGCAATGTCATTCAACCAACTATCGTCGCACTCTCCTACAATGGGGATCACAACGTCATGTCGCCCACCAATCTCAGGATATTTTTGAACCATATACTTCACAACAGATTCACCACAACTCCCAACACTCAATGTATTTGTCAGTAAGATGGGAGTTTCAATAATTCCCCACTCCATAATCTGAGTAAGGCCCGACACTTCACCTGCACCATTTAAAACAAAGGCCCCACCCTTAACAGATTGAGTGTACTCATTGCCACCGCTTGGAAGAATAGCCGTGACTCCAGTGCGTATAGCTCCTCGTCGAGTCCCTTGCTTTCCTGTCCCGCGAATAATTGTAGAATGCCCAACTTTTACACCTGCAACATCTGTAATTGCATTCATAGGTCCTGTGGGCATTTTGCCGATTGTAATTCCAAGATCTCTCAGACGTTTTCGTGTATTTTTTACCATAGAGAATTATCTCTACCTTAGCCCTTAGTGAATAGCTTGAACAGCCTAGCTCGACACAGGCTCCACATTTAGCTCAACGCTTTGTTGCCTTTGCCCAACAGAAAGTTCTTTTCTTCTATCTTTTAGGCGCCTAATCGCAGGAGAGAGTATTTCCTGTATAAGTGTGTCATAAGCCATACCGCCTGCTTCGGAGATTAGACACAAATCAGACCATCCAGGAGTTAATCCAGGAAGAGGATTACATTCTAAGAAATAAGGATTCCCCTCAAGGTCCATCCTAAAGTCAATACGTGCAACATCGCGACACCCCAATGCCATAAAAGCTTTTCGCGCATAAGTTTCAATTTGAGTTTTTTGTTTAGGCGTAAAAACTGGAGAAGTTTCGTAACGAATATGTTTTTCAAAATCTAACTTATATTCATAACTATAGACAGGTGACGTTATTCCCTTGTCGAGAAAGATGATTTCCATTGGAGTTAATACCTTTGGTCTCTTTTCACCTAAAAGTGCCACAGTAAACTCTCGTCCACCCACAAATGTTTCCACGAGTGCAGGTTGCTTGTATCTCTCAACAAGCATAGCCACCAATTCTCGCAATTCCTTTTCTGAATGAACTACACTTGTTGCATAAATCCCCTTACTACTTCCCTCAGCAACCGGTTTTGCCATAAGAGGATAAGTGAGTTTAGAAGGAATTTTTTCTTTAGCATCTAACATTAAAAATGCTGCTGGCGTAAGCACTCCGGCTTCTGCGACAACCTTTTTAGCCAATCCTTTATCTAAAGTTACAGCAAGCGTTGTAGCATCACTTCCAGTGTAGGGAATTCCCATCATGTCCAATAGAGCAGGTACTTGTGATTCTCTATTGCGACCCCGCAAACCTTCGGCAATATTAAAAACTAAATCAACATCAGCGGAACCTAATTTAGCTGGAAGATCACTTGTAGCTTCGAAATCAATAACCTCATGTCCCTGCTTTCGAATAGCATTTCGAATGGCTTCTAAGGTTTTGGGTGCATCAAACTCCGCCTCAAGATCTGTAAGTGGATCCATTCCCGGAGTGAGTCGTTTCTCGTTGTAGGTAAATCCAACACGAAGGCGAGATAAAGGACGCAAGCGCAGCTTGCGCTTACGAAGGTGAAATCGAGTCGAACAGCTTTGAACAACGGCCTCAAAAACCGCAAGATCGCTCGTAGCACCAGAGTGTAAAGCGGCCGCAAAAAGCCCCGCGCCCTCCTCTAAACTCGGAAGCGCGTTGATCTCAATAAAATAAATTTCTCCCGTAGATGAGATGCGAAAATCCATGCGTGCAAGGTCGCGAACGCCAAGCCCAACAATGATCTTGCTTGCATAATCCATTATCTTTTTCTGCGTCGCCTCTGATATATCGGCTGGAACTTTTACCGATACGGCATCTGAATTGTTGTTTTTAAATCGTAATCATAGATTTTATACTTACGATTTTGAAGCTGACTCTCATCAAAAACATATTGAACCGGGCAAAGAACTCCCTTTGTTTTTTCACTGAGAGCCTCTACAAAAGGCACTGTGACATCAAACCCATCAACGTATTCTTCGACAAGAATCCCTTCTGGATATTTTTTGAGAAGTGCTTTTATACGTGACACGTATTCTTGAGGAGAGCTCACCACGGATTCTTGAGTAATCCCCTTGGAGCTCCCCTCATAGTTTGGTTTTAAAAACAAAGGGAATTTCAAACTCGGAATTTGTCCCGCATCTTTTTCAGTCACAAAAACAGAAGGGACAACAGGAACGCCACATCGACTTACCCGAGACTTTGTAAGATCCTTATCGAGTGTAAGGTTACAAATGTAGGCATCACTTCCAGTAAAAGCAAAACCCATTTGCTCAAAAAGAGCGGGATAGAAACCTTCGCGAAAACGTCCAAAAGTTCCTTCGGCTGTATTGAAAATCAAATCAGGCTCCAGGCTCTCAATACGCGCTAAAACTCTCGCAGGAGGCCCCGACACTTCTACTTGAAATACATCATGCCCCAAGGATTGCAAAAGCTGAGTTATACGATCAATTGTTTCGAGTGTATCGAACTCAGCTTCAGACTCCGACTCGCTCGTTTTAAGGTTATGCGTAAAAGCAATTCTCATAGGCATATCTCGTATAATAAGGCTTTATTGAAAATACACTGTCTGAATTTTGGATAATTGAGTTTTTTTGTCAGTAGGCGCCAAGAGCAGCCCCTTGATGCGCCTTTTCACAACTCCAAAAGTGTGGGATGTTTTAGGCATGAAATCGTCCTATATTTTAAGCGCAAAACGATCCGCCATTGCTTCTTTTCAAGGCTCTCTTTCAAGCCTAAGCGCCCCTGAAATTGCAGCTCCCGTTGTTAAAGCTGCATCACTCGAACAAAGTTCTGCCATTGAAGAAGTCTACATGGGCTGTGTTCTCACCGCTGGGATTGGCCAAGCTCCCGCCAGACAAGCTGCTCTTAAGGGCGGTCTTCCCCCTAATGTGCCGTGCACAACCGTTGGTAAAGTTTGCGGGTCAGGCCTTAAAGCCGTAATGCTAGCTGACATCAGTATTAAATGCGGAGAAGCTTCTCTCATTTTAGCGGGTGGTATGGAATCTATGAGCCAGGCACCTTACTTGCTTCCTAAGGCAAGAAGCGGACTAAGACTTGGCAACGGCGAACTCATTGACTCCATGATTAAAGACGGGCTTTGGGATGCTTATAACGATTTTCATATGGGTGTTGCAGCCGAGACGTGTGTAAAAAAGTTTCAAATGACCCGTGAGGCTCAAGACAACTATGCAGCCGAATCTTACAAACGAGCCCAAGCAGCAATCAACAATGGCTTTTTCGCCCAAGAAATTGTTTCTATTGAAGTAAAAAGCAGAAAGGGCATTCTTCAGTTTAATACCGACGAAGAAGCTTCAAAATTTAATCCCGAAAAATCAAAGGCTCTTCGCCCCGCATTTGATCCAAGCGGAACAATTACAGCTGCAAATGCAAGTAGCCTCAGCGATGGCGCGGCAGCGCTGCTCATTGGTTCTGAAGAGTGGACAAAAAAATGCAAGCCCATGGCACGTATTGTGGCCCAAGCCCAAGCTGCTCAAGACCCGGTATGGTTCACAACTGCCCCTGCTGAAAGTATTAAAAAACTTCTTCAAAAAGCACAACTCAAAGCAAGTGACATTGATGCCTGGGAAATCAACGAAGCCTTTGCAGCCGTAGCACTTGTAAACACACAACTTCTAGAACTTGACCCTGCTAAAGTAAATATTCGTGGTGGTGCTATTGCCCTTGGGCACCCCATTGGAGCCAGTGGCGCAAGAATTCTTGTCACCCTTGCGCACACTCTTTCTCAAACGAAAAAACGTTACGGCATTGCAAGCCTTTGCATCGGAGGCGGTGAGGCTACATCAGTTCTTATCGAAAATCTTGAGCTTTGATACTGTTGTTTCTAAACTTAGAGCTTCGCTTGAAGCTCTTTCTGCAGTGGAAGTTGCTGAGCTTTTCTTATCGCCACACATAGACCAAAAAATTTACCTTGAAGCCACGCTTGAGCCTGGTCCCACAATGTGGATTGTCAACAGAAGCGATGTCTCCAGCGGCACACTCAACATACTTCTCAAACATTCCATTGGCGGGATTGCTGAAAGAGCTGCTGAAAAAATTAAATCACGAAAAGCTACCATCACTCATCTCACTCCCCCCCCCTTGGAAGAGGATCTCAGTAAAGTTGAAGAATATGCAATTGAAGATATATTAGGCCACCCTCTCTGCCCGTGGGAGGCCATGCTCTTTTATGCTATCCATACCGAAGAAGATGTTCGATCAAGCGCTTGTTTAAGTTTAGCCAGAAGGCTCTGGGAGCATCCCGCACAATCCCAAGACTTCCCCCTTATTGAAGCTCAGTTCAAAGACGTGTTTTCGGTTTTAGCTGCAGAAGATCTCTCGCCCATGGTACGCGCCTACGCGGCTCGAATACCCATGTGGAAAGACACAGAAATCGAAGCTTTTTTAAGTGATGAGAAAAACACTCACGTTCAGGCCAAATGGCTGCAGCATGAAAACTGCCCCACTGCGAACTTTGATCAAGTGGCAAGCATTGCCGAAGATCCTTACTTGCGCAGAGTCCTTGCACTTGATTCAAGACTAGCTCCAAAGCTAAGAGAAAAACTTCGACAAGCAACTCAAGACCCCTTAGAAGCACTCATTCATGAGGTCTATCAGTCATTATGACAAAACCACTCAAAAACCCTAAGCCCAAGAAAAAAAGAAAGCATTATCAAGTCGTCGATGACTTCACCAAACAAGCGCACAAAGAAGGTTTTGTTGCTCGCAGTATTTTCAAACTCCAAGAAATTGATCAAAAGATAAAACTCTTTCAAAAAGGACAAAAAATATTAGACCTTGGAGCAAGTCCAGGGAGTTGGATGCAGTTTGCCTCTAATAAAATTGGCCCAACGGGTGTTGTCGTGGGACTCGATATTGTGGAACTAAGGGTTTCAGCTGCTAATATGCATTTTTTCATGCAAGACATGACCGACATCGAAGGTGTCATATCTCACGTTGGGGAATGGGCTCCTTTTGACATTATTCAAAGTGATGCCATGGTTAAAACAAACGGCATTGTGGATAGTGATTGCGCAAAATCAATTCAACTTGTTGAGAGCGGAATTTTACTAGCACAAAGCGAGCTATTAAAAAGTGGTGGGATTTTTCTTGCAAAAATATTCGAAGGTCCCGGATTCAATCCTTTTTGGAACGAATTCCGAATGACCTTTAAAGGCTCGAAAGTCTTTCGCCCCGAAGCTATACGCAAAGGATCTCGCGAAATTTATATCATGGGCTACAAGAAGTAAAAAAGGTCTCTGACGCCTAAGTGACGATGCGCTGGAAGATTTCTTCCTCGGTGCCTGATAGAAGTTCTTTCACATTGCCCTGATGGCGGAGTTTGCCGTCTCCTAGAACAAGTGCTTGGCCGTGCATTTTTGAGCAAAGCTCACGTGGTGTGTAACCAAAATTACAGGGCAAGGATGAGCGCGCTCCACATCAGCAATCATTTTAAAAACTTCATGAGTCATATAGGGATCAAGGGCTGAAGTTGGTTCATCTAAAAACAAAAGCTTAGGCCGAGTAATCATAGCTCTTAAAATAGCAACTCGTTGTTTTTGACCACCCGAAAGCTTAGCTGGCATTTTAAGAGCGTGATCTTCTAAAGAAAAACTTTTAAGTGCCTCCATGGCTCGCTCCTCGGCCTCAGACTGAGACACAGCGTGCACCTTAACAAGCGGCAAACAAATATTCTCAAGCGCTGAAAGATGTGGAAACAAATTAAATGATTGAAAGACAACCCCAGTTTTTTTCCGAAAAGCTCTAAGGCCTTTCTCGTCATGAGCGAGAACTTCTGTATCCCATGCAATTGTCCCAGATTCTGGAAGCTCTAAACCACACAAGAGTCTCATCAGGGTAGATTTTCCTCCACCCGAAGGGCCCATCAGGAGAAGACTTTCAAACTCAATATCAAGTGAGAAATCTTGAAAAACTTCATGTCCAGGATAAGAAAAACTTAAACTATCAATTTTGAGTTTAATTTTACTAGAACTCATAATGAAGCCTTCTTTCCATTCGATGAGCAAACCAAGTAATCGGCGCTGTTATGAGCAAATAACCAAATGCTAAAGGCAAATAAACTTCTAAAGTTGAATACGTTAATGAGTTCACTTCCTGAGCATTTAAGGTAAATTCACTCACGGCAATAATCGACAAAAGCGAGGAATCCTTCACAATAGATGCAAATTGGCCACCAAGTGCAGGCAAAGCAATTTTTATAAGCTGAGGTCCAATAACTTCTTTATATGTTTGCCAGGGCTCAAGCCCGATAGAACGTGCGGCATCCCACTGACTTTTGGGAATAGATTCCAAAGCAGATCTAAATATTTCTGAAATGTACGCAGCACTAAAGTTAGAAAGAATTAGGACTGATAACCAAAACCGATTATCTAAACCCGCGGCATTCGCGATAACGTAAAAAAATAAAAGAATTTGTACCAAAAGAGGAGTGCCCCTCATTAAATGAACCCACGTGAGAGAAAAACTCTTTAAAAGCGCGGGCCCACGTTGCATGAGCATTAACACCCATCCCCACACAACACTTAGAATCAATGCAACTGCAGAGATTTTTAAAGTCATCAGCCAACCTTGACTAAGTTTTTCTCTATAATCCCATATAACCGACCAATTCCACTGATAGTCAATTCGTTGAAAACTTAGATAAAGAAGTCCAAGTAAAACCACGTAAACAAATAAGTACAAGTACCAAGTTTTCTTAAACACTCATTCAAAATCTCCAAATCATATAAGGTCTAAAGGATAAAGTTAACGCCAAGCTCTTTGAAAACTTGTTTTTCTTCTCCCAAATATTCAGTGGCAAGATTGTCAAAACCCTGCTCTTTTCTGAACTCCTGAATAAACTGATTCACATCTTCAACTAGCTTTTTATTTCCTTTTTTTATTCCAATAGCCCAAGACTCTTCTTGAAAAGCCTTTAAAAGTGCCCGTGTTGTATTCCTATTTTTTATCCAATGCTTATACACAGACATTTGATCATAAATAAATGCATCTGCTTTTTTCTGAACAACTTCTAGAACAGCTGAAGTTTCCTTGTCCAAAACCAATAGTTTTGCTTTCGGTAGGTTTTTAGAAGCCCATGCGTGCGCAGTGGTTCCTTTTTTCACAGCTACTCGGGTGCCAGCTTTCTTAAGATCTTCTTCATTTTGAATTTTTGTATCGCTACCAACAAGTAAAGCTAATCCTGTTTTTACATAGGGAGTTGAAAAATCAATCGATTTTTTTCTTTCTTCATTCACTGTAAGAGAAGAAATTACCAAATCAATTGAGCCAGTCTTTAGAGCTGGGATAAGTCCATCAAAAGACATATTCTCAATTTGAACGGTTCTGTTTAGCTTTTTCCCTAAAGCTTTTGCAATTCCAACGCTTATTCCATCTGGCTTTCCGGCCTTATCCGTCATTTCAAAAGGAGGATAAGCTAACTCCATACCTACTTTAAGTACTTTTGAAGGAGCTCCCATAAGAGTTCCTGAAAACAAGAATGTGGTTAATAGCAATAGGTTTTTCGAAAGCATCATCATAGCCCATAATACTAAATCGACTTTATTCAAAGGTACAGTAAAAGCTACAAAGTCTAAAATCTGCTATTTAAGCGCATCAATCTGATTCTCGGGGGAGCTACTCAAACACTCCTGTGTCGCCATACAAGAGTCCCATATTTTATATAAAAGTGGATATTGGTTTAATTCCAAAGAGAATCGCTTCGCATTATACATCTGGGGAATTAAAAACAAATCAGCTGCTGAGATCTTATCTCCGAAACAAAATTTACCCGCATACGACTTTATTCCTTTTTCAAAAGCACACAGTCCATTGTTAGTAAAATGCCGAGCCCATTCTATCTTTTTAGAAGAATCTTCGGAGTGAATTTTTTGAACACGAGGAGTCTGAAGGGGCGCAGTATCTGCATTAATAATTTCACAAAACTCAATAATTTTATATCGCTGTGAGCGATCCCTACCAAAGAGCATGGGCTCACATGCAAAGTTCTCCTCTAACCACAAAAGAATGGCCATACTCTGCGATAAATAGGTCTCGGGAGCTACCTCCATTACAGGCAGGGCCCCCATTACATTTCTTCGTAAATGAGCCTCTTCTCGATGCTCACCTTTTAAAATATTAACTGGAATATAATTATATGGGATTTTTTTAAGTTCAAGAGCCCATCTCACACGCCAACTTGCAGAAGATCTCCAATATCCGAAAAGTTTAATATTCATACTGGTCTAAACCTTCTTTACAGTAAGTCCGTTTTTCTAAAAGAGCCTGCTCGAGCTCTTTGTCATTACTTAAAAGATTTTTCTTAGAATTTTCAATGTGAAACAGATGATACACAATTGCTGAAAAGTAGAGATCAGAACGCAAAATACCTGAGTTATAGAGTCTAATGACGAGCTCTGAGTCCTCTCTTCCCCACCCCACAAAAGCCTCATTAAAACCATTTACTTTTCTAAGGTCCTCTTTCCAAAAAGACATATTACAGCCCCTCACACCCTTAAGTCTTTTATGAGCTCCTTTAAAAATGTCCCTCAAAAGCAATGCACGAAAGGCGTTCTTCTTATTCGACAAGCCCTCTTCTAAGATTGAAAAGCTAATTCGCTTTTCCTGCAAAACTTCTTCAGACACAGGCGCATCCAAAAGTACTCGATGTCCTTGTAAAAAAACACCTTTCCTCGAAGCGCTCAAATGATCTTGAACAAAACAAGGATGTAAAATTTGATCGGCATCAATACTAATGACGTATTCAAATTGAGACTTTGCTACGGCTTTATTTCTTATTTTAGCTAGCTGAAAACCTTCATCCGCATGCCACACATGAAGCAATGGAACTGGGGACTGCTTTTGAAGTCGCTCCACTAAGAGTCGAGTACTCTCTGTTGAACCATCGTCAGCAACTATAATTTCACTCGGCAAGTGCGCTTGCTGAAAAGCACTTAAGAGACACAGCTCAAGCGCATCAACCCGGTTATAAGTACTCATAATAAGTGACGCTTGAGGAAGATTTTTCATGATTTGAGCGAGTCGTTAGCCTCAAGCAATTTCATATTTTTATAAAAAACGCCTGCGGCACTACAAAAGGAAATAAGCAGTCCTTCACGTCCAAGCAAAATACCGCGCTTTAAAATATAATTTCTAAAGAAAGAATAAGCTGCCCTCATGGATAAACTAAAAAGCGAAATGTTTTTGCCTCTTTTCTCTGAAGCATAGAGAGTGGAATAATGATCCAGCTTTTGAATGAGCTCTGATATGTTCTCATAGGGGTAATGAAGGATTGCGCCTTGAAGCGATTCCACTCGTATTCCTTCTTTGAGTTCAACTTTTTCGTGAATTTTAGAGTCATTATAATTTGTCTGAGTTCTGTCATAAAGACGAATCACTGAATCAGGATACCAGTCACAGCCCTTTATCCATTTACCTCGGTAATGATTTCGTCTGGAGACTTCATAAACTCGCTTTGGATTGAGGTCCTTTGTAGATAAATCTTCAATAAGCTCATTATTCAATCGCTCATCACTATCTAAATTTAGTATCCAATCATTTTTTGCTAATGATGCTGCCTTTTTTTTCATAGGCCCAAAACCCAAGAAAGCTCCTGCAAAAAACTTTACATTTGGAAAAGATCGAGCGATTTCTTCAGTTTTATCTGTTGAAAGTGAATCCAGAACTATAATCTCATCAAAAGAACGTACCGATTCTAAAGTTTTACCGAGCTTAGCCTCGCTGTTCCTTGTAAGAATCGTTACGCTAATTTTCATTTTAAAGCCTTTAGGGCTGAAAATCATCAGACACTTTTACAATGCGGTTACTCAGCCTACCCATGCCCTCAACTTCCATATCAAGTTGATCGTTTTCCTTAAGCCACTTAGCTGTGGGCGTGTAGCCATTGAGTTCCATAAAACATCCTGTGCCGCACGTGCCGCTTCCGATCACGTCCCCCGGATAGAGATAAGTTCCATAACTTGCACGTTCTATGATTTGAGCAAAAGTATAAGTCATGTCCTTTAAGTTCCCCTCAGAGATTTTTTCTCCATTGAGGAAAGCTTTCATAGACAAATCATAGCGTTCGCCTTGTTGTGAAGGAATAAGTTTAGGCTGCAATTCATCACGAGTAACAAGCCAAGGGCCAAGTGAGTTCGCAAAATCCTTGCCCTTACAAGGTCCCATGTTCAGCTTCATTTCTTTAGCCTGAAGGCTGCGAGCAGACCAGTCATTCCATATGGTATAGCCAGCAATAAACTCATCTGCCTTTTCAGCGGTTATGTTTTTACCTTTTTTCCCAATGACAATACCGACTTCTAATTCAAAATCTAACTGCTCAAGGTGTTTTGCCTGAACCTTCACATCACCTGAACCGATAATAGAGCGATGATCTCCGAAGTAAAAAACGGGAAACTCATCGTACTCAGGGATCATAGGGAGTCCACGGTGTTTCCTAGAAGCTTCAACGTGCTGTCTAAAAGCATAACCATCACGAATGGATCCTGGATTTGGAATACACGCACGAAGAACAATTTCATCCATTTTAAACTGCGGATGGTTTTTTATTTCTTTAAAAAGTTGACCCACTTTAGACAACCCATCTTTTTCTAAAAAGCTTTTCAGATCAGGAGCGATCGCAGAAAAATCAGCTACGCTATCGCTGCCAGACATGGCACCCCAAGATTCTCGGTTATCAGATTTCCTTAAAAAACTACAAAATCGCATGCACTTTCTCCTTTAGATTAGAATCAATTTTTTCCAAAAAGGCCTCGGTGGTTAAATAATGCTCAGGCTTTACAGCACTGCCGTGAATACAAACAGCTAGATCTTTTGTCATAAATCCACTCTCAACGGTATCAATACAGACTTTTTCTAAAGTTTCAGAGAATTGAATCAATTTTTCGTTACTATCCAATCGCCCCCTATGAGCCAATCCCTGAGTCCAAGCAAAAATACTTGCAATAGGATTGGTAGAAGTCGCCTTACCTTGTTGATGTAAGCGGTAGTGGCGAGTCACGGTACCATGTGCAGCTTCGGCTTCCATGGTTTTTCCATCGGGAGTGATAAGTGTCGATGTCATGAGACCCAAAGATCCAAAACCTTGAGCTACGGTATCACTCTGAACATCTCCGTCGTAGTTTTTACAGGCCCAAACAAAAGCTCCGTTCCATTTCAGAACAGCTGCTACCATGTCATCAATCAAGCGATGCTCATACGTAATACCCGCTGCTTCGAACTTAGGCTTGTATTCTTTTTCATAAAGGTCCTGGAATATATCCTTGAAGCGACCATCATACTTTTTCAAAATTGTGTTTTTAGTCGAAAGATACAGAGGCCACTTCTTCATGAGCGCTTGCTGAAAGCAACTATGAGCGAATCCCGTAATGGACTCGTCTGTATTGAACATCGCAAGGCCAATGCCATCGCCCTTAAATTTATTCACTTCATAACTTTGAGCAGGACTTCCGTCATCAGGCTGAAAAGTCAAAGTAAGCGTGCCCTTTCCTTTTACTAGGATGTCCGTGCAATTGTACTGATCCCCATACGCATGACGACCAATGCAAATTGGCTGCGTCCACTGAGGGATTAAGCGAGGTACATTTTTGCAAAGAATAGGTTCACGAAAAACGGTTCCGCCCAAAATGTTACGAATTGTCCCATTAGGAGACTTCCACATTTTTTTGAGATTAAACTCTTCTACTCGTTTTTCATCTGGAGTGATCGTGGCGCACTTAATCCCAACATTGCATTTTTTAATGGCTTCCGCGGCCTCAACTGTAATGCGGTCTTCTGTCTTATCGCGGCTCTCAATACTGAGATCAAAATATTGAATTTCTAAGTCCAAATAAGGTTTAATTAACTTTTCACGAATAAAGCCCCAGATAACTCGGGTCATTTCATCGCCATCAAGTTCAACAACAGGATTTTTAACTGCAATTTTTGCCATACCCACCCCTTTTATATGAATACTAGGGAAGCTTCCACCCCGGATCGAGCCACTTTTCACGCCAATAGCTAGGGAATGGAGCCTCAATCTTAAGTTTTGCTCCTGTGAGCGGATGCTTAAACTCTACACAGCGCGCATGCAGTGCAATGGGCACGCCAGAGGGATCAGCCTTTCCGTACACCCTATCTCCCATAACAGGATGTCCCATCTCTAAGCAATGAAGGCGTATTTGATGCGTTTTGCCTGTTTCAAGCTGAGCCTCTACCCAAGAACGAGACGCTCCACTGTGAAGAACTCTAAAATGTGTGACGGCGCGCTCTGTGGGCCTCCCCTTTGTAAAATTTGCCCAATGGCCTCGTGTTTTTTTGATAAAACTTCGAACCTCTTTCCAAGATTCCAACCAGCGACCCACTACAACGACGGAATAAGTCTTTTTTATTTCTCGCCCCAAGAATACTTCACTCATTGGCTTTTTAATGGCTTCACTTTTGCCCAGAAGCACGACTCCCGTTGTGTCTACGTCGAGTCGGTGAAACAAAGTAAGAGTCTGACCTAGTTTCTTTTCCAAAATGCCCTGCAAATGAGGTCGTGCAGGATCCAGCGTCACATGCACAGGCAAAAAAGGCGGTTTATTCACTGCCAGTAAATGCTCATCTTCATAAAGAATCGAAACGTCACTTAAACTCATAACACAATACTAAAACAAAGAAGGGAGCAGACTCTCGCCTGCTCCCTTCTTCTTAAAAACAATAAACTATCTAAACAGCAGTTATTCAGCTTTTGCTTCCTCTGTTTTTACTTCTTCAACTGCAGCTACTTTTTTCAAAGGTCTCTTCTCAAATTTACCCTTAACGCTTGCCTTAAGAGTGATGTAACTGTTTTTTGATCCAGGAATGGCGCCTTTAATAAGGACGACATTTTGAGCGGCATCAATGCCAGCAACTGTAAGATTTTGCACAGTTACAAAACGATCACCCATGTGACCAGGCATTTTTTTATTTTTAAATACGCGTCCAGGAATTGATCTCATACCGATAGATCCACCGTGACGAAAGAACTCGTGGTTATGCGAGTGACGAGCTCCGCGGAAGTTATGTCTTTTCATAACACCTTGAAAGCCTTTACCAATAGATGAAGAAGAGGCATCAACATGATCGCCCACTTTGAGGAAAGAAGCGTCTAAAACATCGCCCACTTCAACTTCATTAATTTTTGATTCGTCCGTTCTAAACTCTTTAAGCACTCGTTTAGCTGGAGCCTTAGATGCTTTTGCATGACCGGCTTGAGGCTTCGTAACGTTTTGAGCTTTTCTGTCATCAAAACCTAACTGAATAGCGCAATAGCCGTCTTTTTCTTTTGTTTTCTTTTGAACGACCACGCAAGGACCTACTTGTAGGGCAGTCACGGGAGTTACGTCTCCAGATTCAGAAAAAATCTGAGTCATGCCCAATTTTTTCCAATAAGTACGAGTTCGGGGAATGTTGTTCTTGCTTTTCTAGCCATCTATAAAATCCTTTTAGATCAATGCCTAAAAGGTCCTTCCTTTTTCTTTCATCCATCATTCTCGATTGGGTCCTATGAGGCCCAAGGGAACTGGCAATTTTGTGCCTCTATTTACACTGCAAATTACCTTGCGGGTCAAGGGTTCTAAATAAGCTCGCTTTTTCCATTCCCGCCCTTGCGATGGAACTTAAGAAAGGCCTAGAATGAGGCCGTGATCTGGGGAATTGTTACACTCCTTTTTGCCTTTTTTCTCGGGCCCTTAGCTAAGAAAACCACACATCGATTGGGGTTGTCTGGGCTTTATATTGCCTCAGCTGCCTCTTTTCTTATAGCCCTACTCGAATTGGACAGCCCCCTCTACTATCATTTCGTTCCACAAACATTTGCCCTCTTTGACCTCTCTTTTGTAGCCGACACCCTAAGCCTCATTTTCTGTGTCCTCATAACCTTTATTGGAGCCATCGTTACAGCCTACAGCGCTTACTACATAGAGCCCGAGGAGGCCCCACGCTTTACAACCCTGATTAATTTCTTCAGTCTTTCCATGGTGGGTCTGGTGCTATCTAACAACCTCCTTGGACTTTTTATTTTCTGGGAGTTCACCAGTATTTGCTCATATTTTCTCATCTCCTTTGATGGCACGAATGAGAAAGCCCGAAAATCTGCCTGGCAATCACTTCTAATCACTTCTTTTGGGGGACTCTGCCTACTGTGCGGTCTCCTGATTTTAGGCGGGATTGGGGGAACCTACGACCTCCTACAAATGAGAATCCCCATTGAGCATCCATGGCTAGGAACAACTCTCATTCTCATCTTTCTGGGTGTTTTTACAAAGTCTGCGCAATTTCCGTTTCACTTTTGGCTGCCGAATGCCATGACTGCCCCTTCACCTGCTAGTGCTTTTTTGCACTCTGCTACGATGGTCAAAGCAGGAGTTTTTCTTCTTCTGAGACTAAGCCCCTTCTTAGCAGAACACGCTTACTGGGGAAAAATTCTCATTCCCACTGGCTTCATCACTGCAGGCCTTGCCTCCATTTTGCTTTTGTTTGAAAAAGACCTCAAACGAATTTTCGCGTACACAACCATTGCTGCGTTGGGCCTCATTGTTTACATGATTGGAAAAAACAATGCGAGCGCCTATTATCTTGCTGTTGTTTGGATTGTTACTCACGCACTCTACAAAGCCCCTCTCTTCCTTCTTGCCGGAAATATTGAACATTACTCGGGCTCTAGAGACGTGACGACACTCTCTCAACTCTATCCACGCATGAAGGGAAGTCTTCTCGTTGCAGCTCTTTCTATATTTTCACTTTTAGGGCTTCCGCCGGTACTCTCCTCACATGCCAAAGGTGATTTTTTCCAGCTTTTAGGCAGCTCTCCCTTCGAATTTGCGCTCATGATTCTTATTTTTTCAACAACAGGTAGTGTTGCCATAACCCTTCTTTCAATTTTTCTAAAAAGTAATTCGGAAGAAAAAGTTGAAGGCCGATTTTTTGACGACGACGACGACCCCGCACTCCTATGGCTCCCTCCTGCAGCACTCGCAGTTATTTCTTTTATGATTGGACTTCGATACGGCCCCTTCACTGAATTCCTGAGAGAAACCCTAGGGCAGATTTTTCCCTTCGACTTTAGTGACATCGGACTCACTCAAAGCAACCACACACTCGCCACCTTTTCTACAGCTGCTGTGATGCTTCTCGCTGTATTCTTTGCAGCCGTCTCTTACAGGTTAAGAAAATTCACCTTCAATAATCCTAAAGTAAACCTTCCTAACTTTGATAAAATCTGGAACTTTCTTTTTAACGGACTCTTAAAAACTTCAAAAATATTTTTCGACAAAATTCAAAACAATCGAATTGAACTTTACTCACTCACTTTTTTTGTTTTCCTACTTTACCTCATTACACAAATACAAGGACTTGAAGAACTTGGCCTCCCTCTCCTTTCGCTTAAATTTCCTCAAGGAGTTACGCCGTTTGAAATTGCACTTATCGCAGCAATGCTCATTGCCTCCACAATGGCAATTAAAGCTGAATCAAATTTATCAGCACTCGTAGTCCTCGGTGTTATCGGATTTGGAATAGCTTACATCTATCTTGTAAACTCTGCGCCTGACTTAGCCCTCACCCAATTTCTTATTGAATCACTCACACTCATTCTCTTAGTACTAACCTTTAAACACCTGCCTAAAATTCCATACAGAGTAGAGAACTTACATTCTCGAAGACTTTACCTCGTCATAAGTATTTTCATGGGCCTCTGCGCAGGTACACTTACTTTTCTGGCGGGGTCTAGCTTTCGACCTCAAACGCTTACACGCTACTTTGGAGAGAAAAGCCTTAACCTTGCTCACGGACATAACGTTGTTAACGTAACTATTGTAGACTTTCGGGGCTTTGATACCTTGGGAGAAATAACAGTTTTAATTTTAGCCGCTGTTGGAGTTGTTAGTTTATTAAATCGCAAAAAAGGAGCTGTCGCTAAATGAATAGTTTAATTTTTAGCGTTATGGTCCGCTACTTACGCCCTATTCTAGGCGTTCTTGCCCTCTGGCTTTTACTCAGAGGTCACAATGCGCCAGGTGGTGGTTTTGTTGCAGGACTTATAGCGGCCTCCGCTGTTATTTTACAAGTCTTGAGTAGAGGCTGGCAAAGTTTGCCAATCATACTAAGAGAAAATCTTTTTGAACTTGCAGGTGTAGGTCTCGCTATTTCTGCCTTTAGTGGCACACTCTCAATGATACTTGGAAATCCCTTTATGACTGGCCGATGGACAAGCTTTGGTGGAATTAAATTTGGAACCCCTGTTTTGTTTGACATAGGTGTCTTCATTGTCGTTTTTGCTGTTGTTATTTTATGTGCAGGCTTCTTACTTAAAGAAGAAGAGGAAGAAAATTCTCAGATAGGAGAAAACAAATGACTCTCTTATTAAGTTTACTCGTAGCTGCACTTGTCAGCGCAGGCGTCTATTGCATACTTCAGCCCAATCTTATGCGAATCATCATTGGGATTCTTATTTTATCAAACGCTGCTAATTTAATTCTCTTTATAGCCGCTGGTTTGAGCGAGAGAATCCTCCCTATCATTCCCCAAGGTCAAGAGTTTCTAGACTATCAAGCGGCAGATCCCGTTCCCCAAGCCCTTATCTTGACCGCAATTGTTATAGGCTTTGGAGTTATCGCATACTTTCTTGTTTTGTGCCGTGAGTTCTACCGCGACCAGGGAGAAGACAATCTTCATCCAAGGAGTTTTGAGTGAATACCTCTTTAATTTTTCCCTACTTAAGTCTTATTGTAGTTAGTTGCCTCTGCCTTATCTTTAAAAAGAAAACTAAAGTCCAGGCAACGCTTTCGGCTATTGGCTCAGGAATCCTAGTGGCTGTTGCACTCAACCTTCTACTCACCGTTCAGATACGTGGAATTCAAGTCCTACAACTTGGCAACTGGCCAGCCCCTTATGGCATCTCACTCGTAGCGGATCTGACAAGCTCACTTCTTGTTTTAACAGCTTCTCTTGTTTTTTTTGCTGTTAATATTTTTAGCATTAAATATGTTGACGAAAAAAGAAAAGGCAAAGGCTATTACTTCTTGATTAACGTCTTAATGTTAGGTGCAACTGCTGCTTTCTTAACGGGTGACATTTTCAACCTCTATGTCTCATTTGGAGCTTCTTCTTTATTTCAAGCTTTATGCCCATGACGTTGGGTGCCTCTAAAGAAGAAATTAGCCAGGGCATACCTTACGTCATCATGAACATCATTGCCTCTTTTGCTTTTCTAGTTGGCATCGCTTTAATTTATGGCCACACAGGAAATCTCAACATGGCCTATCTGGCTTCGCTTCTCAGAAAAACTGAATGGACCTTCGGGATACGCACTGCAAGTGTCTTTTTATTTTTTGCTTTTGCTGTCAAAGCCGCTCTTTTCCCCGTTTTCTTCTGGCTTCCAAAATCATATCCTGCCGTTCCCGGGGTAATAGGCGCGCTCTTCTCGGCCTTGCTTACAAAAGTAGGCGTTTACTCCCTGTTAAGAATCTTCACGCTTATCTTTCCAATTGCTCGAGACCCAAACCTTCAACACATTCTGTATTACTGTTCGCTCGCCACAATGGTAATTGGCGTACTTGGAGCCGTGGCACAAAATTCAATGAAAAGAATTCTCTCTGTACACATTATTTCTCAGGTAGGTTATATGACGTGGGGACTTGCTCTCTTTAGCCCTATATCCCTTGGAGCTGCTCTCTTTTACATGGTTCACAACATGGTTGTTAAATCCAACCTCTTTCTTATATCGGGGCTCGTAGAAGAACTAGAAGGTACAGATAAGCTCTCTCAACTAGGTGGTCTTCTTAAAAAGAATCCCTTCTTTTCGGCGCTGTTTTTACTCTCCGCCTTATCATTAGCTGGATTTCCTCCTCTCAGTGGATTTTTCGCCAAAGTATTTCTCATCAAGGAAAGTTTGGGGCTTGAAGACTTCCTTGGCGTGAGTATTGCCATAGGCGTAAGTCTTCTCACACTTTTTTCGATGACAAAGATATGGAACGAAGTCTTTCTTAAAGAAAAAGAAGACGTACAGAGCACACTCTTTCCTGTGGGCGTAGGAATGGCCCCTATTCTTTTTCTAGCTCTCTTTGCGGTTCTACTGGGAGCTTTATCTGGCCCTATTTACGAAACCTTTATCGCTGCCGGAGAAGGCCTTTATGATCCAAGTGCATACATTCTAGCCGTGATTGGAGAGGCTGGATAAAATGAAACTTTTTTACTGGATTCACTACCTCTTCATTTTCTTCCCAATCGAACTGATTAAATCAAACCTAGAAGTTGCCTATGCCGTTCTTACACCCAAACGATCCCTCAAACCTGGGATTGTTGCTGTTCCTATTGAACTAAAAACAGACTGGGGAATTGCCATGTTGGCAAATTCCATAACTCTCACCCCCGGAACAATCACCCTTGATGTATCCTTAGATAGAAAAAAAATATTTGTACACTGTATGTCCCTTGAAGACCCACAAAGCTTTGTTGAAGCAATTAAAGATAATTTTGAAGCTAAAATAAAAAGGCTGGGAGGCTAAGATGTTTCCTCAATTAGAAATTTTCTTCATGAACGCGTTTTTCCTTTGTCTATCGATTTCACTTTTTCTTGTGTTAAGTCGACTAAAAGCAGGCCCTTCTTTGGCAGATAGGGTTGCAGCTATTGATTTATTTACAACAATTCTTCTTTCAGCCATTGCCGTAGCCTCCATCTACGTTAGAGAAGTCGTTTACTTTGATATAGCGCTTGTCCTAGCTCTTTTTGGATTTTTAGGAACAGCACTTTATGCTCGATTCATTAGTAACCAGGGAGCTGCAAAATGAGAGACCTTCTCGTAGCTTTTCTTTTGTTCCTTTCTGGTCTTTTCATTCTACTTGCATCCTTAGGGCTTAAACGCTTTCCTGACCTTTACTGCCGACTTCATGCAAGCTGCAAAGCTTCAACTCTGGCTAAGATTTTTAGCTTTTCAGCAGCGGCCATTTACTTTTGGAATCAAAGCCATGGAGTAGAATTCAAGTTAGCCTGTGTTATCGTTTTTCTTTTTTTCACAAACCCCGTAGGAACTCACCTAATTGCGCGTGCTGGTTACAAACGAGGAGCAAAACCTGCAAAGATAACCTGGTATGACGATTACTCTTCAGAAAACACTTCTTCATAATTTTTATGTTTAGAGGACAAGATGTTTACTACCGTGAAGCTATTCGAATTTGGTTTATCTTAGCTTTTCAAGCTGGCGCGATTAATATCGCAGGCTTTCTTGCATGCCACCGTTTTGTAAGTCACGTTACGGGATTCCCAACCTTCTTTGCAGATGACCTTTCTAAGGGAGACTTAAGTGAAGCGTTTAACATATTACTCGTTCCCATTTTCTTTGTATTGGGAACAATGCTTTCTGCTTGGCATGTAGACCGAAGAATTGAAAGAAAAAAGGCACCTCGTTACACGCTCGTTTTCTCACTGATATGCTTTATGCTCATATTCGTCCTCCTTGTAGGCCAACTAGGTTACTTTGGAGTTTTTGGAGAACCTCTACTCTACAAACGAGATTATGCGCTTATGGCTATTTTGTGTGCTGTTAGCGGAATTCAAAATGCCGTCATTACAACTGCCTCAGGATACAGAGTAAGAACAACTCATCTAAGTGGAATCACAACGGACTTTGGGATTGGTCTTGTTAATTTGTGGACCAAGAGAAAAGACAAAGTCACTTTTGACTCTGAACTAACCATAAACTTTTACCGCTTTGGCACAATAGTATCATTCACTTTGGGTGGAGTAGCTGGAGCTTTCGCATTTAAATCTCTGAATTACACAGGATTCATTCTTCCACTCTGCACAGCAATTTTTGTGTGGCGAGATGCAGAACTCAGACAAAGAAAAGCCCTAAGCAAGCAAAGTGTTCCGGGAGTTTAGTTTTAGCGTAAAAATTATTTAAGACGTCTAAGAACGCTCCGCAAGGGTAGCTCGATGTTTGGGCAAAAGCAGGAATTGACGATGCGCGGCGGTCGTGACTATAAGCCGATTCAATATACGTTCCCAGAAAGGAATCTAAATCATGAAAAAAATCCCCATTCTCCTCACCCTCATTTTCTCAATTTTCGCTCAAGCAGATCAATGCGCATGGAATGAATATTCCATAAGTGCAGCAGCACGAGAAATCATTAAAAACATGGCTGAAGTTAACAATCAAAAGCCAAGCATTTATACATATTGCGAGCCTTGTGGCGAAAAAGAAATGAACCGCGTGTATCTTGTTGAAAAAGGAAACGTAGAAGGTAATCAAAATCCTTATGATGTCACAGTAAACAGAATGACGACTCCAATTCCTGCAGACGCAGCCACTGGGGACAACAAGCCTTCTATACGTTCTGGCTTATGGCAGTTAACTGTTCACCATAACAGAGAATTTGGTTCCTATAGTCGTTTCGATCTTGCTTATACCTATGTAAAAATCGCTGCAAACCGCTATGCCAATCTTGCCTATGTTGTTGGCTGTCCCGCAGAAGGCGTGACTCCAGTCATTAAGACAGACGGCGACACCATTAAAGAAGAAGGTGTTGATGAAGAAGGCAAAGCCGAAACAGACGATGGTATCTTTATTCGCGATTACACTAAAAATGCCCTTAGAGCAGAAGGTTAAATCCTAGCGTACTCCCTCTTAAACACCCCCCAAGATTCGGAATCTTAGATACCGAATCTTGGGGTTTTTTATTGCCTAATTTATAGACAGTGCCGTCAATGCGCGTCTCTATGTCTCCGTTTTAGAGTGAAATACAACCAAACAAAGAAGGCAGGCACTCGATAGCACCGTATTGTTTGGCATAGCGATTGCAACTCTCCATCTGAAATTTATTTTAAAGAGGTGCTAAACGTATGCCGTATTCTAAAAGAACAAAGAAATCTCAGCTTTCTAAGAAGAAAGTTGCACAAATTACCCCTCGTGATTACACAACAATGGGAGTTCATCCTTCCTACGTACACTTTAACCCTGCTGGCGAAAAGCAAATGATTTTACCTATTTCTCATAGTCTAGAGAAATGGATCCTCATGATCTTACTCGCTTTCGCAATGGCTGCTTTCCTTGGTTTTAAAATGCTTGAGAATTCTGAACTTGCATTTAGCCTTACAGACGGTAGTACCGAAAACTTTGCAGCTCATTCAGTTTCAAACGAAAAAGAATTTAAAAATGAATTCAATAAAAGTCGCGATGAAGCTAGGGCTATAATGCAAAAGCACAAACAAGCTAAGTCTATTAAAACATCACCTAAATATGGCAAAGGACAAAAGAAATACTACGCTAAAAAGAAGTCTAAGCTTAGTAGGTCAAAGAAAGTAGCTAAAAGAAAGTCACATAAAAGAAAAGGACAAGTGGCTAAAAGAAGAACTCGCAGCAAGAAATCCGTAGCTAGCAAATAGATAGATAAGCACTCTAAATAAAATAAAAAAAGCCTCTTTGCGAATCACCTTCGCAAAGAGGCTTTTTTTATTACCAATCAAGATACTGACTTAATCCCAGCTAAGAGCTCCGCCGGATTGATATTCAATAACTCTAGTTTCAAAGAAATTCTTCTCTTTCTTTAAGTCAGCTATTTCACTCATCCAGGGGAAGGGATTTTCGGTATTAAAGATTTTAGGAAGACCAATTTTCTCAAGTCTTCTGTCTGCAATAAAACCAACATATTGTTCAAACATTTTTGCGTTTAAGCCCAAAACACCCTTAGGCAAACAATCCTTCGCATAAAGTGATTCAAGGTGAGCAGCTTCACGAATAAGTTGAATCATTTTCTCTTGGAATTCTTTAGTCCAAAGATCAGGGTTCTCAATCTTAATTTGGTTGATCAAATCGATACCAAAGTTCATGTGCTTGGTTTCATCTCTCATTATGTACTGGAATTGTTCACCAACACCTACGAGTTGATTACGTCTTTGGAAAGAGAGCATCATCGCAAAACCGCTATAGAAAAAGATACCTTCCATGATGATGTAAAAACCAATAAGGTTTTCTAAGAACTTCTGTGATCCTTCAAATGTCTCCGTTGAAAAATGCGGATCCATAATGTCTTTTGTAAGTTGAAGCTCGAATGCGTCTTTGTTGTGAATACTCACAACTTCACGATACATGTTGAAAACCTCACCCTCATCCACGTTCAAGCTTTCAACAATATATTGAAATGCGTGGCTGTGAATAGCTTCTTCAAAAGCCTGACGCAAAAGATACTGACGACATTCAGGATTAGTTACATGCTTATAAATGGCAAGTGTAAGGTTGTTCGCAACAAGCGACTCCGCCGTAGCAAAGAAACCAAGGTTACGTTTAATTACAAGACGCTCATCCGGTGTAAGAATATTAGATTTCCACAACTCAATATCTCTCGCCATGGGGACTTCTTGTGGCATCCAGTGGTTAGCGCAACTATCGAGATAGTTCTGCCATGCCCACTTATACTTAATAGGTACCAACTGATTCAAATCGCTTCTACAGTTAATAACTCTCTTTTCATCCACATGAACGCGGGCTTTTACAGCATGTTTTTTAAAAAACTCTTCCTGGCTCGCAACTTGTTCAATAATCTTAGACATTTTTTTCTACACCCTTTCTCTTTACTGGCACGCTTCGCAATCGGGATTTTCGATTGAGCACGCTTTCACTTCGTTCATCATTTGAGGTTCAAACTCTTCTCGTTCTTTAGCTTCTGCAGTAACAGGTATTACAGGAGCTACGTTATTGTATTCGCGAGTTGTAAGAGTTGACTTTTCAACTCCTGTCGCAGCAAGAGATCTCAAGTAATAAGTAGTCTTAAGCCCTTTCTTCCAAGCATAACGATACATTTCATCAAGCTTCTTGCCGTTCGGAGCTTCAATATAAAGGTTCAAGCTCTGTCCCATATCTATCCATTTTTGACGACGACTCGCGCAGTCAATCAACCACTTAGCAGGAACATCAAAGGCTGTCTGATAAAGCCTCTTAAGGTCTTCAGGGATTGTGTCTACTTGCGCAAGATTCCCATCATATCTCTTAAGCTGCGTGATCATCTCTTGAGTCCAAAGATTTCGTTCTTTTAAATCTTTTACAAGATATGAGTTAATCAGAGTGAACTCACCCGACATGTTACTCTTCACAAAAAGGTTTTTATAAGTAGGCTCAATAGACTGTGTGGTTCCTGCAATGTTTGAGATAGTTGCAGTAGGCGCAATCGCCATACAATTACTGTTTCTCATACCGTGCTTTTTGATGGCTTTTCTAACAGGAGTCCAATCAAGCTTAGTGGAAGTATCCATATCAACCTGATCGGCGCCACGAGATTCAGCAACTTTAGCAATAGAGTCCACAGGAAGTATTCCCTGATCCCAAAGACTTCCCTTAAAGCTACTATAAGCTCCTCGCTCTTTAGCCAACTCAGTAGAGGCTAGAATTGCATTGTAGGAAATCAACTCCATACTTTCATCCGCAAAGTCTACGGCTTGATCAGTGTCATAGGGGATTCTCATCGCATAAAGCGCATCTTGAAAGCCCATAATTCCCAAACCAACGGGGCGGTGTTTACTGTTAGAGTTTTTACTCTCAGGAATAGGATAATGGTTTTGATCGATAACGTTATCGAGCATTCTCATTGCCGTATTCACAGTCTTTGCAACTTTTTCTTTATCCAAGCCCACACCTGGAATGATGTGATTTTGAAGATTCACAGAACCCAAATTACAAACTGCAACTTCATCTTTGTTTGTGTTCAAAAGAATCTCAGTACAAAGGTTAGAGCTATGAACAACTCCTACGTGTTGTTGGGGCGATCGCAAGTTACTTGGATCTTTAAATGTAATCCAAGGGTGACCCGTTTCGAACAACATGGAGAGCATTTTTCTCCACAACTTAGTTGCTTCAACTGTTTTAAAGTTTTTGATCTCGCCTCGTGCAGCTTTTTCTTCGTAAGCCACATAAGCTTTCTCAAAATCCTTGCCATAGAGATCGTGCAAGTCAGAAACGTCTTCAGGAGAGAAAAGCGTCCAATCTTCTTTTGCTTCAACTCTCTTCATGAACAAATCAGGAATCCAGTTGGCAGTGTTCATATCGTGGCAACGACGACGGTCATCACCCGTGTTTTTACGAAGCTCAAGATATTCTTCGATGTCGATGTGCCAGCTTTCAAGATAAGAGCAAACAGCGCCCTTTCTCTTGCCGCCTTGATTGACAGCAATAGCCGTATCATTCGCTACTTTTAAAAATGGAATAACGCCCTGAGAGCTTCCATTCGTACCTTTAATGTGAGCTCCTAATCCACGCACTGGAGTCCAGTCGTTTCCAAGTCCACCTGAAAACTTAGACAGAAGTGCATTGTCCCTAAGCGCTTTATAGATGTCACCCAAGTCATCTGGGACTGTCGTCAGAAAGCACGAAGAGAGCTGGGGGTATAGAGTTCCCGAATTAAAGAGAGTGGGAGTTGAAGAGACATAATCGAAGGACGAAAGCAGGTCGTAAAACTCTATTGCTCTCTTCGTACGTTCCTCGACTGTTGATTCAATAAGAGCCAAGCCCATAGCCACGCGCATCCAAAAGACTTGAGGCAACTCGATACGGCGTCCGTCTACGTGAATAAAATAACGGTCATAAAGTGTTTGAAGTCCAAGAAAAGTAAACTTCTCATCGCGCTCTGGCTTAATAGCGGCAGCAATTTCGTCTAGTTTAAAATCTGTTTTAAGCCTTGGATCCAAGCGTCCTGCTTCGACACCTACGTTAAGGTATTCAGTGAGATAATGACGATAAGCTTCGTCGCGCTCTGCAAGAACAACGGAACGTCCAATAACTTCTTCAAATGCAGATTGTAAAAGCAATCGTGCAGTAACGAAGGAGTAAGCAGGGTCGCGCTCAATAAAGGCACGTGTCGCCATAATGGCAGCCTTCATGAGTTCATGTTGAGGAATTCCCTCGTAAAGCGCGTTAAGCGTTTCAGAAGTAATAAGTTCCAAATCAACTTCCTTAGCCGTAAAGCCTCGAGTCGACTCAGCAATGAGCTGGCGAAGCCTTGCCTCATCAAAAGGCACTTGGGTTGCGTCATTAAGCGTCACAAAGTTGATGACGCCGGGCACTAGACCTTTCGGGTCTTCAGTTTCAAGAGTAAAAGAGTTGCGTGTGTCCAATGACATTCTAAAATTACCTCCAAGTAAATTTGGGACGTTATATAGGATTTGTGCTGGCACCCTCCCGTGTTCGTCTGCACTCTTTTAGGAGTGTCGAACAGGCATCAGCAGATCCTCTTGGCCGCCTCGGCTAGGTCACTGTTTTCTGACAGTTAACCTTAGCTTTTCAAGCTTCCAACCCAACTCTTTCGAGTTGTTTCGGAGGCGTCTTGCTCCAGCTTCGGGGCTCTACATTTAAGAGTCACACAACATATAGACGGATTCAAGGCCATATATGACCATATATTGTAATTTTTTTATTTTTTTTTCTTTTGGGCCTAAAAGCCCACCCCAAGCAAAGCGACCTTTTAACGCGGAGTGACCATTAGCAAAATTTTGGCTTTTCAGCCTTAGAAACCTCGCACAAAACTCTTCAAGCCCTGACACCCCTAAGTATTGACTTTATCTAAGTTACGCCGAGAATAATGCACATTCTTAAAAGCAGCCTAAGACATCGTCGACGCCCAAAACTTAACTCTTACGAAGGGCCATTGGGAAACTAAGCCCTTGCACCAATATAGAAAAAACCACGACCACGTAGGTCAGGCTTAACACAACACTTCGCTCAGGAGATGCTGGAAGAGAAAGCGCAAGGGCAATTGAAATTCCACCCCTGAGACCGCCCCACGTTAAAATCTTGATTGCTCCTGGAGAAAAACTACGCCACTTCTTAAGAAACAAAATAGGAAGTGCAACACTCACATAGCGACTTAGAAGGGTAATTGGAATAACAATGACTCCCGCTAAAATGTAACTCAGATATGGAAAAATAACTAAGAGCTCTAAGCCAATAAACATGAATAAAAATGCATTAAGTATCTCGTCAATTAACTCCCAAAACATATCCAGTCGCTCAGCCGTTTGATCACTCATTGCGAAACTCTTACCCTGATTTCCCATGAGCAAGCCGGCTACAACCATAGCGATAGGGCCCGAACTATGCAGAGCCATTGCCAGGGTGTAACCACCCATCACAAGAGCGAGTGTAATTAAAATTTCAACCTTGTACTCGTCTATGCTTCTTAAAAGCCTAAAAGCAAAGTATCCGAGCACAAGCCCTACAAGCGCACCACCCAAAGCCTCCTTAAGAAACAAAACCACAACATCAGAAGCGCTTAAGTGCGCTCCTTCATAAACAATTTTGTAGAGGATAAGAAAAACAACCACTCCAACGCCATCATTAAAAAGTGACTCTCCTGCTATTTTGGTCTCTAGCGCTTTAGGTGCTTTGTTCTTTTTCATTAAAGACAAAACCGCAATGGGATCCGTCGGTGAAATGAGCGAGCCGAAAAGCAAGCAATGCAAAAAACTCATCTCAATATGAAGAGCTTGCAACAAAAGATAAGTTCCTGTGCCCACAAAAAACGTCGAAAAAATGAGCCCAAAAGTTGCTAAAGAAAAAATTGCACCCCTCTGTTGCTTGAGATCGTCTAAGTTCACGTGAAGCGCTCCTGCAAAAAGCAAAAAACTCAATAGGATTTGCATCAGGGTGACTTGAAAAGGAACTTGATTGAGTATCTCCCTCGCTTGGGCTTCATAATGAATACCCGCCTTACCAATCAATAAAATTGCGAATGAAAAAAGCAACGAAGTGAGCATGATGCCAATTGTTGTTGGGAGCTTAATGTAGCGATAATTCAGATAAGAAAATAAAGCCGCCATGCAAATAAGGAGTGATGTAACTTCAAAAAGATTCACACATGAAGATTAGCACATATCAAAGACAGGTTGTCTTGAATGGCCTCACGGAACAGCCACTTGACCCTCTTTAACCAAAGTCACCTCTCGAGACATAAAGTTGGCTACGAAATATCTTCCCGTCGTACGATCACGGTACAAAACCATTGATGGGATGTTATTTTTTAAGGGTTTCCCGTTGAGCTCTTCTTCAAGCGCTCGTAGTCGCGTAAAAAATCCAACCGGATCTCGCAAAAATTCTTGCTGAGCATTTTCAATTTCTGCTTTTTTAACACCAGGGACTTTGTTTCCCAAATCCAAAGCATCAAATTGATTTTGATAGCGGATATTCGAACTCATAACAACCAACTCGCCACCCCCTTGAAACTCTCCCTCAAGCACAGGAGTAGCGCTATCGCGCAGACTGAGTTCAGCAAAAGTTTTTTGCCCCGACAAATTGCGAATCTGCAGCAGCCCACCCGAGTCGACAAGCACCACAGTTTGATTGTTGTCGCCAAATGCTGCGGCAGAAATAAAATCACCTACGTTCTTAGCGTGAAATTCAGTTTTGTTTAATTGCTTCATCTGCGTCCAGTACTGGTTTAGATAAGTAGGCCGATGGGCATCACCCACATGAAATGCTGTAAAATCAAAAGGCAATGCAGGAGCCGGAGTTGAAAAGATATCTCCTTCGCCGTCCACAAACTCTACCGCTGGAGCCTCGTTAAGGTGTCCCACCACGCTCACAGAGTCTTTCGCATTCGAGGGTGCCGGATTCAGAACCACAACAAGGCCATTTTGACTTCCAAGGGCAATTGTTGTGTAGCCTGATTGCGTACCATCCTTTTCATTCAGATTGACGCTAACTTGGTTCATCGAAACGAAGCGACTTCCCTTCGGAGCTTCACTCAGCAATTGCGTTTCGGGCACTCCCTCCGGATCCCATGAATAAAGATGTCCATCCACACCGACATAATAAAGAATGTCCGAATCAAAGAGAAAAGAGGTCCACGCGCACCAACTGCAACCTTAATGGGTGTTGGATTTCGAAGCATGGGATCTAATGCTTCTTGAATGTCCCGCCCACGAAAACCCCTGCTCGCTGCACCCACTTCTAAAATCGCCAATTCATAGTGCGAATGCCCTGAGTAATGAGTCAGCTTACTGCTTTGAGTAGCAAGCGCCTTGCCTTCGGTGAGAGACAGTTGTCCACTCATCAAATACGAAATGCTTGGAGATTGTGCAGGATAAGCAATAGCCGCTAGAAAGGATCCACTCCGAGGCAAAAAGTATTCAGGTACACTGATGCCAATAAAGCTATTGTGACGATCCATTTGCAAACCTGGCAAAGACAAAATGGCCTCAAGAGCGTCTCGCCACGTTAGCCTTCCATCGGGTCTAAGGGGTATCTCCATGGCATAAACGGGCAGTCTCTCATAAGCATCTTTTTTGCCTGAATCTGCTTTTGTTAATAAGCTTCGGCAATCGTGCCAGCTATAAAGCTGGGCAGCGAAAGTAGCACTCGAAAAGCTAATGCAACATAAAAGCTGAAAAAGTCTCATCAGGTTTTTCATGTAGCGAAGATAAGTCAAACCAGTGCAGTGCATTGTTTAAAAATCCTGACTTCCTGACTTTTGTTAGAAGCTCACTGCACGAACTCCCACCCACATACAAGCTGCAGCTCTTTAGTCAGCATAGAAACTTCGCTAACTAGCAAACACTTAGTATTGAAAAATTATTGAGTTCAACTCTCAAGACTCAATAGCAGTTAAGTGAGATGTGCATGAAAAAAATTTAAAGCATTTAAGTTTGGGGAAGATTTCGTGCTTCTTATGTATTGGAGGCGGCACCCAGATTCGAACTGGGGGTGAAGCTTTTGCAGAGCCTTGCCTTACCACTTGGCTATGCCGCCTTTATATAGAGACATTAAAAACCATATTCGTTTGAGAGAAGACTCGCAACAGCCCCTCAAGAAAAGGCCACCACGCGAACATATCAAGTAATATCATGCACTTACGTATTGGGGTTCGAGTTTGAGGAAAACTAAAGAGAGCCCACCAAAAGAGGTGCCTTGACTTTAAAGGACCTCGATCCCATGTTCAGAGAGCACTTAGCTATGATCTACGAATACAAATGCAGTTCCTGCAATGCTATCAACGAATTTTGGATGAAAATGTCTGATCCTGCGCCTACAGAATGTCCGTCGTGCAAGGGATCGGAACTCGAAAAAGTAATATCGAAGACTTCGTTCGCGTTGAAGGGATCTGGCTGGTATACAACAGACTACAAAAAGCCTTCTGCCAGCTCTACAAAAGCTGCAGAAAAAAGTGAAACTCCTGCTAGCACAGGAGGCTCTTGCTGTAGCGGCGGAAGCTGCTCACATAAAAGTTAAGGAATTGAGACATGCATTACGCAAGTCAAAAGGAAAAAAGAAAAGGATTTAGGAGGAAGATATGGCAATAAGACCACTTCATGACCGATTAATTGTAAAGAGACTCGAAGAAGAAACTCAAACTAAAAGCGGGATTATCATCCCCGATAGCGCAAAAGAGAAACCCCTTGAAGGTTCTGTTATCGCTGTTGGAAAAGGAAAAATTTCTGCTGAAGGAAAAGTATCCCCACTCGACGTAAAAACTGGAGATAAAGTTCTCTTCGGAAAATACGCTGGAACAGAAGTAAAAATTGATGGCACAGAACACCTCATCCTTCGCGAAGAAGATGTACTTGCTATTTTGGAATAGGAAAAGGAGCTTAAAACATGGCAGCTAAAATTGTAACTTTTAACGAAACTGCACGTAAATCTATTTTACGTGGTGTAACTATCCTTGCTGAGACTGTAAAAGTCACACTCGGACCTCGTGGACGTAACGTCGTCATTGAAAAATCTTTCGGTGCCCCTTTAATCACTAAAGACGGTGTAACCGTTGCTAAAGAAATCGAAATCGAAGACAAATTTGAAAACATGGGCGCACAAATGGTGCGTGAAGTTGCTTCAAAAACGAACGACGACGCCGGTGACGGAACAACAACTGCAACTGTACTTGCACAAGCTATTTACCGCGAAGGCGCTAAAATGGTTGCTGCGGGTCACAACCCAATGGACCTTAAGCGTGGAATTGACCTCGCTGTAGAGAAAATGGTTGCTGAGCTTAAAAATATTTCTAAGCCTGTTTCTGGAAAAAAAGAAATCGCACAAGTTGGAACAATCTCCGCTAACGGCGACGCTACAATCGGAACTATCATTGCTGAAGCAATGGAAAAAGTGGGCAAAGAAGGCGTTATCACTGTTGAAGAAGCTAAATCCATGGAAACAACTCTTGATGTTGTTGAGGGAATGCAATTCGACCGTGGATACCTTTCTCCTTACTTCGTAACAGATTCTGAAAGAATGGAAACTGTTCTTGAGGACGCTTACGTTCTTTTGTTCGACAAAAAAATCAGCAGCATGAAGGACATTCTTCCTGTTCTTGAAAAAATTGTTCAAACACAAAAGCCTTTCTTGATCATTGCTGAAGACATCGACGGCGAAGCTCTTGCTACACTTGTTGTAAACAGACTTCGTGGCACACTTAAAGTTGCTGCCGTTAAAGCTCCTGGCTTTGGCGACAGAAGAAAAGAAATGCTTCAAGACATTGCAACTCTTACTGGTGGTAAAGTTATCGCTGAAGAACTTGGCCTTAAACTCGACAACGTTCAATTAGGTGACCTTGGTGTTGCCAAACGTATCGTTATCGATAAAGAAAACACAACCATCATTGATGGTTCTGGCGACAAAAAAGACATCGAGAAACGCGTTTCCGTTATTCGTAAGCAAATCGAAGAAACAACTAGCGATTACGATCGTGAAAAACTTCAAGAGCGTCTTGCTAAACTTGTTGGCGGCGTAGCTGTTATCAACGTGGGAGCTGCAACTGAAATTGAAATGAAAGAAAAGAAAGCTCGCGTAGAAGATGCTCTTAATTCAACTCGCGCAGCTGTTGAAGAAGGTATTGTTCCTGGCGGCGGCGTTGCTCTTGTTAAAGCAGCTAAAGTTCTTAAGGGAATGAAAACTCAAAACGCTGAGCAAGATGTGGGTGTCAAAATCATCACTCGAGCTATCCAAGAGCCGATGAGACAAATTGCTTTCAACGCAGGCCATGACGGTGCTGTTGTTGTAGACAAAGTTCTTGCGAACGACTCTTCAAGCTTTGGATTTGATGCGGCTACTGAAACTTATGTAGACCTTATCAAAGAAGGCGTTATTGACCCTGTTAAAGTAACTCGTTCAGCACTTCAAAACGCTGCATCTGTTGCGGGCCTTCTCCTTACAACTGAAGCTTGTATTGCTGAAAAGCCTAAAAAAGATGACGCTCCTTCTGCTGCCCCCGACATGGGCGGTATGGGTGGAATGGGCGGCATGGGTGGAATGGGCGGCATGGGAGGCTTCTAGCCCCACCCAACACTCGTTAGTCCCTTGCTACTTATTAGCAAAACCCCAGCTGAGTCACTCTCAGCTGGGGTTTTTTTATGCTTACACGTCAAAATCTTAACAGTGTTATTAACAGTGTGAGTTTTACGTCCCTCCTTAAAGTTTCCCTATTTAATTCCGAGAAGTTATAGGTGAGAAGATATCTGCTGCATGTAATTGCTCTTCTGGTTTTTGTTTTAAAGTACATAGCCAAAGCTTTGTGCTGACTGAATCACAACTGGCAAAATCTCTTGGAATCAACAAGTACGAGCTCCAAAAACAAAGCAAAGAACTCTCTATGCACTTATCAGGAAGTGCAAATTTAAGCCGCAAATGCAAAAGCAATAACAATGAAAAGTACGAAGCCCTTTGCGACTTTGTTCTTGCTCTAGAAGCTAGCAAAGACAATCAAAAAGAAAAGTCTACAAGTACTAAGCAGAAATACTTATCTGCCCCTAAAAGACTGAATACTGGTACTTTCGCCCGTGCACAAAAAGCCAACCCAGGTGACTTACTCGATGTCATGAAAAATTACTCAGCCACTGAAGTTATGAGCTGGCTACCTAAGCTCATCAACTTTAAAGGTTGTCCACAAAATTTACTCATAGCAAGCTTACGCATGTACGAAGTAGCACTTCCGCACGAAAAAGCTCAAGCAAGTTTAGAGGTTGGCTATCGCAGAGTTAAAAAATGCCTTAGTGAAAATGACAAATATTACGAAATAACTCATCAACGCCAAGGCCTTTTACGCTATAGCTGGGGAGACAAAGAAGGCGCAAAAGATGCCCTTAAACTTGCTCTCAAAAGCGACAGTCCCAAAGCGAAAGATGCCACTTTATTTTGGATTGGGTACATTGAGGAAAATCCCCGCGTTAAAAAAGTCTACTGGGAACATCTCATCAAAGAATACCCACTCTCTTTTCACTCTCTAAGTGCCTCAAAACTTATGGGCAAAGACCCATATGAAGATTTCCTACAAAAGCCACTACTCAAACCACAAAGAACAGCATCCGCTAAAGAAGCCCAACTTTCTATTCAATGGCTAGAAGCTCTATACATGTATGGCGAAACAAAAAAAGCCGTCGCCTTAAGCTACAAAGCGGGCAAGGCTTTTAATGAAAAATTTTCAGCCGCTAACTTAGCTTATGTAGCTGCCTTAGCTGACAAATACAGCTTACCGGGTGAGGCGATGCAGCTTAGTTTTTTTCTAACTAAGCAAAACCCTACTCTTCTCAACGCTCAAACCCTCAAGTTTATTTACCCCACTCCCTTTGAAGCAACCTTTGCTAGACTCGCAACGCGCGTTGACCCACTACTTACTTTTTCAGTTGCTAAACAAGAAAGCGCATTCAATCCTTATGCTCGTTCACCCGCAAACGCACGAGGGCTCTTGCAAATCCTGCCTTCAACCGCAAAAATTTATGAGCCCAAATCCCACAAGTATCTCTACGACATCGATACGAACGTTGAAGTCGGTGGAAAGATTCTAGCTGACCTAATACGTCGACTCGGCAAAACAGAATACGCACTTGCAGCTTATAACGCTGGCTACAGCCGGGTAGAGAACTGGAAGAAGAGATACAGCACTCAAGATGGAATGCTCTTTATTGACCTCATCCCCTACACAGAGACTCGAGGCTACGTAGCAAAAGTCCTACGCAACCACTACTGGTACACTTCTCTCTATGGAAAAAGCAAGCAAACATTACGCTAGTAAATAGCCGCTATAAAAAAAACTTTCTTCTCCCACGAGCTTATTTGGTTTAGCTTAGCCTCATTGGAGGTCCTCAAATGATTTCATCAAAAGGCTTTGCTGCCCAAACACCGAAAGCGCCCCTTACTCCCTTTGAATTTCAACGAAGAGAAGTTAAACCTCATGACGTACAAATTGATATTTTGTATTGCGGAGTATGCCACTCAGACATACACCAAGCTCGCGACGAATGGCACAAGGGAATATTCCCCATGGTTCCTGGTCATGAGATTTTAGGTAAAGTCACCCACGTAGGGAATGCTGTCACTCAATTCAAAGTAGGCGATACCGTAGGAGTAGGCTGCATGGTAGATTCTTGCCGCGAATGTGAGAGCTGCAAAGAACACGAAGAGCAGTTTTGCGAAAACGGAATGTCTGGAACCTACAATGGCTTAGAGCAAGACAAGAAGACTCCTACCTACGGAGGCTATTCAAATAATATTGTAGTCGATGAAAAATTCACTTTAAAGATTAAACACACTGAAAACCTTGAAGCAGTTGCCCCGCTTCTTTGTGCAGGAATCACAACTTACTCCCCTTTAAAAAGATGGAATGTAGGCCCCGGACAAAAGGTTGCTGTCGTAGGACTTGGTGGACTCGGTCACATGGGAGTTAAGCTTGCAAATGCAATGGGCGCAAAAGTAACTGTTTTTACAACTTCGCTCAGCAAAAAGGACGATGCTCTTCGTCTTGGAGCTCATGATGTTGTTAACTCCAAAGATCCCACCGCTATGGCTACTCAAAGCGGAAAGTATGACTTCATTTTGGACACAGTGTCAGCACCTCACGACCTCAATCAATACTTGAGTTTTTTAAAGCGCGGCGGAAAAATGGTTCTTGTAGGTGTTCCCGACAAGCCAGCAGAAATCGCTGCCTTTAATCTCATAGGTGGGCGAAAAACTTTAGCAGGTTCCTTAATCGGAGGAATAAAAGAAACTCAAGAGATGCTCGATTTTTGTGCTGAAAAAAAAATCACCTCTGATATTGAATTGATCCCTATGGAAAAAATTAACGAAGCCTACGAGAGAATGATAAAAGGTGACGTTAAATACCGTTTCGTCATTGATATGAAAACTCTATAAACCAGAAAGAATGGCTCGTGAGAGGTAAAAAACTGCAAGTAGAATTAAAATAAAAGAAGTGCATTTAAAAAAATTCTTGTCATTCAGTTTGCCTAATAAATACTTCCCGAGCCATGTTCCAAAAAATGCAAGAACTAAGAAAAACCCTAGCTCGTAAACACTGACAACACTCTTTATGTGCTCAAGACCCAGCAGTTGATACATAAAGAGCACTTTTAAAAAATGGCTTACAGACATCGCTCCCGACTTGATACCAACTACCTCGTAGCGAGAGAGTCTTTTATCTTGATAAAGGATATCTAAAATAGGCCCTGTAATGCCTAATATCTGAAGAGCGCTTACAGCTAAGCCTGCGAGCACAGCCACTCTCCTTTGCCTTAGACTAAAGGGGAGGTGCAACTGCAGTGATGCAATGAGGGCACCAAAGGTCATAAAAATGTATATAACTTTCTCTGTAGGAGCATAGTCTGTTTCCCGTAGTAAAAAATATGCAGGAAGTGCTCCAATCATGTAAAAAAGTAGAATTCGTATCGGGACTTCTGATCTTAACTGATAATAGCGTTGAAAATTAGCAAAGAACTGAATTGTTCCTTGTATAAAGATAGCCTCAGTAGGTGTGTAAAAAAACAGAAGTCCACCCATTAGAATCATACCGCCTGCCATCCCAAAAATACCCGAAAAGGTACTTGTAAAAAGCACAAGCGGCGCTAAAAACAACATATTCAGGTGCATGAGCCCATCATCGTCGTTTTTTTACTTTCCTAAATCGAATTTATTTCTTATAATTATTTCCAAATAGGAAACAATTATGATTGACGAAATCCAAGCCCTCTCAGCTCTCAAGAAATATGGCACCCTAGCTCTTGCTGGAGTACACTTACGTGTTGAAGCCTCAACTGTATGGAAACGAATACAAAACCTTGAGCGCAGCTATGGCAAAAGTCTCCTAGAAAAAAAAGGACGAAACGCTTACCTTACTCCCGAGGCAGAAACATTACTTCGAGCCGCCGAACCCCATGTAGATGCGCTACGCGAGGCCTTAGATGGACACGAAAATCACGAATCGCAAAGCAGGCCTCTTCGCGTAGGACTTTCGGAGTCAATTGCGCTCAGCTGGGGACCAAAACTTCTTAAAAATTTAACAGAAGCAATCCCCTTTTCTTCATTTGATCTTTCTACACATAGAGGCTCTCTACTTGTAGAAAAACTAAGACACGGAGACTTTGATTTTGTCGTTTGTGCAGGAACGAGCATGAGCAAAAGCACTCTCATTGGAGAAAAGCTCTTTAACGAAGAATTGCTCCTATACGAAGTCCCAGAACAAAAAAAAGTTTATTGTATTGAAGAAAGCGCTCTAAGCTTTGAGTGGCTTAAAGAAGACGCCAAAACACTTTTGAGTAGTTTACAAAAAAAATATGCACTGACTCCACTACAGTCTTATGGGGCTATTGCCTCACTTATATCTTCCGGGGTAGCTGGAGGTATTGTACCCCTTGGCATTGCACTTAGATTTAAATTACCTGAAAAATATTTGAGCCGGCTTCAAAAAAAACTTTACCGTCCAATATACCTCTACTCAAAAAAAGGCTTCTACACTTCCAAAGTTGGGAATAACATTTTTGATGCATGTAAAAAAATAAGTAAAAAAGGAGCCGCTTACTTTAATAATCCCTCTTCGTATTGATCTGCAGAGTGACTTGATCACTCAAAAACCAAGCCTACCCTCCTGAAGCTTGATGCGTCGTTAAGAGCCCACTTTTTTCAGTATTTTGTTTAGCTAAAATGTTTTGTTGCTTGTCTCTCTGTATAGACAAAACTTTAACTTTATATAAAGCAGAGGTATCAACTTTTCCTGCATAAGTTAAAAGTAGCTCTTCATAGCTGTCCTCACATAAGGCTTCGTTATAAAAAGACGAAAAAGCGAAATGAAGTGGCTCTAATACACGTTTTCTATAAAACTTTTCATTATCATCAAATCTTTCTTTATCGAGAAGTTTCCTTTGGATAGCAACTAGAACATGGTTCATCTCAACACTCTCGCGAAAAACACTGAGCTCTTCGGGTCGTTGAGTATGAAGAAAATGAACATAAGAATTAAAAACATTCATAAAGCTAGTACAATGCGTAGGCGCCTTGAGGTTGCTCTTTTCAGGTGAAAGACACTCAGATTTAAACTTAGACAGAAATAAATCACGCCACTCCTGAGGACTTAGAAGTAACCAAAACCCTTGTGTAAGCGAAGACTTAGTAAAATCTTTAGCACTTAAAATACGAATCTCTGGTAGGAGACGAAACTCTTCATGATAAAGAATTTCAGCAAAAGATTGACTAAAATCATTCAAAAATGCACTCTGTTCAACCCCTCCCCTAACCCTATATTCCTTCATCTCCTCAATTGCGTTTTCTACTTTAGCAGCGTCATCCCAAAGGAGTCCTTGAGTGTATTTACCCAATGCATCTTTAAGCTGAGTATCAGTTTCGACCGCGCTTGCAAAAAAGATTGTTATGAAAGAAGTAAAAACTAACGAGAGTCGTATTTTCTGCATAGGAGTTCAGAATACGCATCTTAACAATTTAAAACTAATACAAAAGCCGCTTGCCTCTTAACATAACCCCTTAATTCGTGTCTAAAAAACTATCGTATGATTACAGCGTAGACAGCATCTCTGTTCAAAATGCTTAACCTTGCATCTGAAACGGAAAGAATTAAACTAGAACTATGAAGCGGCGCCTTTTTAAAGAATTTATTTTTATATTCTTAACTATTAGCACTACTGCTCACACAGCCCCCAAAGGATCTCACACTGATACAAAAGGAAGTGGAGACATTGCGACCTGTGTGGCAGAGCTCGATGAAAAACGAAAAAGCGCTATAGAGGCCCTTAAAAAAGCAAAAATATTCTTAGCCGCCTCCGGTGCTACCGAATATAAAGTGAATGAAATTGAAGCCTCCATAAAAGGACTCAACCAAATCCCCGCAACAAATCCTGAGGATTTAAAAAATGACTACCCACCTATTTTCCTTAGCTTCGGCGACTATCAAAGCTACAGCTCAGGCGAGACCAATGCACAAGTTGACAGGAAAAAAACAAAAGCTGATTCATTAAAAATATTAGACGATACATTTGCGCATAAAGCAGACATGCGCCCCATCTTTGCAAAACTATGTGACCCTTCAGGCTGGAGTACCGGTGAACTCACCCTTCAAATGACAGAACCTGGATCTAAAAGCTACTCCTCTAAATTTCACGTCGTAAGCTCTGCAGATGTATACCGTAAGCATGTGGTGGACACTGTCACTAGAGTTAAAGAAAGTGTCTCTGAATCAGATTCACCTAACTCCAAAAACAAAGAATCGCTCTTAGGGGAATTAGGGAATTTATTGCCTAAGCCCGAATAGAAACAAATAAGCTAGGGACACTCAGAACACTCATACTTGTGAGCGCAGCTTCCACCTGCCGTCCAATGCGCGCAACATTTCCCATCATCTGTACATTTTTTTTCGTCATTATCCTCTTCAGGACACTCAGAACACGCATACTTGTGGGCGCAGCTTCCATCTGCCGTCCAATTCGCACAGCATTGCCCATCATCTGTGCATTTCTTATCTTCACCAAAAGCTGAATGAGTAAAAATAAAAATGGAAAAAACAAATAGAACATTCTTCATTAACATTGGCTTATTTTATTTAAATTCACATAGTCAATAGCTAAGCGTGCGAAGGTATCCGAACCATGCGCTGACGAAGAGTGAGGGAAAAAGACGAAGCAAAATGGCGGAGAAGGTGGGATTTGAACCCACGGTAAGGTTTCCCCTACGCGCCCTTAGCAAGGGCGTGCCTTAAGCCACTCGGCCACCTCTCCACAGGTAGTCACAAGGTCCGTTGCCGGACACATAGAAAGATATAACCTCTAAGCCTCGTTGGGTAAATGACTTGATGAGAAAAGAGCTAAAAAATGAAAAGCCACGAAGCCTCCTAGTAGAAGCTCCGTGGCCTTTCTGCCCTTCGACAGCAGAGCCTAATTAGGCTCTAACCTCGAGGGGGCTGGTACACATATTACTTAAACTGGTCACAGCACCACCTCCTTCCGGACCCTGTGGGTCCTGGCCACGAGCAGCACTGATGGCTTCCCGTATAGCGTCTACAGATAACATTATACATCATAAGTTTTGTAATTTTCTTTAATTTTTCTTAGCAATTTAAAGATTTTATTAGGCCTCAGGCTCAATTTTATGGCATTCCCTAAGTATGGCCCTTCCCTACCCCAATTCACCTGCAGAGCTCCTTAAAACAAGCCAAAACTTAATCCTTACGGATGGTGCTGCGAGGGGGAATCCTGGGCCTGCTGGCTGGGCCTATATCCTTCTTTCGGGCGAAAAGGATATTGCACTCGAAGGGTGTGGCTTTTCGCCTAAGGACACAAACAACCGAATGGAAATGCTAGGGGCGCTCAATGGCCTGCTTGAGCTTCAAAAACTTGACCTCAAAAATCCCTCTTATCTCGTCACAGACTCAAATTTTATTATCGATGCTCTCAAGAAATGGCGTTTTAACTGGAAAAAAAACAACTGGGTAAAAAGTGATGGCAACCCCGTACTGAGCGTAGAGATCTGGAAAGAATTAGACATTGTTTACGATGTCGTTAAACCCAAACTCTTTCACATTGACGCTCACAAAGGTCACCCAGGCAATACTCGCTGCGATCTTCTCGCTGTAGAAACGGCTACTCAGCAAATTTCCAACTTATATAAAGGAAAGCTGAGCGACTATCCTCACTTTCAAAAGATTTCGTTTACAGAAATATACCCATCAGCTCACTATTTATGCTGGAAAAAGCTAGATCATAAAACATTTAAAACGTGGCCTGAAGCTCAAAAGTTTATGGCTTCAAATCCAGGATTCAAAACAAAGAAAATATTTAGCCCTGAAGAAATCAATTCCATTATAAGAGCCTAAAACCTCTTTTAGCTGGCTTTGTTTAGTTCAACAGACAAGTCACTTAAAACATTTAAGCCTTCATCTATGTAAGGTGCCATAATTTCTTTTTTACGCTCACTAGAAGGCTGGTTTTTCTTCTTATCATCTTTAGCCTTGTCTTCTTGAGCGCGTTTACGAAAATCAGCAAGCTTCACAACGCCTTTGTTTTTCTGAGCTTCCTTTAGTTCACTTAGGATTTCTTTAAACTTTTCGCTTTTTGCGACACGACTCTTAGACTTTTCTTTAACCTTGTCGATAATTTTCTCTGTTATGGGCTTCCACAGATGTGTTTTATTAGCTTCTTTTCCGATAAAAGGAACAATTTTCTGTGGTGGGAGTGAATAGTCTGCTGACTTCTCACCTAATTCGTCCAAGCTCCATAAGGTGGGAATTTCCACATCTGAAGCAACCCCTTGGTGTTGAGTTGTTTCACCGTTCGGAACAAAGAAAAGTGCAGTTGTAATTTTTGAAGCCCCTAATCCAAAGGGTAATTGCTCAACTTGTTGAACAGTGCCCTTACCAAAAGTGTGATCAGATCCAACAACAAGTGCTCTATGATAAGACTTTAAAGCACCCGCCATAATTTCTGCTGCTGAAGCCGTAAGGCGGCTTACTAAAAGGACCAAAGGACCCGCATAAGAAACTGAAGCGTCGTCATCTTCCAAAGGAAGAATTCGTCCTTCCGAGTCCTTAGTCGCAACAATGCTCCCTTTCTCGATAAAGAGTCCAGAAATAGTACGTGCTCCCTCAAGAAGACCTCCGCCATTCTGGATAAGATTAATAACAATACCATCAACTTTTTTCTTAGCTGCTTCAGATACAAGACGTTTCATATCTCTGTAACTTGAACGTTTTGCTGCGTCACGGGGATCTGTACTACCGTAAAAAGAAGGGAAATCAATCACCGCAAATTTCTTATCTTTTCCATCGACCTTACGGTCGTAATAACTAATCTGAGCCGCTTGATCCTCTAGAGAAATCTTATCTCTTACAATCACGATTTTGTGCTGCTGAGTCTCAGTGCCTTTTTTACGCATCACGGTTAAATTAACTTTTGTTCCTTTTTTACCGCGAATGAGACGAACCACGTCTTTTAAATCCATGTCGATAACACTTACGGGGGGCTCCTTATCTTGAGCTACCGCTACAATTTTATCTTTTGTTTCTAACTCGCCCGCACGATCAGCAGCCCCACCCTTAACAAGCTCCTCTACAACCGTGTACCCATCCTGTGAGGTCAAAGTGGCGCCTATGCCCTCTAACTCCAAGTTCATTTGAATATTAAAATCTGCCAACTCATTCGGTGATAAGTAACTTGAATGAGGATCAAGTGCGTATGCAAATGCATTTACAAACTCTGCTAAAATCTCATCGAATTTTTCTTCTTGAATTCTCTTAGTAATCGCAACGTACTTTTTAATAATTAGTTTCTTAGCCTCTTTCGGAGCTGTGTCTGCCATTAAATAATTTGAGTATTGAAAATGTAAAAACTTCTCTAAATATTCAAATTTCTTAGAACTCGTTTTAAAGAAGTCTCTTTTATCAGGGTCACTCACAAATTCTACGTTCTCATTAAATTTATACTTAGGCCCCATAGCGCCTTCTACAAACTTTTCATTCTCCTTGGACCTTTCAACGAGGATGTTTCGTGTACGCTCAAGAGCACCGCAATCACCCAGGGACATACGTTCAAACATTTTCCCTAAGTCCGCTTTAATTTTAGTAACATCGCTGGCGAGAAGTAATGTCTTAGAGCCATCGATCCATTTTATATATTGTTTTAGAGTTCGCTCCTGAAGTTCTTTATCCCAACTCTTCCAAGCAACATGCTTGAGCAAGAAGACTTGCATAAGGTGCGGCACTCTCGCACACGTCAAACCCGACTGAGGCCGCTCTTCTGGCTTAAGAATAGGTAGTTTATTTTTTAACCAGCCCTTCTGATTGCTTAACTGTGCACACAGTAAAGAAACAACGACGATTGATGTTGAAAGGCCTCCGACGATGATCCACTTTTTTTTCATGCGATTCATTACATTCTACCATCGACACACCCCGCGTCGAAACCTAAGTTTTTTCTGACGTTATTTAGAATTAATCTACAATTTCGCTGTGCGTAGCGTTGTAAATCAAGAAAAGCTTATTTAGAAAGAGAAGAACATTATGAGCGCTACGACATTCTTCACCTGGAACGTAAACGGTATTCGAGCCTGTCACCGCCAAGGCTTTGTCAGCACCCTAGAAGAGTACAAGCCAGACATCGTTGGACTCCAAGAAGTGAGAGCAACTCAAGAGCAAATTCCTGAGGATATTCAAAATCATAAAATATATCCGCATCAATTTTATTTTGGAGCCCAAAAAAAAGGTTATAGCGGCGTAGGCATCTTAAGCAAAAAAGAACCCGAAAACGTGCTCAAGGGAATAGGCGCTAAAGAATTCGACTTTGAAGGAAGAAGCATTACAGCTATTTTTCCAAAATTTATTTACTGCTCTACTTACTTCCCCAATAGCCAAGACAAAGGGAAACGCATTGCCTTTAAGCTTGAGTTTTGTATTGCCCTTAACGAATGGCTTATGAAGCTTTCAAAAAAGCATCCCGACAAAGCGCTTATACTTGCAGGCGACTTTAATATTGCTCACGAAGAAATAGACCTCGCTCGTCCCAACGATAACCATGATTCCCCTGGATTTTTACCCGATGAACGTGCGTGGATGAGCAAATTTTTAGATTCGGGCTGGACGGATAGCTTTAGAACCCTGCACAAAGAAACTGTAAAATATTCTTGGTGGAGTGCTCGCACTCGAGCCAGAGATCGCAACATAGGATGGCGTATTGACTACCACACACTCTACAACACAGATCTCAAAAAAATTAAGAAGGCAGAAATATACGATCAAGTCTTTGGATCAGACCACTGTCCCGTTACCCTATCACTTGATCTTTAATATTGCTGTGAAATGATCCCACCAGGGATTTACTTGGATTTTTGATTCTACAATAAAAAATCCGTAAGAAGTAACTTCTTCTTTTAAGTCAGACAAATAAGGTGTGTATCGCAAAGGTAGATTTTTCACTCTCTGAAGTCGCTTTTCTGAATCAAAAAAATCAAGTTTTGAAAGATCCTTTGGCTCTCCAACCATCGAACTCAAAAGAAAAATCCCATTGGGTTTTAAGAGTCTTCGAATGTTTGTAAAAGCAGCCTCCCTCTCTGGAGGAATTATGCAATGTAGAGTCGCACTATCCACTATAAGATCAAAACTTTCTGCAGGCCAAAATTCAATTGGTTCAGCTAAGTTGTGAACCTTAAAATCCGCTGAAAGATTGTTCCGTGCAAACTTCTCCTTCGCCCAATCAATGGCCGTTAATGAAATATCTAATCCCGAAACATCATATCCTAGTTTTGCGAGCGGCAAGGCAGAGTCTCCAGCGCCACAACCGATATCAAGCAACTTTGCAGGTGCAGGTGGAAAAAAAAGCAACGCCCATTCAAGATTGAGCTCCCAACCCTGCATTCGCTTGTGAAAACTCTCAGCACCCCAGCCCTCAGCACCATTTGCTCGCAATTCTTGATAGTGAATTTCGTGTTCATCAATATTGCCCAAAAGGTCGCGGAGGTGTGTCGAAAAGGTCTCTGACGCCTTTTTTACTTGATCCACTGGAGATAGGCCTTGTTGACTTGGCTGCTTTTAAAAACAATGAGGCATGGGCACTCGTAAGGATGAAGGCTCTCAACTTTTTTCTTGAGTTTAGAAATATTCTTTTTGTGCGTTTTTGCAAAAAAAACAACTTCTTTATCTCGTTGACGTTTTCCTTTCCAAAGATAGGTTGAAGAAAGCAAAGGAAACAAGTTCACACAAGCAGCTAACCTAAGATCTACAACCTTATCTGCAACAATTTGAGCTGCTTTTTCATTGGGAAATGTTGAGTAGAGGATTCTTAAATCTGACACCGGGACTATCCACCTAAGTAAGCTTCGCGAATCGCATCACTTTTAAGCAGATTTCTTGAAGTGTCCTGAGTGGCAACGAGGCCAGTTTCTAAAACAATTCCTCGATGAGAAATCTCTAAAGCTTGAATAGCATTCTGTTCCACAAGAAGAATTGTCTTACCTTCTTTATTGATCTGAACAATAATTTCAAAAATCTTTTCTATAATTTGCGGTGCTAAACCTAAACTTGGTTCATCTAAAAGCAATAACTCAGGTCGAGCCATCAGAGCTCTTGCAATGGCTAGCATCTGTTGTTCTCCACCCGAAAGTGTTCCCGCGTTTTGCTTGCGGCGTTCTTTAAGCCGAGGAAAAAGACTAAAAGAATATTCCAAGTCTTCTTCATAGGCTAACTTATTAGGCGAAGACCACGCTCCCAAATCAAGGTTTTCCTCGATGGTTAAATTTAAAAAAATTCCTCGACCTTCGGGTGCTTGAATAAGACGTCTTCTAACAATTTCATGCGGAGCTAGCTTAGAGATTTCTTCTCCCTTAAAAAGGATTTTTCCAGAAGAAATCTTTCTCAGCCCAGAAATCGCTCTTAAAGTTGTCGATTTCCCAGCTCCATTGCACCCAATGATTGAAAGGATTTCTCCCTTCTTCAGATTAAAACTAACATTCTGAATACCTTGGATTGCGCCATAGTGGACACTGATTTGATCAAGGCTCAACAGGACTTCGCTATTCGTAGGCTCAAGAGATGTCATGACGTAGCTGCCGCCTTTCCGAGGTAGGCTTCAATTACCTTGGGATTTTTTTGAATCTCCTTGGCATTGCCTTCTGCAATTTTAACTCCGTAATCTAAAACAGCTATGCGCTCACAGAGGTTCATCACAAGCTTCATATCATGTTCAATAAGAAGCACTGTGATTTTAAGTAAATCTCTCACCTTGCGAATAGTTTCCATAAGCCCTGCGGTCTCAGCAGGGTTCATGCCAGCAGCTGGCTCATCCAGTAAAACGAGTTTTGCTCCTGTGCCTAAAGCACGAGCTATTTCGAGACGGCGCTGCTTTCCATAGGGGAGCGATCCTGCCATTTCATGCGCATTTTTTGCCAAATCAAAAATTTGCAAAATCTCAATGGCCTTAAGTTTCTTTTCTTCTTCAATATCTCGGCTACGCTTTAAACGAAGAATATCTGCAAGCGTTGAGGGCCTTTTGGTAACAACAGAGTGGTCGATTGCAACTAAAACATTTTCTAGAACAGTCATTTCTTTAAAGAGACGAATGTTCTGAAAAGTTCTTGCCATGCCCTTACTTGTAATTTTACAAGTCTTAAGCCCTAAGGTGTTTTCTCCAAAGAGCTCTACCTTCCCTTGAGTGGGAACATAAACTCCTGTGAGTAAATTAAAGACTGTGGTCTTCCCCGCTCCATTAGGTCCAATAAGACCAAAGATAGAACCCTGTGGGATCTCTAAATTCAATTCCCAAACTGCCTTGAGTCCACCAAAGCGAATTCCCAAATCCTTTAAACTAAGTGCGCTTGTCATGATGCCACCTCAGCTTTTTTCTTACGAAACCATGAGATCAACTTAGCAATGATATCGTTTATCTCCATTCGCCCAAGTAATCCCTGAGGCCTCGAGAGCATTAAAACAATAAGTAGAAATGAATAGATCACCATTCGAAGATCCACACCACCCGTATATGCTTCATATCCGCGTAGAGCTTCCGGAAGTATCGTTAACAAAACTGCCGCTATAACTGAACCGGACAAAGAACCCATTCCACCCAGAACAACCATGATAATAAGCTCAAAGCTTTTTGTGAAAGTAAACCCTGTAGGAGTTACAATCTGCACCACATGAGCATAAAGGCCTCCGGCAAGTCCTGCGAAAAACGCTCCTATAACAAAAGCCCAAACTTTAACCTGAGTGGTAGGCACTCCCATTGATTCAGCCGCAATTTCATCTTCTCTAACGGCTACAAAAGATCTTCCGTAACGTGATTTAACAATTCTCCAAATTACGAAAAAAGTAATAACAACAGAAGAAAAAATCCAAGTAAAATTTGCCAAAGGCGGAATCCCTGGCATTCCTCTTGGCCCACCAACAACTTCCATATTCAGCAACACAACGCGAATAATTTCACCAAAGCCCAAAGTCACAATGGCCAAGTAGTCGCCCTTAAGACGCAAGGAAGGAAGTCCTACAAGGTATCCCATAAGACCTGCGGCTATGGCACCCACAAGCAAAGGAACAAAGAAGAAGTAATCTCCCATCCCTGACATAAAAAAGTCTCGATAAAATACTGTTGTGATTACAGAGCTGGCATAGGCCCCCACTGCCATAAAGCCTGCATGCCCCATAGAGAACTGTCCCGTAAATCCATTAATTAAATTTAAACTCGTTGCTAGGATAATAGCGACTCCACATTGCAAAAGAATCAAAGTTTCATAGGGAGGAAAATACTTTGAAAGTATGGGGGAAAGAATCCAAACACCTACAAGAGCCACAATCCATTTGATATTGCTCTTCATCCTTAAACCTTCTCCACCCTATTTACACCAAACAAACCAGAAGGCCTTAAAAGTAGAACTACAATGAGAATTACAAAGGCAAGAGCATCTCTTAGGGTTGGAGCCCCATAGCCCACTAAAAAACCCTCCGCTAGACCTAGCGTAATAGCGCCCACTACTGCTCCTTGGACGTTTCCAATCCCTCCAAGAACAGCTGCCACAAAACACTTCAGTCCGGGGACAACTCCCATTAAAGGATCAATCTTTGGATAAATAAGACCAACAAGCACGCCCGCAGCACCCGCAAGCGCAGAGCCCAACATAAAGGTAAAAGAAATAACTCGGTCTGTGGGAATGCCCATCAAACTCGCTAAGTCATGACTAAAGCTCACAGCTCTCATCGCGCGACCCATGCGCGTTTTATAAATCAAATACTGAAGCGCAATCATCAATATCAACGAAATAGACAAAACAACCACCTGCAAGGGATTGATAATTAATTCACCAATAGAAAAATCGACTTGAGGTTGATAAATCTGCGGAAAAAATCGAGGAGTTGAACCAAAAAGTGCTTGGCCACCAAACTCTAAGAATAAAGAGACCCCAATGGCTGTAATTAATATATTAATTCGGGGGGCTGACCTCAACGGTCGATAAGCAAAACGTTCAATAACAAAACCAATCAGCGCACAGCCTACCATTGAAGAGGCAAGCGCAATCAGCAAGGAGCCAACTGAAGGATGAGTTCCCAAACCAAGCGCATTCGAAACATAGTAAGCAATATAAGCACCCAACATTATCACATGTGCATGAGCAAAAGACAAGCTGGAGCACACCAAAAACCATGGTGTACCCCAACGCTATAAGTGCATAAATACTACCAACGGAAAGTCCGTTGATAAGATGCTGTAAAAACTCCTGCATTAGGGGCTAATAGTCCCCACGAAATTATATTTTCCACCATCAACCTTAAGAACAACGGCCGCTTTTGTAGGGTTTCTCTTCTCATCAAGAGTAATGTTGCCTGTAACCGCCTGGAAATTTTTTGTAGAAGCAATAGCGTCTCTCAAGTCAGGACCATTCAAGGATTTTGCTCTCTTCATCGAATCCACTAAAACGTAAAGAGCGTCGTAACCCAAAACGGCCATCGTGTCGGGAACTTCCCCACCATTAGCTGCTTTGTATTTAGAAATAAAATCTTGAACCAGCGGGTTCTGATCATCTGATGAGTAGTGGTTAGAAAAGTAATTGCCGTTAAGGGCTTCGCCACCAATTTCATACAACTTAGGAGAATCCCAACCATCACCACCCAAAAGAGGGATGTCCATTTTTAGTTCTTTAGCTTGTCTAACGATCAACCCTACTTCTGTGTAATAACCAGGAACAAAAATCGCGTCAGGCTTCTTAGCTTTAATAGAGGTAAGCTGTGACTTAAAGTCGATGTCGCCACTGCTGTAACTTTGAGTTTCTATGATAGTTCCACCGCCCGCCTTAAAAGACTGAACGAAGAATTCAGAAAGACCCATACTGTAGTCGCTTTTTACATCGCGTAGAATGGCAACTTTTTTAGCTTTCAAATTATCTTTCGCAAATTTTGCCATAACCGTTCCTTGAAATGGATCGATAAAGCAAACTCTAAAAACATAATCACCCATTTCAGTTACTTTGGGATTTGTAGATGCTGGCGTAATCATAGGCACTTTATATTGCTGTGCAATTGGCGCCATCGCCATACTTCTAGAACTTGCAACTTCACCAAGAATCGCAACAACTTTATCTTGTGTTACAAGCTTCGTAACTGCAGTGGCTGCTTCTTCCGCTTTACCTTGGTCATCCAAAGAAATCAGCTCCAGCATTTTTCCATTCACACCGCCGGCTTTATTGACCTCATCTACCGCTAGCAACAATCCTTTATGAGTAGAGGTTCCAAATGTAGCTTCTGAGCCAGTCATGGATCCTACTTCTCCAATTTTAATAGCGTTTCCACATCTGCAGTCTTTTGACCGCCTGTGCAACTTATTAGCGCAAAAGAAAAAACTGCCGCAGCAGAAGTATTCAAAAATTTCGTTAAGCCCCATCTTTGTTTTCATAGCGCCAAATATACAAAGTTTTATGTTGATAGCAAAAGGGAATAAATAAAGACCGTGTGCGGGGTACGCATAGCGACTATTTTAGGTCTTCTTAGGTCAACTCGGAAAGCTCGCTTCCAGCCCTGCACCAGACAAGGCCACTGTGTGCGGGGTACGCATAGCGATACCCTGCTCCAGACAAAGCCACTGTGTGCGGGGTACGCATAGCGACTATTTTAGGTCTTCTTAGGTCAACTGAAAGCTCTCGCTTCCAGCCCCGCACCAGACAAGGCCACTGGAACTCTGCTACACTTACTCTTGTGGAAGCACTCTTACGATTGCCGCTCTTTGTTATCTTTTTAATTGCACTTTCACTTTTTGCAGATGCCCCCGACACTAAAGCGCTCGTAGCCCCTAAACTCTCTCAAAAAGCAGACACATCGCGTTCTGAAACAACTCCTTGGATTAAAAAAATAGATATAACACACACCTCTGGAATCATAAGAGTCATCGTCAAGGCAAGCGCGGCAACGGAGTGCTACAAACAACGAGAAATTGAACGCATTTTTGAAAAAGATGTCGTAAAAATTGTTCTTCGCCTCAAACGCCCACACGACGGCAAAGAGTGCACCAATACAAAACTATTTGACTACGAAGAAAAAATTTACGAAAGCTCTCCCGAGCTAGCCCCTGCCCGTATATGGGTTCTTGGCTACGAAGGATGGCATAAGCTCGAGGTACATTAAAATGACCAAGTGTTTTAAATGTCAGGAAAATCTAGAAAGTTATTTAGTTTCAAAAGTCAGTCGTCAGGATACATGTCCTAAATGCGGCCAAGATATTCGTTGTTGCAAGAACTGCTCTTTTTATGAACCCAATGCTCACTGGGAATGCCGAGAGGAAGTCTCTGAGCATATTCTCGATAAAGAAAAGTCTAACTTTTGTGATTTCTATAAGCTGGGAGCCACTCACACCGGGGCGAGCTCAAAGAATAAAAGTGATCTTATGAGTGCTGCAGAAGCACTGTTTAAGAAAAAATAGGCAAAGAATACCACTTACCCGAATATCAAAAATAAAAAATTAAACTTGCCTAGGGTTTAAAAGATATTTTGCTCTACTCGATAATTTCTAAAACTGATCGTATTTTGAGCTTGGTTGAAGCTGCGTTCAACACTGTCCTCAAAGATTGAGCCGTTCGTCCTTGTTTTCCAATGACCTTGCCTAGGTCATCCCTAGCAACGTGAAGCTCAATAACCGTAGTTTGCTCACCACGGACTGCTGTAACTTTCACTTGATCTGGAAAATCGACGAGCGCTTTTACAATATACTCAATCAGGGAAACTAGCTCGTTTTCATTTTCAGCCATATTAGACCTCGATACATCTTTCGTTTATGCTTCTATCATGAATTTAAGCTTGATAAAGGCCTTGTTCCTAGCATCAACAATTCTTTCGTTGGTGCGCTGTGGCATAAAAAAGGACCCCTCAAGCGACCTTGACCAAGAAGGACCCCTAACTCACCTTAGAAAAGCAGAGAAAGTACAGACTCCATGAATTTCTTTAAATTCGAAGCTACGGGTAATGATTTCATTATCCTCAACCAGCCTTACAACGCGCAAGCACATGATTCTACATGGGTAAAACGTCTTTGTGAGAAACATACGGGTATTGGAGCAGACGGCCTCTTTTTCATTTGGCAAAAGGGCGATGAGTGGCAATGGAAATTTTTCAACAACGACGGTTCTGTAGCTAAGTTCTGTGGCAATGCCGCTAGATGTGCAACACTATGGCTCCATCAACAAATTGACCCCCATAAACGAGAATGGACATGGACTGACGGCGAACAAGTGTTCAAAAGCCAAGCTGAAACCACTCAAAACAACACTCAAAAGGTTGATGTTCTATGGGACATATCTAAACTCAAATCCCTAGAAATTAAGAGCCACCATCAGGCCATGATCAAGCAACTCCAAGAAATCGGTCTTGAGAATGCCAAGTGGGTAAGCGCTGGAGTTCCTCACCTTGTACTCATAGGTAGCTCTTGGCCCCGAAAGATTAGACACCTCTTTTACACTAACCACCTCAATCACCATCCAGAGTTTATAAAAGAAAGTAACATTTCATGGCTCAGTCGCACGGATATGACACTTGTAAGTTATGAGCGCGGCATAGAAGCCGAAACTCTTTCTTGTGGAAGTGGTGCGCTCTCTGCGTATTTTGCTTTGAAGCTTAGAAGCAAAGAAGATAAAAATTTAAAAGTTCCCTCAGAAATTGAATTCCACTTTCCAGGTGGCCCCCTCAAAGTAAAAGAAGATGGCGAAAACTTACGCCTCTCTGGCCCTGTAAGAAAAGTATTCGAAGGATATTACAATGAAACTTGAAAACCCCCAGCAATGGAAAGGCGTATGGACTGCCCTCATCACCCCTTTCACTCCTGATGGAAAACTAGACACCCCTTCTCTTGAAAAACTAATCGCACAACAAATCAAGCAAAACGTTACGGGACTTGTTATTGCGGGCTCAACCGGTGAAGGCTCGCTCTTAAGTAGCGAAACGTATACCGCCCTTCTCACTCAAGCAGTAAACATTGCCAAAGGAAGCATCCCAATTGTTGCTGGATTAGGAATTGGTGGAACTGCTGAATGCCTAGAAAGAGCAAAGCTTGCAAAAAAAGTTGGAGCTAGCGCCCTTCTTGCCTCACCTCCTGCCTATATAAAAACACCCGCAAGGGGACTTGTTACACATTATAAAAAAATTGCCGAACTCGGACTCCCACTCTGTCTCTATGATGTTCCCAGCCGAAGCGCCGTGGGACTTCCTGATGAAGTCATAGACGAACTCATAAAGAGTGACGTGGCTCATCTTATTCACGCCATTAAAGATGCCACCGGTAAACCCGAGCGCATCAAACACAAAGCTGAATGGAAGTCTCAGCTGGCCGTTCTCTCTGGAGACGACGAAAGTTTTCCAGCTTTTGTACAAGAAGGTGGACATGGGATTATTTCAGTTGCAACACACTTTGCCCTTAAGGATTTTATTTCAGTATTAAACAAAGAAGCTGCTGCAACGGAGCGCTTTGAAAAAATCACATCATTCATTAAAGCCCTCTACTGGGAATCAAATCCCATACCTGTAAAAAGCCTCGCTCATAGATTGGGATGGATTGCACATTCAGCTTTTCAAGCACCACTATGCCCTATGAAAAAAGAACTTTTGGAAGATTTATATGAACTCTACAGAAAAAACTTCAACTAAAACAAAAATTGCCCTCATCGGAAGCAAAGGCAAAATGGGACAAAAAATCCTTGAGCTAAGTAAAGACGCCTCCTGGTTAGATCAAGTCCAGATGATTGCCGAACTGGATTCAGGTAGCACGCCAAATGATCTTCCCAGTGAAACAGAAGTCATCATTGACTTTTCGGGTGCCGCTTCAAGCTCCTCTTGGGCCGAAAAATTAAGCGCACTTAACAACAAGACCCCCTATCTCATTTGCTCAACGGGCTTTAATGCAGATGAGTTTTCTAAAATTAAGTCTCAATTTGCCAATCGTCCCTGGGCCTTTATTCCAAACACCAGTCTAGGTATCTTTGCCTTTATCCAATGCCTAAGGGGCTTAATTGCTTTCTTTAACGACATTAAGTCAGTGGAGATTCACGATGTGCACCACGTTCACAAAAAAGACCAACCAAGCGGCACAGCCCTCCTCATCAAGGCAGCCCTATCAGACATGTTAAAAAACAAAGGTTTTCCCCAAGATATCAACATTCTCTCCTCTAGAGAGGGCGAAGTTATAGGAATACACACAGTCATAATCCAAAGAGCCTTTGACAGGCTTCTCCTGACCCATGAAGCCCAAGACCGAAAGCTCTTTGCTCAGGGGGCACTCAACTTGGCCGTAAAACTTGCCCAAAAAGCTCCTCGAGAAAAACCATATACTTTTGATGAACTTCTTTAGAATTTCACCCAAGCTATGCTAGAGTTCTTGGCTACATCCCTGCCCGGATGGCGGAATTGGTAGACGCGCCAGACTTAGGATCTGGTACCTTGTGTGTGGAGGTTCGAGTCCTCTTCCGGGCACCAAGCTTGCACTTAATACTTAAGACCTATGCAAGTCCTCAAAATCGAAGCATACGAGGGATCAATTGCAGATATAAATTCTCCCATATTCGTTTTGTTCAACAACGAAGATTCCAACCAATAACGATACCTCTGAGCTTGCCCAAGTATATCCGTTCCACTCAAGCATTCCAGAGCTAGATCCATAACTCTATATTCAGGATTTGCATAAAATCTCATGCGCTTTTTCCAATCCAAAAAATCCTTTTCTTCTAGAGATGCATTTTTCAAATGAAGACTAAGCCTGAGGTAAAGCAATAAAACAGATCGTCTTAATCCTGCTCGTTCCAAACTAAATTTCATACGAGAAATATATTGTTCAGACTTTTGAAAATTTTTTTCTAAAAGACTTTCTTCAAATTGTAGCCGGTAAAAATTCAAGCAGCCCCCATCCGGATCCGGCATAGAAGCCTCACACATTTGAGTAACTTCATTTTCTATGCGCTCAAGCCGATTAAGCAAGTCTTCAGGGATACTTTTCCAGCCCTCACTCAGCGCCTTTAACTCTCCTAGAAGTTGAACTTTTAAAGTTGTACTTTGTGGGCTCTGCTCAAGAGCGTGTGACCTCACAGCAAGGCTCGTTTCCCAATCCGGCGCAGAGCGAATCAAAGAAACAGTATTCCATACAACTCCAAACAATAAGATACGCTGAACAATCAGCTTTTGATGTTGGAAAATAAGGGCCAATCCACCCACGATAAGTGTAAAGATTGGAAGATAATAACGAGTAGAATAAAAATTTCGATGCGGAAAGACTAATCCACTTGTCGGCAAGTACACGGACAACGCCATTGCCAATACAAAAAGTCCTACAATATTCCTTTTCTTAAAAAAGAAGATCCCACTCAAAAATACAATGAGCCACGAAAGAACCCCAACCCAAACAAACTGTAAGTTTAAATCAAGCCAGGCTCCCCAGTTTTCCACGTCAAGTGCATTAACGTCAGGCCAAACACTTCCAACGAGGTAACGTCCAGAAGCAGCAAGCGCTGCAAAGAAGCGATAATACAACGAATAGCTTAGGGTCATATTGTTCACATTTGAATAAAACCACGACTGAAAGAGGGCCCACGATAGGCCAAGTAAACTCATAAGAAACAAGGGAAGGACTAGCTCTCTCACTTTTTTCCAATGAGTATCTTTCGAATACTTTAAAAAAACGAGACAGCAGAGTGACGCTGCTGGAAAAAGAACAAAAGTCGCTTTTGAGAGAAGAGAAAGAACATAAAAAAGCAAAGATAAAACCAAGTACAATTGCCCTGGCCTCATGAGATATTTTAATACGGATAAAAAACTTAGCATTAAAAAAAGAACAGCCAAAAGGTCTTTGCGAGCAGAAATCCAGAGCACAGCTTCAAGGTGCAAAGGAGAGAGCATCCAAAAACTAACGCATAAAAGGGTTAACTCCCTTGAAAGCTTTAACAATCGTAAAATGAATACAACTAAAAAACTTGTAAGAAAAAAAATAACTAAGCTGTGTATCCGAAAAGCAGTTGTCGACAAGCCCCATAAATGAGCATCTATCCAATAACTCAAGTCACGTAATGGGTAATAGTCGATATGATAGCCAGGCGTCAGCAAGTTCTTAAAAAAACTCCATTGGAGTGGCGATTGTAAAAGAGGGAATTCAAAAACTAAACTGGCATCATCCACGCCCCAGGGTGAAGCTGAAAGAGCAGGCAAGTAACAAACAAGAATGAGAAGAGATGCCGCTATAAACAACAAATAGGCATGGCGCAACGACATCTATAGAAAGTATAAAGAGCTTTTGCTCTGAGCTAAAGCTTTTGGAAGTATTCTTTTTCAAGAACCTTTATACGAGTAGCTATATCTTCAGTAATTTTAGATACGGCTTCACTTCCTAGCTCATGCGCTTTGTAATGAACAAGTTCTGTTAAAATGGAATAGTGCGCATTTCGAGGAAAAAATCCAGAGGACTTCTCACCCTGCTCGGGGCAACGCAAATAAGTGCAAAGAACATTACACTCGCCCACTTCTTTCACGACTTTACCCACTCCGTAAGCAAGTTTAGTGTCATCGAAACGACCCGTCTTAGAGCGTCTTCCCTCGGGGAAAATTAAAACGACTTCGTGCATTTTTAAAAGACTAATAGCAGTATTCAATGCGGGATAGTTTTGGCTCTTTTCTTTTTCACGATCTACGTAAATGCATTTTGAAAGATAACAAACAAAACGAAAAAGAGGGTTTTTACTGTATTCTTTTGCAACCAAATTCCACATGTGCTTTTTAAAGTTAAGCCCGTACCAAAAATGATTTCCAAACGCGTAAATAAGTATAATGGAATCCACATATGTCATGTGATTAGGACATATCAGCAAGGGAAGAGAACCCTCTTGTGTAAGCTCTCTATAGTATTTTCTTAACTTTTTATGATCTTTTATTGCTAGGCCGCGAAGTTTTGCTCCTAAGATCACCCACCACATCAGCGGAATATAAAAAAGCTGGCCCATTAAGTACTGCCACCACACACTGAGCGAAACACTCGGAGATTGCTTCATGTGAGCAAGATGACACTTGTTTTTTAAACTATCAATTCATTAAATTACGTAGCTTCGCCATCTATAAGCTTTTGAAGAAGTGGGGCTACAATTTTTTGAAGTTTTTCTAACTCCGGACCATTAAATGGTTCACAGTCACAAATATAATGCATATATGTAATACCAAAAAGAAAGCTCGTAATGATGCCAGAGCGGGCACTTGCCCCATCGCCCCCAAGCCACTGGGCATAAGGATTTAAAAACTGGGCCTCAAACTGATCCCTTACTGTTTTATGAGAATCAGAATGCAAAGACCCTCGAATAAATAGCAACACATGCTGAAGCTGATCCCCGTCCTTAATCGGTGCTGTTACATATTTCGCAAGACGCTCGCCTAACTTAGCGCGATCAGACTTCATCATGTCCCAAAGTTTAAACTGCTGATCTATGCACCTTTTAAAGAGCTCTTCTTTAGAACCAAAGGTTCTCATAATATGAGACACGCTTGTTTCAGCCTGCTTTGCGATATCCTCAAGTCGAACTTGATCAAAATTCTTTAAAGCAAAGTACTTTCTCGCAAGTGAAAGTACTGTTTGATTAATTTTTTCAATCTCCTGGGGAGTCCGTGGTGTTTTACTTTTAGAGCTAACTGAATCTGAATCCATTCCTTATTCTCTCAACAAGAATCTTCAAAACAAGCCGTCAAAAATCCTTCAGCTCATTTTTTTTCATCTGCGCCTTTAGTTGAATTGCGGCGAGCGCATAGCCCCCATCAGCACCATCTACAAAATGCACGTGCTGTGCATCTCTATTAAAAATCAAGCATGTCATCAGGGCAGAACTCGAAGAATGAACTCCATATACTAATTTAGCGTCACGCCTTTTAGATTCAAGACAGGCAAGAAGCGCTCGCTTTTGAGCTCCACTTAAATCAAACACAAAGCGTAGCGAATCGTCAAACTTCCAGTAATCAGAATGCTCAACTACTTTTTTCTTATAGAGGCCCCAATCAACACTTCCTCTTTTTATTTTTAAGGCCATCAATAAAAAACCCGCAAAGATTTCACACAGAAGTTTGCTCCAATATCTAAAGCGCTGAAGAAAAGGCTTTCCTTCTGTATGAATAGCAACTTCAACATTAAGCCCACTCAACCGTGTATTTAGCTTTAACTTAGATTCAATCGCTGGGCTCACTTGATTCTTATCACCACAGATTATGGAAATTTCTTCAATAAGCTCCTGATATATTTGCGCGTTCTCTTCCAAATTTTTACTCTGAGCCCGAATAAGAACTGTTAATATTTCACCATTGCTAGAAGGTATGGCATCCCAACGACACTCAAGCCCCTGTAAGATATCTCCATGCTCCAAGCAACTTTCTACAGACGGACTCAATAAATACTCTGGATACTTTTCTGACTTAATTCTAGATTCCGCCTCGTAAAAACCGTCTCCTACAAATAAAGCTATGGAAAGGTCTTGAGAGAGAGCATATTTAGCTACCTTAAATGCAAACCCCTCACTCTGAAGCTCAGCCACATTTAAGCAAGCAACTCTCAATTCAAGACCATAGGAGTTTTGAGCTAAACTCTGAACTGACTGTAGAGCAAAAGCCACTCTCTCGCTGAACTCTTTGTAAATTAAAAAAGTTGCCCCATCTCCTCCAAACACGTAAGGAACTTGCAGCTTTGCTTTCAAGGCATTTGTTACTGCTGTGATACAGGCTGCACCAACAAAATTTACTTCCTTGTATTTTCCATCTTTAATGGCCTTCGTAGAAGAGCGCACATCACACACAAAAAGCACCCAGCCTTGAGGCACTTCTCTATACAATGAAGCATCACAAATTCGCTTATAATCATGAATCGGCTCTAAGTTTTTATAAAATCCCAAATTAACCTGCTCCTTAGATGCCATTTTTACTCCCCTGCCTCGATACTCCTAGATTATAGCGACTAAAACATTTTATTTGGTTCTAGATAAAAAAAAACCTATACCTATTACCCATGTTTCAAATTGAGAAAGAATCCCCGCTTAGACTTCCTATAATTGAAAAAATACTAAAAGATTCAAGAGCTATTAGCTTAGAAGGCTTTTCTTCTAGCCCGGGCGAAAAACCAAAAATTTTAAGTTCCGAGCACAAAAGCGGGTTCAATGACATCGTCACAGAATATGACCAAAAAGTAGAAGACTTTATAGTCAGCCAACTCAAAGAAAAATTTCCCGGCGAAGCTATTTTGGGTGAAGAATCTGCCTATAAAATTAAAGAAAAACCCTCAGACGAAACCTTTGCTAAAGAAGAACTCCTCTGGGTTCTAGACCCCATTGACGGGACAGCAAACTACTCCAGGTCCTACCCCTATTTTTGTACAACTCTTGCCTTACTTCAAAAAATTGAAGGCAGGTTTAAAGTCGTTATCGGAGCCACCCTCGATCCTGTTCGCAATGAATTCTTCCATGCCTCACTTGGAATGGGTGCTTTTTTAAACGGAGAAAAAATATCTGTAAGTGCAGCAAGTGAATTTCAAAAAGCCCTTTTTGTTACGGGTTTTGCAGCAGAAAGACACACTCAAAAAGATCTTGTTTTTAAGCGCTTCATTGAACTCACTAGAAAGTCTCTGGGCGTAAGACGAACTGGTGCGGCTGCCCTTGATCTCGCCTATATCGCCTGTGGAAGACTCGATAGTTATTGGGAGTGTGGCCTCAGTGCATGGGATGTAGCTGCAGGTTCCTTACTCGTTCGAGAAGCTGGAGGCGTTGTTTCACACTTTGAGAGAAGCGAAGAATGGTCAACGTGGACGGGAGAAATCTTGGCCTCGAACAAGCTCATGCATTCACAGGTATTAGCCGAGCTCCAAAGAATTGAATAAACTTTCTAAAAAAATTCTTTAGTATTAGCTTTCGGGTGTTGATTTAAGAATGTCATCGCGCTTCTTAATCGATTCAGAATATAGAACTTGTATACTTGGTGAATATTCAAAATCGTTATCGCCCAAGCGTCTCCTTAAACCCAGATCAAAGCGCCAACACTTAGAAGCACTTAAATACGAAAGAAAATATTTTTGTTCAAGTAGCTGCTGCTCTCTACGATCATAGTTCTGTGAAGTTGCTAGCTCAAAAGGTCCAAGTTTCTTAAGTCTTATTTCACCACCGACGTTATCAATATCAGGCCTTATGCTTTGGTAAAGAACGAATGCAAAATACTTTTCGTTCCACAAAATATCATTTTGCATATCAAGATCAGCTGTCTCGTAATCCCAAGAGATCTGTGAGCTTAACTGAAAGTTATAAAGATAGCCCTGCATGTTGACTAAAATCTTACCAGGCTCCTTTGTTATTAAATCGTATTCATGAGCAACCTTAAGATATAAAACTTCTCGAATTTCATTTGCTGCCGAAAACTTTCCTAAAAGTTGTGTCTTAAAACCATAATTTAATAAATGATGTTCTCGGAGACGCTTTTCACTTTCTTCGGTACCGAGTCGTATATCCTCTAGACCCCCATCATGCACATCAAAGCGAGTAGCTGTTGAACTACACACTCCATTGGGACAATCCTTAAAAAAGTCATGACCCGACCTCAAGTCCTCGGGAGCATAGGAATACTCTACAAAAGGCGTAAGCACGTGCTTAATGCGCGGCAATCCATCAAAATCGACATCCCAGATTCTTGAGAGGTCACCCTCTAAACTTTGTTGAAATACAAAACGAGATCTTGTTGCTGTATCTGAATCAATTTTAGAAGGGAATTTATAATAATCACCTCGATAGTGTACGCTACTGACACTTCTTATATAATCAAGGCTAAGAGGTAAAGAGAGGTCAACAAGGCCGCTGTAGCGATCACCAGAGGCAATGAAACCACTGTTAGGATCTGTTGCAAGTGCGTTCGAGAAATCGCCATTTTCCAATCTCCGAACACTTAACATTTCAATACGAGTAGCTCCCAATAGAGTATTTTCAAACAACGAAATGTAAGGAGTTCCTGCCTTTATATGCGGAAGAGTCCAACTTGCATTCCCACGGGAATCTATCACTCGATCTAAATTATCCTGAGGCATTCTCACTCCAGCAAAGAGCGAAAAGTTCTCGTATTGGGACTCTAAAAATAAATCATTTGAAAGTGTTGGGAGTCGCGACTCAGGACTATCATCTTCAAAATTTTGAGACATCTCGACATCGCTTATAAAATCGCCTCTAGCCAAGAAAGCCCAGTTTTTAAACAACTGAAACCTACCACCATAGTGAATCCCATAGCGATCCTGAAACCACTGCGACTCACTCGGCGTTCTGATCCAAGAAGTATTTGAAGTTAAAAAACTATAATCAGAAAATCTATACCGAGATTCCAGCGCATTACGGTGCCCCCCCCGACTCATGTAACGATAATCATAGGTAAAATCCATGTAGTCCGTAGGTGCATAGTAAAACGGGATACCAATCTGAGCTCCAAGGGCTGTCGAAAATTTAAAGTAAGGAATCAAAAAACCTGTAAAGCGCTTATCTTGGGCTGGGTAATAAACAACAGGAAGATAAAAAACAGGAATATCTTTAACAGCAATAAGGGCATGATGTATTTCAGCATAACGCTCGGTATTCACTCGAATTCGGTCGCCCGTTAAACTCCATGAAGGAGGGCAATCTTGGCAAAAAGAAATTTTTGCAATTTTTGCTTCGTAAACCTGCTCAGACTCTCTTTTGATTTCTCGGCCTTCCAACTGAAAAGCTCCAGCGCGCTTAACAATCGCATCATAAAAAACTCCGAGTCCCGATTTCATGTTGAACTTAACGCCCTTAGCTTCAATCTCCAAAGGCCCCTGCTTAAAGAGCACTTTCCCTGAGCACTCAACATCTCCACTGTTTGGATCAATAACAAGCTTATCCGCAAAAAGCTCTCTATCTCCAAGCTTAAGCTTTACATGCCCTTCAACTTCTGTTTTTTGAGTTTCTAAATTAGTCGAATATTTTTCTGCCTCGAATTGAATTAAATCCGAAAAGTTTTGAGCTCGAAGCAACGGTAAAAGGCAGAAAGAGGCTATGAGCGCAATCAAGCCCCTTTGTTTCATCGATTAGCCTCTAAAAAAATTTAAGATTTTTGTAACTTCTTCCTTAAGCTGACGACGATCTGTAATTTGATCAATCATCCCGTGCTCAAGTAAAAACTCAGCACGCTGGAAGCCCTCAGGAAGTTGTTGGTTAATCGTTTGTTGTATCACTCGAGGGCCAGCAAAGCCGACAAGGGCCTTAGGTTCAGAAATATGAAAATCACCTAACATTGCAAAAGAGGCGGCAACTCCTCCAGTTGTTGGGTCCGTAAGAATTGACAGATACGGTTGCTTACATTTTTTCTTATACTTTTCCAAAACAGCTGCGGTCTTTGCCATTTGCATAAGAGATAAAATCCCTTCCTGCATTCTAGCTCCACCTGAAGATTGAAATATAATAGCGGGGCGTTTTTTCTGAAGTGCACGTTCAAACAAGCGAGCAACTTTTTCGCCCACAACCATTCCCATAGAACCACCCATAAAGAAAAACTCAAAGCTGCCCACTTCAACAGGAATCTTATGAATCGTAGCGCTTCCAGAAACAAATGCATCCTTAAGGCCCGATTTTTTTTGAGCCGCCTCTAAACGTTGGGGATACGGCTTAGAATCAACAAAACCAAGAACATCTGTAGTTTCTAAGTTCTTATCTTTTTCAACAAAGGAGCCTTCGTCTACAAGGAGTTCAATACGACGATGCGCCGTAACTCGAAAATGAAAACTACATTCTGTGCAAACATCAAAATTATTCTGAAGAACAGAACGCTGTAAAATACTGCTGCACTGATCACACTTTATCCAGTATCCTTCAGGAGCCGTAAAGGGATGACTCTCCGGATCTTTAGGAGAGCGTATACCCGGTGTCTTCTTCTCTAGAAACATAAAACGCCAGCCTACGGCGCCGTAGCGTGCAAGGCAAGCCTAACAAGGCGCATTAATTAAAGACTAATCACTCTTCCCAGAGCTTAAAAGCTCATAGGCTTCATCTCGGCTTAAGCCACTCAATTTTGCCAAAAGTTTTGCCGCTTGAGAGGGGCTCGCTTTTCGAAATTCTACAAGATCTGAGGCTTCAACTTGTGAGCTCGTCGAGGCTTTCCCTAAGCCTTCAACTACAAAAGTAAGCTCACCCACCTGTTCGCTCTTCAGCTTTTCTTCAAAAAAGGCCTTTAGCTCGGCCACGTTCCCCTGAATGTATTCCTCGTGCTCTTTAGTCATCTCACGAAGGCATATAATCTTTGCATCCTTCAAATGAGATTCGCTTAACGCCTCAAGAGTTGAAAGAACATTGTGTTTTGACTCAAAAAAAATAAGTGTTTTTGAGGCGCAATGCTCTTCAAAAAAGTCTTTCTTTACTTTCTTGGGGGTAAATCCCAAAAAACTTGTTGGATTGCCAAAACCACCCGTCATCTGCAGCGCAAGAGTTAGAGCACTCGCGCCCGGCAAAGCTGTTACCTTGATCTTATGATGCCTGGCGCTTTTTACGATCCAAGAACCTGGATCATTCACTGCTGGAGTTCCAGCGTCAGTAACTAAGGCCCATCTGCCATTTAACTTTTCAAACAATTTTTGATAATCAGCATCTCGCTCTTTATTAGAGTCAAAGCTCTGAATTTCACAGCTAAGATCCAAGCCAGCCCATCTACAAAAATCTCTAAACTTGCGCGTATCTTCGGCTAATACTCCGTCTACAACCTGAAGCGCTTTTTTCACGCGGAAGCTCATGTCTTCCGCATTTCCTATAGGTAGAGCTACGACAATTAATTCTTTGAGCATTATTTTTCTACGGGAAGAGCCTTTGCATTCCAAAGCAACATTCCACCTTGCATATTATAAACTTCTTTAAAGCCTAAAGCCTGAGCATATGCCGTTGCTTTTCCTGATCTTCCACCACTTCTACAAATAAAGGCGATGGGCTTCTCTTTGTCCCAAGTTTCAACAAGTTTTTGAAACTCTGTTTCGAGCGTTACAAGCTCAGCCCCTGCAATGTGACCTAGTTCCCCAGAGTATTCATCTGGTCGACGCACATCTATCAGTCGTAATTGAGCTTTATTCTCGAGTAATGTCTCTGGGCTAATCTCCCAAAAACCTTCCGTATTTTGAGTCTTGTTTTGTATCACAAACTAAGATTGGAGGTTTTTACCTCACTCTGTCAAGCTTCTCATCTGGCAGGAAATTAAAACAAAACACGCTTCCTGGAACTAGTGAAATTACAAAAGTAAAATCAAAGTTTCCGTTAAAGGATGGTCCAAAAAGGTCAGGTGGAGGGTTGGGGAAAGCTCGAACCTCAAGAATAGAGTCTTTTGCCGCTTTATCTAATGCAGGTATCCCAGAAGAACGATCAATTGAGACATTCGATACCGTGCCGTCTTTCTCTATAAAGATTCTAGTCACCGTCATATAGATACCCGTAGACATTTCCTTTTTTCTTTTGTCTGCGACCTTTCTCCAACGTGGGGTCCAAGCAGCAGCAATAGATTCTTTCATGCGATTTGCAAAACTGGCATAGATATATGCATTGGTATTTAGAATAGTCTTATCCGAAACCTTAATGGACGGATCCAAAAATTCATAAGTCCCTTTTTTAAATTTACTTTTCTCAGAAATTTTTAATTTTCTACCAAATGGGCCTTCTTTTAATCCCTTGATTTTCTTAGAGGTCATTTGCAAACTCTGCTCTATTCCGCGTACAGAACCTGAATTAGCAGCTCGCGTTTCTTCTTTTACACGTTGAGTTTTTTCGCCTGAATAAGCTTTAACATCATCAGAGACTACAAGATCTTTCTCTTCAATCCATTCCGTATCGACTATTTTGGCTCGACTCATTATTTTTTGAAGTTCCTCTGCCGTCACAGGTCTTACTTGCAGCATACGAGCTACTTCATTGCGAATAAGCTCTCTTCTAAAATGAATCTCCAGCAGAATAAGTCCGCCAATAATAAGAATATGAAAAAGAAGTGCCCCTACGGGGTACTTCCACTTAGACTTCTTCTTCTTGAGGAAAGATGGGTCGATCATAATTTACCTTCACAAGAAAAAGCCCCTCTGCGGGTGCACAAAATAAACTTGGAATACGTGTTGAGGGTCCCTTGGACTGCTCCAAAAGTTTTGCAACAAAATCCCTTGGGCGTTTGTGTGTCGCAACCGCAAGGGATGCGCCAACCATGTTCCTAACCTGCTGTTTAAGAAAACCTCCACCTTCAAACTGAATACGAACAAGGCGACCACGAGCTCCTTCACGAATCTCATCCTCACAGCTTACACGAATAATCTTGCGAACAGTAGACTTAACGGAATGTCCCGAACTCGCAAATGCTGCAAAATCCTTAGTTCCCTCTAAAATTTTAATCGTCTCTTTAAGTAAATCTAAATCAAAACGCTCTTTTTGAGAGAGCTCAGCAGGAATCCAATAGACACGACCCAAATCAAGAACGGGCTTTGTCATTTTAACAAGAACCCTATATTCATAAACCTTAGTCACTACAGAATCCAAAGCATCAAAACTCTCATCAACAATTACAAGATCTTTGACGCAAATACTTGGGGGCAACAATGAATTTAACCCCAGACGCAATCTACGAGCTTCATTTTTAAACTTAGCAAAAGTCGGTGAGGGAATATCAACATGCGCAACATACTCTTCTGCATGAACACCCGAGTCAGTTCTCCCACAACCACTTACTTTAATATCCTTACGGGTTGCTAGCAGTTTTTTAAAGGCTCTTTGAATTGTTCGTTGGATAGAGGGATGTTTTCTCTCAATTTTTGCGCTTTGGGCCTGCCAGCCACAAAAATTACGGCCATCAAACTCTAGCCGGAGAGCAAAACGCATCCCTAAGCCTTTAGCTGTTCGTGAAGTTGTTGAAAGATTTGAAAGGCATTCCAAGCAGCTCCCTTAAGAAGCTGATCGCCAGAGAGCATCATGAGAACTCTTTTTGGAACTATTGGGTCTTTTCTAAAGCGCCCTACAAGAACCTCACGCTTTCCATCTGCCTCAAGCGGCATAGGAAAATAATTTTGCTCCGGCAAATCAACCTTTCTTAGACCCGCCTGCTCTCGATAAAGATCGCGGAGTTCAGACAATGAAATATCGTTCTCTAAATCAATGACCACACTTTCTGTGTGTGCTCTTTCAACAGCAACTCTTATGCAAGTAATAGCAATGGGTAAGTTAGGAAGTTCAAGCATTTTACGCGTTTCTTCCATAACCTTAAACTCTTCCTCGTTATAAGCAGCTGCCTCTACATCATTTCCGCGCACGGGAGAATTATGACTAATAACATTTCCACCCAAACGATAACCAAAAATAGAGGTGGAGACTTGAGCGTTTTTTTCAACTGCAAGCTGAGAGCGCAATTCAGCCAAACCCTCTTTGCCCGCTCCACTTGCTGCCTGATAGGTAGAAACAAACAATTGTTTAATACCATAGGGGCGCAATGGATTAAGCCCCGTGCACAAGATAGCCGCCGTGCAATTCGGATTAGCAAAAATTTTCTGCTCTTTTGATATAAGAGTTCCATTTACCTCGGGAACTACTAAGGGAACATTCTTATCCATACGATAAGCAGAAGAGTTATCAATCAGGTATTGATTCGCTTTAAGGCGTTCTCCTACAAATTTAGCTGAATCGCTGCTAGCAGCATTAAAAATGAACTGACATTCGCTCAATTTTTCAGCGTCTTCTTCAATACTCCATTCACTTTCGGCTGCATTGCGCTTACGACGAAACTTTAAAACTTCAAACTGATCTAAAAGATTTTCTTCTTTTAAAATTTTTAAAAACTCTTCGCCCACAAGTCCAGTGGCTCCAATAACAGCAATTTTGCTTTTCATGTGAATCCCTTTCAAAAGTACGTGGTCCTATAAGACTTCGGCTTCTTCTGCTTCTGGCTGCCGACTGAACTTACGCATTATAGCTCCGATTGGCCCAGAAACTAAATACAGAGCCCCCACCGGAAAAAGTAAAACCTCCGGCTCCATTGTGACCAACATTAAAATCATAATAATGATGAGCAAGTATCCAAAACCCTCTTGAGATTTAATTTTAATATCCTTAAAGCTTCGATAACGAATTGTAGAAACCATCGTAATTGCGAGAAATACCATGACAAAAATAATGTAAAGATCTTTTCCAGAAAATGGCTTTACTTGCTCATGAAACAAAACCGCGGAAGCTGCTATTGAGGCAGCAACTGGACTCGGCAATCCTTGAAAATATCGTTTCTCATCTGACTGCTTTAAAACGTTAAAGCGAGTCAATCTAAGAGCCGCACAGGTTAAAAAGAGAAAAGCGGCCATCCAGCCGAACTTGCCGTATGGAGAAAGGCCCCATTCGAATACGAGAATAGCTGGAGCAACTCCAAAACTTACCAAGTCAGACATGGAGTCGTATTGCTCACCAAAGAGTGATTCTGTTTTAGTAAGTCGTGCAATACGCCCATCAATGCCATCGGCAATTGCCGCAATCATGATAGCAACAGCCGCCGCTATCCACTGCTCAGACTTTACCGCACGTGTTGAAGCAACAATTGAAAAAAAACCTAGGAATAAATTAGCTGTCGTAAACAAGTTGGGGAGAACGTAAACAATCGCCCCTCTTTTTTTTTCAACAGCTGTGTTCTCGCTATTTTCCAAGCTCTATTGTCCTAAAGTAAAAAGCTTAGTTCGCTAAAGGTGGAACTTCATCGTCTGATGAAGCTTGAACTGCTTCTACTTCTTCGTCCTCATCTTCCTTGAGGATGCTTTCCATGGGTACCCATGTAGCCCATTCGTTATCATCAGGCAGTTCTTGAAGAGCTTTGGCTACTTCCTTGTGGTCGAGTTTATTAGTCTTCAAAAATTGATTACGAAGACGAGTATCAAGGGGATTTGGACCCAACACTTTGGGTTTATTATTATTATCCGAAGCCATTCCCTAATACTTAAGCAACGGTGATTCGCTGGTCAAGATAAACGTCTTGAACAGCATGGGTCAATTTTAGCCCCTCAGCCCAAGGTTTCTGGAAGGCCTTTCGGCCCAGAATGAGGCCCATTCCGCCAGCCCGCTTGTTTACAACAGCAGTGCGAACAGCCTCCGCGAGGTCGCTAGCGCCCTTACTTTCGCCCCCTGAGTTGATAAGGCCAATTTTTCCGGCATACCCATTGAGAACTTGGTAACGACACAAATCAATCGGGTGATCGGTTGTAAGGTCTGTATAAACCTTCTCTGAGATCTTCCCATGTTTAGTGGCCTTATAGCCTCCATTATTGGTGGGAAGCTTTTGCTTAAGAATATCTGCCCCAATAGTTGCTCCCAAGTGATTCGCCTGAGAACTGAGATCGGTGCTCGTGTGATAATCCTTCCCGTCTACTTTAAAAGCGCTATTGCGCAGGTAGCACCAAAGAATTGTCCCCATTCCCAAAGAGTGGGCCATTTCAAAAGCCATTGAGACTTCTTTCATTTGGCGTGAGCTCTCTGGTGCCCCAAAATAGACTGTAGCTCCAACTGCCACACAGCCCATATTGGCCGCCTGTTTAACGCTCGCAAACATCACCTGATCAAATTTATCAGGGTAAGTGAGGAGTTCATTGTGATTAATCTTCAAAATATGAGGGATTTTATGAGCATATTTTCGAGCCGTTAGACCCAAAACACCCAAAGTCGAAGCTACCCCGTTACAGCCAGCCTCAAGAGAGAATTCTACAACTTTTTCAGAATCAAAAAATACAGGATTCGGAGCAAAAGAAGCACCCGCAGAGTGCTCTACGCCTTGATCCACAGGAAAAATAGAGACGTAACCCGTGTTCGCCAAACGACCGTGAGATAAAAGAGACTGCAAACTTCGAAGAACGGCAGGTGAGCGGTCAGAATTCACAAAAATCTCGTCGATCCAGTTCTTGTTAGGAACCTTGATTGTGGAAGCTGGAACCTTCTCACACTTGTGATCGAGGAGAGATTTACACTCTGGGCCCAATAGTTCTTCGTAATTCAACATGGCCCTAAGAAATAGCCCTCACCAAGAACTAAGTAAATATCTTTGTACCAAATGTCCTCTAAGCTTTTAAATATGCGTCATGCCCGCTCAGTAGCCTCTAGGAATCAACACTGTCATCTACCCACAGCGCAAAAAATACTCCAGTCAAGGCTCCACCAACGTGCCCTAAATGCGAAACACTATCCAATCCCCCGAGTTGCGTAACTACACCAAAGAGTTCTTTAAGCACATAAAATATAGCCAAGGTGCGAGCTTTGATCCGCATTCGATATCTCATGGCCAAGAATCCCAAAAAGGGCGGCATGATGAGCAGCCGATTATTCGGAAATTTTATGGAATAAAACACAACGATTGCAAAACAAACCCCACTCGCACCCACTAAGGGCAGTGTGCTTTTATCAAACATTAAATGTAAAACAGCCGAGGCAAGTGCAGCAACTAATACAAAAGCTAATGTTCGTCGCTCTCCAAGCCTATGTTCGGTGTTATCCAAAAACGGTATGATAAAAAAAAGATTTCCTATGAGATGAAAAATATCCGCATGCACAACGCTATAAGTGAAAAAGTTTAAACCGCCCATTCGCCAAAGAGACTTGGGATCTAGCGAAAGCAAAAGTGTTTTTTCTTTTGAAACAAAGAAAAAGACTAAAATACAAAGGGCCGCAAAAGCCCCGAGCACAAAAGGAAAGCCATCGCTTACATCATCTTCCTCGATCGGAACACCCAGAAAGCTCAAAGCTAATTTCCACGAACTCACATGAGGCAACTCTTTGGTATGAACGATAGATAAATTCCCGCGTTTTTCTTCGTTGAGTTGTTTTTGCAGCTTAAGATACTCTCTCGCAAAATCAGCCGAATCAGTGTCTACAAAATTGGGATCCGGTGTTAACTCAGATGCAACAAATTCACTTTTACAAACGCCACAATAAAACTTACCCGCCAAGGCATTGAGCCTTATTTCACAGTGCGGGCACTTATAGCGAGACTTCACTCAAGACTTATAAGCCAGGTAATACCTAGCCTCAACACAAGAGGAAGAGCGAGCGGAAAGACTCCCACTTGACAGGTATAATACGGCGCGTTAAAAGATGCCTCATGCTCAACTATTTAAAGCAAGCCACACCCACATTAAAATTCCCCCTGGGCATCCTTTATTGTATTGCACTCTTAAGTAGTAATCTTGTTCATGCAAGAGAAAGTGCTTCTGAAAACTGCTTAAGTTATTTTGAAGCAGCAAAAAATCGCACGCTTAAGAACGACCTTGAATCTAAAAAGCTTCCATACCCATCTGTTGATTGCTTGAAGCTAATGCAAATAGTGGTTGAGTCCTTCCTTCCCGAAAACGCACTTTTTAATGGTGAGCCAGACGAAAATAAAAATCTGAAAGAAATCAAAATAGAAAATGAATGGGCGAACAGTCAATCACATCACTTTATTGCTGCCGCACTACGCTTTTTGCCGCTTGATCAAGCCTTAGTCCAAATTTTAAATTTTGAAAAAAATGTAGTTTCTTCCGATGAAATATATCAGGCTCGAAAACAATCATTTCACAACCGAGTTGTCTCGGCCCTTTATCTTTATTTCAACTCAACTCCTGGCCACTCTAGAGCTCTTAGCCCTGGATTGATAGAGCTTATAGGGCGCCATAAATACCCCCAGATTCAAACAGTTCTATCAGATCTTGAAGACCTCTCTTATTTAAACTCTAATTAAAAACAACGGCTCTAAATAGAAAACATGAATCTCAAAGAACTCTGGCCCACTCAATCCGTAGAACTTCTTAAGGAACTTCACATCCTCACACGCGATGGGGACCTCAATCAAGACTCGCGTCGTAAACTTAAACAAGTCCAACATTTGATTCAACTCATTACTCCACACCTTAACGGACTTAAAAGTATTGCCGATCTAGGAGCAGGAAAGTCTTATCTCGGTTTTATGCTTTACGATCTTTGGATGAAAAACAATCCAGAGACTCAGCTCTGGGCTGTTGAGCGTACAGAAAAACTTATAGCTCGCAGCAAAGAAATTGCAAAAGCTTGTGATTTTTCTCGTTGCACTTTTGTAGCTGAATCTATTCTCGAAGCGATTCAATCAACATCATTGCCCGAAGAAATCGATGTCGTCACAGCCCTCCATGCATGCGACACAGCAACCGATGAAGCCATTGCATTTGCTCTTAAAAAAAATGCAAAATTCATAGCACTTGTGCCATGCTGCCAGGCTGAGGTCGCAAGACTCCTAGAAAACTTTAAAACAAAAAATCCCACAAAATCGCTCTGGCGCCACAACCTTCACCGAAGAGAATTTGGCTCACACCTTACAAATGTTCTTCGTTGTTTATTTTTAGAATCTAAGGGCTACAAAGTGCGCGTCACTGAACTCATTGGCTGGGAGCATTCCATGAAAAACGAACTCATCATTGCCGAACGCGTTCAAAAAACAAACGGTCTTGCCACACAGCAACTTGAAAAATTACTCCAAGAGTTTCCCCTTGAGATGCGCCTTTGGGAATTAACAGAAGCTCTTTAAAAGATAAGAGTTTTTAAATTTAAAAAGCACTGCTAGTGTTCTCTCCATGAAAGTAAAAGCAGCTGTTGCATGGGCCCCTGGAGAACCATTAAAAATTGAAGAAGTTGACCTCGAAGCCCCTAAAAAAGGAGAAGTCCTTGTTAAACTTTTGGCCACAGGAGTGTGTCACACAGACGCCTTTACCCTCTCAGGAGATGATCCCGAAGGAGTTTTTCCCGCAATCCTTGGCCACGAAGGTGGCGGTATTGTTGAAGCCATCGGCGAAGGGGTCACAACTCTCAAAGTAGGAGATCACGTTATTCCCCTCTACATTCCCGAATGTAGAGAATGCAAATTTTGCAAATCAGGAAAAACCAACCTCTGCCAAAGTGTGCGTGCAACACAAGGCAAAGGACTTATGCCCGATGGAACCACGCGCTTTTCAAAAGATGGCAAACCGATCTTTCACTACATGGGCACCTCTACCTTTGCTGAAAAAACTGTCGTTCCAGAAATTTCACTCGCTAAAATCAACCCTGCGGCACCGCTGGATAAAGTTTGCCTTCTTGGATGTGGCGTCACCACGGGAATTGGTGCTGTCCTAAACACGGCTAAAGTAAGTCCTGGCTCAACTGTTGCAGTGTTTGGAATTGGCGGAATAGGCCTCTCTGTTATTCAAGGAGCAAAGATGGCAAAAGCTTCTAAAATTATTGCTATTGATATCAACGATGACAAAAAAGAAATCGCGATGAAAATGGGAGCCACTCATTTTATCAATCCTAAAAATATCGATAAAGAAATTGCGCCCTACATTGTAGACATGACCGAAGGCGGTGTGGATTTTTCTTTTGAATGTGTAGGAAACGTAAAGCTTATGCGCGCTGCACTTGAGTGCTGTCACAAAGGCTGGGGAGAATCCATCATCATTGGAGTGGCAGGTGCTGGACAAGAAATTAGCACGCGCCCTTTTCAACTTGTTACGGGACGCGTTTGGAAAGGCTCTGCCTTTGGTGGCGTAAAGGGCCGTTCTGAATTACCTGGATATGTTGAAAAGTATCTCGCAGGTGAAATACATCTTGATGAACTTGTTACATTTACAATGCCCCTAGAAGATATCAACAAAGCCTTTGATTATATGCACGAGGGCAAAGCTATTCGCTCTGTTATTTTGTACAGCTAGAGATTGAAATGAAAAAACTTAAAGAACATTTTTGCTTTGGAGGAGTAACTGAATTTTGGGAGCACGATTCTCAAATTACTAAAACTTCCATGAAGTTCTCAACCCACCGTCCACAAAACACAAAAGATATTAAGGGCGGTCTCATCTGGCTCTCGGGGCTCACATGCAACGAAGAAAATTTTATAACAAAAGCCGGAGCCCAAAGAGTTCTTAGCAAAGAGGGCTTAGTTATCATTTGTCCTGACACCTCACCTCGAGGACTCGATCTCCCGGATGAGCACAAAGATTATGATTTTGGCTCTGGAGCAGGCTTCTATGTAGATGCAACCGTCGAACCCTTTAATAAAAACTATCAGATGTATTCCTATATCAATGATGAAGTCTATGCGCTCTTTAACTCGCACTTTAACCTTAAAGGGAATGTCGGTATTTTTGGCCACTCCATGGGAGGTCACGGTGCACTTGTCTTAGGACTTCGAAATCCTGAGCGTTACAAATCTATTTCGGCGTTTTCCCCCATAGTAAATCCGACTCAAGCTCCTTGGGGCCAAAAAGCTTTCACTGGCTATCTTGGGAGAGATCAAAAAGCTTGGAGTGAGTACGACGCCTGTGAACTCATAAAATCTGGAGCCAAGCACCCCAGCCCAATTTTAATTGACCAAGGGCTTGCAGATAACTTTTATCCCGAGCAACTTTTAACGAATAACTTTAAAGAAATCTGCGCTCAAAAAGAACAAGCTTGCACGATCAACTTAAGAGAACACTACGATCACTCTTACTATTTTATTTCAACCTTTATAGAAGAGCATTTGCTCCACCATAAAAAAAGACTTCTAACTCAAGACTAGTTTAAATCTGCAAAGCCCTTAGGCTCTATAACCGCAGCCTCGTTTAGCTCATGCCTTAATTTTGAAGTCGCTTGATAAACTGTTCGGCGAACAAATTCAATACCACCCAGTGGCTGATGCTCAGCTAAACTATGCCAAGGGTTTAGTGCTAAGTTTTCGCAAATTTCTTCGCGTGCATCAAAATCTTGTTTAGCGAAAATCTTCACGTTAGCAACCGTTATCCAAGGAGACTCATTCTCATTCCAAATTTTAGTTGGATTCGATACGGGCATATCCTCTTCATTCGTTTGTTTTTGAATTCTAAATGCATAACAAAAAGCCTGTTTATCGAGACTTTCACGTAATGCGATTCTCAATGCATTCTCATCGTCCTTAAGAGGAAGTGGGACTAAAGCTTCGCTTCCTTCACAGACAACAGGTTGTGCGGAATATTTAATAGGTCGTAATTTATCGGTTGCCCCAAATTGACGAGGAGTCATGCTAAAAAATGTCGACTCCAATACATTGCGAGGAGGGTTTGACTCTGGATTGTTCATCGCACCTACAATTTTAGCTTCTTCAAGATGTGCTGGATCTTCAAAAAATGCCTTGCGATCCTTCATAAAGCTCACATAATCAAGCGGGTTTTTAATAAAGAACACAGGGTGATTAATCATCGGAAAGTCTTGAGTTGTACTCTCATCATCAATCATTTTCTCGCCTGCAACATTCATAACCTTAATTGCCATTCCTCGAGGACTTGCTAGTCGATCATCTGACCTTGCATCACCAGAGCCATTTGAAAATCGGATTACCGACTCATATTTCTTGCCGGCTTCTTTAAAGATCCCCACATCGAGACCTTGCTCTTTGAGTCCATCAACTACTGTAAAATCTGCCAATACACATCCATGTTGTTTAGCGTGAGCATCGCGAACTGCTTTATGTGTTTTTTCGAACTCTGCTCTAATTTGCGCCTCAATCCCCTGAGTGATTGCAGCCGTAATTGCTGTATCCTGCGGAGTTGCCTCCCAAAGTAAAGGGAGTTCCGCTTGAGCTACGAATGGAAAAATTAAAAATAAAGAAACACGAATGGATGAATGCACCTTTAAAATCATGCTGCCGGTCTAATGTGAGCAATGCAGAAGGTCAACGTCCAATCACTATGTGGAAGCAGAGCGATCAAATAAGTGTAGCAACCTGCTCCCTCTCAGAAGTTAACCCTTTATTTTAAAACGTTTTTTTCAGAAATCACTCGACAGCATCTTATCACGTAGGAAATTAGCGTCTGTGATCTGCTAAACTTAAAAAAGCATGCGTATCCTGAGTGCGATCTTTTTTTATCTTCTGAGCACTCAATTTATATTTGCTGATTGGCTAAGGTGTCATATTGCACTCAACAATTTATATCCAGAAATCAAAGCTGATCCCGAGTACACTCGCGTACGAGAATACACCAAAAAATTTATCAGTAATCAATTGGCAGAACTTCCAAAAGCTGCGCAAAAGCGTCTTTTAGATAGCCTTGAAAACGATACAGATATACGAAACGACAAAATACTCATTAATGCAGGTGCAGCTGGAGTCACACCCAGAGAATCACTCACAAAGGGGCTTCAAGCTGAACTTACACTCTATCAAAAATTTATGTCGCACCCAGCTCACGGACTTTTTATGGCTCATGAACTTGAGCACATGAAAGAAATGCTCAAAGGCAATCCTCACGCTGACCTTTTACGGTATGCATATACTCGCCTTCTCACAAAAGACTCCATACTTGAATCTGAAAAACTTGCAGCTAGAGCCGAATACAAATACATCAAAGGTCTCTATACCCATGATGACTTACAAAAAATGAAAGCCGCCTTTAATCCTCAAGAATATTCATCGCTAAGAACAAAAGCTCTTACCATAAGACGGGCATTACGAGCAGATCCTGCTAAGGTGTTTACTTTTTCAAAAGAAGATCTTGCTCTGTATGATGCCTGGCTAAAACTAAGACTCGATTTTACGCTCATCAAAAGACTCGAAAAAGCCTTTGCCTTAAATGAGGACGAATATGCCACTCAACTTTCAACTCGCTACATTTATCGCTTACAAAACAATGACATGAATCAAATCGTTCAAAGAGCTCAAAGAATTGTATCTACAGGAGCAGGAATTCTTCTTGCTGGAAGCATTGTATCCTACAAAACCTGGATGGAAGATGACGATGATGAGGATCCAGAAAGCAACTCCCCAAATACCCAAGGAGAATAAGTTCGCGCGATACCCGCGCCTTCCTTAAGACTTATTTAGCTACTATCTGATTGAAATTAACAGGAATAGATTATACGGTGTGTCAACATGTGCCCGAAGCCCCATCTCGCCCTTCTATTCTCATTAGGTTTCGCCGTACTTGCAATTGCCCACCCCACTTGTCGAGAGCGTCTTACCGAACAGGCATGGAAATATCATGAAACTTCTCAACGTAAGACCCTCATTGGAAAAGAACTCTATCGTCCAGAGGCCCTGCAAAGAGTTGCTGAAAAAGCTCTCAGCTTGAAGGGAAGTGGCGAAGGTCCCATCCTTTCTATAGTCATTCCTGCCTATAGAGAAAGTGCACGTATTGCTCCTAGCATTGAGGCACTCAAGGATTTTTTAGCTGATTACCCCATTGATGCAGAAATAATTATCGTGACCCAGCATCCTCCTGGCGAAGCACCCGACAGAACCTTCGACATAGCTTTACGGCGTGTTTCAGATGATTCACGTTTTCAAGTTATAAAATTAGAAGAAAAAGGAAAAGGCCTAGGTGTTCGAAAAGGGATGGAGCAAGCCAAAGGCGATTACGTGCTCTTTATGGATGCTGACTTATCAACTCCTCTCGTAGAAATTCTTTCCTTCCTTTCTTACTTTGTAGATCATCCCCAAACAGACGTTCTCATTGGCAGCCGCACGTATGCGCCTGACTATTTCGAAAGAAGTCCTCTTCGCAATCTTATAAGTTTTGGAAATCAGCAATTAAGAAAACTTTTAATTAACCTAGATCAATTTGATGATACGCAATGTGGATTTAAGGCTTTCAGTAAAAATGCGGCACAAGAAATCTTTTCTCGGCAAAAGAACAACGGATTTCTTTTTGACTTAGAAGTGTTGCTACTAGCACAGGAAATGAATTTTAAAATGAATTCTCTTGAAGTTCAGTGGTTTGATGAGCCTGAGTTTTCCACAGTAGATGCTAGAAAAGAAATTTCAGGTATGTTGCGGGACCTCACTCAAGTTAAAGCACTTGTTGAAAGAACCCTCGAAGAGCAGCCTTATCAACCCAATCAACCCTAAGTTACTCGTTAATAAAGACACCGAAAAAATCTTCTTCTGCATCCACGTCGCTCGATTTGCCTTTAGCGTTACTTGGCATCCACTGCATTGCCCTTCCACGCCCAACACTCGCTCCCCATGCAAAAACTGTATCAATCATTCCCGTATTGGCATCATCCTCGTGAGGAACAAGTCCATAGGACTGAGAGGACTTAAAAAAATCAGGAGCTTTTTGGTCAGCGCCCAAATCAAGAATCATGGGTCTTGCAAAATCAGCTGCTATTGCAGGATGGATATCGAGAACCATTGCATCACTAAAGCCTAAATTCTTTAAAAGCATCGCCACCATACTGGTATGCGCATGCATAGCAAAAACATATACAAAATATTTCCCATCCGACGTTACAGCGAGGTAACTTCTCATGATGCCATCCGAATAATTATTCCAACCAGTAGGATAAGCCCCCTCGGGATGCAACTCCCCCTTGCGGAGAATCGGATATTCGTTTTGGCGTAGCATTTTAGCAGCAGCCTCGTTGATATCGCTCGCCAGTCCAATGCGAATTTCATTGTTATCAGCAATAGAAAGAGTCGCTAACTCGGGTCGCAACTTATCAATTACCTGATGATCCACTATCAAACCAGGATTTATCCTTCTGCCAGGAGCGTCTTCGTTTGTAAAAGTCCCTTTAAAGATACCAACGAGTTTATCATTGTCTTCTCTACTAATTTTGCCGTAAGAGTCTTTCCAGGTAATTCCACCTCGAGGAGAACTTTGCAAAGTAGCTCCAGATGCAGAAGACTTCCCGCCCGTTCTATAGAGAAGTTTTTTATTTGGAAAAAAACGCAGCTCAAACTGATCGGTAGGGAAAAGTGCCATTGTTACTTTTGCGAGCGTCTTCAAATTATTGAGCTCTGCTGCTTTATCTTTGTAAGAAGAGAAGGGATCAAAAGATCTTTTTTTAACGTCTTTGTAATATGCTGTTGCATCCGCAATCACTTGATCTACGTCGATACCTTCAATCGATTTAAACAAATATTCTGCACGGTAATATGTTTTTGTTTTATTAACAGGAATTGGAACCCAAGAGCTTGCAAGAGCTCCACTGTTAGGAGTCTCACCTGCTTTGAGTGGAATCCAAAGCTCAGGAAGATCCACAAGAGCTAGATCTTTCTTTTCATAAACAGGGTAATTCCACCCACCAACATCTTTCCAAAATTTAGGACCAAAATTTCTGTACGCCCACTCCCTCATCGAACTCACATGTGCTTTCGTAACTTCTTCATGATCATCAAGTACAATATCTTCAGCTCGAGCAGTGAGGCTCAATAATGAAAATAAAATGGCCCATGAACAAATAGAATGTTTTTTGCACCATACAAACATAAAAGCGAAGCTAGCAACACTGCGCGTTAATGTCTAGGGCTTCAGTTTTTACTTCCCCTAACCTCTTAAAAATAAAAGAAAAACTAGCTAAGCTATCTTCAACGAAGCCCTTAAAAACTCAACAAACAACGGATGGGCTCTAGTGGGGCGGCTCTTGAACTCAGGATGATACTGGCAACCCAAATACCAAGGGTGATTCTTAAGCTCAATCATTTCAATGAGCTTATGAGCTTTGTTCATTCCACTGACTTGCATTCCATTTTTCTCAAATGCCTTTTGATACTTGTTATTAAACTCCAAGCGATGACGATGGCGCTCCTGAACCAAAATCTTTTTATAAGCTTTATATGCAAGTGTTGATTTTTTAATTGTGCAATCAAAAGCCCCTAGGCGCATACTTCCACCCTTGTGAATAAACTTTTGACCCGGAAGGTAGTGAATCACATTGGGAAACTTTCCACCTTTTTTAAATTCTTCAGACTGTGCTTGTTTAAGATCTAAAACGTTTCGAGCAAACTCCACAGCCATAAGCTGCATTCCTAAACAAATTCCAAAACAAGGAATAGAGTATTGGCGACCATACTCTAGAGCTCTGATTTTTCCCTCAACCCCGCGCTCTCCAAATCCACCCGGAACCAAAATCCCATGCACATCTCCCAAGACTCTTTGCCTTGCTTCCATAGAGGCATAGCGTGGATGCTCCAGCTTTTCAGAGTCAATGTATTCAATTTCTAATTTAGCTCCAAGGCGTGCGCTTGCGTGCACAAGAGCTTCGTGAAGCGATTTATAACTTTCTTTTAGCTCAACATATTTTCCAATAACGCCAATTCTCAAAAGACGATCTGCATTTTCCAAACTATCGAGAAAATTTTTCCAATCCTCTAGGTGTGCCTTAGGTGCTTTAATCCCCAGCTTTGCACAAACTCTTTCGTCCACTCCCTCTGACTTTAACAACAAAGGAAGTTCGTAAATTGATTTCACATCGCGAGCTGTTGCTACATCCCGAAGTTCCATATTGGCAAAAAGAGCAATTTTTCTCTTGAGATCATCACCCAATTCTCTGTCTGCACGACAAAGAAGAATATCGGGCTGAATACCAATACGCCTCAATTCCTGAACACTGTGTTGAGTGGGTTTTGTTTTAAGTTCATCTGCTGCCTGAATATAAGGCACGAGAGTAACGTGAATATACATGACGTTTTCGGAGCCAAGATCAAAACGCATTTGTCTCGCAGCTTCTAAAAAAGGCAATGATTCAATATCGCCTACAGTGCCGCCTATTTCTACGAGCTGAACGTCATAGCCCTTTGCTAAAGAAAGTAGATGTTTTTTAATTTCGTCTGTAACATGTGGAATAACCTGAACGGTACCGCCCAAGTAATCACCTTTGCGCTCACGAGCTAATACTCGTTCATAAATTTGACCTGCTGTAATATTTTGCCCACGTGTAACGTTCTCATCTAAGAACCTCTCGTAGTGGCCTAAGTCTAAATCCGTCTCCGCACCGTCTTCGGTCACAAATACTTCTCCATGTTGAAAAGGAGACATCGTGCCTGGATCAATGTTTAAGTAAGGATCCATTTTGAGATGCCGTACTTTGAGTCCCCTATCTTTTAGAATTAAACCAAGTGCCGCAGAACTTAATCCTTTACCAAGACTGGAGAGTACGCCGCCTGTAACAAATATAATTTTAGGAGACTTTTGTTTAGATTGTTTAGATTTTCTTCCCGACTGCGCCACGGGAGATCAGAGTAGTGTGTTGGTGATAGACTCGCAATGATTAAATTAAGAGATCAGTGTAGATGGTCTAGTCTTCGCGTTGATCGGGTGGAAGCTCAGCTTCAGAAGTTGTATCCACGTCAGTTACAACCCAACCCTGAGGAAGACGAACAAGTTCTTCGGCAATTTCGCGAAGTGCAATTACGGCTGGTTTGTTATTTGGGCTCTCAACAAGAGGACGTGAGCCCTTCATAAGTTGCTTTGCTCTCTTTGAACTTAAGTGAACTAAAGCAAAACGATTAGGACAAACAAGGAGACAATCTTCAACCGTAACGCGAGCCATCCCTATTTAGTAAGGCAAAGGACCGTGGGAAGCAATAGAAAAGACCTAAGAAAGTGACCCTATTCGATATGTCACATGGGGCCGGATGACTGAGCCCACCTCAATCTGTGGATGCTCAAAATCATATTCTGGCACATATTCCATTCCCAATTTTTGCATAACTCGCTGTGAGCGCAGGTTAACCCTAGAGGTCATGGAGATGACTTCTTTTAACTGAAGTGTTCCAAAGGCCTGATCCAGCACTCTTTTAGCCCCTTCTACTGCCAGGCCCCTACCCCATTGCTCAAAAGCCAAGCGCCATCCGATCTCAACACAAGGGGTAAAAACTGTTTCAAAACGAGGGACCTGCATCCCTATAAATCCAATACAATCTTGGGTTTCCTTAAGTTCTGTGGCCCATAAGCCAAAACCCCTTTCTTCAAAGTGGGCCTCCATACGTCCAATCATCTGGGCTGACTCTTCTCTACTGAGAAGTTTTGGGAAGTACTCCATGACCTTAGGATCAGCATTAAGTTTAAAAAACGGCTCGAGATCAGCCTCTTTCCAGCGGCGTAAGACAAGTCGTTCTGTTTCAAGAGTCATAAATGCAAAAATTATAACCGTATTTGGGAAAAAGAAAGATTTCCTACTCGTCATTTAAAAACGCCATTGACCAATAGCGCGGTGCGTTGTATTTCTTTAGGGCCTATGGAGTTTATCGGATGAGTAAAAATTTTTTAATTTTATTTATCCTTATTTCAATTTCTATAAGTTCTCCTGTTCATTCCATTGAGCAAGAAGAACTGGCTCAAAAAATTTCAAATAGTTTAATGGGCTCTGTGGAAAACAGAGCTCAGCCCTTTAACGCTTATCACTATGCAAGTAGGGAAGCCGATCTGCATGTTTCTTCTTCAGAAAGTATTTCAAAAAACAAAGTGTTTATTGAAAAGCATATTAAAGATTGGTCAGAATGGTTTTCAAATCCTCATCAGAAAGTAACGAGTGGTAAAGATGCTCAAGGTTTGTATGCTGCTCTCGAGCCCCTAAGCTCTCGTAATTGGGGCCGGGAAGATTGGGTCTTGTTTCGTATTAAAATGACCAAGGGAATGAGGCTGCTCGATTTAAGTAATCCTTCGGTTACATGGAATCTAGACAAGTTTGCCTTTGAACTTTTTAATTATTGTCCACGGGGAACAGCTCGAAGTTACTTTTTAAGTCCATACCCGCAAAAATGCCGCTTGCTGTTTTTAAAAGTTATAGAGCTTCTAAAGGTCGATGTTATTTTGTATGGCTATTGGAGGTCTGCTCAGTTTCCTGGCGTTTGCGAGACAGTACTAGATCGTTCAATGCTTATTCTAAAATCCGACAAGCTAGATCTTCGTGATGTAGAAGTTTTTACGTCACAAGGTATTATGTCAGATCACGAGGAAGAAGCGAGAGTGATTACAGAACTCTCGCGAATGAATTCAATTGATAGAATGAGTTACAAAGAAGGTGACCCTCATTACGAGGGATTTTGGAGCAACGATGATGCCTTGGAGGCCGATCGATCTATTGTTCAATCTTATGTGAATAAAAACATATTAGGTTGTCTGAAGAAAGAATAGCTCGACTTCGTTCTCCCTATGGAGCTTCTTCCGATAAAAAAGAAATCTGAGTATCTAAAGAGTTCAACAATGCTGCTTCAAAAAGCATTAGCTTGAAGTCTTTGGGTAAGTTCTCCATCGATTCAAAAAGATAACTCTCTATTCGAAACCCACTCAAAAAGGGTTCAAGCTTTTTAGTGTCTGCAGTCGAGGAAATAGGATTCTCTGGAAAAAGCCTATTTTGCTTATCAATCAACTTAACTGAAAGTTCTGCTGATTTGTTTTTCAACTCAACTAAAGAATCTTGGGTGGCACCTAAAACCGTATTCCTCAAATTTTGAATTTCGCGAAAAGTTCCACTTTCGTTTAATTCTTTTCGTAAATTTTCAAAGTCACAACGGAAATAACGGGCTGCCGCTTCATCACCGATGCACCTTTGCTGATCTGTTGAACTGCTAAGAGTAGAGAGACACTCCACGGGAATATGTCCACCCGGGTTGAGTTTTAAATCAACGTCTTGAATGACCTTTGCAGCGTCTGTGGTTTCAAAACCCATTTTCGAAAAGGCCGTGTCCTTATCTGTTAACAGCGCTACATGAGGAATGTATTGCTCGTATCTATACGCCTCGCCATACACCACAACCAAGTCTCCCTTCGCCCTCTCCTCAGGACTCACCTCTGCACAATATGTAGAATCAAAAACCGAGGCCATGCTTGCTGTCGCTACAAAAGAATAATCATCGATTAAATTTGAAGCATAAAAAACAGAAGCAACACAATTGGGGCCCTTGTGGTTGATTTTCCCGCTTAAAGCTAAAAGATCTTGCACCCGATCATATGAAATTTGCGCACTCACTAGAGACGTAGAAAGAATAAAAAGCGTTAGGCCGAGGTTAATTTTCATTCAGCAAAGATAGTTAAATCATGCGGCGAGTCAATGTCTAGTTGGGCCGGGCTATATCAATTCATCATGCGTTCGATGTTTAAAGGAAATATTCAAACTGCTCGGCCGTAAGGACTGCAAACTCAATTTCCTGAAGACCCTTAGGCATTTTGTCTGATTTCAAAATGACTTTTCCATGGGGCGCACTCGGGGTCTCTTTTATACATTCTGGCTTATGTAAGTCTTTAAAAGGCACATGCCCTCTTTGCGAAGAAGTAAAGCGAAACATGGGTTCTCGTATAACAGAAAACAGCTGGCTGCTTTTGTTAAAGAGTAAGGCCATTTTTTCCTGACGAAACAAAAAAACTGTCATGTAAAAAAGAACCGCAATAAAAAAGAATCCATATCCAATTGTTTGCTGCAACTTAAGGGCCTCTTCGGGATTCATGGCAATTCCTTGCTCCATAATGAGTGTCATGGGCGCTCGAGAGGTCGAAAATAAAAAACTAAAGGCCAAGAGTGCCAAACCCACTAGGCGTCCGCTAATAGGGCCGATTTTTAAAAACCAACTCAAAGGCACGGGAGCTTTTTTTTCGAGATAAATTTCAAAAACCCCTTTTTCAAAATGGGTTCCAGCGACTTCGTAGATGCCAGTAAACATGCCAACTATCCTAAATCAGATAGTCGTGCACGTACACGAAGAATGAGCTATCTATGTTGCTATGCAGGTTCTAGGGACAGATCGCCCACTTTTGCTATGGGGCGCCGAAAGAGCATTTCAAATACAGCTTCTTGCTGGCCTCGGAAGACTTGGCATGGACGTGTTTTCTCTTACAGATGGCGAAGAAGGAAAAAAGCTTGTCGATCAGATCCATCCCAAAAATGCGGCTGAACTGCAAATCCCAAAAGATTTTGAGGGGATACTTCTCTGGGCGCCAAGCACTGAACTGTTTTCTAACTCAGCACTCAGCCCTGAATCTTTAGGTGAAATTCAAAATGTTGATCAACAAACTCAAAACAACCCTCGGATTGAGAAGTGCATCCTGCTTTTGCCTCAAGAGGCTTTCAAACAAAAACTTTCCCTCTCCGAAGAAAACAAATCGAAGTTTCACTTTATATATTTCCCGACACTCTTAGGCTTCGGGGATAAAAACATTTTCGACCAACTCCTTGTTCTTTTTCTCGACACAACTGTTAAGCATACGGGGTTGAACGGCAGCTTTCTCTCTATTTTTGATGCTGTTTCCTTTGTTCTAAGTTTTTTAAAATTAAAAGACAAAGCCGAGAGCATATGGATTGAAGGCACACCTATTAGCGAAACTGCCATTCGGATGGGCTTTAACGAAATCTCGAATGACAGTACTTTGCGTAATTTTTTGGGATTACTACAATACAGCTACAAAAAGATCATAAAAAAACTCCCCGCACTCTCCTATAAAGAAACCCAGCGTCCGACTGAAGTTCCTCTCGCCTTAGAGATTTTTCCCACAGTGCTTACGCCTTGGGAACGCTTCTTTCGAGACAGTTACCGCATCTATACACAAACTCAAGACTCACAACTGCTTTTGCATTTTAGGCCCACTAAAACGCCATGAAACAAGAAAGCCATTACCTCACTCTAAAAGACGGAAGGAAGCTTCTCTTCTATCGTCCTCTTCCTCCCAAGAACCCAGTAAATTTAAAAGAGCATATCCCCGAGGGCTTCACTCATTTAGAAGTCGAAATTGGCGCAGGCACTGGGCGATTTCTTGCGCAACGAGCTCTAAAATACCCAGAGCGTTTTTTTATTGGAATCGATAAAAAAAAGGATCGCATCGATTCAACTCTTGAAAAACTCGAGCGAAATGAAAAAAAGAACTGGGAACTCTTGCGCTGTGACGCCAGACTCTTTATGGAGCAAGAACTCCCTCCCATTGATGTCTTGCACGTTTACCACCCTGATCCTTGGCCTAAACTCAGGCACCACAAACATCGCTTTTTTCGATCCCCCGATGCTAAACATTGGGCCGCAGCCATTCGTAAAGGCGGAGAACTACGCCTCTCCACAGACCAGGCTGATTACTTTGAAGAAATTATGGCAATAGTTAACAGCTGGGGTTTCTTTGAAGAACAAATTACTTTTGTTAAAAGAACAGGCCTCGCGCAAAGCCGCTTTGAAGAAATATTTCTCTCACAAGGCCTTCCCGTTTTTAAAGCTCAGTTTAAAAAACTTTAACGAATAAGAAAATAAAGTATACCGGCTAATGCAATACGGTAATAACCAAATACTGAAAGCGGGTACTTTCTCAAAAAAACCAAAAAGACTTTGATCACAATGAACGCCGTTACAAACGAGATAAAAAGTCCCACACCAAGAGCTGTCCACCACTGAGAATCAAAAACTGCATCGCCTGCCCTAAGAGCTTTAAACATTTCATAGCAAGTTGCTGCCCCAAGGGTTGGAACAGCTAGAAAAAAAGAAAACTCCGTAGAGGCTTTTGCATCTAAACCCGCAAAGCGCCCGCCGAGGATAGTCGACATGGAACGAGAAAAACCCGGCCATAGACTTGCTATCTGACAAAGGCCCACGATCAAGGCATCCTTGTAAGTGAGTGCATCTATTTCTTTTGGCTTTTTGTGCTGATGTTTAATCCACTTCTCAACCAAGATCATTATAAGTCCACCTACTACGAGAGCTGCCAAAACCCACATCGGGGAAAAAAGAACTCGCTTAATCCAAGAAGCAAATAAAAGCCCCACTACGGCTACTGGCAAAAAAGCCACAAAAAGATTTAGAAAAAAGCGCACCGCTAGTTTTTCTTTATTTACGAGACCTTTTATTTTTGCAAGAAAGTAATCCCAATATAAAATAACGACAGCAAAAATAGCACCTAATTGAACTGCAATGTTAAATACCTTGGTGGCATCGTCCTCGCCAATCCCCAAGAGCTTACTCGTTAAAATAAGATGTCCCGTTGAAGAAATTGGTAGGTACTCAGTAATTCCTTCAACAATACCTAAGATTGATGCATCAAAGATGTTCACCTAATTAGTCTATCGGAATATTTTCACCGCGAAAGTATGCCTTAGGAGAATTCGCAATTTCTCCAGTATCTATGCACATTAATTTTCTCGGAGCATTTCTATCTGTTACAGATATCGCTACTTCCTTGGGCTTCTTTACTGTGGGGTCTTCTTTTTTTCGCGTCACCCAAAGATAAGAAAAGCTTTGCTGAGTGAGCTTAATAGAGAGTAACTTTTCAATATGACGGTCAAACACCGTAAAGCCTTGGTCTTTAAACTGAGCGCGAGGAGGTTGCGCATAACACCATCCTAACTTGTCCAAAAGCAATGGACAGCCAGTGAACGATTGCGGACACGGTCCTACAATGCGATAGCCCGCTTGCTGAAGCTCATCTCGAATAACCATTAAATCAAGCGTAGGTTCTCTTAAAGGTGGCTCTAAAATAATTAAAGATCCTTCAGGACTTAATTGTTGCAGCACTTGTTTGAGCACTGCTTGTTTTTTTTCTCTAAAGCGCGGCCCAGCTCCCCACTCATTGAGCACATGTCCCATAACGATGAGGTCAAAAGGTTCCTCTTTTGGAGTTCGTGGCAAGTGAACTTTTTCAAAGCGAACTCGAGTTTTATCGCTGATAGTTTTTACTTTTTCTTTGGCAAACTTAAGAGCTTTTTCAGATTGATCCCAAAGAACAAGCTCTTCTGGAAATCCTAAGTTTTCTTTTTGTAACCAAAAGAGAAGTGAAAGCGAAAGAGTTCCTGGCCCCGAGCCCACATCGAGAACTCTTTTAAAAGTCGGAACAAAGCTGCGCTTTTTGGCCTGATCCAAAACCCAATAGAGCTCTGGCAAATGAAGTGGAAAATAATACGCTAAGTAAGCAGAGAAATAAGCTTCTTGATTGAGATAATTATCGGGACGACGTCCGCGTTCGGGGCCCATCCATAAACGCAAAAGCCCCAGGCTTTTTTTAAGCCTAGGGTCTTTGTATAATTTTGAATCTAATAGTTGAGAAAAAGTCTTCAATCGCTAACGTATCGTTAAGTTAGTTGATAACAATTTTCTCAGCTTTAATCGGCAATCCAAAACGACAAGAAGGAATTGGACCCTCTACTGGAATAGAGATAGTGCTACCTTTACTATTGCGAGCACGTTTTGAGGCTTTGCCTGCGTTTTTCGTTTTATTTTTGCGTTTAATACGCGTTCTTTTTCCTGGAAATGCCATATCGAAAATCAAAGTAAATGAGGGTCTATTCTGAGTCAAATCGTATAAGCTAATGTCATGGAAAAGCCCAGTAACAACCCCTCAGACGACCCCATAGAGCGCTTCCAGGAATGGTACCTCGAAGCCCAGAACTCAGAAATGGTTGACGCCGATGCCATGGCTCTAGCCACCTGTTCAGAGGACGCTATCCCGTCCTGTAGAATCTTGTACTTTAGGCGCCTTATGGGCTCAAGTTTTTGTTTTTTCACGAATTATCTCAGCCACAAGGGCGAGGACTTAGGTCTTAACCCCTGGGCCTCGGGTGTCTTCCTGTGGCATATGCTGGGGCGCCAAGTGCGAGTTGAGGCCCGGTTAAAAAGCTCTCTCCAGAGGACTCTGATGCCTACTTCAACCAAAGAGCCTTCGAAAGCCAGCTCAGCGCAGCCACTTCCCGGCAAAGTCGGGAGCTTGAAAGCTACTCCAAGTTTCTTTCAGAAATAGAAGAAAACCGCATAAAATTTGGAACTAAGATCTCCCGCCCCGCTCATTGGGGAGGCTATGCCATTGAAGCAAAAAAGATTGAGTTTTGGCAGCAAGGAGAACACCGTCGTCACAAAAGAGAACTTTACACTCAATCCGGCAATGGCTGGCAGAAGACTCTTCTCTACCCCTAAGGAATAATATATGGATCCACTCAGCCAAGCCGTTGTAGGCGCTAGCTTAAGCCAATGTTTTGCAAAAAGAAAGTTTCAAAGTTGCAAGTATCGCAGGAGTCCTCGGAGGCGTACTGCCCGACATTGATGTACTCATTAAGTCTTCAACCGATCCCTTGCTAGCACTTCAATTTCATCGGCACTTTACACATTCACTCGCGATGGTTCCCGTGCTTGCCCTACCCGTGGCCTTTGTTGTTTCACTTTTTTTTAAAAAAATAACTTTTAAAGAAATTTATCTTTACGCTTTTTTAGGTGTGCTCACGCATGGACTTTTAGATGCCTGCACAAGTTACGGAACCCAACTGCTCTGGCCATTTTCAAATATGCGTGTGGCCTGGAACAACATTGCCATTATTGACCCACTCTTTACCCTGCCCGCACTCGCTGGAGTTATCTGGGCTGAAAGAAAGAAAAATCTTTCACTTGCGCGTGGAATTTTTGCCTTTATGATTTGTTATCTTCTTTTCGGCGTTTACCAACGAGAAGCAGCTACCCAAGTTGCAAGAGAGTTAGCTTCCAAAAGAAACCATAATTATCTTCGCATTGAAGCCAAACCCAGCATTGGAAGCCTTGCTCTTTGGAGAACACTTTACGAAACTCCCGAGGGAGTTTTCTTTGTCGATGCTGTTAACACACTTCCTTTTTTAGATGAAAAAATCTATGAGGGTGCCTCCGTTAAAAAGTGGTCAAAAGAAAAGCTATTTCCAATCCCCAGTGAAGAATCCACACTTGCAAAAGACATTGCTCGCTTTAACTGGTTCTCAGATGACTACCTTGTAAAAAGTTATGAACACCCACTCGTCATTGGTGATTTACGTTACGCTACATTACCCAACAGCCTTGAGCCGCTCTGGGGAATTACCTTTAACCCCAAATCAACCGGGCAGCATGTAGACTTGCAATACTTCAGAGTTCTTGATGAAGAAACAAAATCCAAGTTTAAGAAAATGCTTTTAAGACAAGATATTTAATTCACGCAAGTTAAACAATATACAGGTGTAAAATTACGAACGCATCTCGCCCGAGATGCTGTAGTTTTAGTACTTAATGCTTGAGCTCCAGCCGTAAAATCTTGAGCCCATGAAGTCGTTGCATCATTCTCTGTTGAAGACCAGTAATTTGCAGCCGAGAAAGCACCGACTGCGGTCTTGTTTGTATACAAGCAATCGAGCTGATTTTTTGCGGGCAAAAACCAATCAGAATAACAGGCATAACCCGACTCACAGGGAGTGTTTCCTGCTGAATCCACCTCATAATCATCACAAGCTTGGGCAGCGTATGTCCCAGCGCCATATGAAGTTACAATTGTCGCCGTGTTTGTTGCCCCATCCGTAAGACTCGTAGCACTTGTACTTGCAAGAGAGCCCCAAACAATAGAAGTGTTCTCATCTGCTGTCCCTGCAATAAGATCTCCAGATCCACCATCAAGGCATGCAATAATTCCCCCACCAGATTCCTGACCGATTGCAGTCGCCAGGTATGTATAAGCGCTTGTTTTTGTCGTGCTCCCATTCGGAGTTGTCACGGCAACATCAACCACGCCAGAAGTATGCCCAGGAACCACGGCAATAATCGTTGTTGAATTCACAACATTTAAGTTTGTCGCAGCTACTCCATCAAAAGTAAGCGATGTCGCGCCACTTAAACCTGTACCTGTAATAACTACTGATGTCGCACCAGAAGAAGATCCTGTTATGGGATTTACTACAGTGATAGTAGGCGCTGCGGTGCTGCCACTACTCTCACAGTTTGTTAGAAAAAAAAGTACTAGTGATAAGCAAATAAATCTCACGCCCAACTAGAATACCCTTAGTTTATATAAAGGCTAGTCTTCCAAAGGCTTAAGATGCTTTTCGAGTCATTTTGTACATATCAAATTTTTCGGAGAAAAATCGGGTGGGAATTGAATTCCACGCTGCTGAAACTTTTGAATAAAACGAGGAACAAAGCCAGGAGTTTTAAACACACCTTCACGTGGATGATACTTAAAGATTTCTTGGGTTGTAATCACTTCACCTTCCATCCCAGCGATCTCAATCATTTCCACAATTCGACGTTTGCCGTCTTGCCCACGTTGAACATTAACGACCAACTGCACAGCACTCGTAACATACTCACGAATTGTTCTAAGAGGTAAATCTGTCCCGCCAATAAGCACATAGCCTCGATACGACGAATCGCATCACGTGCTGTATTGGAATGTACCGTTGTCATACTCCCATCATGGCCCGTGTTCATGGCAAAGAGCATATCGATTGCCTCGCTGCCACGACACTCTCCCACAATAATTCTATCAGGACGCATGCGAAGCGCATTAATCACTAAATGGCGAATTGTAACAGGAGGTATATCTCGCAAGTTTCCTGGACGAGCTTCTAATCGAACGAGATTTGGAATCTGAATTTTTAATTCTGCGGCATCTTCAATACTCACTACGCGCTCATGTGGCTCGATAAAAGAACTCAGTACATTGAGCAGTGTTGTTTTACCAGAACCTGTGCCGCCACAAACCACCAAATTTATTCGTGCACTTACGCAACAATGAAGAAAAAAAGCCATGCGCTCATCAAACATACCCGCCTTAAGCAAATGGTCATGAGTCAGAGAAAGGGGCGAAAACTTTCGAATTGTAATGGAAGGCCCATCAACCGCAACCGGAGGCATCACAATGTTAATTCGAGAGCCATCAGGAAGACGTCCATCAAGAGTGAGACTTTGCTCATCTAGACTTTTCCCTAAATAAGATGCGACTTCAAAAATTAATTTTAATAAACTTGCCTCATCTTTAAAAAAAAGAGGTGTTGTTTTGAGCGTACCCTTACTTTCAATAAAAATTTTACCTGCTCCATTGACCATGACTTCAGTAATTGTTGGATCATTCATCAACTGCAACAGCGGACCAAAATCGATTCCTAGTTTAGAAATTTTTGCAGCAGGGTTGTCTTTCATTTTAATATTAAGGTTTTTTTTCAACACTTACTTGAGGCTGAGCAGTTTTCTCACTTGCAAGATTTCGTCCAGCTTTTTACCTGGATTCAAAAAGCTCTTGGCATAGCCGAGAGCTTTCTTTCGACTGCGCTCTGAGAAAGATACCGCAACACCTACAACAAAGATGAAGAGAAAAAACCTTCCTAAATAATTCGTTTTCTTCCGTGCAAAAAGCGGACCGGGATACTTGCTAGTTTCACGCGAACAAATTGCGCCGCCCAGCACCATTGCACTTGCTCGTTCTGACGCAGTCCCTTTCCTCTTCTTCACACTGATTTTATCGGTCTAAAAAGCAAAATTATTAATGAATTCCGCTAGCTCTGCTCTAAGAAACAAAACTTTGACTCAAAATCTTCCCCAAAAAGAATTGTATTTTGACACTTCCAAGAACTTCGAAGCATTATTTTTAAAGTGCATCGTCAAAATAGCGATCTAAAGATTCGAAAAGCTCGGCCCCAAGATGCTGAGATTATTTACAAAACTGAGCTCTTCTACGCTCAGAAAAGCGGCTACCTCGTATCCCGCCCCGAGGACTTGAGGCTTGAAAACTACCAAAATCTTATTAACGATTTATTAACAGAAGAAAATGGTATTTATCTCGTAGCAACGCTAAACGATCTCTATTTAGGACATCGCTTTCCTAGAATGGATGTCTACGTAAAAGCTCTAAAGCTGTTGCCTCAAGGTCTCTAAAGCCTTCTTGGCAAAGTAGAGCTGAATAGTTTTCGATCAAGAAAAGTAGGCGCTTCGACTTTTTGGGTTGTTACTTTTACTTCTGAAGTAGAAAGATTCTCTACTGCAATAGCCGTGTACATAGTACCCACTGGCTTTTCAGGAGTCCCGCCTGTAGGGCCTGCAATTCCTGTTGTAGAAACGCAAAATCTAAATCTTAAGCCTTCGGAAGAATCTTGTTGAAGTCGAGTTAAACCTGAACGTGCCATCGCATCTGCACACTCTGCCGAAACGGCACCATGGGCTTTGATAATTTCAGGATCAACTCCCCAAACGAATTTTTCTTCGTTCGCGTAGCAAACTTGTGAACCCCAAAGAACTTCAGATGCTCCGGAGACTTGCGAAAGCAAGTGAGAAACCAAGCCCGCAGTGCAAGACTCTACAAACAAAACACGCGCCTTTGCTTTTATGAGATTTTCTAAAAGCATCTCCTCGTAATTTCGCTCAGTTCCCATGTGATATGACAGAGGAGCAAGAACTGCGTTTAACTTCGATCTAGCCTCAATCCACTTTTGGTCGTCTTCTTTGCTCTCAACATTTCCCATAAGAGAAATATGATTTTCTGGAAGGTGTGTTCTAAAGCCAATTCTCAAGGGGAGAATATCTTGTTCTATTTTTTTAAGTTTTTCCTGCAACGCACCTTCACTCGTAAAGAGCGTCGACCATGTGTATTTTCTTAACGAAGTTCCTTCTTTTAATACTCCAAGCTTTAAGATGCCTTCAAACATTGGTTGCATTTCTTTAGGAATTCCAGGAAAAAAACAAAGAGTAAGTTCTTTGCCTTGATAGTCTCCCTGAAAGAAAAAACCGGGCGCTGTTCCCACGGGATTTGAGATCATTTTACAAAGCGTAGGAAGCTTAGCTTGCTTCAACTGACTTTCGCTTAAGTCTCTTTTTCTTTCTACAAAAAGCTTTACTAAAAAAGCCTCGGCTTGGGGATTTGATTCCCAGGGACAATTTAAAAACTTAGCCACAGCTTCAGATGTAAGATCATCACCCGTGGGGCCAAGTCCCCCCGTGCAAACAACAAGCTCACTGCGACTAGCTGCAAGCTCTAGAGCCTGAACAACTCTTTCGAGATTGTCGTCTACGCTTTGAGCGTGGCGTACCTCAAAACCTAATTCTGTAAGTTTTTTTCCAAGATAAACACGATTGGTGTCTGTTACACGACCATCAAGAATTTCATTTCCAATAGTGAGGACTTCTGCAATTGCCATATTCTTAAACGACACTAGCCTGCTTGCTTCATTCTCGTTTCAACAAATGCTTGGATTATTTTTTTAAAGGCTGCTTCTGAAGCTTCATTTTTCCACTCAGCTTTTGCAATACGCTTCATGAGTGTCTCATCCTGCATCCGTACCATCATAGAGACTTCGTCTTTACCCATAGAATCGCGCTTCATGACACGTTTAATTTTTTGATCTTCTTTAGCCGTAACAACGATAATGCCCGTTAACATATTGTGAAAACCCGACTCAATAAGGCGCGTGCCTTCAACGAAGGCAAGCTTTGTGCCCGCAGCCTTCCACTTGGTCATCGTGCGAGTGATATAATCAACGATCAGCGGATGCATAATCGCTTCGAGAGCCTTATGATCGTCTGGGTTTTGCATCATCCTGCGACGAAGAGCAGGGCGATCTAACTCCCCAAGGCTATTTAAAACACCCGAACCAAAAGCTCTATAGATTTGCTCAAAGCCCTTTTTGCCTTCTTCCGTTTTTTTATCCACAACGATGCGCGATACCTGATCGGCGTCAATACCCGGATAGCCCATTTCTGAGATAATTCTCATGGCTGTACTTTTTCCAGAACCAATAACACCTGTAACACCCCATACTTCAAACATGATAGATTAGAGGATAGTGAAGACTCGCGCATCTGGCTACAAAGAAGCTGGCTTTCGTTCATACGGACTGGAACTTACGGGACCACGCGTGCCAAGATCCACAGTAGCCGTATTAGATTATTATCCTAAGTCGCGCCGCCTCATTCTTTCTGATCTCGTTGCGCCGGGTGGCGATGGTGAAAACCTCGATCAAGCCTTGATTGATTATTTTCACTCGCAAAGCCAAGACAAGGGACTTTTAAAAAGAAGTCGCCTTGCAACCAATGCCCCCCTGAGTCTCCCGCCTCTTCTTTCAAAACGCCTTGGCTCCAAGCAAGCTCTCTACAAAGACGAAGTTGATTGGATGAACAGCACATGGAGTAAGCTGCGACCTCGGCCCAGAAGATTCTTAGATTATGTACACAGACCGCTTGAAATTTACTTACGACACCTATGTCCTGAGCGCTTTGCTTTTGCAGATGCCGTTGGATCAAACCAAGTTCTTTTAACTGCAAGAATGTTTAAGCTTCAAGAAAACATTAAATTCAATATGATTGAATCTTCTCCTAGGGCTTCATTTCAAAGAATTTGCCGTACACTTCGTGCGAGATCATTTATTTTAAAAAGCTATTCCTCTCTTGCAGATGGCCTAGAAGCCCGAAAAGACTTTATGCAGCTTTTACAAAAGCGTATGCCGGAATTATTTATCTTCGAAGAAAGTGTTGAGAGTTTAATTCTACACCTTCACTCATTTCATGCGTTTATCCTTGCGCTTACACTGCACCTGGACCACAAGGGCTACTGCGAAAAGGCTCCGCCTGACTTTCCAGCGAAAAGCCAATGGACTCTCATTCCACGACAACAAATTGATTGGGATAAAATAGTTTAAACGTTACTCTTCCGTACCAGTTTTTTTATGAGACAGGCCGGTGTTTTCTATTTTTGAAGCTTCTTGATATTCGTAATCTGTGTTGATTGTCCAAAGATTATGCTTCGCTTGAAAAAGAATGTTCTCAGCAGCTAAGCGCCCCATTAAAATAGAATGGTCTTGATTGTTATACTTAAAGGCCCCATAGCGCCCAATAACCTGGAGTCCGCTCATTTCAGAAAGATAGTTCTCTACCAATGACAGACTTTCTTTATATCCCGTTTGATAAACAGGGTAACACCTGGGAATGCGAAGAACTTCGCCTTGAATAATTCGACGATTTTCGATGAGACCAGTTTCTCGGATTTCTTTCATCCCCAATTGAATAAGGTCCGAATCGCTGAGCTGCCATTTTTGCTCATCATCGTAGCACCAGTACTCCATGGCTAAGATCGTGTTTCCACTTTCTTGGCAAATCTCCGGAACCCAGTTTCTAAAATTTGTGACTCTGCCCGTTTGAAGCTTTGAATCATGAACATAAAGCCACTGGTCAGGAAAAAGTCCCGTTCCTTCGACCTCTAAATAAACGATGATTGTATTTCTAAATTTTAGCTTAAGGGCCGACTCTCTCACTTCAACGGGTGATTCTTTTATTGAAAGCACGAGCTTATTAAGTGGAATAGACGAAATCACGTGATCAAAGCCCAAAAATTCGCCATCGAGCAACTCAATGCCGAGAGTATTCTTGTTTCCATCAGTCCATAAGCCTTTTACAGGGCGAGATAGAAAAAGTTGCCCACCAGCTTGCACGACCTTCTGAGCCATTCGCTCATAAACTTCCCCGGTACCCGCATGAGGGTAGGCAAATTCATCGACTAAGGTTTTATGCTGATTATTTTTAAACTTGAGTGCATTCAATATAGCTTCGAACAACGAAAGCTTTTTAATTCTTTGAGCCGCGAAATCGGCATCTAAGTCTTTACACGATATCCCCCAAAGTTTTTCGCTGTAGGTTTTAAAGAAAATTTTAAAAAGGCGCTCTCCAAAACGAGAGATCACCCAATCTTCAAAGCTTTTGGGGTCGCGTGTACGAGGAAACAAACGCTCTTTTACATAACTCAACACACAAAGCGCAGCCTGTATGATTCCGATATTAGAAAGTACATTAAATATTTTAAGCGGATAATAATAGAAGTTCTTATCAAAATAAATTCGAGTAAGACGACTCACCATGGAGTAGTCACTTCCCATAAGTTCAAGCCAAATAGAATTAACCCTTGGGTCATCACTAAAAAATCTGTGCGGACCAATATCCACTCTCTGGCCCCACAAATCGATGCTTTTTGCCATGCCTCCAACTCGGGAATCGGCCTCAAAGACCATTACTTCTACATTGGGATCTTTAGACAATAAATAAGCTGCCGTCATACCGGCAGGCCCCGCACCCAAAACAGCCACACGTCTGCGCGACGTACCCCTCATCTCGACCATAAAATTAGTCTAACAGCGGAGTACGCGTTTGGAAGTTTTTTTTACTAAACAGCTTCTAAACACTTAGATTTCAGAAATGTCGCTATAGTGCGCAATCTTAATCTGCTTTTGTTCTAAATTACCTTGCAAATAGGCAGGAACGGGCTCACGAAGGACTCGTCTGGGGTCATCCGCAAATTCCAACATATAAAGCATTGGCTTTAAATTTTCGTTAAAAACAGCCTCAATTTTACTGGGGTTTAAATAAAAGCCTCCGCCCCAAATAGAAGCTGGGCTTAATTCAAAGGTAAAACTTGTCATTCCTAACTCACCGTAGAAGAAATCAAGACTCACTCCTGACGCAATATAAAGATCCGAAGCTGCTTCGGGAGTATATCCGTTCCAAGAAGCCATTTGCTGAGCCATTTTAGAGTGAACTTCAAAATCTGTGGCATTAGGAATTTTATCGTAAGTGTAGCCCCAGGGATAAAGCACTAATTCTGAAAAGCTATGGAAGTCCATAACCATTTCCATGCGGTGGCGCTTTGCTGTTACAAAATCACGGATGTTCTGAATTTCAATTTCAGAAAAAGGTGCAGGTCCACGATAAGTATCACTTGCCTCTGAAGTAGAAGCTCCGCCACCTCCCCACTCGTATCCATAGTTTCTGTTAAGATCGACCCCAAATCTTCCATTCCCAAAGTTTCTTCTATTCTTTCTCCAGTTCTTACCGGATATTCCATTGGAGTAATCGTAAACGTGGCCATCTGGGTTGATGATTGGAGCTATAAAGATTTCGCGCGTATCCACTAAGTGCTTGACGACATCATTTGTTGCATATTGTGCAACGAGGTATTCCGCAAAGCGAAGAGGCATTTCAACAGAGAGATATTCTCTGGCATGGTGACATCCTTGATACAAAATAGCGGGTAACTTTGTACTTTCCGCTTCTCCCGGAGAAAGCCCAGATATCCGTAACATTGGCTGATCTCTACCCTCGGTAGATTTTCCAAGAACCTCGTAGCTTGCTATTTCGGGATGCTGTGAGGCTAAGTTTTTAAAAGTATCTACAACGTCCTGATAGGAGCGGTACCTTGAGGCCAAGTCGATTTTGTTCCACTTTTGCTGAAAAACTTGCTCTGAAAACTGAATTCCCGATCTTTTTAGAAGATCTCTATCGTAATTCGATCCTGTTATAAAAACTCGGTCACTCATAACTTGGTCAATAGCAAAGCCAAGATTTGATATAAGAGTACGCTCTTCTTTTGAGTGTGCCGGTACTTCGAAAATGTATTGATCAGCACCTTGTGCTAGAAAAGAAACGAACGTAATAGAAAACAAAATTTTATTCATTCAATTAGCTTAAGGGGTAAGGACTAAAAAATGACAGTGGGTCAAAATCTTGGCGTAAAAAAACAATCGGCAGCGTTCCATGTAAAAGGAATTGATAGCTACCGCTTTCTCAATGGAATGCTTACTCAAGATATTCAAAAAACTTCTGAGCACCTTCCTAGTGGCGCTAGAAGTTTTTTTCTCACGAACAAAGGAAAGATTATCGCCCCTTTATTTTTCACCTCACTGAATCAAGAAGAAGTTTTTCTTTGGACAGATGCTGACTCAGCAGAAGCACTCTACCAGGGCCTTGAGCGTTACCTCATTGCAGACAAAGCAGAGATCACAGCAGCGGGCACCTTTAGCTCTTGGTCGCTTATCAAATCAGAATTCAAAAGTGCGCTCATCAAAACAAGACACCCACAGGGACTAGAGAAAATAACAACTACTAGCATAAGCGATAAACTTATTGCGCTTCCTCTTGGCCTGCTTAGCACTGAGCATACCGAACTCATTTGTTTAAAAGATGAATTTCAAGCAACAGAAATGAGTAAAGAAGATTATTGGCAGGTATGTTTTAATGCAGGGCAACCCCAGTGGGGGATTGACCTCTTTGCGGACGACTTCTTTTAGAATTTCCCTAAACGACGCTGTATCATTCGACAAGGGTTGCTACATGGGACAAGAAACAGTGGCCCGGGGGACTTTTCGCGGCAAAGTAAATAAGTCCTTCTGCAGAATCACCTCAGACAAGATACTGAGTCGAGGTGAAATCCTCACACCTGATGGCACTAAAGTAGGCAGCGTGCGAAGTGTTCTTCAAAACAAAGGCACAGGAATCGCAAAATTCAACCTCAACGAAGCTAATACTTTCCTGATAAACGGCGAGACACATACTCTAAAAATTGAACATCTTGTGAACGAAGAAACTTTTCGTAAGGGACGCTAGATTATTAATCAAGACTAAGGCCAAAGAGCATACTCAAAATCAACACCGAAGCCATCTTCAGAAGTACATCTAAGAAGATAAATATCATCACCTTTAGTGAGAAGAAATACTTTTGCACTCGTACACTGAGCAGACGAGGTGCCATAAGTAGCTCCATCTAAATCAGCTTGTGTAACAGAATCCAGATCATCCTTGCTTAACTCTGCAAATGTAACTGAATCCGAAGAGTTCACAGTGATATAGGCATGCGGTGTCGTACCGCTATTATAGCTAAACTTAAACCAAGCATTTGTTGAAAAGCCGAAGTCGTAATCGTCCACCACTTCATTTTCCAAATCAAAATCTTCTGATTCAAAATCTAGATTTTCACTTCCAATAACTAAAGCGTTTGAAGTGTCAGCAACGACATCCTTGTATTTGCATGAACTAAAAAATGCAACAACGAGTGTTATTAAGAAAAACTTCGTCATTTTTTTGCTTGAGCCATTAAACTTAAACAAGTTCATTAGAAACGGTATCGTCATCAAAATTGCATTCTTGAGATTCTGTAAAAATTCTTAATAAATTAACAAAAAGGTAGCGGGCAACGTTCAAAAGGTCCCTGGCGCCTTTATACTGGTTAGGTGGTTGAGGAATTTTTGAGCTTTTTAGAATTGGAGCAAAGATCTCCTCGCAATACTTTAGAGGCCTACAAAAATGATCTTATTTTTTGGAAAGATGTTTTTGGAAGTATCGAAGACTCCTCAGCGTTTAGCAAAGCAAGCATTTTAGCGGCTTTGAAAAAATTAAACGCTTCTGAGTTTAAAGAAAGCACACAACACAGAAAACGCGCGGTTTTAAGAAGTTACCTTCGCTTTCTTGCCTACAAAGACAATAACCTCAGTGCGTTTCTTGATCTCATCCCCCTCCCGCTCCATGAAGAACCCCTACCAAAGGCCCTCGATAAAGCAGAGATTGAGAGCTTACTTAGCTGCATTGAAAACTCTACAGACATTCGTTCCGAAAGAGACTCTGTGTTTGCGAACTTACTTTATTCCTCAGGACTTCGGATTTCAGAAGCCCTTACTCTTTCGTGGCGAGACATAGATGAGCAAAGAGAAGTCCTACGCGTGCACGGCAAAGGAGCCAAAGAGCGTTTTGTGCCCTACTCTGCTCGCTCCTCAAAAGCCCTCAATAAATACCACAAAGGTACTTGGCAGCTTTGGAACAAAAAGTTCCCCAAGAACGATAAAATATTTATAACCCCACGCTCAAGCTCACTTACCCGCATGGGAGCCTGGAAGAATCTTTCTCACTGGTCCCAAAAAGCGGGCCTTGGGCATATCCATCCCCACGTGCTCAGGCATTCTTTTGCCACCCACTTACTCGCAGGAGGAGCCGACGTCAGAATAGTCCAAAGCCTACTAGGGCACACCTCGCTCAATACCACCGAAAGATATCTAAAAATTGATGACTCTGAAGTTAGAAAGCTCTTTGAAGAATACCATCCCTTAGGCTAGTTTTTAGGGGGATGAAACCCGTTAAAGGAAATGAGATTCGAGAAGCCTTTCTTTCATATTTTGAAAAACAAGGTCACGCACGAGTAGCCAGCTCAAAACTTGTTCCCGATAACGACCCCACCTTGCTTTTTACAACAGCTGGCATGGTGCAATTTAAAGATACTTTTTTAGGTCTTGAAAAACGCCCCTACAGCCGCGCAACAAGTTCACAAAAATGTGTGCGTGCTGGCGGCAAGCATAACGATCTTGAAAACGTTGGATTTACAGAGCGTCACCATACTTTTTTTGAAATGCTCGGGAACTTTAGCTTTGGAGATTACTTTAAAAAAGAAGCGATCCATTTTGCCTGGGAATTTGTTACCAAAGACCTCGGTCTACCTAAAGATCGCCTTAGAGTAAGTGTTTTTGAAACTGATGATGAAAGTGCAGAAATCTGGCACAAGCAAGAAGGTGTACCCAAAGACCGCATTGTGCGCTTTGGGGAAGAAGATAACTTTTGGGCTATGGGCGATGAAGGCCCTTGTGGTCCGTGTTCAGAAATATTTTGGGACCAAGGCAAAGAAGTCGACGGAGATCGTTGGCTTGAGTTTTGGAACGTTGTCTTCATGCAATACAACCGAAAGAACGGAGTCCTCACGCCACTTGAAAGACCCTCTGTAGATACAGGTATGGGCCTTGAGCGTATGTGCACTGTCATGCAAGGCGTGGAATCAAACTACGAGATTGATCTTTTTACAGATCTCATTAAAGCAACACATGCTTATTTTGAAAACTCGCTCAAACACAAGATTGATCTCGGCAACCGAGAAAATCTTTGCGCCACTCGCGTTATTGTCGACCACTTACGCTCAACCAGTTTTCTCATTGCAGATGGTGTCATGCCCTCTAATGAAGGTCGTGGTTACGTTTTAAGACGTATCCTGAGACGGGCTGTTCGCTTTGGTCACAAGCTTGGAATACGAGATCCCTTTTTAGAAAAGATCTATCCAGCGCTCGAAGCCTCGCTTGCGGATGTTTATCCAGAACTCAGTCAAAGAAAGTCCTACATCCTAGATGTTTTAAAACAAGAAGAAGTAAAGTTCTTTGAAACCCTAGATCGTGGCATTGAACTTTTAGATGATGCCATGAAAAAGGGAGAGAACTCACTGGCCCCAGACACTGTCTTTAAACTTTACGATACCTTTGGATTTCCCTTTGATCTCACTGAACTTATTGCTCAAGAGCGTGGGATAAAAATTGAAATGAACAAAGTTGAGGAGCTTCTCTCCAAACAGCAAGAAATGTCTCGCGCTAGCTGGAAGGGCTCGGGAGCCGAAGCCCTCCCCAACTCTGTAAAAGAATGGCAAAGCACACTTAAGACAACTCCTAAATTTTATGAGGCTTCTAAAACAGAATCTAAAGTTTTAGGAATTGAATCCACAGATACTGGTTCATGGATCGCACTTGATCCCTGTCCTTTCTACGCCGAAAGTGGTGGACAAGTAGGAGACAGCGGAAAGCTTGTGGATAAGTCTGGGAAAACTTTTCTTGTCAGCACCTGTAAAAAAGTTGCGGATGGTCTACTAGCTCTTAGAATCGAAGGCCCATGCTCACTAAAAGTCGGCGATATCGTTTCTGCCGAAGTCGATGATGCCCGTCGAACAAAAATTCGCGCCAATCACACATCGACCCACCTCCTACATGCTTCTCTTCGAAAATATTTAGGAACGCACGTTCACCAAGCAGGTTCCTTCTTAGACGATACGCGATTAAGATTTGACTTTTCTCATAACAAATCCGTAAGTGAAGAAGAAAAGCAAAAAATAGAAGACTGGGTGAATGAGCAAATCCAAGGAGCACACAAAGTTACCATTGAAAGCATGTCTCACAAAGACGCTACCGCTAAGGGCGCAATGGCTCTCTTTGGCGAAAAGTACGGAGACACTGTAAGAGTTGTGGATATTGAGGGAACCCCCTCCATGGAACTTTGTGGTGGACTCCATGTAGCAAACACTCAGGACATCAAACGCTTTAAGCTTATTAAAGAAAGTGGAGTTTCTAGTGGTGTGAGGCGCGTAGAAGCTGTCTCAGGTACCGCACTCGAAGATTATCTCCAAGAAGAAATCACGCAAAAGCTTAAACGGGTCAGTACATTGAACGAAGAGATATTCGCGCTTCAGTTATCTCAGCCTCTTCCTAACCTTGAAAAAGCCTCTGCCGAGGAAAACCTCAAAGTTATCAATACATATATTTTAGAAGCAGAAGAAAAAATTCAAACTAAGAAGAAAGAACTTAAAAAACAAGAGGACGAAGCCTTTAGAGAAAAAGTTATGAGTCAGTCGAGCGATATCGCCGAAGACTTTGCCTACAAGGGACACACACTTCAGCTTTTAGCTTTTGAAGACAGCATTGCCATTGATAAACTTAGAGAGATTGTCGATCAAGCGCGCAGCAAAGCTGCCAAAGACAAGGTGGCCTTTATGGCTCTTTCAAAACTTGGTTTCTTTGTTTCAAAAACAAATGAGAGTTCCTTCCCCATCAGTGAGTTTCGCCAGCTTCTTGTAGCTGAACAAAAATTTAAAGGTGGCGGAGACGAGAACAAAGCTCAAGGAAAAGTTCCACCTGAGCTCAACTTCGCCTCCTTAAAAGAATGGTTAAAGAGTAAACAGAATGCTTAAACACATTGTTCATTGCCTTATCCTCATACTTTTTCTTACGAGCCTTGAGTCTTGTTCGGACAAGCCCTCTCGTGAGCGCTTCCCCGGCCCTATTGGACGTACAACGGATGTACAACAGGCCCAAAAAACCAAAGAAGTTCTAGGTGGATTTGACCCTACGGCCAATAAGCTAGAAGAGGGCAAGGCCATTCGTGGAATTATTCGCCTCAAAAAAGGACTCAAAATCCCTGCTGAGCACTATATGATATTTATCTCAGCTCGCTCGCTTGGCGGAGGCCCCCCGCTTGCAGCCACAAGACTCAGCCCGCGTAAAATTCCCTTTCGCTTTACCCTTTCGCAAGCCAACGTCATGATGCAAGGTACAACTCTCGAAGGCTTTGTTGAAGTCACTGTACGCATATCTCAACCCAAGCCTGATGGTAGCTATGACCCACTCACTCGACAAAAAGGCGATCTTTTCGGATCTAAGCGAGTCCAAGTTGGAACAAACAACCTTGAACTAGAAATAAACGAAAGCGTTGAATAGCTCTCTATAAAAAAATTCTACTTTTGTTTTAGATTTATAAAGGGAACCGCAGAACCCATCATTGTTTCTGGAAGTCTGCCATCCCACTTTTGAACCGCTTCATAATCCACTAAGCCTTTATTTTGCGATAAGGCCTGTGTTCTTATACGCATAGATTCTGCCTCGGCTTTTGCAGAAATGATTTTCTGCTCGGCTTCCTCACGCACCTTCACTGTTTTATTTTTAGCCTCTTCAGCTTGTTGAATAGCGACTACTTTAGATTCTACTGCGTGTTCAAACTGATCGTTAAAGTCCAAATTAGTTAACTCAAATCCACGAATCGATACATTCTTAGCAGCCAATTCGCCCACAATTCGATCAAAAATCGCGCGTGTGGCCTCTTGTCTGTTAGAAACTAATTGCACAGCTTCATAATGCCCCACAATTTCTTTTATTTTACCAAGCACGACCTGAGGAATAAGCCTATTGGCCCAATCAACACCCACTTGCTCTAAAATCACATGAATCTTCGTGGGATCAGGATTGTAGTTAAGCGCATAAAAGACATCGACCTGTTGGACGTCTTTTGTGTAGGCCATAGTTTTAGATTCAGTTTTTACTTCACGAACATCCATTACAACTAAGTTTGTGGTGATGGGGTTTACAAAATACAGACCCTCCAGCAAAGACTCGCTATCGACTTTTCCAAAGCGTGTCTTAACTCCGCGGTGTCCTGTGTTTACAATTTTAAAAGAAGACCAAAGAACCCCAAAAGCTAAGAAGGCTACAAAGCCTATTACAATATTTTTTGTTGTTGCTGCATTAAAATAATCTGCTGGATCTGCCATAGGACTATTATGCACGATATAGTCCTAAGAGCTAATTTCTAATCAAAAAAAATACGATGCTTAGGTGTACTCTTTCAGAAAGCCAATAAACTCTCTTCTGTGATCTTCCTCACCTGAGAGAAGTGTAATCGCCATGTCTTGAGTAACGTAATCATGTCCGTCACAAAGTTTAATTATTTTTTTGTACTGAGCAATGGCTCCTTCTTCAGCCGCAATAACACCCTTAATAACAGAAACGATGTCTGTAGAGTTTTCGAAGGCCTGCAAATAAGTCTGTCCCTTTTTTAAAGACATTGAACCAGGCACTGTTCCACCAATTGTTTTAATCCGATTGGCAAGAGTTTGTGCGTGTGTCATTTCTTCTTGCACGTCAGCTTGAAGAATTTTTTTAATAACCTCGGAACGAACACCATCTAAATTTACAGAAGCAGCTATGTAATTCTCCACTGTTTCGAGTTCCATTCCATAAGCAACAATAAGTTCTTGTATGATTTCTTGAGTCTTTTGATCCATAAACCTATTTTGGTGTCTAGATACTCAAAGTCAACCCTTGTTTAACTCTTCTAAGCTTCCCCACTTAAAGGTTCTTCTCTAAAATATCTACTCGCGAGTGGTAGCTTAGGGTCATGAAGCTTTTTTGCCCACCTATCAGTAGCTTTTCCATTTTTATCAAGGGCTACGAATTTAAAAATTGATTCAGCAACCAATAGTCCACGCGAGGAGTCTTCTGTGGATTTTCTTTTTTTTGCCGAAACATGCACTAAAACTGAGGTCATACCCTCATCAACAACTTCTGCCTCAAGCTCCACGACTTCTTGAACATTCACAGGAGCGTGGAACTTCATCTGGTCCACAAAGAGAGTTACGCAATTTCTCTCTGTATGCTCCATCGCACAGAGGGCTGCAACTTTATCCATCCAACTCATCATCATTCCGCCGAATAGTATCCCAAAGGGATTCAAATCCGTCGGCATGACCCAAAAAGTCGACTTTGTTTTTTCTTTGATGTTCATCGCAACCCTCCTACCCTTCCCTAGAACAAGGTATGGTCGATCGAGTAAATCTTCAAAAAAGAAATACTTTTTTGTTTATCAAGACTTTGTGGAGAATTCGCACACGCAATTAAAACACGTTCGCTTGATTTAGGCTGATCGAATCTTTAGTTATAGAAAAAGCTACTCTGGTTTTTTGTAAACAAGTCCTGTGGGACCAGTGTATTCGCCACGTGGTCTGTAGATACGATTATTTTCCCACTGTTCAAGTGCATGAGCACACCAGCCTGAAACGCGACTTGCTACAAAAATAGGAGTGAATAAATCGCCGGGAATTCCCATTGAGGAATAAACCGTTGCGGAATAAAAATCCACGTTGGGAGTAAGCCCCTTTTTCTCTTGCATCATGTTATCGATATGAACGCTCATATTGTAATATTCTGGTCGACCTGTTTCTTGAGTCAGTTGCTTACTAAATTTTCGTAGAATTTTTGCACGGGGATCGCCATTTTTATAAACCCTATGACCAATACCCATAACTTTTTTCTTTTGAGCCAAGGCTTCGTCTACAAATTTCTGAGCGTTTTCAAGAGTAGCAATTTCTTCTAGCATTTCCATAACGGCAGTATTCGCCCCGCCGTGAAGAGGTCCCTTAAGTGCACCAATCGCGCCCACAACTGCTGAGTGCAAATCAGATAAGCTTGAACAAATCACACGTGTTGTAAAAGTGCTGCAATTGAGTTCATGGTCCGCATGAAGAATCAGAGCCACGTCCATAATGCGAGCCCACTCATCACTAGGCTCTTTACCCGTAACGAGATAGAGCAAGTTCCATCCCAAGCACTTACCTTTTTTAGGCGCAAGAGCCTCACGACCGTTTCTCACTTGTTCTATTAGTCCAATAATGGCCCCCATTTTAGCCGTTAATCGCAGTGCCTTACGTTTTACTGCTTCTGGAGAGTCATTGTTCACATCGGGATCATAAAAAGAAAGCATGGAGATCGCTGTGCGAACCATGTCCATGGGATGAGCTCCCTTTGGAAGCTCTTTTACGGTGTCTTTGAGAATACTTTGGAATGCTGGCTCAAGAGTCGCCTCTTTTTCAATTTCTGCTTTAAAAGCAGTCAACTCAGCTTTTGTGGGAAACTTTCCGTTCCAGAGCAGAAAAGCAACTTCTTCAAAGGTTGCATGCTCAGCTAAGTCCTCGATCGTATAGCCGCGGTAACAAAGGGTAGCGTCCACGATACTGCTAATGGCAGTGGTACATGCCACAACGCCTTCAAGTCCTTTGTTAATTGCTCCACTATATACATCAGCCATATGGCTTTATTACTAGCGTAGAGAGGAGTTTTTGACCACAAACTTATGCTCTTTAAGTACTGGAACTCTTAGCCCGGGCTCCCACTTCTGCGCAAAAAAGTTCCATCGTTTTTTTACTTTCGCTCGAAATATCAGCCCTATATACTGCGTAAACCGCTGGATCTGTATAGAGTCCCTTGAGAGGAGCTCGAATAAGCTTTTTACGCTCTTCTTTTGTAAACAAGCTCAACTGTAAATACCCAACCGCCAAGCCCCGTAAAACAATGTCGCGCAATATTCTAACATCCTTAGCGATATAACCTACTTGATCCTCTTCTAATAGTTGAGTCCAGTCGCGCTGAGGCTTTGGCAGATCCACCTTGGGATACTGACTTAAATCCACAAGACTTTTAGTTTTTTCTAGATTTGGGAACGCTGCTTTCAGCCCGACGTAAGCGACATCTTCTGAGGCGACTCTTATATACTTAAGCCTTTGAGGTTTTTTACTCCATGTCACAAAAGCAAAATCAAGACGGCCACTTAAAACTTCATTGTAGCAATCGAGGGAGTTAGAAGTAAAAAGATGCACAATGGGCAAGGTCTTTTTATTTTTTTCGAGTATGTCCAGTAGATAAGCAGAGGCGATATGCCCAACACACCCCATACGCAAAAGTGGATTAGCTTCGTTTGCTGATTCAAGAATTTTTCCATGAATATCTCCCTGAATCCGAGAAAGATGCTCGTATATTTTTTTCCCAGCGGGCGTTAACTCAATACCCCTTACGCTCCTGCTAAAGAGTGCCACACCCAAATCCTCTTCCAAAGTTTTCATGGCACTACTGAGCGCAGGCTGACTAATCCCAATGCTTTTAGCTGCAGAAAAAAAGCTCCTTTCTTCTGCGCATCTTAAAAAGTACTGAATCTTACTGCTATAGACATTCTTCATTTAGAGCTTTTTTATATAAGTACAAACTATAGCTTATTATAATTATTATTGATTTTACTTATACTAGCCCTAGCATTATAATGCATAGTGTCATGAGTAAGATTAAACACTTAACCCTCCTAGCTCTACTGTGCGGCCCCCACCTAAAAGCCCATACATGCAGGGATGCCCTGAGCACTCCACAAAAACCCAATCCCGAATTCTTTGACTATTTGACCTCACCCCACCTCGGCATCTCCTTCGTCGCCTCAGCGGATAGAAAACAAAATGCCAGCCTGCTCTTAGAAACAAACGAAAGCATTGAGATAAGCAAGCAACTTGGCATGGTCGTTTACTTCCGAGCAGATTTCGAAATTACTCCACACGCAAGTATTATAGGCATTCCCTTTCGCTCAATGACCCTAAGCTCAGTTGACGGAACCCCAATCGACAAAGAAGCCTTGATTCATCCAGAACAGGCTGGTTTTAAAATTTTAAAAATCACTCAAGTTCCTGGGCAAAATATAGAAATAAAAAATAACAAAGTTGAAATGTTACCTATTCTCGATAGCGAAGCTCTCCTAGAAACGCAGGTAGAAGATCTCAATCTAGCAACTTATTATTTTACTCGTGGGGCCTACCCCAAAGCGAGCGTTCCGAGCGCAGATCTTGAACGCATCTCTGCAGTCATCACGCAAGGATTTCATAATCTTGAAGATCCCGCATTACAGGAACGTGCCCTAGAAATTATCGCTGCCGGAGAAGACGCCATTAACAAAGAACTCAACAAGTACGGTTTTAAAATTGGAAGAACACTCTACGAAGGCAATGTTCCACAAAAACAATGGGCACACGAGATGAGCCAAAAAGAAAAAGTAGATGCTGGAAAAGACATAGACTTCTATCCACTTGCTGTAGAGCACGGAGACTTTGCAGCCATACACGGAGCCTACTCACATCACGCACTTTTCATAGCCTTTTTTTCAAAAATGAACCCGGACGATATCCATTTTTTTGTTGAAGAGCTCATGAAAAGACAGAGAAGCAATGACTCAAGAGACTGGTACACCTGGGTGATACTTTTTGATGGAGATAACTCAAATTCCCCTATTAGCCCAGGTTACTGGGCCAATAGGATTAGAAATTATAAAACTACTGCAGTGAACGAATAAAGGCTTCTGAGTTGTACTCTCGACCCAAGAAGTTTTTCACAAGCTCGCCCGCATTTTTTGCGTTCCCTTGAGAAAGCACCTCGGTGCGCCACTTCATACCGAGCTCGGGGTTGAGATAACCCTCGGCACTGTTCTTAAAGGCTTCAGAGCAATCTGCTGCCACAACAGCCGCCCACAAGTAAGAGTAATAACCCGCAGAATAGCCACCGGAGTTAATATGAGAAAAAGCCCCCACAAAACCCAAACCGTCAGGCATATCTATCCAATAATCCTTCAACTTAGAATCAGAAAGCTTAATCATTTCTTCGAGGCCCAGATCAGAACTTTCAATATCACGGTTGTAGAGCGACCAATCTAGCTGCCCCAAAGCAATTTGCCTCATCCAACTATATCCTGTGCTAATTTTTCCAGAATCGTTTACCTTTTTAAGGATAGACTCGGGTAAAGGTTCGCCCGTTTCCTTGTGAGCAGACAACTGTGAAAGCACTTTATAGTCCGTGAGAAAATCTTCCATAATTTGAGAAGGAGTTTCTACAAAATCCCACGCAACTCCATCTATGGTGAGTGAAGCATGAGGCACGCTTGACACTAAAGAGTGCATCGCATGACCAAATTCATGGAAGAAAGTGCTCATCTCATCAAAGCTTAAGTAACTATCAGCTGCACCTTCGGCGATTGGGCGGAAGTTTGTAACAACTTGAACACTTGGCCTAAAGCTAATAGCCTCAACAATCTGCCCAGCAATTACCTGATTCATCCAGGCACCAGTACGTTTGCCTTGCTCGGCTCTTGCGAAAAGATCCAAGTAAAGCACACCTAAAAGCTTACCCGTACTCGAATCCTTTACAGAGTACAAATCCACGCCAGGATACCAAGTATCATACTCGCCCTCGAAGCGAGAAAATTTTACGCCATAGACGGTTCCATAAACATCAAAAATCCCTTTTTTAACTTTTGCGAGCGGAAAATAATCCCTTAATGCCTCGGGGTCGTAATCAAATTCCGTTTTTTTAATGTGCTGTTCAATGTATGGAAGATCCCATGCTTGTAGGACTGCGTTTGGATCGCCGCTCAACTCTCTTTTAAGTGCTGTGAACTTTTCATTTTCTTTGGCTTTTATGGGCTCAAGCTTTTCAATCACTTGTGCATAGAGATCATCTACACTCTCAGGTGTGCCTGCCATACGTCCATCTGTTTGATAAGCCGCCCAAGATTTGTAACCCAAAAGTTTTGCCAATTCTTTACGTTTATTCACAAGCACAAGAGAAGAAGGCGTCGCCTCATCTCTTGCGTAGGAATAACGATTGATCCACGCTTTTTTACGTAAGGGTTCACTATCAGAATCTGTCATAATCGCGAACCATACGTTTAAGTTTCCGCGAAGAACATTGTAGCCTTCGGGAGTTTCATATTTCTTTACCATTTCTTGGATATAGGTTGGCAAGCTCGCAACCTCTTCTTTAGAAAGTCGAAGCACCTTCTTCATTGCTTCAGAAAGTTGTGTTTCATATTCAGTTTTAGCCTTGGAGATTTCAGCATTTACCTCAGCAATTTTGACCTTTTCTTCTTCGGTTTTATTGGCACCGTTCTTTTTAAAAGCTCTTAGGTAATTTTCAACAAGTCTTGCATCATAGGAGTCTGAAGGAGGAACAAGAGCCGCAGCCTCTTCAAGTTTTTTATAAACATCTGAACGAAGAGCTTGCTCAGCAGCAAATTGCTCTAAGCGTGAAGCTGCATCATTCGCAGCATCTCGCAAAGACTTTTCTCCCGCAAGACTTCCTACCACGCTCAAGCGATTCGCAATTTGACCAAAGTTTGCATCTGCAACATCTAAGGCCTTAAAGGTTGCTTTAAATGTGAGTTGCTCTTTTTTTAAGCCTGCTATGAGATCATATGCGTCCTGTTTAATTTTAAGAGCGCGCTGTTCTTCAAAAGCGATTTCTGCCTCAGACTTAACAAAGCTTGGCAATATTACGACTTGATCGCCCTCCAACAACCCCGTGGCCCTTGGACTCGGATCAACAGGAATAATCCCAGACGAGCTCTTTGCTTTTGAGCACGCTGCCAAAAGGGCAATGAGGGCTAAAGTGTTAATTGAAAAATGCAAACGTAAATTTTTAAATAAATTTCTCATCATTATCTGCCCCATGGACTAAACCCACGTGGCAATGGGGTCAATTTATATCGCCTTACAACTAAGCGGCTAAGCCTATGGGCTCAACCTATAAAGCATACGGGGGAATGGAATACATTCTCTGATGTGCTCAACACCACATATCCACGCTGTGAGCCGTTCTATACCTAATCCGAATCCTGCATGGGGCACCGAGCCATAGCGACGCAAGTCCAAATACCATTCAAAAACTTTTGGGTCTAAACCATGCTCTGCAATTTTTTTCTCGAGCACACCGATACGCTCTTCACGCTGACCGCCCCCAATAATTTCTCCGTATCCTTCAGGTGCAAGCATATCAACGGAACAAGTATAGGTAGGATCCGTAGGATCTTCTTTCATATAGAAAGCTTTTATGGCTGTGGGAAATCCATGCACAAAAACTGGACCATCGAATTTATTTGCAAGGATGGTTTCATCCCCACCTCCAAAGTCCATTCCCATTTTAAATCCGTCTTTACTTTCTTTTTCCAAAATCGCAGCCGCCTCAGTGTAATGAATTCTTGGGAAGGGGGCTTTGATTTTTTCAAGCTTAGCTGTGTCGCGCTCTAGAGCTTCAAGTTCGCGCGCACGATTTCTTAAAACGCTTTGAACGATATAAGCAACCATTTGCTCAGAGAGTTCCATCACGCCATTCACATCCATATAAGCCACTTCGGGTTCTAACATCCAAAATTCCGTGAGGTGTCTACGCGTTTTAGATTTCTCAGCACGAAAAGTCGGTCCAAAAACATAAGCTTTACCAAAGGCCATTGCGCCCGCCTCGCCGTAGAGTTGCCCACTCTGCGTGAGATAGGCTTTGGCATCATCAAAGTAATTCACTTCAAAAAGATTTGTTGTTCCCTCACACGCGTTAGGAGTAAAGATGGGAGCATCAAACGCCACAAAACCTCTTTCATCAAAAAAGCGTCTTGCTGCGTGAATAATCTCAGAACGAATCCTTAAAATGGCATGCTGCCTTTTGGAGCGAATCCACAAATGTCTGTTGTCTTGCAAAAAAGCGGGGCCATGTTCTTTAGGAGAAATAGGATAATCAACACTCGTGCCTACAATTTCAAAACTCTGACCGGCAATTTCAAAACCACCAGGGGCCTTAGGAGCTGAAACAACTTTGCCCTGAACAATCACGGCAGTTTCTTGCGTAAGCTTTTCAAAATTATTAACAGAACCTTCGTCGCAGCCGCCCTTAAAAAAGACAACCTGCATCAGGCCTGTTCCATCTCGGAACATCAAAAATTTAACTTTTCCACTGGATCGAACATTATAAACCCAGCCCTTAAGCGTAATGTCGCTTTCAACGGGGACCTTGCCAGTAAAAATATCTTCTATATACGTATGCATGACTCTCTCTTTTAGCGGATCATAGCTATAATGACACCTATGGGAGTTTTGAAATTTTTAGGCCAAACACTTTTTTTCTTTATTATTCTGACGCTCATCGGGCAACTCCGATGGAATGGGCTAAGCCTTGAGAATTATTACCATCAATCTGTGAACTCTAGGAGCTTCCAAAAAAGCTGGGCTACCGCAACAGCGCCTTTTCAATGGGTTGGGGAACGTTTTGGACTTACTCGCGAGACGAGTCGCCCTTCTCATGCACGTTACTAATTTGATTTTTCTTTGTGGATACTAATAAGTGAACTTGGCGCTACAAATGGCTCGCTGCGGCCGCCGGAGCAGCGCCTGCCGTAATTCCAGACCCCGCCGTAGCTGCATTCACATGAAGCCTTGCGTAGTTATCACAAGCACTCCCTTTAGATACACTCTTTGCAATAATTTGCTCAGCACAACCACAGCTTAAGAATTGAGTTCCAACTCCTTCTCCGGTTACAGAGTTACTTGCTTGATAGCCTCCGTTATAAGCAGCAAGGTTTTGATTTTGAAACGCAAACGTTGCATGTGCAGACTGGGCCATTAAGAAAAGAGATAAAAATGTTATTCCAAAAATCCTCATAAATTCAACTCAACTATGAGGATGCAGCTTTCGTGCCGAGTGCGAAATAAGCCCAGATGCCTCTTAACAATGTTAATAACAAAGTTAAGGCTTGGTTAAGGTGTCTAGACTTTAGACAAATGACTGTTTGAACTTTACACACTTCAGCGATTTCGGCTTAAAAATTAACCCTATTTTTAGCCAATAAAGAAGACAATAAGAAAAGTGCGTTTGGGGGTATGGTCTCTGCTTTTATTGGGCGTCCCAGCCTGTGGGACTTTGGCTAAAAAGCCACAGCAAGGTGCTGCCAGCAATGCTACGTCAGCAGCAACTGTCGCCCCTCAAACATCAAGCCCTTCAAGCACAAACACCACAAGCTCCCTCAGGAGCATGCTAGAGCGAAAAGGTCGCGTAAAGAAGCAAGCCCCTCAAAACCCAAAAGCCAAGGCTAATTCCAGCAGTAGCTTTAGAGGCTCAGTTCAAAGAGCGAGTAACTTCGCATCACAAACAGAAAGCCCCGCAAGATCCACGGATCAAAGTTTACCCATTAACAATCCCGATCTTTTTTTGAGTGTAAAAAAAGCCCCCCTTCTGCGCAAAACTGTGACCCAAGACTCGCACATACCGAGTGTGCCTCGCAGCACTCCCGCTATACCGAGCTTTAGCCCCACACCGCCAGCACCTCCATTACCTGCACCCATAGCAAATATTCCACCGACACCAATACCGACTTCTGCTCCTCAACAAATTGCTAAAACTCAACCCACTCCGACTCCTGTAGCTGCGCCCGAGAGATTCCTCGCCACGCCTCCAGAAGAAGAAAAGAAAAAAGAAACTCCCTGTCTCGATGCCTGCAATGAATTCTTAGAATCCTACGAAAACCATCCCATGGTCGATAGAATTGAAAAACGAAGTGATGACACCTCAGTCTTCGCACTTCACTTAAGTGAAAGTTCAGGAATTCTATGGGCCGAAGAAGCCACTTTACAAGATCCATCTAAATCAAAACGATTAGCTTTTTTAGAAGCGTGTAAGAACGAAGTCACGACAAAGATCGACACCCTTGATAGGCATTACAATAAAATTATTTTCCGAAGCGTTGGCAGTCCCAATGCACAAATGGCAGAAGAAATAAAAGAATGCAAAGCCAATATGCTTACAGCCTCAAGAACGGGTCTCCAAGGAAGCGACAGAGCCGTTGCCTCATCAGGAAGACCTACAAAAATACCTTCTGGCGCTAGTGGTAGCGGAGGAGCTTCAAGAGGAGGCACTCGACACGTAGTTATGCATCCTCGTTTTTTTGATACATCTTACACAGGTCATCGTACCGTCTCAGATACGACCTATTCACCCTCAGGCGCAGTAGAGTCACACAAGACCTTTGATGAAAGTGGCAAAGTTACCTCAACGACACCGCCTGCAAGTGGTACATCTGGCGCAACCACAGCCACACCCAGCGCAGCAACGACTACTCCCACAACAGCAGCACCAGCAACAACAGCGCCTGCCTCAACGCCTTCTAGTTAATATATAAACTTCAATGCAAAAAAGGTAGCGGGCATCTGCCCAAAAGGTCTCTGACGCCTTTTGGATTACTGCTGGAATATTTGTGTTCCGTGTACGCCTTGAATGTATTGCTGCTGATTAAGCTGCATCATTTGTTGATTTAAGGGCGCTTGCATAGGTTGAACCTGTACAGGACAAGCCTGACCATTTGCCATATTGCCCACGAGTTCACCCGTTGAAAGCTGACTTGGAAACACGCCCTGTTGTTGAGCGTAACGAGGATCATATGTCTGCATCAAAGCAAAAGATAAGCTTGTTGAAAGAAGCCCGAGTGCGAGAAATAGTTTTTTCATTAAATAGCCGCTCCTTCTACGCTAAGACTTACTCCTGAAGGTTGAATGATCTCCAAAACCCTTTGAAAGGTTCCGTAAATTCTTTGAGTAGTATTTATCTCATTTTGCGAAGCTAAACTTCTACCCGAAGCATTCAACAATTCCTTTAACTGGCCATTCGGAAAATAAGCCATCTTAATGAGAGACTCCTTACCGTTGTAATTGCGCTCTTTAACCTCTACGGGCAAACCGTCTGAGTTATACCTAAAGAACAACTTGCGAGTGCTTGCTGTCTTTTTCGCTAATGGACTTTCGTTGACGACTGTAATTCTCCCTTGAACATCATACGTAAAATCCAACTTAAGTTTTTCTTTATAATCCTTAGCTGATGCTAAGTTTTGACGGGCATCGTAAACATATTCGATTTTTCCACCAGCTTTTTCTAGCGTAGCAATCTTTTTGTTTACAGGATTGTAAGCAATTGAAATAGCAGAGCCATTCGGAAGAAGTTTTTTCTTTAAACTTCCATCAGCATAGTACTCAAAACGAGTTACGCTTCTTTTTCCAGACGGCTGTGTCCATGCAAGGTTCTTAGCAGGGTTTGTTATATTACGCCCGACTGCCCACTGCGTAATTGAGAGTGGTGTGCCACAACATTCAGTGAGAAGAGTTTCCGTTGCTTCGGTGTTATAAGTGGAAACTGTACGATACGCATATCGAGTTCCATCTTTTTTCTTTCTAAACTCATACCAAAACTGCGCCTTATCTTCTTTGCCCGTACTGTCTTTACGAGCAACAATAGTCCCAAATTTATTCTCAGGATTGAGTGTGTCAGTAAAATAATCGTAGGCGATGGTCGATCCGTCTACATCTTTAAAATTCGTAATGAGATCTCTAATCTTGTTGTAGGCCATAGTCTTGGTTGACCCATTACCATAAGCAATCTTCGTCATATTGTGCTCGTCATCATAGGCATAGTCATAACGTGCCCCATCCATAGTGGTCGCTTTTACGAGATCACCCTTAGGCGTATAGCTATAGGTTGATTTTTTACCTGAGTAACTAATGGATTCAATACGAGGAAAGCCACCGTAATCTTTTGTTTTAACCAAAATCTGGTTATTAAAATTGTCCTTAAGCATTTTAAGGTTTCCTTTGTTGTAAACAAACTCAACAAAGTTTCGGTTTCCATCCTGTAATTTAACAAGTTGGCCCACATAATTAAAAACCAAATTCTTCCCTGTGTTGCCTTGGAAGTTATAGGTATAAGTTTTTGCTGTTTTTCCACTTCGTTTAATATATTGAGCACCTAAGCTTGTATTTTCCCAAACACCTAGACCCTTAGGAACAAACTTAAGGACATTACCGCCGCCACCTTCAAAATAAACAATTTCACTCGGTTCAACTTTGATGTAAGAATCAATCTCACTTGACCAACCCACGCCAAACTTGCCAGGAATAAAACTCGATCGACTATTATAAGTGCGAGTTATTTCAATCGGTAATCCTGCTGTAAATACTACAAAGTCTGTATACGTAACGTAAAAATTTCCGTTATTTACGTTCACACCAGACCAAGCGTTTGTTAATGCAAAAAGGAATCCAAAAACTAAGAGTTTTCTGAGTGCACTCATGCTTAAAGTTTGCCACAAGTGCTCTACAAGCGGTGTCAAAAATTGGGCAAGAAGAGCGCAAACGAGGCCCAAAAGCCCCAGAGAGGCCTTTAATGAATATTGCCAAAACTTAAGTCATTTTTTTACGTAAAAAAGCCCCCTTAAAATCTCTTAATAAAGTATTTGACTGGGCGAGTCATGGCTCTTAATATTCCACCTAGGTGCAAAACAATGTTTAACAGATACGACGAACTCTACCTCAAGAAAACTTACAACACTCACGACTACCACTTCGAATTTGGACACACTCAAAAAGAACAGGCCCAGGAAAGCTTACTCGAAGAACTTGCACAAATAGAATCAAACGCCATACGCACTAAATTAAAAAAAACAAACTCAGGCGAAAATCTCATCAAGCAAAGCGCAGCCGCCCTCATGCTAAGCAGGCTTAGCGGAAACACAAAAAATATCGCACTAGAATATCTAGGCAACGTTTTCGATAAGTTATCTTAAGGTTTTCTTAAACTTTAATTTGAACCATGCGGTTGATGATATAGAGCCCCGCTGCAACCAACGCCAACACTACGAGCACGATAAAAAAACCGGGAATGGTCGTAAACAAGGGACGTATAAACTCTGGATCAATAATAAACATCATCCCAGCTGTACCAAAGGGAACCATGCCCACAATAAGACCTGCCGTACGCCCCTGTGCTGTGAGGGCATCAATTTTTTTGGCTAACTTCATACGTTCTCGAATTGTTTTAACAATAGTATCAAAAGTTTCGGCCATGTTACCGCCAGTCTCACGTAAGATATTTACACTCGTTGAAAAAATGTAAATCTCTTCTGTGTTAATTCGTTTAGCCATATTCTCAAAAGCAGCCTCTAGGGGAACGCCGATTCTGTTTTGGTCTAAGACAAGACCGAATTCTTGGCTCACTGGTGCCGGCATTTCATCTACGACAATTTGTAACGTCTGCGGAACGTTTAAACCCGAACGTAGGCCGTTTGCCATAAGAGTCAGGGCATCTACCATTTGAGTCGTAAAACGAGCAATTCGCCTTTTCTTGACTATGGTCTTAGCCAAAATCAAAGGGATTCGAATACCGAAGAAAAAAAGCACAACTGCCGTAACAACACCCAAGATCAAACCTGGCATTACAATAAAAGTCAGTATTCCTAGAACAAAGCCCCATATGAGGATTTCTTTTAAAACCTCAGCTTCACTTTTTAACTTAAATAAATCTTCATACTCTTTTTTGAGTGTATCGCGTGTGCCTAAAATTTTACCGCGCCAAATGATTTCTTCCCATGTAGCAAAAGGTAAATAAGCAGCTAGAAAAAAACAAAAGCCCGATGCTACTATGACGGCTACGTTCACACTGCTTTAAAGATTCCGCGAGGAATCTTCCCTCCGTGCGCTTCAATCTTCTCAACAAACTTAGGAATAAAACCCGTAGCAACGTGCTTGCCTAAAATTTTTCGATCCTTATCCATTCCCGTTTGCTTATAAACAAATATATCCTGTGTTGTAACCACGTCTCCTTGCATTCCACACACTTCTGTTACGTGCGTAATGCGCCTCGAACCATCAGCCAAACGAGACTGCTGCACAATTAAATGTACAGCGCTTGAAATTTGCTCTCGGATTGCTTTTGCAGGCAAGTCCATACCCGCCATAAGAACAAGTGTTTCCAATCGAGCTATAGCATCCCTCGGATTATTTGCGTGAACAGTTGCCATTGAACCATCATGACCTGTGTTCATAGCCTGAAGCATATCGAGCGCCTCTCCACCACGAACCTCACCTATAATAACTCTATCGGGCTTCATACGAAGCGTTTGCTTAACAAGATCTCGAATTGTAACAGCACCAGCGCCCTCTATGTTTGCAGGACGAGTTTCAAGTCTTCCCACATGTTCCTGACCAAGCGAAAGCTCGGCTGCATCCTCTACCGTTAAAATACGCTCCGTTGCTGGAATAAAACTACTCATTACATTTAGAAGAGTTGTTTTACCAGATCCCGTACCACCCGAGATGAGAACGTTGAGTCGGCCTTCGATACAAGTCCGCAAGAAATCTGCAATTTCAGGACTCATCGAACCAAACTTAATGAGGTCATCGGGACCCAATCTTTTCTCAGGAAACTTACGAATTGTAATCATCGGCCCATCAATAGAAAGCGGGGGGATGATAGCGTGAACACGACTACCGTCAGGAAGACGTGCATCCACATAAGGAGTTTTTTCATCGATCCTTCTGCCGAGTGGGTTCACAATACGCTCAATAGCGGCCATTACTTGAACGTTACTCGAAAAAACAACTGGACTTTTTGTGTTACGCCCAGCTTTTTCAATATAAATAAGATCAGCTCTGTTCACCATGATCTCAGTAACCGTCTTATCTGTAAGCAAATCTTCAAGTGGACCTAAGCCTAGAGCCTCATCCAGTATCTCTTTTACCAGCTTGGCACTTTCTTCTCGCGACTTCCAAGGATGGTCTTCCTTGCCCACAACTTCAGTCACAATCTTCATTGCCTTTTCGCGAAGCTCAAGCTTCTTAGCTTCATCTAACTGACGATTAAGCTGTTCTTTTTTCAAATCCATTTTATCAACAAGTTGTTCATGGATTAAAAGTTTAAATTTACTTAGGGTCCTGCGGCTCTCTTCCAAAAGCCGAACGAGAAGGCGCCTTTAACTGAGCTACTCCCTTGCCGTCTTTAGCTGCGTTTGATGCTGCCACTTGAGCTGCTTGCTGACGTGGTTTCTGAAGACTTGCTAACTTCTCTAGAATTCTTCCTTCGAAAAGCTGTCGTGCAAACTGTACATAGGCACGTGTAGTTGCTGAATTTGGCGATAAACTCACCATAGGCTGTCCCTTACCAAGAGCGGTTCTTGCTAGCTCCACTTCTTCAGGAATAACAGACAAGACCTGGCGCTTTAAAGTCTGCTCAAGAAAGGGTCCATTATAGGGGTTACCTGTTGTAAATTTGTTTAAAACAATTTTTACAAACTCAGGCGGAAACAAAAGCGTTTGAAGCTTTTGAATTATTTTTTTTGTTTGATTGAGAACTAAAATTTCCGGATTTGTTACAACCAAGATAATAGAGGCATGCTCGAGCACCTTAATGAGACCACCCTCAAGTCGAGAACCACAATCCACAATCGTTACTGGAAAGGTACTCTTCAATGAGCGCATAGCCAGATCCATTTTTTCTTCTGAAATATCCGCTACTCTTTCTAAGTTTTGTAAAAGCTGAAGAGCGTAAGTTTGACTTGCAGCCCCCCCCACCATTACTTGTGCCATAATCCGCTTAAGAGGATCACCCGCCCTAACCTTACCCTCAACTAAATCATTACCAATATTTCGAGGCTCTTTGATTCCAAAAATAAGGTTCAAGTCACCCGAACCCTGAATATCAGCATCAACAGCCGCGATGGCCATCTTACGATCCAAACAAAGAGTAAGTGCAAGGTTTGCAGCAAAAACGGATTTACCAACCCCGCCTTTTCCACCAACTACTGCAATAACATGCCCTGCGCCTGGATTTGCCATATTATTTTTTCAACCTAAACTTCCTTTTTAGACTTTCAGTGCCTTCACTCGCATTACGAATTTTTGTTGGAGTTACAAAAATAATCATTTGGTTTTTTTGGTCGGTAAATTCATGTGCTCGCGAGAGTTTAAATAAAGTAATGTCGTTAGAATTACCACCGGTTCCTGTAGTATCTGCAGGATCTCGTCCCATACTCACAGCGCGTCTTTCTGAAATCATTCCACCGAGTGCCGCACTATCACCATTTGAAACTACAAGACTTGTATTTACATCATAAGCGAGTGTTCCTGGAGGTGCGTCTGGCGCAGGTTTATCCTGAGCTTCAGTCTGAGTAGCCTTAATCGCTAAATTAATTTTATCTGTTCCTGGGATAGAGCGAACTCGCAAAGAAACGCGTGTCTCTAAAGGTTTAAAATTCCACTGTGGTGGAGTTGACTGTCCATTCGAACCCGTAGAACCAGGAGTAAAATAGGGAATTTCCAATACTTCTCGTATAGAAGACTCTGGTCCTGAACCATCACCCGCAGAAGTATCATCACCATCACGCACTAAGAGCGTTGCAGATTTTAAAACTCTCGCATGCCCGTTTCTAGCTAAGGTACTTAAAGTCGGGAAAAGTCCAGATACGATCGCTTGAAAAGATCCCAAGAAGCGACCAACATCACTAGAATAGCCAAAGCTTGCATCCGCTGAAACACCGGGACCCCACTTGAAATTAAAAGCCTTAAGATAGTTTCTCACTAAACTTACAAAATCTACTCGGACGGTGATAATAGGATCAGGATCCAGTGGAGCACCTGGACGAATACGAATTCGAAGCATGCACTCCGGCAAGTTTCCATAATTCGGTGCTTTGATAGCCTTAGGATCTAACTGAAACTGATCTTGAATCATAGCCTGGCACGTTTGCACGGCAATATCGCGATCAATCCTCTTATCAACGCTTCCTTCTAGAATAAATCTTCCATTTAAGACACGAACATAAATATTTGTTGGGCGATCTTTACCGCCATTGATTTCATCTTGCATTTTCTCAGCCAAAAGCTGGAGCGCCAAGGGAGAAATTTCTGCAAGCAGTTCAACAGGCTTACCTTTAGATTGATAATTTTGAACAACTGTTAAAACACGTCGTAAATCTCGAGGGATTATGACCTTACCGTCGACCACTACTTGGTCACCAATAATACGAATCTCAACACCTTCAATCCTACCCATCTTTGCTTTCATTTGTTGCATAAGATCGACTAAGTTTTCATTCGTTACAGTGACACGAAAAACCTTATATAGTTTATCACCCGGAACTGGTTTTTTTGTTTGAGGATCAGTTTCTCGATTATAAACGAGAACTTGGGTTGTCCCAGTATTTCCTGACGCAACAATTGGGAAACGCTTATTCGAAAGGCCAGCAACTCCCATACTTTCACGGTCAAACTTAAGAATTCCTGAAACAGTTACACCCCAATAGATATCTTTAGCGTCATTGATTTCTTCAATACTATCTAAATTAATAACAGCACCTGATTTAGTAGAAGAATCCTTTTTGTTAAGCGCTATGTATATTTCCTCAAAACCATAAATCGGTTTTAACTCATCACGCGATTGCATGATCTCATCAAGACTTGAATCTGGAACCTCACCAACCTTTTGAGTCTCAGTTGATTTGGATTTGTCATCCTGTGCAAAGACAGGAAAAGCACAAAAAACGAAAAGAAGAAGTTTCGCTAAATTATTCAAGCACACCTCCTCCTGCTTCTAATGGATCATATCCCGCTGGCTTACGCTCTTCATCTGCTGGCGCTTGCTGTCTTAAGCGTTCAAGTTCTGCCTGACGCCTAGCTTCTTCAGCAATTCTTCTCTGCTCACGATCTCTTGCCTCAGCTCTTTTAGAATCAGGACCAAGAACTTCGTCAATTGTTGTACTTCCAACTTGAGTTTCAACACGATCAACTGGGTTTCTTAATGTTAAATAGAGACGTCCACTCTGAACGTCCTGTGCATAAATTAAAATCTGAGCCTGTTCCGGAGTAACCTCTACCGTAATATTGCTAAAGTTCTGATCGCCACGACCACTGACTGCAACTTTCTTTTGCGTTAAAGGATCAGTCTCAAAAATTTGAGGGATATTGTTTGTAACAATTTCACCCGTAGCAAGAATGCGAATATTTTGAAGGATTGTCTTCAACTCTTTCTGTGGAGCCCCATCAGGTCCCGGGTAGACAATACCTGCAATCACATCAACGTAATCACCTGGCTTAATTAATTTTCCAACTCCATTATCATCACTTACCATAATAGCCATTGCTCTTTTGTTAGCGGCTACTTGAGGCGCTAAACCGGTTTGTGCGCCCTTAGGAGCCAGCTTTGTAACAACAATTTGTTCTCCTTCACGAATAGGTACCAAAGCAACCATACCCTCCAGATCCTTAGGATCGGTGATGGCTCCTGGCTGACTATAAGTTGCTGGGATAGATTTCATATCAAACATTGTAGAATCGAGTGATTGCATTTCGTTAATGTTCTTATTGGCAACAACAACCATCGCTGGCTTTCCATGCGTCTCGAGTAAACGCTTTTCTTCTTCTGAAATGTAGAATGCCACCAAGAGCATACCCACAAACGCAAAAGCAAGACTTATAAAAAAGGCGCGTGACTGGTTCAAATACTCACTCCTAGTCTACGGATCGGTTGATTCTTAAAAGAAAATTAGCATTTCAGCGACAAATTACAGCTATTCGTCAAAGCACCGTTAACATTGTTAAGAGAACAGCCTCAGAGCAAGAAGGCATTTTAGTCACATCGATTAACTGGACCAGGACGCCTGAATATTGTCGCTCTATGAGCTCGCTTCAAATTGAGACTCAGCCCCATAATCGAGGGTAAAACAGCCTCCGTTACCCCGCTTTGAGGGCGAACACTTATACATGTACTTGATGGGCTTAAGCCAGCCTGGCCAACTGACGTAAATGGAAACATATAGTGCCCATTATAGTTAAGAGCAGCAGCAGGAGTAACAAGTGGGCCGGAATTTCTTATCTTTGCAAAAATTGCATTTCGAGCTGCAATTTGCATGTGAAAAGATTCTCTGAGGCCTATAAAAAAAACTAAACTTGCTCCAATAACTACAAAAAATAAAATAATAGCTGGGAGAAATTCAATAAGCGCCTGCCCACTTTTGGGATTGCGCTTTATGCTCGCAGCTAACATCCATTGTCCTCCATGGCAGCTGCTGTATGAGGCGAGCTTCCTCCTAAAGAATTAAAAAGATTTGAAAAATAAAAACGACATTCATCACGAGAGGGCTCACGCCCTAACATCACAGTTGTCTTAAGAGTAAGTGTTCCAAAAGTTTGCTTAATATCATCTCCAAGTGGAAGTGTTAAAAAAGGCACTTCGAACTGTAAAATAAAAGGTAAGTTTTGAGAATCAGGCTCAGGTACAGCCCAAAGACGAATACGTGCAAGCGGTCTTTTTGAGGAAAAAGCAAACAACGTATTCTGACTGCCCACTTCGATGCCAGGAACATAAACTCCCATTGCACTAATGGCCGCGTTTCTTTGATCAAGTTTTCCGGTGCGCGCAGGCTGATAAGCTCTGGCTGCCATGAAATTTGCATAACTTAAATATTGATAGACAGCAAAGGAGATAACCGCATTATAACTCATCGACAAAAAGAAAATAAAAGCAAAAAAAACAAAAATGAACTCAATAGTACTCTGTCCACTCTTGGTCTTTTTCTTTGAAGTCTTCATTTCGATTTAAACTCCACGTTATTGTAATATTCCCTATAGCCCTTTTGACCCGAGCCAGCCGATCTACCCGCAGGATCAGTATCTCCTTCGAGGTTATTTTTTACAGCCTTTAAGGGACCCGGAAGATAGCGCTTAATGGCAACATAAACTGCACTTGCAACACCAACAATCATGACCACGACCAAAAGATATTCGACCACTGTTTGGCCTTTTTTTTTAGATCGCTTCATTACTTACAACTCCCATTAGGAAGCCTGGAAACACACTGTGTAGTTTTGTCACTCAATGTTGGTAACGAGCCACCAAACACATCATGAATAATAAAACGCAAAACGAACACAGTGGCTCCAAGCAACATCACTGAAAGGAGTATGTACTCCACCAGGACCTGCCCGCCGCTGCGTCCGTTAATGCGCTTCATGCAAAGCTTTATTGAGGTGCAGAAAGTGTTCCGATGTTGCTATCAACCGTAGTAAACACTTTATCTACAAGCCCACCGATCTTGCTTTTAATGCCCTTACCAAAGAGCATTACAAATCCCACAAGAACGAAGAGAATTAAAATCCACTCCAGTGTTCCTTGTCCTCGAACTTTACGAATGTTCTTCTTCATGTTTTCTCCCTACATATCCTTCGGGTACTTAATCGAAGAGTTTCGGGAATTTTGTGTTAATTTTTGGTTAAGATCGACGTTTAGCTGCCGTTTAATGGCTACTAGTTGCAAAAGTTAACTGAAGTATTAGAAACCGTTAGCTTTTGCTTGAGAGAACGAACAGTATAAACATCTTCAGTTACATACCTCACTTCAAAAGGACGTGTACTAAACGCAAATTCTATATAGCCTTGCGCACCTACTGTAGAAGGCGCTCTATAAGCCCAACCAAGAGGCGAAGGATTGCTACTCGTAAGCGCACTCTGACTGGGCGATAGCACTGCAAGCTGATGCTGAGCATAGTAGCGACTCGAAGTGACTCCAGCCAAACTAAAGATATTCTCTCCCGGGCCCAAAAAGCCCCAAAGTTTAACTTCGAGATCATAGGCATCAAAATAAGGAGCGTTCTGCGTTAAACGGTCAATTCCATCTAGCGATGTAAAGCCCCCCACCTGAGTAGACGCACTATCTTGGGTTGTATCGTATAACTCGAAAAGCGTATCGTAAGAGCTCGCTTGAATTCCAGCCTTTAAACTAATGTCTGGAATAGCTAAGATTGCCTCACAGCGATCCAAATTAGAATCAGAGTTAGAATCACCCGTTGATGTAAAGAGAGGCGTAAAATAAAGATTCCCGTTATTGTTCAAGCGAATTTCTGGGCTGGATCCTGAATATGTAAAAGCATTACAAGCCCCACTTGAATTACAACGAATAGGATTGCTCGTATGAATCCCCCTCGACTTTAAAATAGCAGCTATGTCCGTAACAACTTCACTGCGACACGTAGAACTACTTCCACATTGCGCGCTCCAAGAGAACCTGCCCGCTGCAGCCACAATGCGCTCAGAATAGTGAATAATGGATGAAGTGGGCACAATCTCCCTTAAGGCTTCGTGCGCTAGATAATTTGCTGTATCAAAGGCATCTGCACGGCTCATGTAGTTACTTGTGGAATTCCAGGTAGCCGTACAATTACTTCCGCACCCCTGATAAAGCGTTACAGATTGCCCCTCTAAGTACTTGCGAATATCGTTCAAAGCATTCGATACAATACGTGCGTCTAAATGGAAGTCACCTGTATAATCTTCAGGAAAGTGAAGAGTGCCACCCAGTTTTCTCTGATGATAGCGACCTGTTCGATTATTAGCAGAAAACAAACGAGGTGCATTTGAAGACAAATACTCAAGAATTCGGTCGTCTCTAATAGCGCTTGCTGCAAAAAAATCAGACAAGCCTTCGAGCAACATATCAATATCGTAGTTTCCACCAGTCTCTAAGACATTGGGATTCAGGACGTGCTGAAAAACATGTCCGAATTCGTGATAAATAGCATCAGACTCATCAGCTGGATTAAACCTTACACTCGGCTCATCAGCGTATTGAAAAAACAGAATATTTCCTACTCTTCCATCTTTGTTGATCTCATATTTTGTTTTGAGTGGATTATCATCAATACTCGAGTAAGCATAAAGCGGAAGTAACCCCTGACCTCTCACCGAAAAACTCAAGCTTGGATAAAGGTCCTTCATATAACGAATCGCACGGCTTCCATGCGCATAGAGCATAAAAGATTTAAATTCCTTAGTATCCCAAGGAATCTTTCTACCCGACCAAGAAGAGATAGTAGGCGACGCTTTTCCAGCACCATCCGAAGAACTCTTACTATAAAAGACCTCCAAGTTTGGTCCCTTTAACAGGCCCGTAGAAGAATTTAAGTCATATAAAGATACTGTATTTCTTGAGAGTGAGTTGAGGGCATCCGTAGAATCAAGCGTATAGTCATCGGGATCAACAGTTTGTTGCGGACCACGACTCCACAAGCCTAACTGCGCAGTCGCACCTGATGCCGTATCTGAATTAGCAGGAATTGTAGATTCGATTGAAGACCTTGCAGACTTAACTGGCTGAACAGTACACGCTGTAAAAAAAACAAGTGCAATTAAAAAAAGCAATGCAACTCCTCTTCTTTAATAAGGATCTCACGAAAGAAGACTCTCAAATGTTAAGAATTGATTAACTAGGGAACTAATCTAATTGTCGCTGCCAAAGAGCACTGAAAGTAGCGTCGGAATTACGTGCGGGCATGCCGTGCATTTTTTGACTGATGAGCGTAAATCTCGAGTTCTTTTGTGAGAACTGCTCAACAATCCTTTCGTTTTCTTGTACAAAAAAGCTACACGTTCCATAGCACAAAAACCCTCCAGGCCTTACACTCGTAGCCGCATTATGAAGTATCTTAAGCTGTAACTTATTTAACTCCGGAAGCTCTTCCTGGCTAAACTTAAACCTTAACTCTGGATTTCGACGAATCACCCCACTCGAACTACAAGGCGCATCCACAAAAACCAAATCAAAGAAGCCATCTTTTACTTCTGGGAGCTTTTTCCAATCAGGAAGCTCTCCCTGCCATTCAAAAGTCCGAATATTTTGAACGTTATCTCGCTTCGCTCTTCTTCTTAACTCCTCTAATTTGTAAGCGCGCAAATCACTCGAATAAAGAAGACCTTTATTTCGCATCAAAAAAGCTATTTGCAAACTTTTGCCACCTGCGCCCGCGCAAGCATCCCAAACTCGCTTGAGTCCCTTGAAGTCAACTAGCTTTATAATCTGCTGACTGGCCCAATCTTGAATCTCAAATGCCCCGTTGATAAATGACTGCAAGGCATACAAAGATTTATTTCCCTCAACGCTAAGAGCTTCAGCGTCTTCTTCAAGAACTCGAATATTTTCATGTGCAAGTTCTTTTTTTAGCTCTTCTAGTTTTTCAATTTGATTGAGACGAATCCATAGAGGCGCTTTTATACCAATATATTCAATAAACTTCTGAGTCTGATCCTCTGACCATTCAGAAGCTTCTGCTCGCTCTTGAATTGACGGTGCCCAGTGAGCCGGAAGTCCTGCCCACATAAGAGCATCACTCTTAAACTCCAAAAGTCTGTCTTTATGTTTTTCTAGGTCATCTGCAAAAGCTTTTTCAGGAAAGCCAGCTCGCTCTTCAATAATCGCCCAAAAAGCATCCGTATTCCATCTCAGGAAACGTGCCTTTACATCTTTTTCCGATGTTTTATGGAGCTTATCTCCGAGAACAGCAAAAGCTAACTCGGCATAGCGAAAGGCTGTAAAAAGATACTCCGAATACCATCGCCTATCTCTTTTTCCGAAAGCATGATTACTCTTAAATTGGCGATCCAACCAGCGATCAAACTGATACCACCCCTCTTGGGAGTGGTAATCCTGCCACAGTTCTTTGAGAACTCGAATGCGAGTTCTATTCCTGAAATCACTCAACTGTTAACTCTTCCAAACGAATGTTCTTCCAACTCTACCCACAGCCAATCCGCCTCATCCTCGCTAGCCTAGTCAACACCACGTGATTATGTCTTGTTAAAACACTCTCTAAACAACAGAAAGTTTAAAATTCTTAAATCCTCTAGCAACCCAAGGACCTAAGTACATCAGCATCGCGGAACGGGATCTTCTGATCTCCAACAAGTTGAAAGTCCTCATGCCCACGGCCAGCAACAAGGCAAATATCGTCTTTATTCATGTGCTCAAGACAATGCTTCATTGCCTCCTTACGAGAAGTAATAGCGATATAAGGTACAGCTGCTTTTTTTAAAGGCTCTACTATTTCAGAAATGATCTTATCGGGGTCCTCGGAACGGGGATTATCTGAGGTCACCACAATATGATCGGCATATTTTGCAGCTACCTCCCCCATAATCGGACGTTTAGAAGCATCTCTATCGCCACCACAGCCAAAGAGGAGCCAAAGCTTCCCCTTCTTCAAGCCCATGCGAAGCGACTGCAGGTTCTTCTCAAGAGCATCTGGAGTATGAGCAAAGTCGACGATAAAACTTCGCCTCACTCCTTTAAAGCTCGCCGTTACAATTTCCATTCTCCCCGGCAATCCTGTAAATTTTTTAAGTTTCATTAAGACATCAACATTCTTGAGATCTAAAAGAGCCGCTACTGTCATTGCCGCAGACAATAAATTTTCAGCTTGAAAATGTCCCACAATAGGAAAAGTTTCTTTCTTATGTAAAGTGATTGCCAATTCGAGTGATTCCTCATCAACTTCATAACCCTCCCAACGCTTCAAAAGAACATGTACTGTGGGGTCAACTGCGGTTCGCAACTGATAAGAAAGCTCAGCTCCTGCCATGTCATTCGCGTTAATGATGATATAAGGTGCGGTTTTAACTTTTTGAGCCTTTAGGTGTTCCGTAAAAAAACTTTTCTTAACTCGTTTGTACTCTTCTAGCGTTTTATGAAAATCCAAATGATCTTGAGAGAAATTTAAAAAAATACCTGCATCAAACTCAACTCCCTCAACCCGGCCTAAAGCAATCGCATGGCTTGTGACCTCCATGACAACATAAGAGACATGATCTTCTAGGGCCTGACGTAAAAGGTCCTGTAAAGTAGGAACATCTGGAGAAGTAAAGCCCGTTTTCTCACTCCACAAGGGTGTTTCATTATTATGAGACGCCCAAAGCATTGCACCCAAAGTACCAATCTCTAAAACTCTCTTTCCTTCTTCTACGAGTAAAAAACGCAAGAGCGCAGCTGTCGTTGTTTTCCCATTAGTACCAACAACACCTATAACCTTTAATTTGTGAGAGGGGTTGCCTACTAGCTCAGCACAAAGGCTTCCAAAAGAGGGAAAGTCCACTCCCTCAACAAGAGGAGTCGCCCCCCTGGAACGAAGTTCCTCCTTAGCCTCATTTGCTAAGTGCTTGCGAATTACGATTTGGGGCTGCTCAACAACTTGTCGAGTATCCCAAACAAGCTCCTTGGATTGAAATAATATTTTAGGGAACTTATCAACTTTCACTCTTAAAAATTACTCTTACTTAAGAAAGAGGACAAGGCGTCGGTTTTTTCTTATGTAACTTCCCGCAGGAGGATATTGATGACGCACGTAATGCCCCTGACCCTTAATCCTTAAATCTAAGCTATGCTTTAATCCACCATCCACTGCTGTCTTTAAATGCTTCCCAACGTAATTAGGAACAAGAAGATCTGCTTTAGGATCAATCGCCTCGTCAGTTAGTAGAGCAGACTCCATCACGGCATTATCCGAGTGAGCAACTTGAGCTAATTCACGAAGAAGAGGATTCGCCTCTGAATATCCATCCTTCTTCACATTCAATTCCGTTAAGGATGTAGGCACTAAGGGCTCTTCATTTCTCAAACAAAGTCGTGCAATTTCTGAGAATAAAGGAGCCGCTGTCATTCCCCCAGTATTGGCATCTCCCTGGGGGCTATCAAGCGCAACATAAATTAGATACTTTGGGTCATCACTTGGCAAAAATCCAACAAAAGAAGTCCAAAAATTATGCTCTGAATATCCCTTTTTCCCATCAGAAATTTGAGAAGTTCCCGTTTTACCTGCAACATTATACCCCTCAACTCGCGCGTGAACTGCCGTCCCGCCATCCATTAGCGCAGCTTCCATGAGCTTTCGAATGCGAGGCAAAGTTTTAGGATTTAAAAAAACTTTTTCTGGGTGTGTATCCATGGGCGCATTTCGATCAATCTTTAATGTCCTCAAGTAACCATCTCCAGCAATAACTGTGAACCCCCGCAACAACTGAAGAGGCGTAATCGCAAACCCTTGACCAAAAGACATCGTAGCTTGTTCGACTATTTGGTAGTCTTGTGGCTTACGCATTATTCCTCGCGACTCACCAGAAAGACCAACTCCCGACTTTTCAAGAAATCCCATTTTCTCAAAAAGACTCCATACATCCTTAAATCCAATCCGTTGGTCCATGCGAATTGCACCTACGTTGCTCGAATACTTTAAAATTTCTTCCGGAGTAAGACGTTCTCGCCTCTTATTGCCATGGTCTTTAAAAAGCTTATTCCCGATTTGAATTGTCCCACCTGGAATTTCAATAACTGTTTTCTCATGAACCACGTTTCGCTCTAAGCCCCAAGACATTATGATAGGTTTAATCACGCTACCGGGCTCTATCGGATCAGTCGCAGCCAAGTTTCGCATTGTTGTTTTATTTTTCCTTATACGAGGTGACTGCGCCCACACCAATATTTCACCTGTATAGGGATCAACAACCAAGGCAAGTGCACTATCAGATTTATTTTTTCTTTTATGTTCATCTAGCGTGCTTTCCACCAAGCTTTGCAAATGTAGATCAATTGTAAGATCTACATCTTTTCCTGGCTCTCCCTTGCTTAAGAGTTGATCCTTATCGACATAAAAAAGTCTTCCTCTTGCATCACGAGGAATTGTAACAACAGACACCCCACCCTGAAGCGTGTCTTCAAAATCGCGCTCGGCACCTTCTATGCCGTCTCCGTCAACCGAAACTCTTCCCAAAACTTGCGCCATAAGGTCACCATGAGGGTATTCACGACGAAACTCTCGAATAACACCAAAGCCTTCTACGCTCCTATTTTTAATCGCTTCAAAAGCAACACGTGTTTTTCTATCTACTTGACGATTGAGCCAAACAAAACGTCGACCCTTAGCCTGTTTTATTTTTGATTCTATTTCGGATGCCGAAACTTTTATGAGCTTTGATACTTTTTTCGAAAACTTTTTTACATTCTCAATTTCTGAGGGATCCGCAAAAAAACTTAACGTTTCAACAGAAATGGCAAGGTCTCGTCCCTTTCGATCTCGAATCTTTCCCCTTTGCCCCTTTAGACTTACATCTCTTTCCTGAGATTTCGCCCAACGCTCTAATCGATCACTATAAAAAATTTGAACCTGCAAAATTCTAAAAAAAACAACGCTCAACCCACAAACCACAATAAAACGAAAAACTTGAAGTCGATTTCTCTTCATCTTTTACTTCCGGATAAAAACAATCTGCTCTGGCTTAGCGAGTTGAAACTTTGAATAACGAGGAAGCTTAAGAAACTTAAGCAAAGACTTTGCGCTCATAAGTCGTTCCTTTTGAAGTTGAGTTTCCCATTCTTTTTTCTTTAATTTATCTAAGTCTGAACGCATTTCGGAGAGCTCATAACCTAAGCTCACAACTTGAATTCTCACGTTAATGTGAAATACAACAATCAGAAAAACGAACAATCCAAGTAAAAAAATACGAAAATGTAAAAGTTCCTTAGTCACTCATCCGCTCCAGTACTCTTAGTTTAGCACTGCGAGAGCGAGTATTTTCATGGACTTCTTTTTCTGTTGGAGTCAGTGCTTTGTCCGTCAAAATTCTGAACCCCTTTTGCTCCAAAGCCATAAAGGCTCTTTTTACTTTTCTATCCTCCAATGAATGAAAGCTTATAATGGCCAAACGCCCGCCAGGGGCGAGTGCCGCTGGAGCCCAATTCAATAATGCTTCTAGTTCCGAAAGCTCTCCATTAATAGCAATCCGTAGTGCTTGAAAAACGCGCGTGAGTGGATGCGCTTCATTTTTTTTGACTCTCATATGTAGCAAACGCATAAGCTCCTCTGAAAAAGCCTTTGAAGATTTATGTACTGAAGGGTCTATCTCCTTAAGCTTGAGGGCTATTTTTTTTGCCCTGAGCTCTTCGCCATATTTTACGAGAATTTCTTCAAGTTCCTTTGAGCTCTTTCCTTTAAGCCAGTCCACAAAAGACTCACCTTGCTCGGGGTTCATTCTAAAATCGAGCTGAGCTGATGAATAAAAACTCAAACCCCGATTTGGATCGTCCAACTGAAAGGAAGAAATACCCAAATCTGCCAATATGTAATCAAAAGGTGCTGAAGATGGCGCAGGCGCTTCGCTAAAATTTTTCTGAACAAAGGTATAACGGCCCGCAAAGTCCTGGCTCGCCGCATTAATCCTTTCGCAAGCAGCCGGATCTCTATCCCAGCATTCGCCCCTCCAACCAGGTTTTTGCCTAAGAATTGCAAAAAAATGCCCTCCGCCACCCGCCGTAACATCAAGCAAGGTTCCGCTCGAAGAGGACGGTAAAAATTCTAGCACTTCAGCCAAAAGAACAGAATAATGCTTAAGCTCAGAACTTTGAGTCACGAATCACAGCCTAGCAGTGAAGCCCTATTTCCCCAAGAGTTCTGAATGTTTGGCGCACCCCCGTCAGTCATACTTATGTATTAAAAAAAAGCCTTTTCGATTGCACAGCTAAAACTCGCAGACTAATCTTTCGTTATGGACCAGCACGACATTAAACAAGAGCTCATCAACTACACGAGAGAAGCAGATCTGCGCATGGTTCCTCAGTGGCTCAAAGACGCAATTAAATCTTGGGTTGAAGCAGTAGAGCTTAACCAAGATGAATTTTCTTATTACAACGAGAACAAAGAAAAGATTTCAAATCGTACAGATTATCTTTCTCTCGATAACTTGTTGGAATTAAGCGAATCTTACGACAAATTTAGAGATTGGTTTAACAGACAAAAAGCTAAATTTGTTAGAACCCACTAAGACTAGGTTCATGGGACGTGAAGCTAGATTATAGGCGCATTAAAGTTACTTCACTTTTTTCTGCAGCCTTGAGTCTACCGACACATCCCCCCGACGTACTCATCACTGGTTTTAAGCTAGAGCAAAGTAAGGGCAACCAACGCTTTTTTCAAATGGCCGCCCCTGAGGCAGAAATTTATAAAAACGAGCAAGTTGCTAAAGCAGCACATCCTCAAACAAAAATTTTTCAAGCCTCCTCACCAAACCCCATTGAACTCAGTGCCATCGAAGCCATTGCTCACCTGGGTAGCTACGATGTACTTTTTCAAGGAGCAACCAAAGTAAAAAGTCCCGAGGGCTTTCTGGTTCAGGGAAACAACGTTAGCTACAATCATGCAGAAGAAAAAATAACAACGGATGAAGCCGTTCAATTTGAAAGCACCCCTGAATTTACAACTTCATTTATCCAAGGATGGGGAAAAAGCTTCGAAGCAGACCTCAAAGCTAAAAGCTTTACCTTTAAAGATAAAATTCAACTTTCAATTCTCCCAAGAGAAGCAGGCGCAAGTGTTTCTAAGATAAAAGGAAACATCGCGAGAATATTTACAGAACGTGGATGGGCTCAAATTGAAGGGGATGTTGCCTTTCAAAAAGACACACTTAGTTTACGCTCTGAATTTCTAACTTTAGACTTTGACATCGAAGGAAAACATTCAGGAGAAGAAGCTATTTTTCAAAGCTCAGGCAAGTCCTACGTTATTGCGCTCTTTGACCAATACAAACTCTCCAGTAAAGAAGTTGTTCTCTTTCTCAAAAACAGGAAAGAAATAAATCGAATCCTAGCTCAAGGAGACGTTACCCTCACAGACAACAAAGGTCTTGAGATGAGCACCGACAAACTTGAGATTGTGCAGCCGCAAAGCCCTAAAAGAAAAATGAAACTCATTGGAGACGTGAATATTAAGAGGGGCCAAGATGAGGCCACCTGCAACGAAGCAAGTTTTGACCCCGAGGCCGACTATCTTGTACTCAAAGGAAACGCTGCTTTTAAACGTGGACTTGATGCTATGGGTGGAGAAGAGATTCGTTACTCTAAAAAATCAGGTCTCCTGCAAGTCTTGAAAGCATCTGGTCAATTTCAAAAAAATAAAATTCTACAAAACAAATAGGCTATCCCAGCAAAGCTAATATCTTTTCAACTTCATTCCTGATCAGCTGCTTACGCTCTGGAGTTAAAAGCGACACGTCTAAATTAGAAGTTCTAAAACTCAGTCGAGTTCCATTAAGCGACAAGGGAGGAGTCCAAGGGGCGTTCTCCTTAGCAGGGCTCGTCTTAGCTTTCTTGATTTTTGGAATCCCTGCAGCCTCAAGTGATTTTTCGAGCTCAGCAACCGAAAGCTGCTCTTCGATAGCTCTCTTAAGAAGTTCTTTTAAAAAAGCTGGGTCTTTTACGCGAGAAAGAACACGCCAATGCCTATGAGTAAAACCCTTACCCCTAGCGTACAAGAGTCGCTGCTCTTCTTCTGGAACTTCAGTCAGTTGAATTTTTTCACTGAGCGTACTTTTATGAGAACCCAGCATCTTCGCGAGCTTCTCAAGGCTAAGTGATTTATTCTCTTTCAAAACTTTTTTAAGATAATGCGCTTCTTCAATAGGAAGTAAGTCTTGGCGCTGCAAGTTTTCTACAAGCGATAATAGCTGTGCTTCGTTATCACCAACGTCCTTTACGATACACTCCAAATGACTTAAGCCCGCGAGCCTAGCTGCTCGGTAACGCCGTTCGCCGCTAATAATTTCAAATCCCGCATCGCGAGGCCGAACAGTTATTGCCTGCGCTTGACCCACTTCTTTCATTGTAGCCGCAAGCTCTTCTAGCGACTTAGGATCAAATACCTGCCGAGGTTGATCTGGATTTGGAAAAATCATAGCAATGGGAATAAGGCGACCACCTCCCTGAGCTGTAGGATCTTCTCCTGCTACAGCACCTGCAATTTTAGTAATTCGACTACTTAAAAAGCCCTTTAAGCCAGAAACTGAGCCTTTATATTTTAAAGACTCTTGAGCGCTTTTCTCTTCCCCACCGTCAACAGACATAAATCCAAAAATACGGCCTTGTAGACTGAAAGTAAAGCAAAGATGTCTTAAATAGCAGGTGCCAAGCAGCACAATAAACTAGAGACTTTTCATAAGAGGAGATAACGTAGCCCCGTGCGAATCGCTCTACTCCAAATGCGCTCCATTGTGGGCCAAATCCAATGGAATTGCTCAAAAGTAAAAGCTGCACTTGACCGCGCTCAAAAAGACAAGATCGACCTTGTTGTCACTCCTGAGCTCGCACTCTTAGGATACCCCTGCGACGATCTCTTAAGCTTTCAATTTACCTACGAAAAAGAGCAAAGCGCGCTCAAAGAACTCCAAGCATACACCCAAAAAACAGGGGTAGCTTTACTTGTAGGTCATACAGAAAAAACGGAGTCTTCTTGGTTTTATAACTGCGCAAGTCTTTTTGAAAGTGGTCAATGCCTCGGGACTATTCGCAAAGAACGCCTCCCAAGTTACAATATCTTTAACGAAGCACGACAATTTATTGCTTTTAGTGGAACTCAACCTCTTCTTAGTTTCCGTGGAAAAAAATTAGGAATTAGTATCTGCGAGGACGACTGGGACGAAGTAAATGCCTATGGGTCCACGTATCCTCGCAAGTATCCTTGCCCCGGACCCGCGTTTAAGGACGAAAGATCTCAATGTGATATCCACATCAATCTTTCAGCTTCTCCCTTTGAATCCTCAAAAGCACACACTCGAGAAAAAGCTTTTGAAGCATTAGCAACAAAGATGGGAAAACCCTTTTTGTGGGTAAACCGAGTTGGAGCGCAAGACGCAGCTATTTTTGATGGCCAAAGCTCGGTTTATGATCCCAAACTATGCTTACAAGCAAAATCATTTGAGGAAGATTTTCTTGTCTGGGATGAATCACTTCCTGCAAAAAAAATGGCTCACAACTCTAGCGACTGGCCTCAACTCACTTGGAGTTATCTAGAAAACGCCCTTTGCCTAGGGATTCGTGATTTCATACATCAATCAGGATCTCAAAAAGTACTACTCGGTCTCTCGGGTGGAATTGATTCTTCGTGTGTCGCTGCTCTCTGCGCACAAGCCTTGGGACCAGAGAATGTCACTGGAGTTTCGCTCCCCTCTAACATTACAAGTGAACTCTCCAAACAGCTTGCAAAAGAACATGCCAAAAAACTAGGGATTCATTTTAAAGAAATCTCAATAGAAAAGAGCATCGAAACTCTAAGCAAAGAAGCAGAGCTAAGTCCCGGCACTCTTGCCTATGAAAATATTCAAAGTCGCATTCGCGGTGTTATCCTCATGGCCGAATCTAACTCCACGGGCGCACTCGTCATGGCCTGCGGTAACAAATCTGAATATGCCACGGGTTACGGAACTCTTTATGGAGACATAGCAGGAGCCCTTGCTCCCATAGGAGATTTATTTAAGTCAGAGGTTTATGGTCTTTGCCATTTTATGAACCGTAATGAAAAAGTATTCGCAGATGAGTTACTCGCTCGCCCACCGACAGCAGAATTAGCTCACAATCAAAAAGATACGGATTCTCTTCCCCATTACGCTATTCTGGACGCTTTTCTCTATGAATTACTCGAAAGACAAGGACATGCCTTCATTGATCGAGACTGGTCAACTTTCTTAAGAAATACCACAGCCCCTGAACTTTTAAAGAAAGTGCTAGGGTCTGAGTTTAAACGATTTCAAGCGCCACCTATACTACGAGTAAGCAACTGGGCTTTTGGCAAAAGCTGGTCGATGCCCATTGCTACTAAAACCTAAATTGCATGACCCTTAATATGTGTAGTTCTGGGCGCCCCAGACTCTACAAGGCCTTCAGGCAAAGCTTCAACTGATTTAATGCTTGCACTAAGATCTTGTGGCGAAATTGAACCAATCTCACCTGTATTATTAATGGGTTTTAAAAGATATTCCTTCTCTTCATCACTAAAGATATCGCTACTTAATCCTCTAACTTTGTTAAAAACTGCTCTACTAACTTCATCCTTATTTGATGACTGCCTAAAAACAAGTTCCAGATATCCGCGATAAATATTTAAAAGAGTCTTTTTAAGTGCTTCTTTATCTAATGGATTACAGTTAGCTTCCAGAGTACTTGTTAGATTGGATATAGCTACAGCCAAACTATACTGATCTTGAAGATCAGCTGGAATGGGATCACTGGGATCTAAGTGAAGCTTCGAGATTTGCTCTTGAACATCATTCATAACGCTACCCATAGTCACTTGAACTTCTGAAGTAGCCTTTCCTATATCAAAGCAAAGAATAGAACTATTATCTCTTTGGGCAAAGCTTGTAAAAACTACATCCATTTTCAAAAAAGCAAAAGTTTTAATCATGGCTACAGTTTCAGTATGTGTAAGCTTCTCACCTGCCATCAATCCTTTAGGAGTTATAAATGCCATCAAAAGGCCTACAGCAAAGATCTTCTTCATGACATTATTTTACAAGTAACAACCGGGAGATACGCCTCAATTCGGGCACAAAACACTTACTTTAAGTGTCTACATTCTAGACACTTACGTAACACATAATCACTCGACGCCTTACTTCATAAATTTAGAAACAACGTTCTCGCCATCAAAAGCAGCATTCATTTCGATTGTTTCAAACGCAAAAGCGATATCATTTGGCTGTGGTGCAATGGTTAGCATTTCTTTTATCTGAGCTTCTATCTTTTCGACCTCAACGTTGCGTTGATTAGAGCTCGCAAGACCTCGAACCGTATGTGCCTCTGTTACAAGATCATCCCAGCGACGTGCTAGATCTTCTGAATCTGAAGGATTGTACCAACCACTTTTAGCTTTTGTTGGAAGTGAAAACTTGAAAACGCCCCAATCCTGCCCTTGTTGCCTCAAGTGAACCAAGAGTGCTCCACCCACTTCAATAGGCCTATCCCATCCGCCACTTTCTCGTGCGCCCAAAAAAAGTACCGGGCGCTTTACAGTCTTCGCGAGCGGAAGAAGTTCTGACATTTCCACATCACTCAAAACTATAGGAAAGACATCAGCGGGCAAATCAGCCAATTCTTTTTTCAAAGCTTCTTCTGGCTTTTCGAAAGTCCAACCATACTCTTTTAATTTGTCATCAAACGATGAAAGGCCAAACAAAACAACCTTTCCACTCCTTAGATTAACAGGAACGCGACGCCTAAAGCTTGCTGCAAAACGACCCGGAGGAATAATATTACTCGCGAGCCAGGAAAACTTTGATTTTGCCCATAATTGAGAAAGCTTCTCTGGAGCCAATGTCCGATCCATGATCCCCAAATTGACCGCTGTCATATTGAAGAAGTTAGTTCCCTCTACCATTGCCTCAGCGTTCGCAAAACTCTCCTTATCACCGCCTTTTTCGTAGGCAGGGGTTTTAAACAAAAGATTCCCAAAATCCAGTAAAAGAGCGTTATCCCTCTCAGCGCTCAAGAGTCCCTCGTTTTTAAGATAGTTATAACGACGCTCTAAACCACCTTTTGGATTTAGCGCACAACCACAACTTTCTCTCATACCCGTCACATTGCCTGAAAAAACAATTTTAACCTGAGACGCCTTTGTAGAAGCTCCCAAGCTGCTGAGGGCTGGATTTCTAAAGGGATTTTTATCAGGAATTTTAGAAGACGCTGCATTCAGAGTAATAGAAAATGGGATCAAGAATAGAGCGGTCCATGGTCTCATATCCCTTCAGTCTACTCCAAGCTTCTGCAAACTCTTAGAGCCACTGTCATTTTTTTGTTGCGTGGAGAAAGCACTCGAGCAGTGGACAAAAGAGCTAGGCAGCTTTTAGTCTCACGTAATGCCCAAGGTCATCTTTCATTTAAGTGACAAAACGACTCGTGAAGTTGAAGTCCCTACGGGAACTAAAGTAACCCAAGCAGCCTATCTGGCCGAGGTTCATATAGAGCAAACCTGCGGGGGGACCCCCTCATGTACGGACTGTACCATTAAAGTTCTAAAAGAAGAGGCAGGAGGTTCCCTGGAAGAAATGCAGGGCAACGAGAAGCGACTTCTCGGAAATGTCTACCATATAACTCACGAGAGACTCGCTTGCCAGTCCGTGATAAAAGGTTCAGTAAGTATAGAAGTCCCATTTATCGAAGTAAAAAAACGTGAGGAGAGAGAATAATGGCAAGTAAAAAAAAGAAGAAAAAATCGGCTAAAAAAACAACTAAAAAATCAGCTTCAAAAAAAGTGAAGCTCAAAGGCAAAAAGAAAGTAAAAAAAGTTCTCAAAAAGAAGAGCAAAAAAACTGCTCCAAAAAAATCGAAAAAAACTACAGCAAAAAAGACAGCAAAGAAGGCAGTAAAAAAAGCTACGAAAAAAAAGCCTGCAGCTAAAAAAACTAAAAAAGCTGCTCCGAAAAAAAAGATCACAAAAGCTAAATTAGCGACACCAAAAAAAATAATTAAAGAAAACGTAACGCCCTCAATTGAAGTTGAAGTAGCCCCACTACTCCCTGACATCGGGTCAGGGATCCCTCAGTTCACTTTAGAAACTACCATTGGTAGCCCCGTAAACTTAAACGAGCTCGCTGAAAACAATGCGAATATTGTTCTTTATTTTTACCCCAAAGACGATACCCCTGGATGCACTCAAGAAGCGTGTGATTTTAGAGACAATCTAAACATACTTGAGAGCAAAGGCGCTCTCGTTGTTGGGGTCAGCCCTGACAGCAAAGAAAGTCATCAAAACTTTGCCAATAAATACAATCTAAACTTCCCTCTTTTAGCGGATCCTGAACACGAACTCGCTGAAACCATGGGAGTTTGGAAATCAAAGCAGTTCATGGGGAATACTTATATGGGAGTTGAGCGCAGCACTTTCCTCTATAAAAATGGAAAACTCGCGCAGATCTGGTCACCCGTTAAAGTTGAAGGCCACGTTGCAGAAATTATTGAAGCCCTCGAAAATAACGCTTAAGTATATAGATATTGAGCAAAAGGCGGCTCAAAACCGCCTTTTGCCCTAAGGATTTATATGACAGAAGCCACTCCACCCCAACCCAGTTACTTTGAAAAGTTTCTAGAACTTCACAGCCCTAGCTCCTCGTATGCCAATAAGATTCCAGAAAAGTGCCCCTCTTGCGGGTGCAAAGAATTCTACAAACAAAGTGACTTTAAAAGAGCTATCGGCCTTTGGCTTGTAAGTATTGCTTCAATTTTAACCATGGTGTTAATGGCTATGGGATACGGATGGTTCACCATATGGTCTCCTATGTTTTTTCTTTTAATATTTGACCGCACATTAAACGGAATTAGGCCTTTGGCAGCCATTTGCTACCAATGCAAACACGTTGTCCGTGGAATTTCTAAAAAAGATCTCGAAGAAATTGATGGGTTTGAATTAGAGATTTACGACCGCTATAAATATAAAGAAGAACATAGCTCCTAAACTGATTGAACTAAAAGTAGCTTTTTCCATTCCTGCAAAGTTCTTCGCTCAGTATCAGCACCCCACTGACGAGGCAAAAAACCCTTAGAGGTAGTACTTATTGAATTAAATATTTTTGTGTTCTCCAAGCCCACCTTAAAGACATCTGCCCCCAATAAAGCGCCCGATATCTCAATCAAAGTTGTCTTCGAATAAAGAAAACGTCTGCAGCCCTCTATCAGCGCTTTGGCTATTTGCTCTGGACTCCAATCGTGAAGTAAAAGAAACTCTCTTCCAACAGAAACTACAGCCCTCATACGTATCATCTTATTTTCATACGCTACAGCAGCTGCCTGAAGGGAATTCTCCGTAGGAAAGAAAAAAGGCGCAAGGCGCCCATAACTCGCAGGTGATAAATTAAGATCTAGATTAATAAAAGCTGCAAGAAGTGCCTTGGAGGGGACTTTTTCAAAATGCCTCGAAAGCCAAGCTACCTGGATAGCTTCTTGTCTAAAAACTCCCAGATCTAACAAAAAGAAATACAACTCTTTACCGTTAAGCTTTCCAGATGAAATAAGAGCAAAGAGAGTAAAAACTCGAGCATCACTTTCGCTATCGTCTCCAAAAAAAATAAGCTTCGACGTCTTGGGTAAAAAGTACCAAAGACTTAAAAGAGCGCCGAGTTTGTAACCTAATTGCTCTTTTAGTTTTTTAAACTCCCCAGAGCGTACATGCTTGAGCTGATCCTTTAAAATAAGCCCCTCATGCTCAATCCCGTCCAAATCCATTTTTGCTCTTAGGGTTGGACCTATCTGAGGGGGGGAGGCCGAAACAAAGAAAAGTGGATTCTTTGAAGGAAGCTCCTCAGCTCCTCTTCTTAAGGCACGCAACAAGAGTGAAAAACCAGGAACGCCATGTTTTCGCTCAGGTCGCTCAAAAGCCGCTCTTAAGAGGCCGCCTATGGAGTGAATCTGTGTATCTAAGTAGGTTCTATCGACATCGGACACAACAACAGTACCCGAATAGTTCCGCGGAATTCTATAAACCGAATCCGGCACTAGAATATTTGGAATCTTATAGGGCATAGCTCTATTTTAAGCTGAAACCTCAAACACCGCACTTCGCGTCACAATAAAAAATACTCGCATAGTCACAATTCACCAAGATACTCAGTTGGGACTTTGCGCTCTGCCTGATAAAACTGAGCCTATGTTAAAGCCGTTGAACAAGAATTACTGTTTTACTAAAATCTCCTTAGCTGCATTTGCCTTATTTTTTGCAACACACGCTACTGCGGGTGTCACACATTCTGTTCAACAAACAGCTGTCACTCTACAACCCGGAAATTATGAACCTAGGGGTCAAGGAGATGTTATTTTAAATCGTGGCGGAGGGGTCAACGTATCTGGTCACTTTAAAGCGGGCATCATCGAAGACATGCTCGATGCCGAAGCTTTTATTGGAACAGGTAAAACAGATTTCAAACTTGGTGCTACAGCTAAATTCAACCTCCTTCCAGATCTCCCCGGACAAGTCGGCCTTGCTTTTATTGGTGGATTTGGCTTCATCAACGATGATTACAAAGGCCAAGGCAACGATTCTATAAAAGTTATAAATTTGGGGGCTATTACTTCTAAAAAAGTTGATGCTTCATTTGGAAGTGTCTCTCCCTACGCTGGGATTCAGGCCGAACTCCTTTTCAAAGATGGCGACAACGACGCTCCCATCACTGGCATCGTAGGTGCTGAATGGGCGCTTAGCGAATTAAACCCCTGGGTTTTCTTCAGCGAGCTTGATATCGACATCAACGACAGTGTTTTTCTCCTAGCAGCTGGTGGAGCTTATCGTTTTTAAGGAAATCAAATAGCTCATGAAATTTCATATATGGTCTGGTTCTCATATTATAAAAAAATCCGATTTTGAAAAGGGACTCAAGTCTCTACAAAAACTTGGATTTGAATATGAAGTTTCTGCAAAAGTAAAAAATTACTCTATTAAAAACCAAACTCCACTTTTGCCTTTTTTAGCTGGGAGTGACTTACTCAAGGTTCAAGAGTTTTTGAAAATCGCAGACAACGCTAAGGCAAATTGGCTTTTAGCGAGTCGAGGTGGTTATGGCTGTCTGAGATTACTTAAGCTTCTAGACGAAGCCCCGATGCAGCGAAACCAAAACTTGCACGTATGGGGTTATTCCGACCTAACTGTATTACAGCTTTACCTCTGGCAAAGAAAAGGTTGGTTCTATGTTCAAGGCCCATTGCTTGGATCAGACAGTCTCGTGAAACCCAAAAAGGAAGAGCTCAACACGCTTCAAAACGTTGCTAAATTTGGAATCTTTCCTTCTCAATTTAAGGTTAAAGCCTTAAACAAACATCTCACGCTCCCCAAGTCTGAACCCTTTTTGTTTTTAGGAGGCAATCTTGCTTCAATTGTTTCAATGCTCGGTACCCCCTGGGAACCTCGCCCCCTCCAAGATTTTGTTCTTTTTTTAGAGGATATTGACGAAGCCGCGTACAGGACAGACAGACTTTTGACACAACTTAAGAACTCGCGCTTTTTTGACAAGTGCAGAGGAATTGTCCTTGGTCATTTCACAAAGAGCCCCGACTACCTCAAGATATTTAAGGCACTTAGCACTGAGCTACGTCTTCCGGTGTATTCGGGCATACCCATGGGTCACCAAGCGCCAAGAATCCCCCTCATAATGGGTAAGGAAATAATTTTTGACGGTCCCCATCTTCTTTACTCAGACGCCAGTTCTTAGTGCATTTCAGCTTCACAGTATGTGTTTTGTGTTAAGAACTTAACCTTATGAAATCCTAAAAGTATTTCACGTTTCAGCCGATAAGTTCGTGTAGGAGCAAGGATTTTTAATGATATTGGCTGTCTTCGGCGCAATCATGATTGGTGGCGCATTTTTTTATATCGTTTACTCAACGATGTCTGCAGCAGACCAGCTAGCAGCTGAGGAACGTCTTGGTCTTTCGCTCGAAGATGACAAAGCTGCAAAAAAACTCCCCTTCTACATAAAAGTTACATCCCCTCTCTTACGTGAACCGTATATCAATCTTGGAACTCAATTCTGGAACCAAGATCGTCTCACAGGAGTAAAGAAAAGACTTGTAAGTGCGGGCATGGGTCAAGTCATTACTCCCGAGCAATTTGTTGCTTCAAAGTTTTTCCTATTTTTATTTATCAGTAGTTTCTTTATTCTCATTCAACTCTTTGGAACCCCTCCTCCTCCACTTTTTTCAATTGGCTTTTCACTTTTTTCATTTTTCATTCCCGACTTACACCTGTCCAACGTTAGAGCCATAAGACAACGTGAAATTAAAATTGCAATGCCTTATATCATCGATCTTCTTGCTCTTTGTATGGAAGCCGGACTTGATTTCATGGGAGCCGTAGGAAAGGTTATTGAAAAAGCACCCCTTAGCCCCTTTGTTGAAGAACTCTCCGTTGTACTCAAAGATATTCAACTTGGTAAAACGAGAGCGAAAGCGCTCAAAGATATGAGCGCAAGAATAGACATGCTAGAGATTTCGAGTCTTGTCGCCATTATTGTCAGCGCAGATCAAATGGGTGCAAGTGTTGGCAATGCACTTAGAGGATCAAGCGATCTTCTGAGAAACGAACGTATCATGAAAGCTGAAGAGCTTGCTGCCAAAGCAAGTCAAAAAATTCTTGTCCCCCTTATCTTCCTTATTCTTCCTGCCGTCATGCTTATCATCATTGGCCCCGTAGTCCTTGCTGCATTGGGGGTTAAGTAATGAGTCGTGTAACCATACGCATATTAGTAAACAACAAAGTATTTTTAAAGAACGCTTGGAAAGCTCTTAGCCTTGGTTCAAAAATGAAAGGTTTACTGGGCACAAAAGAATTAAAAGAAGGCGAAGGCTTACTTATTCCAGATTGCAAACAAGTTCACACCTACTTCATGCAATATCCAATTGATGTAGTTTTTTTAGACTCAAAAAATAAAGTCATCAAACTTCAGACCCTTAAACCTTGGAAGATTTCTCCATGGATATACAAAGCAAAATCAGTCCTAGAACTCCCTGCAGGTTATGCCAAAAAGAACAAACTTGTAAGTGGAGATCAGTTGGAGGTCATATCAAATGATCCAGCTTAAAGTATTAAAAGGGCCACAAAAGCTAGGCGAAGAATATGACTTAGCTACGGGTAATTCTAAAATACTCGGTCGGGGAAATCTTTGCGATATCCAGCTACTTTCCTATGGAGTCTCAAAACAGCACTGCAAATTGACGGCTTTACCTGGCGGAAAACTAGAGATCGAAGACCTCGGCTCTTCAAATGGAACTTATGTAAATGGGGTACAAGTTCAAAAGCACATTATACGTCCAGGCGATTCACTTGGCTTAAGCGATTTTCTATTTCAAATTCAATGGAAGCCTGATCTCGTTCCCAGCCTCCAGCAAGCCTCTTTTGAAGGTATTGGAGCAACTCCTGGTATAAACTTAAATACAGGAGCAGAAAACTCAACAGGACAAACCGGAGAAATCAAACTTTCTGCTAAAAAATCAAATAGCGCTCAAGCCTTGTTTGCGAGTTGGATTGATCCAATTGCAGAAAATTTTCCCGTACATAAAGTCATTTTTATCGGCTTTCTTGTTTGGACCTTTCTAACAGTTATTTTAAGTGTTTTCCCGTTTTCAAAGCAGGCAAATTTAAGAATACAAGAAAACTCGATTCAGGTTGCAAAGTTATACGCAAGACAACTTGCTCGCTTAAACCAAAAAGCAATTATTGATCAACGTTACTCAGATATCATAGGAACCCTTGACGAACATCCAGGGCTCACACGTGGCATTCTAAAATCTTACATCTTTGACTCTCAACGGGGTCGTATCATGGCGCCCAGCAATGAAGCAGGAAACAGCTTGCCCAATGCTTACGCAGTCAAAGCGGCTCAACAATCAGAAGAGTGGTGGGCTTATGATGCAAGTAAAAATCTCTCTTATGTCTCTGCTCCAATTTTAGTTGGAACAGCAGAAGGAAATCTAACGGCTGCAACTGCATTTGTTGTTTTTGATCCCTCAAGCGACATCTTTAGTTTTGCTAACATTCTTGAAAATGCGCTGACTTCCCTTATCATACTCCTCGCCTTCTCCCTTGTAGTCGCCTTTGTATATCAACGCTTTGTTATCGTTCCGATTCAACAACTGTCACTTGCTCTTGAACGTGCTGTTATATCGAACACTGCTTTTGAAAAGCCGAAGATCGGCTGGCAAGACTTACAAGATATGAGTGAAAAGATATCAACACTCATAAGCCGTCTCCCTCAAAATTCATCTGGAAACAGCGAAGCTCCTGAAGACTGGAATGTCCGTATTGCAAACGATATAGGACAAGCAGCTGCCGCATTTGACGAAGGTTTAAAAATTCTCGAATGGAGTGATTCCATGGCACAAATCAGTGGAGTTAGACGCGAATACGCAGTCGGCGCAGAAATAGGTGTCGCGAGTCGAGATATGGCCTTCGAGGCTAATATTCGCGACCTCGCAGCTAAGGCACAACTTAGTCCGTGGTCTCCTCAAAACAGTACTCTTGAATTCCAAGGCAGAAATTATGTTATGAGCATGATCTACGGCTCAAATAGTTTCTTACTCCTTTTAAGAAAGGAGGATGAATGAGCGAAATTTTTCTAAAAGATAGAAGAGGGAACAACTACGCTATTAAGCAAGATGTTCTAAAACTCGGCCGTGCTATCGACAATGACATTGTATTAACCGATTTAAGTATCTCTAGATATCATATTGCTCTTCAACCTTCGAATGACGGACTTCTCATATCAAACACCGGAAGCGATTTAGGATTCTATATTAACAATGACTTTTATATGGATACTGCCCTTGCTCATTCAGGCGATATTATTCGCATTGGACGAGAAGAGTTTCAAGTAGACATACCGACACCCATGAAAAGTAATGACTTCGGATTTACAACTCATGCCGACGATATATCTAGAACCAATAGCTTAGACATCAACTCTGCACGAACAAAAAAAATTCGAATCGGTGTTGGCCTTATTTTAGTTTTAATGATCGGACTCGCATTAATGCCAGATCCAGAAGAAAATAAGGCTAGTCGCAACCCCACTTCCACACGCCCGACTGAGGGACTGCCCACTGATTCCTATACTGATATGGATGTGCCAAGACTTGGGCCCCAAGAACTTACAGCAGAAGATCTCTACAAAAGAGGACTGCGTGAACTCTCAAATGGAAATAACATCCGAGCCGTCCAATACCTTCAGCAAAGTTTAGTTGAAGACCCTTCTTTGGTAAAAGCTGATCGGACGCTAGAAGACACTCGCGTTGCTCTTAAAAAGCAAACCGAAACTCTCATAGAAAATTCTGAAAAAAATTACAAAGACTCCCGCCTCGCCCTCAGTCGCTCACAAGCCAATCAAGCACTAAACTTGCTTTCGGAGCAAATCCCTGGATTTAGCTTTCAAGTTCAGCAAAAACAGCGAACCCTTGCTACCCAACGTCTTCCCGTGCTCTCAAGAGAACAGCTCTATTTAGACATGGCCTGTGATCAAACCCCAGAAGTAAAACTCTGTGAACGTGCCGTTGAAATTCTTAAACGCAGTCGACTTAAACTCGGAGAGGAGAACGTTCTCAAATGAAAGAGCGAATTCTCATAATTCAACGGGATGCTAATGAAGAAAGTGTTCCTCTCAATAAAGAAAAGCTAATTATAGGCCGGGCTGAATCTTGCGACATTGTTTGGAATGAAAGCGAGTTCTCTAGAGAACACATTGCTATTCATCACAAACACGACAACGTTTACATCGAAAACATTTCTACGGGAGGAAATGTCAAAATAAACGGAAAAGATGCTGAGTATGCCGAGCTACGCGAAGGCGCAGAAGCAGCAGTTGGGCCCTATATTTTAAAATGGGGCTACAGGGACGTTGCAAACACAGTTGAAAATTCCAACCCTGTTATTGATAGATCTGGAATCAAAGCTTTCTCCGACTCTCAAGTTCCCGAACATGATCTCGGAGAAGTTACGCAACCAAGTAGCTCAGACGTAGATCTTGGCATAGACCTCCCCGTTTTAGAATCTACAGTTCAATCTGATTCAAATGATCTCGGCATGAGTCCAGAAATTGCGGCTGCTATTGCAGATGACGACACTGTCACCCATCTGAGCCCAGCTATCGGAATGATTCGAATAACCTCAGGGGAAATTAACGGGCGCGAAATTAAGCTCGAGCATGGAAAAGAATGGATTGTAGGTAGAGCACGTGAGTGTCATGTCTCCATAGACAACCCAAAAATGTCTCGCCATCATTTTAAAATCATACAGATTGGCTCTGGTTTTAGAGTGCAAGATTTAGATTCTTCTTATGGAATAAAAATTAATGGTGTTTCAGTTAAAGATGCTCCATTGAAAAGTTACGACACATTAAGTGCGGGTCCCATTGAACTTCAATTTGTAATTGTTGATAAAAATCTGAACGAAATCCCAGAACTTTCTCAACAGCTACCTGCGCTCATCAGGGAGGAGGCACCCAATTCAAACTCCAACCCCATTCACAATGAACGTACAAACTATCCTCCAGCAGTGAGTGGCGCGGCCCCCAGTAGTTTTCAATTCTCTAAACCCTCCTTAGAGAACTCTCATTCGCAGGGTAATTTTGTGAGCGTCGAGGAAAAAGCAGCTAAAAAACTACCTAAAGATAGAATCCTAGTTTTAGTATATCAGTTTAAAAAACAACCGACGCCCAGGAAGGTCCTAATCTTACTTCTACCATTACTAATAATTGCAGGCATATTTTCAACTCTTTCACCTGAGCCAAGTGAAGAAACACCCGTAGTTGCAGAAAACACGGATGCGACCCCAGCTGAAGTTCCACAAAGCACGGAAGACAATCCAGCCGAAAGCGCTTCTTTTACACCTGAATATCAGTTAAAGAGCGCCAAAGAAAAACTTGAGATACAAAACCTCTATGCCCAGGCTGAAAACGCTCGCGACAAAGGCGACTGGCAAAAGGCACATGACCTCGCACAAGAAATCGTAAGACGTGTAGGTAAATACAAAAGAACCTCAGAAATTATTGCCGAGGCACAAGGCTACTTAACAGATCTTCAAATCGCTACTCTTACAAGATCTGATGCAGATGCCGCAACTGCTGCAGCCACAATTAAACAAAAAGTTGAAGCCCTACTCGCTGACGGCGAAACAGCACTCAATGAAAAAAGATGGGGAGACGCCCAAGAGATATATACCAACGCTTTACTTATGGACCCAAAAAATGAAGCGGCTACTCGTGGCCAATACGCCGCCCAAGCCAAGGACATATCAGCGCTCGGAAAAAGTCTCGCAATTGAAAGAGAAGTTGCTCAAAGCCCTGAGCCAACACCCGAAGTTCAAGTTGATCCGAGTGCAGCATCAATCGAGCTAATTAGCCAAGAGTACCAGGCAGCAAAACAACGCATACAAGAAGGCGCATTTAGGGAAGCACTTCCCGTTCTTAAACAAATTAAGCATCAAATTGAAAGGCTTATTGCTGATGAAGAATCAAGTCGCAACCCTGCAGCTGCAATTTCAGAAGACAAACGTAACATGCGATCAAAAATTGTTGAAAGTCTGGACCTTATAAATGATCAATTTGTTTTAGAGTATAAAACTCAAATGGATGATGCTCAACAATCTATTGCTAATCAAAAATATGTAGAAGCTCGAGCCATTTACGACACAATCATTAAACGTGAACCTCTATTTGATGAGCCACGTGTAGAAAGAGAAAAGCTTTATAAAAAAATGATAGACGACGGCCAGACCGCCTATAGAGAAGGACTTGTTTCAGAAAGTGTTGGCGACCTAGCCTCTGCTCTTGAGCTTTATGAAAAAGCAAAAAGCTACTTCGAAAACATCAACAAAACTGAGGCAGAAGAGTATTACTCAATTTTAGATAAAAAACTAAAGGTATTAAGAAAATGATTTTATCAGCTGCCTCATACGCAATAAATGGAAGGAAAGGAATTCTACTTTTTCACCAAAAGTGCGAGAATGCATCTAGCCCCTCTGTTGCACAAAAAATATTTTCAATCTTTGAAGCTTGTTATTCTCAAGTTCTAAGCGATCACAACTCAACTCGAATTCCCTCTTCCGACGACATGGACGAACCAGAAATCCAACTGCTTGAAAACGCTAAAGCGCGAGCCCTCAAGTCGCTCCCCCAAAGCTCACTCTACTGGGGCAGTACCCTCTATCACGTGCACATTAATAGCGAGAATGTTTTTGCAAAACTTCCACTTTGGTTCAAACTCTATCGCTTTCGAAACACTGTATGCGAACATATTGAACTCGATAAAAGCTGGACCAAACTAAGTCGCAATAAAGAAGAATCATATCTGATAAGCCCAATTGCCAACAACACTAAAAGCCGTCGCCTCATTGGAGAAACAGAACTCAAAAAAAGAGTTAGTTTTAGGATTGCTGATTTTCTAAGCACACCTTCACTAAACATTCCCCCCTCAATCTCAATTGACTGTCATTTGGTTGGTGACAAATGAAACAAAAAAAACTTCTCATAGCAGCAGGACTCTTAAGCCTCCTTCTTTTGTTTCTTAAAAATTATTTTTCAAACACGAAAGTAACGACAATTCCCGATTCTGTAGAGATAGAAAAAAAAAGACTGCCTAGCTCAAGTCCGCAAACCGCCGAAGACCCCAAAGAAGCGTCTCAAGTTGCTCTTCCTGAAATTGTTTCTCAACAGACACCTAAAGATGTCCCTAACGGACTAGATGGCCGCTGGTCACATCTTCCAAATTTTGAAGACGATACCTATGTCGATACTCAACTACTTTTAGACGGACACCCTCTAGAAGGCTATATTTTTAAATGGCGCAAAGATGCTGGATCAATCTCCGAACTCGTAGCTGGTTCTATGCCAAGAATCGAACGTGTCAGTGGGGCGTTTCCCCCCGAAGCAGAAGTTCGTCAAATTGCCAAAGATGCCGTCGGCAGCGAAGGTGACATTATCTCGACAAAGCAAGTTTGGAATTTAAACTCTGAACGCGTACTCACTCCCCAAGCCAAAGTTGAAGTCCAAACTCAAAGCAGAAACAAACGCAGCTCAGGACATGAATACTGGTTTGTAAGTCTTAACAGTGGAAAAATCGTCAAAAGAGTTGAAGCTGACAGAAACTAGACATCTCTTTTTCTGTAAATTTTTTCAAGCACTTAGACCACGCTTTACCTAAAGCTTTCATTAAAAACGTCGAAAACACATAGGAAAGCAATTTAAAATTTTGCCATTTAAAAGAATTAATTAAAGGGAGCCTAAACATGAAAAATCACTTAAGGATTATCAAGGAACGAACTCAAAGTATTCCAACAGAAGCTGACCTCAGAGGCTTAGGAAACGAAAAAGTTTTCAAACACTTCTACCCAAAAGCTGTTTTGAGTGAAAACAATAGACAAGCTCCCACCAGTGCCTTCAAGCATGATTGCGAAACTCTCGGAATTCACGCTGAAGTCGCACACAATGGTCTTCACACACACTATACTTGTGAATCAAAAACGTTAAGCCACAAAGAACAAGCACTTTGCCTTTTTCTTTTAGCACTAAAGCACTCAAAAGAATTTAGCGGCAAAGCAGCTCCAAGATTTCACCTCTGGGAAGCTCCTATCTTTAGGCACCTTTTAAAGAATGCACTCGATGGCCATCCTGAAAAAGAAATCCCTACAATGGATGAGTTTTGGACCGCTATGAACTTTAAGCACGACCACTACATGCACCTTGACGCTTCGACATCACTCCACCTCAAGCAAGCTGAGGTAGATTTTAACTTTCGCTCCGAAAATGAAACACATCTCAGCTTAGAAGACTGCAAGCAAATTTATACAAATGAAATTCAAAAGCTTGTGACTCAACATCAAGAAGAAAAAAAACATATGCAGAAAGTAGGCGCAAAATGATTTCTTTTTTAATACCTTTTTTCTATTTTCTAATTTATGGAAGCGCTACATTAGCTGCCGCTATCCCCATTGTTTACAGTTCAAGTAAAGAGATTCAACTTCTGAGTATTATTATTGCACCAGTATCTTTTTCAATAACTTTTATTCTTGTAGCCGGTCTCTTGAGTCAAATAGGGAAAAAAGCAATTTTTCCCGGATCTTTTGAAAGAAGTCTAAAAGATAAAATTTACGGACCTCGTAGACTTTATGGAGCTTGTTGGACCGCTCTTTTTTATTTTTCTCCACTGTATTTTGTATGTCTAAGCCTGCCCCCACTTAAAAAACTCGTCTTTAGGCTCTTTGGCTACACGGGCCCCGTGGATTTCACAATTTATCCCGACACTTGGGTAAGAGATCTCCCTTGTCTTCTTTTTGAAGAAGGCGCATACATTGCAAACAAATCTACACTCGGAACAAACATGTGTCTCACCGACGGAAACATTCTTGTCGACCGAATTAAGATTGGAAAAAAAGCCATGGTTGGCCATATCGCTATGATTGGTCCTGGCGTTAAATTACGAGACAATGTTGAAATTGGACTTGGATGTACAATAGGCATCAGGTCAACTTACAAGAAAGGATCCAAGGTACAGCCTTGCGCTGTAATTAACCATGGGGCTGTAATTGGTGAGAATTGTATAATAGGAACCAATAGTTATCTTGGCCTTAAAGTACAGATTTTAGACAACATTCATGTACCTGCCGGATCAAACATACCCGCAGGTACAACAATAGAGTCACAGGAACAAGCAGACTCATTACATGCAAAAGAAACAGAATCCCTTATAAATCATAAAATAAACGTCTTAAACATGCTCACAGCTAAAGCTGAAGCAGCAAGGACAGGATAAATTGAAAGGTATGCCTTTTGAAAGAAAGTAAAGATTTTTCTTCTACAGAGAAAGTTATTAGCGAAAGCCTTTATGCTGATACGGCAAAGCGAGCTCTTTACCTATCTTTGATCTGTAGCTTACTATTTCTAACTTTAGGCATTACCAGTTATGACTACTTACACTTCTTCAACCAAAATATAACTCTTTGGTCCAATCTTTGGCCAAGATTAGTATTTAACACTTTGCCATGGCTACTCGCAGCTTTATACATTCAAAAGCACAAACATAAACCAAAAACAAAAATCATAAATTGGACCATCTTTCATGGATTAATTTTTATAGTGACGGGATTTATTCACGTATGGCCCATTGCCTTAAATGGTTCACCGGAATCTCTCATCTATGTGGGAGCTACAAATGGGGCTTACTTCTTTGGAACATGGGTCATACTAGCTATTCCTAAAAAAATTATTCCTATTTGTTTAACAATTACTATCCTGCTTGTCTGGTTGCCACTGATAACGATTGCCAAAATAACTGGAAATCTTATTATATTTAAAAACGTTTTAAACGACACCCTTTTTCTTGGACCAGCAGGCTTTGGTGCTGGTTTTTTCATCAGCAAGCTTTATGAGCAAATTGCACGCATTAAAGCCGAGAAACAAATTGAAGCAGCTAAGTTTTTAGGCACCGAAGTCTACAGTGCAATATTTGAAGATAAAAAAGAACTCTTTAAAGAAGAAACCCGCACGGGATATGTACTTTATATCGATATTCGAAACTCTACCTATATGACCAATAACTTTAAAAAAGAGTGGGAAGCCTTTGGTCGCGAGTGGATGGCAGCGGCCTCTGACCTCGTTCCTAACAACAGAGGAAACTTGCTCAAAACAGGTGGCGACTCCTTGCTCATTACATTTGGAGTCTTTGATGAAGCACTCCCTGATTTATCTGACATCCCAGGCATTGAAAGAGACGAGATCTCTGCTGAAAACCAAAGATGGAAAGAACTCACTTATCATTGCTTTAGTTGCACTCATAAATTAATTCAAAAATTTCAAGAACTCTCAAAGCTTCACTTCCCCAATACACCTGTAAAACTTGGGGCGGGTATAGACCGTGGCCCCATTCATAGAGGAATACGTGGTAGCGATAGAAAAATGGAATTAGACATTTGGGGAGACCGCGTGAATTGCTCCTCTCGCCTCCAAGACTATTCCAAGAACCTTTTGAGTCACTTTGAAAAAGATTCTTCCGTACTTGTGGTTTCGCCTTTTGCTGGAGATTACATAGAAGACCAGACTGACTTTAAAACACACCTCATTAACGACTCTGGAATTAAAGACTTTCCTGGCATCAAATGGGTTCTGGTTAAAGAATTCCCTTATTACTTAAGGCTTGCGAATGATCCCGGAGTTAAGGCTGCTTAACCTTTTATAGAATTTTTCTTTCCATCATCGATACGTTTTTTGAGTTCCTTACCGACTTTAAAGAATGGAAGTTTTTTCTCGCTTACCTTTACTGTGCTTCCAGTCTTAGGATTTCGACCTGTATAGGATTTATATTCTTTGACATACCACGAGCCAAAGCCTCTAATTTCAATACGGTCTCCGTTTACGAGAGCCTCGAAAAGGGAGTCCAAGACGCAATTGACGATTTGCTCAATGCGCTTCTTAGGAAGATTTGTTCTAGAAACGAGAAGCTCTATCAAATCAGACTTGGTCATATTAAAATTGTCTTCTACGGGGAGAGAAAATGAAAGGAATCAGCATCTTAAGAATATTACTCATGGCGTTACTGCCCTTTTGCCTCCTCAAAACCTCTCAAGCTGGCTTTAAAGAATGGTTATCGAGCAAACTTCCCTACAAGCTCCCCCCTGAAAAGCTTCAATTCTCAACCCTTAAACCCGAGAGTGCGGTTGAAGTTCTTGATCGCAATCACGAGCGCCTCTTCTACCTGAGTGGCTCTAAGCTGCGTTTTTACAGAAACCTTTCTGAAATATCCCAGGACCTCCAAAAATTTGTCGTTTTATCTGAAGACGCTAAGTTTTATTCCCATGAGGGCTTTGATGTTGAGGAAATTGAAAACTCTCTCAAAAAGAATCTCGCCAAAGGCAAAATAAAACGCGGCGGAAGTACGATTACTCAGCAGCTCGCTAAAAATATTTTTTTAGACAAAAAGAAAAGCGTTACACGTAAACTCTTTGAAGTGCCCTGGGCAATGCAACTGGAACGAGATCTCAGTAAAAAACAAATCCTAGAACTTTATCTCAATGTTATCGAATGGGGCCCAGGGATTTATGGAGCAGAAGCGGCGAGCCGCCACTTCTTTGATAAAAGCGCTGCAGAAATAGATGCTCGTGAAGCGCTTTATCTAGCAATGATTATTCCGAACCCACCCCGTTTTGATGGCTACGCTAACGCTAAGATGAAAGCCTTTATTTGGAAGAAAAGTAAAACTTTTACTGAGCGTATCTACCAAGAAAAAAAATTAAATTCTGAGGAGCGCAGCTTTTTACTTTCCATGCCAGCAGACCTAGCGCCACTTGTTCAAAAAGAGCGTCGCTACCCCCTCCAACATTCTGCAAACTACATGGGCTCACGCAAAGATTTCAAAAATACCTGGGGAGAGCTCGCAGACTATATACGCAAATCTCCTCAAGGAAAAAAGAACCCCGTATTTACCTTTTTAGACAAGCACTTTGACGAAGCCCTTTGGCAAGTCCCCCTTGCTCAGGAAAAAGTTAAAAGCAAAAAAGTGCATGCTCCTTATCTAGTCTTTAGAGATGTCTTTAGAGGGGAGCGGGGAGTCGCTGCCTATAAAAAACTCCCTAAGGGATCTATAATTCAAGAAGGAGCCTCGTTAAGCGATGGACTTAGCCTAGAAAATGATTTTTCCTTAGAAGAGATATTTTATGGCAGACCTATTGAAGCTTCATCTCTTTCAAGCGATCCAATGGAAGGAAGCGGAGAAAACAATTCTTCACTTGGATCAGAAGCTCTCTAACTTAAGCAAAAACACTTGCCCACCCGAATCTCTTTGCGCCCCGATAATAAGTTTTCTAACTGAATCACTCTCAATTCAAATTCTTTTTGGAATACTGCTTGCTCTTCTCGTATACAAAACGAGTAAACATTTGAAACAAAAAATGCAGATCAAGCTGATTGGCCTTCTTGTTGTCTTCTTTGCTTTAGGAGATCTTATTTCAAATCAACTCAAATATATCTTTCAGCGTATGCGTCCAGCACACGCTGAATACTTTTTTGATCTTGGGGGGAAAGGCTCTTTTGAACCATCACTCAGCTTTCCCTCGAATCACGCATTTAATCTGTTTGCCCTCTCAACCCTTCTCATCTTACTCAGGCGTAAGGGTTACCTTAAGGGAGTCAATTTTCCGATAGCCCTGTGGGGCTTAGGCCTTGTTGTAGGAATATCAAGAGTTCTCCTTTGGCGACATTATCCCCTCGATATTGTTGCCGGGCTGTTCTTTGGCACTCTCTTTGCCATGGCATTCCTACCTTTGATCACCAAAGTCGTGCATGCTCCAAAGCTGACTGATAAACTATAATCTACTTATGTCTCAACTCAGGAAAATACAAAACCAAATTCAAGATTTCGGATATCAACTTTGGTATGCGCTCAAAAAACTTAGTCTCAAACAACGCATTTTCTTCACCCTGTTCCTGATGGGAATAGGCGGAGTGTTTATGGCAATTTTCATAGGGATAAACGCACTTAACCTTCCAAAGATTGATGCCCTCATCACCTACGAGCCACGCGTTGTGACTGTCTTATTTGATAGAAACGACAAAGTTATCGAAGAATTCTCTACTGAGCAGCGAATTGAGCTCAAAGAAGATGAAATACCAGAAATAGTAAAAAAAGCTTTTATAGCTGCTGAGGACGGAGACTTTTATGAACACCACGGCATTAACCCTGTTACGCTTCTGCGAGCTGCTGTTAAAAACTTTTTAGCAGGCTCTAAAGTCCAAGGGGGATCAACGATCACACAACAGGTTGCGAAAACCTTTTTCTTAACACCTGAAAAATCTTATTCCAGAAAAGTTAAAGAGCTCTTCTTAGCAATAGAAATCGAAAAACAACTCTCTAAGGATCAAATTCTCAGTCGATACCTCAACCAAATTTATCTTGGTCAAGGTGCCTACGGAATAGAAGCAGCTTCACTCGTTTACTTTGGAAAAAATGCCAAAGACTTAAGTATTGCTGAAGCCGCAATTCTTGCGGGTCTTCCACGTGCACCCTCAAGAGAAAACCCCATCTCCAATCCTGCTGCTGCAAAACAGCGCCAGAAGTACGTTCTCAGAAGAATGAAAGAAATACAGGCCATAAGTGCCGTTGAACAAGAACAAGCTTTAAACGAAGAAGTTCATGTGAAAAATAAGGTTCAAGAAGTAAAATGGCCAGCCCCCTACTACTCAGAACACGTAAGAAGATATCTCTTAGATAAATACGGCAAAACCTCACTCTACGAAGAAGGTCTTAAGGTTTACACAACTGTCGACATTGAAGCACAAGAAGCTGCACAAAATGCAGTTAACTCCGGACTAGAAGTTATTGATAAACGCTTAGGATTACGCCCCCCCGAGCAAAACTTCCCAAGCGAAGCTACTCGACAAGCTTTCCTTGCAGACAAGCATACGAGCATTATTGAAGAAGCCTATGACTTTAAACTTCTAACGTCAGATGGAACCCTCAAATCTCCCGTAGATGTTAATGAACCTACTCCTCTCAAAAGTGGCGAAATTTATCCCGCACTCGTCATTGGCAAAGACAACCCACGAAAAGCCATTCTGATTCAAGTCGGAAATAGACCTGGATCAATTCGCCCGAACAATTACCAATGGGCACGTGAAGCCAACCCAACTGAAATTTACAGAGATAAAGTAATTCGCGATCCTTATAAAGAATTACAAATCGGCGACCTTATCCAAGTAAGTTACATCTCAAAAGATGACTTTCAACTCGATCAAAAACCCCTCGTGCAAGGAGCTCTTTTGAGTTATCGCCTCCCTGATGGCGCTATCAATGCCATGGTAGGTGGTTACGACTTTTACCAAACGCGTTCTGAGTTTAACCGAGCCGTACAAGCTGTTCGTCAGCCTGGTTCAACTTTTAAACCCATCATATATGGAGCGGCTATTGAAAAGGGAGTAACGCCTGCAAGCATCATTGTCGACTCCCCCATTGTTTATCGTGACCATAGCGAAAAAGATGAGATTGAAACAATTTGGAAGCCCGACAACTATAGCTCGGTTTCCTATGGCGATACTACCCTCCGCTCTGCTCTCGCTTTCTCAAGAAACATTCCAACTATTAAGCTACTTCAATATATTAAAATTCCTGAAGCCATAAGCTTTGCTCGCAAACTTGGAATTCAGTCAAAACTGAGTGAAGACCTTTCACTTGCTCTTGGAAGCAGTGGAATTACCCTTGAAGAACTAAGCACCTCCATTGGTGTTTTTGCCAATCAAGGGAAAAAACTAACTCCCTATTTTATTCGTAAAATTGAAAACAGAAATGGCGAAATATTAGAAGAGCACCAAAATCTAAGTGGGGAACAAGTCATAAGCCCGCAAGTTGCATTTTTAACAACTTCTCTTATGAAATCTGTTGTCGATTACGGAACAGGCACTACCGTTAAAGCACTCGGAAGACCCGTAGCGGGTAAAACAGGAACAACTAGCGACTACAAGGACGCTCTTTTTGTAGGCTTTATCCCTCAAATGATAAGCAGTGTTTGGGTTGGCTTTGATGAAAACCAACAAGTTGGCCCCGCTGAAACAGGCACTCGTGCTGCGGCACCCATTTGGCTCGACTACATGAAAGTTGCTACGAAAGATTTAGAAGTTAGCGATTTCCAAGTTCCGACTGGCGTAAGCCAAGTAACTGTAGATGCCGATACAGGCGGCCTGCCCACGAGCCGTACGAAAAAGCTTTTAACGGACTATTTCATCGATGGCACAGCACCTGGGCAACAAATGCGTCTTCCCTCAGGGGAACTTTCACCTTTTGTTAACAAACCCATCGTCATTACGGGATACGGGCAAGGAATTAGCGATGCTAAGCACCAAGACTCTGAGTCGCAAATGGGAGAAGAGCTTGAAACCGAAGGTGCTGGGGACGCCCTTCGAAATGACTTTTAATTTCAGCGAAGTTTAAGTAAACCTAGCGTTACTGTGATCTTGATAAAAACACCCCAAGAAATTGAGGGGATTAAAAAAAGCTCGCTCCTTGCCTATAAAGTACTGGAGTTTATTGAACCCTATATTCAAGTTGGGATAAGTACCGATGAGCTCGACAAGCTCTGCTACGACTTTATCATTGCAGCCGGAGCCACCCCAAGCCCATTAAACTACAAAGGTTACCCTAAAAGTATTTGTACAAGTATCAATCAAGTTGTTTGTCACGGTATTCCCGATTCCACGAAACTTCGTGAAGGCGATATCATTAAAGTAGACATTTCTACTTATCTTGAAGGCTATCACGGTGATACTTGTAGAACCTACCCAGTGGGCAAGGTATCACGTGCTGCTCGCGACCTCATGAAGGCCACTGAAGAATCACTTTACATCGGCATAGAACAAGTAAAACCTGGTGGCCACTTTGGTGATATTGGAGCTGCCATTCAAAATTTTATTGAATCCAAGGGATACAGCGTAGTTAAAGAATACGGGGGACACGGAATTGGAAAATCTTTCCACGAAGATCCGCACGTTGCTCACGTTGGGAAAAAAGGAACTGGCCCTGAGTTTAAAGAAGGCATGGTCTTTACAATTGAGCCCATGATTAACCAAGGGAAAGCATCCATTATTCTTTTAGATGACGACTGGACTGTAGAGACTGAAGACGGAAAGCTGTCCGCTCAATACGAACACACTTTAGCCGTAACTCATAACGGCTGTGAGATCCTTACAAAAGAAGACTAAGTTCAACTGCCTCAATTATTAATCCAATATTTAGTCAAAAGCTTTTTGACTCCCGGGAAGCATTATCCCTCCCGTTCGCATGTTAGCCTTATAAAATGAACGCTTACCAACTTAGAGTTTGTACTACATTCGCAATACTTTTTACTTTGTCCTCCTGCGCTCCAACGGCCAGTCAAATGACATCACTTTTAGAAAAACACCCAGAGATTTTAACGAAAGCTATCGAAAAGAACCCAGAGAAATTTATTGAGGCTATTCAAAACGCTTCAAGAGCGAAAAGATCGAAAGGTAATGGAAATGATGAAAAAAGAATGGAGGCAGAATTCGCGAACCCTCTAAAACCAGAAATCGATCCCAAAAGAGCCTTCAAAGGCAGTTCTGATGCTCCCATTACAATTGTCGAATATACCGACTTTCAATGCCCCTTTTGTGCTCGTGGCCACCAAACAGTAAAACAAGTAAAAAAAGCTTACGATGGAAAAGTTAAACTTATCGTAAAACATCTCCCCTTGCCCATGCACCCTATGGCTATGCCTGCTGCTATAAGATTTGAGGCAATCATGTTACAGAGCTCCAAAAAAGCCTTTGCATTCTACGATGAAGTTTTCGATAACCAAGAAAAACTAAAAACAAATGGTGAGAAATATCTGGACTCAGTCGTAAAAAAAGTTGGAGCGAATTTATCGCGAGTTAAAAAAGACATGAAATCAGAAAAAATTTCTGCCCTGATTGCTAAAGACATGGCTGAAGCCAAGAGCTTTGGAATTAAAGGTACTCCTGGCTTTGTAGTCAACGGGGTCTCTATTCGTGGAGCCAGGCCAATCGCTACCTTCAAAAAAGTTATTGACCGGAACTTAGCAAGCTCTCCCTAGACAAGGCACTATAAGCCTCTCTCACACGCACACACAGTGCCCTACGAAAAGATCTTTGACTTCAGTTCAGATTCGATTAGAAGCTTTGGCTATGAAAATGAAAATTGGTGCCATTTCCATTCTATCCCTTATATTTAATCTTGCCCTTAATGCTAAACAAACTACGTTCAAAGAACCTAAACTCTTATGGAAAGTTTCAGATTCTCTTAAAAATCCCGAAAGTGTTGTTTTTGATGCAAATACTAACTCCTATTACGTCAGCAACGTAAACGGTGACGGCAACGTCAAAGATGGCAATGGATTTATTTCTCAAATCGATGCTTCTGGGAAAATAAAAAAAGCTCAATGGGCTACGGGACTCAATGCACCTAAAGGGCTTGCCATTCAAGGAGATTCACTTTGGGTAGCAGACATTGATGAGTTGGTAGAATTTGACCTTAAAAATGGAAAAGTTTTAAAAAAACTTAGCGTTAATGGGGCTCAATTCCTTAACGATGTTGCAGCAAACAAAGACCTCGTTTTCGTATCTGACACTCTTGGAAACAGCATTTACAAATATGACGGAAAAACACTTAGCAAAGTTACGTCTAAAGAAAACTTTGAGTCGCCCAATGGATTAAACATTCAAGGAGAGAGGCTTATTGTAGCTTCATGGGGAGAAATCAAGGGGTTTAACGATGTACCTAAAGCTCCTGGAACTCTCTATTCTATCAACTTCGATGGATCAAAAAAATCTCCGCTTAGCAAAGGCTTTGGTAACTTAGATGGTCTTGAAAAAAGCAATGACTCTTACATCGTAAGTGACTGGGTAAACGGAAAACTTTACAAAGTAAATCCCAAAGGTGAAGCCACAGTCCTTCTCCAAGAAGAACAAGGCCTTGCCGACATTACCCTTAAAGTAGAAAATGGAAAGACGATCGCCATCTTGCCCTTAATGGTTAAAAACCAAGTGGCAGCATACGAAATAGATTAAACTTAAGTACTTACAACTACCTTACAGCTCTCTACCAAAACATGCTAAAATTTTTATAAGGACCTTCCTTATGAAAAAAAGTTTTTTTATTTTTACACTTTTCCTTTACAGCGCCCCCATGCCGAATGCCAAAGAAACAAAAGGTGGCTATAGCTTTGCTGATTTTTCATCTAAGGGTGCGTTTGAAACAACGCGCGATCAAATTACCATTGCCATTAAAGCTTATAAGAAAAAAGGAGCAGAGGCCCTAGTCGCTCGCTTTCCTTTTTTAACTCAAGAAGACAAAACTACCCTTTTAAAAAGTTTCTCCAAGGCCTCTCAGGACCTTCAATTTGAGACGAAGACCGATTCTCTTTTATTCGAAGGACAGGTTTTTTCTTATGATGAAAAAAATTTTCTAATAAACGGAAAAGCTTTTGAGTACAACCCCAAGCTCTCTCTTGCTGAGAACAGCCTCTTGGTTGATTCCTATCTCAAAGTTAAAACTTCATGGATTCAAAATCTTTTAGAAAAAATAAACTTCATTCCGCAACTCGTGGCTTCAGTTAACTTTGGCCATACTCCAAGTGTTCTTGGAGCTCACGCCGCTAGCGTATACGGGCACAATAGGAATCGTCCTAGTGGAGGATCGATCCCCGAAAGACGCGCAACTCGAGGAGCTCACGTAGGCCCTTACACTGGGAGAATTGGCACTGCTCGATCATATGTACCAACGGACATCCCTGGTGCTGCACAAAGTGCCTACAATCAACCTACAGAGCACGGACTATCAGAAGGCCTACAAGCAGCACAAAGCCACTCTGGCTCTTATACCAATCAAGATTATATGGTGCTTGTTGATTACGCGAACTGCAGAAATCAAAACTCTTTTTTTATAGTTGATTTAAAAACGGGCAAAGCAATTAAATCCTACAGGATTCCTCCCGCTTACGGAGGAGATGATGCAACTAAAACTTGCACAACTCAATGCTCTGACGATATAGGAACTGGAACCCACGAAGCTGGTGCCATGGTAACAACGGGAGAATGGGGTCCTGGCTCAAAGACGGGTGAAGGTATTCTTCTAAAAGGGCTAGAGCCTAAAAATGAAAAAACTGAAGAACGCGAAATTAAAATTCACGTCGGAGACTACAAAGATACAGGCAACAGCGCGGGCTGCTATGTATTAGCCCAATCAGAAATCGACGAAGTAAAGCCTTATATTCCGCCCGGGACCTTTGTCTACGCAGCTAACTGTCCACAAGTTATTTAAATAAAGTAAATCACCCTTTTTTATAAAATGGTCGTTTTGTCGTTTCGAAAATAACTTTATTGCCACGCATATCCACACTGTAAGGCGCCTGCGAAGAAGTACCTACAACTGCTAAACCTACGACATAACCCAATGAAGGAGAAAAAGTTCCAGACGTTATAAATCCACACTCAGTTCCTGTTGAATCCAAGACTTTCATTTCAGCACGTGGTGCCTGACGTGATTCTTTGTTTTGCAAAGCAATCATTTTACGCAGAGGCTTTTCTTTATAAAGAGCTAAAGCGTCTCTTCCTAAAAAATTAGAATTTAAATCAATCGCCCAACTTAATCCTGCCTCAATAGGATTAATATCAAGGCTTAGCTCGTGCCCATAAAGGCTATAGCCCATTTCTAATCGGAGAGTATCTCGACAGCCGAGCCCACAAGGCTGCACCGCCAAAGGTGCGCCAGATTCATCCTTTAAACTTGTCTCAACTTTTAAGAAAAAATCAAAAAGCTTTTCTGCAAATTCATTCGGAACGCTCACTTCGCACCCCTTTTCGCCCGTATATCCGCTTACAAAGTACTGCGCTTTTATTCCCCCAACTTCAAAAATTCCACTTCCATAAAGCTGATCAAAATTAAGCTCCACTCCGAGAATTTTTAAAAAATCAGATGCTCTTGCTCCTTGAATGGCAAAAAGTGAGTGCGTCTCAAAACGAGAATCAAATTCAACATCTGATGGAGCGTGTTTTTGAAGCCAGGCTAAATCGCTTTCCTTATTGGAGGCATTTAACGCTACTACTAATTCCGCTTCACCCGTTCTATAAAAGATTAAATCATCAAGGGGCTGGCCTTTTTCATTACATAGAAGAGCATAAGCCCCACGTCCAAGCGCTACTTTAGAAGCAGGCTTTGTAAACATTTTATCCGCAAAAGAAAGAGCTCCTGCTCCACGAAGAGTCACTATACCCATGTGAGAAACATCAAAAATCCCAACTCCGCTTCGAACTGCTTTATGTTCTTCGATGATGCCTTTGTAACTTACGGGCATATCGTAGCCTGCAAAGGGAACCATGCGCGCCTTTAAGTTTCGATGATAAGAATCTAAAGCTATTTTTTTTGTTGTCATCTCTAAACCTGCTGCGCTTTCCAAAGTGTAATAACATTTTCCATCAGTGCCGCCACGGTCATCGGACCCGCTCCGCCGGGCACAGGAGAATAAGCTCCTACCTTAGAGTAAACACTACGATCTACATCTCCACGCAACCCATCAGGAGTGGCGCAAATACCTACATCGACAAGAACACTTTTGCTATGCACGTGAGTCTCTTTAACCAATCCGCGCACGCCCGTAGCCGCACTGATGATGTCAGCTTTTTTAGCCTTCTCAACGACATCTTTTGTTCCAGAGTGGCACATCGTAACCGTAGCACCTCGATGTTCTAAAAGTATAGAAACAGGCATTCCCACAAGACGAGATTTTCCGAGGACACAAATATCTGCTCCCTCTATGGGGATTTTGTAATGTTCAAGAAGTCGCAAAATTCCCAGCGGTGTTGCTGGAATTGGAGTTCCCGCTTTATCTCCTAAAGCTACCAATGCCCCCAAGTTGTAACTCAATAATCCATCCGCGTCTTTCGCTGGAGAAATACTTTCTAAAAGTTGATGAGTCTCCATTGCGCTCAAGGGGTTTTCTAAGTCAGGAGGAAGTTGAAAGATAATTCCATTTACTTTTTTATCTTCGTTAAGTTTTAGAATCGCGCTTTGTATATCTGCAAAAGTCGCCGAACGCGGCAAATGAATATGCTTGCAATCAATTCCCCAAAGTTTCGCTGTTTTCAGTTTGTTATTTACATAAGGCCTTGAGCGCGGATCATCTCCTACAAGAAGAATTGCCAGGCAGGCCGTATGTTTTGGCGTCTGGGACAGAATTTTTAAGCGAAGGGCCTCAGCAGCCACCTTTCCATCTAAAAGCAGAGTCACATCGCAAACTTAGCACAGCCCCCCCTATAAGAGTCAAAAGGGTGACGCGGGTGAAATGATTGACACTCATAGCATTCGCTTGCGAGTCGGGATATCCTATGTAGGAGGCGTGTATGAGCATAACAAAAATAGAACTTAATGCTATTGCTTCTAAACTTGAAATCTCTAAGGAGGTTTCTCATAGCGACGAGGTAAATAACGTTGCTTCGGTTGAGAAGGGAACCCAGGTTCAAGAGACTACGCTCTCTCGAATTGAATTCTCCGATAACGCTAAGATCCTTATGGAAGCGGTAGAAGCGGTAAAAAACGCTCCTGACGTGCGCCTGGATCGTGTAGCGGAGCTCAAGGCTGCTATTGCCGGCGGAACCTACAAAGTCGACTCAGTCGCCCTAGCCGACAAGATGTTACGGACCCATTTGGCCGAGCAATAACGTTCACTCTTTTAGGCCAGGTTCCAAGCTTTAAGCTCGGGACCTGGCTTTTTTTATTTTCAATTCCCTTTCCAGACACATGCGCCAAGATAATTGACGTGGTTCATCAAAATCTTGTCTCTTTTTGCGGCGCATGCGAAACTAATACAGGGGAGACATCGCGTGGAAGGAATTGATTCCTTGGATCTTGCTGTGTCGAAAGATTCAAGCAAGGACAACAACAAAATATTTACAGACACAATACCTAAAGTACAAACACGTAATTGGCCGCGCATATGGGCCATTGGTGGTGGAAAGGGTGGTGTAGGAAAAAGTTTAATCTCAGCAAACTTTTCTTGGCTCTTAGCTCAAGAAGGGAAAAGGGTTCTCGCTGTAGATTTAGACTTAGGCGGCTCAAACCTACACACTTGCCTAGGAGTGGAACCACCTCGCTTGGGATTAAGCGACTGGATTCATGGAAGGTGTAACAATCTTTTAGATCTTACGCATCCCACTCTGCAACCCGGCTTGCACATGATAAGTGGAGCATCTGATTCCATTACGGTAACGTCTCATATGGAAGATCGAAAGCGTGATCTCTTTGCAGAACTCACAAACCTTCCATTTGACGAAATAGTATTGGACTTAGGCGCAGGATCACATCCTCTCACTGTAGACTTTTTCAACTGTGCAGATGAAGGAGTTCTTTCAATCTTACCTGAGCCGACAAGTGTAGAAAACGCATATCGTTTTATACGAGTTGCCTTTTACCGCAGACTTCTGCACTGTCCAGAGCTGCAAGATTTTCTCTCTGTCATACATGAAGGCGCAGAAGCGAGAAATACTCTTGGTGTTCGCTCTCCAAACGACCTTAAAGAAATCATCGCACGCATTGATCCCAAAGCGGGCGCCGCATTTGAGCGAGAGATTGCCAAAATGCGCCCCAACATCGTAGTCAACCAAGTACGAACTTCTCAGGATATCGAAATTGGTAAGTCTATTTGCGGTGTTTCAAGACGCTATTTTGGAATTGATGCTCGCTACGTGGGCTATGTGGATTATGAAAATTCTGTTTGGAAAGCTGTCCGACTCAAAAGACCTGCTGTTGCAGAATTTCCCAGATCCATATTGGCCGCAAGAATTGCACGCCTAACAAAAACCCTTCTGGGAGAAGAAAGTGCCCTTTTCCCTAGATAGGCTCTCAACTGCTTCAAAAAGTAACACAAAACAAACACGCGCCAGACTAGCCCTCTGGCGCTGTGTCCATTAAACTATGGTTATGCAGAGAAAAAAGAATCTCTATCTCGTACTCGACCTAACAACTCGATGCACTCAAAACGAAATATTACACGCTTACAATAGAGCAAAATCTACCTATTCCAGAGACTCTCTAGCGGCTTACTCCCTCTATGATGACAACGCCAAAGATAGCATCTTACGCGAAATTGAAGATGCCTACCATATTTTAGGAGATGCAAGAAAACGTAGACAGTACGACGTCTCCATGGGCTATGCTGAGGGCAGCGTGGATGATAATTACAATTACGAAGACTCTATACCTCACAGCCATACCTCGCCTTCAAGCACCCCAATAAAAAACTTCAAGAAGAAATTAGAAGTTACTCCCAACATACGCGTTGAAGCGAATCCGGCTTTCGAAACGGAGATTCAAGAAGCAAGTAATCTGAGTGGTGCCTTCTTAAGATCTATTCGCCTCTACAGGGGCTACACCGAAGACCAATTTGCTGGACTCTGCCACCTTAAAGCAGATCACATTATTGCTATTGAAGAAGAAAAACCGTTGAATCTACATCATCCCGTGTATTTACGTGGGCACTTGATGTTAATTTGTGAAGCGTTACAAATTCCAAACGCTAACATGCTTGCAAAAACTTATATTGAAAGACTTCAACAGGAAGACAAGCTTGCTCGCAATAAATCTCTTTAAAACTCGCATGACAAACTTATACCGTTCTTGGGTTGTAGACACTGAAAGCTCCGGTCTTCGCTTAGATGTTTTTCTTCAAAAAATGGGCGCTGAGCGCTCCCGTAGCGAATGGTCGCGGCTTATTGAAGAGGGCTGCGTTTTTATCAATTTAAAAAAAATAACCCAACGCTCGCATCGCCTTGTTGTTTTAGACGAAGTTATGTTTGACCAGCAGCAAATAGAACCCGTTGCGAAAACGGTCACTTCAAACTTTAACTATGTAGCACCTGAAATACTTTTTGAAGACGAAAGCCTCATGGTCATAAACAAACCCGAAGGACTTCCTGTTCATGCTGGAAACGGCATTCCCTTCGAAAAAACCTTAGCTCACTGGGTCCTCTCAAAAAAATACTTGAGCAAGGACGATGAATGGCCCGAAGAAGTAGTTCAAGATTCGCGTTGGGGAATTGTTCACCGACTTGATCTCTGCACATCAGGCGCAATGGTTATAGCGAAAAATGCAAAAGTCCACAGAGACCTTTCGCTTGCATTTCAAAATCGACTCATTCACAGACGCTACTTTGCGGTTACGGGTGGAAGCCCCTCAAATCTTTCAAACAAAATTCCTGCACTTTTAGATAAATGGTGCCACGAGAGAAAAGCCGCGTTTAAAATGACGGGCAACAAATTCTCACTAGCGACACAGTATGGACGTGACCCGACCCACCCTCTTCGAATGAGTCCTATCTTTGAAGGTGGCAAACGCGCCATCACACATGCCTACATTCATTCGGAAGCCACTCCGCACGCCATAATTGAGCTCAAACTTCAAACAGGAAGAACTCACCAAATCAGATCTCACTTAAGATTTTTAGGATATTCCATTGTGGGCGACACGCTGTACGGAGGTCAGAAATGGCACCGTGTATTGCTGCATTCCCACACGATCCGCTTCGTGCACCCCGTGACAGGCGCCACAATTGAAGCCAATGCTCCCAGTCCGAGCTTTCTTGAGGCTTGCCTTCAGCTAGGTCTTCGTGTTCCATCTAATACGGACGACTTATGGCAGGAAACTTAGACGTACTTGAATTCACTCTTGAACAAAAATGGGCCAAGGGCCTTTCAATTCATTTTTGCAATGCTCTCGAGAGCCAACGCTTTCAGAACTCAGAAGACTTTCAGCAGAGCTACTCTCTTTGCCAGGTTCACAGCGAGAAACTTGTAACATGGTCCCCTCAAAAAACTCCTGAAACATATAGAGAAACTAGAGCAGATGGATTCATCGCACGAGGCGACTCCTTTAAAAACTCACACAAAAAACTAGTCATTCGTACAGCAGATTGCTGCCCACTATTTTACGTCGATCGCGAAAATCAAAGCATCGCTGCTATCCATGCAGGTTGGAGAGGGCTGCAACAAGGCATCCACCTTGTTCCTTTTCGCGAGGGTTTTGACCCAAAAACGACTTGGATCTGGTGTGGGCCTTGCTTGAATGGGGATAATTTTGAAGTCAATCAAGACATGTGGAGCCTTTTTGATAAACGCCACCAGAGCAATCCTGAAGTTTTTGCCACAAAAAATTCTAAAGGCGTTACATGCTCAGAAAACAAACGCTTTTTTCAGTGTTGGAACTTTTTAGAACTTGAATATAAAAAAATTGGCGTCGAGCTATTTTACAATGTTGAAATAGACAGCTTCTCAAACGAGAATTACAACTCCTATCGTCGCTGGAATAAATCAAATCCAGACGCAAAAACCCCACACAATTATTCCTGGATCTCCTTTTAAGTCTACTGATCTTCAGTGGGGACTCTTTTTTTGCGTATTACGTAGGAGACTGCCCAGAGGCCTAAGCCCAAGAGAACCATTGAGCCAATCTGCCAACGAATAATTTGTTTCAAGCCCATTCAATAGCCGGAGTACAATCAACACCGGGCTGATAGGGAGGTTGTGAGTACCATAGGATTAATGCTGGTGAGAAAACTGAACTCAAAGCGAAACCTAAAAGAACCCCTAAGAAAATAAGATAAAAGCTGCTTTTTCGTGTTTCGCTCATTTAATCTTCTTAACGCCAAGTCATAACTGTGGCGAGATAAAATTAAGCTCTACTCGCAGTTATAGTAACCTGAACGAGTTCAGCCTCTTGAGCGCTCAACGTATAGAGCTTTCCCTTTGAAGATTTAAACTTAAGGAGAGAATTCGTCCTTGTCTCAGCAACCCGCTTAAATTGAAGCCCCACCTTTATCCCCTTTTCTAAGATCCGCTGGTAAACCTTTTCATTGTAATCGGGGCAAGCCGAAACACTTCCCCATTGCCCAGGTTTCAACGATGAAGCTTTAACAAAAGGCTGTCTTAAATTCTTAACGCCTTTGGTTAAGGCATTGGGAATAGGCATTCCATGAAGATCGTATTCAGGATTACCCAAAAATTTTTCAATACGTGCACACAAGGCAGGAGTCACTGCATGCTCCAAAACTTCAGCCTCCTCATGAGCCTCTAAGCTACTTAACTTAAGAGTTTTCTGAAGAAAAAGTTCAATCAAACGATGCCGCCTTAAGAGGCCAGCAACAAAGCGCTCGCCTTTTGTACTTAAACGAACACCTTTTCGAGGAACCAAAATAGTCATTCCCATCTCTTCTAAACGCTGCAGCATTTCAGTTACTGTTGGCCTTTTAACTCCCAACAAATCAGCGATCTGACTGTTCTGAACCAAAGACCCAGCATCGGAATTTAAACGAGACAAATTCCATATCGTCTTAAGATAATTTTCTGTATGAATATTAATGTTATGCCCAGTAGGGGCAACCCTAGAATCTGTCACTCTTTTACAATAGTAACACTTCTCAATAATTGCAAAAAATTAATTATTGGCAAAGGCCTTATAATTAGGGTACCCTAATTATATGAAGCTCCTTTTTTATCTACTCCTAGCCACAATAGGCTCCTCATGCACAAAAGCCCCCATTAAACGAGAAAAGCTGTACATAGTCAGCACCACGACCCTCATGAAAGATCTCGTCGACACAATCTGGGCAGACAAGGTTGAAAGCGCTTCACTCATGGGGCCTGGAGTAGACCCCCACCTCTACCAACCCACAGCAAAGGATCTAAGCAAACTCGAAGAGGCAGATGTTATTGTTGCCCACGGTCTTCACCTTGAAGGAAAAATGGTTGAAGCTCTTGAGTCCCTCGCTAAAAAGAAACGAGTAGTCATTATCGGCCACGTTCTTGATTCCAAAAAGCTCATTGACCACGGAGGGGCCATAGACCCACATACATGGTTTGACCCTGCTCTCTGGATTGAAAGCGCTAAGATACTCGCTAATGCAGAAGGACTCCCCCCTTTTGACCCCAAAAACTTCTTAGACTTTTCTAAAAAAGTTGAGGAATTGTCTGTTAAATACAAAAAGATTTTTCAATCTATTCCCAAAGAACAACGTATTCTCATTACAAGTCACGATGCCTTCCACTACTTAGGAAGATTTTTCGATATCGATGTTCAAGGAGTACAAGGTGTTTCAACGGATTCAGAAGTTGGCGTAAAACGTATTGATGACCTCATTCAACTCATCAAGAAGAAGAAAATTAAATCTATTTTCTCAGAAACAAGCGTCTCAGCACGCGCCATAAATAAACTGCTCAGCGAATCAGGCGCGCAACTAGGTGGAGTGCTTTACAGTGACGCCCTTGGGGCTATTGGCAGCGGTTCAGACACTTATCTTGGAATGCTTGAGCATAATTTAAAAACCATTTATGAGGGACTTAAATAAATGAAAGCTATTACAGTTGAAAATCTTTCTGTCAGCTACCGCAATAACATGGCTCTCTGGGAGCTAAATCTTACTGCGGATCCCGGACAAATTATTGGAATTGTAGGTCCCAACGGTTCAGGGAAAAGTACTTTTCTTAAAAGCATTTTAGGTCTTATTCCCCGCGACTCTGGAAGTATTAAATACTTCAACAATCTAAGTATCGAAGAAGCGCGTCCCAAAATTGCCTACGTCCCTCAGAGAGAAGACATTGACTGGGATTTTCCGATCACGGCATTAGACGTTGTTCTAATGGGACTCACACCACGCCTTGGTCTCTTTAAATGGGCAAGTGCCGAAGATAAAGCGTTTTGCCTAGAATGCCTCAAAAGAGTTGGGCTCAAAGAAGATTTTGCCACAAGACATATTGGTGAGCTCTCCGGAGGTCAGCAACAACGAGTTTTCATTGCACGAGCTCTTGCTCAAAAAGCAGATATTTACATGCTCGACGAGCCTTTCTCTGCGATTGACTCTGTAAGCGAAGAAATTATTCTGCATCTCTTCTTGGAGCTCAAAAAACAAGGCAAAACTATTTTCATAGTTCATCACGATCTCTTTAGCGTGCAAAAATACTTTGATTCTGTTGTTCTTCTAAACTCTCGCTTGGTTGCCTATGGCAAAACTCAAGATGTACTTACCGGCCCCAACCTTGCAGCTGCATATGGATCACAAGCGAGCCCCCTCGTAGAAGCTCTTCAAAAGCTTCAGGAGAATACATGATAACAACCCTCACGGGTGCTGTATTGCTCGGTCTACTCGGTGGACTCTTGGGCAATCTCCTTCTTTTAAGAAGAATGGCACTTTTGGGAGATATGATGAGCCATTCACTCCTGCCCGGTCTTTGTGTAGGATTTATTTTAGCGGGTTATACAAAAAATTACTTCTATCTTTTCCTGGGAGCTTCTTTCTCTGCATTGTTAGCTAATATTTTAAACGAGTGGCTCTTAAAACAACGTCCCTTTAAGTCAGATGCTACCCTTGCCATTTTAATTAGTGGATTCTATGCCATTGGGGCACTTTTGATAGGAAAACTTTCTAAAGAACACGGAACAGAACTGGCTGGTATTAAGGGCTATCTTCTAGGGCAAGCCGCTCTTATTCAAGAAAGCGATATTTTACCGATTTCCATTCTTCTTTTAATTTCTGTTGTTTTTATTTCACTTTTCTACAAACGACTCATCCTCTCAATTTTTGATACGCAATTTTTAACTTTTGTTAAGCAAAAACCAAGAGTTTTCCTTTTATTATCCACAACCCTTATTGTCTTTGCACTTTTGGTCTCGCTTCAAATGGTAGGAGCCATACTTGCAGCAAGTTTCTTGCTTATCCCTGCTGCAATATCACTTTTTTTGAGCCCACACCTACATCGACGTTTTGTTTACTCTGCACTCTGCGGAGCTCTAATCGGAGCATGCGGTACCTATCTCAGTAGCCTTGGAGACAGGCTCCCAACTGGCCCTCTCATTGTCTTATGTGGATTTACTTTGTTTATTCTTGCAGCGACCCTAGGCCCACATAAAAGCACACTCAGTGTCTATCTCAAGAAAAGAGAACTCCAAAAAATTCGCCTCGAAGAAAATATTCTCAGGGCCGCGTATTTCTTTTATGAAAAAAACGAAGGCCCCGTGAGCGTCCTCAATCTTATGAGTCGATCAAGTGAAAATCGCGACATACCCGCTACAAGACGTGCGCTTAGGCACTTTTTAAAGAAAAATATATTTAAAGAAGAAGCCCCCGGCCAATACTCACTTACAAATCACGGTGAGACCGTTGCTCGAAGTATTCTGAGAAAGCACAGAATTTGGGAAACTTTTATCGTTAAAAAATTAGGCGTCTCCCCAGAAAGAGCCCACGACAGTGCAGAAGTCTATGAGCATTACCTTGACGAAGAAATTCTCAGAACCATTGAAAAAGAAGTCCCCACGCAGAAAGACCCTCATGGGAAAAAGATTCCACAAGACGAAGGTGAAAGAGAATGAGCTCTGAATTCGTTATATTTCTCACGGGCTGTAGCGTGGCACTAAGCGCTGTCATACTCGGAACTTACCTTAATATTTCAAGACAAAGCCTACTCGGGGACGCTCTCAGCCACTCACTCTTACCAGGCCTTGTACTCGCCCACCTTGTAACAGGTGAGCTTAACCCAACAGCTCTCTTTTTTGGGGCTCTTATTGCGGGTCTTGCCACGGGTTACGTCATTGAATTTATCGGAAAACGTTTTAGGGTTCGCGAAGACATTGCAATGGGAATTACCTTTACAGCAGCTTTTTCTCTAGGGGTACTTCTTCTCGTACGATATGCAAACAAAAGTCATATCGATACAGATTGTCTCCTCTTTGGAAATTTACTCTTTGTGCCACTTGAAGAAAGCTTTTTTAGTTTTTCTTTTTTAAAGCATATTCCTATGACTCTTTTCCAATCTTCAGTTATTTCTCTTTTGTCAGTTTTCTTTTATTTTCTTTTACACAGACCCTTTATGAATCTTCTTTTTCATGAAAATTCCTTCAAGCTTTCGCAACTTCCTGGGAACTTTCTGAAATCGTTGTTTTTAACCCTTGTTTCGCTCACAATTGTATTTGGATTTAAAGCCATGGGCGCATTACTCGTATTCGGGCTTTTTGTAATTCCAGTAGGCATAGGACGAATATTTAATAAGTCATTTCTAGGCATCAGCACAGTCGGGTTCTGCTCCGCGATTCTGAGCCTCTGGATAGCCATTAGACTTTCCTTTAACTATGACCTTAGCCCGTCGGCGGCATGGATAAGCCTTCTTTTTGTAATGTTTATTACGGTCTTTTTAGTATCTAAAATTCCCAGAAGACGCGACCGTGCCCTAAAAGAACACAGTACCTAACCTACACTAAGCGTCGTCAGTTCCAGTGCTACCCAATGGGCGACTGAGCTTACGTTTATCAAGGCCGTATTTTTCAACCTTCATAATCAAGCCAGCACGACTGATACCTAATTCTTTAGCTAGGCGACTCTTATTCCAACCTGTTCGACGAAGACCCTCACGAATCATATCGCGCTCTAAATTCTCTAGGGCATCTTTAAGCTTACCTTCGAGTCGCGCTCCCTGAACCTTTGGTTTGTCTTCAGATTCACGTATCCTTGAAGAAAGCATTTCAGGACTTATAAACTTCTCGCTACCAGCAAGAACAGTTACTCGCTCCATCTCGTTTTCTAACTCACGAATGTTTCCGGGCCATTCATAATCATAAAGTTTTTCAATCGCTCTTTTTGTAAGAACTTTAGCTTCGAGTCCCTTATCCTTAGAAGATTTTGCAAGAAAGTGCTCTGCCAATAGAAGAATATCTTCCTTGCGATCCTTCAAAGCAGGAACAAGTATTCCTATAACGTTAAGGCGATAATACAAATCTTGTCTAAACGAACCGTCTTCAACCATGGTTTTTAGGTCACGGTTTGTTGCCGCAATAATACGACACTTCGATTTTTTAGCATCCGTTCCACCCACAGGTGTATAACTTCCATCTTGTAGAACTCTCAGAAGTTTTACCTGCATGGCTGGAGACACGTCTCCAATCTCATCCATAAAAAGAGTTCCGCCGTTAGCCACTTCAAAACATCCTTTTCGATCGCGGATGGCGCCCGTAAAAGACCCTTTAACGTGACCAAAGAGCTCACTCTCCAACAAGTTATCGTTAAATGCCGCACAGTTAATGGGCAAGAAAACTTTATCTTTTAGAGTTGAATTAAAGTGAATAGCTTTCGCTATAAGTTCCTTACCTGTACCGTTCTTACCTTGAATAAGAACTGTGCTTTCAGAAGCTTTAATCTTATCCAATAAAATATAGAGATCCTGCATAGGCTTACTCTTACCGATCATACTTTCGTAGCGGTAACGTCCACCTAATTGCTGATTAAGCTCTTGAATTCGATTATCCCTTGAGGAGATCTCTTTATGAAGAGTCACGATCTCTTGTGCAACAAGTTCAGAAAGCTCTCTAAAGTACTGTAGCTCACCAGATCCGATTACCTTTAAACCATTAAAAGCTTCGTGACTTTCTACATCACTAAAACCAAGGACCTTAGCTTGCGACATAAAGTCCGCAGGAGCCTTTTCAAAATCTTCTTTTTTAAATCCAATAGCAACTACAGCTCCAAAGTACTCTTCATCAACCACAATGGGGATTGCAAGCCCTTCAATATTAGGAAGAAATACAAACTCATGAAACCTTAAGTTACTTTTCAAGAGTTGAGCATTCACCTTCTCAACAACTTGAGAGAGATACTCCCAACCCACATCTTGATTTAAAATTTTCTTCATCAAGAAGTTAGCTCGAGGAGATTCGTCACCCTTAAAAGAGTTTCGAATTTTACCTTGATCATCCACCAAAAGGATATCTACGTGAAACCAACTTCCGATGACCTCTCGAATCTTTCGTACAACATGGATGCGTTCAAAATCTTCCCATTGAATAGAACTCATAGTGATTAAACTTTCGGCACTCTTGCCCAAAAACTTTACAAAAAGAATTCCCATGCTGTCAGAATCCTGTCACTCGTTGCGCCATTTTTTTGATCGCATGGATTTCACTCAAGAATCCTTCGAAGTAGCATCGTCAAAATTTTAGCGCTACTATCAAGCTATATGTTTCCACGCATTGAAAGCTATCTCATATGGATTATCGCCCTAAGCGCTACAGCAGGAAGCCTCTTCTTTTCAGAAATCCTCAAAATTCCTCCCTGTGATCTCTGCTGGTATCAAAGAATTTTTATTTACCCCCTCGTCTTCATGATGCCTATAGCCATTTTCAAAGAAGACTTTAATTTCAGACCCTACACACTTTCCCTCTTAATCCCAGGAACTATCGTTTCCCTCTACCACAACCTGCTTTATTACGGAGTGATAGAGAAACCCCTTGTGCCCTGCAAAGCTGGAGTTTCTTGCACCTCACGTGAATTTGAATTTTTTGGATTTCTCGGCATCCCACTTATGTCACTTTTGGCTTTTCTTGCTATGATTATGTTGATCACGGCGACTTACAGAAAGAAAAACGATGAAATCAAAAGCTAAAAAAGACGTCTACATAATCACTGGTATCATGGCCCTTATTATTGCGGGGTTTATTTTTGCTTACGCACGCTATTCAAAACCAGTAGCAAGCATTGAAGAAACAGAAGGATCTGGCCCCAACCTGATGCAAGTAGATCTTCCTACACTTATGGGAAGTGGCGAACCTTCGATGGGACCGACAATGGCAAAGGTTGTCGTAGTCGAATTTCTTGATCCTGAATGTGAAGCCTGCAGAGCGTTTCACCCACGCGTAAAAAAAGTCCTCTCTGAATTCGAAGGTAAGGTTCGTTACCTCATTCGATACATGCCCTATCACCACAACTCTGCCAACGCTATCAAGGCCCTTTATGCAGCCAACCAACAAGGTAAAGTCTGGGAATACCTCGATCTACTCTTTAATAAACAATCCGACTGGGGCGAAAAGAGAGACGACAAAACCGAACTGCTCATGAATTATGCCAAAGAACTTAATCTCGACATCTCTACTTTTAAAAAAGATTTTGCGAGTGAGGCTGCAGCTGCAAGAGTAAAAAAAGACGAAGCTGACGGTCAAGCAGTTGGGGTAAACGGCACGCCAACATTCTACATAAATGGAGTACCACTGCTAGAGCTCGGAGAAGATCCACTGAGAACTGCTATTTCATCTGCATTCAACGAATAGACTTTTACTAGTATTTAATTATTTTTTAGCTGCTTTAATTAAATCACAATGCGCATATACAACATTGCGAGTTTTAGGCTCGTGAAAAGACAAGTGCGCCACGGTTCTTCTAACCTGCAAATCTACTTTTGGAAGGCGGTATTCAAATATTTTATTGCAATCTAAACACTGAACATGGTCGTGATCGACATCTCGGTTGAGTTCATAAAAAGTAATGCCCTTAGAACTTGTAAATGCCTCAGTTAGAATCTCAGCCTCGAGAAAGAGAGCCACGTTTCTATAGATTGTTGCGAAACCAACCTCAGGGCGCTTTATTCGAACAGCTGAAACTAAATCTTGAATAGAAAAATGCTTCTCTTCTAAAAAAACTATTTCTAATATCCGGTCACGTGTATCAGAGGCATTTAATTTATTATCCGCAGTATAGCGTTCTAAACGCTGACGGTTACGATCTAAAATAAGCTCATTTTTGTTCCCACACGTTAACTCACCTTGAATCTCTCTTCCGCAAGGAAGTATTTCCAAACTGGCTTTTAACTCAGGGACTGAAGCCATGCGTTCGCTCTCGTCGACCTTTAGTTTTTTTGCTCTTTTAGGCACGACACAAGATATAGGCCCGCACCCGGGCTTTTGCACGAAAAAATGATAAGGATTGTCGTTTTTGAGCTTTTTTATTTTGACACCCCATGGGGCTGTACTAATTATTCAACACAGACCCATGAAAATCGCAAAAACACTCATCCAGCTGAGCCGAAACGAAAGAGCTCTCATAACTGGATTTTCCACTAAACTATCTGCAAATTACCTTACCCGCCTTAGAGAACTTGGTTTCAGAGAAGGTGAATTTGTAACCTGCCTTAAAACTCCTCCACTCGGAGCTCCGCGTGTTTTTGAAATTTGCGGCAGCGTGTTTTCAGTTGAATCTGAAATCGCACGCGAGTGCGAAATTGAAATATACCCAGCTGAGCTTTTGAGCACAGAAATCCAATAGAGGAGCCGTAGCTGTTAAACGTGGAAAACATTCTCATACTTGGTAACCCTAACTCAGGAAAAACTCTTCTTTTCAATAAGCTCACCGGACTCAATCAAAAAGTAGCCAACTTCCCCGGCGTAACCGTCGAGATAAAAAGTGCACATTCAGAAAACTTAAACTACCAAGACTTTCCAGGGACCTACTCTCTCAAAGCACTCACAATAGATGAACAGGTAGCTATTGATGGATTTAAGACTGCCCTTCTCAGCCCCAAAACCAAAGCAGCAATATGTGTGCTCGATGCGACTCGTCTTGAAAGAAGCCTCTACCTTCTCTTGCAGCTTATAGAAGTTGCAAAAAAAGCAAATTGTCCTGTAGTCGCAGTCGTTAACGTAATGGACGAACTCATTGGAAAAGGCGTAGAGATTAACCTCAAAGGGCTAGAAGAAGAATTAGGCTGCACGGTTATAGGCACCTCAGCCAAAAAGGGCGCAGGACTCAAAGAACTCAAAGAGCTTCTCAAAAAGTTCCCGACCCGCAATCAAAAGGACATTCATTCAGCAGAAGAGCTCAATCTTGAAACTCTCAATACAAAAGATAAAATTATTGACTTTAAAACGAGAGCCAACAAACTCTCTCGTGAGTTTGGCCCCAAAAGTGGCGTCCTCCTTTTAAGTCAACATCGCATCGACAACTTCTTTCTCTCAACATGGGGAGGCCCCATTGTATTCGTGCTTCTCATGCTCTTTTTATTTCAAGCAATCTTTAGCTGGGCCGCCCCCTTTATGGACGGTATAGATGGAATCATTTCTAGCTCTGGCGATTGGCTTGCTAGCCAAGTCACTAATCCTATAGCCGCAGACTTCATTCGCGACGCTATGTTTGCAGGACTTGGATCATTCCTAGTTTTTGCGCCACAAATTTTTATCTTATTTGTCGTCATTGGACTCCTCGAAGACTCGGGCTACTTAGCTCGGGCCACTGTTATACTTCACAAACCTTTAAGCCTTTTTGGGCTCTCAGGTAGAAGCTTCGTCCCCATGCTCTCGGGTCACGCATGTGCCATTCCCGCCATCATGGCAGCAAGAACAATCGAATCGCCCCGAAAAAGACTCCTGACTATTTTAGCCACACCTTTTATGTCATGCTCTGCAAGGCTCCCCGTTTACGCTCTGCTTGTTGGTGGATTTGTTCCTGCAACCACATTACTGGGTGGTCTCATTGGACTTCAAGGACTTGCCTTCTTCGCTCTATTTGCAATTGGAATTGTCATGGGACTCTTAGCTTCAGCCGTTCTTGATAGAATGCTTTCTAAAAAAGTTTCCACTCTTGGCGACGCTCCTTTTGTTGTAGAGCTTCCTCCCTACAGAGTTCCGAACGTAAAACCCATTATCATTAACTCTGCTAACAGAACCTGGGGATTTATTCGCAACGCAGGAGCCATGATCTTTTCTGTTACAGTTGTTATCTGGATTTTGGGATATTTCCCCAACGGCTCTGGCCATCTAGAAAGCTCCTGGTTAGGTGTTATTGGTCATTGGATTGAGCCCATATTCACGCCCATGGGCATGGATTGGAAAATTGGAGTTGCAGTACTCACATCATTTCTTGCTCGCGAGGTTTTTGTTGGAACCCTTGGAACTCTCTACGGAATTGAATCCACAGACGACAACATGGGAAGCCTTACCAACAAATTACAAAATAGCGGTATGGGTATTGCCTCAGCTCTCGCTCTCGCTGTTTTTTATTCACTCGCAATGCAATGTGTATCCACTCTTGCTGTAATTAAAAAAGAAACAGGATCAACTAAAATACCTGTTTATGTCTTTGTGGGTATGACAATCGTTGCCTACATTGCAGCCGCAATCGTTTTTGTAGCGATTAAAGCACTTTAGTCAACGCTAACGCCAACGGCGTCGAGTTCGCGGTCCAAATCTTCCATCATATTGGGAGAGTGATTTTGAAATCTGTCATATAGATAACGTCTTACACTCGGACTTGGAGCGCCCTTAAGTGCAGCAACTGTTACATTGAGCTCTTCATCGGGATCATCAACATGTTGCATGATAAACTCGTGTAAATAACCGACTGAGGAAATTTCCATATTAGGAGACTTCAAGGTTTCTTCTAATTTTCTTTCAGCAAAATCAATTGCAATATCTACATTGCCATCAACAAGGTAGCCTTTAATTTCTTCTTGGTATTTTTCAAAAGCAGGTCGGCCTTCAACAACTGCCGGCTCTGCACCTTCTGCAATATCGATTTGATCATCTTCAACAACAATTTCTGTATTAAGCTCTGCTTCTTGGTTTCTACGCGTACCCATAAGTTGCTTTACGCTTGGCTTGTAGACCTCTACATTGCCACTAGAAGCGCGTCCTATAGCCGTGGGCTTCCTAGAATTTGCCTTTTTTGGTGCTGGCTCCTCAAAAAACCAAGCAACCGCACCCACCATAATCCCTATTGTAGCCAATGATTTAAATGAAAAATCCATGCATTATACCCTAAAGGTATAACTGCAAGATAAAGACCAAGCTCAGCTGGCCCTAAGCCTTAACATGGTTAAGAAAGGCCTGTCTAAAAACTAGACAGTTGAAAAGAAAGAATTCTAGGGACTTTTAAAAGAAAAGTCCCTAGATAAAAAAGACGCTTACTCGTCTACACCTTTAAACATAACTTTAAGGTAATTACCTGAGTAGTATGCTCCCGCGCCGTGATCACAGCCACCGATTTCAGTTACTTTAATAAGATGATTGATTCGTTTAAAATCAACTGTGCATCCGTTTTCTAAAGCAATTCTTCCCGATTCTTGATTGCCTTTTCCAGGGTGAACACTCAAACTAAGCTCTTCAAAGCCGTTACTAAGACCACGTCCTCGAACGACTTCAAAAGTAACAGAATAAATATTCGGTCTTCCAGTTGCAGTAATCGAAAAATTACCCCCCTGTGAATCTGTATAGTCACCTGCAAGTCCAGGTAAAACGTTATCTCCTGTATAAGCTTTTAGATATTCAACACGTGAAAGTGTAACAAGTGTTAAATTCGAGAGCTTTTCAGGTAAAGACTCTCCACGGGGTAAATCGCTGTCATTTTCTGGATCACCCCACATAACATTTCGACTCCCAACCCAAGAGCGCTGACTATTTTTTAAATCTTCAAGCGCCTGTCCGTTGTGAAGTTTTTTCAAAATTTGATATTCAATGTTCAAAAGTCTATCGGATTTCGAGTAGGCACGAGACGCAGCGGCTACAGCCTCGGCATCATCCTCAGCTCTCAATACAGGTATACTCAAAAACAATGTGACCATTATTATAAAGGACTTAAATTTATTCATATGCACTCCTATCTGAGACTACTCATAGCCCCCGAAACACAGCGCATCAACGAAAGAGAACAGGGCGGTACAACACGGAACGTACCCGCACAACTCCAGATAGGCTGAGAAGGGAAAAATACCTAACTGAGTTGTTTTAAAACTACAGTATCGGCTAAGTGGTCGTGTAGGGCTCTGCGATCTTCTTTAAAGAGAACCATCAAGTAACCAACCATAAAGGCCAATCCTGAAAGCATTCGACCAAACACATCTCTCAAAAAAGCAGTTTTATAATTAGGACATTCGCCATAAGGCAAATGAATAACCTTTAAGTTAAAAAGACTTTTCCCAAGAGTCGTGCTGCGTTTTTTATAAAAATACCCAACATACAAAAACACAACAGCAACTCCAACCAATGCTCTAAGAAGCGCAAAAACTGCCTCATAATGAGCCATCGGATTTAAAGTCATTTTTGAATATAAAAACTCAGCGACAGAAACCAAAGAAGTAAAAGGCATTCCGAGTGCAAAAATTATCAAAAAATCTACAGCATAAGCACCCAAGCGCTCCTTAAAATTAGCGAGGCGGTATGTCGGGTATGCCTCTTGAACATGTATCATGGGGCTCTCCTTTGGGATAAAAGATATTCCGCAAGATAGCGAAGCTGATAGTCTCTAGAATCTTCTTGTGTGGGCTCTTGCGCCTGCAAAACTCTTAGAAGAAATTCTGTGTTGTTCTCAACATTCTCTTCTGGAGCTGCATAAAGAAGAGGAAAAATATTCTTTAGAAAACTATTCGCCTCTTCAAGTGAAGCATCCAAGACCTTGTACTTTTTAGAAGCCAAATCAAACTGCGTTTTAGTGAGATACAAGAACCTTTCCGTATCCGCTCGATTTTGAGAAAATACTACGAGTGTATCGCTCGCTAAATCGCCCAGTCTTTGTTTTTTTCGAGTACAAAGCATGCTTATAAATCCAGGGAGAATAAAAAGCATATCCACATAACAACGAAAAACTTCCCTCAACACGCACTGTTTGAGCGTAAGCGCCTCTCCATTTGTTGAAACAACCTCAAGCGCAAAAACTTTTTTCCCGGGTGTTTTCCTATATACATGCTCAAAGTAAACAAAATAAACGTGCCAAATAGCCGCAGACAATAAAATGCAAAAAATAAGTCCTAATACTATGAAAACAACATCCCTAAACTCCATGAGCTGAATCCTAAGAGCTAAGTCATCAGGATCTGTTGCCCCTAACTTGTAAAACAAGGCAAAAGCTGCACCCGCAAAAATAATATTTATAAAAAAGGAAACAATTGCCATGTCCAAGACAAAGGCTAAAAACCTTCTCCCCATAGGACAGGGAACAAAGTCGTGACTCGCTATCATATTCACAACTAAGATTATAATCCCAATAGCAGAGATTACTACCGTCGAATATTCGAATAGCCTCGCTTAGCATCATTTAATTTCAATATTATTTGATTTTAAATAATCCCTTAATAAGGTCCTCAGGTTTTTTACCGTCTAGAAGTTTTTGAACGCCTTTTTTGAGTTCTTTCTCTGCTGTTTTTTTCAATACGCGAGAGCCCATTTTAGTAATTGTGTAATTGATATCAGGTTTTGCAGCATCCATGGGGCCTGACATTTTCACTGGGATCTCAATTTTTCCACTATTCCCAATAGCCTCAGGCCACTTTACGACTTGTGGAGAAAGAAAAACATTTCCCGTTAACTCAAGCATGCGATCAAAATTTATGGACCCTGCTGCCTTGTACTGCAAATCACCTAAGTTATATTCATCGGGCTCAAATACAATATCGATATCGTTTAAGACAATTTTTCGACCTACAAATTTGCTATCAAGTTTTAAAATTTTAAACTTTCCCTTAAGTTTATTCTCCGAAACGTTTCCTTTAAGGTCTGGCTTTTGCGGTAACTGTTTCATGAGCGTTGAGACTATTTTAGAAAGCTCAAGACTTGTGTTTCCCTTAACGATGTCGCCTTTAATGCCCCCGCCTAAATTCTTTTCAATTTGTGCTTTTTTTAACCCTGCTCCTGAAAAACGAGCACTCCCCTTGAGTGTCCCGCTTAACTGCCCCTTCCAAGCGGGTGCATGCGCAGCGATAGCTCGCGCTAAATCTATGTTTTGAATATTAAGAGCATAGTCATACGTGGGAGCTGCTGGTGTTAGCTTTGAGGAACCCGACATTTTAATTTGTCCGCCATAGCCACTAAAGGAAGCATCCTTCAGTGTTAGCTTTCTAGAATCATAAGACGAAACGACCTGCACATTTTTTAGAATAGCTCCTTGTAACTTAAGCTCTTTAAAATCTAAATTAAAAGCTACCTTAGCCTTATCTAAAATTGGATTCTTAAGCGCCTTCTCAACAGATGGAGCCATTTCGTCCATTGCAGCGTCGAGCGCCTTGCCCGAAGTTGCCCCGCTCTCAGAAGCACCCTTTCCCGCCTGAGACTCTTTTCCAGAATTCAAGAAAGCTAAATCTAAACTGTTACTTGATAGCGAAAGTTTTACATCGGGAGCCTTTGCTCCGCGTGCATTCATCCGCAGCCTCAAGTCGCTTTTTCCAATCAATAAATCAGCTGGATCAATCGCAATAATAGGATCTTCTAAGGTACCATCTACCTTTATCCTTACCTTAATTTGATTAATAGGAAGACCGTGTTTAGGAGTTTTTCCTTTTAAATCATCTGCTTTAAACTCAATATCGAGAGCTGGGTTTTTAATTGCTCCCTTTGCTTTTGCATAAAAGGAAACCTTACCCTGTAAGTTATAATCGTTAAGCAAGGGGCTCAACGCTGCAATATCGGCTAGCTCAGAACTCTTATTTTCAAGATTAAAATCAATCGTGCCCGCTTCAGTTCCTACGCCACTTGCACCTACCTTGCCCGCCAACTTAAAACTCGCAAGCTCAAGATTCATTTCAGTCACTTCAATGTCTGTCGTTGAAGACTTGTTGTATTTACCTTTAAAATTAAATTTAAAAGGAATATTTTCAGCTTTGTTAAAAGAAGCTCCAACTTTCATCAGCATAGAAGAAAAATCTCCTACAACATCAAACTCAGCTCCAATGTCTTCACCCAATTTAGAAGTTATGACCTCACCTGAAAACTCAAGAGGCCCCTTAAACTCTCCAGACTCACCTATGTAATCTACGTTTGATACAATTTTCACATCCACCGGGGAATTAAGTCCTAGGTTTTTTAAAAGAAGCTCATCAACAAGTACTGTGGCATTTTCTTTTTCACTCTGAAGCACAAGCTTAGCGTTTGTCATTTTCAAAGTAAGAGTAGCGGCCTCGAATTTTGCTTTGTACAAAAGAAGATGTCGCGCCATCTTTTGATTCCTCAGCCATAGTCTCCTCTTGCTGCTTAGGTGACATTAAAGATTCAAAATTAAATTTGCCATTCTTTCTTACAACGTGCACTTCTGGCTCAACTAACTCGACAGTTGCCGAAGGTGCTACAAAAATTCCATAAAGCGGAATCGACACACTTAAAGCAGATCCTTTAATGATTTTATTTTTAAAAGCCGTATCTTTAGGGGTTATCTCCACCGAACTCGTCTTAATTTTAATTGTTGGAACAAGTCCTAAGCTCAACTCACCTAGTTTAACTGTTGAGTTGATGGCCTCGCCTAACTTCGTTTCAATTTCAGGGCGAAATTTATCTACGTTTATAAAAAATGGAAGAATAAGTAAAATCGCTACAAAAATACCAAAACTATACCCGCTACCTTTAGAACTCGTTTCATAGGCCTAAATTTAGCAGGCCTTTGAAAAAGTGCCTAGCTTCTTTATCCCGGGGGCCAAGAAAGAGGACGACCACCTAGAACATGAATGTGGAGGTGAAATACCGTTTGTCCTGCCAATTCTCCGTTATTAATGACCACTCGGAATCCTTCTTCATCGAGCCCAAATTGCTTTGCCATTTTTTGACTCACTAAAAGTAAATGTCCCAAAAGCTCTTTATCTTCTGATTGAGCATCACTGAGTTTGGGAATTACTTTTCTTGGAATAACAAGGAAATGTTGAGGTGCTTGAGGGCGAATATCACGAATAACAAAACAATTCTCATCTTCATAAAGAATTTCTGCGGGAATTTCTTTATCTGCAATTTTTTCAAAAAGTGTCTTAGTCGTGTCCGCCATTCTCAAGTCTCCTTAAACAACAATGTTTACTAATTTATTAGGAACAACAATTATTTTCTTAGGCTCTTTATCAAACATTTTTCCTGAAGCTGCCTTGAGAGCGAGTTCTTTTAACTCGGCTTCGGGCATATTTCGAGCAACCGTGAGTCTTTCGCGCAATTTTCCATTTACCTGCACAACAACCAACACCTCATCGAGCTCTACGCACTTAGGATCAAATGTGGGCCAAGGCTCTTTTGTAAGTGACTCGTTATTTCCTAACTTCGCCCAAACATCTTCGCAAATATGCGGAGCCAGTGGTGCCATCAACAATGTGAGTCTTGAAAGAAAGCTCTTTGGCAATTGAGAAGGTGACTTCTCCTGGACTTCATTCAAGCAAATCATAAGAGCAGAAATTGCCGTGTTAAAAGAAAGGCGCTCATAATCCTCAGTAATTTGTTTAATTGTTTTATGAAGAATATGACGAAGACTAAAGTCCCATTTTTCTTCTGGAAGATCTACAATATTCTTACTCAATGCTCCCGTTTCAACATCAACAGCAAGCTTCCAAAATTTATTGAGAAAACGAAAAACTCCTTCAATGTTGGCCGTTTGCCACGGCTTACTCTTTTCAATTGGTCCTAAGAACATTTCAAAAAGTCTAAAGGTGTCAGAACCATAGTCAGCAATAATTTTATCGGGGTTCACTACATTGCCACGGCTTTTACTCATTTTCTCGCCGTCTTCGCCCTGCATAAGTCCTTGATGCACTAGTTTTTGAAAGGGTTCATCAGAACTTAAGTAACCCAAATCAAAAAGAACCTTTTGCCAAAAGCGAGAATAGAGAAGATGCCCCACGGCATGCTCAGCCCCACCCATGTAAAAATCCACTGGTCCCCAGTATTCCTGAGCTTCTTTAGAAACAAAGGCCTCAGTGTTCTGCGGATCCATATACCGAAGCCAATACCAGCTTGAGCCCGCACTTCCAGGCATCGTGTTTGTTTCGCGCAACTTTTTATCGCTATACTTGACCCACTCAGTAACAGCAGCCAAAGGCGACTCTCCAGTACCTGTGGGCTGGTAGCTCTCCACCTTAGGAAGAGTCACTGGAAGCTCAGAATCAGGAAGAACCTCAAAGTCCATAGGGTTTTCAGGATTCAAAACAACAGGTATAGGCTCACCCCAGTAGCGTTGCCTAGAAAAGACCCAATCGCGAAGCTTGTAGGTAATTTTTTTTTCGCCGATATTTTTTGCAGCCAAGAATTCAATAATTTTTTCGCCCGCTTCTTTGTAAGCTAAGCCATTCACCTGAAGCCCCTCAACGTCAGACGCTATATTCTTTCCATCTGCATCAATAACCTCAACAATGGGAAGAGAGTATGTTTCTGCAAACTCCTTATCTCTTTCATCATGCGCAGGTACTGCCATAATGGCTCCTGTGCCGTAATTTATAAGAACATAATCAGCTACCCAAACAGGCACATCTTTCCCTGTTACGGGATGAGTGCAATATCCTCCCGTAAAAACACCTGTCTTGTTTTTTGCGAGATCAGTTCTTTGTAAATCACTTTTTTTTGAAGCAGCCTCGATGTATTTTTTAACTTCTTCTTTTTGAGCATCACTTGTGAGCATGTCCACGAGTGGATGCTCCGGAGCAACCACCATAAAAGTTACGCCCATCAGTGTGTCTGGGCGTGTCGTGAAGATTTCTAAGTTTTTAGTGGCATCACTTTTAAGTGCAAATTTAATTTGAGCTCCAACGCTTTTGCCAATCCAGTTACGTTGAAGTTCTTTTGTGCTTTCTGGCCAATCAACTTTATCGAGATCATTTAGAAGTCTCTCAGCATAGGCTGTAATGCACATCATCCATTGGCGCATTGGACGCCGAATAACAGGATGACCACCGCGTTCAGACTTCCCATCAATTACCTCATCATTAGCCAACACCGTTCCCAGAGCAGGACACCAGTTCACAGCAACTTCGTCTTGGTATGCCAAACCCTTTTCAATAAGCTTTTTAAAAATCCACTGCGTCCATTTGTAGTAGCTAGGATCCGTTGTATTAATTTCGCGGCTCCAATCATAACTCAGTCCAATGGAACGCAATTGTTTTTTATAAGTCTCAATATTTTTTTTTGTCGTTATCTCAGGATGAATGCCTTTTTGAATCGCATATTGTTCAGCAGGTAAGCCAAAGGCGTCCCAACCCATGGGATGCAAAACGTTAAAACCCTGCATGCGCTTGTAGCGACTCAAAACATCTGTGGCGATGTAGCCAAGTGGGTGGCCCACATGTAAGCCCTCTCCTGAGGGATAGGGAAACATGTCCAAAATATAGAATTTCTTGTCGGGCAAGGAGGGTGCACCAGGCTGAAGTGCCTTAAAACACTCGTTTTTTTCCCAATAGCTTTGCCATTTTTCCTCGGCTTCTTTCCACTGACCCAGAACAACTGTGCGCTCATCAACCATAGGGCCAAGCCTAGCGCATTTGCAAAAAGGTACCTAGTTACTTTTTACGCGTACCCCGCACCTTTTTTGCGCTTAATCATATCCAAATCTAACTAGGTAGCTTTTGGGAATTCTGTTATGAAATTTAGGTGGCTAAAAACACTCCCCTTGCCGAAAGGCTACGCCCACACACGCTCTCTGAGTTCGTAGGGCAAAAGCACCTCCTAGACGAAGGCCGTTTTTTAAATACTCTGATCCAATCCAAAAGTGCGCTCCCCTCCCTTATTCTTTGGGGCCCTCCTGGATGCGGAAAAACCACACTCGCTCGCCTTCTTGCTAAAGAGTTCGACCTTGAGCTCATCGCACTCAACGCCGTATCCGATGGCGTAAAGGAACTTCGCCAAGTATTTGATCAATCAAAACACAGCCTGCGGCCCATTCTTCTTTTTGTAGACGAAATCCACCGCTTTAAAAGCTCACAGCAAGACGCCCTACTCGGTGCTGTCGAAGCGGGACACGTAATCTTCGTAGGAGCTACAACCGAGAATCCAAGTTTTTACATCAACCGTGCTCTTGTAAGTCGATTGCGTGTGCTGCAACTCAAAGCCCTTGAAGAAGCAGACTTTGAAGAAATTATTATGCGCGCCCTTACAGATAACGAACTCGGGCTTGGAAAGTATTTCGTAGCTATTGGAGACCAAGTTAAAAAAAGTCTTATTAGCACCGCTGGTGGCGACGCACGCTCACTCCTCAACGTGCTTGAGCAAGCAGTCATTCGCTCCGCACAACGTGGAGATAAAATTCTTCAACAAGAAGATATCGATGAGGCTCAACAATATACAACCAGCCACTACGATCGAAGTGGCGACAACCACTACGACTTTGTCTCGGCTCTTCACAAGTCTATTCGCAATTCAAATCCAGACGCCGCACTTTACTACCTTGCTCGAATGCTTGATGGAGGAGAAGATCCTTTGTTTATCATTCGTCGCCTCATTAGAGCCGCCGCAGAAGATATTGGCCTCGCCGACCCGCAAGCGCTCTCTTTTGCCGTAACCGCCAAGGAAGCCGTAGAGCATTTGGGTGTACCCGAGTGCGACGTTATTCTTGCACAAGTTACAATTTACTTAGCCACAGCTCCCAAATCCAACAGCGTGTACGAAGCCATGAGTGCTGCTAAAAAATTAGCTAAAAACTTTCCAGCACTCCCAGTTCCCATGCACCTTAGGAATGCCGTCACAGAACTCATGACAAACGTAGGTTATGGAAGCGGCTATTCCTATGACCATACGTGGCCTGAAAAGGTAAGCCCCATGGATTCAATGCCAACTGAGCTTAAGGGAGTTAAGCTTTATCACCCCAGCGAATGGGCCTTTGAAAAAGAAGTCAAAAAGCGCATCGAGTTTTTTGAAAAAGCACGCCTTCGTGCAAGAAACAAAAATTCTGAAAAAGACGGTTTATTATAGTTTAAGCAAATCTTGAACAAGTGGCCCCGGGTCGTCAGTAATAATTCCGTCTACACCCATTCGAGCAAAATGGCGCCAGTCTCTTTTTTTATTGATTGTCCAAACTAAAACTTTTCTACCGAGTGCATGCGCTTCCGAAACCAACGCCTTAGAACACACGTGTCCGTTAGGCGAAATATAATCTGCCTGTGTTTTTATAAGTAACTCCCTCACAGCTTCGCTTGAGCTGAGACTTGAATCTAAACTCTCTACAAGCGCAGAAGTTTTTAAGCTTGGCCATTTAGCTTTTGCATAAATAATCGTTCTAAAATCAAAAGATTGCAGAATAACTCTTCTTGGATCAAAACCTTCATCGAGTATAAGCTTGGCGACCAAGTCGACAAAGGCCTCCGGCCCTAGAGTTGAAGCTGGATTTTCAGGGTCTGTTTTTGTTTCAATGTTAATTTTGACTTTTTTAGATCTCGGATCAGTGCTCTTTTTCAAAAACACTAAAAGCTCACGAAATGAAAGTATTTTTGCTCCAGGAACTAACGCTTGAAAGGGAAACAAGGGATTTAATATAGATCCACAATCATAGCTTTTAATCTCACTTAACCTTAAATCGTGAATAAGCGGTTTTCGTAGCTGCGAAAGCCCTGGCTTTCTAGAAAAACACAAATCCGTGTTTACTGTTAAATCGTGATTTAAAACAAGCTCTCCATCCTTTGTTACTCCCAGGTCCATTTCAAGTGCTGTCACTCCTGACTCAATTGCAAACTGAAAAGCCTGAAGAGTGTTTTCTGGTCTTCTTGCTCGCGCTCCCCTGTGACCGTGAACTTCAAAAGTTGATGCTACATTTGGAGCCATAGCCAACAAATCTGGTACAAAAATATGCGAAAGGATCAGGAAAACCAGTAAGGATAGTCGAAACATTGCGGTGAAGATAAATTTGCTTCAAACAAAAGTCTATATAATTTTAGCTAACGGAACCTCGAAACACAGTCTTAACTATAAAACCTTAATCGCTCTTAGATCAAAGGCCTGGACACGTGTGGAACAACTTGCGTAAATAAATTCACATGCAGTAGCTTCGATCATAAGCCCAAAAATTCGAACGTTTAGCTGAACTGTTTGCTCATCTTTTCTATAAGCATCCAAACGAGATCGAGTCGAAAAATCTAACTGCGCTGTACGAATATAGTATGTTGTAGAATTATTCTGTGCCCTAAAAGTATACTCGGCTGCATCCGCAATATTCTTAGGCGCAAGGCTCAACACCCCTGGAACTATTGTAAGTAATCTCGAATTTCCTGAGTCTGTGGAATTTTGTGCTTTGCACTTATTTTGAACGCAGGACAAACTAGGCGGTGCCTTATATTCACAAGTGCCTACGGAACCTGAGACTTCTTTTTTACGAGCTTCATTGTAACTATAAAGCGTTTCAAAAATTGAACTTGCGGAATCCCACCTCGAAAACACAAGATAATCCTCTGGGCCGCCACATGATCTAGCACCTACCCCAGCTGAATAACAATCAGAGGAACTCGAACAAGCTCCAGAGCTCAACACCTTTAAATCTTGCATAAGTGCTTGAGTGCTTTTCTTTGAATTAGAATCTGAGCTTTCTTGAGTTGTGTCTATGGGCTGGCATGCAACAAGTGCCCCCAAGAATAAAAGCAACACAAAATTCCTCATACTCCTATTTTAATGTAAAATGTTGACTCATTTTGAGTACTTAACAACTAAAACAGCTCAGAATTTGTATCTCCCCTAAGCAGCTGTAAAATTTATGATCACCAGAACTAACCCATAAACCATTTCATCAAGGCAAAGCGTTTCTCATAGGGACGGTAGCGAATATTGGGATCCACAAGAGTACTCCTATGAAGAACGCTTTTATAATGAGTAAAAACGTCAAAGCTCGCCTTACCATGATACGCTCCCATGCCACTTGCTCCTCGACCGCCAAAAGGAAGTTCAGCACAAGCGAGATGCATCAACACATCATTTACACAGACTCCTCCTGCAGGAATCTCGCTTATAACCTTATTCTCAAACTCAGCGCTCTCAGTGAAAACATAAAGCGCCAAAGGGTTTGCTCTCTCTGAAATAATTTTCTTTAGACTATCAAAAGTAGAATAAGAAAGGACCGGAAGTATAGGGCCAAAAATCTCTTCCTTCATGATATCTGAATCTATCGAAACATCTTTTAACACTGTAGGGGCAATATATTTTTCTTCTTTTTTAAAATCTCCACCACACACAAGTTTGCCATCACTCATATATTTCAACAGCCGGTTAAAATGTCTGTCGTTAATTATCCTTGCATAGTCTGGTGTTAATGAAGGATCCTCACCCAACTCTTCTTTAACTCGAGCTTTAAGTTTCTCTAAAAACTTATTCTGAACACTTTCATGGACTAAAACATAATCGGGAGCAACGCAGGTTTGACCCGCATTAAAAAACTTTCCCCAAACGATACGCTTAGCCGCGATATCAAGCGAGGCTTTAGCATCTACAATACAAGGGCTTTTTCCACCAAGCTCCAGAGTCACGGGCGTTAAGAAAGTAGAGGCAGCCGCCATTACCTTTTTTCCGACTTGAGTTGAACCCGTAAAAAAAATGTGATCAAAGCGCTCCTTTAACAGCGCTTCAGCAACAGTATGATCACCTTCTATACAGCTAAAAACTTCTATTGGGAAATGTTCACGAATGAGATCGTTTAAAAGTTTTGAACAAGCAGGTGCTAGTTCAGATGGCTTCAATACAACACAATTACCGGCCGCTAAGGCTCCAACTACAGGATTTAACGCTAAAGAAATAGGATAGTTCCAAGGGCTCATATTCAAGACAACTCCCTTGGGCTCAGGAACGATCATCGCCCTACCTGGCTGAGCAACGATAGGCGTAGATACCTTTTGAGGCTTTACCCATTCATCGAGATGCTTCAACGTAAACTTAATTTCTTCAACGACCGCACCTGTTTCCGAAGCCACAGATTCCATCTCAGGTTTATTGAGATCCTCGCGTAAAGCAGCAAAAAAACGCTCTTGATTTTTTCTTACGAGTGTCATCAAGTTTTGAAGTTGCTCTTTGCGAAAAGCCAAATCGTAACTTTGCTGTGTTTTAAAAAACTTTCGTTGCTTGAGGACGATATCCTTTACGTGCGAATGAGCCATACGCTTGTTTTAGATCGGCAACGTGCAAAAAGGTAGCGGGCATGTGTAAAAAGGTAGCGGGTGCGTGCAAAAAGTAACTAGGTACCTTTTAGAGCAGCCTTCAACTTGTCACCGAGAACGGCTGGGTTAGCCTTGCCCTTGGAGAGCTTCATTACCTGTCCCACCAAAAAGGCAAAAACCTTCTCTTTGCCAGCTTTATATTCAGCCACAATGGAAGGGTTTTCCGTAATCACTTGCTGAATCCAAGCCTGAATAGCAGCTTCATCTAAAACTTGAACAAGTCCCTTTTCTTCGACAATTTGCTTTGGAGATTTTCTAGAAACAAACATCTCGGCAAAAACAGTTTTTGCAATTTTCCCGGAAATTGTGCCCTTCTCAATAAGCGCGATGAGCTCTGCAATCTGCTGAGGTGAAATGGGACTTTGAGCAATATCAGCTCCCTCAACCTCTTTGATTTCTCTTAAAAGTTCAGACAAAACCCAGCTCGCTGCTGCTTTTGGAGTAGCGCCTGCAGCTACACACTCCTCAAAATATGCTGCAACATCTTTACTCGCCGTTAGCAATTCTGCGTTTGAAGAATTTAAAGAATACTCTTTTTCAAAGCGCTCTCTCTTCGCATCAGGAAGCTCAGGCATTTCTGAGCGAATCTGCTCTATAAACTCAGGCGTTAAAAGCAACGGAGGCAGATCTGGATCAGGAAAATACCTATAATCATGAGCCTCTTCTTTTGTTCTTTGGCTAAAAGTTTTTCCGGCAGCCGAATCCCAACCACGCGTTTCTTGTATAACTTTTCCGCCCGAAGAAACAGTTGCAATTTGTCTTGCAGATTCAAACTCAATAGCTTTTTCGATAAAACGAAAACTGTTCAAGTTTTTTATCTCCGTGCGCGTGCCAAATTCCTTTTGCCCCAGTGGGCGGACACTTAAATTCACATCACAACGAAAATTTCCCTCTTCCATATTGCCGTCACTGACCCCAGCAAAAACTAGAATGGCGTGAATCTTTTTTAGATACGCAACGGCTTCTGCCGCATTTCGAATATCGGGTTGCGAAACAATCTCCACCAAGGGAGTCCCCGAACGGTTCAGGTTAACAAGTGAGGTCGCTGCCAAGTGCATCGACTTTCCGGCGTCTTCTTCCATGTGAATGCGCTGAATGCCGATTGTTTTTTTAGAACCCTCAACTTCCACCTCTATTTGCCCTATACCACAAAGAGGTTCGTCGAACTGAGAAATCTGATACCCCTTTGGCAAATCTGGATAAAAATAATTCTTTCTAGAAAAAACAGACTTCTCATTGATCTGACACCCTAAAGCAAGCCCAGCGCGAATAGCTAAGTGAACAGCTTCTTTATTTAGTACAGGCAAGGCGCCAGGAAGCCCACCTGACACAGGCCCAACCTGAGTATTTTCTTTGTCGCCAAAAATAGCGGGGACAAAACAAAACGCTTTGGTTTTTGTTTGAAGCTGAGCGTGAATTTCCAAACCGATAACGACTTCAAATGTATTCACAACATAGCTCCCTTTAGAGTTTCGGGCTGTAAAGTTTGATACGCATGAGCCGCACCCAAGAGAAGATCGTCTCTCCACCAGGGGCCAAGAAGCTGTAATCCCACTGGGAGCTTGTTTGCATATCCAACATTCATAGAAAGACCTGGCAATCCCGCTAAGTTTGTAGACAACGTATAGACATCAGATAAATACATCTGAATGGGGTTTCCTGATTTTTCACCAAATTTAAAAGCAGTCGTAGGTGACGTTGGTCCTGCAATAAGATCACATTTTTCAAAGGCTTTTTTAAAATCATCTCTCAGCAAAGTCCTCATCTGCGAAGCCTTGCGATAATAAGCATCGTAATACCCACTTGAAAGCGCAAAGGTTCCCAAAAGAACTCTCAAACGCACTTCTTCTCCAAAACCTTCTCTGCGACTTAAAGAATAAAGCTCTTCTAAATTTGTTGTTTTTTTAGAAGTACGATGTCCGTAATGAATTCCATCATAGCGTGCTAAATTCGAAGAACACTCGCTTGAGCAAATAATATAATACGTCGCTAAGGAATATTTTGTATGCGGAAGTTCAATATCGACAACAGTTGCCCCGGCACCTTTAAAAACGCTGACGGCCTCTTTTATAACTTTATCGACCGCAGGATCTAAGCCTTCGCTAAAAAACTCTTTCGGTAGTCCAATACGTAGTCCTTTTATTTTATTTTCAACTACAAATTTTTCGGCAAGTGCCACAAAAGAGGGAACTTTCGCGCTCACAGAAGTTGCATCATGAACATCATGACCCGAAATACTTTCTAAAACAGCCGCAGAACCCAGAGCGTCTGCACACATAGGCCCCACCTGATCGAGGCTACTTGCAAAAGCCACCACTCCGTAGCGACTCACTCGTCCGTAAGTAGGTTTAATACCCGTAATGCCACAAAGAGCTGCGGGCTGGCGAATCGACCCACCTGTATCCGTGCCCAATGAAAGTGGCGCCATGCGAGCTGCCACTGCGGCTCCAGAACCCCCACTTGATCCTCCAGGAACATACGCCGTATCCCACGGGTTTTTAGTTGCCCCGAAATAACTATTTTCATTCGAAGAACCCATCGCAAACTCGTCTAAGTTTGTTTTTCCGAGAATAGGTGCACCTGCTTGTTTAAGTCGAGTCACCACGCTTGCATCATAGGGAGCTGTAAAAGATTCCAGCATTTTTGAAGCGGCTGTACATTTGTAATCTTTTACCAAAATTAAATCTTTAACGGCTATGGGCATTCCAAGTATGCCGCCCTTTTCGCCTTGAGCTATTCTCTTATCTGCCTCCCGGGCCTGCTCTAAAGCTAAGTCATCGGTAAAAGAAATATAGGCATTTAAATCTGTGTTTAATTTTTTTGAACGCTCTAAAAAAGCTTGAGTTAACTCAATAGAAGAAACTTCTTTCTCATCAAGTGCTGTGCGAAGCTCCTTATAAGAAGCGTGTAAAAGTTGCGCATTTAAGCTCATGATTCTATATCACCCACGACTTTGGGAATACGAAAGCAGTTATCCGAAGAATCAGGCGCATTCTTCATAAGCGCCTCTACGGGTAAGGGGGCTTCGGGAACATCTTCCCGCAAAGTCATTTCGGGACTTGCGTAAAAAAAAGGCTCTATCCCATCTGTCTTGACTTGATTGAGCTGGTTAAAAGCCTCGAGAACTTGATTCACTTTGTGTTCAATCTTCTCATGATCTCCTTCTTCAAGGGCAATCCTAGCTAAGCTTGCTAAAACCTCTACATTTACACTCATAAGGTATTTTTAGCGCGGCACATCCTAGCAAGCAATCAAACAATCATTGTGAGCCAAGCCCTCTTGCTTCATACTTCTTGCATGCTTGCCTTAAAATCGCTTCTAATACTTAGCCTCTCCCTCTTCACCCTTATTTCTACAGGCGCCCCCCTCAAGCTCCCGCACGTTGAAAGTTTTAACGATCAGCTAGCTCCCGGCTCTAAACTCACTCTAAAAACCGAAGCGGGCCACCATTTCAACCAAGATTCACCCCTGAGCTGTGGTCAAGACATAACCCCCAAAATTGAAAACGGACAACTTAGCTGCACTTATCCCGAAAGCGGGGAATACAGAGCCTTTATTGCAGTCTGCGATGATGCAAAAAAATTCTGTAAAATATTTAGGCCGCTTATAAAAGTTGGAAAATCCACTGGCAAAGCAGTCTCCGCAAAAAAAGCTACTAAACAGCCTCGTATACAATTTGGGTTTAAACTCGGGAGTCCCGAGCAAACTCTAGAAGCAAACTTAAATAGCCCCAAGGCCAAGCCCGTTCTCTTAGACTTCTTTGCGCTCTGGTGTCCACCCTGCAACGATTTAGATGAAATGATTTTTCCAACTGCCGCGTTTACAAATGAAACAAAAGACGTAGAAAAAATCAAAATCAACGTTGACGAAGAAGAGTCATGGGCTCTTAAAGAAAAATTTAAAATCGTTGGCTACCCCACATTGGTTTATTTGAACTCTCGAGGCGAAGAAATTGGTCGATTTTGGGGCACGCAGTCCCCCGAGTTACTCGTTTCGTGGATACAAAAAATGAAGCGTCTCGAAGCTATGCCCATCTCATGGGCCGCTAAGCAAAGCGACCCCCTTAACGTAAAAAGAATTGTTGAGTGGAATTTCGATCTCGAAAACTATCAAGAGGTTAAAACTCTCACAGCTGCTCGAAATGAAGACTGGGCACAAAAATACTTTCTAAGGACTCAGGCCAGACTCATCGATACAGAAAAAGATAAAAAAGAATATGCCAAAATTCTCAAAACACTTTTAAGCAAATTCCCGAATGACATTATGGTGGGATACTGGGTCCTTTACCTAGCGACTCCGGATAAAAAAGCAGCCGAGAAGCTACTCCCCACTGCCATTAAAAACATAGACATGTGGATTTCCCAACCCGAAAAAGCCATTCAAGAAAACTACTCTGTTCAAGATTTAGTTCTTCTAAAGACAGATCTATTTGAAACCTTGGGAAGCAAAGAAGATCTCAAAAAATCGCAACTCGAAACAATTGCCTTTTTGGAAAAAGAACTTGCAGGTGGAAAAAAACTTTCCCGCGGAAGAAGTCACATTCTTGCTTACTACTACCGCGAAGTAGGACGCGTAGAAGACGCTAAAAAAATATATGAGGCTCTTGTAAAAGATCAGCCAAAAGAATTTACCTTTTACTATCGTTATGCCAAAGCACTACACGACCTTAAAGAGTTTGAACCTGCTCTGATGTGGCTCGAAAAAGGAGCTCCTTACACCACTGAAGGAAATTCTCGCCTGCAATACACTTGGCTTAAAGGCAAAATACTTGTCGCTGTTGGTAAAAAAGCAGATGCATTGCAGTTTATAAATGGCACTTTAGCTATAGCTAAAACAGCAACTTGGAATAGAGATTCAAGTAATCGCTGGATAAAAGATCTTAAAGCTCTCAAAACTGAGATTGAAGAAAAAAAATAAAAGGGACCTTGCCCAGTTGAGCAAGATCCCTCTTTTTTCTAAAGACGCTTCAAAGTTTTTTTTAGTCTTCTTCGTCGCTATTTGTAATATCTACAAGAATAACCCTTCTTGGAGTTTCGATATACTCATTGTTTGCTTGGTTTCCATGACCACCATGTCCACCCGGGCCACCATTTCCGCCAAATCCGCCGTGCCCACCTGGACCACCATTTCCGCCATGTCCACCGTGCCCCCCAGGGCCCTCACGTCTTGGAGGAGCTTTTGTAACAGTAACCTGCACTTTTGCCGTTACACTTCTGCGAATTCTACGAAGTATGCGCCCGTTATTAAGGTCACAAAACAACCCCTGTGACACAAGATAAGTGCGATTAAAACGAGATATGTTATTTCCAGTTTTAACCACCCCAGCTGCAAAAAGATGTCCATCGATATTCTCGACAGGAGCCACAAAATTACACCCGGGTAAGATTTCCCTCATATCTCTTCTTAAATCACGCATTGCTCTTTGAACTTCACGGTCAGCTTTAAAAGCTCCTTGAACCTCTTCAGATAACTCAGCTTGAGCGAATGACCCCAAAAGAAATCCCATCACTAATAATTTTTTCATTTCTTCTCTCCTCTGCTGGGTTAGGACAAAGCCTGGAGCTAAAGGGTTAGTTTTTACTCAGAGTATTAATGACACACACTCGAGCATTGCGTCACAAGACTCTTAAGAAAATCAAAACGTTATTCAGTTTTTTTGAATACCCCACAGAGCTGACACAAATCTCAACATGAAGCAAAGTTGATTTAAGAGAGATGAATTCTTCATTCCCTTCAGCCAAAATATCAATACAATAGGGCTTATGGAGTACTTAAAGGATTATATGAAAATAAAAGAACTAAAATACCCCCTCGAAGCCTCTGCAAGAACAGCCCTTTATTTTCTTCCTGCAGCCTCTGCAAGTGTTTTTTTAGGCCGCTTTAAAGATCCAGTTTTTAAAAAATATAAAAACCTTGTGCCTCTCACAAAACACTTCAAAGAAATTAAAAAACTTTACGAAAAAGACTCAGAAAACATAAAAAACAACTACTACTTAGCGCCTCAACATTTTCTACCCAATTTAAAAGAGTACGGACTTCTAAATTTGAAAAATGCTCTCGACCTCTTTCGCGTAAAAGACAGAATGCAGAAAAAAGACATCCAAGTTTTTGAAACTAAAATCTCGCCCGAAGATTTTCCAGCTTATTTTAGACAGAACTTTCACTATCAAAGTGGCGGCTACCTAAGTTCAGAATCAGCCGAGCTTTATGACCATCAAGTTGAGCTTGTCTTCTCCGGCACTGCAGAAGCCATGAGACGACACGCCATAAAAGCCATTAGCCTTGCGAGGGGAATAAAAAAGTATCCCTCTAACGAGAAACTCAAAATTCTTGATATCGGATGTGGCACGGGTCACTTTACAGCCGAACTTAAACGACACTTCCCCATGAGCGAGGTTGTCGGACTTGACCTAAGCCCCTGGTATCTCAAAGAAGCTGAAAAGAAATTTCCTGATTCAGGAATCGAGTGGAAATTTTGCAAAGCAGAGAAGCTCGATTTTGAAGACAACGCCTTTGATGTTGTTACATCCATTTATCTTTTTCACGAGCTTCCAGAAAATATCCGCAAACAAGCAGCCAAAGAAATGCTCCGAGTCCTAAAGCCCGGAGGAACCCTTGTTCAAATGGACAGCCTTCAAAAAGGAGATACGCCCGAGCTAGACCCATCCCTTGAAGTTTTCCCCCACCTCTATCACGAGCCCTATTACGAAAATTATGTTTCTCAAAAATCAGAAGCTCTTTTTGAAAAAGTTGGCCTGAAAGAGATCGAGACGGAAGAAGCATTTTATTCAAAAATACTCCGTGGAACAAAAGAAGAGGCAGCCAAAGATGAACCCCGAAGTTAAAGTCATTTGCCCCTTTTGCTATCAAAGCTTTTATACGTTTATCGACTGGTCTGCGGGGCTCCACCAGAGCCTCGATCTCGACTGCGAGATTTGCTGTCACGCTCTTGTTCTTCACGCAGAATGGGACGAATCCCTTGAACATGCGAGCGCAAACACAGAAAAAGCTTTTTAACCCCTCTGTCTCCGAAGAATCCCAGGCTTATGGCTTTTTACCCTAAAAGACATCGGCTAAGCTAAAGCCATGACAGCCACCAAGAGGCCCGTAAGCACACATCGCAACATTGGGCGCTTTCTTGTAGACTCCAGCCCCTCGCTTTGGCTTGTCGTAGAAACGCTTCTCGCCTGGGTTCTTTTTTATATTTTTGCAAGTTTTGGCAAAGGCTCCGAATTCCCTGAAGCACAGCTTCAAAACCAAAAAGGCGCCTTTCTTTTTGCCATGGCCTTTGGAATCGTGGGAGTAGGCCTCGGTCTTTTTGAAAAAGAAAACCGCTTCAACAGGCTTAAATCCCTTCAGCTAATATCCATTACAACAATTATTGCCGCGGTAAGTGGTTTATTTATCTTATATTTTACAAGTTTTGAACAAGTCGGTCGCTGGAGCTTGGCCTTAGGGAGTATTGGCGCCAGTTCATGTATTTATTTATTCATCCATTGCATAGGCGCCTCGCTTTTAGTCCATTTTCCACATCGATTCCTCATTGTAGGAAAACCCTCTGGTGTGGGCATGAAAATTCTTCATGAAATAAAAGTTCCCTCAGCTATTCAATTCCAACATGCCGACAACGTTTATGAATCAACTCATACGGCTCTAAGTAACGCGAACGAAGACATGAACTCCCTTGTCTCAAAACTTAGAAACGAAGGGGTTTCTGAGCTTGTTATTAGTTGGGATGGACAGAGCACTCCCGAGCAAACAGAATTTCTTTTTGCAGCCCTAAAACAAGGCCTGCGCATTGTTGACGATGTAAAATATTATACTTCAATTACAAGACGCATCCCCCTTGAAGCTCTTTCTACTTCTTTTGTATTAAAAATGGGATTTGACATCAATCGACCCCTATCGGGCCTTGCAAAAAGAATTTTTGATATCCTCTTTGCTTTATTTTTACTCATAGTTCTTTCCCCAGTTTTCCTTCTTATCTCTATCGCTATTGTTATAGAAAGTGGATTTCCCGTCATCTACACACAAAAGCGCTATGGTCGCTTTGGAAAAATCTTTTCTGTCTACAAATTCCGAAGCATGCGCACAAATCATGATGGCCCCAAGTACACGACTCAAAATGACACCCGAATCACTCTGATTGGAAAACTCATACGTAAAACTCATTTTGATGAATTTCCTCAAATTATAAATATTTTAGCTGGAAGCATGTCTTTTGTAGGACCTCGGCCAGAGGCCGCTGAAATCGTAGAAGAAAGAAGCAAGACACTCCCACTCATGCACCTCAGGCATATTGTTCGTCCAGGGCTCACCGGGCATGCCCAAATTAGCCAAGGCAAAACAGAAGACTCCATAGAAGATCTCCAAAAGAAACTTTCTTTTGACCTCTTTTACATCAAAAACTTTAGCTTCTTTCTGGACCTTTCTATTCTTGTTAAAACCGCCTCCAACTTGTTAAAGTCCACCTGGTGAACTCACGAGTGCCCTCACCACCATATCCCCTCTGGAATAGCTCTAATTGCCTCCTTGTTTCTTTCTACATATGGGCGGCTGCCTCCTTTATTTCCAACTCTATCCTCAGCCTTCATCACATTTTTGCTCTTCTCGCATTTTTGCTCTTTCTAAAGGAAAAGCAAAAAATTAAATTATCCCGCTCCCAGATAGCTCTCACTTGTTTCTCTCTTAGCCTAGCTGTTTCAATTGTCATGAATTGGGGCACGCTCCTTCATCCGCTCAAAAACCTTTCTAAAATAAAATATTTTTTAATCGCTGCAATGATGGCCTCTCTCATAACTTCACATAAAGAAAAAATTAGAAATCACTTGGGCAACATTATCTCCCTATTTATTTTAAGTTATTCCACTGCCAACGTATGGGGCTTTATTCAATACGTACGACATTTACTCATCCAACCTGAGATAGAATTTCGTCTTAGCGGTTTTTTTGGCATGGTCATGAGTTATGCCTATACGGCAGTGCTTCCCCTAGCGCTTATCTCCTTTCTCTGCCTAAACCCAAAAATCGCGGCTGAGTTAAAAAAAACAACGCCCTCCAAAAGACTTCGCTTAATCTTCACCCCTCAAACACTTCTTATTTTACTAATTCTCTCTCTAGCTGCGCTTTACCTCACTCTCACTCGAGGAGCGTTACTCGGAGCACTGCTCATTTTACCTCTTCTCGTTTTTTTTAAATCCAAGAAATGGGCTGCTATTTTAGGATCAAGTTCTCTCTTAATCATCGCAACAGCGGTTGGACTCTCGCTTAGCAATAAAGACTTTGGAACTCGACTTCTTCTTAAAGCCAACCACCAAGGCAATTCCGAACGTCTCGCACAAAACAAGATGGGCCTCATGGCCTTTAAAGAAAACCCAATTTTTGGCATTGGGTACCGCTCCTTTGAAGAAAAAGGTCGCGACATTAAGGAACGAAACAATTTGGGCTTTTTAGATACAGCAACCCATGCACATAATAATTTCTTAGAAATTATGGGCTCTGGGGGCCTGTTGTCTTTTCTTTCATTTCTAGCATGGATATTCTTTTGGCTTTTTGAGGTATTTAAAACTAAGCAGTGGAAAGGCACTTACCTTGCTTTTATAGCTGCTTTTCTCCTCATGGGTCTCTTTCAATCAACCGTTATAGACTCAGAGTATATGTTTACTTTTTTGGCGCTCTACGCTTTAAGCTTTGCCCTAACACCAGCGCCCCTAAAGAGTTAGCTGCTAAAATTCCAACGTCATTTGGAAAAATAAAAACATAAAAGACCTACAATTCATCGGGCCTTTAGTTAATATATAGCAATGCTCCTTGAAAAGTGTCCTTCAAAAGGCTTCACCATGATTGAACTTCTTATGGTCATCATGCTTGTGGCCATATTGGGATCAGTGGCCATCACTCAATACCTGGATTTTCGTAAAGAAGGAAAAGAAGCCGCAGCCGCACAAGTTGCAGCCTCACTCAATACAGCCATTAAGTTACAATTTGTGCAATCAACTCTAAGATGTAACAATACAGAAAGGCTCAACCCCCCCCCTGGACTCCCTACAGGCCAATGACGTCACAGCAGGAACCAATCCTATTTGCACAACAGCTCAGGTCACTAATCAATCTGATAGAATGTTTCTTGATTCGGGCGCTGGTGTACTACCCACAAACCCCTACAACAATCTTAAAACAGTTGGGGACTGCGTAAGCACTACATACGTTGGGTGGTGCTATGATGCCACCGCAGGCGTCGTTACTCCTTCCTATACAACTGATCCGCCTTAATGAAATTCAAAGCTTCGTAGAACATTTCAAGGTTGAAGTTATGAATACTTTTTGACAAAGTTAAGGCTTAAAATGGACTCAAAAATTAAAAATGATGGTGGCCTCATGAAGCTCCTCATTTTCTCTTATGTTTTTAAACCTGAGTCTTTTTTAGTTAACGAACTTGCAGAGTCACTCTCACACAAGATCAGTATCTCGGTGTGTACAGGCCTCCCCAATTATCCCAAAGGCGATTTTTTTGAAGGTTATTCATTAAGCGGCCCCTTTTATGAGAAGTTTGGCAATGTTGAGGTTTATCGCTACCCCATGATTCCTCGTAAAAAAGGTTTTTTATCCTTAACCCTTAATTACTTAAGCCACCTCTTTTTTTCACTTCTAAAAATTTGCCAGCTCCCTCGCAGCGACGTCTATTTTGTATTTGCAACCTCCCCCCTTCTTATTGCCATACCTGCCGTTATTTTAAAAAAAATTCGTAAACGGCCGCTTGTTATTTGGTATCAAGACCTTTGGCCAGAGAGCTTTATTGCAGTTACAAAAACCTCACCCAATTCTTTACTTGTTAAATTTCTCAAAATAGTTACTCGTTGGATCTACAAGAATACCGACCTCATGATGATTCAAAGTGAGGCCTTTAGGAAAAGCCTCGATCAATATAACTACAAAGGGAAAACAGTTTATGTCCCTAATTGGTGTCCGGAAACAACCCCCACTAGTGAAACCCCTAAATGGCTCCAAGATTTAAACACAGAAGATTCCACTCTTATAAGTTTTGCGGGAAATATTGGAAAAGCTCAAGCACTCGATAGCCTCCTAGAGGTTGCCTACCAAACTCAAAACCAAAAGGTAATTTACCTTTTTGTTGGTGACGGGAGCGACAAGGCGCGTCTAGAGCAGCGAGCCGCAGAACTCAAATTAAGCAATGTAAGATTTACGGGTAGAAAGCCCCTAGAAGACATGCCTGCTCTCTTTGAGCAAAGCGACTATCTCTATGCAAGTTTAGCTAAGGATGAGCTCTTCGCCCTCACACTCCCCTCAAAAGTCCAATCTTACATGGCTGCTGGTAAGCCTCTTATTGTTTCTCTCAATGGAGAAGGGCGAAGAATCGTCGAAGAAGCACAATGCGGCCTTAGTGCGCCTGCAGAATCTACTGAAGAACTCATTTTGGCGGTTGAAAAGGCTCTCAAACTGTCCCAAGTTGAAAGAGAAGAGCTTGGGCAAAATGCTAGAAACTACTATCTAAAGCATTTTGATAAGGCGCAGGTTTTAAGTGTGATTGAAAAAGAATTAAAGGATTTAGCATGATACTCGTTTTAGGCGCTGCTGGCATGATAGGGCATCAAGTTTGGAAAAAACTTGCTGAGCTCTATCCTGAGCAAGTTTTCGGAACCCTCAAGCAGCCCGTTTCTAAGTACTCGCAATTCAACCTCTTTGATGAATCTAAAATGATCTCGGGGTTAAACGTCATGGACTACCCTTCAGTCGAATCAGTACTTAATAAAATCAAACCCCAGTGGGTTATCAACTGCATTGGCATTACTCTTAGACAAGCAGAAGCAGGCGATCTTGAAAAATGCATTGAGCTCAATTCCATGCTCCCACATCGTCTTGAAAAATGGGCACAAAATAATCAAGCAAAAGTCATTCATTTTAGCACCGACTGTGTTTTTGATGGTCAAAAAGGAAATTATAAAGAAGAGGACACTCCCACATCTAAAGACATCTACGGAAAAACAAAATATCTAGGCGAAATTGATGGAGTAAATGCTTTAACGTTAAGATTGTCGTTCTTCGGAAGAGAGCTTGAGAAAAAAACCGAAATTGTAGAATGGCTTCTTGCTCAAAAAGGGAAAAAGGTAAAAGGCTACGCTAACGCTTTTTATTCTGGCGTAAGCACAATTAGGGTCGCCAATGAAGTTGCCAAGATCATTCAAAAACATCCCCGCCTACACGGGCTCTACCACCTTTCTTCTAAGCCCATTTCAAAATACGATCTTCTTATTCTTTTAAACGAGGCATTCAACACTCACGTTGAAATTGAGAAATTTGAAAACGCTAAAAACGATAAGAGCCTCAACTCTTCTGCTTATTCAAAAGAAACTTCCTTCACTCCTCCAGAGTGGAAAGAAATGATCCAAGAACTCGCAACAGATACAAGTGTTCGATATGAGAGGTATTAAGTGTTTTTAAACAATAAAACGATATTAGTTACTGGCGGAACAGGGTCCATGGGAAAACGTTCGTAAGACGAATTCTGAGTGGCGAAATAGGCACTCCTAAAAAAATCATTGTTATGTCTCGCGATGAGGGCAAGCAACACAACATGCGCTTGAGCTATCTCAACAAAAAAGCCTCCACGGAAGAAGTTGTCTATAATAACTTTACCAACCTTTTAGAGTTCCATATTGGTGACGTGCGAAGCTTTCCCGATGTTTTAAATGCTGTTAAACGCGCGGACATTGTTGTAAATGCCGCTGCCCTCAAACAAGTTCCCACCTGTGAATACTTCCCCTCACAAGCAATAGAGACAAATTGCATGGGTGCTTTTAACATTGTTAGAGCTATTCGTGAGCACGATCTTCCCGTCCACACCGTCATCGGTGTTTCTACAGATAAAGCCTGTAAACCAATAAATGCAATGGGAATGACAAAGGCTCTGCAGGAGCGGATCTTCATCTCTGCAAACATTTCAGCACCCAGTACTCGATTTCTTTGTGTGCGTTACGGAAATGTACTTGCCTCCAGGGGTTCTGTAATTCCTCTTTTTCACGATCAAATTAAAAATTCTGGCCCCGTCACTATTACCGACGTAAGGATGACCCGCTTTTTACTCACGCTCAATCAAGCTGTGGACACCGTCTTTAAAGCTTTAAACGAGGGGAAAGCTGGAGAGATTATTGTACCCCGAGCCCCTGCTGCTTTAATGAGTGACGTTGCTAAAGTCTTAATCGGCTCTAAAAAAATTGAAACTAAAATCACTGGGATTCGGCCGGGAGAAAAGCTTCATGAAATCATGATCTCAGATGAAGAGGCCCCCTACGCTGAAAAACGTGGAGAGTTTTACGCGATCCGATCCATGCTCCCTGAACTCAACCCCGAAGGACAAAACAAGCAGAGCCCTCTTAATAAAGAATTCTCCTCATCCGACACCGTTCTTGATGAAGCGGGGGTTGCCGCTCTCCTTAAACAACACAAGCTCATGATCGAAGACAAAAGTGAATTTTTAGATGATGAGCTCTTAAGGTAATAAAAATGAAAAAACTTAAAGTAATGACGATTGTCGGTACACGGCCTGAAATTATAAAGCTTAGCCGTGTTATTTCTAAACTCGAAGAACACACTGAACATGTTCTTGTGCACACGGGACAAAACTTTGATTTTGAACTCAACGAAGTTTTTTTTAATGAATTGGAAGTAAAAAAACCCGACTATTTCCTAGAGGCAGCAGGCTCGAATCCCATAGAAACCATAGCGAAGGTGCTCGTAGAAACTGACAAGCTATTAGAAAAAATAAAGCCTGATGCCCTATTAGTTTATGGCGACACAAACTCATGCCTTTCAGTTATCAGTGCAAAAAAGAGAAAAGTTCCCATTTTTCACATGGAAGCGGGCAACAGATGCTTTGATCAACGCGTGCCTGAAGAAATTAACCGAAAGATTGTTGACCACTTATCTGACATCAACATGCCCCTTTCTGAACATGCACGGAACTATCTTATAAGTGAAGGCCTTCCTCCCGAGCGCATTATTAAAACTGGATCGTCTATGCCTGAAGTACTCATGCACTACTCAGCCAAGATCGAAGCCTCCAAAGCCCTTCAAGAACTTAAGCTCACCGAAAAAAACTATATTCTTGTAAGCCTACACCGTGAAGAAAATGTTGATTACCCAGAAAATCTAAACAACCTTCACGAATCCCTCAATCTACTCCCAAAAACTTTCTCAAAAAAAGTTATCGTCTCTACTCACCCTCGAACACGCAAAAGACTCGAAGAAGCTGGGCTCAAATTAGACACGGCTGAAATTGTGTTTATGAAACCCTTTGGATTTTGTGATTACATTCGCCTTCAAAAATCAGCTTTCTGTGTTGTATCTGACAGCGGAACAATCACCGAAGAAGCCTCCATCCTTCAGTTTCCTGCAATCAATGTACGAAATGCCCATGAAAGACCTGAGGGAATGGATGCTGGCACGGTTATCCTAGCCGGCACACATCCTGATGACATTCTCAATGCCGTAAGTACCGCGACGACCCTAGCTCCCGGAACTCCAATAGATGACTACAACCCAACAGACGTCTCCTCCCATGTGGTAAAAATCATCATGAGCTACACTCACTACGTTGATCGCTTTGTGTGGCGCAAGACTCTCTAATGAAGCTCATTCTTTATGCTCCAAACATTCATACAGGTGGTGGAGCAGTCCTCGCAAATGCTCTTCTCAAGGAAGTTGATATTCAAAAATTGAGTCTCTTATCTTTATAGATGAGCGCTACAATGCCCCGATTCCCCCATCTATTCAAACAATTCGCGTAAGCCCCACTTTAAAATCAAGGTTGCAAGCAGAGTTTGATCTTAAAAAACAGCTCGCTCTTCTGATATTGTTTTCTCCTTTGGAAACTTACCGCCCATTAAAAAGCTTCCCTGTAAAAACATTGTCTATTTGCACAACCGCAACCTTCTCCCAGGGGTGAGTATTCGAGAATTTCCCATGAAAGCCCGCATAAGGCAACATATAGAGCGCATGTGGATAAAATCTTTTATCAATAATGCTAATTATTTTGTCGTTCAAAACCAAGGCCATGAAAGAAAGTTTCAACAAAAGCTTTCCAAATATCCATTGCGCTATTCTTCCTTTTGTACCGGAAGAAGTTTTAAATATCCGACCCGAAAAAAATTCAGCCAAGATTTTTGACTTTCTTTACATTGCCTCAGGAGACGCACATAAAAACCATGAGCGCCTCCTCAATGCATGGGAACTTCTAGCGAAGCAAGACCGATTCCCACACTTGCGCTCACTCTTCCCCAAACGCCTATAAATTATTGAATAAAATATCTATTTTAAATGAAAACTCCAAAACAAACATTAAGAATTTTAGCGCTCTCTCACACGCAGAAATTCTTAAACTCTACTCACAAACAAAAACATTTATTTTCCCCTCACTACAAGAGTCCTTTGGAATTCCCTTATAGAAGCAACAAATGCCGGACTACCTGTACTTGCAAGTAACCTAAATTATGTTCACGATGTCATTCTGCCAACAAACTCATTCGACCCATACAGCCCTGTTGAAATTGCCAATTGCGTATTTGATCATTTAAGTGCAAAGGAACCAGCCCCTTCAACGCTAAATACCAAGGTCTTTGGGCCAAAAGAAATAATAGAAGAGCTTCTTAAAACAAAGGATACTTTAAGATGAGCAAAGTTCCCACAAGCCTTAGACTTGAACTTGCAAGTCAATTAAATGGCCTACATCTGTTTGTAAGTGGTGGAACGGGTTTTTTTGGAAAATCTCTTCTAGACTTTCTAATACATTTAGACAGAAACCATGAGACCTCTTTTAAAGTAAGTATTCTGTCTAGAGACCCTACGCTTTTTTTAAAAAATAATCCTAAATATCAAAACATTAAATTCATAAACTTTTACGTTGGAGAGGTACAAAACTTCACATTCCCCAACATTAAGTGCAGCCACTTACTTCACTTGGCCACACCTGCAAGTGTAAAACTAAACATCGAAAACCCCCAATTAATGGCTGAAACAATTGCTCAAGGCACTTCTCGAATGCTCGAGTTTGCTAAAACCTGTTCAGCAAAAACATTTCTCTTTGCAAGTTCAGGTGCAGTTTATGGCCCTCATTCCGAAAAAACCCTTCTCTCAGAAAATCAAACCTGTTCAGTAATGCCGCTCGAAAGTGCCTATGCTAAAGCTAAGCTATTAGCCGAAGAAGAAGTCTTGAAGTTTACTAAGCAAAACTCTATCCAATCCCAAATTGCAAGATGCTTTGCCTTTGTTGGCCCACACTTAGACCCCAATGGTAGCTTTGCTATTTCAAATTTTATACGAGACGCCCTTAACAATAAGGAAATTGTCCTTTCTGGTGACGGGAGCGCGGTTCGTTCTTACCTCTATAGCGAAGACTTAGCGGCATGGCTTTTAAAACTTTTGTTTAATAGTCGATCGGGAGCAATCTATAACGTGGGATCACCTAATGCTCTAAGCATTCTTGACTTAGCTCAAAAAGTTAAAACGCTTTTAAATCCAAACTTAAAAATTAAAGTCTTGGGCCAAGCTAATTTATCTGGTCAAACGAGTTATTATGTCCCCTCAATTACCCTTATTCAAAAAGAACTCGGTCTTGATGTTTGGACTTCATTAGAAGAAGCCATAATAAACACAGCAAATTATTATAAAAAAAATTAGGCTTCTGCAATAAGTTGCTTGTCGCCCTCTAATTTTTCAAAGCTCAGAGGTTCTACAGAAACAATCATAAGGTGTGGCTTATTTTTAATTCTGGAGATCTTCTGAAATAAAAATAAATTTTATCCCAAGGGATCATCCCTCATTAAATAAAAATTCTATATCGTGATAAAAGGGAATGTTGTTTCCAGTTTTCCATGAGCACAACTTGCTTTCGAGCCATCTTAAAAAGATTTGCTAGAGCTGTAAGATGTGCATTCCCAGTTTGTATGTGCATAATAACAGCCTGTGTGTAAGCAACATCAACCTGAGGTAATTTTTAGAAAAGGGCATAGTTGCATCAAAACGGCTCAAGGAATTTTTAAGTTCAGGAGATCTTTCCAGCTACAAAAGCTAACTGCCTGTCTGATCGATCCAAACCACTTACTGCGCAATGGGAAGAAACTGTTTCATGTTGTAGAGATGATCTCCCTCCACAACCAAGTTCAGCAACTGAGCTGGGATTCAAAAGAAGTAATGTTTCGTATAAAAGTCGGTGATTAGGATGCAGGGTAAGATATCTTTTTCTAATGAGTTTTTGTCCTTCAAGTGCATAGTCCCTTCTTTGATTTTAAGGAGTATGAGTTTGCTGTATAAGCCTCAATTCTTCTCGGTACTCCGTATTGTAATGCTCCCAGTTAAAATCATCCAAATGATAATAGGCAATTCCATTCGCTTCAGCGGTAGAAAAATGCTTCTTTCTTGCTTCAATGCCCATGAAATTAAGGATTTTTTTAAGGATTTTTTTCACACATTCACCCAAGGCTGTTCTAACTCATTTTCAATTTTTTGCCCAGTTCACAGATTTCAGTTGCGCTTATCGTTAAGATTGCTAGTTTTAGCTCATGAAGGTTGTCATACTAGCAGGTGGTTACGGCACGCGCATTAGCGAGAGAGCTACCTTAAACCCAAGCCGATGATTGAAATAGGTGGGCGTCCCGTCCTATGGCACATCATGAAACATTACTCAAAACATGGGCTGAAAGAATTCATTATTTGCTGCGGCTATAAAGGTTACTTAATTAAAGAATATTTTGCTAATTACTTTTTACATCTCTCTGATGTGACCTTGATATGAGTAAAAACAAAATGGAAGTCCACCAGAACCATTCCGACCCTTGGAAAGTGACCCTAATCGACACGGGAGAAGAAACGATGACTGGCGGGAGACTTAAACGCGTCAAAGAATATCTTGGAAAAGAAGATTTCTGTATGACTTACGGGGATGGACTCAGCAATGTAGATATAACGTCACTCATTAAGTTTCATAAAAAACACAAAAACTCGCTACTGTAACAGCCACCCAACCACCAGGTCGCTTTGGCTCGCTCAGTCTCGATGGAGAGCGAGTAAAAAGCTTTCAAGAAAAACCCGAAGGTGACGGCAACTGGATCAATGGTGGTTTTTTTGTACTAAAAAAAGACTGCTTAAATCTCATCAAAAACGACAGCATCATTTGGGAGAAAGAGCCACTTGAGCAGCTCGCTAAAAAAAATAATCTTCACGCATATTTTCACAAAGGATTTTGGCACCCTATGGACACACTCCGGGACAAAAACCACCTTGAAGAACTTTGAAAGCAGGAAAGCCCCATGGAAAACGTGGTAGCAAGTTTTTGGAATAAGAAAAAAGTTTTTCTTACAGGACACACGGGTTTTAAAGCGTTCTTGGCTTTCTCTATGGCTTAATAAAATGGGTGCCGAAGTAACCGGGTTTTCATTAAAGCCACCTACAAACCCCTCACTCTTTGATCTAGCAGAAATCGCAAAAGATATGCATTCCATTGAAGGCGACATTCGAAATTTTAGTCTTCTTCAAGAAGAAATAAAAAAAGCAGACCCTGAGATTATTTTTCATATGGCAGCTCAACCCCTAGTAAGAGCCTCCTACAACAACCCTCTAGAAACATATTCAACAAACGTTATGGGAACCGTTCATGTACATGAAGCCGCTAAATCATGTCCTCGTTTAAAAGCTTTTATTAATGTCACTACAGATAAATGTTACGAAAACAAAGAACGTCTCGAGGGATACAAAGAAACCGAGGCTCTTGGTGGCTACGACCCCTACAGTAACTCAAAAGCTTGCTCCGAACTTATAAGCTCAGCTTATAGGCAATCCTTTGAACTCCCCGTTGCAAGCGCTCGTGCCGGAAATGTCATCGGCGGAGGAGACTGGGCTCTCGATAGACTGCTTCCTGATATTTACCAAGCATATTTAGACAAAAGAGAAGTCAACATTAGAAACCCAAAATCAATACGCCCATGGCAACATGTTCTCGAACCCCTAAGCGGATATCTAGTTTTAGCTCAAAAACTTTATGCAGATAAATCATTAGCAGGTGCCTATAATTTTGGACCCGACCAAAACGACATTCAAACTGTTGAATGGATAGTAACTCAAATAACTCAACAATGGGGAGAGGGTGCGCATTTTAAAATAACTTCAGAAAAGGGTCCCCATGAAGCGCGTTATCTTTCTCTCAACTGTGACAAAGCGAAGCAAAACCTTAATTGGTCACCCAAATGGAAGCTCTCTCAAGTACTCCCCAAAATTAGCGCGTGGTATAAGTCAATTGCAACAGCGCCTCATAGGGCAAAAGAGCTTTGTTTAGCAGAAATTAATGAATACGAAAAAAGCTAAGTCCCTTCTTCCTTGAGTTATAAAAAAGCACTAGTCTTCGAAGGTATGAGTCACTTACGCAAGAAACTTTCAAGTGGAGAAACAGTGCTTGGCACATGGACTATAATTCCCTCTCCTATAAATATTGAAGTTATGGGTTTAGCCGGTTTCGACTTTCAAATACTCGACATGGAACATGGCGCTTTTGATTTAACAAACCTTGAAAACTGCATTCGAAGTTGTGAATCAACGGGTTGTGCCCCTCTTGTAAGATCTCCCGGGATCAATCCCAATATTGTTCAAAACGCACTCGATTTCGGAGCTCATGGCATTATTTTTCCCCAAGTCCAAAATGCCACTAGCGCTCAAGAAGCGCTTAAATCCATGTTTTATGCTCCAATAGGATCGCGTGGCTATAATCCCTTCACACGTGCAGGAAATTATTCCTTAAGTCCCAGCAATAAACTCAATAACGAATTCCCACTTAGTTCTGTAATTATAGAAAATAAAAAATCACTTGAAGATATAGATAAAATTCTTGAAATTAAAGATCTCGATGTTGTTTACCTTGGAGTTTATGACATGTCTGTAGCCCTTGGTTGTATGGGTGATATGGAAAACCCTAAAATTAAATCTTTTGTTGAAAGCTCTCTTTTCAAAATAAGAAAAGCCAAGAAACATGCGGGGGTCATGGTTAAAAATGAAGAGGACATAAAGAACCTTAGTCAGCTCGGAGCTAACTTTCTAGTCTACAGCGTCGACTCTCACTTACTCAGCAAAGCCGCTCAAAAAGGCAAAGAGCTTCTTAATTTGGCTCTTAACAATAAAGGATAGAACGTACCGATGAAAGATTCTATGAACTTTAGAGTTTCGGATTACATTGCGCACTACATTGAAAACCTTGGGGTTGAATCTGTCTTTCTTCTCTCTGGAGGTGGAATGATGCACTTACTCGATTCAGTCAGCCGTTTGGAAAAAACCAAATACTACTGCAATCACCATGAACAATGTTGCGCAATTGCAGCAGACGCATATGCCAGAAAATCAGGAAAATTGGGTGTGTGCTACGCAACAAGTGGCCCCGGAGGAACCAATACCCTCACCGGAGTACTGGGAGCCTGGCAGGACTCTGTTCCTGTTCTTTTCATTTCAGGACAAAGTAAAATTTCTCAAACTATTGGCGGGAGTGGATTAAATGACCTCAGACAATACGGAGTTTTTGAAGTTGATATTATCCCAATCGTAAAATCTGTAACCAAATATTCCGTCCTAATTAAAGACCCCAACAGCATTCGTTATCATTTAGAAAAAGCATGTTACCTTGCAAGACATGGACGCCCTGGACCCGTTTTCTTAGATATCCCAGTAGACATCCAAGGCGCTCCAATCCAACCCGACGCACTTAAAGGATTTTCTCCAGAAGAGGAAGGCCTCGATACTCGATTACCATTAAGTGATAAAATAATTTTAGATCTCATAGAGCGAATAAAAAAAGCCTCTCGACCTCTCTTACTTGCAGGATTCGGAATTAGAAGTGCCAACAAAGTAAGAGAATTTCAAAAACTTGTAAAGCAACTCAATATCCCCGTAGTCACAACTCAACTAGCAACAGACATCCTGCCCTATGAAAATTCTCTCTATGTTGGGCATCCTGGCGTAAAAGGTGATCGAGCAGGTAACTTGAGCATACAAAATGCTGATTTAATTATTTCACTAGGATGCAGTCTTCATGTTTCCACTACTGGATATGAAATGGATCAATTTGCTCCTTCTGCCTACAAAATTCAAATTGAAATAGATCCTGCCGTTCTTCAACGAGAACAAGTGGGTGTAAATCAAAAAATCAACATTGATCTTGAAACCTTCATAAGTGTCCTGGGTAAAAAACTCCCCCAAACTGGACTTTCTGGCCCCCAAAAGTGGATTGATTATTGTCAAAAGATAAAAAAAGAACTTTCTGTACGAAACGAAAAGCACTCAACTCCTTCAGGGAAAATTAATTATTATGACCTTATTGATGCCTTAAGTGATTTAACAGTAGGCAATGAAACTATCGTTACTGATGCAGGCTCTGGTTTTTACATTGTTGGTCAAGCCTACAGAGTAAAGGGCAGCCAACAAGTCATAAACTCTGGATCATTAGGTGCAATGGGGTTTGCTCTTCCCGCCACAACTGGAGCTTGTACTGCAGACCTTAAAAGCCAAGTTATCTGCATTACAGGCGACGGCTCCCTACAAACAAACATTCACGAACTTGCCACAATCCACCACAATCAACTGAATGCTAAAATTTTTATCATCAACAATGACGGGTATGTCTCCATCCGAAATACTCAAAACAATTTCTTTAACGGACATCTCGCAGGCACATCTTCTTCGAGTGGCGTTAGCTTTCCTGAACTACAAAAAATTGCTCTTGCTTATGGCATTCCTTATTTAGGAGTTAGAGAAAAATCTGAGCTGAACGAGGTAGTACAGAAAGCCCTTAACACGAATGGACCTGTCATTTGCGAAGTCTTTACCCCCTCCAACCAGGAAGTAATTCCTACCGTTTCTTCTATGCGAATGGAAGACGGCTCAATGAAAAGTAAACCCCTCCATGAAATGTATCCCTTTATGGACGATGAGACTTTGAAAAAATATCAACCCTAATTTTTATTTTGATGCCATTGAATTGTTTTTTTAAGAGCCGAATCCAATGAAACCTTTACTTCAAGGGCATGCTTTTTAATCGCCAAGCTAAGATCGGGCACGAAAGAACTCACCTGTTGAACTGTATTGCTTGTCTTAAGGCGAATCTCGGGTGCGGGATCAAAACAAGAAGCAATCTTTCTTGCGAGCTGCTCCAAACTTACACCTTCTGCGCTACCTACATTGTAACAATCTCCGCTTTGACCATGAGTTAAAATTTTCAAGATCCAAAATGCGGCGTCACTTCCATAAAGATAACTTCGGACACTTTGACCATCACCAAAAACTCTTACGGGATTACCGGCCAAAGCATCATGTAAAAAATTATTTAAAGCCCAAGGCGTCTCAAGCGACTGATAAGGGCCCAAAAAAGCAAAGGGGCGAACGCTCATACAAGGTATCTGTGCTTGAGTTCTTGCTGCAGCAACAAAAGTCTCAGCATATCTTTTTGCAGCGGCATATGCTGAAGCCGTGCTTCCTGAAACAGGAGCCCCGTTGTATGTTTCAGCAACTGCTTTAACCTCCAAAGGAAGCGATCCATAAATCAAACCAGAGCTTACGTTTAAAAACATCTTAATATTTTCACAACGATCCGCGGCTCTTAAAACTGCAGATGTTCCATCTGCAATTGCAGACATCGTTTCAATTGGATTTGTGGCATGGAAGCGATTGTCTGGGTTACTCGCAGCATGGACAAGCCAATCCGTCTCTTTGGGAAGTTCTGTTAAATTTCTTACATCACTCTTAATTAAGTGAACGTCTTTGCGCTCTGCTAAGTGTTTTTTAGCATTTTTAAAATGATCAGTGCCACGTGCTATTAGCGTAAGCTGCGTGCCATAAGAATACTCATCATTTAAAGTAGCAATAACTTCTGATATCCATGTTCCCAAAAACCCAGTCCCACCAGTAATAACTAAAGTTTTTCCCTTGAGTGGCGAGAGCTCCTCATGATGATCTTCCAGAATCTCCAGACAATCTTTACGCACAGAAGTTACTTTTGATATATCCATTCGTTCCTCACTTACTTAGCTACTTTTGCTAAATCCATTGCGACCTCAATAATTAGATCTTCTTGGCCCGCAATAATTTTTCTCTTACCGAGCTCAAAAAAAACATCCCTTGGATCCAAGTTATATTCTTTAGCAATTCTTTGAACAGGTTTCATAAAGCCAGAAAAGACACCCGCGAGCCCACTCACAACACTTGTAGAAGAAATCATCGGAACTGAAGACATCAAAGTTTTCTCAGCAATATCAGCAGCATCTAGTATGTCATATAAATTAATGCCCGTTGAGTATCCCATTTTTTCTAAAACTGCGACCAAAACCTCAAGTTGTGCATTACCCGCACCTGCTCCGAAGCCCCGCGCACTTCCATCTAAAATACTTGCGCCCGCCTCTAATGCCGCAATAGAGTTTGCTATGCCCACTCCTAAATTGTTATGCGCATGAAAACCAATGGGAATAGATAATTCTTGCAAAAGAACATGAACTCTTTCAGTCACATCATTTGGCAAATAATGTCCTGCGGAATCCATAATGATTACGGCTTCAGCGCCATAATTTTCCATTTTACGGGCCTGTTCTGCCAGTATTTGAGGTGACACCATATGCGACATCATTAAAACGCCATATACTGTTTTACCCTTTTCACGAACAAAACTTATATGCCGATCTGTCAAATCTGCTTCTGTACAATGTGATGCAACTCTTACGACATCCACGCCAATATCGATCGCTCGCTGTAAATCTTTTTTAATTGTCGCAAAACCTGGAATGCAATGAATCCCCAACTTTGATTTTTTTAAATTTTCTCGAGCAGTGGTTAAAGCAACTTCATCTGTTACTTTTGATTCTCCAAGTTGAAGCGAAGATGCCCCTATCCCGTTTCCATGTCCTACCTCTACAATAGGCACCCCTGCTTTATCTACCGCCTTGCAATAAGTGGCAATTTGTTCACGATCTAACTGATGGGCAACTGCGTGATTGCCATCTCTCAATGTAGGATCACTAATGAGTACTGACTTCATTTTTTGTCGCTTTCTTGTTCATATTAAAAGTACCGCCGGTGAGCAGCTTGGCAAACTCCTCGCTCATTGCAACTGCTGCACAATTGATAATATCCAAATTACCCGCATAGGCAGGTAAATAATCACCTAAACCCTTTACTCGTACCATTACAACAATTCGACTATTTTCAAGCACAGGGCCCACAATGAGTTCATATCCAGGAACGTATCGCTGTATTATTTTTACAATTTTATTTAACTCAGGCTTTAACTTTTCAATATTGGGGGAAGCACATTTTGCTAAAATAGTAGTTTGCATATTTATACATGGCTGTGCGGGATTCAAATTTAGAATTGCTTTTGTTCGATGGGCTTTAGAAAACTTCCTAACCCCTTCCTCAGTTGTATGAATATATTCGTCTAAATTAATTCGTGTAGCTGGTCCAGCACTCCTAGATGCAATACTTGAAACGACTTCAATGTAATCCACCTCTCCTTGGGTTTGACCAATAGCATACGCAACAGGGATAGAAGCCTGTCCTCCACATGTAACCATATTTATGTTTTTAAGGTTTAAACAATCTTGCATGTTTACAGCTGGAACACACATTTCTCCGATTTTTGCAGGAGTCAGATCGATAGCTATTTTACCTAGTCCCTCGAGAATTGGCGCATGAAATAGATGGTCTTTTGCCGAAGTAGCATCAAAAACCAGATCGCAACATTGAGGGTTTTTTTCAATATATCGTATACTTTCTGCCGATACCTGCACACCCATTGATTGTGCTTTAGCCATCCCAGCGGAATTCAAATTTCTCCCGATAAAAGCCCCACATTCCAATACAGGTGAACGCATAACCTTAATTAAAAGGTCGGTCCCTATGTTTCCACTGCCGAGTATAGCAACCTTGAGTTTTTTCATTACGCACCCCAATTACAGGCCAAAGCCTAGAATATATCAAAGAATTTTTGAGTATTTAGACCTTATTTTTTCCTTTTTCTTGCTATGAGAGGCTGAGTCGATAAGAATACACTCCATAGCGTTATGGCAGATGATCCAAGCACCCATACCACAATTGAAGAGCTACGATTAGCTACCCTTAAAGCCGCCAAGGCCTACTACATAAAAAGCCATCCTCCAATTAAGTTTGTAGCTGGCGAAAGCTACATTCCAGTTACAGCCAAAGTTGTAGATGAAAATGACCTTGAAAACCTTATAGATGCCTCTCTCGACATGTGGCTCACGGCTGGCCGCTTTGCTCGTGATTTCGAAACTTTATTCGGTAAATATTTTGGAAGAAGCACCAAGTCTCTACTTGTGAACAGTGGATCTAGCGCCAACCTTGTTGCTATCAGCTCTCTCTCATCCCCAGACCTCGAAAATTACTCCCTTAAACCACTTCAACCAGGTGATGAGGTGATTACTGTAGCCGCTGGATTTCCCACTACGGTAAATCCCATTCTCCAAAATGCTTGGGTACCCGTTTTTGTAGACGTTGATCGCTCTACCGCTAACGCTCTCCCCGAAAGTATTATCGCGGCAAAAACTAACAAAACTCGAGCCGTTGTCCTTGCCCACAGCTTAGGGAATCCTTTCCGATCAGATCTTCTTTCTGTTTGGTGCAAAGAAAACAATCTTTTTTTAATTGAAGACTGCTGCGATGCTCTCGGTGCAACTATAAAAGATCAACCGGTAGGAAGTTTTGGCGAATATTCTACCTGTAGTTTTTATCCCGCTCACCATATCACCATGGGAGAAGGTGGAGCGGTTATGTCAAAAGATATGAAGCTTAAAAAAATTGCCGAAAGCATGCGCGACTGGGGTAGAGATTGCTTGTGTGAACCGGGAAAAGATAACACTTGTAAAAAAAGATATGACTGGCAGTTAGGCGAGCTCCCCGATGGATATGATCACAAATATATATATTCAAACGTTGGCTACAACTTAAAAGTTACCGACATGCAAGCAGCCCTCGGGCTTTCTCAACTTAAGAAAGTTTCGTTATTTATAGAAAAAAGAAGAGCGAACTGGAATTACCTATTCAATGCAATAAGCTCCAACCCTATTCTCAAAGAATCTTTTGAGCCAGTAACAGCAACGCCTGAAACTAATCCAAGCTGGTTTGGATTCCCAATGTACTGTCTCAAAAACATTAATAGGAATAAACTTGTAGCCGAACTTGAAAAAAGAAAAATTGGAACACGCCTATTCTTTGCGGGAAACCTTACAAAACAACCTGCATACTCAAACGCTAAATATAGAGTGCACGGAAACCTGACGAATACCGACGCCATAATGAACACATTGTTTTGGATGGGAGTTCATCCCGCACTTGAAAAGGCTCAGCTCGATTATATGCTTGAGCAACTTGAGGCCCTCGCAAAAGAGCTCGTCTAATGTCTCAGCCTAAGATCAAAGCTTTTGTCATGTGCTACAATCGGCCAAAATATCTGGCAGAGTCCCTGGATTCACTTTTAAATCAAAGCTACCAAAACATTGAAATAATCGTCTCTGATAACTCTACAAGCAACTCCTGTAATGAAGTTCTTAAAAATTACGCCTCTAATTCTCAGATAAAAATTATTAGACGTTGCCCTTCACTTCCAGCGCTAGAGCATTTTAACATTCTTTTAAAAGAAGCCGCGGATTCACAATACTTTATGATTTTTCATGACGATGATGTCTTAAAAAAAGAAGCGTTAGAGAAAATGATTTTAGAGTTTCAAAATCCCAATGTTGTCGCAGTTTCTTGTAATGCCTTTAAGCTTTACAATAATCGATTAAGTCAGGAATTATTTATTCAAGATAAAACCACCATTACTATATCTCAACCTGAAGAACTTATCAGAAGATACCTTAAACCCTTCCCCGGGCACGCACCCTTTCCCTCTTACCTCTATAATAGTTCAGCTGTACAAAATATATCTTTAAGTAAAAAACGAGGAGGAAAGCATTCTGACCTTATTTTTCTATTAGATCTCATCTCCAATGGAAAACTAGTAATGCTTTCTGAACCATTAATGAGTTACAGAATACACTCAGGAAATGACTCCAATACCCATGATCTCAGATCTACTTTTTCGCTCATTCGTAAAATTAAAAAATATTCAATATCGACTCATTTAATTAATGAATTTAAGTTCAAGTTTCTTTTAAAATATTACTTACAAAACAAGAAAAAAGCTTCCATAGTTTTAAATTGGAAGTTAGGAATCCTTTTCAAAAGTACACTCGCTTATTTTGCAACACACCCATTAGTTTTGATTCGAGTAATAACGAACAAGATAAAGCGTATAGAGTCCCGATAGCAAGGCTAGCGCCCCCCTATAATAAATATTAAAATCAAAATCTAAGTACAATAAGATTAGCATGGGGAAAGATAAAAGCAGTACCCGCACCAAGAACCCAAAGCTTAAACTGAATTTCATTATAGACCGCATTGAGAAATAAGTAATAATAAACGTTATAACTCCGCCCACTGTAAGAATCCTCGGCGTTAAGTTTAAGAGACTCTCGGGATGGCGTATTGCGCAATAATACAAAGTACTAAGTATAAAAAAAGCACCGAACAAATAAGGCAATATTGAGCGAGAGGTTTTTTTTTCTGAATGTGAAACCAAATATAGAGTACTGGTCATCATCCTTAATAGCTCAATAAGACACCCCCACTTCAAAAGCCAAGCAACTGAGTGATATGTGGGCGAGGTTAGAAGCACCACCCAAAGCTCAGAAGCAGAAGCAACAAACAACAAGGTGGGGATATAAAAGGCAACAGACTTCTTCCACATGAGCTCCCAGGCGAGTCGTCTAGTCTCATGGCTCTCACTCTTAAGTACCATAAAAAAATCAGGGTGTAGGAACTGAGTGGTGATTGTTTCTATAACGACCGCAGCACTCGCAGCTAATCCCAAGCCAACTCCTAAATAACCCTAAAAGTTCTGCGCCCGCTTGAGCTTCTACAAGTACTCGATATCCCTGTTTGCCCCACAACAAAAGAGTTGCTACCATTACGGGCAAAGAGAATTTTAAAAGCTCTTTATTAAAAAAAACTTCAGGCTTAGTGGAGGTTTCTAGTTTAAAAAAATGTGTTTTATAGTATCGCCATGAAAAAATAGCCGCAACTAGCTGTGACCCAAAGAAGTACTAAGTGCCAATACACTGCTTGAGGTTTAAGAATAAATATAATCAAAATAGCCGCAAGCAACCCCACAAACTGAGATGCCGCCGTGTAAAGAATAAAAGCTTTTCTTTTCCCTAACAAATTTAACGTCGGGCAAAGGGTTTGAAACCAAGAGCAAATGTAAGTGGAAAGAGCGACTACTGAAACTAAACTGAAGAGTGAAATGGAGGTCGCAATATCAAAGGTACTTTTTAATAAATACAAAACAGGAATAACGCTGAAGGCAGCAACCAAGAAATACTTATTGAGCGCCTTAAAGCTTGCCTTAAGGAGGCCAACATCTCCAAGAATGAATGTGCCTATTATAATAAGTCCCCACAGGGCTGATTAAAAGCAAAAGAAAACCACATGATAAAAGTATTAATGAGATAGTAATTTCCAACTTCTTTTTGATCTAAAAAAGTTGTAATTATCTTGATTGTTCCAACAGAAAAAACAACTGATAAAATCCTACCAAAAACTAGCCAGTACAAGTCGGCTTGAAACATACTACTTCGCCCCTAAAGAATTTTTAACAAATTGCACAGCTGCAAAGTGGATCAAATTGCCTATGTGAATCCTTTTTCAAGTATTTCTTTATGGCCCTCGAGTCGCGTGTACTCGATGGCACTCCTGCGCTTTCATATAAGAATAAAGCTCTTTGTATGTTTTAAAGTGCTCTTTCAAAATAAGGCATTCTTCAGGTATGTACTTAAGAATATTTGGAGCTCCCAATACACGGGTACATCCTGCGACCATAGAATCAAAAACCTTTTCGATAATGTATCAGGAATATTACAAGCATTTTCGTAAGCAATACAGTACTTAAATCTTTTAGTGTATCGAGTTTAGAATTTACTTTACCATTATACGTAGAAAACTTTGGTGCAAATGCTTTTCTTAAAAAACTAAGTTTATTGAGAATACGTCCCAAAATCGGAATCTTGAAAGTATAACTACCCCAACCCATGCCCGTAAAACTTAAAATCTTCAGGGTGATTTTTTTCAAACCAACGAATAGCCTCGACTCTTTTAGAATACAGTTCAAAAAGGGTGATTAACTGCCTTATTTCCTGCAATTAATGTACAAAGTTTCGTTTTTTTCATAACTTAAGAAATTAAAGTCTCTCCAAAGTGGGTGAAATTATTTTTAAATACTTTTTGTCATCAACGTATTCATCATGCCAAGTAAATATTTTAGAAAAATACTTATGCTTTATTCATGTCCCAGTTATCTGGCCGTATAGCTCGCTTTCGAAAGAATCACTTGCGACTTAATCGGATCAGAAGGAAGAATATCTGGCATTTCGTTATAAATAACCAAATCAGCCGTCTCTATAGGGTGTTCATCCTGAGTCTTTAAAAGAAACCTTGTTTTCGTACTCAGCTTTTAAAACATGAAAAAAAATCAGGCAATTATCCCGATTTAAAGGGCTTTCTTTTAAAAATTTCGCCTTTATCATAGGGCGCATGAACAACAAGAGCCGCCTTCTTCAACATTGGATATGCTCAAAAAACTTCTTGTGCCTATGAAAATAATTATGTTCTGACTGAGCACGTTTAACTCCGGCCTTTCGAATTGACTCTCGCTCTTCGTCACTTTCTAAATAATACTTAATCTGAAGAGTTGCTTCATCGATATTGCTGTAACAGGCCACTTCCTTGCCTGTAATCTTAAAATATAAATCTAATTTGGGAACAAATCAGTTAGTAACTGAAATCCACCATAATAAAGGGATCTCAAAAGTACGCGCTTTCATTTGGCTTACGTTCTTTTTTTCTTTAAGAGCAATAATTGGGTTTTTAAAACTATCCTTCAAATATCTAAAATCATAAACTACACTATTGCCGAGGTTTAAATTAATCTTTGTCCTTCGAAAGATTTGAAACATACGTTCCAAAGAAACAGGGCCCGAGGCCAGCCGTAACCAAATACATTAGCAAAGAACTCTCCTTTTTAAGTTCCTTTATAAACCAACGCCTTACTGAATTTGAAGCCCCCACAAAACTTACGTCATATTCATAATCTTTGTATAAGACAGTTCTTCTTGAGGCATATCAAGAGCTGCCCATTGACTCAAAAAAACATTTTTTACGCCTAAGTCATGATAACGACTTAATGCAAAAGGATCGGTTGTAATTGACCAGGTAAAAGCTGGCGCATAAAGCGAGGTAAAGTCATTAAACGCCATTGATCGTCTCGAACCAGTTAACAGTGACAGCCTTACTAGAAAGATTTTTAATGGTCTCAACATCAAATTGATTTTAAAAAGAATAAAATAAATCAAATCAGGAGAAATATTCTCAACTTTTTCAAGAATAGAACTTTGTAATTTATTATGAGATGAAGCCTCGAGCAAATGATCATAATAAAAGTATCAACTTCATGGCCCAAATCAACAAAGGACTTCTTAAAACCTTGGCCAATTACGTTTGGTCCACGGTGCTTCATTCCATGGTCGTATTCTAAATCAACATACAAAATTTTCATTTAGATAAATCTCGTGACATTATTTATAACTTTTCTAAGTTGATCTATTTTTTCAACTAAATTTACTTGGTGATTGCCTACAAAAAATCCATTGTGATCAAGATGCTCAGCATTTGGCAGCTCGCCCTGAATATCATGATCAAACCATTTCAATACTTCGTTTTTAGCAAAGTTGCCCGTAACAATGGGTCGACATTCTACACCGACTTCGTTAATGCATCTACAAGCAGAGATCGTTTTATGTGTGATTCCGGTCGAATAATAAAACTAAAGCCAAAATAGCTACTTTCTCCTATCTCTTTCTGAATGAGAAAATCCTTGTCATCAGAAAAGAGTTCTTAAAAATTTACAAGCATTTTCTCTTCTTATTTTAATAAAATGTGGGTAATTTCTTAATTTGTTCTATACCTATGGCCCCACTCATCTCCAAAGGACGAACGTTGTAACCTGGCAATACAAACTTAAAAGCTTCTTCAAATTCGTTATCACTTTTAACTCCAGTTACTTTATTTTCTTTGGGCAGGTTTCTTGTCCAACCATGCGCTCTCATGCACAGTAAAATATGATATAGCTCCTCATCATCTGTAGAGACAAAGCCGCCTTCCATAGTGGAAATGTGATGACTAAAAAAGCAACTGAAGGTACCCATTAACCCAAAAGTGCCCGCTTGCTTGCCTTTATATACCGCTCCCATGGACTCACAATTATCCTCAATAAGATCAATGGGCTTGTTTGCTATAATTTTTTTTATCGCAGTAAAGTCATTCGGGTTTCCCAAAAGATTAACCGCCATTACGAGTCGCGTTTGAGGACCAACCGCCCTCTCCAATGCAACAAGGTCATAGTTAAGAGTTTCTTGATCAATATCAACAAACTTTAACCTTAACCCATACTGAGCAAGAGGAAAATAAGTTGTACTCCATGATACAGCGGGAACAATAACCTCATCTCCACGCTTTAGCGGATTTTCTTTCCTGTAAAAAAGTGCGGCTACCATGAGCAAATTTGCAGTAGATCCAGAACTAGTCATCAAACAGTATTTTGATCCAAGAAATTCTGCAAAATCCTTTTCGCAAGCACTTACCTCAGTGCGCATTGAAAACATTCCACTTTTAACAACTCGTTGAATGGCAGCTATTTCTTTTTCATCCCAGCTAGAAGTGGCAAGAGGAAAAAACTGACTCATATTCATGCTTCCTTGTAAGATAGATAATATTCGTAAGTTAAACGAAGACCCTCTTCGAGGCTTCTCCTAGCCTTCCATCCAAAAGCGTTGACAAGCTTTACGGATACCAACTTGCGCTTCATGCCCACTGGCTTACTGAGATCGTGAGAAAAGGAACCTTCAAATTCAAGAACTTTAGCTGTCGCCTCATAGTATTCGTTTATGGTGTGATCGACGCCCAAACCACAGTTCATGACAGGTGGCATTTCGTTAAAACGTGTAACACATTCAAAAACACAATCTGCTAAATCTTCCGCGTACATAAATTCTCGTCTAGCGTTTCCATCACCCCAAATCTCTACTGAATTGATATTTCTTTTTTTTGCGTCATGAATCTTTTGGATGACAGCAGGTATTAAATGCGAACGCGTAGGATCAAAACTATCGTAACGGCCATATAAATTACAGGGGATAAGAGTTTTATATTGGTACTCTGGGCTTTCTTTTGAAATATAGCTACACAAACGTTGAGTTACAATTTTCGCAAGGGCATATCCCTCATTAGTAGACTCTAATTCTCCCGTTAATATTTTATTTTCTGTAAGCTCTTCATCAATTCCCTTGGGATACATACAAGAACTTCCCAAATTAATAAATTTTCTCACTCCGAATTCCCTAGCGGCCATAATAACATTTCGACCTAGTTCAATGTTTTGAATACAATGCTGAACTGGCTCATTAATGTTTGCTTGTATGCCGCCCACCTTACCCGCGCAGTGGACAATGAAATCCGGTTTGTTTTTAGCTATGTAATTCTTTACAGCTTCGAAATTAAAAAGGTCAAGCTCAGCTCTCGAGGGCAATAATAAATCATACTTTTTAATACCGGCATGTTCAGAAATGTTTCTCCCAACCATACCCGTAGAGCCTGTAATCAATATCTTCACAGATCGAGCCTCACTATTTTTTTATACTGGCCATGATTTTTCTCAGCTTCAGCAACGACAAGATCTGCTTTAATCATTTCTTTCACGAGTTCTTCGAAAGTAATTTTTGGAGTCCAACCAAGCTTTTGCTTCGCCTTGGTCGCATCCCCGAGAAGTGTCTCTACTTCTGTCGGCCTAAAGTATCTTGGATCAATTGCTATAATACAATTTCCTTTTTCATCGTAACCTTTTTCATCAGCGCCTGAGCCCCTCCACTCTATTTTCATGCTCAATTCAGCAGCAGCTGCATTTACAAAATCGCGAACGCTTTTTTGTATGCCCGTTGCTATGACAAAGTCCTCAGCAACTTTTTGTTGAAGCATAAGCCATTGCATTTCGACATAATCTTTAGCATGCCCCCAATCCCTTTTGGCGTCTAAATTCCCAAGGTACAAACACTTTTGTGTCCCTAATTTTATGCGCACTAATGCACGAGTAATCTTGCGAGTTACAAAGGTCTCACCGCGAATAGGACTTTCATGATTAAACAAAATACCGTTACAAGCATAAATTCCATACGCCTCTCGGTAATTCACCGTGGTCCAATACGCATAGAGTTTGGCAATCGCGTGTATACTTTCGGGTAGAAGGGGAGTCTTTTCAGTTTGAGGCCTCTGCACCAATCCATAAAGTTCAGATGTTTTAGAAGCTTACTAAATTTTAGTTTTTTTAGATAAAACCTAATATTTTAATGGCTTCCAGCAACTCAGTACCAAGAGCATCGCTATTGGCCGTGTATTCTGGTTCTTCAAAAGATACAGCAACATGACTTTGTGCTGCCAAGTTATACAATTCATCGGGCTGAACTTGCTGAGTAATTCTCATCAAAGAAGAAGAGTCTGTTAGGTCGCCATGATGAAGAATAAACTTGGCTTCTTTATTTTGAGCTTCCTCAAAAAGATGATCTATACGATCTGTATTGAGCAAAGAGGTTCTTCTCTTAACCCCATGAACTTCGTACCCCTTTGAGAGAAGCAACTCTGCCAAATAAGCCCCGTCCTGCCCGGTAACACCAGTAATGAGCGCCTTTTTCATATACCCATAACCTAAGCTTGTAGGGGCCTAGGATCAAGTATCGAGATAAGCTTAAAATCGAATCTGGGTAGCTATCAGGAAGTCGTGCTTGGACTCAAAAACATCGTCGTTGGTCCAGTTAAAGGTGTTGAGGTATTCCACACCTACGCCGACGTTATCCGCTACGCGGTAAATCGCCCCAATTCCAAAGATGGGGGCTAAAATAACGGAATCCTTACTGCTTCCAGCAACCTTGTAGTCAACGCGAGCAAAGCCAAGGCCGGGACGAGCATAAAAATCCACCTCACCTAATGATGCGTGTAACTTCGCATGAGCCGCAACTCCAACGACCTTGGAGTAACCCGTGCTTTCGTGCTCTGGAGTGAAGTAGAAATTACCCCCAGCGCCGATATGCTCAGACAAGCGGTATTCATAATCTATGTTAAAAACAATTTGTCCGCGGTTAAAACCAAGTGCGGGTTGAATGGCATGCGAGTAATCAGCATCAGAAGCTAAGCTTCTCTCATAAGGACCCAAAGATTCTGCTCTTAAAGCAGAGATAGAAAAAATTCCGAACGCAAAAAACAAGACATTTTTTAATTTTGTTTGCATAAGAAGTTAATAGCTTTAAGAGTTTTGAGAATCAAAGCACTTTATAGAATTCAAGAAAGCGCAGCGGCAACTTGCTGAACAACAAATTCTTGCTCTTCCATCTTGAGATATGGATGCATAGGCAAACTCAAAACTTCGAGTGCCGCTTTTTCGGCCTCAGGAAAGGCCCCCGCATCTCCGTACAAAGATTGATAGACGGGCTGCTTATTCACAGTTTTTGGATAATGAACAACTGCAGGCACTCCTTTTGTTTTTAAAAACTCTATGGTTTTTTCTCTATGAGGCACTCGAATGGTGTACTGAGCAAAAACATGGCGATTGCCCTCTTCAATGACAGGAACTTGTACCTGAGGCGCAAGTTTTTTAAATAAGTCATTATAAGTACGACCTATGCGTTCACGATCTACACATTCTTGCTCAAAGATTTTCATCTTCGACAACAAAACTGCTGCTTGAAGAGTATCAAAGCGTCCATTCATACCAACGCGGGTATGATTGTATCTCTCCAAAGAACCATGTACTCGAATGGATTTGAGCTCATGCGCAAGTGAATCGTCACTTGTAAAACAGGCTCCGCCATCGCCATAAACTCCCAAAGGTTTTGCGGGGAAAAAGCTCGTACACGACAACGCACTTAGATTACAAGAATACTTTCCGTCTTGTTTTGCACCAAAGCTTTGTGCTGCATCTTCAATCACATGAAGATTATGTTTTTTTGCAATTTCGTTTATTTTTTTCATGTCAGCGCACTGGCCGTATAAACTCACTGGAGCAATCGCTTTGGTTTTAGAAGTGATTTTCTTTTCAATTTGAGAAACATCGATGTTGTAATTTTTTGGATCAATGTCCACCAACACTGGCTTCACTCCAATGTAAGTCATCATTCCTACCGTTGCGTAAAAAGTAAATGCGGTAGTAATCACTTCATCGCCTGCCTTTAAATCAAGCGCCATCATTGCCATGAGCAAAGCGTCTGTTCCCGAGGCGCAGGTTATGGCATGTTTTACGCCCAAGTATTTTGCTAGTTCAGCTTCAGCCTCAGCCACCTCAGGGCCCATAATGTACTGGCCATGAGCCAGAACCTTTTGCATTCTTTGATCAAGGTCTTCTTTATGAGGCTCTGCTGGGTTTTGAGATCAATGAATTGCATAATTTATAGCTTACGAAGCAAGCCTGCCTGCCTCAAGAAAAGTCAAAAAAGCGCTACTTCCCAGGCACTTTTATGCAACAGAACAATGGGTTGTGATTAAAAAGTTACTCCGAAAGCTCTTTTGCACTTTTAGCGAGAAAATCCTGAACACTCGTTAGGTCTTCGCCCTTACCCCAATGCCAGCCGGTTAAGGAGTTACAGCTTTCGATTTCGTAATTGGACTTATAGCCCGTAGAGAGATAGCTCACTCCTGCAAACAAAACATACACAATAGTGGAGAGATAAAAGGCCCGAATAAAGCGATTTTTAATAGAAGCATTTTTTCCTACGGCCCAAAACCACCAAAACACTAAAACCTAACTCATAAGAATAGAAAAGAAAATTGAATTCCAAGCCAAATCAAAATACTTAAACCAACAAAACGAAGAAGATATCAATTCAGCAACTCCGATATAAATACACAAAAGATACGACAGCGACAACGAACGTGCCCAGGCGTAATCGCCTCTATTGAGCTTACGAACAATCACCACCACAAGGGCTATAAGAAAGGGTGCCAAAAGAACCTTCCCCATCAAGGCAAGGGCAATGCTTTTTGCAAAGTCACCTTTTCGATAAAAATCAGGCGAAGTAAAGTAACTCAATCCCAAAAGAATAAAAAACAAAACAGAAAGCATTCTTCCCGAAAGGAAATCTTCAACTCGCTTACGAATGGGCTCATGGTGAACCTGATGTTCTTCGTGGCCAAAACTTAGCGTTTGCTCAAGAGGAAAACTGATAAATGAAAACTCAAGAATGGCTGGGCCAATACGCAGTTGCAAAGACTCAGTTAACTTTAGCTCTTTAACTTGTTTTCCTTCATGCCAAATACCTGTGCGACTGCCTGTATCTTTAAGAAAAACTTCGCCCTCTTTTTCAAAGATCTCAGCATGCTTTCTGGAAATTTCATGGCCCATGAGAACGACTTTAGACTTTGGATCTCGCCCGATATCTACAGGGAAGGAGTCGAGTTCAATGAACTCTTCATAAAAGGTTTCAACGTAAGATACTTTTAAAAATGTTTTCACTTAAATCGCCCTGCCCAATAGCTTAAGAGTTTTTGTGAAGTCTCCAGACTCACACCCGTGTGACTTATAGAAACCTTTGTTTTAAGTGGGCCTTCAAAATCGTACCAACTAAATGATACATCGTAGAGGTCTTTAGCTTTTACATATTTACGTATGCAAATACCACTTCGAAGAGTGCGCTCTTTTCCAAGCATACTCATGTTTAAAAATGACTGCTGACATTCATAGGGAGTAAAAATCTCCCTGGCATCAATATCTCCAAAAAACTTTTCGCCTTTAAAGCGTGCTAGAACAGAATCAACAGAACGTGACTCACCCATTTCACTCACTGAAAATGCATTAATATTGGACGCATCTAAAACATCGACCTGCAAACTGAGAGATCCCGTATCTAGATCGCTCGCAAGAAAAACAGCATGATCTAAGCGGCAACTTCTTTTTTTCATGACATAGGGAAGTTGTGGATCTTCCGTGCCACCTGACCAACATTTTAAAAATTCTGGGAGCTTAAGTGTTTTTCCCTTCCAGACCTCAACGTCTTGAGAATTATTCTTTTCTAAAGCTACAAGAAGCTTGGCTTGGGCCTCGCCAAGTTGCTCATATATTTTTTCCTGCGCTTGCTGCTTACTTAAGGCAGCCCCTTAAAGTCAGTCTTTTTAACAAGCGTTAACAAACGCTCAACCGGAACAATGAAAGAAATATCATTGGCAAAGAGAATTCGAGCAACGTTAATTCCAATAAGCTTTCCTGCCGAGTTAACAGTAGGCCCACCACTCATTCCTCCATTTAATGGAGTGGTTACATGCACCAGACTGTAGGGACCATGGTTAAGCACCCCATTGTAGACCCCTTCAATGAGACTCATGTTAATGTCATTCGGAAGCCCCAAGGAGTAACTCTTTTCGCCTTTAAAAGACGTTTTATTTTCAAAAGGAAGTGCGCCAGGAAAGCTCTGATTTATACGAATCAGAGCTAAATCATCAACAACGCTTAGACCAATCAGCTCAGCTTCGATATTTTTTAAGTCTTGCGTTTCTACGATAATCTTCCACTGATTACCTGGTTGCATCACGTAATCAGAAATGACGTGATAATTGGTCGCAATTATCCCAGACTTATCCACAACAAAACCTGTCCCATATGAGGACTTGGGTGAGGAAATTGAATCTGCAGCTTTAACTCTTACAAGCAAATCCTTCACGTGATCAAAAAGGTCTTGGCCTCGCGGTGGAGTTTGAGCAGAAAGCCCAGGAATAAAAAACATCAAAAATAAAGATGAAAGAAACCTGCATTTATACTGCATCTCTAAGACAGTATACGCTCAATCAAAGCAGAGTAACGAAGTTGTTCTTGAAAATTTTTCAATGCGATCTGAAAAGCCCTTCGAGAGCCAATAAGAACACAGAGTTTCTTGCCCCGCGTGAGTGCTGTGTAGAGTAGCTTTCTCCGTAACATCCTAAAATGTTGAGTACTTAAGGGAACCACAACCGCAGGGAATTCTGAACCCTGGCTTTTATGAATTGAAATACAATAGGCCAATTGCAAGTCACGAGCCTCATCAAAAGAAAAACTCACCGTGTGTCCTCTATCAAAAGCGACCAATAACTCTTCTTCTTCCAAATCAAGTCCCTTGATGTAGCCCAAGTCTCCATTAAAAACTTCTTTTTCGTAATTGTTTTTTAAAACAACTACACGGTCACCCACACCCCATCGAACACCCGCTTTTTGAAAACTTTTACTGGGATCTGGGTTTAAAGCAGACTGAAGAGAAAGGTTAATCTGATCAATACCCAGCACTCCTCGATACATAGGCGAAAGCACTTGAATTTCGCTGGCATCAAATCCAAATTTTTTAGGAATTCGATTTGAAACAACTTCAATAATTTTTTCTTGCAGGGTTTTGGGGTCATTTTCTTCAATAAAATAAAAGTCATCTCCAAGAGACGACTCTGCTACGTTTTGTCCTGTATTGAGCCTGTGAGCAGCCTCTACGATACCACTCCCCTTACCTTGCCGATAGATTTTATCCAAAACAGAAACGCTCACGGCTTTCGAATCAATCATATCCGAAAAAAATGAGCCTACTCCCACAGGAGGAAGTTGGTCTCGGTCGCCCACGAGTACGAGCTGTGATTTTTCGGGCAGAGCTGAGAGCAGGTTTCTGGCCATCACAAGATCCAACATAGAGCTTTCATCAACTAGTAAAAGGTCCACCTCAAGCGGAGTATCTTTATTGTAATGAAAAGATCCCACTGAAGGATCGTATTTTAAAAGTCTATGGAGCGTGCTCGCCTCAGTGGAGCAAATTTCTTCCAGTCTTTGAGCAGCACGGCCGGTAGGAGCTGCCAATGCAACACGTTTTCCTTGCGCGCGAGCAGCTTTCACTAAAAACTGCGTGATTGTGCTTTTCCCCGTGCCAGGCCCGCCTGTAATGATACTTAATTTAGAGGTCAGACTTTGCTCGAGTGCTGCTCGCTGAGCCTCCGAAAGAGTGAGTCCTTCTTTTTCTTCTAAGTGAGATATGAGATCCGTCTTAAGCTGAGTAAAATCTGCATGAATAAATTTTTTAATGTACTCAGAAACATCCACCTCGAGGCGGTGGTGATACTTAGAATAAACGCGATCGTTTTCGACAACCACGGGGAGCTCATCGCTCCATGCGATTTCGACATCGAGAATTTTTTGTAACTCAGCCATTAAGAGCTCTCGCGGTAAAAAGAGGTGCCCTTCTGTGCTCGCTTTTTTTAAAACATATTGAACAGCGGCAAAAAACCTTTCTTGTGAGTTTTTATCGAGTCCAAGCTTAAGTGCCAGTTCATCGGCACTGTGAAAGCCGATACCATCAACCTCGTCTACTAAACGATAGGGATTGTTTTTAACGACTTCTATGACATCAGCTCCATAAAGAGAAATAAGTCTCTGGGCCATAGAAACCCCAAGGCCATGCCCCTGAAGGAAAACCATGAGCTCTGCCAAGGCTCCCTGTTCGCGTAAGGCCCGAGAAGCTCTCATGGCTTTTTTTGTTCCGAGCCCTGCAATGGATTTCAACTTTGCGGGCTCATCGCGAATGACATCAAGAGAGTTCTCTGCAAAAGCATCTACAATTTTCTTGGCATAAGCCTCGCCGATACCCGGCAGAAAGCCTGAGGAGAGAAATTTCAATATCCCTTTTTTGGAAATAGGATTTTGAACAACAATTCGAGTCGCTTTGAGCTGAAGACCAAACTTTTTATCTTCAATCCATTCCCCCTCGGCCTCAACAAGTTGACCTGCCACTAATGGAGAAGTTGTGCCAACAACGGTGTCTAAATCACGAGAGAGGGCAGACTTTACACGGAATACGGCATAACCGTTTTCCACGTTGTAATATGTAATGCGCTCAACGCTGCCCGAAACTACCGCCATCTTCAAAAAGGTACCTAGTTACTTTTTACGTGTACCCGCTACCTTTTTACACACACCCGCTACCTTTTTGCGAGCACTTACATATCTATTTGAATTCTTGAACTCAAATCGGCGCAACCCCGCCCTAATACTTACTACATCATCCTCACTTATAAGAGCATTGAGCCACTTCTCGTGATCCTCTAATTGCATCGGATCGTAGAAAGAATGTAATTGAAAATCGTGAAGATAAAGCGGGACCAGTAACCTTGAATATCCTAATGCTCCATGAGCCGTTGACCAACGGTAACCTGCTATTCGTGTAGATATTCCTCCGCGCAATGGATTTTGATAAACGTACTTTAAAACATTTATATAATGTGACCGATTATAAATGATTGACCACTTATAACGGCTTTCGAACCTGTACGAGGAGGACCCTTTATAGGAAGCCACTTGCTTACTAACCTCAGTTTGCAAATACCTAATAGCATCATCAAGGTTTTCATCAGGAGTACTTAATAAAAGATGATAATGATTACTCATTAATACAAAAGCGTGAATTCTTACGCCATAAACCCAAGTCAATATACACAAACAATCCGTATAAATACTCCAAAGTAGCTTATTGTCTAAATCATAAAACTTTTGGTCCAATGTGCGATTAACAATATGGTAGGGGTAAAAGTTACTTCTAATAAGAGCTTTTCGAGCCATATCATTGCCCAGCATAAGCCGTGCCAAACGTGTAAAAAGGTAGCGGGTACACGTAAAAAGGTAGCGGGTACACGTAAAAAGTAACTAGGTACCTTTTAGAAGAGGGATTGTTGGGTCTTGGGGGCGCGGCGGCGTTGTTTGGCCGCGGGAACTACGGTGTCTTGAGTCAGCCAGGAATCTAGCGTTTTTGTTAGATGAGACTCCTTTGCCTTTAAGGCCTTTAGTGTCGAACGATATTCTATTTCAATCTCACGCTCTAAACTCTGATAGCTTTTCTTTTTACAAAAGTTCCATGCGCGCTCATTTTGAATGCACTCCAGCTCAGATTTTAAATCCAAAAATTTCTTACGAAACTCAGAAGCTTGCTTCATCATTTCAGAACACGTCAACGGCTCAGCCTTTAAGTCTCCACACCTTAAACAATGCTCTATACGCCTTAGCTCAAAAGCGTCATCTCTCGCATAGGCCTGTTGAGCTTTAACCCACAAATTTTTCTCAGCACCCGTAAGAGCCCCTCTCAAGTCTGGATGCAAACAACGCACAATACGTCGATACACATCGCGCGCATCACCACTTATGTTTTTCTTCTCACTGACGGGTAGATCCTCTTGCACGCTCTCCTCAGCACTAACTTCGTCAGAAAAAACTTTTTCCAACATCTGCTCTCGAGTCCAATTTGCAAACAAATCCTCTGGGCGCAGATCCATATCCACACTTAACTTCAAGCTTTCCTCAAGGTGGTGCCCCAGAGCACATACTTTGCGTTCTAAATCAGAAATTTGCGCTAACTGATCTGCAAAATGATAAGTCAACCATGTCTGAAACTGCGGCAAGTCCTGAGTAAAATAAGACTCTACGCTCTGCTCAAGTTTAAGCAGGTCTTTTGAAAGTCCCGCTAACTCTTGGCTCAATTTTTCACGGAGGGGTTTCTCATCAACCCATTGCAAAGCATTCATACAAGTCATTGATTCTTAAGGATGATTTCAACAAGCGCAACCCCCAAGGAGATCTTTTATGTAATTTTTCTAACTATTTTATTTCTCAATTTATTTTGCCAAATCTTGTCATTTGAGAGAGCTTCATTAAATGGGGTTAGAGATGGATATAGCCAGATACATTGACCACACGCTTCTTCGTGCGAACGCAAGCGAATCTGAAGTTATCAAACTTTGCAAAGAAGCCGTTGAAAACAATTTTTACTCCGTGTGCGTCAATCCTCGCTGGATTCCACTTTGTCAAAAGGAAGTCAAAGGAACAAACACGCTGCCCATTACTGTAGTGGGATTTCCATTAGGAGCTAACGACCTTCTCATTAAAAGCAAAGAAGCCTCCCTTGCAATTGACCAAGGCGCAAAAGAAATCGACATGGTCATAGACCTGCAGCATGCACTTGCTCATGAGTGGAAAAAAGTTGAAGAAGAAATTAAATCGCTCAATAAAATTTGCGGCAGCATTCCTCTCAAGGTCATTATTGAAACGGCTTACCTAAGCCCTGATGAGATTAAAGAATGCAGCAAATGCTGTCTTTTTTCGGGCGCAGCTTTTGTGAAAACATCTACAGGATTTGCTCCAACGGGTGCCAAAGAAGAAGACATTCGCATGATTAAAGAAATTGTCCATCCCAATTTAGGCATTAAAGCGAGCGGCGGAATTAAAACTCTCTCAGATGCAGAACGAATGATACGCGCGGGAGCTACACGCATTGGCTGTAGCGCAAGCCTCGCAATTCTCAAAGAGTGGAAAGAAACGCAATGACCCCTATAAAAAGAGTCATCTTAATTGTCATGGACTCCGTGGGAATCGGTAAAGCAGCTGATGCCGATAATTACGATGACGTAGGTTCCAACACGCTAGGTAACATTGCCAAATGGGCTCAAAAAAACAAAATCGACTTTCAGCTCCCCATGCTCTCGCAGCTTGGGCTGAGTCGTCTCCTGGCAGAATTCAAAACAGATAAATTCACGGGCGCAAGTGCACGTCTCTCAGAAATTTCAGCAGGTAAAGATACTACAAGTGGTCACTGGGAAATTGCTGGCACTCCCCTCGAAAATCCTTTTGCGTTTTTCTACGACGGCTTTCCCCAAGAACTCATCGATGAAATTTGTAAAAAAGCAAAGGTACCAGGGGTTTTGGCAAACAAGTCAGCCTCAGGCACAGTTGTTATCGAAGACTTTGCTGAAGAACATATCCAAAGTGGAAAACCCATTGTCTACACGAGTATGGATAGCGTTTTTCAAGTGGCTGCTCACGAAGAACACTTTGGGCTCGAAAAACTCTATAAATTTTGCGAGATCGCACGCGAGCTCACACTCTCCATGCGTATTGGCCGCGTGATAGCTCGACCCTTCACAGGAACTAAAGGCAACTATAAGCGAGTCTCAGAGCACAGAAAAGATTACAGTCTCGAGGCGCCCGCACCTAATCTCCTAGATGTCATTGCTCCCCATATGAAAGTTGTATCCGTTGGAAAAATAGACGACATCTTCTGTCACCGCTCTATTCATTTTAAAAACCACACAGGAAACAACCTCAGCACAGGCAAAGCGCTTTTAGATTTTTTAAAAAATCCCGAACTACGCTCTTCTTTTATTTTTGCTAATTTTATAGACTTCGACCAAGAGTGGGGACACCGCAGAGATCCCAAAGGCTACCTCAACTGCCTCAAGGAATTCGACCACTATCTCGAAACCCTTCTTCCAGAGTTAAATAGTAATGATCTGCTTCTCATTACAGCAGATCACGGCAATGATCCAACTTTTAGAGGAAGTGATCATACACGCGAAAATGTTCCCCTCCTTGCCTACTCGCCACATCCAAATTTTTTAGCGACAAATCTTGGAGAAGCTCGTGGTTATTTTCATATTTCCAAGCTTGTCCTAGAAGCTCTAGGACTCTCCAAAGAACTGGGTAAAATTCCCGCACTTAAAAACGCAGAATCCCTTAATAAAAACCTTTGGAGTCAAACATGAGCGCTGCACTCATCCCTGCCAAGAATTATCCGCAAAAAACGCAATGGAGACGAGCTCACCCAAGAAGAAATCAAATTTATTGTAGACGGGGCTGCAACGGAGGGATTCCCGACTATCAACTCAGCGCCTTTCTCATGGCCGTTTACTGGAAAAGTATGAGTGCGCAAGAAACCACATGGCTTACTCAATCCATGAAAAATTCTGGTAAAAGTTACGACTGGAAAAAACTAAATCCAAAACTCGCCAACTTCCCACTAGTTGACAAACATTCCACAGGTGGAGTTGGAGATAAAGTATCACTCATTCTTGTGCCTCTTGCTATAGAGCTTGGCCTTCGAGTTCCCATGATGAGTGGTCGAGGACTTGGACACACTGGGGGCACGGTAGACAAACTCCTCAGCATTCCTGGATTCAAAATGGATCTAGATGAAGCAGAAGCTTCAAAAGTTTTGTCCAAAGTCGGAGCCGTTATGCTCTCTCAAACAAAAGATCTCTGTCCTGCCGATAAAAAGTTTTATCACTTGAGAGATGTTACAGCGACTGTAGAAAGTTACCCACTTATCGCAGCTTCAATTCTTTCAAAAAAATGGGCTGAAGGTTGTGAAGGAATTATTTTTGACGTCAAGTTTGGCGAAGGCGCATTTATGGAAACACCTGAAAAAGCTAATGAACTCGCCCACTGGCTTTTAAGGGTGAGCCATCTTGCAGGACTCAAAGCAGAAGCTATTTTAAGCCGAATGGAAGAACCCCTCGGCACCTGTATTGGAAATGCACTCGAAGTAAAAGAAAGTATTTGGATTCTAAAAAACGAATACCCTAGTGAAAAACACAAAGACATTGCGCGCGCTCTTAAAAAGCTGTGCTGTCAAATAGCGGCTCGCATGGCCCTCATTGGAGGCACTCGCAAAAACTTTGAAGAGTGTGTGCTTGAGTGTGAAAAGTATCTTAACAGCGGAAAAGCTTTTAAACGCTTTGACGATCTTGTGCGTGCTCAAGGTGCCATTGAAAACTGGGAAGCAGAACTTCCAACTTACAAAACCTTTGAGGTGAAAGCTCCCTGTGATGGCTTTGTTAGTGATATTAAAGCACGCGAGCTAGGCATTTTAGGTCTCGAAGTTGGTATAGGGCGTAAAAAAATGGAAGATACCATTGATGAGGCTGCGGGTTTTGAACTGTTAGTAACTCTCGGCTGCGAAGTGAAAAAAGGCGAGGCCCTTGCACTACTGCACCTCAAAAAAGACAACGAAGAGTTGAAAAAATCATTCCTTGATTGCCTTGTTATTGAGGGTAAGACTAGTGGCGCCACTACACGGGCTTTATTATGGAAGATTCTAGAACAACCCCTACAACGTCAAAGTGCGATTCTCGATTAAGCCGCCTAAAAGACTGGCTTAATGAAAAAAACTTAGCTCTACCCTATGCACATGTTGTCTTAGGTTCCGGCTTAGCGCTGCCCTTACAAGATTTAGAGATGAAAGACTGGAGCTTTGAGGGAGAAATATCTTTTTCTGAATTACCCGGCATGACTTCTTCAACAGCACCGGGGCACAAAGGCACATACCGCTTTTATAAAAAAGGAACTCGGGTTGTGAGTTTTCAAGTCGGTCGCCTCCACGGATTCGAGGGCAACAAAGCAAGCGATGTTGTAAAACCCGTTCTTACACTTGCTGATTTAGGAGTTGAAAAGTTTATCATTACAAACGCAGCAGGATCTCTTCAAACACATATGAAGGCTGGCTCTGTGATGCTTATCAATGATCACGTTAACTTTACCGGTCTCAATCCACTAACAGGTCCAAACGATGAAAGCCTTGGCCCTCGCTTTCCAGACATGAGCCAAATCTACTCTCCTAGAATAAATAAAATTTTAGAAAAACATCTCAACAAACACAATGTTGAAACTCACTTTGGAATCTACATCGGCGTTAATGGGCCAAGCTTTGAAACTCCTGCTGAAATAAATTTGTTTTCAAACTGGGGAATGGGCTCAGTAGGAATGAGCACCGTATTTGAAGCCATTGCCTTAAAGCATCGCTCAAAAGAAATCGGGGGACTCTCTTTTCTTGCAAACATGGGCGCGGGCCTAGGAGAAAAAGCAGGCGACACACTAACTGGCGAAGAAGTTTTAGAGGCTGGACGCCAAACAGCCCCATCAATTTTAAAAGCAATTTTTGAAAGTTTGGAGACATTATGAGCAAAAACACGAACAACAACACATTTGATTTGGGAATTTTGTGTGGAAATTTTCTTTCCATGAAAGATCACTCAACCGCAATCAGTGAGAATATTTTTATGGGTATCAAAGATGGACACATTGTTCATGTCGGTACCGAAAATAAAAAAGCTTCTTGTGCACAATTTGTAGACGCCTCCAACAAGCTCGTCATGCCTGGCCTCGTCAATGCCCACGCACACCTGCCGATGCATTTATTTAGAGGCCTTGCAGATGACGAACCCTTTGACGTGTGGCTTTGGAAAAACATACTTCCCCTTGAAGCAAAGCTTTTAAGTCCTGAATTTGTACGCCTGGGAACGGAGCTGTCTCTTCTAGAAGCCCTTTCGTTTGGCATCACGAGCATCTATGACATGTATTACTTTGAAGACGAAATTGCAGACGTGTGTGACAAAGCTGGAATTCGAGCTCTCTTAGGAGAAAACTTTAGTAGCTTCCCGGCTCCTGACGACAAAGACCAAAAAGGAAACGACCTTAAAATTATTGAACGTATGCTCGAAAAATATGGAACAAATCACGAGCGTATTCGTCCCATGATTTCACCCCACGCCCCTTACACGTGTACTGATGAAAAACTAAAAGCAGCCCGTGATCTTTCTCTTAAAACGGGGCTTCACATTGGAGTACATGTTGCCGAAACGAAGGGCGAACTAGATACAAGCCTTAAAGAATTTAATAAAACTCCTGTTCAACGCTTTCACGATATTGGCCTCAGCGATGCACCCTGCCTCTACGCTCATTGTGTGCACGTATCAGATGAAGATATTCAGCTCATGAAGAAAAAAGATGTTCGAGTTTCTCACAATCCAGAAGCCAACATGAAACTCGGAGCTGGAGCTGCACCCGTTCCCAAAATGCTAAAGGCAGGCCTTAAGGTAGGAATAGGAACTGATAGTGTGGCGAGCAATAACGACTTCAATCTTTGGAAGGAAATGGACTTTGCTGCAAAACTCGCAAAGCTATCGAACTCTGACAATACCGCAATGACGGCTAATGATGCTCTTAAGCTTGCAACTTCACTCGGAGCACAAGCGATGGGCTTTGATAAAACCGGACAGCTTCGAGAAGGTTTTCAGGCTGATTTTCTTGTCCTTGATATGAACAGGGTAAACCTAAAACCTGTTCACAGTATCCCCAGCCTCCTTGTATACTCTACAACAGGTGCTGAGGTAGAAAGCACTTACTGCCAGGGGCGCCTCCTTTACGAAAAAGGGAACTTCAAAACACTTGATAGAGATTCCATTTTAGAAAGAAGCCAAAAGTACATTAAAGAGAACTTTTAACAGCTCACAATAACGCATCACAGAAAGCTCGAGTGGAATCCTCCTTTTCATAGGGCGCCGGGAGTGCTTAATTTGGAGTGAATAAGGAGATCTCATGAAGTTATTTAAAACTGCTGCAATTGTTGCCACTGCTATTATTTCTACGCAAGCTTTTGCTGTAAACGGTGCTCAGCTTTTTACTCCAGTTGTGAACGAAGCGGGTATCTTAACCCTCCACAGTTCAAGCTATGGAGAATCTAGCAAACTTGGCCTTGGTCTAAACTACAACCTAGCGATCGACCCTACTGAAGTAGGTGACAGTCGTGGGAAACTAGAAAACTATCTTCACTCTCTAAATCTTGGAGTTGGATCCAAACTTCCATTTGAATTCTTTCAAGGTCGTGTTCACGTTTTTGCGGATGCATCCGTACACTATATTTCTCCTATCGGAACAGACCTTGATGCTGTGACAGATGTCGACAGTGAGTTTGTTCTTGGAAACGTTAAATTAGGCACAGGCGTTGCTCTTATCGACAATTCTGAAGGTGGTCTTGGAGTTGGTATCGTTCCTCATGTTGTTGTTCCTGTTGGAAGCAAGAACGCTTATCTCGATGGTCCTCGTGACTCAAGTGGCGATAGAGCTTGGCAGTACGGAGCAACTATTGCAGTTGACTACCGTGTAATGCACAAAGAACTTCTCGCTCTTAACCTTGGTTGGGACAGGAGACTGAAAGAAGATTACCTCACTTGGGGACTTGGCTATCAAACACCTATCTTAGGCGGAGATACACACAACATCCTTTTTGAACTTAGAGGCGAGCAAAACCTTGATGACCCCAAACCTGCAAACTCTGATCCTTTAGAAGCAGATATTGCCTACAAAGGATACTGCATGAGCCGAAGAGGATCTTATGTTGCTGGACTTGGTCGTGGATTTAACAACGATGCAGGCTCACCTGACCTAAGAGTTTTTCTTGGAATTAACTGGCAGCTTGATCACGCACACGGCGAACACCACCACGAAGAAACTCCAGCTGCACAAGAAGGAACTCCTGTTGCAGAAGAAGCTGCCGCTCCAGTTGCAGCTCCTGTAGTTGCTGGAGTTACAACCTTGAAAGTTTCTCCAATTTATTTCGGAAACAACAGTAATGTTATTCTTGAAAAATCCAACGCAACTCTCGATAAGTTAGCTGCAGACCTCAATGCAAACCCTGGTCTTAAAAAACTTGCTATTGAAGGTTACACAGACAATGTAGGCAATCCCGACTACAACAAAGCTCTTTCTCAAAAGAGAGCCGACAGCGTGAAAGAATACCTTAGCAACAAAGGCGTAGACGGCAACAGACTGACAACGGAAGGAATGGGTCCTGATAGCCCGATTCAAGACAATGCAACTGCTGCGGGCCGAGCGGCAAATCGTCGAGTTGAGTTTAGAGTTGTTGAAGTTGATGGAAACATCAAAATGGACGTTCAATAACTTAATTTACTAAGAACTTTAAACAAAAAAACCTGCGTGAACTTCTTCACGCAGGTTTTTTTGTGTTTATTTTATATTTGCTATAGCAAGCCTTGGAAGCTTGGCCTCATTAGAAATCGAATTTACTGAAGCCGCTTCTTTTAAGGTTGGAGTAATCACACAGTAAACAGCTAAACTCTGACCGATGAAAGCATAACTCCCTAACTCTACGTTTCTTAAGTTATAAACGACGGGTGTAGTGCCACTCATTGAGTACTTAAAGTTGATATTTATACTCTTAGGGCGCAACTCATCACACACTTCTTTAAGACATCTTGCCCTTAAGGCATAATGTACATCATACTCCTCACCTGCACCTAAGATTGCTCCTAGAGTACCCATAAAACCGGTAATTAGCTTGTTTCCCGATGAGGAAGGCTCAAATCTAACTAATTCTATTAACCAGCTTTTATCGATAACATGTGACTCCATTACTCTTGGGACATAGCCGTTATAAGATTTCCATTCAGATGCTGTAAACTCAATGTGAGTGTCTTTATCCACGCGAGCAAATGACAAATTTTGCGCTACAAGTGTCAAAAGAATAAACAGTATTGCTCTCAAATTACTTCCTATCATATTCAAAACTCCTTTTTGAAACGTTGGTATTTCAACACGCAATAGGAGAAGCAATTAAAGTGCCAACTTAAAGAGCTTATAAACGAAGAAAAGAGTCTAGTGCTTGCAAGGTGCCACAGGTAGCCTCTTGAGCAAGAGGACGCTCATCAAAGTAGCCTATTTGGTGAGCCCCTTCGCTCAACTCAACATAACGAACATCCTTATTGGCCGCTACGAGCGCATCCGTAAACTCTTGTGAACTTTTCACTGGTACAACGTCATCGTCTGCTGCATGCACTAAATAGAAAGGCACTTTTTCATCATTTATTTGTGCTGCGGGAGAAGCAAGTTCTGCAAGTTTTGGTTTAAACGAGGGAAGCCCTCCAAGAAAATTTGAAAGTAGCCATATTTGACCTAAATTCAAATCTTCTACTTTTCTTAAATCATAGGGACCAAAGTATCCCACTACACTCTGAATCTCTGTGCTTTCTCCAGATATGGGACAAGCAGAGTCATCAAAATCATTTCTGTCGGCAGTTAAGGCAAGTTCTGCTGCTAAGTGAGCCCCGGACGATTGCCCAAGCGCAATAAACTTATCGGGGTTGATTGAAAATTCAGCAGCTCTTGAACGCAATGTTTTCAGGGCACATCTTAAATCTTCAATTTGTGTTGGAAAGCGTCCCCTTGCTCCACTCACCAAAGTATAAGAAACCGTAGCGGCTGCGTAACCCATACTTGCAAGTCTTTTCACTGTATTTGCAAAATCTTTTCGATCTCCTTGAATCCATCCTCCGCCGTGAATCACAAAAGCAAGTGGAAGATTTTCACCTGACTCAGGTAAGTACAAATCAAAACCAAGAGATTTCTTATAAGTTATATCTTCATAACTTCGAATGCTGTCTAAAATCTCAGGTGCCTTACAGATGTTGTCTTGGGCTGTAAGTGAAAAAATTAAAAAATTTGAACTCAAAAATAAAAGTAAATTTTTAGCCATGGTCCCATTTTGCTAAGTGAACTCAAGCAGACGCAAGGCTCAGAGCAGCGCAATTATTTTACTTTAAGAAGATTTAGCGACTTTGAGCAACCAATCACGAAAAGCTTCGTGTGTTCCGTTTAATGAAGCTTCGCGATAAGAAAGATACAGCCGATTCTCAAGAGGAGGAAATTCTTTTCCTTCTAAGGCGCAAAGAACCTTGTCTTTTAATTCCTGATGAATCGTATGGTGTGGCGTAACCGATATTCCTAACCCTTGCATTAGAAAATCTTTAACAACGGAGAATGAATTTACACGGTGAGTGTATTTAAAGCGCCTATCCAGAAAAAAGCCCTGCGCTTCAATCCAGCGCAAAGTCCACGGATCAAAGTGCTCCGTGTCTCCGTATCCAATCCATTGAAAATTCTCCCAAAAACGATCCGATTTTTTGGCTTTTTTAAGCACATCTCTTAAACGATCTATTTCTTCTTTTTTTCCAACAGGTGTAAGCTTTTCTTCAATAAGCACCTGGCTCACAACTCTTGGATCATCAATACGTCTTGTTGTAAGAATTAAAGAGAGCTGTCCCGTGCGTAACTCCTCTTCAAGTTTGTCAGACTCAGCGATGTCCCAAAGGAAACGAGCATCCGGTTGAATTTTTAAAAACTCTAATATCCGTGGCCTTAACCAATACTCTCCAAGACCCTCAACAGAACCAAAAAACAATTTAGAATCTTGTCCCTTTTGACTCTCACGACTTTCCGTAAGAATTTTCTCAAGTCTTTCGAGTTCAGGCAAAAGCTTTCTTAAAAGAGCCTCGCCCTTACCTGTTAAAACATTTCTTCTTCCCTGTTTTTCAAAGATAGCCTGACCAATTTGTCGTTCTAAATTTTGAATCTGCAAACTCACAGCGGGTTGAGTAAGCCCCAAAGTCTTAGCGGCTTCGGCCACACTTCCAAGCGTGGCAACATGAACAAAAACTCGCAAACTCTGTAAGCTAAAATCTGCCAATTCAGAAAGAAACATAATTCAATTCCATAGATTAATCCCAGAGAGATTAACCCCAAATTTCTCCCAAAGCATGTCGCTTGTAGAGCGATGCTCTATCAGAACCCGTTCCAACTAAGGTAATGTTCACCCCAACAAATTCCTCGATAAGAGACAAATATTTATCCAAGTTTGGTGCAAGCTTTTCGCCGTCTAGGGTGTCAGTCCAGCCTTCACACTCAACAAGCTCATTCTTACGTTTTAAAATAACCTTTTCTTCGCCCGAGAGAATGTCTGATTTTGTAATAACAAGATCAGTCACATCGCTCAGTTCAACGTATTTCTTTAAATCATCAAGGTCGAGCCAACCAACTCTTCGAGGTCTTCCTGTTGTAGAACCAAACTCTGCGCCGTTCTTTCGAATTCGTTCTCCTGTTTCATCATTTAACTCAGTCGCAAAAGGTCCAGCTCCCACGCGAGTCATATAAGCCTTAAAAACACCAAAAACTCGTCCCAATCCCGAGAGTGGAAATGGCGCTCCTACTGAAGCCATCGCTGGCATGGCATTCGAAGAAGTAACAAAGGGATAGGTTCCATGATCAATATCTAATCCAAGGGCTTGGGCTCCTTCGAGTAAACATTTTTTTTCTTTCGCAATTTTGTAAAAAGGCGCGTCTTCAAACGCTACATAATCTTTGTGTTCTTTAATCAACTCAAAAACAGCTTCGTTTTCCGCAAGTGTGCTTTCTTTTCCACCCAAAGAACGAATCAACACATTGGCGTAGTCCAAGTTTTCTTTAAGCATTAGGCGGCAATTCTTTTCATCTATGAAAAAATCACCCATACGAATATTTCTTCTATCAACTTTAAAACTATAGGTTGGGCCTATGCCCTTTTTAGTTGTACCCAAGCTACCCTTACCTAATTCGCGTGCTTCATCTAAAGCAACGTGAAAGGGAAAAGTAAGATGAGTTCTATAATCGACGCGTACTCTTTCAGGACCGGCGTCTAAGCCCTTATCTTTCATTTCCGCTAATTCTTTTTTAAAAGCAATCGGCCCCAAGACACATCCTGAACCAATATAGTTTTTACATTTAGGGAAAAGAATTCCCGAGGGAACAAGGTGTGTAACCACTTTTTTTCCGTCTACCCATAGGGTGTGACCCGCGTTCGAGCCCCCATTAAAACGAATAACCCAATCTGCTTGCTGAGCTAGAAAATCTGTAATTTTACCTTTGCCTTCGTCGCCATATTGCAGGCCTATTATTAGGGGATGTCTCACGTCGAATCACGATAGGTGTGAGGGGCAGTCTTTTCAAGAAATGAAACACTCCGATGGGAATTTTTATATCTAAAGGATGCGGCTTGCTGTTTTAAGCATCGTGCTCATGGCCAGTTGGGCTATCAGCAGCCTCAATCCAGTAGCCACTTCCACGTTTACTTCGAATAACAGTCGTAGAATTTGCTTCTTCGAGGGTCTTTCTAAGATTGTGCATAGTGGCTTCGACCACGTTTGACTCAAGGTCCTTGCCCACATCCCAAACGCGATCAAGCATTTGATAACGCGAGAGGATTGCACCGGGGCGTTCCATAAGAACCGAGAGAATTTTAAACTCTTTTGCGCTCAAAGAAACCCGCTTTCCTGCAATCGTAACAACGTGACCTAATAAATCGAGCTTGAGATTGCCCAATTCTCTAAACTGAATCCCAGACACCGCCTCATGAGAGCGTCTTTGAAGTGCGCGAATTCGCGCAACCAGCTCTCTTAAAGAATAAGGCTTGCCCATATAGTCATCAGCGCCCTCTTCAATGGCCTTCGCACGCTCTTCTGCGTGATCAAGTGCGGACAAAAAGAGGACCTTGGTTTGAGGGTACTTTTTACGAAATTCTTTGAGAATTGTGAGAGAATCATTCGGACCAAGCATCCTGTCCAAAACAGCAACGTCTAAATCCAGGGTGGGATTCTCAACGAGATCCTTAAAGGACTCATAATTACTAAAAACCTCCACAGACCACGTTTCTGCTTCGAGGGCTTTTCTTAAAAATCGCGCAAGGCGCTCGTCATCTTCAACTACTAAAATATTCATATTGTGCTGGTACACTTATATTTCTCCAAACGTGTTCTTGATAGCCATTATTCGCTTAAAGAGCTCAATTTCTCTTAAAATGATGGGCGAAGTCGCGAGGAGCTGCGACTTCGCCAGGCCAAAGGCTGCTGCTATGTTGGCGCTTTTTAGGCTTTTGGCAAAAGGGTTGTCAGGTGCGTTGGGTTTGAAAGATGTTTGAAAAAAGGGGGTAGCAGCAGCCTTAAGTTCTTTTTTTGATTTCCTTCCGTTCACAAAAATAAAGTTCAACGTTAATGTTCTCATTTATAAGCTCTTTAAATCTGCCTCAGGGATAGGGAGCCTCCAGAAGTCTCCCTATCCCCAAGGCTACAGGGATCCGTTCCCTGAGCAGGCTCTTGCCGGCATGAACTCATAATCGCACTCCTAAAAAAAGCCCCTGTGAGCCCTGGATAAAAAAAATTTGAGTATCCTCACCCGCCTAGGCACCCCGCGAAAGCTGCCACGCGTTATTCTGACATCTTCTTGTCTTGTATTGTCTCAGGAGGCGAGGAGTTCTAGTTACTTAATATGTCATCAATTCTCCCTGATAGAAAATACACAAAAGATCACGAGTGGGCGCAATTAAACGGAAAAAACGTCATGATGGGCATTACCGATTTTGCTCAGAATTCACTCGGAGACGTTACCTATGTGCAACTACCAGAAACGGGCAAGGCCTTCACTAAAGGTGAAATCATCGGCACTGTAGAAAGTGTCAAAGCTGTTTCAGATATTTACGCTCCAATAACTGGAAAAATTCTTCGCACAAACGCAGATGTTATTAACGATCCAAGCATTCTCAATCAAGACCCTTACGGCAAAGCTTGGCTTCTCGAGATGGAAGCTTCTGATGAATCCGAATTTCAAGAGCTCTTAGAGCCTGACGCCTACGGGCAGCACGCAGAATAAAAACAAGGAGAATTTGTGCGCTATCTTCCACTTACGACCGAAGAAGAAAAAAGAATCTTACAAAGCTGCGAAGAAGCCTCCTTCGAAACGCTCACGCGGGACATTCCAGAAAATTTAAGAATTAAGAAATTACTCAATTTACCTGAGCCACTTCACGAAGCTGAAATGCTTGAGCATATTCAAGAACTCGGCGAAAAAAATACGGCTCCCAAAATGTGCTCTCTTCTGGGGCAGGGGGCTTATGATCATACATGGCCCGCGGTTATAGACTATCTCGTTACCCGAGGAGAATTCTTAACCGCCTACACACCTTATCAACCTGAAGTTTCTCAAGGAACCCTACAAGCTATTTTTGAATTTCAATCTATGGTTTCAGAACTTTTTGGAATGGAAGTTTCAAACGCATCTCTCTACGATGGATCAACTGCACTCGTAGAAGCCATCCTTATGTCGGCACGCCTACAAGGAAAAAGCAGCGGACAAGTTCTCGTATCCGAAGGCGTTTATGATCGCACTCAAGAAATTTTAAAAACCTATCTCACCTCTCTCGGCTTTGAACTTGTTACATGGCAAGCTTCTCACGAGGGCTTGGCTGAAGAAAAAACTCCCCTCATCACAAACCCAGTTGCCGTCGTCATGCAATCACCTAACAAATGGGGACTTGTTGAAGATTGGAAACTCCTTAAAAAAACTGCCGACACTTTAAACACAAAAAGCATTGCGCACGTTTCGCACACTCACTCTCTTGCACTTTTTGAAAGCCCAGGCACTGCTGGGATTGATATCGCGAGTGGAGAGGGACAAAGTCTGGGAATCCCTATTGGTTTTGGTGGACCCTACCTGGGATTATTTACATGTTTGAAAAAAGATATTCGCCAAATGCCTGGACGCCTCGTGGGTAAAACTGTCGACGCGCGAAACAGAGAAGCCTATTGCGTAACACTCTCAACAAGAGAGCAACATATCCGCAGAGAGAAAGCGACTTCAAACATCTGCTCCAATCAAAGTCTTATGGCTCTCAGGGCATGTATCTACATGGCCCTTTATGGCCCCGTAGGAATAAAAAAAGTTGCAGACTCTTCAAGACGTGCTGCTACAGCCGCACGTGAAATTATCACAAAACAACTTAAAAATGCCAAAGGACTCAAAGTTCTGAATGGCACTCTTTTGAATGAGTTTTCTATTTTGTACTCTGCAGAAAATGAAAGAAAAGTTGAGAAACTTCAGGCCGCTGCTCTTTCTCAAAATGTCATTCTAGGATTAAAAAACACGGCTCCCGTAAATAGCGGATTTAAAGGCGCCCTTAGCCTAGCCTTCACGGAGCGCTTTAAGAAAAAGAACGCCGAAAGCCTCGAAAAGATTTTTGGAGAGTTAATCGTATGACAACAGCATCAGCAGCAAATTCAGGTTGGCCTCAAGCCAGCACGCTCCTAAAAGAGCAAAGTAAAAAAGGCCACGAAGGCTTTAGCCTTGCAGACAGTGAATTCCCTGAAGCTGAAAAAATTCCCACGACCCTCACCCGAAAGCATATTCCTGGACTCCCTGAACTAAGCGAGTTGGATGTTGTAAGACACTTCACTCGTCTTTCACAATTAAACTATTCAATTGATAGCGGTATGTACCCACTCGGCTCCTGCACTATGAAGTACAATCCTCGCATCAATGAAGTTACGGGTTCACACCCTCTCTTTGCGCGACTTCACCCCTTAAGCCCAGACTCCACAGTACAAGGTGCAATGGAGTTAATGTGGAACCTTGAATCACTCCTCAAAGAAATTTCTGGTTTTGAAAGAGTCTCTCTTATTCCAGCTGCAGGAGCTCAAGGAGAATACACGGGCCTTAAACTTATTCGCGCATACCTAAAAGATAAAGGTATTAAAAACAACAAGATCCTTATTCCGGATTCTGCCCACGGAACAAACCCAGCAACCGCTGCAATGTGTGGTTTTGAAGTTGTGAGTCTTAAATCCAACGCAGAAGGTTTGCTAGACAAAGAAGTTGTCCTCAAACATTGCCAAGAGGGCGATGTCGCAGGAATCATGCTCACAAACCCAAACACCTTGGGATTATTCGAAAGAGAAATTCAAACAATCTGTGAAATTGTTCACGACCACGGCGCTCTAGTTTACTGCGACGGGGCCAATATGAATGCAATGCTTGGTCTGACTCGCCCAGGTGATGCAGGAGTAGACGTGATGCACTTTAACCAACATAAAACATTTACGACTCCTCATGGTGGAGGAGGTCCAGGCTGCGGGGCTGTAGGAGTATGTGCAAAACTTATCCCTTACTTACCCACACCCCTTTTAAAGAAAAAAGATTCATCTTTTGCGTGGGAAGAAAATAGTGAAAAAAGCATTGGTCCCATCAAAGACTTTCACGGGCATTTTATGATGATGCTTCGTTCATATACTTATATTCGAGAACTCGGGGCACCTGGCATCCAGAAAATCGGACGTCATGCGATTCTACTTGCAAATTATGTGCGGTGCCGCCTTGGAAAATCGTACGAAGTTGCATATCCCCGCCCCTGCATGCACGAAGTTGTCCTGAGCGATAAACTTCAGCAAAAGAATAAAATTAAAACTCTCGATATCGCCAAACGACTGCTCGATTTTGGATTTCACCCACCTACCGTTTATTTCCCCCTTATTGTTCCAGGAGCTCTTATGATTGAGCCCACTGAGACCGAAACCCTCGCAACAGTAGAAAAGTTCTGCGCTGTCATGGAACAAATTGCCAAAGAAGCCAGCGAAGAGAACGCTTTTGACAAGTACTTTAAAAACTCACCCAAGAGCCTTCCCTTTGCAAAAATTGACGAGACAAAAGCCGCTCGCGATCTCAAACTGACTTGGAATAACTAGCGACAGCACTACTTACAAAGCGCTTTTGTGCCGATTGCTGCGATATTTCTCGCACGACCCATATGCTAGAAATTTTTTCATAGGTCCAATACTCCCTACGCCTACTTGGTCTGCCATCTTGGACGATTTGGCTATTTCGATATTTCACACACCTAACTGAGGCATCTATACAAACGGTGAACTCATCTGTCTCTCCATCTGCATGATTTCGCACATCGACAATCTTCATTGAGATAATTCGCGCATCCTTCCAATTTTCTTTTTCATTTCTTCTTTGCATAGAAATTATTTCTCGGCTCCAAACATCGTAGAGCGTGGGATGGAGTAATTTTTTTAAATCTTCTAACTTTTTAGCTCCCCAGGCACTTTGCACCTTAAAAAAGGTCTCTTGAATCATATTAAGCAAGCTTGCCTCGCTCCACTCTGGTTCAAGTTTTTCCATTTCTATAAGAGCAGCTTTAACTTTTCTGTCCTTTCGCTTCTCTTTAAAGCGAAAAAAGATCACATATCCCATGGCCAAGGGATAAGTCCACCAATAAGCCTTACCCTTGTTAACCCCTCCAGCGCTGGCTTCCGCAAAGTTGCCGTAGGTGAAAAATAAAAAAATAAAAGCAACAAGCTTTTCGCTCATATCTCTTATTCGGCTTTTTTAGCTACGGTTTAACGAAAGACGAGAGCCTCTTTATAGCTAACCCCAAGCAAGCATAAACAACGCATTAGATATTTTTTGGCACTTCACTTCATGTCAACAAACAAAGGGGTGTAATTCAATGTGCGGATCTTCACTATAAGCCTTGAATTTCATAGTCGTTTCTGGGAGTTTAGTGAGCAGCCTACAATAGGGCATTTTTTATGACTAAAAAAAACTATTTCCAAACCGCAGTTCTGACAATCTTACTCCTTAGCTTTAGTTCATGTACATCTACAAAGCGCTTAGAGCTTAAGGACTTTCAAAGCACTGTGATCGAAGGGCCTTGTCAGTTTGGTAGGCTCCCCTTTAATAAAGACCCCGAGCTTCCCCAGTCAGGCTATATTCCAACCGTTATTTGCGAAGCAAAATCGCAAGCACTCATGTCTCTCGGACAAGAGTGGATAGATTACGATTGGGCAGAAGTTTACTACGACGGCAAGGATCGTTTTGTCGCGATATTAGATTGGGCCATTGAAGGCGGATTTGCAGTTGTTCCCGTTCTAGAGTCTCTCGACAGAGGCAAAACATGGCATGGGATTTCAAAAATTGAAAAACCCCATTTTAGTGCCCGTATTACGAAGCTCAGCTTTGATGAAAATGGAAATGGCGAAGTTGAAATCGAATGGGAGCCCAAAGACATCGTGCTTTCAAAGCTTTACTCCACAGATAACGGTAAAACATGGGGCGCAAACAAACAAAAAGTAAATTAATCTAGCGCAACGCTCTCTTCGCCTTGAAAGCTCCCCGTGAGGGCTCTAATCTTAGAACGTGGCCTTTCTACTCTGCTCCTCGTTACTTATTTTTGTATTAAGGCTCTGGCTTTCGCTTTATGCGGGAGTCCACCCCGACGAAGCCTATTATTGGGTATGGGCACAAAACCTACACTTGGGATATTACGACCACCCACCGATGGTGGCCTACCTCATACGTATTAGCCAAAGTATTTTTGAATTTATTTTTGGAAATAATTTCGAGGGCTCTAAAAGCAGTCTCTTTTTAAGTTTTCGTTGGCTTCCGGGTCTTTTAGGTTATGTCGGATTACCAATACTTATTGGGTCTTCTATCCAACAGATTCAACGTAAATCTTTGAGCATGTCTCAAGTATTTGCCCTGCTCTCCACTCCACTTGTTATATTCGGAGCACAAATTATAACTCCTGACCTACCCCTTACTCTTGTTTGGGCCGCATCCTTTTTACTTGCGCTTCGGATGAATCGAAAACTTCGACACAAACTTCGTCCGGGCATGGCCACTCCCTTTTCTTGGTACTTTAGTATTTGGATGGGTATTCTTTGGGCACTCGGTGCTTATTCAAAGTACACAGCCATATTTCTCCCTCTTCTTTTTATTATTTCAGGCGCAGGCTTTTGGAACACATTAGTTGCAGGACTTATTTGTATCTGTGCAACTACACCCTACTTTTACTGGACCTTTACCGAAGCCATGCAGAATAGAATGGGAATTTTTTATCAACTCGATAGAGGAACAAATATTCTAGGTACCGAGGCAAAGCTTAAATATGTCGGCGATATGTGGGCTGCCCAATTACTTTTTTGGAGTCCCGCTTTTGTCTTAGATTATTTGTATACCCTCGGAAGAAAACGATCCTTTTCCTGGTCAATGGCTGCGTGGATTTTTCTGCCACTTTTCTTTTTTTCCATTACCGGCTTAAGAAATCGCCCCGAAGCAAACTGGCCTGTTATGGGAGGTATTGCACTTGCTGTTTTGGTACTTTCCAGACACTCTAAGCATCCCTTACGACTCTTTTGGTTTACTGGAATTAATTACGCCTGCTTGATACTTGCTCTATGGGCCATGCTCAACCAAGCGACTCTTGGCAAACTTATTGCTCCCTTCAACCAATCCCTTGGTGAGAAACTTCAATCTAAAGTTTCTCGAATAGAAGAATTTAGAGGCTGGGATAACCTTCGTAATCTTGTATTTGAATCAACACTCACTGACGAAGAACCTATTCTAGTAGAAAAATACCACGTTATATCTCCACTTATATTCTTTGATCGTATTGCCAAAAAAGAAGAAAAACTTGGCGACCGACTCAAAATTGATCTCATCCCCGGAAAGTCAGTCTCTCAGTACCATTTTGAAAAAAATTATATCCCTGGAAATCCCAAAAGTTTTTGGTTCTTGAGAAAAGGAGAAGCTTATCCTGATGCAAAAAACTGTGAGCGCCGACAAACCTTCATCAAAGCTGATCCTATCGGAGAAGTCTTTTCATTGTTTAAATGTCGGACTTGATTTTTCACTCTATAAAGCCATAAGCTAAAGACATGAAAACTCTTGTTACAGGTGGAGCGGGCTTTATTGGAAGCCATCTTGTAGACACACTCCTAGAAGACGGACACCACGTCTTTGTAGTTGATAATTACTATTCAGGTCGCGACAAAAATCTTGATCAAGCTCGAAAAATTGCTGCTCGAAAAAATCTACAGCTTGAAACCTTTGATGCAGATATCTCGAATGCGCTCATTTGGAGCAAGGTTCCTGCCGTAGATGCCGTTTTTCATACAGCCGCACAAACATCTGTCACTGTAAGCGTCAAAGAAAGCCACCGAGACTTTTCATGGAACGTATTAGCTTCAAAGTTCATCATTGATTACATGCGCGCAAACTCAGTAAAACACTTCCTTTATACAAATACAGCAGGCGCACTTTACGGAGTTCCCAGCCAAATACCCACTCCCGAGACACACACCCTCTACCCAACCTCTCCTTACGGAGCGACAAAATCTTTTTTTGAAACCTATATACGTGCTCTTACTGTTAGTCTTAAGTCTGAAGGCGTTTACTCTAACAAACCTCAAGATCATAATTATTTTACCTGGGCTTCTCTACGCTTAGGCAATGTTTACGGCCCAAGACAAATAACAAAAGGCGAAGCAGGAGTTGTTCCTATCTTCATTGAAAAGTTACTCGCTAATTCTACTCCAACCATTTTTGGAAGTGGAAAAGAAACGCGTGACTACGTTCACGTAGCAGACGTTGTCTCAGCTTTTATGCATATTTTTAAACTTCAGCAACAGTCACCTATCGACGACGCCTACAATGTAGGCACTGGTCAAGAGACTCAAACCCAAGAAGTTTTCGAGTATGTAAAAAACAACATGCAGGGGAAAACTCAAACAGATAAATCCATATGTGCCCCGCTTCGGCCGGGCGAACTTGAAAGAAGTTGTCTTGATATTTCAAAACTCAAAAAGCTAGGTTGGTCACCCCTGTGGTCATTCAAGGACGGTGTCAAAGATACTGTTGAGCATTATCTTGAGTTTGAAAAACAAAGTTAATTCATTGTATTTTATAGGGAAACACTGCTTCAAAGATCTCCTCTTGAAAGCCGTAGAATCCGATTTACGGCTGGTGTATAATGGAGAGGCATCTAAGTGTCCTGGCCAATAACTGTCCCGTCCTCTTAGGTAGCACTAAAAGCCTAGGAGGTATTTTTATGGCTAAGAAACTATTTGTTGGAAACCTACCCTTCTCAATTACTGAAGCAACTTTGACTGAAGCATTTTCTGCTTGTGGCTCAGTGGAATCTGCAAAGATTGTAACTGATCGCGACACAGGAAGAAGCAAAGGTTTTGGTTTTGTAGAAATGTCTACAGAAGAAGAAGCTACACAAGCTATCAGCAAACTTAACAATGCTGAACTTGAAGGAAGAGCGATAAGCGTAAGCGAAGCTCGCCCTCAAGCTCCCCGCACAGGTGGTGGTGGCGGACGCAGCGCTGGCGGTGGTCGCGGTGGCTACAGTGGCGGCGGCGGTGGTCGTGGCGGTTACGGCGGTGGCGGCGGAAATCGCTATTAAGCTAAGAACATAAACCAATATAAAAAAGCCCAGCTACTCTAATAGGTAGCTGGGCTTTTTGCTTTTAAGATTCTATAGATTTCATAAACAAAATCTAAATAAAATGAATTTCAATGACAGTTCCCTCTGCGCTGCTTTCCAAAATAAACTGCCATGAATTTCTATCACATAAGGTTTTAACCCACGCCAAACCGAGTCCAGTTCCGCTCGCACTGCTATTAAAAGGCTCTCCAACTCGCTGAAGAACTTTTTCAGGAATTCCCTCACCGCGATCTTTAACACTAAAAACTGCATCGTGAACATTCACTTCAACAAAATCTGTAGAATACTTAAGTGCATTTAAAATAATGTTCTGAATAACTTGTTCTAAATGAGGGCGATGTGCTTGAAGAGCAAAATTCCCTGTCTGATTGAGTTTGATTCTATTTGGATAAAGGTGTTCTAAGCTGGCTGAAATCTCTCGGGCTATTTCTCCTAAAAGAAGTTCATGTTTTTCGAGTCTAGCTGGCTCGGTTTGTTGAAAGCGCGACCAGTTTAAGAAAGACCCAATTGTTTCACTTAACCTATCAACTTCGTGAACAATTTCTTCAAGTTGTTGTTTTACAGAGTCTTCCTTCACTTCTAACAACAAGGACTCTGTGCCTGCTCGAATAACTGCCAAAGGTGTTTTGAGCTCATGAGCCATCTGAGAAAGGGTTGCTTCATTTATTTTTATTCGTCCCACAAATCGCGCACGAAGCTCAACCAAAGAAGACAAAAGGTCGTTAAAGGCATCTTTGTCGTTAGACGCCTGCACCCATTTAGAGAAAATTTCCTCCGACCCCTTTCTCTCGTCTAAATCTCTAGAAAAAGTTCTCAAATCAATCGCAAGCTCAGATAACGGCCTTAAGAGCGCTTTACTAATAAAGTAACTAGCTGCCGCTACGCCAAAGAGTAAAACTATAACAATAAGAAAAGCTCTGGCAGCCAAAGAATCCCACTCGGCGTTTTCTTGGTCTATCAGCATACCAATTTGAATCCATCGCTCCCCTCCGTGAGTTCTTAAATTAAGAAGTCGTACCTTGTGGTCACCAGTAGCAGTAGTAATCCACTTCTCTTTTGGCTTAATTACAGTTGTGCCAAATAAGATTTGAGCATTCGGGTTCCTAAAACGAAGATTAAGGTAACGGTCGTAGACTGAAAGAAATGCAACCGTTTCCCTTGTCCCCAGGGCTTTAGAAACCTGACTCTGTACGGCTTCGAAACGTGACTCAAAGACCCCACTTGCCAATAAGCTTGTAGCTAAAACCTCTACTTGTTGATCAATAAGGCGCGAGCGCTCTCTTTTAAAAAACAGGACAAGTTCGCTTGTAGTAATAACTGCAAATAGACCAATGCCAATAAAAAGAATTAAGAATATTTTCTTACGCAAAGCCCTGCCAGATTAGCACAAATGAATTGTCTTACAGAACGTAAAAAGTTCTTAACAGCTGGCTGAACGAGGAGATCTTACTTTTGCTAAAATCCCGCTTCCCATGAGCTTAGCCCTTAAACGTAAAACGGCTTGGGTATGAAGCTGTGAAACACGACTCTCTGTAACTTCTAATACCTGCCCTATTTCCTTAAGGTTAAGTTCTTCAAAATAATAAAGAGACAGAACAAGACGCTGCTTTTCTGGAAGCTCGTCAATAAACTTAGATAACTGATCTTTTACCTCTTGATGGCTTAAGCGATCCAGTGGATTACTCTCTGGTCCGGATTCAAGCACTGCCAACAAGCTCTTACGCTCACCGTTAGCAAAGCTACCAGTATCATCCAATGAGATAAGAGAGATAGACTTACATTGATTTAAAAGAGCTCTAAACTCTGGAAGTTCCATTTTAATTTCTTGAGCAATTTCCTCTTCAGAAGCCTGACGGCCCTTTCGTTGCTCAATTTTATGAATTGCACGCTCAAGAAACTTAGCTTTTTCTCGCATAGAACGAGGAATCCAATCCTGAGATCGCAATTCATCTAAAATGGCTCCTCTAATACGAAACTCTGCATAGGTTTTAAATTTATTGTCACGAGCGGGGTCATACTTGTCGATAGCGTCCATGAGTCCAATAACACCTGCACTTAGTAGGTCATCTAACTCAACGTTCGCAGGCAACCTTACAGCAATTTTCTGAGCTATAAATTTTACGAGTGGCGCGTACTCCTCAATAAGTTTCTTTTTATGTACAACAGACAGCTTCTTCTTAGAGTTAGCCTTGTACTTTTTAATGAGCTCATCGTTCATTGATTGCAGTCTCCCCCACAACCATTATTTCACAGAGAGAAAACCTTTTCTGAATAAATCTTTGACCTCAGTGTTTAAACTCTAGGCGAATTCGACTCGAAAGTGTCAATAAACCAATACACACAGGAAGCTGTGGACCATCCTTTACATAAAATTCACAAAGTTCTGTCAGGAAACGGCCGATACACGACCCCGATAAGAAGCTCCCCCTAGAGAAGGGTTAAAAGCCTATCTACAAATGCTTCTTTTCTCGCTGGCTCTATATCCTGTGGGACCCTCTGACCCACGGTGAAGTAAGAGAGGGGCATAGGCTGGCAAATATAGGCATTAAAGAACTCGCCTAATGAGTATGATTCATCCAATTTAGTCGCCAATAAATAACTCGGTCTAAAAAGAGAAAATCGAGACAGAATGTCTTTCATATCTCTTTCTTGGGTAGTTACCGAAACGCAGAGATGAGTTTCCGCTTCTACCTGAGAAAAAAGAAAGCTCATCTCTGAGAGCTTAATGTTTTCGCGAGGGCCTGCTCCTAAAGTATCTAAAAAAAGCAAATCATTTGGCCGAAGCTTTCCAACAAGATCAAGAGCCTCATGTGGTGTTTTACAAATTACAAATGGTAAGCCTAAAAATTTAGCATAACTTTCGAGATGCTCAACGGCGCCCACTTTGTACGTATCCATCGTAGCTAAGATAACCCGGGTCCGGCGTGTTTTTACCACCTCAGCAGCGACCTTCGCCAAAGTCGTCGTCTTACCAACACCCGTTGGCCCAACAAAAGTAACAACTTTTGGATTTTTGCCAAGCATAATACGTTCAGATAAGCACGGAGCAACTTTTACAAAAGATCTAATTCTTTCAGAAAGCTTATTGAGGATTTCCGTTTCAGAGCGCAACTGCCCTTCCTTAAAAAAAGGAATTAAGGCATCTGCAACAAGCTTCGTGTTTTTTTCACTAATCCCTGAACGCATTAGTCTCGACAATAAAGTTGCGAGGTAATCTTCTAACTCAGATTTTCTTCCTATTATACGACTAGAAGCTAAGTGCCCCCCCTTCATCGCAATAGTAGCCTTAACTTCAAAACTTGTTTTATTAAGCAATCCAAAGCCTAGTTTTTTCTGCTTCGTTTCTAAGATAACAGCATCAGGACCAAGCTCTCTCTTTACGGCTGTAATAGCTTCTTCAAGTGTCGGGGCCTCAAATGTTTTAGACTCCATTTATACTCCTCATTTATACGCTTCCTTCTAATTCAAAAGTTCTTTTCACATCTGTACCTTTAAGCATTCGTCTATAGGCAAGGAAAAGGTGCCACCGAAACAACTCAGCCGCACTTACTACGACAAAGCCCCGCTGCACGTACTCATCTCTTTGCTCAGCACTCACCCACTGGCAAGGCCGAGAAAGCAAAGGATCAGAAGCTAAGCTCGGATCAAAATCTAACATTTGTTCATTCCCAATGAGATAAAACTCTCGTTCACGAAGCTTTCCTGAATATAACTCAATCCCCTCGGGGGTATAAAAACTATACTCAAAGAGCCCCATATCAGACGCATCACAAATAGAGATCTTAGGAGTAAGTTCAGCTCCCTTTTCTTTCATCTCAGTTACAAATCGATCTAAATCTAATTGTAAATGTGAATCCTGCGAGAGCTGATGCGCTAAGCCCAGGCCAACCGACACCTTAAATCCACGTTCACTCTTAGTTGGCACCTTAATCTTAAGAAGACTTTGTGCTAAGTTTTGTGCTTTTTTAGAAGACCAATATCCAAGCATCGCAGTTAAAAAAGAAAGCGACCAAAAAGCTGGAGAAGCTGCACTTAGAAAAATACCTAAAACGAAAAGAATTCCAGAAAGTAAGAAAAATATTCGAGGATTTGCCATTAACTGAATTGCAAAATCTTCGCCCAGTGCTCGTTTAGAAGAACTTGCCTTAGTCACAACAATACCCGCAGCAGTAGAAACAATCAGCGCAGGGAACTGTGTCACAAGACCATCGCCAATAGTAAGAAGAGTATAAGTTTTAATAGCTTCAGAAAAGCTTAAGCTCTCTTGTCCGATACCAACAAAGAGACCACCCAAAATATTAACTCCCGTAATGACAAGCCCCGCAATCGCGTCTCCTTTTACAAATTTTGAAGCGCCATCCATTGCGCCATAAAAATCTGCCTGTTGATCTATCTCTACCCTTTTCCCTTGTGCCTCCTCTGGTGTAATCGCTCCTGATTTTAAATCCGCATCAATAGACATTTGCTTCCCAGGAAGAGAGTCCAACATAAAACGAGCAGACACTTCGGAAATTCGTCCTGCACCTTTGGTAATTACAATAAAGTTAATAACATTTAAAATTACGAAAACTAGAACCCCGACAAACGTGTTGCCATGTATAACGATATCTCCAAATATAGCTATGAGCTCACCCGCAGCTTTAGATCCACCCTTACCATTCGAAAGAATCAATCGAGTAGAAGCTACATTGAGTGCAAGCCTAAAAAGAGTAACTAGCAGTAAAGCAGTCGGGAATACTGTAAAGTCAGAGGACTGCTTATTGTAAACAGCCATTAAAAGAATCCCAAGCGAGGCTGAAATAGAGGCGGCTAAGAAAAAATCAAGCATAAACGGGCTCAGCGGAACAAGCATCATCACCAGAAGACCCACAACTGCCAACGAAAGAAAGGTATCGCTGGAACTCAGTTGACCGATGATCCTACCCACAACTCTTGCACTTTGTTTAATCACATCTGCCTCCTCATATTTGCCTTAAGCTTTTTATTTTTTTCTTCTCTATCTTCTTCATGCTCTTGGACGTCAACCCAAGCTAAAAACACACTTAACCCTGCAGTAGAAACAAATGAGAGAAACAAAGCTGCCCATATGCTTCCACCTGCAAAACGTAGAAATGAAATCAGTACGACTAAAAACATCATCAAACCAAGGATAATGCTTAAAAGGTAAGTCAATGAATGCGGCTTTAGTTTTCTTATTTTCATTAGAGTACCCCCAACCACTTCTTCCAAAATTCGGACATTTCACCTGAGATAAAACTTGAGAAGCTTGGAATTAAAAAAGGACTCATAACGAGTAACATCAACCAAGTACAAACTGAAAAAACAATCCGCAAAGACTCGCCCCCGAGCCTCCTATAGACTTCCTCAAATAGCCCCTTCGTTAATGAAAAGAGAAATCCAAAACTAGACACCTTCAACGCAAGCCAAGAAACATCTGTAAGAACGGTTGACCAGAGGGTGGTATTCATAAAACTTCCAGCTGGGAGAGTTTCCACGGCAAGAATTTCAATAAAGTTTCTTTCAAGCTTAAGAGACATAAACAACGTTATTGCAAAAATAAAAAAGAACGAGTCCATGAGCTCTCTCCAAGGATTCGAAATTTCTTCTAATTCTTCATTAGGTTGAACAAAAAAGAGAGAAAGCTTCATGGAAGCTGCAAAAAAGAGAGACATAAAGACCCCTACGCCAAGCCCTAATAGCAAATCAAGGACTCCAACAGTCGCACTTTGTACCTCCATGTAATTCTCAGATAGCCGCTGCATAAGAACTAGCGCGAGAGGGAGTGAAAACAAAAATCGAAGAGAAAGGGGAATTGATAGCGGTGTCCGAATAAGAAGAACCATTGGCGCTACTCTTAAAAATGCCTTTAGGAGCAAAGTTAAGTTAAGCGCTTCCACTTATCTCACCATTAAAGGTGCTGACTCATAAACTGATTTCGTAAAAGAAACAAATTTTTCAGACACCCCTTTCGCCATGTATACGCTAATAACCAAAAGAAGTAAGAGCCTTAATATGAATTGAAAATTTAAATCTTGAAAAGACAGTGTTAACTGAACAATAAAAAAAACAATGGCCACGGCCAAGCAAACACCCAAAAGCGGAAGGATCATCCCCTGCGAAACCTCAAGAGCAGCCTGTGCAACCTCAGATAAAGTTTTATAAATCATAGTCACCTCACCCAATAACTTTCTGCAATAGTGCCGAACAGCAACTTCCAACCATCTAAAGCCAAAAACAAAAGAACCTTCAGGGGCAAGGAAACCAACGCAGGATTCAAATGATGCAGACCTGCAGTCGTCGTAAACACAGAGGTAAATAAATCAATAATCAAAAAAGGGATCCAAATAAGAAACCCAATAAAGAGGCCTTTTTTAAGCTCACTTAAAGCAAAGGCACCTAGCAAAGTTATAAAAGAGCCCTCTACTTTTGTTTGTTGATTGTACTTAGATACAAATTCCAAATCACTTTGTGAAACCTGAACAGCCATAAAAGAACGCAATGGCAATTCAGCTTCTTTCAATGCTTGGCTTGCAGTTTTTTTGCCGTCTAGATACGGCAGAACTGACAAATCATAAATTTTTTGAAAAGGATCTCTCATTATAAGAATAGAGAAGAGGAGGGATAAACCAAATACAATTTGACCAGAAGGAAGTCCAACTTCTCCTAATCCTTTTTTTATAAAACTTAAAATGATAAATACACGCGTAAACGAAGTCGCCAATAGTAGTAGTGGAAAAGCTATAATAAGAAGTACGACACTTGTATTCATTCCTGACCCTTTCTCTATTGTCAGGGAAAGTGACTAAGGACTTTGGTCAAAAATTTGAGGATTAGCGTTTTCTTCTGTTTTTGAGCTTTTTTCAGAGAGCATCGCCTTTACCATCCACTTTGCAGCCTGGTCTGGACTGCGCTCAACCATTTGAGTCAAAATTATGGCATCGTCTCCATCCTGATTACCTGCTTCGAAAGAACTCAATTTTTTTAGCCCGCGCATTTTGATAACACTAAATGCGAGTCCCCAAAGAGCAAATCCAAACAAAACATAAGCAGCTCGCTCTAACCACGCAAACCACTCAACCCCAGCCTTTGCAAAACGCTTTCGAGAAATAGACAGTCTTGCTGATGAGCAAAGGTCACCCAGCACGCTCATTACATCCCGTCTTATTTCGAGGTTCGTAGCTGAATCCTTGTTAAGGTATTTGCCCGTAATCTTACAAGATGCATCTGCATCTGAAACATGCACTCCTGTCCAAGTAATTTCTTTTGCCAAAGGTCCTTTTAGGCGATCCCAGATTTCATGCTCGAGAGATGCGGCCTTAAAAAAAGACTTCGCTTGCTTATTCTCTGAACTCCACTCAAAACCTTCTTCATCACGAATGTTTGCCTGTATAACCTGATTTCTATTAGCTAATGACGACGAAATTAAATTATATATTCCCTTATACTCATCTTCCGAAAGACGCCTGCGTTTTCTTAATTTTAAAATAACGTCAACCGGTAAAACGCGTGCTTCAGTTTGACCCCATAGTCCCTCAACTCTTGAAGTCTCGCTCACCGGAACGATCACTCTCGAAGAACGAACAGATTGAAATGAATTAATATCATTCTCGAGTCGCTGCTCTAACTCTCTTTGCTTTGAAATCTGATTTCCGCTAAAGGAATCAAAAATTCCTGCGAAATTTATTTCTCCAGCCCCCAAATAGGGACTACTGAGCACTAAAAACAAAATCTGCACAATTTTTCCCAAAATATTTTTGCCCTTCCGTTAAGTTAGGCAACTCCCCTCCCTTTATTGTGCAAAAAAATAAGGGTCGTGTCGCGTCAAGCGTTTCTCACGTAGTGACAAAAACTATGCGGAAATGGTTCAATTTCTCGACGCTCAGACAGACATTTAAAGCCATCCCACGGGAGCTCCGGAAATTTTATGTCCCCATCAAATGGAGCTTCAATCCATGTGACAAAAATCTCTTCAATCTCAGGCCAAAAAGATTTAAATAATTGTGCCCCGCCAATGATAAAAGTTTTGACCCCATCTCCCGAGCGCTTCATTTGTCGAAGCATGTCATCTTTTGACTGAAAAAAAGACACTTCCCCTGTGTTCTCTAAGCCCTGAGAACTCAAAACCCAGTTCTCTCTCTTAGGGAGTGCTTTAGCTCCAATTGATTCATAGGTCTTACGTCCCATAACAATACGCTGCCCAAGAGTTGTTGTTTTAAAAAATTTTAAATCTCCGGGCAAATGCCATGGCAAAGAATTATCTTTACCCATAACCTTCCCGTCACGAGTCATAGCTACAATCGCTGAAAACATTTTAACCTCCTAAACGGCTATGGGAGCTTTAATCCCAGGTTGCGGTGTATATTCTAAAACTTCAAAGTCTTCGAATTTAAAATCAACGATAGATTTTACATCTGGGTTCAAGCGAAGCTTTGGTAAAACACCAGGAGTTCGCGTGAGTTGAAGCTTGGCTTGCTCAATATGATTTGTGTAGAGATGCGCATCACCAAGTGTGTGAATAAACTCTCCAACTTGATAACCACATGTTTGTGCCAGCATATGAACAATCAGTGCATAACTTGCAATATTAAAAGGTACCCCAAGAAAAACATCAGCACTACGCTGATAAAGCTGGCAACTCAATTTATCATCTGCGACATAAAACTGAAAAAAGGCATGGCAAGGAGGAAGGTGCATATCTTCCAAACAAGCAACATTCCATGCACTGATGATGTGCCGTCTAGAATGTGGGTCTTTTTTTAAGTTTTCTTCAAGATTTAAAAGTTGATCAATTTCACCGCCTTTGTGTGAAGGCCAAGATCTCCATTGCGCGCCGTAAACGGGACCAAGATTGCCCGACTCATCAGCCCACTCATCCCAAATACTTACGCCATTTTCCTTAAGGTAACGTGTATTCGTTTCGCCTTTAATAAACCAAAGCAACTCATGTGCCACAGACTTAAAATGAATCTTTTTCGTTGTTAACAACGGAAATCCTCGTGAGAGATCATAACGGGATTGATAGCCAAACACCGAAAGCGTTCCCGTACCGGTGCGGTCTGTCTTTGGAGTCCCTTGTTCAAGTACATGTCTAAGAAGATTTAAATAAGTTTGCATAAGTTAATTCTAAAACCCACGTTTAAAATAGAAAGCCCTTAGACCAGAGGCAACATGTAATTAATTATTCTAAACAGAATAGTCATTTTCACTCTTAAAAAGAGGCAAAGTTTTAGACACTACTGTCTACAAAACCATCAAATACAATGTGTTTTCGTGGGTTTTGCGCACCATGCCTTTGTTAAGACATATAGAATAAAAAATGATGCTTCAAAAACATTTATCTCAATCCTTAGTTATTTTGGGTATTTTTTCTCTTGGCTCTTGTAAATCTATGGGCTTTAGAAAGCAGCAAAATACGCCTTCGGCTAGCGCAATTCCCTCTGGAGAGAGCAGCGCGCTTGAAAGGGAGGAGGGAATATCCAGCACGTCTCCCACAGAAGCCTCAGTCGCCCCTAAAGCCGCAAAAAGCGCAGTTCAGCAGCATGCTGAGGACAAGCTCAGTCCTTACAAACAGGAAGCTACTACTGCCCCTCAAGCGAAAGGAAAAGCTCTTAACAATTCAGGTAAAAAAACCCTAATTATCGGAGATTCCATGAGTGAAGGCAAGTTTGGTCGTGCTCTTGCAAGCGCCTATTCTGAAGGAGGCGGTGAGAGCTGCCAGTTCTCTTATTCAAGTTCTAAAATTGACGACTGGGTAAGTGGTGACTTTGCAACTGCTCGAGACCCCGTTATGAGATATTCAACAAACGGCAGTATTCCTTATGTTGCCGCTCCCCAAAGCCCCTCCTGGGGCCTTCATGGTCTTCTTCACAATCCAAGAGAGTCAGGATGCAGAATGGATTACTTTGATCGTCTTGTAATACAACTCGGAAGTAACCCCTCAGGAAATCCTTGGCAGAATTTTGAATCGGCTCTTGCTATGGCTAGAGGAGCTGGAGTCCCAGATATTCAATTTATCCTTCCACCGGGACAAAAAGGTAACCCCAATTCCTTTGCGAGCTACAACAAAACTTTCATAAGCAAGATGCAAGATTTGCAGCAGAAGTACAAAGGACTCAACATTAGTTGGATCAATTCCTCTGATCCGAAAATTCTCAGTTTAAATGACAATGAATTTGTTGATAAAGAAAATGATAGAACACACCTCAAAGATGGCGGCACGGGACAAAGCAAGTGGATCGCTGCGATACGAAAAAATCTTCTCTCAGCTGAAGAAGAAAAAGTAGCAGAAACAGACCTTGCCTCCGCTACAACAAAACACGCGACTCCTTAAAAAAAGCACTGACTAAATAAATCAGTCAGACTCGATCACTTCAAAAACCCAGTTTTTGCCTTCATGCACTATATGGTAAAAACCACTTCTATGAGGGATTTCTTTTGCAAAAGGCAATTTGCTAGACAAAAACTCTCGATAATTTTTATTCCCAAAATGTCGCTTATTCCAAACGAGACACCAAACCCAATCTGTTGCAAGTTGCATCATGTTCCAGTCACCATAAGAATCACCTGCTACAAAATAAGGTGCGGTAACTCCTGACTCCTTTAACGCCACGACCTTATTTTCTTCCCAAATAAAGCCCGGCGGAGTGAAGTTCTTTTGGTAAACTCCATCTACTAATTCTAGGCGTGTGGCCAGCACCCGCTCTTCGTCTACTTTAAACTTTTCTGCCAAAGCAAGAACCGTGGGAAAGGAAGATCCACTCACCACCCAAGACTGCGGAGCATGATCCTTTAGTAAAGCTGACATAACCGCTGTGTAACTTACAAAGTTATTTGCCAATCCAAAATCTATGGCCACATGAGCATAATCTACAACAATTTGATGAGGAATTCCTGACTGAATTTTAAGTTCCCACTCTAAAGCCGAATAATGCCCCAGAGAAGTCTCAATCTCACTGCGAATACGGTAGTAGTCCTCTAAGCTCATCTTCAAATAAAAAGCTGGCTTTTGATAAGGCTCTGGGAGTAATTCCATATCTACCATTCCAGCCTTCATGAGTTGCCAGCCGGTGAGAGAAGAAACGTCTCCATCAACAAGGGTCCCATCGCAATCAAAAACAAATTGAGATTGCTTTGAAATGCCCGATTTAATCAGTTGAAGAAGCTCGGAAAGTGGATATTCTTTGATCATGACTCAGTTAGACTCTCGCTATGAAATCGTAACCTTTCCCGTTGGAGTCTTGCAATGTAATTGCTCTATCATTTTTCACAGCGAAACACGTTCAGCAATAGTTGTGGACCCCGGTGATGAAGTAAAAATGATTTTTGACTGCATCAAAGCCTCAGATTCCGTTGTAAAAGCACTCTGGCATACCCACGCACATCTTGATCACATCGGAGCCACCAAAGAGCTTTTAGAACTCGCAACGGCCTGGAATTTAAAAAAAGACGCTCCTGCTCCACAGATATTTCTTTATAAAGACGATCTCTGGCTTTATCAAAATGTCGGCATGCAAGCACAACTCATTGGGATGAAATCTTTTGAAGTATGCCAACCCACAGATCTACTCACGAAACAAAGTACAATTGTATTCCCCGATATTACTTCTTTTAAAACGCCTGGTCATACGCCTGGCTCTGCTTGCTTAAAGGTAGATGCTGAATGTGAGTTCGAAGCTCCCAAAGAATATTTTCAATCTAAAGTGCGTAGCGGAAAAGCTTTATTTACTGGAGATACTCTCTTTAGAAGAGGTGTTGGAAGAACGGATCTCTGGGGAGGGAGCTTTGAATTGCTGGAACAAAGTATTCGTAAATCAATCTACACACTCCCTGATGAGTATTTAGTGATTCCGGGACACGGCGCCTTTACGACTATTGGAGAAGAAATGAATAAAAATCCTTTTGTTAAAGAGAAGTGAGACGCTGATCAGATGTTTCTTCAGCAGGAGCTTCCACTACCTTGGGTTTCTTAGCTTTTTTTAAGCCGGCCATATAATAAAGACCCTCTTTTGCCTGATCGCCATACTTACCACTTGCGCTCCTATTAATGTAGTCCATAAAGCGATCTCTCTGTTGTATTTTCAGACCAGCGCTTAAGTTTCTATTTCCTGAAGCCGCGGCTTTTTTCGCCAGTGCCTCAAGAACAGTTTTCTTTTTATCAAATGCAACTTTTAATGCCTTTGTGTTAGCTAAGCTTTGATCCAAGAAAGCTTTAATGTCATTTGAATCACCAGCTATAGACTCAAGTACGGTTCTAGCCTCCACTTCACCTGGAATAGCCACTTTGTCTTTTGTATGAGCTGGGTCTGTTAATTTAGCTGCTATAAAATTTTCCATCGCTTTATAAATATGCTCATAGCAACCTTCTTTACATTTTTTGATTGTGTAAACACCTTTAGGAATGCCTTTATAGTCTTCTTTTAAAGCGATCTGAATATAGTTATCGGGATCTTCATCATCCTCTAAATTATATCTTTTATCTAAAGCACCACGAACAGCGATTTGGGGTTGGTCGTCTTTTTTACCTTGATCACCTTTAGGCTTAGACTCTTGTGCAAACCATCCCTCTGGCAACTGCTCAAAAACACCCGAGCCATCAACAATCTTTTCTATACTTGGATTGAGATCCAATGTGCCTACACCATCAGAGCTTTTAACAACAGAATCACTTGAAGGCTCAAGATTAGCAGGTTGAGTGCTCGCTAAAATATTTGGCTGAGAAGGGCTTCTGAACGTATGTGCTCCTGAAGATTTTGCAACACTATTAAAGAGACCACCAGGAACAGCTCCCGCAGCACCTATCCCAGAAATAGAACTAGGAGTTCTTGTTTGAGCTCTGTTTGGAGTCGAGCTTTGACCATCTTCGTAATTAGCAACTAAATCCGCTGCGATTTGATTTGCGATTTTTTTATTTTGAGCACAAGGACTATTTGATCCACCCGTACAAGGTGTAAATGTTTCTTGTTCTGATACTTCTGCAGCTAACTGAGGCTGGGTCAAATCTGGTCGGATGGGCTCCGGAAGAGAGTTCACCAGGCCGTTTGAAAAATTTGCTCCCGCAACAGCACTCGAAGTTTTCTTTGTCTTCGTAGCTTTAAATTCACCATTTATTATAGTTCCATTTGGTCCACTTAATGCACCCTCTTCTATAAGTGGAAGTTGCTCTAAGGTAGCTTCGCGTATTTCAATGCCTGCTAAAACAGTAGCGTGCTCTCCAAACAAAGACTCTAACTGAACGCTAAGTTCTTCTGCTGTTAAGCCTAATAACTCTGTAATGGGAACTCGAGAAGGATCTCTATCCTCTGAAGTCTTAACTTTTTTGCCTGCAAGGATATCAGCCCCCACTGGAATAACTCCGGTTTCCATAAATGAAAGAACATTTGCGTGAATGTTAACAACATGAGCAAGCGTCGAAAAGATCAACACTCCCAAAAACCTTTGATAAGGTCCCCTATCCGCTAAAAGCTGTACTCGTTGCTTTTTCACATTCCCTCACAGTATTAGCTGCAAGTAAGGTGCCTTAACCTTGTCTTAACATGTAGTTAACAAACAGATTAATAAAGACCTTTTTCTTCTAGCGAAAGAGGCAACCACATCCACTTTTTAGGAAGCTTGGTTAAGAGGGCATCGTCTCGAGCAGAAGAATTTTTAAAAACAACAAGAAGAGCTCCACCACCACCGGCACCGCAAGCCTTGCGCGCAATAGCCCCATGTTTTTTTGCAAAATTCCATGCCTGTTGAAGCACGGGAGCATCAAAAGTTTTAGAAAGTTTTTTTCTAAGAACCCACTCTTTATTAATTGCTTTTATAAAAGCCTCTACATTTCCCTTAAGAAGATACGCATGCATTTCTTCTGCAAGATCGCGTACTCCCAAAAGAGCTTTTTGGACTGTTTTATTTCCTTCGTGGTACTTCTTAAACACGTCCCAATTATTGATTCCCGAATGGTGCGGTTTCCCCGTGTGAATAAGTGCTGAGCGATTAGCAAGCTCTTCGCCCAATTCCGTAGAATAATGACTTATCTCTTTGCTGTTTGCGCAAAGACTAAAACTTACAAAACCGCCAACAAGCGCGGGAATATAATCTTGCTCCCCAGCTGGCTTTTCAATTTCGGCTGCCTCAAGAGAATGTACCATTTGGTGCAAGTCCCACATATCAACTTTGTAATTTGCAAAATCAAAGATAGCCTTGGCAATTGTAACACCCAAAACCGAGGAGCCTCCAAGACCTGAGCCAGGAGGAATGTCACTTTTAATACTTAAAGACCAGGCACCACTATCTACTTTTGCAACTTCTAAGGAACGAGCGGCTACTCGGTGAACCCAACGCAAAGAATTTTGCTTCACACTCTTAGCTATATCGTTGTTGAGCGCTGCTAAACTTATGTGCTTCGATTTTTGAGCCAAATCCTCACTCGTAACCTTAAGAGAAAACTTTGCCTTTTTCTCAAGTGAGATTTCTACATTCATACTCATAGAAATTGCCATGTTAATCACACGAGCATGATCCATATGACAGTAAAGTGGCCACATATCCGTAGTACCGCCTACCCAATCAACACGACAAAAGCCCCGGTAACGTTTTGAAAAAATACTTTCTTCTAAATGGGCCATTTAAGTTCCTTTTCTAAATATAGTGCGCACAGTTCACCCAATAACATTAAAACAGAATTTGCATAAAAAATTCCTGTCGCGCTTTGCGTAGAGCGCATATCCACTGTTTTTTTAGCCATCCAACTCAAGAGGAGTGGAGCAATCAGCCCCCATAAAACCCTTGAAGTAAAAAGCAAGGTCCCAAAGGCCCCCAAACCATTCCAGTAATCACCCCTGAGAGAGAAAAACTCCCCGCTTATCATTCCCTCACTCGCTACTTTAAAAAATAAAACAACGGCCAAAACCCAAAGACACCTTGCAATAAGCGAAGCAAAACTAAAGTTAGAAATACGCTTGAACTCACGGATATGAATATTGGGGACATTCAAATACCAGTGCCCCAAGAACTGCCCCATAAAAGCCCCCCCGAGAGCCAAAGACGAAAGCATCATGTTAGCTGAAAAAAGCAGGCCCCGACTCGGAAGCAACAAAAGAGGAGTAAAAAGTATGATTCCTACGGAAAAGAGTCTTAAAGGTAAAAAACGTCGGGACAAGTAGGCCAAGGAAGATAAAAAAGTAAGAAAAAGGGGGAGCTGTTCCATTGAGCTCATCCCAGCAGAATATCCCGCCAAAAGTGCTGTGAGAGCAAAACCAAAGGAAAAGCGTGCTGAAACCTTAAGAAAAGCCTCACTACTCTCTTCCCGAGAGATAAAGATCAGATAAAAGTTCCACCCCCAAAGGAGTCGAAAGAAGAATTCAAAAGCCAAAGGTGCCATGCTAGGCTTTTATACTAGGACTGGACGTCAGGAGAGACAAATGCACGAAGCTTTAAATTTATTTTTAAATCCCACATTCGATTTTAGATTCTTTTTCACCATTACTTGTATGGTTCTTGCGGGAGCCTCAGCCACCAAAGCTTTTATTCGCCTCTTTAAAATACTTGGCGCCGTAAAAAAAGAACCCCTCAAGGACGATCTCCCCGAGCGACTTCAAGCTTTTACCTGGAACGTGCTCCTGCAGAAAAAACTTTTTAAAGATTTCTGGCCCGGCCTTCAGCATGCTCTTATTTTTTGGGGCTTTATCATTATTACAATAGGAACAGCTGAGCATATAATCGAAGGACTTTTTCATGGCTTCAGCTTTGATTTCTTAGGCCCTGTTTATTCGGTGATAGTTTTTGCGCAAGACATTTTTCACCCCATTGTTTTCGCGGCAGTGCTTTTTGGAATTTATAGAAGACTCGTTGTTAAACCCAAACGCCTTTCTGCTGATAGAGGTCACCTCTCTGACGCAATGGTTATTCTCCTTCTTACGGGCGGCTTAATGATAGCAAACATGCTCACATTTGCTGCTTATGTACATGCAAATTACCCTCACGCCGTTGCAAGCGCTCGTCCTGTTTCTCGCTTTTTAGCTCAGTTTTTTGGTCAAATGCCTCCCGATACGGCCATGTTCATTGGTCACATCGGATGGGCCGTTCACTTAGCGACCGTCTTTTACTTCGCACACTACATTCCCAATTCTAAGCACCTCCACGTTGTTGCTGCAGGATTTAACTTCTTGTTTGCTCGAATCGACAACAAAGGCTCATTTCGTGGAATTGATTTCACCGACGAAACAGCCACTCAATTTGGTGTTGCAAAACTTCAAGACTTCACATGGAAAGACATTCTCGACACTTATAGCTGCACAGCTTGCGGACGTTACATTGAATGCGTCCCACTGCGACTACAGACAAGCCCCTACGTCCCATTGAAGCTCATTGAAGACATCAAGACGTACGCACTCACGCATGGTCCCGAGCTCGCTAAAAACCCTGAGTACATTCCGCCTTTTTCGCTTGTTTCAGAAGAATCAGGAATCACTCACGACACTCTTTGGGCTTGTACGAGTTGCCGAGCCTGCGTTGAAGCATGCCCTGTGGGAATTGAGCATATCGACAAGATCGTAGATATGAGGCGTAACCTCGTCATGATGGAAGGCAGTATGCCCGCAGAGCTTCAAACCACTATGCGTAACTGGGAAAACCAAAGTAATCCCTGGGGAATGCCGCAAGACTCTCGAGATGAGTGGGCCAAAGACCTTGGAGTTAAGCGTTTAGCTGATCACCCAAATACAGAACTCGTTTTTTATGTCGGCTGCGCTGGAAGCTTTAATGATCGCAACAAAAAAATTAGCACCGCTCTTGTAAAAATTCTTCAAGCTGCAAAAATTGATTTTGCAATTTTAGGCAAAGAAGAACTTTGCAATGGAGAAACTGCAAGAAGAGCAGGAAACGAATATCTTGCAAAAGTAATGGCAGATGCCAACATTGAAGTTTTAAAGAAGTACAATATCAAAAATATTATTGCGACTTGCCCACATTGCTTTAACACTCTCAAAAACGAATACCCTGAGTATGGATTTCAACTAGCCAGCATTTATCACCACACCGAATATATTCAAAAATTAATCGAAAACGGCAGCCTCAAATTAAATGAGTTAAAAAAGGATCTCAAAATTGCCTATCACGACTCTTGTTATCTCGGTCGTTATAACGAAGTTTACGAAGAACCTCGTGATACTCTCAAAAGCATTGGTGGCGTTGAACTTGTAGAAATGCCTCGCAATCGCACTAAAGGTTTGTGTTGTGGAGCAGGTGGAGCGCGCATGTGGATGGAAGAAACTATCGGTAAGCGTATTAACGTAGAACGCGTTGAAGAAGCTCTCGAGGCCAAACCAGATGTCATTGCTGCTGGCTGCCCATTCTGCCAAGTGATGCTTGATGACGGTGTAACCGAAAAGGGCAAAAATAAAGAAGTTGCAATTAAGGACATCGCCGAGATTGTGGCTGAGCAGATTTAGACCCTTTAGCAAAAACAGTCGCGATTTTGACGATTAATTAACACTCTGGAGGCGTAAAATAGACTTATGTCTTCATTTAAAAACTTTATTGTCGTAGCGGCATGTGGAGTTTTTATTTATTACAATGTTGATGATGTAACTCGAGCCAAAATTGACAATGGCATCGAGTCACAAAACATTCTTGTATCTGATATCAAACACAATACCTACTTAGTACTCTGGGAATTCTTTGGTGCGCATGAAGACGAAATTGCTCGCGAAGTTGCAGCGTATAACCAAAAAATGAACAAACGCAAGAAAGCGCTCCTTGAAAAAAAAGAAGCGGCTGAGGGTAAGCGCACCCCTGCAGAAGACGATGCTCATAAATACGACAAATTTCTCGCAAAATAATAGCAAACAAAAAAAGGCTCCTAGCCAGATAAGCTAGGAGCCTTTTATATTTAAAAATAAAATATGTTCTTATGCTTTTTTATAAAGCGCAGTTACTTCATCCCAGTTAACAGCATTCCACCAAGCAGCAATATAATCAGGACGCTTATTTTGATATTTCAAGTAATAAGCATGTTCCCACACATCCAAACCCAAAAGCGGTGTTCCTTTAAAATCTGAAACATCCATAAGGGGATTGTCTTGGTTAGGAGTTGAGCCAACTGCTAGTTTGCCATCTTTTTTAACAAGCCAGGCCCAGCCTGATCCAAAACGAGTTGCACCCGCAGTAGAAAAAGCTTCTTTAAATTTATCAAAACTGCCAAACGCAGAATTAATCGCGTCTGATAATTCTCCAGTTGGAGCTTTGCCTTGACCCGGTGCCATTGTCTTCCAAAAAAGACTGTGGTTGTAGTGTCCGCCACCGTTGTTTCTTACAGCCGTAGGAAACTGAGAGATTTCAGCCATTAGCTTTTCAAGCGTCCACTCCATAGCTGGGTTACCCTCGAGTGCTTTGTTGAGATTTGTAACGTACGCATTGTGGTGCTTACTGTGGTGAATTTCCATAGTTGTTGCATCAATCCAAGGCTCGAGCGCGTTATAAGAATAGTTAAGTTCAGGAAGTTTAAATGCCATTTGTTATTCTCCTTTACCCTACATTCTTGTATTGCTAAAATGCAGGGTCAAGCAAAGAAAAAAAGATTGTCGCCTACTTCCCTCTTAGGTAGACCAGAGAAATCTAATCTGGAGGAAAGTGTCATATGAAATCAGTATTTGACCCCAATCAGGCTTTACGCAACGTACAAGATTTCGGAGAAGAAGGCGGTGTCGTACCCGTTATAGATGTTGCTGCGACTTCTACATTTTTAGATCCCGAGGACATGGAAAAGACTTTCCGTGGAGAACGTGCGGGATGTTATCTTTATAGCCGTCATCAAAACCCCACAGTTCAAGCTTTTTCAAAGAAACTAGCTGCCATGGAAAACTTGCCATCAGCAGTCGGAGTTGCGAGTGGTCTTGCTGCTATAGCCTGTACTCTCGATCAGTTACTCAAAGCGGGTGATCACGTTATTTCTTCTGCGAATGTTTATGGGGGCACCTATGCGTTTATGGCAAATATTCTCTCTAAGCGCGGCGTCGAAGTAAGTTTCGTAGATCAAAACAATCTCTCTGAAGTTAAAAAAGCGCTCAAGCCCTCAACTAAAATTATCTACACAGAAAGCATGAGCAACCCTCTGCTGTCGGTGCCTGACCTCAGACAACTCTCTGCTATTAGTAAATCTGCAAACACAAAGCTTATTGTAGACAATACATTTACTCCTCTTATTGTTAACCCTGCCCAATATGGCGCGGATGTGGTGATTCACTCTGCAACTAAGTTTTTATCTGGTGCCAGCGATATGATTGCTGGAGTCGTAGCTGGAAGCACTGACTTCATTAACTCCCTTCTGGATGTAAACACGGGCAGCATTATGCTCAATGGCCCAGTCATGGATGCCCGCTTAGCTCATGAACTTTACTTACGCTTAGACCACCTCCCCTTACGCATGAAAGCCCATAGCGAAACGGCATACTTTTTTGCTTCTAAGATGGAAGAAGCTGGACTGCGTGTTCTCTACCCAGCGCTCAAATCTCACCCAAGCCATGACATTTTTAAAGAAATCGCAAATCCTGAATATGGCGCAGGTGGAGTCCTCACTCTTGATTGCCAAACAAAAGAAAAAGCACGAGTACTTGCAAAGAAACTACAAGATGAAAGATTTGGCCTCTACGCAGTCTCTCTTGGATTTTCGCGCACGCTTATGAGTTGCCCGAGTCTCAGCACTTCGAGTGAAATTCCCGAAGAAGAGCGAAAGAAATCCGGCATGACAGACTCTCTCCTGCGCTTAAGTGTTGGATACACGGGGGATAAGCAAACTATGTGGGAACGTTTTTATAACTGTGCTCAAAGCTTATCTCTTTTAAAATAAACTAGACACTTTTCAGGTGTCGATATTCTTTACATAATGTCTCTTTTGTTTAAAATCCTAACAGGCAAAGGCAAAAACTCCCCCCTGTTTTCAGCTACTTAGAGCGAGAAAAATTAGGAACAATTTTTGCTCATGTATTTCACTGTGGGACGTTTCGCAGACATCGCAGATCATTTCCGTAGACGCAGTATCTCGTTAGGGCAAGAGGGCTTTTTGGGTTCTTTGTTCACCTATCATTTGCGTCTGAGAAATACCTATTCCTCACTTGCATCACTCATCGATAACCCTAACCTTAGTTTTTTACTCGAAGGAGCAAAGGGGACAGGAAAAGCTCGTATCGCAGAAGAATTTGTACGTCTTGAAAATATTTCAAGAAAACTTCTTAGTCTCGAGCCTACCAAATACATAAAGGTCGACCCAAAATCTCGCTACGACATTCTACTAAGTCTCTATCAAAAAGATGTCTTGCTCACTCCAAGCTTTTTTTATTTTACTAAACTCGAAAGCTTTTCTCTTAACGAACAAGAGCTTCTTTCTCGCATCCTCAGAAGACAAGATTACAGAGAGCAAAACTACCGTATAGCTTTAAGCTGTGAGGAAAGCCTCGTGTTTATGATCCAAAGAGGAAAAATACTCAGCGAGCTCGTACTGTGCCTCAAAAGCCATACGTTCTCAGTGCCTCGCTTGAGCGAGCGCTTTGAGGATTTTTGCACACTTGTTAACGATCTTTCTCAACGTTACGGAGCCAAAAAAGAGCTGCCTCCTCAGCAAGTAATCGACCTACTTACCCGCATTGATTACCCAGAAAACATCGACTCCCTAGCAGGCCTCATTAAGGGTGCTGTAACGAGAAACCCCCATCCCTCAAGCTGGACCCCTGAGTTTATTGAGAAAATTTACCCTCTAGCCCGCCCTGAACGTACAGAGAATATTTTGGACTTCAGAGAGCGACTTCGCTATCAATAGGGGTCTTAATGAATCTCATACATCACTCTCGCAAAGAGCTTAAAGCATTGATGGCCGATTGGGGCGAACCAAGCTTCCGTGCTGATCAAATTTTCGATTGGATTTGGAATAAATCAGTTTTTGACTTTGATCAGATGTTAAACCTCAGCAAAGACTTTCGAGAACGCCTAAAATTAGAAGCCAGCATCACTCCACCGAAAGTTATATTCACTCAAAATAGCGACGATGGAACCATCAAGTACCTCATTCAACTTGAGGATGGAAAAACAGTAGAAAGCGTCTGGATCCCTCGCGAAGACCAAGGACGAGTTACGGTGTGCATCTCCACCCAAGTCGGATGCCGTATGGGCTGTACCTTTTGTCTTACAGCTCAGCAAAAAACGGAACGTAATCTCAGCTCAGGAGAAATAGCTGCACAACTTCTACTTCTCCCAAACCGAGATAAAATTACGAATGTTGTCGTTATGGGAATGGGCGAACCCTTTGACAACTACGACAAGCTCATGGGGGCTCTAGAAACAATCACGGATCCCAAAGCTCTGCGCATTGGGAAAAGCCATGTAACCGTTTCAACAAGTGGTCTTTTGCCTGCCATTGAAAAGTTTGTTCAAGAAACTTCATGTCGTCTGGCAATTTCGCTCAATGCTCCCAACAACGAATTGCGCACTCAGGTTATGCCCATCAACAAGGCTTACCCTCTAGAAAAACTCATTGCTCTTTGTAAAAAAATAGCGAGTCCTGATTTTCCACGCAAACAAAGACGCGATTTTGGAATTACCTTTGAATACATCCTTATGAAAGACTTTAACGATTCAGAAGCCCATGCGCTTGAACTCGTTAAGCTTGTCAGAGGCGTTCCTTGCAAGATCAACCTCCTTCAATACAACGAAACGCCGAACACGCCCTTTAAGCGACCTAGTGAAGAAGATGTTTTTAAATTTCAAAAAGTACTTAGAAGATACGGTCTTCTGAATTTCTTAAGAAAGTCTCGTGGAAGAGATATATCTGCAGCCTGTGGACAACTCGCTTCAGAGAAAAAACGCCAAGACATCTCTCACGCTCGTCTTTAAACTATGCAGCCTACAAAATTGCTTCAGGGCAAGGTCATTGATCAAAGCTCTGATGGGTGGGGCGTTGTTAAAGAAAGTTCTGGAGAAATTTATTTTGTTCCAGGCGCTTGGACTGGCGACGAGATAAGTTTCACCCTACAGAGCACCGGGAAGTTTAAAATGGGGAAACTTCATTCCTGGATTCACAAAACGGCCGCCCACAGAGCCCCCCCCTGTCCCCACTGGGGGCTGAGTGCCCCCAAATGCTCAGCTTGCGCTTGGATGCATATTCACTACTCAGAACAACTTATTGCAAAGGAAAATAGACTTAGCCGCACTCTCGCGCAGTTTAAACTGACTCCACTCAAAAGAGAGCCAATTCAATCTGGCCCTGAGTTTAATTATCGAAATCGAATAAAGCTTAGCCATGAAAACAACAAAATTGGCTTCAAGATCCCCATGAGTCACGAAATTGCAGAAATAGACTCCTGCCTTGTGGCTGAAGACTGGGTAAACGGTAAAATAAAAAATGTTTTAGAAGCAAAACCTCCTGAAAAAGAAATTTGGATTCAACGGGGAGCAGAGAATACCTTCGAACAGGGAAACACTCTCTTAAACAAGAAAATGAAAGAAAGCATTGCTTCATTTTGTCTTAAAGAAAAAACAAATGACGAAATCGTCGCTCTTGAACTTTTTTCGGGTGACGGAAACTTCAGCGAAGTTCTCCTCACTGCAGGTGCAAAAGTTTATGCCTATGAATCGAGCCCCGAAGCCATAGACTCATTAAGTTCTAGATTTCCTCAAATAACAGCTCGAAGCCTAGACCTCTACTCTACAAAGTCTCTGAAAATTCTTAAAGAGCACAAAGACTCTAACCTTCTCTTACTCGATCCACCCAGAAGCGGATATAAAGACTTAAGATTGCTCTGCGAAAAACTTCCAAAACTTAAAAAGATACTCTACGTTTCTTGTAACCCCGCAACCTTCGCTCGCGACGTCTCACAACTTAAAAACTGGTCGCTTAAAAGGCTACAAAGCTTTGACCTTTTTCCTCAAACGCCTCATATAGAAGTTATTGGAGTATTGGAACGCAACGCCTAGAGACTTTAGGCAACGAAGGTTCCCCAACGATTTCTCGAACTACAGTGGGCCCCTTTTTCATAATAAGTTTTAGCATTTGCTTGTAGTTTAAATTATTTTTTTGCGCATACTGCTCAATATCTGGCATGAGTCGCGTGTAGGTAGAAAAACTTAAGACAGCAGCATTGTTCCATTGAATCTTCTTAAAACTTTTCAGACTTGGAAAGCTATCTAAACAAGCTGTTATCCAGGTAAAGTATGTCGCACGATTCTTAGTAGCATTAGCTTGAGAGTAAAAAAGTTTTCCCTGATGGCTAATTTCCTCTACAAAGAGATTTATTTCTTTATCAAAAGCTAAATTTTCATGCAAACGCTCTAAAAAAGCCTCTTTGCTTGAAATAAAATTTGAGTGATTGATAAAATCCTCAACTGCTTTGTATGAAAACCAAGTAGCAAAAGCTTCGTTAAAATCAGATTCTTCATCAAAATAGAAGTTGAGATGCACAAGTTCATGAAACAAAGTTTCAACAAGCTCATAATCATCTGCCGCTAGATTCGAAGTGAGTGGATCACTAAACCAACCCAAACTCGAAAAAGCCGGTACCTTTCGACGAAATACGTCGTACTCCCGAGAAAGCTTCGCTTCCTCATTTTTTGCATCGTCTTCGTCAAAATAACCTTTATAGGGAAAAGATCCTACCAGAGGAAAATTAAACGGTTTGATTTCAAGTTTATCTTTGTAAGCTGCTACAAGCACTTGCGTAACCCAGTCATGCTCTAAACTCACATAAGACCTATAAGCGGCACCTCTCTTCATTGGTATTTGATCTGCAAACTTAAGTACTTCCTGTGAAAGCAACAAAGACCGTTTGAGTGTCTCAGATACGAGAGGATCCTTAAGCAAAGACTCAACTTTTCTGGCCTTTAACAAAAGAGCCCCTTGCGCGAGACCTTGTTTAAAGGCGTATCTTAAAACTGATTCTGCACCAGCTCTGCTGGAAGCTTATTAAAGCAAAAACCAACAAAAATATGTGCAAAGTCTTTTGATTCATGCGCATTATCATTATAAACTGTTCTCAGTGCAGAGACTGGATAAGTACTTTTTTTTTAATCTTGTGAAGTCCACATTAGGTGGCGTGTTTCTGACTCTTTTACTTCTCCTAAGCCTTCAGGTTATACGACTTGGCCCCATTGTAGTTCGAACTGGCGTAGACTTCTCAATACTTAATAAAATGCTTCAAGGCCTAAGTCTTAGCTTTACCCCTATCATCATACCCATCGCTTTTTTGTTTAGTAGCCTTTCTCTATTTGGTCGCCTCAGCAGCGACCGTGAGCTCGTCGCACTACAAGGAATGGGATACTCCCCATGGCGACTTATGAGACCATGTTTTTTAGCTGGATTTGCTCTTAGTCTATTAACTCTTTTTTGTGCACTCTACATTGGCCCCTATGGGAATAGGCTTTTTGAAAAAGGAATAGACGAAGCCTTTTCTAAAAAAGGTGCTAGCATCCTACGAGCAGGCACCTTTAATGAAGAATTTTTAGGCCGCGTAATTTACGTGGGAGAAGAAAGCAAAGAAGGCGCTTTTAAGAAAATATTTCTGTACGACAAAGCCACCTTTAAGGAAGAAATGATCATTAGCGCAAGTGAAGCCCAATGGAATCCTCCTAATAAAGACAAATGGGCACAACTTCAACTCATCAATGGTGTGATTATTTCAAAAAACACTCCAGAAGGAATGATTCGAAGAATTCGTTTTGATGAATATAGAGAAAATGCTGATTTTAGATATGCCGAAGGAAAGAGCCGCGACTCAATGGAAAGCCAAGATCTCGCAGGACTCCTTAACAAAAGAGCAAATCCCCCGGAAAAGATGGAAGCTGTGAGATGGCTTTGGGTTGAATTTGCCCGTAGGTTTTGGGTCAGCATCTCTTTTTTCTTTTTTGTTCCTTTTTGTTTTATAATTAGTCTAAGAAACCAAAGAACGGCTCAAAGCCGCGTTGTTTTGACTGGAGTTTTGCTGGCTGTATTTTACTGGGGACTTTATTTCAGTATTGTTAGCTGGTCGGCAAAGACCTCTTCCATGTGGGTTCACAACGAAGCTCTCATTTGGTTTTTTATCTCCATCCCAAATCTAGTTGTTGGCGCTGTAGCCCTTAAACTTATCCAAAGAAAATTTGGACGGGTTTTTATTACCTGAACCTTACTTGCAAGGCCGCCTCTCTAGGATTGGTCTTTTTCTATGCTAAAGTAGAGAAATGCAACTTCGCTCTATTGCCCTTTTATCTGCATCGCTTTTTGCTGCTACTGCAACTATTGCTAGCTACAATCTTTTTGCGCAAGACCGCAGCCCCACTACAGAGGCAGAACTAACGGGCAGGTGGACCCATGAAAATAGAGCCGAGGTTCTCCGAGGGGACGTTACCAGGGAAGGTAAACTCCTTTTCAAATTAGAAAGGGAAGGAAATACAACTTTCATCTCCCCCGTTCCCAAACCTCGAACTCTCGAGAGAAGCTTTTGGAGCTTTGACATTAGCCACGAGGGCGAAAATTTTTATGCATCTTGGGACAAAAAACGCAGCGCCTGGAAGTTTACCCTCACAAGTAAAGGGTCATACGAGGTTTATGTTTCAAAACGTAAAAACAAAAACGAAAAAATCCCCTATTCCTGGTTCGTATTTAACTACTAAGATTAAATCGCAACTCGAGGCAAAGAACGAATAAGCTTTTTTTCAAAGTTCCATCTTTTAATAACTGCTTTTTTAGCTTGAGAAAGCTCATGCATTTTTGTGCGATAAGCAGCAAGAACAGCTTTTTCTGAACGGTCCATTCGCTCACGGCCCATTTCTCTATACCTTTCAATCTCAACCTTAAGTGCTTCAATTTTTTCATGCACATGAAGCAACTCCATACGCTCTTTAACAAGTCGAGCCACATCAAAACCCTTTTCCTGAAGACGTTGTTCTGCAACTTCCATTTTAGCTAAGCGTACTTTAGCTTCGGACATACGAATCAAATTTGAAGTTAGACCTAACTTCGACAACGTAAAAATAATCCACTTAGAAGGATCCCACGCATACCAAACGAGACCATTTCTATAATCCGCTTGGAACTTATGGTGATAATTATGATAGCCCTCACCAAAAGTGAAGATAGACAAAAACCAGTTATCTCTTGCGGTGCAAGTAACAGAATAGGGACGAGTCCCAATCAAATGAGCAAAAGAATTAATGGCGAAAGTGCAATGTCCTGAAGCAAAAAGTCTAAGAACAGCTCCCACATATAAACCAGCAGCAACAGAATCTACAAGTAGGTAACCTGCGAGCATTGGAATCCCAAAGCCGACCAATATAGCTATGGGCAAGTAAAAGGCATGTTGAAATCGAACAAGCTTATCTTTTTTCAAATCAGGTGGAAGTTTGTTAAAATCAATAGGCGGCATTTTTTCAAACATCCACAAAAAGTGGGCATACCAGAACCCTTTATTGATGGAATATGGATCATTATCTGTATCAACTTCTCGGTGATGTATACGATGATCTCTTGACCAAATAAGTGCAGAGTTTTGAACAGCTCCAGCTCCGGTAGCCAACATCGTTGCTTTAACTACTGGGTGGGCTTCGTAAGCCTTATGCGAAACAAGCCTGTGATATCCAACAGTGATAGACAGGCAATCAACCGCATAGTGAACAACAGCGTAAAGGACAATCGGCCACGTGAAGACATGATTCTTAAGTGCCCACGGTAAAAACGCAACCGAAAGCACAGGAATACTCAACAAATAAATAATTGCAATCCAGTTAAGGTTTCCTATTTTATCCAAAAATTTCTTATTCATTCGACACTCACCTTTAACCTTTATTTTCACTTGATTCAAAGCTTTGTGTCGATTGCTTTTTTTGAGATATTTTTTTGACTATCTTAATAAATCCAATGGCTCTTTTTTTTCAATAACTTGGTAAAGGTAGCGAGGAAATGGCTCCTTGGTAGCTCCCATATCATCACGCTTTGGATAGCGCGCATGGAGAACAAAGCCATCCCGAGGTGCCTTGATTTCTGTTTTAACAACATCTGTACCCTCCTGATAGCCAAGTAGGGTTCCACTTTTGAGTGGCGAAAAATCGACAAGCTCTTGTTCTAATTTTGTAAGCTCGCCCAGAAAAGGCTCTTCATATGTAGTTAAATAAAAGTTTTTTAATTTTGGAAGGGGTCCACTTATTTTCTCTAGCTCATCACTGACAGCATAAATACCTCTCAATGATGCAACCTGACCTCGAGCAAAAAGTGCATTTTTCACTGTCTCACGAAAGAGAAGATAAGCCTTCATCTTTTGCTCTACGCTATCGGCTTCATCTTTTTTCTGAAGAATCTCCAACGAAAGAGTTAAAACCCCCAAGTCACGGGCATAATCAGTCATTGTTTTTCTGTTACTTTTCATGGGAACAATTAAAGTATCCGAAGCACGAAGATACCTCGCCCACTCAAGCGTTAACTCATCATAGGGAAAAGAATAAAAAGTCTTATCTATTGGCGAAACAGTCTGTTTCATCTGAATAAACAAATCCACATTTCGCAAAAGTTTTTTTAACTCACCAGCACGATCTTTTTCAACTTTTTCAAAGTCATGCTTAGCCTCATCATTACCAAAAAAAATATTTTCTTCAGAAGCTAAGTTCGAGCTTAACAAGGATATGCTTTGAGGGTTTTCTACAAAGAAGGTAATGCGCCCCTGATAGGAATTATAATTACCCTCTTTAAACTCTCGAAACATATTGACCATTGCAGGCAGACAACCCAAATCGCGGCCTTTTAATACGCAGCCCACTAAAATGTGTTGCTTGCTCTCGGGATCATTTGTCCAAGTAACACTAAAGGGCACACCTTGTGCTCTGTATTGGCCGCGCTCATCGTATGTAAGCAGTTCTTTCATGTATGAAAGATAACGACGTTCACTGAGTTCCTTTTTTACAGCCTCAAGATCATCATTGGCATTTGCAAAATTCAGGACAGAGAGAGCTAAGACAAAGGCAATTCTTGAAACACCGCGCATTGTGCATTGTGTTAGTATTAAAGCCCTCGGCAGGCAACACTACAAACACTTAAACCTCTCCTTGAAAAGCTTATAACTTATACTTTCTCAGCCTCATTTTTTAGAATCTCTACAATTTCAGGATTCGCTAAAGTACTGATATCACCCAAGTTTTCCACATCGCCTTCAGCGATTTTTCTAAGAATTCTTCTCATAATCTTACCTGAGCGGGTCTTTGGAAGAGCGCTTGTAAAGTGGACGTGATCCAGCTTAGCAATGGCTCCGATAGAAGAACGAACCCACTCGTTGAGCTTATCTCTTAATACGGGCGTTACTTCGACTCCCAACTTTAATGTGACGAAGGCATACACACCCTGCCCCTTTATTTCGTGCGGAAACCCCACAACTGCGGCCTCACTCACACAATCATGACCCACAAGAGCACTTTCTAGCTCGGCTGTGCCTATTCTATGGCCCGAAACATTTAAAACATCGTCAACTCTACCCGTAATATAAAAATCGCCCTCAGCGTCCCTATGCGCACCATCACCAGAAAAATAATAGCCGCTATATTGTGAAAAATACGTTTTTTCAAAACGCTTGTGATCTCCATACACACTTCGCATTTGCCCTGGCCAGGAATCCTTAAGACACAAATACCCCTTCGCCTCACCTTTAAGCACTTGTGATTTTTCATCTAAAAGTACGGCTTGAATCCCAGGTAAAGGCTTGGCCACAGAGCCGGGCTTTTGAGAAGAAAACCCAGGAATTGGCGCTATGAGAATGCCTCCCGTTTCTGTTTGCCACCACGTATCCACAACGGGAACCCTGCCCTCTCCAACCACAGTGTGATACCACTGCCAAGCTTCTGGATTGAGAGGCTCACCCACGCTGCCAAGAAGCTTGAGTGAACTACGCTTTTGTTTTTTCACATGAGCATCCCCTTCGCGCATCAAGCTGCGAATAGCTGTGGGGGCTGTGTAGTAAATAGAAATTTGATGTTTATCAATAAGCTCCCAATGACGAGAAGGAGTGGGATAATTTGGAACCCCCTCGTGTATAAACACACTCGCAGCATTTGAAAGTGGCCCATAAAGAACATAACTATGACCCGTAATCCAACCCACATCTGCCGTACACCAATACAGATCTTCAGGTTTATAATTAAATACAAGCTCATGAGTAAACGAGGCATATAATAAATACCCAGCAGAAGTATGCAAAACTCCCTTCGGCTTTCCTGTTGATCCAGAAGTATAAAGAATAAAAAGAGGATCTTCAGCCTCCATTTCTTCACAAGGACACTCAGAAGAAACTGTTTTCTTTTCTTCGTGATACCAGAGATCACGATCATTGTTCCAAGCCGGAATTCCTTCATCGCGTTGAATGACTAAAACTTTTTTAACACTGGGGCATTTCTCAAGGGCTTTATCAACGTTCTCTTTTAGAAGTATTTTCTTTCCCCCGCGATAAGAGTGATTGGCGGTAATCACAAATTCACTTTGAGCGTCCTGAAGCCTTCCCGCAATGGACTCAGAAGAAAATCCACCAAAAACTACAGAGTGGACCGCACCGATGCGAGCACACGCTAACATTGCAAAGAATGCCTCCGGGATAAGCGGCATATAAAGTGTTACTCGGTCGCCTTTTTTAACTCCGTGCTTTTTTAAAACATTTGCAAAAAGAGAAACTTCCTCCAGAAGTGCCCCATATGTGAAGCTCCGTGGAGCTTCTTGCGGATTATCTGACTCCCAAACCAAGGCTCGACGCTTTGGGTCCTTTAGGGCATGTCGATCAACACAGTTAAAACAAACATTCAGCTTTGCTCCCGTAAACCAGCTCACATGAACAGGCTTGTTAAATGAAACATCTTTTACACGGTCCCATTTCTTAATCCAACTCAAGCGCTCTGCAACTTGTGACCAGAAAGCCTCCAGTCCCCCTTCAGCTTCTTTGTATAATTGTGCTACGTCCATAATCCCTCCATTATAAATTCGGGTATAATTTTGCTATGGCCCACTTATTTGAAAAGTTTTCCATAAGAAATACACACTTCCGTAATCGAATCATCATATCACCTATGTGCCAATACTCTTCACAGAATGGTCTTCCCACAGAGTGGCATATGGTACATCTCGGAAGTCGAGCCGTCGGAGGAGCTGGACTTGTAATGACCGAAGCTACCGCCATAAGCCCCGAAGGTAGAATTAGCACAGGTTGCGCTGGAATATGGAATGACGAGCAAATGCTCGTGTGGAAGAAAATTGTAAGTTTTATCAAAGCCCAAGGAGCTCTCGCGGGAATACAGCTCGCACATGCAGGGCGCAAGGCTTCAATGGATCTTCCTTGGAGCAAAAGAAGACTCGTGCCTATTACTGACGGAGGCTGGTTACCAGTAGCACCTTCTGCAATTGCCTACAGTGAAGATTATGCTCTCCCCGAAGAAATGATTGAATCCATGATTGAAAAAGTGGTCGAAGATTTTTCGAACGCTACCAAGCGAGCAATCAAAGCTAACTTCGATGTTATCGAAATTCATGCTGCTCATGGATATCTTTTACATGAATTCTTATCTCCCCTTTCAAATCAGCGTGCAGACAAATGGGGCGGAACGCTAGAAAACAGAATGCGCCTTACTCTGAAAGTTTGCAAAAGACTGCGTGCTCTATGGCCTGCAGAAAAAGCTATCTTTATTCGTATCTCTGCAACGGACTGGATGAGTGGAGGCTGGGACCCCGAACTAAGCGTTGAACTTTGCAAACAAGTTAAAGAAATTGGCATTGATCTTGTGGACGTTTCAAGTGGCGGTGTGCACCCTGAACAAAAAATAATCACGGGACCCAACTACCAAGTCCCCTTTGCAGAAAAAATTAAAAAAGAAACAGGAATAGCTGTTGCAGCAGTCGGAGAAATCACAGACCCTGAACAAGCCAACGAAATAATAAAAACAAATAAAGCTGACTTTATTGCGATTGCTCGCGAATCACTCAGAGACCCCTATTGGCCAAGACGAGCTGCAGCGGCATTAAAGGCTGAGATTACTCCTCCGCTCCAATATGGCAGAGCATGGAACGGCTAATATTCTGTACCAAACCAGGAATCTAAAAGATGCCCTTTGACCTTAGGAAGTAAAACGTCAAGGTCGATAGGCTTCTTGATGAGCTCCTTACACTTAATGTCTTTTAGTTTTGTCTTGTCCGTATATGCCGATACAACCATTACGGGAATGCTTCCGTAGCAATCATCTTTTGCTAAAGCCTCAGAAAATTCCCATCCATTCATATCAGGCATCATGAGATCCAAGAGTATGAGCGAAGGCTTGGGAATTCGAGGCATCAACTTAAGAGCAGCGCTCCCAGACTGAGCAACAAATACATCATAACCCTCTTCTTCAAGTATGGTTTGGAGTGCACTTCGAATATCTCGATCATCCTCAACAATGAGCACGCACTTTCCTTGCTCATTTAAAACATCCAAGTCTTGGCTGCTAAATTCTAGTGTCATAGTTAGATCCTCCCTTATTTTATTATAATCCATACTTAAATCTCATTTCTTAAATTCTCACGCATAGGCAATCTGAGGCTCAGGCCTTTATAAATTTTTTATAATTTTCGCTTTAATTATGTGTTTTTTGCTAATTCCGTGACGCTTTTTACAATCTATTCATTTTTCAATGGAATCCGAACTTTAAATGAAGCACCTTTTCCCAAAGCGCTCTCAACCTCTATAGTCCCCTTATGGGCCTCAACAATTTCCTTTGTAATAAAAAGCCCCAGGCCCATGCCACTAATACTTTTAAATGATACGGCTCGGGCAAAGCGCTCAAAGATTTTTTTTTGATTTTCGGGCGCAATCCCAATCCCAGAATCTGAAATTAAAAGCTCTGCACAATCCCCCTTTGCCTCAATAGAAACTCGAACAGGGGTCCCTTGCCCATACTTTATAGAATTAACAATTAAATTTGTAAGCGCTTGATCGATACGAAAAGGATCACAGAAAACAACACAGCTTTCCTTCGTGCCCCACACAATTTCAGAGCCCATCGCTCGAGCCTGTGAACTCAGTCTAGATACTGCCCCCTCTAAGACTTCCAATATATCTACTGTTTCAAAATTATAATTAAAAGCTCCACGCTGTGAGCGAGAAACATCCAACAAATCCTCAAGCAATACGCCTAATTTTTGCACTTGAAGAAAAGAATCCTGGAAGATTTTTTGAAGTTTTTCCAAACTAGGAACTGAATAGTCTTTTTTTGCAAACCATCTCTTTATAATTTGAAACTGTAAGTCCAAAGACGTAAGAGGTGTTTTTAATTCGTGGGACGCTATAGATATAAATTCGTCGCGTATAGCAATTCCCTTTTCTGCTTCCAAACGAGCTGCCTGCTCTTTTACAAACTGTATTTTTTCATGTTCCGCTTTTTTTACTTCAGTTATGTCCTCTGAAATCCCAAGTAAAAAAGTAGGATTTCCCTTTTCATCATAGAGGGAATTTTTCTTGTGTGCAAAATTCTTAATCCATCTTTGCATGAATTGGCTCTTCAGGGATATCCAACAACTGTGCCGACAAAGCACAGCCCTATCTTTTTGAGTAAAGTGATCAGCTTGATCTTTTGGAAAAAAATCATAATCATTTTTTCCGATCAGATCTTCTCGTTTGTAACCTAGTAAATTTTCTCCTGCGCGATTAAAGCGAACAAAGCGAAGATCTTTTGCATCTTTTACAAAAACCATATTCGGCAAGTATTCAATCAAAGAATCTAAAAACTTAACCGATTCGGCCAAACGATCTGTTTCTATCTGGGCATTCTCTCTTTTAAGTTTCCAATAGAGCGTTGCTAAATTATTTATACGTCTAAGCACTAAAGGTAGAGCGGGATCATTTAAAGCAACAAAATCACTCGCCCCGAAGGAATAAGAAAGCTCTTGATCTTCCTCTGAGAGCTTTTGCTCCGAATAATACAATGGGAAGAATCTCTATATAATGATCTTTTCGTATTTTTTGTGCCAACAAATGCGAAGAGGCTTCATTTGCGGGCAAGAGAATCATTGCAGACTCAGCCCGATAAAGCTGCTCCAAAATTGAGCTATGATTTCTATGAAAATGGAGTGTATGGGGAGAAAATGCTCCGATGAGCCCCTCGTGCTCCTCAGCGCCAACAAAAACCTTAGGTCGTAGCTCCGCAGCTGACATAAAAAAAGTATAACGGAGCTTGGCTTGGGATCAAAATTTGAAAGTGGTGGGCCCAGAGGGACTTGAAGTCAAGCGCTCGCGTGTGCTGCGCCACGCTCCGCCTGACCACCTCCCTACGCGATTGCGCTACTCCGCAATCGCTTCAGTCGCGGTCCAAGTCCTAAACACAAAACAAAATAATTTCTTCATCATTCACTTTGTTCATAATGAAGAAATTATTTTGGTGGGCCCAGAGGGACTTGAACCCCCGACCCGGCGGTTATGAGCCGCCTGCTCTAACCGACTGAGCTATAGGCCCCACATCAGCACTCGCAAGTACTACTCTTGCTTATACTTCTTTAATTTCAAAATTTCCCCTACTGGCTTCAAAATTAATTCTTCGCCCTGTAATTCGTAATTATACGATTTCGCCTCTAGCGATGAGGAACAATAAACCGCTCGCTTAATACTTGGCCCCTTCCCGCTTTTGGGTGCCAATACCGCATCATAGGTCTGCTTTTGAGAGCTGGGGAGAAGAACTGTAAATGAATTGGGACCAAAAATAACAGGAGATTCTGTATCAACAATAAGCATTTTATCAACTGGCTGTTTAAAGTGGCAGACGGTTGTTTTTACGAGCTTATTGGGCGAAAAAGTAAAATAGGTATCGTACTGAACACTTAAAGAAGGAATATCACCAGGATTCTTAGCCCCTTTTTCTATCTTCTCTGTTCCTAGAAACCAGCGTTCGCCAAGTACTTTATTCCTTTCAGAAAGAAGTGCCTTTTTAGAACTAACACACGAAGCAAGTAAAAAAGCCAGCACCAATATGTAACCTGAATGCTTAAACATATACCCCCAAACTAACCCTAGAGTTAGTTTTCTACAAATGTCTTAAGGCGCTTAGAGCGACTTGGGTGTCTTAATTTTCTAAGTGCTTTTGCTTCAATCTGACGAATACGTTCCCGTGTTACTGAGAAATCCTGTCCAACTTCTTCTAAAGTATGATCGGAGTCTTCACCAATACCAAAGCGCATACGAAGAACCTTTTCTTCTCTGGGAGTAAGCGTCGCTAAAACCTTACGTGTTTGCTCAGACAAGTTGAGGTTAATAACGGCCTCACTTGGGTTAATCACACTCTTATCTTCGATAAAATCTCCAAGGTGTGAATCTTCTTCTTCACCAATAGGCGTTTCTAAAGAAATCGGCTCTTTGGCAATTTTTAATACTTTACGAACTTTCTCAACTGGAAGTTCCATCTTCGCTGCAATTTCCTCTGGAGTTGGTTCACGACCAATTTCCTGCATCAAGTAACGGCTTGTACGCACAAGCTTGTTAATGGTTTCAATCATGTGCACAGGAATACGAATTGTGCGTGCTTGGTCGGCAATGGCGCGTGTAATCGCCTGGCGAATCCACCAAGTAGCGTAAGTAGAAAATTTATACCCTCTTCGATATTCAAATTTATCCACAGCCTTCATCAATCCGATGTTTCCTTCTTGAATTAAATCCAAGAACTGAAGGCCACGATTTGTATATTTTTTTGCAATACTCACAACAAGACGTAGGTTGGCTTCAACCAATCTTGCTTTAGCCTTGTCTGCTTTTCGCTCACCATCCACGATAGCTTCATACATCAAACGTAGTTTATCCACGCTCAATCCAGATTCCGTTTCAACATCGATAAGTCGCTGCTCTTGCTCTTGAACTAATTTTACAAGTGGCTCAAGGTCTTCCCAAGAGCGACCACCTGCCTGCTTAAATGCTTGAAGGCGAGTATCCGAGTCATTGAACTTAGCTTCAAGACCTAAAAATTCATCAAGTGACGTACAGCGAACTTTGCCAAGTTCTCTTGAAAGAGTGCGCTCTACATCTTCTATGATCTGCACGTAGCTCTTCATTCGGCCTACAATGCGGTTAATTGTTTTACGGTTAAAAGAGATATCCTTAAAGGCATCAAACATGCGCTCTCGTGATTCCTGCATGTCTTTTTGTTTGGCGTTGCCTCCGGTTATGAGATCTTCAAACTCTTTAACCTTATCAATCGCAAAAAGAATTCTATTTTTGTAATCTTCTTCGTCAATATCGTTTGCTTCTTCGTCTTCATCAAGACCTCGAACAACGTCTCTTACTCGAATTTTTCCGTTCCGAATTCTTTCTCCAATTTGAAGAACTTCCTGAATACCAATTTGAGAGTTTAAAACGATGTCAATAACTTCAGCTTCGCCCTCTTCAATCATTTTGGCGATTTCAACTTCGCCATCTTTAGAAAGAAGGGGAATGCTTCCCATTTTTCTTAAATAAAGTCGAACTGGATCGTTCGCACGAAGAGCATCATCACTGACCTCTTCAGAGAGAGCTGCCTTTTCTTCTGAAAAGTCATCCATCTCTTCTTGGTCACGCTTTACTTGCTTGAGTCGGGCCTTGCCCTCGTCTTCAGTCTCAACAAGTTCAATTTCTTTTTGACCTAAAAAATTTAAGGTGTCTTCTAGAATTGTTCCCGCACTCATTTGAGCGGGTAGTGTTTTATTAATTTCGTCGTAAGTTAAAAAACCTTTTTCACGACCTCGTTCATGTAAAGCTTTCCAAATAGCCTTGATCTCTTTTTTGGAAGGCGGCTTAACAGTCGCTTCCTTTGGAGGCTTCGGAGCCTTAGCTACCTTAGGCTCTTTTACTTTTACCTCTTTAGGAGCTGAAACTTTTGCCGCCACTTTCGCCGCGACTTTGCTTACAGCCTTAGCAATAGCTTTGCCCACACCACTTGATTTTGGAGCTGCTTTTTTTGCTGCTACTTTTTTAGGAGCTGCTTTCTTAGTTGGCTTTGTCTTTGCAGACTTAGGCGCTTTTGAGGTAGCAGGAGATTTTTTAGTTTTACTGGATTTAGTTTTGGAGGCCATTCGAAGCTACAGTTCTAACAGGTCATAGCGAAAAAGAAAATTTTTTTAACTCTTCTACTTCTTTTCTTGCGGTCTGAATCGCCTGCAAAATCTGGGCCGACTTAGCTTCATCAGGTGATTTTTTTAACTCTATAACGAGTCTTTTTATATGCGCATTCTTTCTTATGCTCACGAACTGAAGACAAAGGTCCCTAAGTAGCTTTCTATGATCTCTTCCGCTTGGCCCCTCTTGGTTCTCGGTAATCGAGGCAAGTGCTACATAAAGCTCAAGACCTGCCTTTTTAAGCGCCTCTACCAAGGCTTTGGGCTTAAACTCGCCTCCCTGCAGCGAACGGGCAAAAGGTAATTCAAGGGGGGTTCCCTCAAATGCATGGTGCAAAAGTGAGCCATCTCGTTCTTCATGTATTTTTTCCCATGCAGCACCATGCGCTATCAGCAAGGCGACAATCTCCTGCAAAATATAGTCGTTGGGATCAGCAGCTGAAGGTGGAAAGTAATCGTCATCCTCCATCTCAGGAGGGGAATCTTCCGTGTTTTTCTGAGGAACTGGGCCAGTGAGGGGGATTTTTGCAAAATGAGCACTTAACTGGGCCTCGCTCAAACCAATATTTGGCGCAATCGCCTTAAGCCAAAAACGTCTATGCGCAGGACTTTGCATTGCAGGCCATAACTCTTCTAGACGATGCACTATCTGCAAAGGATTAAGGTTTTTATCTCTAGACTCAGCAATAACCTGAGAAGCCCACCACTCCATTCCTTCGGGCGCTTTTTGCAAGCGGCGAGTAACCTCTTCCTTAGATCCTTTGAATTCGGCAAGCCATTCGTCGGGATCTTTGCCACCTAAATCAGCAAAAACTTTTACCTCAAAGCCTTGTGCATACAAAAGAGGTAAAGACCTCTTCGTACTTTCAATTCCAGCTCGATCAGTATCCATTACCAAAACAAGTTGCTTACAAATACGCCCAAGCTTCTCGAGGTGCTCAGTCGTTAAAGCAACACCCATGACGGCCACAGAAGGAATCTCTAAACGCTCAAAAGCCCAAGCATCAAAAAAGCCCTCGACAACGGTTAACCAACCTAATTCCCTTGCGCCCTTAAGTGCGCGCGATAAACCGTAGAGCACTTCTTTCTTTTTAAAAACTAGTGTCTCGGGAGAATTTTTATACTTTGGCCCCTCGTTATCTCGAATGCCAATAGCTCTGCCCGAAAAAGCCACCACGCGTCCTCGGTGATCTTCTATGGGAATCATGAGTCTCCCTTTAAAAAAATCATCGTTATCACGGCCTCGGGAAAGCAATCCTAGATCTTGTCCCAATTTTGATTTTTTTAAAGTGAGCAAATTTCCCGCAAGCTTGTTTCCAAATTCAGGAGCCCAACCTAAGCGAAATTTTGCTGCATCTTCTAAGGTATAATTTCTACTTGCGAGATATTTTTGTGCAGCAATTGCGCCCGGAGTAGCCCCCTTATGTAGCATGCTCTCAAAATATTTCGTTGCTCTTTCCATTAGCTCTAAAGACTGCTCCCTAGCTTGCGGGGCTTTGAAGTCTCCTTTTTCGGAAGTCTTCGGAAGCTCTATATGATACTGCTCTGCGAGCTCCTTCAAAGCATCCATAAAAGGAAGGCCTCGGGTGAGCTCTAAATAAGTAAAAATATCGCCGCCTCTTTGGCAGCCATAACAAAAAAAGTAATTATCTCGCGTGTTGATATTAAATGACGGAGTTTTTTCAGTATGTCCCGGCAAAGGGCAACACGCCTTAAATCCAGAACCTGATTTAAAGAGTTTTGTATCCTTGGAAATATGCGAGGCAAGATCAGCTCTTTCCTTGATGCGCTCTTTAATGTCGTTCAAGGTCGTCATTCAATCTCCCCAGTTATTTTAATTTAAGTGAGAACTTTTCGCACAGCTTCTTGCACCGCTTTTCCTTCAGCGCGAGATCCCACAGCTTCCATTGTTTTTTTCATTAAGATTCCCATAGCTGCGTTGCCCTCAGGAAGTGTGCCCGCTGCCTTCAGATCTGCGTGAAGCGTAGTTACAACTTTTATCAACTCTTCTGCTGTCATCATTTCAGGCAAAAATTCTTTTAGGACCGCCAACTCTTTAAGAGACTCGTCTGCCAAATCATCTCGACCTGTCGTTTTAGCCTGTGCAATAGTTTCTTGAAGTTGCTTTGTAAGATTCATTACAAGCTTCTGAACTTCTGCGTCTGTTAAATCTTTTCGATCATCGATTTCTTTTTTTCGAAGAGCACCCCAAATATTGCGAATTGCCTGAAGGCGCTCCGCTTCTTTGCTTTTCATCGCAGCAGTCATTGCATTTTTAATTTGTTCTTTAACTGACATCTTCATTCCTCAATCATCAACGGGTGCCTAGCCTGAGCCGGGCACCCGTCCAACGCTAGCGTTCTTGCGAACTCTAGCTGAAATATTATTTTGTAAATCTTTGACGAGCTTTTTTCTCAAGCCTCTTCTGAGCAGCAATACTTTTCTTTTTCTTGCGAATAGAGGGTTTTTCATAATGCTCGCGCTTGCGAACTTCAGTTAAAATACCCGCTTTTTCACATTGCTTTTTAAAGCGACGCACAGCAGATTCGAAGGATTCTCCTTCACGAATTTTGACCATTGGCATATATATTCACCCCCTTTCGTTCTGAGGTAGGAGAGAGGATAGCCCCAAAAAGTCGACTAAGCCAAGCACAAACAATGGGTCCAGCTTAAGGATTATGCAAAATGCTATACAAGACGGGATAATGATCCGAACCAGATAAAGGCAGCACTTCGGCCTTTGCCGCACGCCATAAAGGCCCTCTAAAGTAACCCAGGTCGATTAACAGTGAATGGCCGCTTCCTGGCCTGGCTCGCATATAGCTTGCGGAGGGGAAAGAACTGCTTCCCTCGGGTGCATAGATGGGCTTCAAGGTTTTTTCCATCTCAGCACAGGCCCAGGCTTTATCTGATCCAAATGCTTTTTTAGCAGCTAATCCGTAGACACCGTCAATTCTTGGGAATGCGTTAAAGTCACCTATAACTAAAATAGACTCTTGGTCCTCAAAGGGAGACTCCGCATCAAAACCCAAATTCAAGCGACTCAAAAAGTTTTCCACGAGCACAGCATGAGGATTTAAACTTTCTGTAATAATACTTTTTAAAACGCGCTTCTTGGCTTCTATCGAGGCGTTTTTCTCTTCAAGGAACTCGGGTAAAAAAAAGCTCCTTGCACTTTCCCTGGTCTCTTCATAGGCATAGTTTTCCAAAATGGGCCAAATGTTTATGAAATGAACAGGGTAAAGAGAAAAGACTCTATTGTTAAATAAAAACTCAACTTTATCAAAAGTTCCGTCCTCAAGGTGAGGTAAGTTTTTCCTTAAGCGTTCTCTCAGTGCGGAATAAGCCTCAAGCCCTTCTGTCTTAGTCTGATCTAAATCAACACTTAAGAAACTTTGTTTCTTTGAAAGCAAGCGAAGTGTTCTCGATTTCCAAATGAGAATAACAAATTCTCTTGTTTTTCCCTCCGAAACAGCAATAGGTAAAATGCTGTCATAACCATAAGGCTCAAAGTTTATTTTTTTGATAAGTTGAAAAATATTTTCACGAACTTCAACTAAAACTAACAAATCTGGCGAATTCGAAGCCCCTAAAATTCCAGTAATATTTGATTGCAAATCATCACTGAGCTCGGCGCTCTCACGCGCTTGTCCCACGTTCCACCCTACGACACGAAACTCCGGTGCTGTACTTTTTTTACGATCTAAGGGACTCACTCCAGACACAAAACTTTCATAGCGAAGCTGTGGGAGTTCAGATTCAGGAAAAGCCTCATCTTGATCAAAATTGCTCTCAGCAAAAAGGCCTTGAGGCGAAAGAGTTGTAACAGCTAGTGCACACAGAAAACGCAGAAACATAGAGGGTTCTAAAGTAGCAACTTATGGCGCAACGCACAAGACAATTTACTTGCTCAGAAATCAGTCATCAGCTCGACGCTCTATGTTTGCACCCAAAGAGCGAAACTTAACTTCCATAGACTCATAACCGCGATCTAGGTGATAGATACGCTTTACATGTGTTTCGCCTTGTGCCGCCAAACCAGCCAACACCAAACTCGCACTGGCCCTTAAGTCAGTAGCCATAACCGGTGCGCCTTTGAGCACTCCCGGCGTACCAAAAACTTTCAACTTAGACCCCGTAATCTCATATTTTCCACCCATGCGTGTAAGTTCCGGAACGTGCATAAAGCGATTCTCAAAAATAGTTTCTTCTATCTCACTCACACCATCCGCATGAGTCATAAGAGCAACCCACTGCGCTTGAAGATCGGTCGCAAAACCTGGAAAAGCTTCGGTTGTAACATTTACGGGCTTGATTTTTTCAGAGCCTAAGACACGAACACTTTCTCCCTGCACATCAACCTCTGCGCCACTTTCTCTAAGCTTCTCAAAAACAATTTTCAAGTCTTCGACGGGCGCATTGCGAAGAGTTATATCCCCACCTAAAAGTTGCGCTGCAATTAAATAAGTACCTGCCTCGATACGATCTGCAGGGATATCAAAATCAAGCGCACCCAACGAGTCTACGCCTTGAATATGAATGGTATTTGTCCCGTGTCCCTCAATCTTAGCTCCCATCTTCAAGAGAACTTCTCCCAGATAACGAACCTCAGGCTCAGCTGCAGCGTTATCAATTCGTGTTTCACCTTTAGCCGTAACAGCCGCCATCATTAAATTCTCAGTTGCTCCAACTGATATTTTAGGAAACTCAACATGACCGCCACTCAAGCGTCCGCCCTTAGCTTTTATTTCTACGTAGCCACCACTTTGCTCAATAGTCGCTCCAATTTTTTCGAATGCCATAAGGTGCAAATCCACAGGTCTTGCACCAATCGCGCAACCACCGGGCAAGGAAACCTTCCCCCACCCCAAGCGTCCCAACAAAGGACCCAGAGAGAAAAAGCTCGCCCTCATTTTTCTTACCAAATCATAAGGAGCTTCAGCCTTTTGAATTTTAGACGTGTTTACAATCCAGGTAGAGCCAAAGGCTGTGTCGAAATGTTGCTCAACATTACACCCGAAATGCAAAAGCATCTTAAGCGTAGACTCCATGTCGTGAAGACATGGAACGTTTCTTAGAGTGTGTACTTTGTCAGATAAAATAGTGGAAAACAAAATAGGGAGTGCTGCGTTTTTAGAGCCACTCGCTCTAAAATTACCAAAAATTTTATTAGGGCCCTGTATAACAAGCTTATCCACAACTTAGAGACATTAGCAGCGATAAAGACTTGTTACCATTGCTATAGCGCTTAGGGTTCTAGAAAATATCTTAGCAAAAGATTATCGGATGTAGGCTCTACCTCAATCTTAACAAATGATGAAAGAGCTTTGATTAACTTAAGTCCCTCTTCGAAGCTTCCAGTTGGAACACTCACAACTGGAGCTGTTTCCGTAATTGGAGCAAAGCTTGTTTTCTTCGTTTTAGCCGTCCAAAAGCTTTTTTCTTTTGTAGAAAGCTCCATTAGAAATGCTTTTATTATCTTAGGATTTGCCGTTAGATCACCTAATCTCAAATTCTTTTGATTCATAAGAGCTTCGGCATCTTTGAAAACTTCTTCCCAACCTTTACGATCTATCTGCTGAAGAGTTTTTACAACACGAAGAGCATACTCAGGATCCCTTAGGCTATCCAAAGCAGCTTCGGTACTTGCAATAAGCTCAGGTTCAATTTGAGCTTCACGTAATTTTTTTACATAATCAGCAGCTTCAACTTTTGCTTTGTCGGCCCACTCTTTTAGAGTCCGGTCTGAATTCACTCGCGTAAGCTTAAAATGTTTTCGAGCGACTTCTTTTAAGACAGGGTTTTCGGCAGAGACGTCAATAACCGGATCGCCGGCCTCAGCCCTAAAACCTAGCAAAAACATAAGTCCCAAAAACATAAACTTTTTAAACGATAATAAATTTTCTACCCGCACCATGAGTTGCACCTCAGGAAAGGGTTTAACTATTCTTCTTAGCTAAGTCAAAAGCGTAAAGAAAACGAGGCTTCCCAGAAAGATCTTTAAAGACCTGCCATTGAGATTCCGTCATAAGAGGGGCCCAGAGAGGCTCCTGAGCAGGACCAAACTCAAAAAATAACGCTCCATCTTTTTTAAGGATCACTGAAGAAAGAGCTAAAAGTTCTCTATAAGCGCTCATAGGATCTAGCATATTCTCCGGTACGAGGGCTGCTTTGGGTTCGCGAGATCGCACTTCTTCTTCCAAATCTTCATACTCCTGAGCACTCACATAAGGAGGATTGGAGACAATGATATCGAAGTCACGACCTTCAAAAGAATTCCAATCACTTTGTATAAGGTGAATGTTTTTTTGTTTTTCTAAGTTCAAAGTATTTTTATTTTTGCTTAAAAAACTAAATGCTTCTTGAGAGCGCTCAACGGCTGTTATCTCAAAAGGAATTTCAAGCTCATCTGCAAGCGCATAGGCGATAGCACCACTTCCTGAGCCAAAGTCTACAATTTTTACTTTTTGCAAAGCCCGCTCCATAACATGCTTTAAAACGTGACCAACAAGCTCTTCTGTTTCTGGTCTTGGAATAAGAACTCCAGGTCCAACTTCTAAATTAAGATTTCTAAATGCCCAATGACCTAGAATATACGCAAGGGGCTCTCCGGTCTTTCTACGTTCAACGATTTCAGAGGCTTTTACTCGAGCAAGATCGGCATCTAGTAAAGACAACTCTTCCAAAACCCACTTGGCTTCGTGACGTAACGAGAGATTTGAAAATTCTTTGTTTAAGTATTCTTCTAAAGAAAACGAATTAGTCTTCGTCATTTACTTTTACTGTTGAGAGATCTTCACCTTTTAAGAGCAGCGTTTGGTAATGGTGATTCAGTGCCGAGATAAACTCATCAAAATGCCCCGCCATAACTTCGTTAATGTTATAGGTCGTCATCGTAATACGGTGATCACTCACTCTCCCCTGAGGGAAGTTATAAGTGCGAATGCGCTCATTTCTAAAGCCACCGCCCACTTGAGCTCTTCGATCCGAGGCTGCTTTAGACATTTGATCTTCACGCATTTTTTCGTAGATGCGCGAACGAAGTAACTTCATCGCCTTATCTTTGTTTTTGTGTTGCGATCGCTCTGCCTGACAAGCAACGATTTCGCCTGTAGGAAGGTGGGTAATACGCACAGCAGAATCTGTTTTGTTCACGTGCTGTCCACCGGCACCGCCTGCACGATAGGTATCAATCTTTAAATCGTTTGGGTTAATCTCAAACTCAATGTCTTCTACCTCAGGTAGAATGGCCACTGTCACTGTACTTGTGTGCACACGTCCTTGAGCTTCTGTCTTGGGCACACGTTGAACACGGTGGACTCCTGATTCATGTTTTAACTTTGCAAAAACCCCGTCGCCAATAATACTCGCACTAACTTCTTTAAAACCACCTGCGGAGTTCTCGGCAATTTCTAAGGGTTCAACTTTCCAACCTTGCGTTTCAGCATATCGAACATAGGCCCGGTAAAGCTCGGCACAAAATAAACCCGCTTCATCGCCCCCCACACCAGCCCTGACTTCAAGAACAGCGTTTTTTTCATCGCGAGAATCCTTGGGAAGCAACATCAGTTGCAGTTCATCTATTTGCTTTTCAACAATAGGTTCGAGCTCAGAGACCTCGCTCTTTGCCATAGAGAGAATTTCAGCATCTTTCTCGGTGTCTAATAGCTCAAGAGAGCCTTTGTAAGATTCATAATTTTTAGAAAATTCTCTATAGGCATCTACAAGCGGCTGAAGCTGAGCGTGTTCTTTTGAAAGTTCCGAGAATTTTTTTCGGTCAGAAATAATCTCTGGCTGTCCGAGCTCCATCGTTACACGTTCAAAGCGAGCTTCGCTTTCGCGCAAACGCTCGACCATTTGTGTTGGAGCTTCAATAGCCATTCAGTTAAGTTTCTCTACTCTTTTTAATTGAGAAGTAATTTGAAATTCTCGAAGCGAGAAATCAATTCACTTTTTATATTTTTTGTTGAAGCGATCAACACGACCTTCAGCGTCCACAAGTTTCATTTTACCTGTGAAAAAAGGGTGTGAAGCGCTAGAGATGTCCACTTTAATGATTGGATACTCGTTGCCATCTTCCCATTTAATTGTTTCTTTGCCTGGCTTAGTTGAAGTCGACAAGAAAGCAAAATCTGCTCCCATATCTTTAAAAACAACCTTGTGAAGCTTTGGATGAATATCTTTTTTCATAGTTTTATCCCTTAAATTCCTGAGGTTTAGGTTTTCTAGCTTTTTCAGCCCTCTGTCAAATAAAAAGGAATGCGGCCCCGTGTCCTCGAAAAAAACCTCAACCCCTTAGAAGAGCTATCCACTCATATTTGTTACGAATTCAGCGTTCGACTTCGTTTTAGCCAACTTGTCGAGCAAGAATTCCATACTGTCGACCGTGTTCATGGGCTGAAGAACCTTACGAAGGATCCAAAGCCTTTGGAGGGTTTCCGCGGGAGTTAAAAGGTCTTCCTTACGGGTTCCAGACTTATTGAGGTCCATACAAGGGAAAATACGTTTTTCCATGAGTTTTCGGTCGAGAACAATTTCCATGTTGCCCGTGCCCTTAAACTCCTCGAAAATAACTTCATCCATACGCGAACCTGTATCGATAAGCGCTGTGGCAATAATCGTTAAACTTCCACCCTCTTCTACGTTTCGAGCCGCTCCAAAGAAGCGTTTCGGACGTTGAAGCGCGTTTGAATCCACACCACCCGAAAGAATTTTTCCAGAAGCAGGAACCACGGTGTTATACGCACGCCCCAAACGAGTAATTGAATCCAGAAGGATCACCACGTCTCGCTTGTTTTCTACAAGGCGTTTTGCTTTTTCAATAACCATCTCTGCCACCTGTACGTGACGTGTTGCAGGCTCATCGAAAGTTGAACTAATGACTTCGCCCTTAACCGAGCGCTTCATGTCTGTTACTTCCTCAGGACGCTCATCGATTAAGAGTACGATGAGATAAACTTCGGGATGATTTGTAGTAATGGCATGTGCAATGTCTTGCAACATAACTGTTTTACCCGCACGAGGAGGCGCTACAACTAGAGCACGTTGGCCTTTTCCTATAGGGGAAAAGAGATCGATCACACGTGTTGTATAATTTTTAGGATCGTACTCCATGTTCACTCGCTGAGTAGGATAGAGCGGTGTTAAGTTTTCGAATAAAATTTTATTTTTAATCGTCTCGGGGTCTTGGCTATTTTGAGCGTCTACAGTGAGAAGTGCAAAATATCTTTCTCCAGGACGAGGAGGCCTTACTTTTCCGGCGATTGTATCGCCTGTGCGAAGTGCATATTTTCTAATTTGACTTGGGCTTACGTAAATATCATCTGGCCCTGAAAGATAGTTGTGCTCCGGAGATCGCAAGAATCCAAAACCATCTTGAAGGGTTTCTAAAACTCCTTCTGCGTAAATTTCTCCGTTCGCTCTGGCATGTGCTGTTAAAAGCGAAAAGACAAGATCTTGGCGTCGAAGACCCGCAGCGTTTTCAACTTTGTACTGCGTTGCCAAATCGACAAGTTTTTTGATGTCCATTTTTTTAAGATCGAGAATGTTCAATTTATCGACGATCGGTTTAGTGAGTTGCTCTTGAACGGGAGCCGCTTCGGTCTCTTCGTTGTTTCCACCACGAGGAGCCTCATGGCGCTGATGGCGCTGTTGGTGGTGATGTTTGCCGTTACTGTGTTGGTGACGGGGGGCAAATTCCTGTCTTTTTTCGGCTTTAGGCTTCTCTGCAGGAGCCGCTGGAGCTTTGTCGGCAACAGGAGCAGCAGCCTCAACTTTTTTTGTTTCTTCAACAGGAGCTTTTACTTCGACTGCAGAAGCAGTCGTTTCTTCTGAAACTTTCTTGGGAGCCCGAGCGCGCGCTACTGGCTTAGCTTTCTTGGGGCTTTTCTCTTTTTGGATTTCTTTATCTGATTGGTCTGCCATTTTTTCCTCTTTGAATGCCCTTTATCCTTTAGGGACTTTTTGAATTTTTGTGGATAATCGAAAAGATTATTCCCTATGTTTAGATGGGCCTAACTCGGTCTGTCAATAGCGTGGCGTCTTTCCCTATTCGAATTGCATGCGACAATGGATTAAATGAGCACATCCCGCAAAAGTTGGACCCTTTGGACTCATAGTCTTGTCGTCGGCATCCTTTCAGGCGCAGTCGCCATTGCCCTATTAAGTTACGACTCAAGTGACCCAAGCTTTAGCACCTTTCATCGTAGATGGACCGCTCCCCACAACCAACTAGGATATATTGGATCGTGGACTGCGGACCTTTTGTATCAATGTTTTGGGTGGTCTTCGTGGATCATCCCTCTTTTCGGCGCAGCTTTAATTTTATTGAGTCTTACCCAACAAAAAAAACCCGAAATCCTATCCTGGAAAAGCTTTTTTTCGCTCTGCGGCCTAATTCTTAGCGCTTGTCTGCTCATTCGTATTTTTTTAGGCCCCACCCCTGAGCCACGAATAATTATGAGAGAAGGCTTTTTGGGTTACGGACTTTACTATCTTGCGCGTCCGATACTTGGGAAAGTTGGAATCTTTTTAGTTTCTGTCCTCTTGTTGTGGCTCTCAGCCGTTGTGCATTTTGAACAGTGGCTCGAAAGCTTTCTTGATACCACTTTTAACAGCATCAAAATCAATGGGGCTCGGCTTGGAAATGGCATTGGTACCCATTTTATGAAAATTTTTGATTTTAACGGGTTTTGGAAACGCAATAAAAAAACAAAAATCAAAGAAACTCTTATCAAAGGTGCTTTTGAAGAAAAAGAATCTCTAGAAAAAACCCCTACAGAAAAATTCTCAGAGCCCCTCATCAACCAAAGCACTTTTAGTGAAAACAAAACAAACAAAAACGCAGCTAAAGAAGCTAAAGCTCGGCCCACTCACCAAGGAGAATGGAAATATCCACCCACTTCTCTATTAACAGCACCCAAACCTCTAAAAAGAAAACTAAGCAAAAGTGATCTCGTTGAAACTTCTAAAAAAATTATCTCTACCTTGAAAAGTTTTGAAGTTGAAGGCGAGATGACCGAAATTACTCCGGGGCCCATTCTCACGGTTTATGAATTTCAACCTGCACCCGGTACACGTATTCAAAAAATTCATTCTGTTTCTACGGATCTTGCAATGGCCCTTGGTGCTCCTGCCATTCGTATTGTTGCACCTATCCCAGGAAAAAGCGTAGCGGGCATTGAAGTGCCCAATCCCGAACGAGAAGAAATTGTACTGCGCGATCTTTTAGAACATTCAATTGCCAACAACGCCTCCATGAAGCTTCCTCTTTGTCTTGGAAAAGATACCGAGGGCAAGCCCATCATCGAAGACTTGGCTCGCATGCCGCACCTTCTTATTGGGGGCGCTACAAACATGGGCAAATCAGTTTTAGTAAATTCCATTCTCACAGGACTTCTCTGCAGATTTAGTCCTAAGGAACTAAGACTTATCATTGTCGATCCAAAACTTGTGGAATTCAAAATTTACGAAGACATTCCTCACTTGCTACTTCCCATTGTGAACGACGCCGTAGACGCAAGTAAGGCTCTCAAGTGGGCGGTGGGTGAAACCAAACGTCGCTACCTTAAGATGCAAGAGGCTGCCGCAAAAAACCTCAATGACTATAACGAGAAAGCCGACAAGGATTCAGAACTCGAGCGTTTTCCCTATATCGCCATCATCATCGACGAGCTGGCTGAGCTTATGCTCACTTCTAAAAAAGACGTGGAGCAATCCATTGTGCGTCTGACTCAACTTGCACGAGCCGCAGGCTTGCATTTAATTATGGCTACTCAACGTCCTTCAGCAGACGTCGTAACGGGTCTTATTAAAAGTAACTGCCCAAGTCGCGCTTCTCTTCGCGTAGCTAGCTCAAGCGATAGTCGAATTATTTTAGATAGCACCGGAGCTGAGCTTCTCTTAGGCAAAGGCGATATGTTTTTTACAAGCTCTGGGCCCATGGGACTTAAGCGATTGCAGGGAAGTTACGTCTCTGATGCGGATGTTGAAAAAATTAGCGACTTTTGGCGTGATCAAGGCGCTCCCGAATACCAAAATGAAATTCTTGCTGATGAAGATGATTTCTTAAACGACCCAGAAGCCAACCGCGATGCGCTCTTTAATGAAGTTATTGCTTACGCAAAGGAAAAGGGAGCCATCTCTACTTCGTTGATTCAAAGACGTTTTCAGATTGGCTACACCCGAGCCGCCCGCATTATGGAGCAACTCGAAGTTGCTGGCGTTGTAGGCGAACAAGCAAGCGCGGGAAAACCTCGCGACGTTTTGATTTAGTTTTTACTGATCAGCGATCCAAGATCCCTATAATTTCGTCATGCTTTAGTCCTCGCCCAAGCAAGCGGAGATAGTCCGGTACATTGTAATTTATAGAAACTTCAACTGCTTGGTCAGGACTAACGCCCCTTTGTCTTAAAGAAATATAGTCCTGAATATCCGCCTCATCTACGGCTCGAATAGCTTCCTCGTGAGAATCTCCAAGGTTACGAAATGAGAGATACTCCTCAGCATTTGAATTCTCTAAAACGTCTAGTGCTACTTCGTGAGTAACACGCTTTCTTAGCTGTAGGTAATCAGGCATATCTGAGTCACTAAAGTTTTCTATAAACGAAATTGCTTCTTCATGATTAATACCAGAGTTCCTTAACGCAATGTATGCTCTAGGAGAATCGGCAATTTCTATAACCGCCAGGGCATGCTCATGTGAAACTATGGAGTTTCTTAACCTTATATAATCATCAACATCACTGCCATGATTTTCTAAAACTTTCATGGCATCCTCATGGAGAGATACTCGCTTCCACAAGCTTTAGATACATATCTGGCTCGTAGTTATCAGCCACAGCTAGTGCTCTTTCATGTGGCAGTCCTGCGTTTTTCAAAGATAAATAATCGTCAACATAAGAGATAAGCGATGCCTCAAGAGCTTCCTCGTGAGAAACTCCCGCTTCACGCAATTTCACATAATCTCGAGCGGCAAGTGAAACCATATGCTTCCACACGATGGGTAACCTCAAATTTCCCAAACCTCCAAATTGAACTTTGTAATGATCCAAAATTGCTTGTGCGAGATCTCCGCTCACTCCCGCTCCGTCCAATATCGTTAACACCTTTTGTTTTGATGGCAGCCTTGCTCTTAACCAAGCCAAGCAACCCGCCTCTGCTTGTTGCGAAAACCCGCCTCTGCTTGTTGCGAAAAACTGAAAACTAAAAGTAAAGACAAAAGCAAAGTTCTAAAAGTAGACATGCCTTTATTTTAACGCTCCAAAAGGAGCTTCGGATTCCTTAATTCTCGCTATTTGCTGTTGAAGTTTTTTACACGCTAATGACAAAAAAAGTCTTTTGTGGGGGACGCTTAGTAATCGACAATCACAGGCGACGTGGAGTCGTCACCATCAGAACTCGAGCCACCAGTTGCATCACCTAGTTGACCGAATTCGTTATCTCCCCAACAAACAACTGTTCCAAACTCTAACAAAGCACAGGTATGAAACTCACCAGCTTCAATAGCCGCAGCTCTTGTAAGGCCCGTAACTACCACAGGAACATTACTATCTGTTGTAGTACCATCTCCTAGTTGCCCCTGAGAATTATCGCCCCAACAAACAACAGTTTGATCATCTTTAATTGCGCAGGCATGATTAAGTCCTGTTGCTATAGCTGTCGCATCACTTAAGCTGCTTACTTGAACAGCTACTGGACTATCCACAAGTGTAGCATCGCCTAACTGCCCGTCTGCATTCTCACCCCAACACCAAACGCCTCCAGGTGTCGATTCTAATGAACAAGTAAAGTTACCCTTAGCGGCAATATCAGACATGCCCAACAATCCCGAGGTGCCATCACTTACCACGACGGGCAATGTAGAATCGTCGCCCTCAGAAGAACTCGCCCCTGAGCCATCTCCTATTTGACCAAATTCATTATCACCCCAACAAAGTATTGATCCATCTGAAGAAACAAGTGCACATGTATGCAATCCGCCTGCCACTACTTTAGAAATTCCTGTTAAAGGAGTTCCGATTCCATCAGAATCAACTGTTTCAAAGGACATTGTCCCAGTGTCTATTGGCGCGAAGCCTAGCTGACCGTCGGAATTACTTCCGGCACAAACAACTTCATTTGCAACTGAAACAGCGCATGTATGTGCTCCGCCGGCACTTACAGTTGATAGTGAACTTGAGGTTCCATTCACTATAGCTGCTACGGGTACAATTTCAGAAGCAGAAGAAGAATTCCCTAGTTGCCCCTCGGTATTATCTCCCCAGCAATATATTATTCCCGAATCCACAGCGCAGGTATGCAAGCTCCCAACTGAAACGTCTGTAGCTGCTGATAACGTAGAGACTGCTGTCGGAATATTCTTACTTATGATCGTATTATCACCTAGCTGGCCCGAGGTGTTTAAACCCCAGCACATAATTGTTGCATCTGACATAAGAGAACAACCGTGCGAGCCCGAAGCTGCAATAGTAGTGGGATATGCCGTTAAAGCTTTGTAAGTTAAAACAACAGGAGTACTTATGTTTCCAGCAGCGTCTTCTTGAACAATAGAGACAAAGGTATCTGCATCAATTGTATCTAAAGTAACTGATTCGGCAAAAACTCCCGACACACATGTACTTGTAACGGTACTTGTAATGTCGCCATCTATTGTAAGAGTAGCGTCTGTCTCACACGTACCACTTATATCTACGTCAACACTAGAAAGCGTTGCACCTGTAAAAGGACTCAATCCCGCTACGGGATCGGGATCAGTTGTATCCGAGGTCCATTGAAGATTATTCGAAGCCAAAAGATTTAAATTTCCTGAAGCGTCGCTAATAGAGCTTGCATCTAACTCGACATCAAAGCTTCCATCTATTGTTGGGGTTACGCGAAAGCTATAACTAGCGCCACTCCCCGTGAGAGTTCCCACAGTGCAATTTGTACAAGTGAAATCACCCGTAGATAAACCAACGATATTTTCTGAGGCAGTTAGTGTAACGACGACGTAAGTATCGTTAATTGTCTCGCCTGTTGTAATTGAACTACTGAGTGTAACAACTGGAGGCCCTAGAACTTCGTCGACTCCTAATCCGAACTCAGACTTCGGAATACACGCGCTCAAAAGGAGGCACAAAAAAATAGCTCCGTACAAATTCTTCATTCGATGTTAATTCTTCGGCACTTTAAAGCACTTTAAATGTTAAAAATTCAAAAAGGCGTCGTGGGTCTTTTGACGCTTTAATTCAAAAAGGCGCCAGGGACCTTTTTGATGTTGCCCGCCACCTTTTTGACTTTTTTAATCCGTAGTCTCTGCAAAAGCGTCTTTTGGAACCACCGCCTCTTTGCCAGCTTGATTTAAAACCACATACATAGAGCCCAAGTCATGGATGAGCTCAACTTTCTCATTTTCCTGAATCGTAAGATCCGGCAAATCGAGCTTGTACTTACAGACCAATGTGACGGCTTTTCGAACCCCGGAGCGATGTATAGACATGTCTCCTACCCTACACCCACTTCGTGCTTGTAAAAAAGGTAGCGGAGCTATGCCGAAAAGGTCTCTGACGCCTAAATGACTTGAAATACGGGGACTTTCTCGGCTACGCTACGAGAATGCCACGGCGCATTACACCCTGCATTATTTCTTCTTTGTTTATTTCACTGTTTATTCCATTATTCGCACTAGCTTCGAACGGGCAAAACAAAGTCCTAAGGGCCGAGGCCAAAGCAGAATCAAAAGCAAAAGACACGCTCGACCCTGAGACCAAACTTGTCTTGGACTCTGTTTCTAAAAGATATGAAAAAATCAAAAGTTGGGAAGCCACCTTTAATCAAATCGAAAAATCCCCAGGTTTTGCCGAGCCGCTTTCTTCCGAGGGCTATTTTAAATTTGTAGCTCCCAATAAATTTCACATTGCCACTCGTGGTAAGTCGCTTATCAAAAAGTTTGTAAGCAACGGAAAAGGTGCCACCTACATTGAAGACAAGGGCAAGGGGTCCAATGCTGAGCGCTATTTCGCACGTAAGTTTTCGAATGCAAAAAACCTTGAGCTCGAAAGATATCTTTTATTCTTTAGAGGGCTTGCCGCTGGTGAGCAGCTTGGCAAAGAGTTTAAAATCAAAGGAAAATTTAAAAAACCCAACCTTGAACTCACTCTCATCCCCAATGGGGAATCTGATTTTTCAGAAGTAACAATTGTGTTTCACAATTCTGAAAACTTTCCCAAAGAGCTGCTTCTAAAAGACGCTCTCGGTGGCGAAACCCAAATGAAAATCATCGAAGCTAAAACCATTACAAAGGCTGACCCCACGTGGTTTGACCTCAGTGTCCCTAAGGGAGCTACGATTGAAAAATAAAACCTCAACCCCTACAGATACTTCAGGAGCTAAAAAAGTTCACATCATCTCCTTAGGTTGTTCGAGAAATCTTGTAGACAGCGAAAACATGGCAGGGCTTCTTCAAAACAGCAACACCTATGCCCTCTCCGATCAGGCAGAAGATGCCGAAGTGATTATCGTCAATACGTGCGGCTTTATCGATGAAGCTAAAAAGAATCAATCGATACCATTTTAAATGCTGCTCAATACAAAGAATCTGGAAATTGCAAAAAGCTTGTTGTTACGGGTTGTCTCTCTGAGCGATACCCACAAGAACTTAAAGAATCCATGCCCGAAGTTGATCTCATCACCGGCACAGCTGCATTTTCTAGAATCCTCGAAGAGCTCGACGCTGTAACTCAAGACAGCACGCCAAGTACAAGCGCAAAAGTCCACATACACACCGATCGATTAAAAGACTACGATCTTCCCCGCGCCAATAGCCTTAGCACTCACTCAGCTTATCTTAAGCTCGCTGAAGGCTGTGCGAAGAGATGTGCCTTTTGTATCATCCCTAAACTTCGCGGGCCCTTAAGATCGCGCAGCATCGAAAGCCTCGTTCTCGAGGCAACGACTCTCTGTAAAAACGGCGTGCGCGAACTCAACCTTATTGCGCAAGATCTCACAGATTTTGGTCGCGATCGCAAAGACGGAAGTACTCTCGCAAAGCTGCTCAAAGAGCTTGTTAAAATCGAAGAACTCAAGTGGCTTCGTCTTTTTTATGTTTACCCCGATCAACTCGATAGCGAAGTGATTGAGTTAATAAAAAACGAAGAGAAAATCTGCAAGTACTTGGACGTCCCTATTCAACATGTTTCAGATAAAATCCTTACACGCATGAACCGTCATTGCACATCGACTCAGATTAAAGAAATGATCGTGCGACTTAAAAAAGAAATCCCCGAAGTTGTACTTCGCACTTCACTCATGGTGGGTTTCCCAGGAGAAACCCAAGAAGAATTCGAGATGCTCCGTGATTTTGTTGCTGAAGGTAACCTCGATCACGTGGGAGTTTTCACTTATTCACACGAGGAGGGCACTCCAAGCTTTAGGCTCCCCGACGATGTCCCCGCAGAAGTAAAACAAACTCGTCAAAAAGAAATTTACGACATCCAAGAAAAAATTCAAAACAAACGATTGGAATCTTGGATTGGAAAAAAACTTGAGGTGCTTGTTGAGGGATCTCACGCTGAAACTGAGTTACTTCTTAAGAGTCGTTTTTATGGCCAGGCTCCACAAATAGATAACGCCGTTCTTATTAATGAAGGATTTGCTAACATAGGCGACTTTAAAACGGTTGAGATTACAGAAATCGCAGGACTCGATCTCGTTGGTCACATTTGTGACTAAAGAAGCCATTCGCACTCTCGACAACGGTCTTATACTTGAACTTAGAATCACTCCTGGATCCTCGAAGAACCAAATTCTTGGCTACTATGGCGAAAAACAAATCAAAGTTGCCATAAAAAGCCCTCCTGTTGACGGTAAGGCTAACGATGCGCTCCTGATTTTCCTCTCTAAGATCTTCTCGGTTTCCAAAAAGAATGTTGAACTAATAAGTGGTGATACTTCTCGAACGAAAAAAGTCTTTATTCACGGCAAGCCTCAAGAGCTGTGCGCTCTTCTTGAGCAGTATCTTAGCTAGCTCACTTGCCCAGGCCTCACAGTGGGGACCAGTTTTTCCTTCGCATCGCTATCCAACAGATCGCAGCTTTCACCTGAATTCCTGGTTTTCTTATGGATCTCAGACTTCGGCATTTGACAGTGGTGCCAATCGACAAGACCTCGATGCAACACTCACTCGACTGAGACTCATCATTAACCCCGAGTATCAACCAAGTAGAGAACTCTCTTTGGGTGCATATTTCAACATCGACTCGCTCAAACTTTCTGGAAATGGACAGCAACTCACCAAGTCTGGATTCTCCGACCAATATGTTTTTGGAGAATACCGTTTTATCGATGAGCCAGGACAATCTATTGGCTTTGCAACTGTATTTAAGATTCCTCTCTACTCTGTACCTGGAGAAGTTGGCGCAACGACAGATGACTTTCTTCTTTTAGGCGACGGACAAATTGATGCCTCTCTCCTACTTACTACGGAGTACTGGGCTTGGAGAAATATTAAGCTTCTTGGAGACATCGGACTTACATATAGAACAGACGAGCACGCAACAGAACTTCCCTTTCAGGTAGGTGCGGAATATGTTTCACCTAAATACAACATAGGAGTAGCTGTCCTCGGAAACTTAAGCTTTAAAAACGATAAGGCAACTCAAGCTACAACCACCCAAGAAATCCAATCGCTCACGGGCAATACAAACTATGTATTTGCCACAAACCCTGAGACGATTATTTTCGAACTCAAAGGCGAATACGCATTTAATTACAGCTGGGCTGGAATGTTGAGCTTTCAAAATTCCATCTGGGGAAAAAACTCTCCTTTCTTTGTGAATATCTCTGCTGGAATTAGTTACAGATTCTTCGAGCCTTCAGAAAGTAAACGAAGCGCTAGAGAAGTTGGAATAGAAACAGACGACACAAGCAAGGATTTCGAAGGAGAACTTCAAGAAGAAGCTCCAGCGGAAGACTTACTCGACGATGACTTTTACTAATCTAATTTAGAAACTTAAATAACTTCTAATTTGTGTGCCCCAAGCAACTTCGGGTCCACCTTTTCCAGCCTGTTTAAAGGCGTCTCCTGTTTTAAGGGCGCCAATAACAAAAGATGTTTTAAAGTTGTCATACCATTTTTGATCAAAATGGATGTCAGCCTCGTATCCTAGGTTCTTGCTGTTACTTGCATTTGCATTCAGCATCTGCGCATAACCACCCACAAGACCTAAGCGGTATTTCTTTTGACTGAAATTATAGAAGAAACCAACTCGACCCAAAGCCGCGCCAGTTTCTGCAGCAACGCTTGCAGAAGGATCAAATCCTATGCCACGTCCGTAGCGTGTCCCGCTAGCTGCACCCACATTTGTTCCCAAACTTTGTCTAAACAAAATCAAGAAAGGGCGATAATTTGGATTAACCAAAAAAGCGCGTCCATTGGATTCACTTGAATAAAGACCGTCTGCTTCGAGCTCCCAGTTTCCAGGAGTCCATCTCATTTTAGCCAACGCCCCATACACATCGGACTGACTATCATACGCCACAGAAGCGAACTCGCCCCCGACCGAAAAAGTAGTCCATTCTTTTTTTCCAAAAATAGAAAATTCGTTTGAACTACTATAACCCGCTACCTTAGAAGCGCTATCAGCAAGGCGGATATGTCTGCCGTATAATAGTCCGATATAAGCCCCTGCGCCTTCGTTTTCGTAACGAACAGATCCCTCATAAACTTCTTCATCATCAATATCTTGGTAGATACTTCCTTCTTCGTATTTTTCAAAAGCCGCAGTCAGAACTAAACTTCCAAGCTGTCCTTCAAAGCTCATGCGATCAACAATCGTCGCAGAATCATCTTCTACTCCCATGCCTTCGTCATACATAAGCCCCAAGCCCCAACCTTTGTGCATTCTTCCTGCTTTAAAAACACCAATGTCACTATTCCATTTCAAATACGCCGCTCGAACCAAAAGGTTTTGCGCTTTTGATCCACTACTTCCTGCAGAAGTATCTAAAGCCGCACCCCCTGCTTGATTCACATTTCCAGGTTGATTTGCAGCTCCACCAACTGTGTCGAAACTATTTTGGCTAATAAGACTCAATTCACTTCGAATTGAAAAGCGCTCATCAATAATAATATCGGGGCGAACGATTAAGCGATGCTCTAAGTATGAAGTAGAGTCAGATGCTCCAGTATTTTTCCCATCGATTGTATCAAGGTTGTAAAACCAGTTTGTTCCAAAACGATGATTCCCGCTCAAACTAAAAAGTGCTGCTTGAGATAACGAAACAGTAGAGAGACTAAGGAGTGATGTCAGAAGGAACTTCTTCATAGATCTTCTGGTCGTAACATAGAGATCTCAGACAGTCGTGAAAATCGAAAACTACGCCGCGTCGCATTGTGCGTCTCTGCTTCAAAAGTCATATAAAACTGTGTTTTGGGGATTTTTCGAGCCCTGTGAGCAGGGATTAAAACTCAAAGAGCCTCGTGGCTTCCACTCCTGAGGGAGGTTGGAGTGGGAGCCATCCGAGACTCTTTTCGTTAGGTACAAATACAGATTAAGTGGCGCCCCACATTAGGTCAACTTTGTAGTGTCATCGCTGTATATTGTCATTTTCTGCCACGAATCATATCGTCAAAAAAGATGCAATATAGACGATTAATGCTCCTCACCTGTGCTGTTTTAGTTTCACTTGCTGCACTCATTGCTCTTAAAGTTCAAAATATTGTCACCGAGTGGTCTCCCATCTTGGAACAAAGGATACGCTCAAGGCACCAGGCAAACTCCATACGCATTCTCGCCCGCAGTCGCAAAGGAGCAGAAGAATGGATGGCTTCTATCGTCGGTGGAAAACTCGACTCAAGAAAAAACCTCACTCTAGCAGAAGTGAATCCTCTTCTCTTAAGCGCTATCGTCACACTCGAAGACCCCCGTTTTTTAGAGCACGGAGGTTTTGATGTTATTGGCATTGCCCGTGCTGTTGTAAAAAACGTTTTAAGCATGAGTTACAAAGAAGGCGCAAGCACACTGACACAGCAACTCGTAAAAAACTTATTCCTCACTCAAGAAAAAACTCTCTCCAGAAAGGGCAAGGAACTCGTACTCTCAACACTTGTAGAAAAAAAGTTTCAAAAAGAAGAAATCCTTGAGGCCTACATCAACGAAATTTTCATGGGGCAAATTGGATACGGAGATATTCTTGGGCTTCAAAAAGCTGCTGAATTTTACTTCGGCAAAGATCAAAGTGAACTTAGCGTTGCGGAGTCAGCACTCTTAGCAGCTATGGTTGCAGGCTCTGCATTTTACTCTCCCTTCAAGCATTCCGAGAGAACAATTGCACGAAGAAGCAAAGTTTTAAAAACAATGCTGGACTCTGAAAAAATTACCCAGGAAGAATACGACGAAGCGATGAATAGCCCGCTTCCTAAAGAGCCACACCCAAGCTTTAGGTCCAAAGCTAGCTATGCCGTTGAAGAAATTAGAGACGAGCTCATGAAGCGCGACGGAGAAGAACGAGTTGTGCTCGGAGGTTTTGATGTTGAAACAACTCTCGATGCAGACTTGCAACGAGCCTCAGAAGCCCTCTTCCTGAATGAAAGCAAAGAGTGGCCTAGCTCACTTCAAGTAGCACTTGTTGGAATAGACCCTAGAACCTGCGAATACAAAGTCTACCAAGGAGGAACTTCTTTTAGACAAACTCAGTATAATCGCCTTACTCGAGCAAAACGACCACCTGGCTCACTTGTGAAACCGCTCCTAATAACTCCACTATTTGAAGAGTCATCTGATGTTTATTTAGCAAAGACGATAAACGATGAGCCCTTTACTTGGAATTACGACAGCAATCGCGGCAAGTGGAGTCCTCAAAACTACGATCGTAAATTTAGAGGCGAAGTCTCGATACGATCTACACTCGAGCAAAGTCTAAACGTTCCCTTCGCTAAACTTTTTCAAGAAAAAGAACCGAATGGCCTCTTGTGGAATCTTTTCTCACCCATTCTTCCCTGGGGTATGGAAATACCTCAAGATCGAGCACTCCCCTCTGCTTTACTTGGAAGTGTTGAGCAACGCCCCTTAGACATGGCGCTTGCTTATGTCAGTCTCGTGCGCACTGCTCTAGGAATAAGCTCCTTTGGAGAAGCTGCATGTACTCCGCAATTCTTAGTTGAATCTGCAGAAGACGATGAAGCGGTTGTGAATTCATTTTATGGAAATTTTTCGAGTGACATCAAATCAGGACAAGTTGGAAGCCTCATTACGCTTGAAGCAATGCAAGGAGTTGCAAGAAGAGGAACCGCTCGCGCACTTGGAGCACACCTTCCTATAAATCAACCCTGGGGAGCAAAAACAGGAACTTCTTCTGATAAAAAAGACGCATGGTTTGTTGCCGTTTCACCCAGACTTGTTCTCTTAGCTTGGCTTGGTATGGACGAAAATATTGAAACCCAATACACAGGTGGATGGCTCGCTAAACATCTTGTTTCTCCACTTCTAGATACCTATTCAGCATCGCTTCCACCTGAAGGATTTTCTTGGCCCACACATGCTCGCCTAGAATGGAAAGTGATTGATCCAGAACGCAGCTGTGAATACGCGGGTACAAACGCACGAGAACTCAGAGATAGATTTGATAACCAGATAAAAGGCTCAAATGGCCTCCCTAATGATGCGATTGTCCAAGGGCATCGTCTAACTTTTGAACTTTTTAAAGATAGTGATCAGATCAGCTTCTGCAGGTAAGAGAAAACATCCTTTGGTTTCAGGAACTTAGGAAAGTAACGAAGCTTCTTTTTCTTTTGTAAATAAGGAGGCATACGTTAACATATTAAGAGGGGATCTTTTTACATAAATGACTAGGACTATTCGAGAGCATATCAAAAATGGATTTTCCAAAGGCCTTTCAATAATCCTGTGTTTATCTTTTGCATGCCCCCTGAAAGCTCAAAGCTATCCCAAACACCTTGATAAAGAATTTAGAGAAGACGCTACACTTAAAGTTAAACGTGCTGTGAAAATTTACAACGAAGCTCGTGTTGAATTTGAGAAAAAAGGAGGAAGTGCTTTTGCAGGGAAGCTGAATTCTCTTAGCAACAATACCTTTACCCCTAGCGAAGAAAAGTTTATTGCAAAAAAAGCAGCTAAAGAACAAATACTTCCAACCCTCGAAGTAAGGGGAGATTTTCTTTTGGGTTATGAGGCTAAGAAAGTTATTTTCAAACTCAATACTTTTGACGTAGCTCAAGGCAGATTTTCTTTTAATGATAAAACTCTTATTTTTAACTCGAATTCCCGTCTTATTGAAAACTATGAAAAATGGAGCTCTACAAAAACAAGTTCCTTAAATAACAGTTTCTTTGAGCTTTTTGCTCTCAAAATAAAATCTCTTTTTCTTCCTGAAGCACATGCTTTTTCAAAAGGCACGGGTGCGCTAGTTGGGGCTCTCTTAGGAGGGTTATTAACTTATTTTCTTTGGCCTAAAGTCAAAGAGTGGTTTGGTGGCAAACCTGAAGTCGCTGCAACAGCTCACGAAGCTCCACTCGCTCCGCTCAACCTCGCGCCCGCACCGGCCGCTCCTGCAGCTACAACAGCTCCCGCAGCTGACTCAGCAACAACAGCACCCGCCGCTGCGGCTAGTCCTCCCGGAACAGAAATTACCCCAGAACAATCAAATGCCATCGCATATATTGGACCCAAATATCCCGATGAAAAAGCAAACTCGTTACAAAGTTTGCGGGATGAACAAGCAAAAACAGACTCTAAGTACCCAGAGCATGCTTGTAAGATCCTCGAAGACCTAAAAAAAGATATTGAAACTGCGGCAGGCGGTCTATTGGCAGACAAGAATAAGGCCAGAGCTATCTTTGACCTCCTGACCCACGATAAAGACTCAAAAGAAATTGAAGCCCTTGACGCTTTTACATCAAGTGGCACCCCTCCCGTTAAATGCAAAGAGACAAAAGATAAAATTATAGCGCTTTTAAAATAAGTCGCGAAGTTGATAATACTCGTCTCAATAATCAACTTTTCTTGAGCTTTTGAATGTCAAAAAATTTTAAGCCTCAGCTCACCAAAGGGGGCTCGCTTTTATACCCAAAAGAATGCGACGATATCTCAGCTCCTGAGGAATTAGCCCAGGACTAGGAGGTTCTTTTTTATGAAAAAATATTTTTTAGTAACTCTATTTGCTTCTTCGCTTGCGCTCGCTTCAGGATCTGACGTTGAAGCCCCCATGGACGGCGACATGCAAGACACAACAGAAAGCATGCTCGACGGAGTAGAAGATTCAGCTTCAGACGCCGCTGCAAATGTTGAGAATGAAAAAGCTGTTGTAAAAAAGAAAATGAAAGCGGCAAAAAAAGAAGCCAAAGCTAAACGAAAGAAGATTGCTAAAAACGCTAAAATGGAAAAAAAGGCACTCAGAAAAGCTGCAAAAGCAAAAAAAAAAGAAGTAATGGATGAAATGAATGAAGGGGCTGAGGAAATCACCCCCGACTTTCAAGAAAATGCTGAAGAATAAGCACAAGCCAAAAAGTTACTAGCTCTTAAAAGCCCTCCCTTGCTTAAGTGTCTCGGGAGGGCTTTTTTTTGTTTATTTGCTTTAACCCTTGCCTAGGGGGACGCTGCGCGTTATAGCTTTTAGCTTCCCCACCTGGGGCTCTAAGTTATGGGTGCAAGCAGTGTTCGAGTTTCTTCTTTTCGCGAAGGTATTATAGCGGTTTTTCCAATTGCCTTCGGCGTGCTCCCCATTGGTATTATTTTTGGAGCCACTGCCATTGAAGGTGGCTTAAGTGTATTTCAAACCCTAGCGAGTTCCTTTTTAATGATTGGCGGAGCCGCTCAAATTCTAGCGGTAACCTTGATCAAGGAACAGGCCGCAACTGCTGTTATTGTACTTTCGGCACTCATGATTAACCTGAGGCATGTTGTTTACTCCGCTCGACTCTCTGAGCTCTCTAAAGAACACCGTAAAAGAACCCTCGGCGTCCTCTCTTATTTTTTAACAGATGAGTGCTTTGTAACTCTCAATTCAAAACTGAGTAAAAACGAAAAAATTGCCCCTGGATATTTTTTTGGTGCTGGCCTTACTCTTTGGATTCTCTGGCAACTCTCAACCTACGCAGGTGCCGTTCTTGGAAAAGAACTACCCACATGGCTACACATCGGATACTTTTCTGATTTCATATTTCTTGCCCTTGTTTGCCAGGCCTCACGTAGCAAACAAGTTATCACAGGCGTTCTTATCGCGTGCTTTTTGTCTGCGCTTCTTATTTTTATCCCCTTTAAACTCAACGTACTCATTGCAGCTAGCATTGCGGCCTATGTATGTACACACACTCGAAAAATAGCGAGGTCATTATGAAAATTTGGATCGTGCTTTTCTCAGCAGGTATTTTAACTTTTCTCATGCGCTATTTGCCCATGAACTCACCTTTCTTCCATAAAATGTCATTTTTAAAACACGAAGCCTTCGCCGTTCTTCCACTTTGTGTTTTAGCTGCGCTTATTGGTCCCGACCTTTTGCCCTGGCAAAACGCCCCCCTTAGCCTCTGCCTCAGCCTTGCACTGGGCACAATTTGCACCCTTGTTACAATTAGAAAAACTGACTCAACTCTAGGTGGAGCTTTCTTGGGATACTTTATTTTTGTTGTTACAAATTTCTATCTTGAAAAGCTACTTTAAACAGAAACAGCCTAAACACTCTTTACAATATCAAACGCCCAAGAACCGCTCTCTCCAAAATCTTCTTCTGGCGAAGAAACCGCTCCCTTCTTCCAAACATCTGTAAGAGTTTCTTTACTTACCAAGCCCAAAGAAGTGCTTTCTTCGTTCAAGATTGTTTCAACAAGAGAAGCCTCTTTAGCTTTATAGGTAATCTGTATCCTATCCGCTAAGTTGAGCTTCATTTCTTTTCTTCGCTGCTGAATACGGTTGATCAACTCTCTCTGCATTCCCTCGTGAATTAACTCAGGAGATAATTCCGTTTCAAGTTCCACAACGAGACCACGATCAGAGGCCGCAAGCTTTCCTGGCAACCCTTTGCGCAAAACTTCTACATCTTCTTTCACCAATTTTATGCCTTTAAAATCAAAAGAACCTGTAGCTTCGAACTGAGCAATGTCTTCCGAAGACCACTTCAGCAAAAAGGACTGAAGTTCCTTCATGTCTTTGCCAACTTTTTTACCGCAACTTCTAAAATTCGGACGGGCTTCCTCAGTGACAAGATCTGAAGCTTGATCAACAACCTCAACATGCTTCACATTTACTTCTTTTAATATAAGCCCCTTAACGTTGGGGAAAACTTTTCTCTCTTCTGGGCTTAAACCCGCAACTCGAACCTGAGACAGGGGTTGCCTTAGACCAATCTTTGCCTCTCCGCGAAGGGAACGTCCAAGAAGCATAATTCGCTTAGCAAGTTTTACTTCTAATAAAATATCTTCTTCAGCTGAAGTTAAATCAGTTGGCAAGCTGCCAAACTCTTTTGCGTGAACGCTTTGTTTTTTAGATTTCTTATCCCAATCCAAAACATATTCTCCACACAAAGCTCCGTCTAAATATTCTGCGAAGAAAGGCATAATCGGACCCATCAAAAGAGCAAGCTTTTCGAGACAAGTGTAGAGAGTTGTAAATGCCGCTCTCTTACCCTTATCTTGCTCAAGTGTCTCAGATGTCCAGAAGCGTTGACGATTGAGGCGAATATACCAATTCGTAAGATCATCAATAAATGAAATCAAAATGGGCGCTACTTCATAAAGCTCGTAAGCTTCCATTTTTTTATGATAAAGAATTTCTGTTTCTTTAAGCCGCGCTAAGATCCACTGATCAAGGGTGTCCTCGGGAACTTCTTTGTGACTTAAGTTCCAAGAATCAATGTTCGCGTAGGAAGCAAAAAAAGTATACGCATTCCAAAGTGGCAGCATCACGGCTCGCATCAACTCCACAAGATTTTTCTCGCTAAAGCGTAAACTCTCAGCATGCATGGCAGGAGACTGCGCCAAGTACAAACGCATAGGATCTGCGCCATATTTACTCATCAGCTCAACGGGATCTGGATAATTTTTAAGCCGCTTACTCATTTTGCGACCATCTTCTGCAAGTACGATTCCGTTAACGATACAATTTTTAAAGGCTGGCTTATTAAATAGCGCTGTCGATAAAACGGTCAGCGTATAAAACCACCCCCGTGTTTGATCTAAACCCTCGGCAATAAAATCTGCGGGGAAATTTCTCTCAAACTCTTCTTTATTCTCAAAGGGATAATGTCCTTGAGCATAAGGCATAGAGCCTGATTCAAACCAACAATCTAAAACTTCAGATGTGCGCTTCATTTCGCCCTTACACTTAGGGCAAGGCCACTGATGCACATCAATAAAGTGCATATGAAGATCGGGCACTTCTTTGCCGGCCTTCTTTTCAAGCTCAGCACGTGAACCCATAACTTCTTTTTCGCCGCATTTTTGGCAAATCCAGACAGGAATCGGCGTTCCCCAAAAGCGGTTTCTTGAAATACACCAATCGCGAGCGTTCTCAAGCCACTTTCCAAAACGTCCATCCCGAATGTGCGACGGAACCCAATCAATTGCCTGATTGTTGGCAATCATTTGATCTTTGATGGCTTCAACTTTTACAAACCAACTTGATATCGCTTTATTCATAAGCGGCGTATCGCTTCGCTCACAAAAAGCATAGCTGTGTTGATGAGTTTCGTGCTTAATGAGCACGTTCGCATCTTTGATTACTTTAAGAATATCTTTATTGGACTCTAAAAAGTTTTTTCCATTTATAGATGCTAGGCGCGAATCGTTTAAAACGACTTCCGTAAAATTACCGTTCATGTCGGTAGCATCGCGCGGGCCAATGCCTGCTTTTTCAGAAGCATAAAAGTCGACTTCACCATGAGCAGGAGCCGTGTGCACAAGACCCGTACCTTCTCCCGCCTCGACATAACTTGACCCATCAATAACCTGGAAGGCTTGGGGCTCGTCTTTTGTTGTAAATACCTTTAAGGGGGCTTCATACTTCAAGCCAAGTAAGTCTTTTGCAGAAACCTCTTCTATGCGCTCAGTGAGCCCAAGTTTTTCAGCAGCAAAATCTCCGATAACAACAGATTTTACAAGCGGGTGTTCAATCTTATAGCGACCATAAGTTAGTTTCGCTGAATCCTCTTGAATGGCTACTGCCAAGTTAGCAGTGAGTGTCCAAGGAGTTGTTGTCCAAATAATTACGCCAACCTTTTCTTTCCACTTTGTAGTCTCCAAAGGAAAAAGAACATAAATTGATGGACTCTGAATTTCTTTATAGTTTTGCGAAGCTTCAAAATTTGAAAGAGGTGCAGTCAGCCTCCACGAATAGGGAACAACTTTTTTTCCCTGATAAACGAGCCCCTTGTCCCAAAGAGTTTTAAAAACCCACCAAACGCTCTCCATAAAAGTTGCGTCCATGGTTTTGTAGTCGTTATCCATGTCGATCCAACGTCCGACGCGTTCAACAACCTTTTTCCACTCGCCTGCGTATCTCAGTACAACGCTTCTACAAGCTTCGTTAAAATTACCTACGCCGTAATCTAAAATATCGAGAGAGCCGTTTAGATTTAAAGATTTTTCAATTTCAAACTCGATGGGAAGCCCGTGGCAATCCCACCCAAAACGACGAGCAACGTACTTGCCTCTTTGTGTCCAATAGCGAGGAACTATGTCTTTAATTGTTCCTGCTAATATGTGCCCGTAATGTGGAAGCCCAGTTGCAAAAGGAGGCCCATCATAAAAGAAAAAATTATTTTCGCCCTTACCTTTTTTCTTGGTCTCTTCCAAAATTGTGTCAAAAATTTTCTCGCGCTTCCAATACGCTAAAACAGACTCTTCGAACTTTGAGAATGTGTAATCAGAACCGAATTCGGGAAAACTTAAGGACTCTTTGTCGGACATGCTTAAAAGGATAGAACCTCACCGGGCCATCTTCAACATAAAGTAGCCAAATGAGTTTCCAAGCACCCCAAAATCGCTCTATACTCAATTCGTGACTCGAATTTACTCTATCCTTGGTGTTATCGGTTGTTTAATTCTTGGTCTCGACCAATGGACCAAACAGCTCGCACTTGAGGTGCTTCGCTTTGAAGGCGACAGCAAAGGCTTTCTAAGCTGGTGGAGCTGGACCCTCGTCTACAATAGAGCCGCCGCCTTTGGAATCTTCTCATCCATTCCATTTGTCGACACAGAGGCTGTTCGAATCGGGTTTTTGCTTGCCGTGCCTGTCGTAGTTCTGGGCCTTCTTTGGTATTTCTACATTCGTAAATTTGAAGCAAACGAGAACTATCGACCAGCCGTTATGGGACTCGTTGTAGGTGGAGCCATAGGAAACCTGATTGACCGTATTCGTTTTCAATACGTTGTCGATTTTGTCGATTGGTTTTACCCAAGTGCCTCTGGAAAATGCATTCCCCTTTTCTTTCCCGGACAAAACGGCACGACTTGCCACTGGCCCGTATTTAACATTGCCGATTCAGCCATTTCAGTTGCCTTGGTTCTGTTGATACTTGAGCCCTTTGTCTTAAAACAACAAAGTGCCAATGCTAAAGTTTAGTCTCTATCCTCTTTTTCTAAGCCTGGGCATCTTTCTCATCGCCTATGGCAGCTACCTTAAAATTCGCAGCAGCCAGCTCTCCCGCAAAAAAGCTCTGCTTTTTTTTGGCTTAAGCTTTCTGGGGCTTTTTGGATTTTCTAAACTCCTTGGCTCTCTAGGATTTTGGATAACACTTGGTGATTTCTTCTGGGGTCCCTCCTCTATTCTTGGCTTTTATGTTCTGCAAATTTTCTACTGGCACCCCTGGGCTAAAAAACAAGGTCCCCTTGGTAAAAGCCTTTTAAAACGTTGGGCTCTCTTAAACCCTGCGGGGCAGGCCATAGGTCGCATAGGTTGTTATTTCGCAGGTTGTTGCTACATAAAAGATGGCTACTCTTTAAGCTGGCCCCTTCTAGAAGCTCTTTATCTGGGGCTTTTATGCCTTTATATCGCTACACGCCGCGAAGAATTGCCCCCCGCAAAGCTCTACAAAACTTATCTTTATGTCGCTCTTATAGGTCGCTTTTTTTTAGATTTTTTACGAGGAGATCTGATTCGTGGAAGCCTAGGGGTTTTCTCCTTCCCTCAGATTGTTTGCGCCCTTCTCATAATCTGCCTTTTCCTTGATTCCCAGTGGAGAAAGGGCCATAACAGTGGCCATGAAATTCGAAGTAGAAAATCTCGACGGCCATAAGAAAAAAGTATCTATTGAGGTTCCACCGGAACTCGTAACAGGCGCGTTTAACCGTGTTTTGAAATCTATGCAAAACGAAGTTGAACTCAAAGGATTCAGAAAAGGCAAAGTCCCCTTGGATCTTTTGAAAACACAATTTCAAGCTGACACCAGCAAACACGTTGTTCAAGAACTGATCGACCAAAGTCTTCCCATGGCTTTGCAAGAAAAAGCCCTTAAGCCAGCTGAAAGTCCAAAAATTGAAGCGGGCACATTGCTCGATGGATTCCCCTTTAAGTACAGCGCAACTTTTGAATGCGTTCCTCCTATTGAGCTCAAGGACTACACAAGCTTTAAAGCTAAATTTGAAAGCACCCCTGCTACTGAAGAAGAAATTGAACAAAGCTTTAATCGGCTTCACGATAGCCTTGGCCACTTTCACGACAGTGACGAAACCGAATTCAAAGGCAATCTCGCAGGCGACTTTGAAATCTGGGCCGCAGAAACTGCTGAAAAACTTGCTGAAGCAAAGAGTTCTAAATTTACTCACGAAATTGGTAAAGGCCCCCTTGTTGAAGCCATGGAAGCTAAAGTTCTTGGAATGAACAAAGGTGAAACGCGCGAGTTTAGCCACGAAGTTCCTGCAGGACCGGACACAGAAGAGAAAAAACCTTTCTTCTATAAAGTCACTCTGCATGGTCTTAAGTACAAACACCTTCCCCCATTGGACGATGAGGCTGCAAAAAGATTTGGCCAGTTCAATAGCGTAGCGGAACTCCGTCAAAAAATTGCCGAAGAGATCACTCAGCAAAAAGAATCTTCTCAGAAAGAAGCCATTCGCCAACAAATCATAGAAAATTTACTCAAGACACACACAATCGAAGTGCCAGAAAGTATGAAGGCTAGATGGATGCAAAACCTTGTTTTCAACTACGCTTCTGAATTAGGCCGCGCAGGTATGCCTCAAGACCAAATTGAGGAAAAATTAAAAGAACAAAGCGACGCTTTTTTGACGGCTGCCGAAGCTCAAGCCAAAACTTCACTCATTCTTGACGCAATTGGTGACAAGGAAAAAATTCAAGCAAATGAAGAAGATTTCCGAAAGGAAATCCTGAGGATGGCAATGGAACAGGGTCGAAATCCCCAAGAGGTCTTCAAGGAAATCGAGTCCAAAAACCTTTTTGGATCGGTACTTGAACGTATCGCTGAGGTTAAAACTCTAGATTGGCTCCTAGGAAAGGCTATCGAGGCTTAATGAAAAGTAGAGATGATTTAGTTGGACAGTATTTAGACTCAATAAGCGCACATATCCCTTATGTCGTAGAACAAACTCCCCGAGGGGAGCGAAGCTATGACATTTACTCTCGCCTTTTGATCGATCGCATTATCTTTTTGGGTACCGCGATCAATGATCAAATTGCCAATGCAATTATTGCGCAGCTTCTTTTTTTGGAGTCAGAAGACCCTGAAAAAGAAATTTACATGTACATCAACAGCCCAGGCGGAAGCGTGTCTGCCGGACTCGGCATTTACGACATTATGCAATATGTCACATGCCCTGTTTCTACCTTTTGCACAGGAATGGCGGCCAGCATGGGAGCTCTTCTCCTTGCAGGTGGCGCTGCCGGTAAGCGTCACGCGTTGCCGAATTCAAGAATGATGATCCACCAGCCTTTAGGTGGCATTCAAGGACAAGCTAGCGACATTGAAATCCATGCTAATGAAATCCTTCGTATGAAGCAGGTTTTAAACGGCATTTTAGCGGAGCATACAGGTAAGAGCATTGAAGAAATCTCTAAGCACACAGACAGAGATAGATTCATGTCGGCCGAAGAAGCCAAAACTTACGGTATAATAGATTCAGTAGTCTCTCGTAAGAGAGATTCTAAATAGGGACGAAGTAGCTGGGGAGCAATGATGAAAGATTTAAGCTGTTCTTTCTGCGGTAAAAGCCAAAGGGAAGTAAAAAAATTAATTGCAGGGCCGTCGGTCTATATTTGCGACGAATGTGTCTCGCTTTGCCGAGACATCATTAACGAAGAACAAGTTCGCGAAGTCAGACAAGGCATTGCAAAAGTTCCTAAGCCCGCCGAAATCAAAGCTATCCTTGACGACTACGTTATCAAGCAAGAGAGAGCTAAAAAAATTCTCTCTGTTGCCGTACATAACCACTACAAAAGAATTCACTACCCCAAAGCACTTCGCGGGGAAGATGTTGAGATTTCAAAATCAAACATTCTCCTCATCGGACCAACTGGAACGGGTAAAACACTTCTAGCGCAAACTCTTGCTAAGACTTTAAAAGTTCCCTTCACCATTGCGGACGCAACTTCACTCACTGAAGCTGGCTACGTTGGTGAAGACGTTGAAAACATTATCCTCAATCTTTTACAAGCAGCTGATTGGGACGTTGAACGCGCTCAACGCGGAATCGTTTACATCGACGAAGTCGACAAAGTTGCTCGCAAATCAGATAGCCCCTCCATTACACGCGACGTAAGTGGTGAAGGTGTTCAACAAGCACTTCTAAAAATCATTGAGGGCACACGTGCCAATGTTCCTCCTAAAGGCGGAAGAAAACATCCTCAGCAAGAGTATATTCAAGTCGACACTTCGAACATTCTCTTTATTTGCGGTGGCGCATTTGTAGGCCTCGATAAACACGTTGAAGCTCGAATGAACAGCAAGAGCTTAGGTATTGGTGCTGCTAAAAAAGCAGCCAAAGACATGAGCAATCCCGCTGAACATGTTCAAATGGAAGACTTAACTAAATTTGGACTCATTCCTGAGTTCCTGGGTCGTCTTCCTGTTGTAGCAACGCTCGACAACTTAGATGCCGAAAGTCTTGTAAGTATTCTTACAAAACCCAAAAACGCTCTTCTGAAGCAGTATCAAAAGCTTTTTGAACTCGAAGGTGTGAAACTTGAATTCGACGACGAAGCTCTTGGCATGATTGCCGAAGACGCCATTAAGCGCAAAACAGGCGCACGTGGACTTCGCTCCATTATGGAGAACATGCTTCTTGATACGATGTATGAACTTCCTTCGCTTAAAAACTGCAAAGTTTGTAGAATTACAGGAAGCACTCTCAAAAACAAAGAGAAGCCAATTCTTGAATTCGACCCTGATGGCGAAAAAGAAATCGCCTAATAAAAGCCCTCACTCCTCTGGATCATCATAACGAACCCGACCCCTCTCACGCCTGTATGGATTTCTCTCGGGACCTCTGTTGCTGCTTAGCAACTTAAAAAGCATCTTTATTAAGAAAGTAGCCCACGTATGCCTAAAAAATAAGCAGCTCTTTACTCAATTAAGACTTTATTTGTTATAAAAATCAGCCACTTAGAAGAGCGCGTTCTTGGTTCCGTTCTTGCTTCTAATAAAAGACTCATGAAAAGCTGCCTTCTTATTTTTCTTCTTAGTTATATCTCGCTGATAGCAACGGCAGAAACTCCTGCTGCTTTTTTTCATTCAGCCACGCCAAAAACAAAAAAAACTGAGAGCGAAGGTCGCCCGTTAATCTGCGAAAACTTATTTCAAAAAAATGCAGAACTCCGTATCAAAACTGAAAGTATTTTTAGAGATATCTCAAAAGAAATCCCACTCGACGAGCTGCTCGCTGCTCTTGCAAAAACAGATAGTTTTAAAAAATACTTACGAAGCTTGGCTGAGAGCCAAAGAGAAAACAATATAAATATTTTAATGGCATTTAGCGAAGTGGCACTGACAAAAAACTCCGACACTACCCTCGCTAAAATACCCCTTATTAAAAAAATATTTGAAGAACAGATAGAATTAAAGGCGTTCGCACCGGAATGTACCGAAGCCGCCATAGCCGATGTAAACAACACGGCGCAAAGCGAAGCGAGCCTCTTATTGGATAGGATACGCGATCCAGAAAAAAAACCAGAAGAAAGCATGGCGGATCTCAACAACTGGTTTCTAGAAACAAAAAATCGAATATCTGAGGCCTACACCACGAAAGATTATCGTGAGATAGAATTACTCAAAGCACAACTTGCAATGCTAGGTAGCGATGTTACTGAAAGTAGCTCTTCCGTAGCCCCCCTCTACATAGCAGAATTGAAACAAAAGCTAGTATTACTCAACGAATTTCAGCTTCTGAATTCCAACACACCCCTCGTTGATAAATTTGTTCTATTTTCGAGCACGGAACGTGCCAAGATGCCGAAGGAAGAAACTACTTTCGGCCAGGGGAAACTCATAACGCTCTAAGAAATTTGGAACTGCCCGGCCAAAGGTCTGCGTTATAACCTCTGCAGTAGAGCTTCGTTCATAAAAAACCTAAATTGAGGCCTGCCGCGTTGAATTTGTTTGTCGCTTTTGCAAAAGCCTGTAAAAATGAAATTATGGCTGGACGCAAAACAGGAAAAGGAACTTCCAAAAAAAGCGCTCAAAAAGGTGCAAAAACTTCGGAGAAAGAAGCTCCTATATTTCCGCTTCTTCCTTTAAGGGACATTGTGGTCTTTCCACACATGATCATCCCCTTCTTTGTGGGTCGCGAAAAATCTGTCCAAGCCCTTGAAGCCGCTGTAGATCAACAAGTTGAGATTCTTCTCTGCACCCAAAAAAACAGCGACACTAACGACCCTGGCCAAGGAGATATCTTCACAACCGGAACTCTCGCCACCATTTTGCAAATGATAAAACTTCCCGACGGAACCCTTAAAGTTCTCGTCGAAGGAAAACGGCGCGCTGTTGTTCAAGACTACTTAGATCTTGGCAAGTTTGTAGCTGCTGAAGTTAAGTTTGAACAAGAAAACCTGGGCGATCACCTTGAAGTCGAAGCTCTTATGCGCTCACTTCGAAATAGCTTCGAAAACTACGTAAAGCTCAATAAAAGAATTTCACCTGAAATTCTTATAACTGTTCAAAAAATTGAAGAGCCCTCTCGCTTGGCAGATACCATCGTGGCTCACCTCAACCTTAAGGTAGATGAACGTCAAAAGCTTTTAGAAATGTTCGAGGTTCAGCCTCGACTAGAAACACTCCTACAAGCCCTCCAAGGTGAAATCGATATTTTAGAAGTTGAGAGAAGAATTCGATCTCGTGTTCGCAAGGCCATGGAACGCGGACAAAAAGAGTATTACCTCAACGAACAAATGAACGCGATTCAAAAAGAACTTGGCGAAAAAGACGAGTTCAAAGTTGAAATTCAAACACTCGAGAAAAAAATTAAAACTATGAAGCTTAGCGATGAAGCCCGTGAAAAGGCCGACGCTGAGCTAAGAAAACTCAAAATGATGTCTCCCATGAGTGCTGAATCCACTGTGATTCGCCTCTATCTTGATTGGGTCTTAGGCCTCCCCTGGGAAGAAAGAACCAAAGACAACCTCGACCTTAAACATGCAGCTAAGGTTTTAAACGAAGACCACTATGGTCTTGAAAAAATCAAAGAGCGCATTCTTGAATACATAGCGGTGAAACACCTTAACCCTGAGAGCAAAGGCTCTATTCTTTGTTTTGTAGGCCCTCCAGGTGTAGGTAAAACCTCTCTTGCTTCATCCATTGCTAAAGCAATGGAAAAAAACTTTGTTCGTATTTCCTTAGGTGGAGTAAGAGACGAGGCAGAGATTCGTGGCCACAGAAGAACTTACATAGGCGCTATGCCCGGTAAAATTATTCAAGCTCTTAAAAAAGCAAACTCCACAAACCCACTTATTCTTTTTGATGAAATCGACAAAATGGGTAACGACTTCAGAGGCGACCCCGCAAGTGCCATGCTTGAGGTCCTCGATCCCGCTCAAAACAAAACCTTTGTGGATCACTACCTCGAAGTAGAATTCGACCTTTCACAAGCCTTGTTTATTTGCACTGCGAACTCTCTTTCGAGCATTCCACAACCACTTGCTGACCGTATGGAGATCATCGTTCTTTCAAGTTACACAGAGCTTGAAAAAATTGAGATTGCTCAAACACACCTCGTTCCCAAACAACTTAAAGAGCATGGTATGGCTCACCTTAAGATAGACTTCACACGCGAAGCTATTGTGGAACTTATCCACCACTACACTCGTGAGGCCGGTGTCCGAAACCTTGAACGTGAAGTCGCAACTCTCGTAAGAAAAAGTGCAAAACGTTACATAGAAAACGACAAAAAGGATAAAAACATTTCAATTGCTTCCAAGGAAGTTCAAGAAATGCTTGGACCTCGCCGTTATCGTTACGGACTCAAAGAACTCGAACACCAAATTGGTGTAGCAACAGGCCTCGCTTGGACAGAAGTTGGTGGCGACATGCTGGCCATTGAAGTCAGCCTTATGCCCGGAAAAGGTAAACTCACAATCACCGGTAAACTTGGCGATGTGATGCAAGAATCCGCTCAAGCCGCTTATAGCTACGTTCGCTCACGTGCCGAGGCCATGGGTCTGCCACGTGATTTCTACCAACAGCTCGACATTCACATTCACGTGCCCGAAGGCGCTACGCCCAAGGACGGACCAAGTGCGGGTATCACAATGGCGACTGCCCTTACCTCTGCGCTTACGCTCAAACCCGTATCTAAAGAAGTCGCCATGACAGGTGAAATAACCCTAAGGGGACAAGTTTTAGAAATCGGCGGGCTAAAGGAAAAGTTACTCGCTGCACACAGGGCCGGCATTAAGAGAGTTATCATTCCAGCAGATAACGAAAAAGATCTCTATGATGTGCCAAAAGCGGTTCTTAAAGAGCTAGAAATCATCCCCGTGTCTCACGTGGATGAAGTTCTGCAATTGGCCCTTGTTCTTGAAGATCAAGATCCCCTTTGGAAAGAACTCAAGAAAAAGACCGACGTCACAACAACCCTACGCCCAACCCATTAATGGGGCACAAAGTTTAGGCTCAAGTCCCGTTTAAAGGGCTTGCCAAGGGCGTGTTTTTGTTGAATAGTCTTCTCCGTAATCAAGCTGTAGTCGTTTAGCTCAGTTGGTTAGAGCATCTCCCTTACAAGGAGAGGGTCTGGGGTTCGAATCCCTAAACGACTACCATTTTTCTTATTTATAAAATTACTCAATTAAGTTTTATCAGAGGCTATGACTTTATTTCGACCTGCGTCTTTAGCTTCGTAGAGAGCAGCGTCTGCATGACTAAAGAGCACATTTTTATCAAGAGAAGCAACCCCCGCTGGCATGTAAGCAACACCAACAGAAATCGTCACCTTGAGAATTTGCTCTTCAAAAGAGCTTCAGTTGTTTCAATAAGGTGTCTTACGCGTTCGCCTAGAACTTTCAAAGAATCGATACCCTCGTTGCGAGTAAGAAGAGCAAACTCCTCTCCTCCGATACGAGCAAATACGTCTTCTGCACGAATAAGACCCAATACAGCTTCAGAAACTTTTTTTAACACAGCATCGCCAGCGGCATGGCCGTAAGTATCGTTTACCTTTTTAAAATGATCGAGGTCAAAAAGTATAAGTCCAAGACCACGGTTACTTCTTTTACAGTGAGCCACTTCTCTATCGAGTGCTTCATCAAAACTTTTCTTGTTATAGGCTCCTGTCAGACCATCACGTGTAGCACGTTGATAAAAGTCCTGCTGAATGCTTGCTTCAGCATGAGGCATAAAACCAAATCGAACGATTGTTAAGTCCCCCAACTGCACACGATCGCCCTCTTTAAGTTCGTGAGAAGCAATAATCCTAGCCCCGTTTACACGAACTCCATTCGTAGATTTTAAATCTTCTACATAAAAGCCTTTACCTTTAACTTCAAAAAGAGCGTGCTGCCTGGAACAACTAGGATCTGTAATTGTGACTTCACAACTGCGAGACCTACCAACAATAACTTTCTCTCGAAGAGCAACTACGCGTCCCTTTTCAGGACCAGAAACGAAGTTGATCACGGGAACTAATTCAAATTTTTTGGTATCTGGTAATTCATTTGCAAACTCACCAACTGTCGTTAGCTCACCTACAGAACGAGTAATCGTGCCTGTATGATTTGTATTATTGGGATCGCCGAGAGGTTTTTTGGGTAAGGCTGACATCCTATATACTCATTTGCTCCTCTAGATCTATCGGCTGAGAGCAAAGGAGAATTAAGTCTTTACAATATCTTCATACAACTCGGGGCGACGATCACGAAAGAAGCCGAAGGCTGCTTGATATTTTGACTGTTTATCAAGATCTACTTCAGCAACCAACACACCTTCTTCTTTATCTTTATATTCTGCTAAGAAATCGCCCTTATAATCAGCGACAAAAGAATGACCATAAAAACTTTGACCCTCTTCAAGGCCTATTCTGTTGGCCGCTATCACAGTCGTACAGTTTGAGACAGCATGTCCAATCATTGCCCTTCTCCACGGATGGCGAGTATCAAGGCTCGGGTCATGAGGTTCACTCCCAATTGCAGTGGGATAAAACAAAAGCTGCGCTCCCTTAAGAACCAAAGAGCGTGCTGTTTCTGGAAACCATTGATCCCAACAAATTCCCACGCCAACTTTTGCAAAGCGCGTATTCCAAACCTGAAAACCTGTATTGCCTGGCCTAAAATAAAACTTTTCTTCGTAGCCTGGACCATCAGGTATATGACTTTTTCTATAGAGCCCTAAATTTTTTCCATCTGCATCCATCATGACAAGACTATTGTAGTAATGAGGCCCATCTTTTTCGAAAAAAGACACGGGGATGGCCACTCCCAAATCAGCCGCCAATGAAGAGAAATGCCTTAAAATACTACTTTCACTCACGGTTTTAGCTCTTGAAAAAAACTTCTCGTCTTCTTGTCTGCAAAAATAGTAGCCTTGAAAAAGTTCTGGTGGGAGTACAATATTTGCACCTTGTTCAGCAGCCTCTTTTACGTAGGCACTTATTTTTAAAACATTTTCTTCTTCGTTATCAGAAATAGAACATTGAATGGCTGCAACTTTTACTTTCATATGGGCTCCTGTTGAGTGATGCAATGAAAGGATCCACCTCCGGTAAGTATATTGTTTGAAGGCAGTCCTATAACTTTTCGACTCGAAAAGATTTTTCCAATTTTCTCTACAGCTTGCTCGTCAGATGAAGTTCCATATAGGGGAACAACGACACAATTATTAGAAATATAAAAATTCATATAACTTGCAGGCATAAAACTCTCAGGTCCCTGAACTTCGCCAGGGCTATCTACAGTCAACAAATCCAAGGAATGTTTATCGGCCCAGACTTTAGCTTCCTCATGAATCTGTAAGAGCTTTTCTCTGTGTGGATCTGCACTTCCACAAGGAAGCATGCAAAGGAGGGTTTTTTCATTCACAAAACGGAGGATGTTATCGACATGACCATCCGTATGGTCATTTAACAAACCTTCACTAATCCAACAAATATCCCTTGCTCCAAGGGATTTGAATTTTTCCTCGTAATCGCCTTGGTTCATTTCCTTATTTCGATTGGCATTTAAAAGACATTGCTTTGTAGTTACCCATAGCCCGTTGCCATTGTGATCAATAGCTCCGCCTTCAAGAATATAAGAGTGCCTTACAAGTTTAGCGTCTGCTTTTTTTGCCACTTCTGTAGCGAGCTCAGCATCTTTAGCTAAAATATATTTTCCACCCCAGCCATTAAAGCGAAAAACATGGGCTGTATGATCAGCAGCAAAAACACATGCGGTATCGCGAAGCCAAATATCTCCGTAGTCAAAAATATAAAACCTTAAGCGGAGACCACTAAGCTCAGACTCTATACGAGAACGCTCTGATTCATTCTTTATAAAAATATTTAAAGTTTCCTGCGGAGCCGCTCCAGTTGTTGCAATAGCTCGGCACAAATCTAAAAACTCTTTTCGAGCGCCTTCGTGATTTTCAGCCCACTCTTTTGGCAAGTCTGGCCAGGCCAACCAGGTGCCTCTATGTAGGGCCCATTCTGCAGGAAAACTCATGCTTTATTCATACACTAGGTGCCTAGCAGGACAAGAGCATCTTTACCAAGATACAACTTAGGAATAAATCTGCATCAATCCGTCTTTACGGAGATTCACAAGGCTCTCTACGATTTCCACGTCTAAAAGTGGGCAGTTATTCATAACCTCAAAGACTCTTTCTGCATCACAAAGCGCAGAAAAAACCAAAAAATCTTTAGATCCCCAACCCTTTTTACGTAAAAAAGCTTTTGCATCAGCTCTTATTTTTAATTGGTGAGGTGGCCATACAGCCTTGAGAGTAGCTACTTTCTGCTTCCAGCGATCATAGGCTTTCTGAAAATCGAGCGCGCCCAAGCGCATCGAGGCATTTGTTGCCAATGGATGATCATAACGATCAAACTGCGACTGAACATTAGGCCAGCTTAAAATTCTAAAAAGCGCTTTAAGTCCCGAAACAGGCCCGACCATAGCCTCTTCAATAAATCCATCTTGCATAGATATATAGCCGACTCGGTTTTCACTTTTTACAACCAACTCACCGGAGCTTCCAGCCTCCAAGAGTTCTCGAAGCGTATCAGACAAAGTCCTTGGACCTGTTTGAATCTCGTGAATACCAGTTGCTACACCATGTCTTCTCATCAAAGACCTTAAAGAGCTCCACTCAGTGCTAGAAGAAAGTTCAAAAGAAAAATCAAAAATCTTGAGGCGATCGCCCACCTTTAACTGCGAGGGGTCTCCAAAAAACTGAACAGGTAATTGCGGCAACAACGAACGAAACTGAAGTCCGTGTTTACTCTTTTGAAAAAGAGCCCACTCACCCTTGCCCGACAAAGGTAATTTAAAATCTGCGGAGCTCTCCAAACTTCCCACAACTAATGGGGCACCTGTAGAGGGCAAGGTTATTTCTCGCGCGCCCTTCCAGGTCGCTGGAGCGTTCGTCCAAATCAGGCGTGTAGGAAACTCTCCTTGCCCCTTCATCCAGCTCTTTAGTTGAGACACAATTCGGTCGTCTGATGCCGGACCCGCACCTTTAAGCTCATCCAACAATACGCCTGCAATTTTATCGTAACGTCCTTCTTCCCATGAAATAGAGCGCCATGCAGAAACCTGACCCAAACCCAAAATTTGCATCGCATTTAAGGATTCAAAAACAGCAACAGAAGGAAGACGGGGTAATGCCTTAAGTGTTTGAATTGGAATTTGAACACCATGTTCTACAAAATAAACAACGGCTTTCGCCTGAGAAGGAAAGGCTTGTTCGCCAATTCGCCACTGGAAAAGTTCAATTTTCTTTGTGGAAACCTTGTTGATCTCCCATTGCACGCCCTTAATAAACTCTAAGGGTCCTATGACCGCAATGCGGGTAGCTTCCTCAAAGGACACGTTTTCCATTTATCCATTCGCCTTCAAAACAGTAGATGGGCCATTCTCGACAACTTGTTGTTGTCTTACGGCATCAGCTACAGCTTGAAAATCAGGCGCTCCTAAAACGGCTTGAGCAAAATCCACCTTTGCTGGTTTATATTGACCAATATACTGCGCTTTTAAATCTTGAATGCGCTGTAGGCTTTCGTCAAGGTAAGCCATCGGCAACAACTTTCCTTCAAAGGCTTTTACTAATCTCTCGTGTGCGGAAAGAGCAGCGTCCATACTCTGGCAAATTAAAATATGATCACAACCCGCCTCTACAGCCATGAGCGTTGCATCTTCAATGCCATATTCATTCACAATGGCGCCCATTTCCATATCATCTGAAAAAACTAACTTCTGAAAACGAAGATCATTTCTTAAAATTCCGCGAATTATCTTTTTAGAAAGTGTTGCGGGCCTTTCTGCATCAAGAGCCGTGTTTAAGATATGGGCAGTCATGATGCCATCGCAACGCGCTCGAATTGCCCTGCGAAATGGCATCCAATCACAATTCTCTAGTTGTTCTTTTGTAACGTGACATTTTGGCAGTTCAGAATGCGAATCAACATTTGCCAACCCGTGACCCGGAAAGTGTTTACAAACGGCCATAACACCACCCTTTTGCAATCCTCTGACTGTTGCCGAAACTAGATTGGCTACAATTTCTGGATCCAAACTAAAGGCACGATCCCCTAGCGCGGGTGCTTGAAAATCTCTTGGAACATCTGCTACAGGTGCAAAATTAATACGTGCTCCAATAGCATGTAATTCTTTCGCCATGATAAAACCTAGCTCAAAGGTTGTCTTAGGTGAGTTTAAATCTCCCCAAACTTTAGCAGCAGGAATTTTAGTAAAAGGTTCGCCAAAGCGCTGAACGCGCCCACCTTCATGATCAACTCCGATCCAAGCAGGAAGTCCGCGCACAGAACTCGGAATAACAGCTGATTGAATTTCATTGGTGAGTGAAATTATTTGCTCAAGATTTTCATAATTTCTTTTAAAATAAATGATTCCACCTGGCCCGAGTGCCAGTAATTTCTTTTTATCGTCCGCACTTAAGCTCGTGCCTGGAACCCCAACAAATAACAACTGCGCAACCTTACGAGCAATATCTGATACCATCTCTTAAAGATAGCGAAGTCCATGACTGCGAAACAACAACGAAAATCTGTCGGAAACACTTTGTAAGACATATAAGCAGAGCACCAAAATGATTACGGGCGCCAAAAAATAGACGGGATTCCAAAACAAAGCGCTCCTCCCTTCAGAGATAAGCCTTCCCAGGCTTGGACTAAGTGGGTCAAAGCCTAATCCCAAGAAATTAAGCAGGGCTTCCATTAAAATTACCCTCTTCAGCAAAGAAATTGAATAAACACTCAAAGGGGCCCAAAGTCTTGGCAGCACATGTAAAAAAAAGAGCCTTACGCGTCCTATTCCTAGCGCATTTGCAGCCTCTACGTGGACTTCTCCATAGGCTCTTATAAAATGAACTCTAAAGTGACGAATACACCCAGGCACCTGAGTAATAAAAACACTCAGCAGTAGGGCAGAAAGACTCCCTCCCAAAACACCTGCCAAGGTTAGTAACAAAATTTGATTTGGAAGCGCAATAAAAACATCCAACACAAAAAGCAGCATGCGTCTTAGTGGATCATTTTTCCTTAGAAGCAATGCAACTAATATTGAAAATGGCACACACAACAAAAGAGCACTCCCCGCAACGAAGAAGGAATAAAGAGTTCCCTGTAAAAGTTTCGAATAAAAATCAAAGGGCATGGGCCCTCCCGATTTTCAAAAAACGCCCTGCTTGTAGTGTGCTTAAATGAAGAAGGCTTAAGAACATAACGAGGGGAAAAATAAGAGTAAAGTCTCTGGCTCGAATTGCCTCCAAAAGCAAAAGTCCCATGCCCGGCAAATCAAAAAGAGCCTCTAACAAAACAGCGCCCGCAAAGAAACTTAAGATTGTTAAAAGCATAAGCGACAAAAAAGGCGCAATCGCATTTTTTAAAATATGAACGCTCCATATCTTAGATGGACGCACCCCCTTGGCGCGTAAAACCAAAACAAAGCGCTGTCGTCGAATTTCATCAAGCTCCCATTCGAGCTCTCGATAAAAACGTGGGGAGGCAAGAAGTCCTTGTGCAAGAGCCGCTAAAAAAATAGCTTTAAACAAAGCACTTGAGCCCGCTGGGCAATATGACGTCCAATCACAAAGAAAAAATACAACAAGAGGGTAAATAGCTATAGCAGGAAGAGCCAATAAGAGATTACTTAAGCGCTCAGAAAACTTTTGATTGAAAAGAAAAAAACATCCAGAGAAAACAAAAGTCAAAAGCAAAGAAAGTAGGCTCAATCTCAGCGTTAAATAAAAATGATTCATTATCAGAGGAAAGTTTTCTTCTCTAAAAAGTTGGCTCACTCCCCAGTTTAAAGTTAAAAAATTCCAAAGCGGCTTCCAAAACGATTCTGATACCTGAAACTCTTGTCTTAAAAGCTCTAGATCTTTGAGATTTGTTTCGGAATCACTCAAAACATCAGCCAAAGTGCCCGGCAGCTGCCATAAGAGACATCGAACAAAAAGATAACTTAAAAAAACAGCCGCACAAAATAGCAGAAGGCTTTTTAAAAACTTCACTTAAAAGATCACCTAAGTTTTTTAACCTAGCAGGCTGCTAAAAAAGTCGCGACCGCAATCTTTTACGACTTTAGGCTGCTCTTTAAAGGCCAGTACTCAAGTGCCTCCAGGCGCGCTAGCCCAGGATGGCGCTTCTCAAGAACCGGCTTCCAAAGTGGAAAATACTCTCCAGAAAGCTTTCGCTTTGCTTCTGATAAAAAATCACGATTTGTTAAATCAAACCAAAAGTCACTTGCTGTTTTTTGCGGTAGATACTCAACAGCCTTTGGAGAGCGACCCGCTTCTTTTAGTAGATTATAAATACCTTCGAACAAGCCAACCGATCGTAGCTTTTCTTTTCTTTTCTTTATCCACGCTAAATCTGAAGCGCAGAGATAATGCGCGCCAAGAATGTGCGCTGGCCGCAAGCCCACCCCTTCATCAAGTCCTGCCCAGTTTCCCTGTCCATCAACATACACGGGGTTGTAGCGTTTAAAATATTCACCATTGTAACTTACAGAAAAGGTAGAGCAATCTTGAACAAGAGGCCTTAAATCTAAAGAGCTCAGCGTGTCTCCATTAAGAGTAATCAAACCACCCGCAAGATCTCTTTCGGCGAGAAGACGCAAGATAGTTCCGCCTGTTCCCAAAATTTCTGCTTCAACACTTAAATCTAGATCGAGCTCTGGAAAACTTTTACGGTACACATCAAGCCATTGCTGAATTTGCTCAACTTTATAATGAGAATTCACAATGGTTTTTTTAATACCGGCCTTAGAAATACGATAGAGAGCATAAAACAAGGCCTCTACTCCAGCTACGGGAATCAAGGGCTTAGGACATTCGTCCGTTAGCGGCTTTAATCGGGTTCCAAAGCCAGCAGCCAACACGAGAGCGTTTACCCGAGACATCATTGCGCGATAACTTTCTTATAAACCCTCTCTAGCCAGAGTTGTGCTTTTTTATCTCCCTTTCCTAATCCCACGCTATCTGCCAAGGCCCTATAAGAAGAAAGAGTATCGGCAAGCGCAGCCTCAATGTAAGGGAAACAAGAAGGATTTTTTTTATCTAAATAAAAAGACGAGTAATTTCCTATCGCCTTAAGCAAGCGTTGAATTTTCATTCGATGTATTTCCTCATCAATTGAAGTTGCATCTTCACCAGGTAATAAGGTTTTTTCTTTCCACTCTGACAAAAGCGTCTGTCGAAAGTCTTCTTTCAAATAGGCATAGGGGTCCCACAATAAAGAAACGAGGTCATAGGTAATGGGGCCCATGCGAGCATCTTGAAAATCTATCGCAAAGAGCTGATCGCCTTTGACAAGTAAGTTTCTTGAATGAAAATCTCGGTGACAAAGGACTCGAGGTCGAGCGGCTAGGTATTCTGCATTTTCTGCCAAACAAGATGCCAGGGGAAAGTTCTCCTTCAGGAGACCTGAGCAAAAAAATCTTTCTGTATGAAAAATTTCAGAGTTAAGTTTGTCAAAATCAAAGACCCAAGTCCAATGCGGAGCATGCTTTAGTTGCTCGCTTAAAGAAAACTTTTCGGGCCCGGTGCACCGCTGCAGACAAAAAAGCATCTCTAGAGCTTGGCGGTACAAGCTAAGTTCTTGACGATGCTGTAAGTAAAAGTCTCCGCAGTCTTCGACAAGAATCCAACCTTCTTGTCCTGCGACGCCAAAAATTTTGGCACTCTTATTCCAATTTCGGTGAAGAGTTGCTGCGCCAATAAAAAGGGATGCTGCTCAGGATCGTTAAAAGATTCAGCAGCTTGCAAAACGTAACTTGGTGTTTGTGCATCCTCGGAAGGTTTTTTGACAAGTATCCGATAGTATCTTCGACTCGACAATTCTCCGGCAAGAGTCAATACCTCGGTACTTGCACTTGCGTCAATCACATCAACAAAATTTGATTTCAGTTGTATTAATTCTGGTGTCATCTTTCTCACGGCAGCACGCTCTTGTGCCTTTCAACACTACTGTAACATAAAGAAAGAAAGTATAAGCAGAAGGTTATAGAAAAGATTCCTGCTTATGTGTAGAAACGTTTGACTATGAAGAGACAACTATTCCTATCTTTGGCTGCTGCGACCATTATGCCCTCGCACGCCCTTGTCTATTCGAGCTCTCTCAACTTTAAACTTACGCAATCGCGTATTAGTGCAGAAGACATTACAGCAATTCCTACTTACAAAGCAGACAAGCTACCGGAAAAAAGCCTCATCGAAAAAATGGCTCAGGCTGCCGTTCCTGCGAGCAAGAAGAAAAGCACCGCGAGGGCGCCCAGTGTTGATGCTATTGACTTAACCGAGCTCCGCGGGGACTTTCCAACAAGACACCCTCAACAGGCACGTATCTTCGTAGTCGATGAAGAGGCTCTTTTAAATGGAAAGCTTAAGGCTATCTCTAACGCCTCAATCTACATGATCAACCCTAGTCTCGAAGGCCCTCGGATTGAGACTTCAGCAACTGGACTCGCAAAAATTCCCTATCCCTTTAGTGAATCACTTCGCTTCTTTGTTCGTGCACAAGGTTACATGCTCGGAATGGGTTATGCGACTTTTGGCAATGTTACACTCGTGCCAATGGTCTCTGAAAAACGCTTTTCAACTTTAGCTCGTTCTCTGAACATCAGCGTCCCCGCAGGGCAACTTGCAGTTATGGGCAGAGCACTCGACGTTAACCTAAAAGGAATAGCAGACTCGCAAATAAGTTTTGGCGAAACAAACCCTCGCGTTGTTTACTCCGGCCCCTTCTTTGGTGGAATTCCTGGCTACTTCACAGACGACTTCAGAAAAACAGATTCCCAAGGTGCCTTTATAGCAAATGGTGTTTCTCGCTCTAAGCACTCCATACGCGTTCTCAATTCAAAAAAAGCAGTACCTGCTTTCACCTATGACTTTAGCGGAATTCCAGAGTCTGTTCGCTTCGTTTCGTTGGCCCTTCAAAACGGTCCTTCGATAAACCTTTCCCCATCGGTTGTTGATGGAGAAAGCTTCGAGAGACCCAACTGCGGTCTTGTAGGAACTCTCCTCGGGCATAAAGTACCCGGCGTTCCCGATGAAGATGGGGTCACATGGATAGAATCAAAAGTTCGACCCGTAATTGACGAGCTCACGATTAACACAGATAAATGTGGTGACTATTTGCCCACATTTGTTTCACAGGCTTCAAACGATATCCTTTTTCCTCCCGTAGTAGGCCTCTTCACCACAGACCAGATTCAAGGAATGCTTTCTATTCTAAATCGCACATGGTCTAAAGCCGAAAGCTTAGTATTGGGTCACGTTTACCCACAAAAAGATTTTAAACATGAACCCATTAAAGAAACTTCTCTAAGTATTATAAATTCCTACGGAGAAAAAGCTCGAGCCGAAATCCTCTACTTCGACAATCAAAACAACTTAGATCCTCGCCGCACACAAACCGACTCACACTTTCAAAACTTTGCTGTTCTCGGACTCGAAGACGGCGAATATCACTTTGTTTATAGAGACGGACTCCGCGGATCAGGCCTCGGCATTCAAGTCGTAAGAGTTCGCCGCGGCGGAATTACCCAAGTCGATTTCTAGAATTTAAGCTTAAATAACTTTATCTAGTATTTGTAGTAGCAGGTCCTGATTTAAAGACATTGGATTTCCATTCATTTGAATCTGCTATAATAAAATTACGAGATGTACTTTAATTGGGCGAACATACTTGCAGCTTTCCAATCGCCTCTGATTTTAACGACTATATTGACTTCAACAGCATATGGCGCGCCAGCTGGTTCCTCAGGTCAGCCTGCAAACAGCGCACAAATTCGTTCATTCTGTAATAGTGTGCTAACTAGAGCCAGCTTAAGTCTCAGCTTTGCTGCATTAAACGATGAGATTGGAACTAGCCAGCATGCCACAATTCCTAATATTTGGTTCCAGGCGGGAAAGGGAGGCGACTGGCCTAAGCCGACAAAAGCTCATGAAATTGTTCAGGCAGAATCCCTTGCAAAAGATAACCCTAATGAGAATTTCGTATTTCTCTTTACACTCGATAGAGTTTCTATGCCTGCATTTGATGGAATTGTTTATAACGAGGAGAAAATACCAGTTGCTAATTTAAGTCTTAAATCTACCACCAATGCTAATAAATTGAGAGATAAAGTGCGAGATGCTGCGAGGAGGGCTGGGGCATTATCAAGCGATATTGAAGCTTGGACTGGCCCACTTTCATATAGAGCATTTCGAAAAGAAATGTTACCTAGAATATTTTTATATTTTGGAATTCAACTTTCTGACAAAAGTAGACCCTACTGGGTTGTTCTTAAAGTTCCAGGAAATTCAACTGAACCAAATACCGTTACACAACTCACCAATATTACTTCAGGGCTGAAGAAAGAGTTTCCTCTTTTTCAGAAGTTAATCATTCAATTTGATGATGGAAGCATAGACCTTCTGCCAGAGTAATAATTGAGAAATCTCTAGACCTTAATACCTTCGCAGTTCATTATTACTAGTAATTAATTTGGAAAATCGAGGGCAAAGGAATCGCTGAGTGCAAGCACAGTTTCACCCCAGCGCTGGGGCGAGAATACTCAAGTCGACTTCTAGTTTTTAAGATTAAAGAAGTATATCTAGTATTTGTAGTAGCAGGATCTGATTTGAAGACATTAGTCTAATGGGCGCCTTCAGCGGACTCTTCGCCAGGCGAGATCATTCGACTAAGTATAATCTGACGTACATTTTCTGGATATCCAGCCAGCTCCTCAGCGTCTACAGAAGAAGATTTTTTACAAAAAAAATTATCGGAACAAAATACATATCCACTATTTAGAGATAAGTCAGTACAGCGAAAAATTCGATTTTCAGAATAGCGCTCCAAAATTGCATTAACTTTTTCTGGAGATCCATTTTTTCGTAAATTTCTAACTCTGGTTTCAAGCACATAAAGTGCAGCATTTCGTTTATCCCGAGATAATCCGGGGAGCGATTTGATTTCACTCTCTAAGTCTTTGATGTCAGATAAAAAAAGTTCGTCATCTGTTCGAATCGCAGCTTTTTCAGCATTCTTTACGTCCTCACTTAAAATAATACCTGAGGACACCCCATTCCTTGTATAAGTCGCTAAAAGTTCTTCAAGCATTTTTCTTTGCGAAGGATCTTTTGACTCTGAGATCGCTATTCTATATTCAGTAATTTGTTTAATTATCATATCCTTGCGATCAGAGTGTTCGTCGGCATGAACCAAAATTGCAAAAAAATAGATCCAAAGTGCAATTAGTTTTTCCATGTTTCCTTATTTTATCCCCGCTAAAACAGCAAGGAATGTCAAGTTTTTGTCCTTAAACCTTCACATCCCCGCTGTTCATTACAGCTAGCAATTAATTCAGTAAATCAAGGGCGAAGGAATCGCTGAGTGCAAGCACAGTTCCACCCCAGCGCTGGGGCGAGAACACTCAAGTCGACTTCTTGAATTTAAAACTCCTTATCAACTTCTTTGTAGCGAGGCCTGAAGATGCCAAAGCCTTGAGGTTTGGAAAGCTTTCCTTTTTCGGAAAACTCTTCGGCTTTACGTTTTAACTCTTCGATGGACTCTAGCTTCTTCTCCTTAGGTATCCCTCGATCGATGTGAAGCGTTTGGGTTGGAAAGGCAAACTCAACTCCGAGTTCTTCGGCCAATCGATAAATCTCGATGTAAACATTTTGCCTCTGAACAAGCTCCTCGGACCAGCCGGGGACCTTTGGCTTGCCGCGTGGGAGTTTCACTATTTTCAAACAATCTATTCGGGGCAAAACAAATTATAATTAATTTATAGGATTAACTAAAACAGAACCTGGAACAACGCTGAGTCCTGCAATACTACTTTGATAGACAACTGATACATTTGGATCAGTTTTAACATCAAACTTTACAAGATTAACCCATTGTTTTTTTGTGGCTTCAACTTCATCTGCAGTTCCATTAAGTCTATGTTCATAGTAAGTAAACGCAACATAACAATGATCAATTAGTTTATCTAAATGATCTTGCTCACACTGGCCGAGTGTCGACATTCTTGTAGTAGTTCCTTCACCTGGACCAACATTTCCAATAAATCCAGCAAGAATTTTGCTTAAAGGTACTGTTTTTTTTCTTGAAAAAGTTATAGGCCAATTTTCAATATTGATTTGATTAGAATTTGTTAATAACAATTCAAAAACATTTACAGACTGTGCTCTCCCAGCAATGCAATATGTAGGACCAAAAGCAACTAAAACAAAAAAAGAAAATCGAGCAATCTGAGATATAATATTTAAAGCAATAATCATAAATGGCAGATGTTTCCTTTGCGAGATACACACTGCACAAAAACATGAAAATAAGCAACTTAAATAGTCATCCACTCGGAACGCTCTGATCCTGAAGTTCTTAGAAAGGTCTTTAGATCCGAAGATGCGATGTATTGACGGCCGACAAGGCAGGATTCGTGAACACTCCTGGCCCATGGATTGCACGGGCGGTGTATTGTGCAACAGCAAAGCCAGGGAATCGCAGGGCGATTTCATCATCACGGACATAGGCAAACGGCCTTTGCGTGGAACAATGCTCGCTACAAGAGGCGAAGCCCGGAATCCACATTTCTCTACAAAGTCGTGCGGGAAAATCTGCGAAGCTTCGAAGATCTTTGCCGCGAGGAGGGCAAGCACCTCCCGCTACATGTCACCAAAGAGTTCGAGGCCTTCCTCAAGTGCGGCGTGCTCGCACACGGATTCTTGCGCTTCCGTTGCGTAGATTGCAAACATGAGCGACTCGTCGCTTTTAGCTGCAAAAAACGAGGGTTTTGCGGAAGTTGCGGAGCAAGGCGAATGGCCGAAACTGCTGCGCACCTCAGCGCTGGGGCGAGATTACTCAAGTCGACTTCTTGAATTTAAAACTCCTTATCAACTTCTTTGTAGCGAGGCCTGAAGATGCCAAAGCCTTGAGGTTTGGAAAGCTTTCCTTTTTCGGAAAAATCTTCGGCTTTACGTTTTAACTCTTCGATGGACTCTAGCTTCTTCTCCTTGGGCATCCCTCGATCGATATGAAGCGTTTGGGTTGGAAAGGCAAACTCAACTCCGAGTTCTTCGGCCAATCGATAAATCTCGACGTAAACATTTTGCCTCTGAACAAGCTCCTCGGACCAGCCGGGGACCTTTAAGAAAAAATAAACCATGATTTCTAAATTGAAATTTCCATATTCATTAAACACGACATGGAAAAAATCTTTACGCGTAAAGGGATTTGCTACAATGATGTTTTTTATTCCTTCAAGGAAGGCCTCGAGTTTTTGTGGGGGCGTATCGTATGTAACGCCTAATTTTGCAACCGCTCTTCTGAAGCGTCTTCTTCCCATGTTGTCGACATGTGAATTGGCAACAATTGAGTTAGGCACATAAATTTGAGAATCATAAAAGGTTCTCATTCGAGTGGATCTAAAGCCAATAGCTTCTACAGTGCCTTCGTATTCTCCAAACTTTACCCAGTCCCCCACCCTAAATGGCCGATCGAGAAAAATCATAATAGAACCAAAAAAGTTTGCTGCAGTATCTTTTGCAGCTAGAGCAATGGCCAGGCCACCCACACCAAGCCCTGCCACTAATGAGTAAACATTCACTCCAATGTTTTGAAGAGAAACTAAAATGCCCGCTGTGAGAACAAAAATTTTGAGGGATTTACTCAAAAGAGGAATGAGATGGTCATCGATTTCTGTATCCGTCTTTGATGCCCAACCTAGGAGAAACTCAACAACCACAGAGGTCAGCCTGTAGAGCGACCACACTAAACCGAAGCTTAAAAGCACCTGTGCAATAGTTGTCACTGTCTTTAGAACCATTCCCTCAAAGCCAAGAGCATGAACAGAGAAGAAACAAACCAGTCCAAGAAAAATCCAAACAAAGGGCTTCTCAATCGCCTCTAAAATTTCGTCATCCCATTTGTTTTTTGTTCGACTTACCAAAACTCTTATAAAGCTTAAAAAATACTTGCTAAAATTGCGCAGCAGCACGCTCGTAAATATAATTAAAAAAAGTGTGAGCCACTGCGAAGCTCTATAGCCAAAAAAAACGCTTTCCATCCATGATTCAAATTGCATTTAATTTTAGCTATACACTAAACAAGCAGAGCTGTCTCAGCTTGAGGATTGATCCTTGCCAGGGCCAACATAGCGGCCCTGTAACCCTTGCGAATGATCATCTCAGAGTCTCCCTCATTCAAAGAAAAGTTCGGCAAGTGAAACATCTGACTATCACTGGGCAACGGATGAATATAAATATAATCAATCCCCGTATCGTATTCAAATCTCTCCGCAAGACGCCCACAAAGCTCATCGCAAAGCCTCGAATCAATATTTTTTTCTTTGAAAAATTTTCGAATGTCTTTCAAAAGAATTCTTTCTTTTCTACGCGTGCCGCGCACAGATCTTATTTTTTTATCCAAGACCTGCATCAGCGCTTGTAGCGCTATGCTTTGCACTCCAAGATCCGCAAAACTTCCAGTTTCTTTTCGCTGCCACAAGGGCTGACTAATATAGCTACAAATTGCTAAGTCACATCCCACCTCTTGTGGAATGTGATCACTCAAAGGCTCACGAATTTCGCCATCAAAAAAATCGCGCACACCTCTATCCACTTGAATACGATAGGGATGAAAGAGCGGAGGAAGCGCCATGCTAGCGGCACACGCGTCGCTTATAGCGACATTGTCGATGTATTCCACCATTTGTGCGCTGTTAAAACTCTTCTTGTTTCCAAATATAACCTTACGCGGCTCGTTAACATCCGTGGCGACAATATAAAGATTTGCAGCCAACTCGCTAAAATGATCAGTTTTAAGCACATGGTTTAGCATGTAGCGTCGAAGTCCTTCGGTGCTAAAAGGGCTTTGAAAAGATTTTTTTGTAAACGACGCGAGCAAAAGCGCGTCAAGGTTGAGCATGTTCAAAGCCTTATCAATGCGAGGTCTAAAAATATCGCGATAGCGAATAGGTGGCAGGTCACCATCTTTTCGCGTCTTGTTGCGATACGCTCCCACAAAGTCCTGTATTCGCCCTCCCTGGGCCAAATAAGTGCTTATGAAGCTTCCCGCAGAGGAACCCACGTAAGTTGATATGGTGGGTCTATTGTCGTGCGGGTCTTCTTTTTGGTCTTTTTTAAGACCGCCTTTGAAGGCAAAACCAAGGCGCTCAAGGGCCATAGCCACACCTGTATGAAAACAAGCTGCCTTTACTCCACCCCCGCCACAGACCAACGCGATGTTCTTTTTTTCGGAAAGTTGAATCCGACTCACTCTTCCATTGTACGTTACCTTGCGCATTCTTGAGATGCGCCTTAAACTTTTTTATATGACGTGGATTGATCTGGCACAGTTTGCCACCAAATATGGAGTCTCTCAGTCCACTTTGCGTCGCCGTATACGTGCTAACACGATTGCGTACCGTCTTGAGCGAGGAAAATACTTTCTTCAGGATTCTCCTGAGGTTTTAAGTGAAGCTCCGCTATTTGCAAGAAACGTAAATCATCCTCAGTCCGTAGCTGCTTCGCAAAGAGCACTAGAATCAAATCCAGAAAGCGGTGCCGGCAGCAGTCATGTTGCAGCTCATGGGTCACTAGAAGAAGAGAACCGAAAACTCAGAAAACAACTTGCTGAGCTCGAAACTTTTGTAAACGCACTTGAAGGCGAAATCAGAAGACTTGAGACTCAAATAGCTAAACCTAGAAATGACTTTGGAATTACAGAATCTATTTGACCAAGCGATAGAAGCTCAAAGTCAATCAAAGGACGCTGAAGCTCTAGAGCTTTATAAATCCATCAACAAAAAAGGCTTTACGAGTCCTGCGCTCGAACTCAACAAAGCAACACTCTATGAAAAACAAGAAGATTGGGGACGAGCTCTGAGCTCTATGGACAAGGCTCAACATCTTGCAAGAAGTCCTTGGCTCGCAAGTGAGAAGCTTGAAAACATACAACGACAAGTTTCCTCAAATCGCGCCTACTCCATTGGAAGTCTTGGAGAGTTGAGCCAAGAAGTTTCAAAAATCATTCGCCCAAGTGAGAGTTTTTTTCTTGCAACTATTTTTCTTGGCGTCTTTTTATTAGTTCGCGCACTGGGCTTTAAACATCGTGGATATTTTTTCTGTGTTCTTGCTGCTGTTTTTTTTAGCGTGCTCTCTGTTCTTGCAATAAGCACTCAAAAAACTGCTTATATTATTACAAGTACACCGCTGCTAAAGCTTCCTATTCCAGGAAGTTCGAGCAATTTCATGATTGGCAAAGGTTCAAAAGTAAGTGTCCTGAGTGAAAAAAACTCATTTGTTAAGATTGAACGTCCCGGAGACTTTGAAGGTTGGATAAATAGCGCGGCTCTCAAAGACGAAGAAATCAAGAACTGACAAAGACCCCCGTTACCTGTCAGCGAACAAACTGGGCACAGCCACTCCACAAGAACTACTCACTGTGTTTGGAGGATCTCAAAAATGAAAAAAATTAAACTCTTTCTATTCACCCTTTTTATCGCAGGCTCTGGACTCGCTAACGCACTCAGCATCGAAGTTGTTCCTTACAACTTAGAAGCTGGTGTGGAAGTTATGGGAGTTCACGTTGCTGCCTCTGGAAAAAGAGCTGCTCAAAACGCAGTCATTCTTTCTGGTGACATTGCTGAACGTGTAGCAGACGGAAGCGGAATTGCATTTAACAGCGCAAGACACGCTCTTCTTCTCACTGGAAATGAAGTTACTTCACTTGTAACGAGTTCACTTACTGGCGTTCGCGTAGCTGGCCGTACAGTGTTCATCACTTCATACAGCTTTGCTAGACAGGCAACTAACCTTGCCCTTAACGCAATCGACATGGGAACTTACACTGTTGTTTCTCTTGCTTCTGGCATGACAAACACAGCGATGAACCTTACTCGCGCAGTTGCTGATACTGCTGGCCAAAGCGTTCTACTTGTAGGTCGCACTGGCGCAGTTGTTGTAAGCACAGGAGCACGCGTTCTTGGTGGAACTATCAACGTTGTAACTGGCGTTGTTCGCGGAATACTTGGCGGAATCTTCGGATTCTAAGAATATAAGAACTAATTACACTTCTTAAAGCAGAGAAGGGCTGTGGGCAGAAATGCTCACAGCCCTTCTCTGCTTTTACAGATGAAAATTTATAAATCAAAGTTACGGATCAATATTTTTCCTTGAGTAATCCACAAAAAGTTCTTTCAATTTTTTAGCTACCTTGTTTGAACTTGGATCCCATTTTTTATCATCAACTGATGAGACCCACTGAACTTCTCTGAGCGTTGAAGTCAAAATAACCTCATCGGCAGCAAGTAATTCAGATAGAGGAGCCTGTACTTCTTCAACGGGGATTGAATTTTTTTGAGCCAACTCAAGCATTAACGCGCGAGTAATTCCCGCAAGACAGCCGGTCTCCAATTTGGGAGTGAAAAGTTTTCCCTGCTTTATCCACGCAACATTACTTCCAGTTCCCTCACACACATGACCTTGAGTATTTAGAAACAAAGCTTCGTTCGCTCCATTTTTTTTTGCAAAAAATAAGGCCTTTACGTTCTCTCCGTAACTGATGGTCTTAAGCCCAGAGAGCGCTCCCTTTTCATTGCGTGGCCAAGGCACCAAAGAAAGCTTTCCCTCGGCGTTTGATGTTGAAAAGGCACCTGCAGCGATCATCACCATAGGAGGAGATTTTCCTCGATCAGAGCCTAAGTCAGCATCGCCCGTTGTATATGTGACACGTATGCGAGCGTCCGTAAGCTTATTCGCCTGAAGAACTTCTATAATCGCTTCTCTCCACGGAACTTGATCTATAGCGGCTGTATCCATAAACATTCCCTGTGCCGAGGCCTTTAGTCTTGCTACGTGGCGCTTAAGAGCAAAGGGCTCGCCACTATAAGAAATGATTGTTTCAAAAAGGCCGTCGCCAGTAATAACGCCGTGATCCAAAGGAGAAACTCGCGTTTCTTCGCTTGTGCGCAAAAAACCATTCATCCAAATAAAACTCATACTTAGAAGCTTAGCACTAAGAGCCCAAGAGCGTCATAAGCCCTCGCACCCCCTTAGTTATTTGAAATCTGGCTCTGAGAACACTAAAGTCACCCTAGAGGCGAGTGATGACTTTAATGAAAAAAAATCCCGCATCCCTAGCGTTCCACAAGATTCCCACAACTCGTGAGGAAATTAAGTCGACTATTGAGAAAAGCTGCATCCCTTCTCTTTATTGGATTTTAAGTGGCAAAGCTGGTTCCGGGAAAACTCTCGTCATGGAAAACATAGCAAGTGCAGAATGCTACCCGCTTCACTCAAGTCGCCTCATTGATAAAAACATTTGCACTCAACTTTTATTTGAATCACTTCTCGCAAAGGAACTCTGTCAGCAACCTCTTCGTTTTTTAGTTGAAGACAAAGGCCGAAAAGTTGCCCACCTTTCAATACCCGACAAACTTCTCGGCGCCTGGAACAAAGCACCCCACTTTGTAGTTGAAACGCCCCTCGAAACAAGAGTTGAAAACATCTACCAAGCTCACGTTGCACATCAAGCAGAAGACAAAGCACAACTCGTTTACCTAGAACAAAATCAAGAACGTCTGGGGCGAGAGCTGTACCATAAACTTCGAAAGCTTTGCGAAGCAGCTACTTTTGAAAAGGACGCAGAACTTCACAAGGAATGGATTCGCTTACTTATCATTGAGCACCTAGATCCTGTTTTTGAATATTATTTTCAACATAAGAGAGCTTCTGTGCTTTTTTCTGGAAGCATTGACGAAGTTAGCCTCTACTTAAAAAACGAAATTGATATTTTAAAAACTAGCGCTGCAAATCCCGAAAAAAAGAATACTTCGGGAAGCTCAAAACAAAAATCACAAGAGTCAAAAGTATAAAGGGGGTTATCAAAATCGCCTTTTGACCTAGGTTAGCAGCTACAAAGCCCAACACACTTATAGCCTCAGCAAATGCCAATCGAATAATAAAAGCAGGAAAGGCGCGCTGTACAACTTCATTTTCATTTTTAGGCTGTGGAAAATTCTTCGCAGCAGTCCTCACAATTAGTTTTGGTAAAACGATGCTCAACCCCGCATTCACAAGAGCAATCACGCAAAAAAGTAAAATCTGCGGCTGTAGATAATCGGTAAAACTAAAAATTAAATTCGCCACACCAAACTGAGTAAAAAGAATGATGAAAAACAAAAAAGGCGCAATAAGCATTGCAAACCATAAAACTCGTGCCACCCTCAAGACTTGATTTGATTTTTGTTCTTGCATCTGGCTCATACTACTTTCTTTCTCCAAACAATAAAGAACCCACCCTTACAAGATCCGCACCTTCTGCGATGGCAAGGTGAAAGTCAGAACTCATACCCATGCTTAACTTTGAACTAGGAGAAACTTTATCTCTAAAATTTCTTAACGAAGAAAACTGCTCTCTCACTGTGGACTCGCTCACAACACCGCCTAGCTCTGAAGCAATTCCCATAAAACCCAAGAACAAAGAATCAAGGCCTTCTTTAGTAATCACATCCAGCAAATGTTTAACTTCGTTTTGGCTAGCGCCCAACTTTTGCCCTTCGGATGAAATATTCACTTGGAGATAAAAGCCCTTAAGCTTTTCAGGATTTATTTTTTTAACAAGAAGCAATTCTTTCTCTCGGCTAACACTCTGGAGAACAGACGCGTGCTTTAAAATTTCTTCTAACTTTCGACTCTGCAAAGCTCCCTGGTAATGCCACTGAATTTGAGGAAGCGCTTCTTCTTTTTCTGAAAGCTCCGCTAAATAATTTTCTGCAAGCTGCTGGGGAAACTTATCAAGCAAAAGAAACTCTTTAATCTTAGCTACCCCTTGGCCCTTAGATACAGGCAAGAGTTCAATTTCTGTTTTTTTTCTTCCAGCACTCTCACACGCCCTTTCCAAGAGCTTTAAAAAGTTATCAAAGGCCTCTTGGCTCATGAGTAATTCTTCTTCCAGGCTTGTGTGATTTTTTGAATTTCAAAAAGAGGTAGGCCCATAACACTTTGATAAGAACCATCTACCTTTTCTACAAACTGCATTGCTGGCCCCTGCACTCCGTAAGAGCCCGATTTATCGAGCGAGTCGCCTGTTTTTACATAGGCCTTTATCTCGGCCAGTGGGGCCTTTCTAAAACGCACTCGGGTTTTTAAAAGTGCTGTATGTGCTTCTTTTTCTTCGCTTCCTTGAAACAAAGCTACAGAATAGGCCGTCATCACCTGATGTTCCCTACCCATCATTCGACTCAACATTTTAACGGCCCCCACTGAAGACTCGGGTTTTCCAAAAATCTCCCCGTCTAAAACAACAATCGTGTCGGCAGCCACCAAAAGACTTCCTTCGTCCGAAGAGGCTGTTTTCATACGTAATTCGAGAGCTTCTTTAGCTCCGAGTGACTTCACTTCTATGCATCTTTTTAGATAGTGCTCCGCTGTTTCTTTTATCTCCCACTTCGGTTCTTCTCTTAAGCACTGAATTTGCTCGACATTTTCGAAGCAAAAACGTAAAAGTTCTAATCGTCTTGGGGACTTAGAAGCAAGAAATACCTTGTCAATAAGCATCATTTACTGTAGTATCCCTCCAGCCCCTAACCTATCAAGGGTTTAGGCAAAAGATCTTACAGGAGGTTTTCCGGTTGGCAATGTTCAAAGTTGGTGACAACGCAGTTTATCCTTCCCACGGAGTGGGCGTAGTTCGCGGAGTTCAAGTAAAAGAAGTTGGTGGGAGTAAGAAATATTTCTATATTCTACAGTTACACCACAACGGAAGTACCATCCTTATCCCTACAGATAAAGTTAAAGACGTGGGCCTCCGCTCCATCATTTCAGAAAAAGAAGTCCCTAAAATCTATAAGATTTTAAAGGCAAAAGAAGAAGCAACTGATGCTCAAACATGGAATCGCCGTTATCGCGAATACATGGAAAAGATCAAAACAGGCAGCATCTTTGAAATCGCCGAAGTCCTAAGAGACCTCTACCGTCTTAAATTCGACAAAGATCTCAGTTTTGGCGAAAGAAAAATGCTTGATACGGCCAAAAGCCTTCTCATCAAGGAACTTTCTTTAGCTCAAAAGATCAAAGAAGAAGACGTTGAAGATGAGCTTCGAGACCTTTTCGAAGTCAATTTGTCTCTAGACGCTGAATAGATTTTCCCCTGTCCACTCAAGATATGAGCGATATTTATGAAGAATATTCTGCTAGGTTTATAGGCAATGTCCGCGTCTAAAGAGCTCCCCAAAATTACACTCACCAACACTCTTGGTGGAAAAAAAGAAGTCTTTGCGCCCAAGCTACCTGGCACTGTAAGTATTTACTCCTGTGGCCCCACAGTTTACGGAAAAATCCACGTGGGCAACGCAATGGCTGCACTCACCTCAGACCTTGTACAAAGAGTCTTTAAACTTGCGGGCTACAAAGTTGAATGGGCCACCAACATCACAGACGTCGACGATAAAATCATCAAAGCCGCAAATGATGAAGGCACAACTGCCGCCGAAATCGCAAAGCGCTACCAAGATATTTACCTCAAAGAAATGAACACCCTGCGTGTAGGAGAACCCGCGCACAGACCCAAAGCTACCGAATGTATTCCCGAAATGACCGCTATGATTGGCCAACTCATAGAAAAAGGCTTTGCCTACGAAGCTAGCACTCCCTATGGCAACGATGTTTATTTTAGAGTTCGCAAATTTGAAAATTACGGAAAACTCAGCAACAAAAAAATCGACGAGCTCCAAGTAGGCGCTCGTATTGAACCCGGCGAAAGCAAAGAAGATTCTCTTGATTTTGCTATGTGGAAAGCTGCCAAGGAAGGTGAGCCCTCTTGGGATAGCCCCTGGGGCAAGGGTCGCCCCGGCTGGCACATTGAATGCTCAGCAATGATTCACAAGCATTTTCCCAATGGCGTGGATATTCACATGGGTGGATTGGACCTGATTTTTCCTCACCACGAAAATGAAATTGCCCAAAGCGAAGCCTGCAGCCACACACCCCTTGCTACCTATTGGGTACACAACAACCTCCTCACACTCGAAAAAGAAAAGATGTCGAAAAGTATTGGAAATATTTTTACGACCGAAACATTCTTAGAAAACTACGGGCCCGAAGTATTAAGGCTCTTCTTGTATCAGCACCACTACCGCAGCCCCGTGGATTTTAGCGAAGAAGGCATTACTCGCACTGAAGCTCTTCTTGTAAAACTCTATAGTGCTAAGAAAAACCTCTTAGCCATTGATCCCAATTTTAGTTGCACCGCTTGCGCCACATGGCCCGAGGTGGAACAAGCTCTTTGGGATGACTTCAACACAGCCAAGGCCATGGGCCTCATCATGAAAGCTCTTCGCGAAGCCTTTAGAGACAACACTCCAGAGCTTTGGAAAAAGTGGTCTTTGAGCATGAAGTACTTCGATGCCATTTACGGTATTCTTGAAGGCGACCCAGATGAAAAAATTGCCGAAATCCAAGCCCGCAAGCTTAAGCGTCTCGGCGTTTCTCAAGAACGCGCAAAGGAAATCGAAGCCAAATTAGAGCTTCGTACTCAAATGAGAGCTTCTAAAAACTTCGCCGAATCCGACAAATTAAGAGCCGAACTCGAGGCCGATGGGGTTGTCGTTATGGACAACGCGGATGCCAGCACGTGGTCTGTAAGGGCTTAGGCCTGCAAGACACTCCAAAGACAGCTCAAAGTCACAGTTGATTAGCTGCCCAAATAAGGTAAAAGTTACATTGTCTCAATGGTGATCATAGCTCAGTTGGTTAGAGCGCTAGATTGTGGTTCTAGAGGTCGGGGGTTCGAGACCCCTTGGTCACCCCAATTCTTTAATAATAAAAAGAAAATTCATAACGAACGAAGTGAGCGAGTAAATTAGGTAAATCGACACTATTGGAAACAGCCAAGATTTCAAAAACTACTGTAATATTACAGTAATGCTCCGATACAGAAGTATGAGCGTCGCTCTCTTAGCGAGATTATTGATCGCATCAGTTTTTATCCTCGCTCACCCCTCAGCGAATGCCTCTTGTAAGAAAGAACTAGGAGGCAAAGCCAAGGCGGATGTTTTTCCATGGGGCAAGGGCAAGGTGCTCCTGCTTGCAGACATGGCTCGCTATTGTGAAGTCAACAACATAAAGCCACCAAAGATTACATACGCAGCCATGCACTACGGAAAAACACACCGAGCAGATGCAAGTACAATTGCAGCAGTAAAAAAACATTTAGCTTTTCTTAAAAAAGAAATTAATCGCGTAGACGAAAGGCTAGATGATCTTGATTTTAAAGACCCTAGATATCAGACAGTTTTTAAAGAACTTACAGATCTATCTGGAGAACACCAACTTCAACTTGAATCCCTAGAAATGATGGAATGGGAAAGTGCTTGGAAATTAGCTTACGGAAAAAAAGACGTGATGGACAGCTATCCTCCCGAAGAACGATATCCTATCGATGACGAAGAACGACCCTACCCACCCAAATAATCCAAAACGTGAGATAATCTCTCTTATGTCCGACAACAACCTTGTAAAGCTAACATCTTACTCTGCTCCCTACATGGCTGAAATTCTCAAAGGTGCTCTCGAGGCAAACGGCATTTCTGCGCATGTGTTCAACACACACTCCTCGAGCATCATGCCCCACCTTAGCCAAATCATTCCCTTTGACGTAATGGTACAAAAAAAAGATTTAGTGGCTGCAAAAAAACTTATGCTCGAATTTGAGAGTTCCGCCCTTTCTGAAGAGCCCCCTGAAGAATAATAGACGGGGAGTTCCTCCTGTAGCGAACAGGGCTTAAGGTGTTTTAAGTTCTTCACATAGAGATAAAGAACTAAATCTCTCTACTAGAGGTGCACATGAAAACATTTAAAAATTTATTTTTTTCTCTCTTAGCTTTTTGTTCTTTTTCACTTAGCGCTCAAGCAAAAGATTTTCGAATCAAATTCGAAGTCTATTCAGTTAATAGAGAGTACTATAAGGCGGATCGAGAATCTATGGCGGCACTTGTTCTTGATTCAAAAGCCAAAGTCATCACAGCTGCTGAGATAATCTCCCCCTCAGGCCAAAGAGGAAAAGCAGAAGCTACCAAGGAAATTATTTATGCTGTTGGTGGTGATTCAAGCGGTGTTGAAGTTGAATCCAGACTCGTAGGTTCTGTTATTGAATACGAGGCAATTTTAGGTGGTGACAACCATACTGTTGACCTCACTTACTCAGTTGATTACACAACTGCCGCTCCAGAGAATGAGTGGCGTAAAATTCCAGTAGGTGGTGGCTTCAATGTTGAGGACCCTCATTTTTCGAAACAACAACTCGTTTCAAGTGGAACTTTTTATAATAGTGATAAATGGATCCTTCTTGGAACCTTACCCGAAGTAACTTCAGAAACTGATTCTGAGCTTAAAAAAGTCTTTCCTGTTTATGCTCAAATTCAGCTTAGAGACCCAGATCAACGATAACTCATCGCGCACAAGACTTTGTAAGGTTGACTCTCTTAGGTCGTACCCGTTAAAGGATGACCTAAGAGTTTCTTAACTAAAAGCATTTTTCTAAGGTTTTAAGGGGGTAAAAAATGGACACAAAACAAAGATATTTCACTCAATCATTCTTTTTCATAGTTCTCAGCACCTTTGGGGTTTTCGCCTTTGCGCAAGACAACGACCCTGCTCAAGTTGTCGACAACGACCACTTAAGTTTTAATCTCGATAAAATTGAACTGCAAAAAGTTCAACTCGTTGACGACAATAAATCTCCCTTTGATTTTACACCTCAAAACCTCAAGCGCATTAACATCAATAATTTTCGTTTTAATCAATTTGCCGGTGGCATCGATGACGCCGCACAAGCAGAAAGCCCACTAAAAATTGCCGAAGGCATGTTTGTTTTGGGAGAAAAGATTTGGAAATTTGTTGAGGCCAATCAGCCTGTTGTTAGTATAAATGGTGCCTATGCTCACATTGTTCCTCAAGAAGCGCAAAGCTGGCAAGAATTAGAAAACTGGTCGCGCCCTGTTTCTGCCCTTTATAAAGCTACTTACAAAAACCTTTATGGAATCACAGTAGTCGATCTTGCTTTTAGAGTTACCTTTACTCCTCGAGGAACATACAATGGTAAGGGCAAATACATTGCCAATCTCACAGTACTTCCTGAGCTTGTAGAAGTTGGCTGGGGTTACACTGTCGAGGCTGGGGCAAAAATCTATGAAGTCTTAAACAGAGGTACCGAGGAAGATCCTCTCGCAACAGCTCAAATTGCAGTGGGTTGGAAAATAAAAACCATTCTTAAAAGCTCAACCACTAACAAATCACTATTTGTAGAAGGCGACGGCTCTGTTACAAATTTAAGTGCTGCTCAGTAAGATTTACAAAATTAACCTTTAAGAGTTTGCGTTCGTGCTAATTCTTTAAACCAAAGACCGCTTTTCTTTATAAAGCGGTCTTTGGTTTTTCTATCAACATACAAAAACCCATAGCGCTTCTTATAGCCATTCACCCATGAGAAGTTATCCATCAGCGACCACATATAATAGCCTTTTAAATTCACGCCCGCTTCTATGGCCTTATGAGCAACTTTTAAATGTTCTTTAACAAACTCAATGCGAGCATCATCTTGAACAGTGCCCGCTACAAGTTCTTCTTGCATGCCTACACCGTTTTCAGTGATATAAACTTCTATACCTGGCCGATATGCTTCTGCTCTTAAGAGCAAGTCGTAAAGACCTTCGGGGTAAATTTCCCAACCCCAGTCGGTGTATTTACCCTGTGGGTTTTTAACAAACTTAAAAACGCCTTTTATTGAAAACTTACAGTCTTCGTTTTTATCTCCAGATGTATTGAGGTGATAAGCACTTTCTTTGGCATCTGCACTTGCGTAGTGTGGGTAGTAATAATTGACACCAATAAAATCTATTGTGTTTTCTTTAAAAAGTTCAAGCTCTTCAGCTGTGTAATCAGGAAGTAAATTGTTTTGAGAATACAGCTCCCATGTATCCATGGGGTATGCTCCCAAAATAGCAGGATCAATAAACCACCTGTTTAAAATACCATCCGCTTTTTTAGCAGCAAGTTTATCCTCATCAGACTCCGAAGCGGGATACACGGTAGACATGTTCAAAACTAAACCAATTTTTCCACCCTGATTTAAATTTCGATATTCCTTAAGAACGCGAGCATGAGCCACCATAAAATTATGTGCTACTTGAATAGCCGCTTTATAATTTGTTTTATTTGGAGGATGAAGGCCCGTCACATAACTTTGCAAAGTCGTCCATCCGGGCTCATTGAGCGTTGCCCAAAGCTTTACCCGGTCTCCAAAAAGCTCAAAGCAAGTGCGGGCATAGTTTACAAAATGAGCAATGGTTTCTTTGTTTTCCCAGCCCCCTTTTTCCGCAAGAGATTGGGGCAAGTCCCAGTGATAGAGGGTTACATTGGGCTCAATGCCGGCTGTGGATAACTCGTTGAAAAGTTTTTGATAAAACTCCACTCCCTGAGCATTTATCTCTCCATAGCCTTGAGGAAAAATCCGAGTCCAGGCAATCGACATCCTGTAACCCGTGTGTCCAAGTTCTTTTATAAGTGCAACGTCTTCTTTAAAGCGGTGGTAGTGATCGCACGCGTCTTCAGGTGTAGCCGAATCAAAGACTTTCTCAGGATGCTTTTCACAAAAGACGTCCCAATTAGAAAGTCCTTTGCCATCTTCCCTAGCTGCTCCTTCAATTTGGATTGCGGCCGTAGCCGCACCCCAAACGAAGTCTTTAGGAAAAGAATATTCCTTCATTTCTATATCGTTTTTAAGTATTCACTCATGTCTGATTTCAAGTTGTCAGACTTAGTTCCAAAAATAGCCTGCACCCCTTTGCCAGCCACAAGAACCCCGGCAGCGCCTAATTTTTTCAAGGCGTCCTGATCCACTTTTGAAACTTCGTTTACTTCAACTCGCAAGCGCGTAATACAGGCATCAAGTGAACTGATGTTTGCCTTACCGCCAAATGCCACAACCAACTGCTCTGCTTTAGAACCCGTAGCAACAGCACCGGCGCTCGCAGCCAATAGACTCTCGTCTTCTCGACCAGGAGTTGCCAAGTTAAGTTTTGTAATCGCAAAGTAAAACACGACATAATAAATGACGGCGTAAATCACACCTAAGACCAAGATCATGCCCTTGCCTGTTCCAAGGCCGCTCACCCAGTGATGAAGAACATAATCAATAAACCCATGTGAAAAAGCGTAACCTAATTTAATACCCATCAAATTAGCCACGACAAAAGCCGAACCTGCCAAGAGCGCGTGAAAAACATAAAGAAGTGGCGCTACAAACAAGAAGGCAAATTCAATAGGCTCAGTAATCCCCGTTAAAAAAGAAGTAAACGCGGCAGAAATCATGATACTTCCGATCATGGCTTTCTTCTCAGGTTTAGCGGCCTGCCAAATAGCAATGGCTGCAGCAGGGAGACCAAACATTTTAAAGAGATATCCACCGGCTAAAATTCCCGCAGTGGGATCGCCCGCAAAGAAACGAGGGATTTCTCCTTGAACCATTTTACAAAGATCGGGATTGCTCTGAGCAACTTCCATTGCGCAATCAATTCCTGGCTTTAATGGCTGATAGTATTTTCCAATTTCAAAGAAAAAAGGAACGTTCCAAATATGATGGAGTCCAAATGGAATGAGAGCACGCTCAACAACTCCATAAATACCAGACGCTAAAACAGGATTTTCCTGTGAAGCCCAGTGAGAAAAAGAATTAATAGCATTACCAATGGGCGGCCAAACAAAGCTCAATGCAACACCTGCTACGATAGCGCCAAAAGCCGTAACAATAGGTACAAATCTTTTTCCTGCAAAAAAGCCCAAATAAGCTGGCAGTTTAATCCGGTAGAAACGATTAAACATATAGGCTGCAATGGCACCGGCAATAATACCGCCCACGACACCTGTGTTGATGGCACTAATTCCAAGAACCTTAGCGGGCTCAACACCCAAGTACTTAGCCATTGTTCCTGTGGTTCCAAGCAATACAACATAACCAACAACAGCCGAGAGGCCCGCAACCCCGTCGTTTTCGGTAAAACCAAGGGCTACACCAATTGCAAAAAGAAGCGCTAAACTTCCGAAAATAGGGTCTCCGGCGTTTTGCATGATTTCGAAGACAAGTCGGGTTGTTTCACTTAGAACAATACCGCCCTTATCGGAACTCGCAAGAAAGCCTCCCCCAACGCCGAGTAAAATACCCGCCACAGGAAGCACAGACACAGGAAGCATAAGAGCCTTCCCCATTTTTTGAAGTTGTGAAAATAAAGTCGATATAAATCTCATACGATCTCCAATGCCTAAGCTCATAGCATAGGCAAAATCGAAGTGAAATTAATAAGTCACATTTGGGGCAATTCTTTAGGTTAATGAAGCCTCAAGATTTTAATAATGCCTAGGGCAAGAAAGCGTTCTGCCTTTAAATTACAGCCGAAATAAAATCTTTCACTGCCTGCGGTGTATGGCCATTAGCAGACCTAAAGTTGTCATTGGGGTCATAACTGCTTTTACACTCAGGTACAGCCTCTCTGAACAAAGGCTCATACTTTTCTTCAAAGAAGTCATACTTGCCGCTACCCTCTTTAAGCACGGTCCAATACACTCCACTCGGGCCATAAATCTTGTCGTATTTTTTTTCACGATAAGAATACACCTTCATCAAGCAATGAATGTTCTTGTCTAGGTTATTCTTAATTTCATCCCTACTGTTGTACTTACAGCCATATATTTTGACTGAATTCATAGCTATTTGCCATGGACCAATAGAGTCTTCATCAGGCGAACCTAAGTGCTCTGTAGAAGGATTATCAAAGTTTTCTACAAGCAAGTGGACCAAGAAGGCCTTTGTGAGAACTTTTTCTCTCTGAGCGAGAGTTAAGCCACCTTTTTCCTCAGGGATATTATAGTTTGTACACATTTCACCAAAGGGGTTTCTAGAAATGAGATAATGTTGAAAATTAGAATCTGCCTTCAGTGTTTTTAAAACAAGATTATGGAAATCATCAACAGAAGACTTTCCGTTCACACCGAGCCAACTTTTAAATCGGCTCATGAGTTTTTTTCCAGCCGTGGTTTTAGGTTCTAGCTGACGAAGAGCCTCGTCTGCTTTTTGCTCAAAAGTAGGTGCCGCTGGTTTCGGCGCAGGCTTATGCACCGGCTTAGCAGGTACCGACGCTTTAGTAACAGGAGGCCTTGAACCTCCAGAAATTCCAATTGTCGGAGCTCCTGTGCTTGGTGTTTGCACGAGCGCTCTCGGTTTTGCAGGAACAGTTGCAGGAGCGGGTTTTTTAGCTGCTGTTGCTTCTGGCACAATGGCCTGACGAACTGTCTCTACGGGCTTTTTCTCATTCGTTGTTGCAGAACCGCTGCGAATTGTAGCATCAACGACATCTGTCTTTTTAATTTTTGTTCTTTTTAAATATTCGTCCAAATGAACCTTAACGGGTTTGCCATCTTTCCCGGGCTCCGCAAGTTGTACTAAAAGTTTATTTTTATTTCTGTCTTTAGGCTCGCCTTGAATGCGACAACCTATATTCAAGTAGTCAACTCCAGCATATGTATTTAAACGCTTAAGTACGCTTCGAAGTTTATCTTTAAAGTATTTTCCGTATGCTCCATTGGGATTATCTAAATCGTCTGCGATTTTGCGGGTATCAGTCTCGTTTCCATAAGAACGATAAAGATCGACGTTAATAATTTTACTTAATTCTCTAAAACTTTCGGAATAAGGCCCTCGGGCCTTTTTAATCTTTGACTCTGGAGTGTCTGTTTTTTCAGTATAGTTTAATAGTCTAAAATGTCCCGTTAGAGTTCGCGCGTGTTCCTCAGGAGTAAAAGAAACGTGTGTTTTTTTAAGCCGCTCTGGAAACTCTTCTTGTCCTCTCAAATAGTCAACAAGTGAATCAATCCCTTTTTCGACAAAGTCTCCACAACCAAAATTCTCCATGATCTTAAGGCCCAATAAATAAACCCTGTTTTCTTCGTCTATTTTGATGGCTTTTTCTTGGGAACTTAAGTCAGTTGATGTGCTGCTAGAGGCTCCCTTAGCGCTCGTATTGTGGGTCGCTCGAGACGATGGAAGGGCAATGGCTGAGCTAGCTGTAAATACAACAACGAGCCCCAAAAGCCTCCAAGGCGTAAAAAATAAGCGCTTAAAGCGCATAGCTCCATCTCTCATAACATTATTTTACAGGCTTATAAGGGGCTAAGTGCTCGAAAAAACGATGATTTTTGTAGAAATAGCGTCTAAATAAACTTCAGCTGTCGAAAGCTTTTCCACTTTCATCACACAAGGTATAAGAGGCTATGGCTAAAAAACAAAAACCTAAGAACCGCTCCAAAACCGCTAAAGTGCGCGCTAAACTCAAGCGTAAGCACACGAAATCAAGAGCGAGATCAGAAGGAAAATAACTAAAATTGCGACTGGGGGGCGGTACGTAGTAGCTATAGCGACTACGCTGCCTCTTTTTCCATTAAATGTTTAACAGCCTCTTGAGCCGTACTCTGTACAGGCACCTTGCCAAAGTAAACCTCGGCTCCTACCTGAGCAAAAGCATATACTTCGCCACCAATATTTTGGTAAAGAACTGACACTGTCTTTGCATTTACTTTTGTTGATTCTTTTTTAAGGTCTTTTTTGATCGATTTCCGTTTCATAACTGAATCCTCCTTGAGAGCAATATCTATCTATGCTCTCATTCGGTAGAAGCCACAAAACTTGAAGGGGTTTTCGAAGAAAATATGAGCAAAAATTTGAACACAAAATTTCCTGACGCAATTTCTAAAAGAGATATCCTTCACGGCCATAAAAAAATGTCCGATGACCAAAAAAAGGCACTTGGCAGAGGCCTTGTAAGCGAAGGGTGGTACAGTGACGCCATCGACTTTTTGACAACCGAACCTGACGAATTAGCAAAAATCAAAAATGCCGCCATAGAAGAGGGCAACATATTTCTTCTCACAAAACTATTTCGCGTTTTGGGTCAAGAGAATGACGACGAAGTTCTTCGCGCCTCGATGAAAGCCGAAGAGCTCGGAAAAATTCGTTACGCTATCAAAGGCTACGAAAAACTTGGCAAAACGGAAAAAGCCGACTCCCTTAAAGAACTCATCGCAGCAGACGGTGACATGAAAACAGAACTCAACGATGTCTTTATCCCTAAAAGCGAAGAAGAGCGTCTCGACGACGGAGAAGAATAGTCGCATGAGCAAAAAGAAAAAACCTCGCAAAAAAATTAAGAAGCGCTCCTACTCTACGCCATTAAAAATTTTATTTTTCTTCGGCAGCTTCTTGCTGATTGCCAGTTTTTTTGAAAGCTCCCCAGCAACAGAGAAAAAAACATATTCCGAAATCAAAGCTGCTCTTAGAGCAGACAAAGTTAAAAAAGTTTGGCTCAGCTCCGAACTTATTGGGGCCGAACTCAAGACACCAGGCACAAAACAATGGGTGGCTGAACGTGTTGGAGAAGACGCAACTCTCATACCTCTGCTCGAAGAAAAAGATGTTGTCTATGAATCAAAAGCTCAAGGTGACTGGCTAAAAGACTTTCTTCTCTCGTGGGTAATCCCCATTATTTTTCTTCTCGCCATTTCACAATTCTTTTTTTCCAGGCTCTTCAAGCAAGGAACCTCATCGGGAATTATGTCTTTTGGTAAAAGTCGCGCAAAGCTTGTAGACCAAGACCAAAAAGAACGAATTACTTTTGCAGATGTTGCTGGATGCGACGAAGTTAAAGAAGAACTCCAAGAAATTATAAGCTTCCTTAAGTCCTCTGAGAAGTATCTTGATATCGGTGGAAAAATTCCAAAAGGTGTTTTGCTCATGGGTCCCCCAGGAACCGGAAAAACACTCATTGCACGCGCAGTTGCAGGTGAGGCAAATGTAAGCTTTTTTCAAATATCTGGTTCTGACTTTGTCGAAATGTTTGTTGGCGTGGGCGCTGCACGCGTAAGAGATCTTTTTTCGGAAGCACAAAAGAAAGCTCCCTGTATTGTATTCATCGATGAACTCGACGCTGTAGCAAAATCACGTAGCACGGGTCTTATGACCTCTAATGATGAGAGAGAAAGCACGCTCAACCAGATTCTCGTCGAAATGGACGGCTTTGATAACCATTCAGGGGTTATTATTATGGCCGCAACCAACAGACCCGAGGTCCTTGATCCTGCGATCATGCGCCCCGGCCGCTTTGATAGACAAATTCTCGTAGATCGTCCTGGACTTAAGGGTCGAGAAGAAATTCTTAAGGTTCACACTCGAAACGTAAAAATTGGGCCTGGCATAGACTACAAAGAAATTGCCTCTAGAACCCCTATGTTTTCTGGAGCGGACCTTGCTAACCTCGTAAACGAAGCCGCACTCTTGGCCGTAAGAAAGGGATACTCCATCGTTACAAGACAGTGCTTTGAAGAGGCTATTGATCGTGTCGTAGCGGGTCTCGCTTCAAAGAGCAGAATTCTTCCAGAATCAGAAAAAAGAACTGTTGCTTATCACGAAGTAGGCCACGCCGTTGTTGCACACTTTAGTGGCTCACTAGACAAGGTTCATCGCATATCGATTATCCCCAGAAGTAATGGGGCTCTTGGCTATACAATGCAAATCCCTGAAGAAGAGCGACACCTTTTAACGACTCAGCAATTGCGCTCTAAAATTAAAACGCTACTCGGTGGAAGAGCCGCGGAAAAAGTTTTCATAGGGGATGTTACGACTGGCGCCCACGATGACCTCAAGCGAGCAAGTGACATTATTCGAAGAATGATTTCTGAATTTGGTATGAGCGAGACACTGGGACTTGTTTCACTCGGTCAACAAAGTGAAATGTACCAGGGCAATCCATTCATAAAAAACGAACACGCGCCCATTTCTGAAAACACTGCACAGTTGTTTGACCAAGAAATGAAAAAAATTCTTGAAGAAGAATTTGAAAGCGCATGCGAAATTCTCGAAAAAAATGCCTTTGTTGTCGAAAAAATGACCGCTGTTCTTTTAGAAAAAGAAACCATTGAAAACGAAGAGATTCAGCGCCTTTTTGCCTCACTCCCTGAAACAACAGAGGCAAAGCTGAGTGCGTTCTCACCTGAGGCAAGTGCCTAAAAGTTGTTCAGCTGCTTTTTATTAAAGCCTCTGAAAACACTTACGATTTAGCTTAACAATTCGGGCACGCTACCTGCATCCCTGTATAATATGGGGACAGGGAGATTTGTTGTTTTATGCCTTTTGCTCCTTGGCGCTTGTTCAAAAGAAAGTGGCCTTGATGTCCATTCTTGTTACGAAGAGTATCTCTGCACTTCAGACGGCGCAATCGTTCGCTGGAATAATGCGGCTATAACTTTTAGTTATGAAGAAAGCGCTCCTGAAAAACTGAGAATAGCTGTGGGGGATTCTGCAAATCAATACAACGATACTTTTGAGCAGACAGACTTGTTAATAGACGAAAACGACAATCGTGCGCCCGCCTACACAGGCGACTATGCTTCGCTTAACAGAGATGGAGTTAACGGAATTTATTATGTTACTGAGACGTGGCCATGGACTAGCAAAATCCCAGGATCTCTTGCAGTAACCCTGACTCGATATACTGCACAGGGAATTGCCGAAGCAGACATCTTCATCAAAGCCGATGAAAATCTATATGGTGATGACTCACCTGAAGCTTCACTGCCATGGATTACTTACATTACTCAGCACGAATTAGGTCACTCACTCGGGAGGTCACACAGCAAAGAACCCTCTTCTTTAATGTACCCCTCTATTTCAAAATCAAAAGTCGTCCGCTTGGCGGGCGCTGAAGATTTTAATAATTTTTTCTCTGAATATGACCTTGAACTCTTTGCGCTTGCTTATAAGTAGTTGAGAATACACTTAAAGTATACTTCGCGATCTCTAATTGACTTTCAAAATCTTGATCCCACATTAATAGAAGGATGATTAAACCAGAAAAACTAACAACTCTATCTCAGCAAGTGCTCGCTGAAGCACATTCTCTCGCAGAGCAAAGCTCAAGTGCTGCTCTTGAAATTGCACACGTTCTCAAAAGCCTATTGAGTGTTGCCCCTGTAAACATGGTGCTCAAAAATTTAAACTACACAAACAAAACAGAGGCACTTGCGGACGACCTTCTCTCAAGAACACCTAAAATTTCTACCTCACAGGGGACTCAAAACATCGGTATTTCGCACGAAGTACAAAGAGTTCTCTCTAAGGCCCAAGAAAATTCTGTAAGAATGGGAGACAAATTTATAGCCACAGAGCATTTGTTTCTAGGAATCTTAGAATCAAACACTTTTGCTAGCGACTCACTCAGAAAAGTCGGGCTCAATCCCAGCGCTTTTGAAATGGAACTTAAAAAAGTTCGTGGTTCCCAAAAAGCAGACGAGGCTTCAAGTGAAGAACGCTATCAAGTTCTTGAGAAATATTCCAAAGACCTAACAGCCTTAGCCCGCGAAGGAAAACTCGATCCCGTTATAGGCAGAGACGAAGAAATTAGACGCGTCATTCAAGTCTTATCTCGAAGGACAAAAAACAACCCTGTGCTCATCGGAGAGCCTGGGGTGGGAAAAACGGCTTTAGCAGAGGGACTCGCACAAAGAATTGTAGCAGGCGATATCCCTGAAACATTAAAAAACAAAAAAGTTCTCTCTCTGGACTTGGGAGCAATGATTGCTGGTGCCAAATACCGAGGTGAGTTCGAAGAGCGCCTCAAGGCTTTTATCAAAGAAGTCCAAGGTAGCAATTCAGACATTGTTCTTTTTATCGACGAGCTTCACACTCTTGTAGGTGCGGGTAAATCTGACGGGGCCATGGACGCAGGAAACCTCCTTAAGCCGGCCCTTGCTCGAGGAGAACTACGCTGTATCGGAGCAACAACCCTCGATGAATATAAAAAGTACATAGAAAAAGATCCGGCGCTGGAACGTCGTTTCCAGCAGGTTTATGTAGGCGAACCAAGCATTGAAGACACGGTTTCTATCTTGCGCGGTCTTAAAGAAAAATATGAAATTCACCATGGTGTTCATATTCAAGACTCGGCTCTTGTAGCAGCAGCTCAGCTCTCAAATAGATATATTGCCGATAGGTTTTTGCCAGACAAAGCAATTGACCTGATTGATGAAGCTGCATCAAAAATAAGAATTGAAATTGATTCGATGCCAACCGAGATCGACGAAAAAGTACGCGCCCTTACCCAAAAAGAAGTTGAGCGTGAGGCACTTAAAAAAGAAACGGATTCCGCAAGTAAACGACGGTTAGCCGAAATCGAGGCAGACATCACAACAGAAAGAAATACCGTTGAGGCTCTCAAGTCTCAGTGGGAAAAAGAAAAACACAAAATTATGAGCGTTCACCTCATTCAAGAAGAAATTGAACGTCTCAACAAAGAACTAGAAGCTGCCGAGCGACAAGGAAGCCTGGGAATTGCGGCTGAACTTAAGTACGGCAAGCTTCCGGAAAAACAAAAAGAAATGGAAGAGGCCAAAAAGGAACTGAACTCTCTTCAGGGCGACAAGCGCATGCTCAGTGAAGAGGTTACCGCAAATGACATTGCTGGAATTGTCTCCAAATGGACCGGAATACCTGTCGACAGACTTGAGCAGGGTGAAAACGAAAAGCTTTTACACCTTGAGGATCTTTTAAGGAAAAGAGTTCGCGGCCAAGACCAAGCACTTTCTGCCGTGTCAGACGCTGTTAGACTTTCTCGCAGTGGACTCAAAGACCCCAACAAACCTATAGGCGTCTTTTTGTTTTTAGGTCCTACGGGTGTAGGAAAAACTGAAACGGCCAAAACACTTGCTGAAGTTTTGTTCGACACTGAACAAAACATGATTCGAATAGACATGAGTGAATACATGGAAAAACATTCTGTTTCGCGCCTTATTGGTGCACCTCCAGGTTATGTTGGATTTGAAGATGGTGGCCAGCTGAGCGAAGCTGTAAGAAGACGTCCCTACTCGGTTGTTCTTTTTGATGAAATTGAAAAAGCACACCCAGATGTTCTTAACGCACTCCTTCAGGTCTTTGATGACGGACGCATGACTGACGGCCAGGGAAGAAACGTTGACTTCAGAAACACTCTTCTCATCATGACCAGTAACCTAGGGGCTGAAGAAATTAGAAACAAAATGCTTACGTCTAAAGATGTTCCCGAATATTTAAAACAGCATCTTCGTCCTGAATTTATTAACCGAATTGATGAGATTGTAATCTTCAAAACTTTAAGTAACGAGCTCATTCGTGAAGTTGTAGACGTGCAAGTAACTGCCTTTAATAAAATACTTAAAGATAAACACATCACCCTTGATGTGAGCGATGAGGCTAAAGACTATCTCGCAGAACTTGGTTACTCCCCAGAGTTTGGAGCTCGTCCTTTAAAAAGGGTTATTTACCGAGAGCTTCAAGTTCCCCTGTCTAAAAAAATACTTGAGGGACTCTTTGCCGAGGGAGATAAAATAACCGCGAAGCTCGTAAAAAATGGAGAAAACAAAGAGATCGTTTTTGAAAAGTTAGCCCTAGCTTAAAATGGGTTAAAATTTAGAACAAAAGCCTAAGAAGCGCTCTGCCAATGAATCGAGCATTTCTTGCTTTTTTGGATCTTCAAGAGTTTTACCCGTAAGTTCTTTATCGCCATGGGGAATTCCATAAGATTGTGGAAACACATGCGCTCCCAATCGATCAAGTGGGTTGCGTGTATGCAACAGAGCACTCACCGCGCCCAAGGCTCCGGGAGAGGTTCCAGAAAGAAACACGGGCTTTCCTGCCCAAGGATGTGGACGCAAGGTAGAGGTCCAATCAATTGCGTTCTTAATAACAGGAGAAATTCCGCCGTTATATTCGGGAGTACAAATAATTACTCCTTTTGCGAGTTGAATTTTATCGGATAAACTCTTAATGCTTGGCGGAATCTCAATATCTTGATTAATAAGCGGAACATTCAAAAGATCAGCGGCCACAACTTCAACCTCTGTTCCATTTTTAGCAAAAGAGGCAGCCCACACATGAGCAAGCTTTGTATTTAAAGAGTCTTTTCTAAGGGATCCTGAAACAATAAGTATTGTTGCCATAACTTATGAGCAGCCTAAAGAACGTTGGGCTTGCGCGGTTGAGAAAGGGAAAGCACGAGCTTAGAGAAAAACTCTCCCATCTCCTCTTGGCTTGGAAACTTATCTGTTCCCATGCAACCTGGAGACAACAAGACCACATCTCCATTGCGTGACTTTTGATAAGCCAAAAGAATTGCTTCTTCTAGAGTGCCAACCAAAAATGTTTCTGTGTAGTCGCCTAAGTAGCGATTAATTTTTTCTTTACTTTCGCCCGTAATAATTAAGTTTTTAACTCGAAGGCGAATATGAGGAGCTAGATAAGAAAAGTTTAACTCCTTATCCTTACCGCCCATAATTAAGATAACAGGTTCATGAAAAGCACCTAATGTGCGAATAACCGCTGCTGGATTTGTAGCATAAGCATCTGAGTAAAAAGCCACATCGTTAATCCGTTTTACAAATTGAACTCGGTGCGGAAGAGCACGAAGATCAGCAATAGCCTTCTCAATCGACTTGAGAGAAACACCCAAACAAAGGGCTCCAAGCGTAGCTGCCATCAAGTTTTCACGAGTGTGAAAGCCACGAACTCTAAGTTGAGAAAGATCAAATTCAGCTAATTCGTTTTTCCAACGAACGCAGAGTTTTGTTTTTTGATACCAAGCACCCTCAAAGCCAGAGGGAATTTCTTGGCCACCAAACAAATAGGTTTTTGATAGAAGGTTCTGAACAAAAGAAACAACTTGGTTGTCTTGTGAGTTGAAAACAACCCACGTGTCAGCGTCCGCATTTTTTAAAACTTCACGGTTGGCTTGAAAATAATTTTCAATGTTGGGGTAACGATCGGTCATGTCCTCAGCAAGGTTTAAAAATAAAACCCCCTTAGGCTTAAAGGTTCGAGTCCCCTCAAGCTGCTGTGGCGTGCAACAAGCAACAATATAGTTAGGAACTGTTGCCGCATTTAAAACACTACTCAAAGGAAGGTCGACGTTGGCAAAAACTTCGTTCCCTTCATTCTCCAACATCATCTTTAGAATATGTGCGGTGCTAGATTTTCCATTAGTTCCGGCAACAGCAATGATATTGCTAGCAGAGTACAAAGACACAAATTCAAGTTCAGAAACAACTGGGATATTCATGTTTCTAGCGGCGTCTAATTCCCTAAGATCTATCGGGAAGCCTTCAGATACGACAACCATGGCGGCGCTTTGGAAGAGCCTCAATTCAATAGGGCCAAATTCGTATTCAACTTCTAAGCCCTCAAAAAGAGCTCGCACCAATTCTTGTTTCTCTTCAGGAAGTCCTGGAAATACAATTTTGGGCATTCCCTTGCTTCTCAAAATAAAGCGAGAGAGTTCGAGGGCGTTTTGTTCTGCCCCTAAAATACATATACTTTTACCGTTTAATCCCTGCATTGCCACATTCACATTAGAGCCTTTTCTATTGGCTACCTCAACTTTAAAGTGCCTAAAGCAGCTATAGCTAAAATAAAGGAAAGAATCCAGAATCTTACGATAACCTTTGGCTCGGGCCACCCCATAAGCTCAAAATGATGGTGAATTGGGGCCATTCTAAAGATCCGCTTCCCCCTTAATTTAAAGGAAAGGACCTGCAAAATGACAGAGAGCGTTTCAATTACAAAAACACCTCCCAAAACCAAGAGCAAGATTTCATTTTTAGAGGCAACCGCCAAAGCACCTAAGGCACCGCCTAAGGCCAAAGCACCCAGATCGCCCATAAAGACCTGAGCAGGATAAGTATTGAACCAAAGAAAGGCCACCCCACCGCCCAAAAGAGCTGCGCAGAGCACTGCAAGCTCCCCAATCCCGGGAACATGGGGAATGGTAAGATAACGAGCAAAGACCGCATTCCCTCCCAGATAACATAAAATGAAAAAAGCAGCGGCGTTCACAATACAAGGGCCAATAGCCAAGCCGTCCAAGCCATCCGTTAAATTAACAGCATTCGATGCACCCACCATAACAAAAACACTAAAGAGCATGTAATAAGGGCCCATATCTAAGACAAAGTTTTTAAAAAAGGGAAAATACAGCACGCCCTGACTCGGCTGTCCGTCTGCTGCGGCGTAAAGCATAAAAGAAACCAATCCTGCACCCAAAAACAGAAGTCGAAACTTCCACCTACTCGCTAGGCCTTCGGGATCTTTCTTAATGATTTTAATGTAATCGTCTAAAAAACCGACAAGTCCAAAAATACAAATCAAAAGACAAAGGGCCCAAACATAAATATTCGACAAATCTCCCCATAGGAGTGTTCCAAGAAGGGAGCCAACTAAAATAAGTAACCCCCCCATGGTAGGAGTCCCCACCTTTTTTAAATGATTTTCGGGTCCGTCTTGTCTTATGGCTTGGCCAAATTGCTTTTTCTTCATCCATGCTATGAAGGGGCCACCAATAATGAGAACAAAAAGCAAAGAAGTTACAGCGGCTAAGCCCGAACGAAAACTTATATAGCGAATGACATTAAAAATTTTGAATTCATCAGATAATGCGTATAGCAACGAATAGAGCACTTCCTGATCTTGTTAGACTTTCATGTCTTTTTCAAGAACAAGGATCGAAAGTATACCCAAGGGAACAACACCCAGCAAAAGACTGCGCCAGAGAGTAGGGCCAAAGCAGACAATCCCCATTGACATTCCTGAAAAGTCCACGGATGAAAACTCTCTTTTCTCTTTAAAAGAACAGTCGCAGCCACGATTCCAAGAGGAAGCGTTATAAGAGTAAAACTGAGCACTCCAAGCATAGAAATCACCAAGGACTCCCATAGAGAAAAGCCGATAAAGGCGGCGGCAGAAAAAAAGAGCGCTGAGATTCTCGGATCAGATCCCTTTTTCCATTTAGATCCCATATTGAAAAGCTCAGACAGATTCTTAGGAGATAAGTCTCTTTCTTTTCTTTGTTTAAACTCTCTCTTTAAAAACAAAAACAAAAAAAGAAACAGGACAAAAAACCGTAAAAAGAAGTATTCCACATCTATAGTCTAATACGAAAACTCAATTACACTGAAGTTGTGTTAGTTGGATCTTACATTATTGCCGCAGGACTCTCTATTGTTAGCCTCTTAGTCTCTGATAAATTTAGCTTTTACTATACGAGTGCCAAGTTTCTGGGTATTGCCGCTTCACTTGTTTTAATAAGTTTTTTTGTTCTCGAAAAAAAACTTAACTTCACGCTCCCAACTTCTAAAAAAATTAAAGCCTGTCTCGTTGTTTTGTTAGTCTCAACGATCACGCCCCTCTTTATGCAAAACCCTGGAGAACCCGTTACGGGACTGAGCTTGATTCTACTCTGGGCGCTCCTTGC